>CBINON010000014.1:0-100026 GCA_966252325.1 uncultured bacterium | reverse complement strand
CGGCGAACCGGGGGCAGTTTGGGCCGAAACGAAGTTCGGGGGCGCGGCGGGTGGCAGAGAGTGAGTCGCCACTCTACGCGATCCGGCGTTTGCGGGTCGATGCGGTGACCTAGCGACTCAGGAAGCCGAGAATAACTGTCAGGCATCCGCTGCATCCTCAGCCGCTGGACCGGACTTGGCAGCCGGGCTTTTTGGCGCATGTTGAACGCATGACGCCCGCCCTGCCCAATGCTCTCACCCTGCCTCAGGATGCCAAGGTTTTCAGTGCCCTCGGCGACGAGGTGACGGTGCTGCTGAGCGGGGCGCAGACGGGCGGGGCCTTCACGATGGTGCAGGTGGTGACGCCGCCGGGCGGCGGGCCGCCGCCGCACTGGCACACGCGCGAGGATGAGTGGTTTTACATCCTGGAGGGGCGGGTCGAGTTCTGGCAGGACGGGGTGTGGTCGGAGGTGCCGGCGGGCACCGCCGCCTACCTGCCGCGCGGTTCCCGTCACACCTACCGCAACTGCGGCGACACCCCGCTGCGCATGATCGTGCACGCGGCGCCCGCCGGCTTTGAGGTGTTCTTTGAACGCATCGCCGAGGCCTTCAACGCGCCCGGTGGGCCGGACATGCCGCGCATCGTCGAAATCAGCGCCGAGCACGGCATTCATTTTGTCGAGAGCTAAGCAAGGGCTGCCGCACCGAATCGACCGCCGGATCCGATCCGGCCGGGTGGGCTGGCTGGCCCCTGCGGCTTGGCCGATAGAGTGGCGCGGCCGGGCTCGTCCTAATCTGTCCCCCTTGAAAAACCTGCCTTTCCGAATCCTTCGTCGCCCTGCAGCGGCCCTGCTCAGCCTGGGCTGCGGCCTCGCGTTGTCTTGTCCTGCCCGTGCCGAGGTGGACCCGGAGCTGGCGGCGCTGCAGGCGGCGGCGCAGAAGGCCTTCAAGCAGCACGTGGACCCGTTTGTGAAGCAGTATTGCGTCGAATGCCACGGCGACCGTCCGAAGGCGGGGCTGAATTTGCGCGTGGCGGTGCGCAAGCCGGGCGATCCGGCCTTTGCGCGGAAGTGGCTGGAGTGCATGGCCAACGTCAATGCGCATGACATGCCGCCGGAGGATGCCGACCAGCCCACGGACGAGGAGCGCGAGCGCTTTTTGGACGCCATCGCGCAGATCAAATACCTCAGCGCCCGCGATCCGGGGCCGTTTGTGATCCGTCGCCTGACCAAGGCGGAGTTTGGCAACACCCTGCACGACCTGCTGGGCGTGCCGGCGTCGATCGCCCGGGAACTGCCGGACGAGGTGCCCGGGGCGGGCTACCTGAATTCGCTCTCGCCGATGCAGACGGAGCAGTATCTCGCCATCGCCAACGAGGCGATCCGGCAGATGCCGGCGGCGGCGCAGCAGCGCCTGTTGGGCGGACCCGAGGCCGAGGTGCGCGAGGTGGCCCGCGGGCTGGCCCGCCGCGCCTACCGTCGCCCGCCCACCGAGGAGGAGCTGGACGTGCTGGTGAAGGTGTATGAGCTGGGCACGGCCAACAAGCTGGACCGCGCCGGTGCGCTGCGCTTCGTGCTGAAGGCGGTGCTGGTCTCCCCGCAGTTCCTCTTCATCACCCCGGCCAAGGAGCCTCCGGCGGGGGAGAAGGTCGTGCGGCTGGATGATTACCAGCTCGCCTGCCGCCTCTCCTACCTGCTCTGGGCGACGATGCCGGATGCGGAGCTTTCCCGGCTCGCGGATGCCGGCCGGCTGCAGGAGCCGGCGGTGCTGCAGGCGCAGACCCAGCGCCTGCTCGCGAGCCCGCGGTCGCGGGCGCTGTTCGACGGCTTTGGCGCGCAGTGGCTGGGGCTGGACAAGCTGGCGACGAAGACCTTTGACGAGAAGAAGTTTCCGCAGATGACCGCCGAGCTGCGCCAGGCGATGTATGACGAGGCCCGGCTGTTCTTTGACAGCATCGTGCGCGAGAACCGCAGCGTGGCGGGCTTTGTGAACAGCGACTACACCTTCCTGAACGGCACGCTGGCCGGCCTCTACGGGCTGGAAAAGCAGATCACCGGCAGCGACATGCAAAAGGTGAAGCTCACCAATCCGAACCGCGGCGGCATCCTCGGCATGCCCGGCGTGCTCGCCACCACCTCCTTTGCCACCCGCACCAGCGCGGTGAACCGGGGCGTGTGGGTGCTGGAGCAGGTGCTGGGCGAGCATGTGCCGCCGGCGCCGCCAAACGTGCCGGCGCTGGACAAGCAGAATCCGCAGGAGGTGGCCAGCCTGACCCTGCGCCAGCGCACCGAGCTGCACCGCACGAACGCCGTCTGCGCGAACTGCCACAAGATCCTCGATCCCATCGGCTTCGGCCTGGAGAACTTCGATGCCATCGGCCGCTGGCGCGACCAGGACGAGTCCGGCGGCCCCATCGACGCGGCGGGTGAGCTGCCGGGCGGCAAGCGCTTCTCCTCGCCGAAGGAGCTGAAGGCCCTCATCGCCGCCCGCGAGACGGATCTGGCGCGCAACCTGACCGAAAAACTGCTCGCCTACGCCCTCTGCCGCCAGCTCGACGGCTACGACCACATCATCGTCGACCAGATGATGAAGCGCATCACCGCCGACGGCCACCGCATGCAGACGCTCATCCGCGAGATTGTGACGAGCTATCCGTTTTTGAATCGACGCGTTCAGGATTAACCCCCGCCTCTCACCGCCATGTCCAACTCCCTCCTCAACCGCCGCACCTGCCTGCGAGGCCTCGGAGCCTCGCTGGGGTTGCCTTTGCTCGAAACCATGGGCTGGGCGGAGTCCGGCAAGGCCAAGGCGGCCTACAAGCCGCCGGTGCGCCTCGGCTTCATGTACATGCCGCACGGGGTGATCATGGACCAGTTCTGGCCGACCTCACCGGAAAGCTTCCGCAGTTCGCCGCCGCCTGCCATGGCGTCGCTGCGGCCGATTCTGGACCAGTGCCTGCTGGTCAAGGGCATCTCCGGCGTGCCGATCTCGCCCTTCAATGGCGCGCCGCATGCGCTCGAGCTTTCGACCTGGCTCACCGCCACGCTGCCGAATGCCGCCAAGCGCAACCAGATCCACATCGCCATCTCGGCCGACCAGATCTTTGCGAACTACTACGGCGCGCTGACGGCGCTGCCGTCGCTGGAGTTGGCGACCATGCCGCAGACGCACAAGGAGAACCAGGAAGGGCTGAACGAGGGGTACTACTCGCACTGCAGCTTTCGCTCGCCGACGCAGGCCATGCCGGCGGAGATCAATCCGCGCAGCGTGCTGAACCGGCTCTTTGGCAAGACGGATGCCGGCGGCAAGGCGGCGGCGGCGGATCCGCTCGACCGCCAGATGCTCGACCTCGTCATTGGTGGCGCGAAGGACCTGCGCAGGAAGCTGCCGCATGGCGACCAGCAGAAGCTCGATGAATACCTCGACAGCGTGCGCTCGGTCGAGCGCCGCATCGCCGCCATCGAGTATCGCCAGAAGGAGGCGGCGCTGGAGAAGGCCGGTGTGGCCGCCAGCAAGCGCAAGGCCAGCGATTCCCCGCCCATCGAGATCAAGATCCCCGAGGGCGACAAGCGCAGCGAATACATGCAGGTCATGTGCGACCTCACCGTGCTGGCCTTCCAGACCGACACAACCCGCGTGAGCACCTACATCGGCTCGACGCCGAACGGCGTCTCCTATCCCGAACTGGGGGTGGCGAACACGCATCACTCCTACACGCATCACAACAACGAGGCGGAAAAGGCGGACAAGGTCGCCGCCATCACGAAGTTCAACATCGATCAGTTCGCCTACATGGTGAACAAGATGGCCGCGCTGCGCGAGGGCGACGGCACGCTGCTCGACAACTGCATCATGATGTGGGGCAGCGGCCTGGAGGACGGCAACAAGCACACCCGCGAAAACCTGCCCTTCATCCTCGCCGGCAAAGGCGGCGGCTCCCTCAACACCGGACGCTTCATCGACACCGTCAAAGGCAATCAGGGCGATCTGCTCACCACGATCCTCGCCTGTGCCGGCGTGCCGCTCGACCGTCCCATCGGCATCGCCACGAAGCAGATCCCGGAGATGATGAAGGTGTGACCGTGGGCTGACTGCGCGCTGGTGCCCCGTGCATTCGCCAAAGGCTGCCGGGCCAGGGCCGCATCCTTGTTCTAAGCTTGACCCAGCGGGCGGGGATTGGGCAGGATGGCGGCATGGTCACCCAAGCGGAACGACGGGAAATCTATTTTCGCCTCAGCGGCAAGGTGCTGCGCCGAGAGGCGAACGCCTTTGACTCCGACTTCAGTGGCGGCTCCAGTTTCCATGAAGATTCCACCGCCATCTTCCTGCATGCGAATGACACGTTTCGTTACGAGCATTCGTCCTCCAGCAGGCTGTCGGCGGGAGGGCTGTCGCTGTCCTCCGGCGGACCGCGCCGCCAGGTGGTCACCGGCACCTGGTGGGTGGTGTCGGATGGCATGAATCCCGTGCTCGAGCTCAAGCATGAGGACGGCACGATTTTTGGCACTTGGCGCTTGCAGGTGCCGCGCCTGCAGGACGTGGAGTATCTCGACGGCGAACCGTGGCGACGCTATCTCATTGCCTGAGGTTCGGCCTCAATGCTTGGCGTAGATTTCGCCGAGCTCGGTGAGGGTGCCGTCGGCGTTGAAGAGGGCGGAGGTGCCGAGGTGGGGGTCGCTGGGGTCGGCGGAGAACCAGGCGTAGCGGGCGACGTATTTGAGGCGGTCCAGCTTGGGCAGGACGGCGCGCATGAAATCCGCGACGGATTTCGCCGAGTGCTTGTTGGCCGCCACCGTGGCGGCCTGCCAGTCGCCGACGGCGAACTCGGTGATCCACAGCGGCAGATCGTACTTGCGGTGGAGTCGCTCGAGTTTTTCCAGGAAGGCAGCGGCGCTCGGCCCGCCGTAGGAATGGATGGCGATGTAATCGACCCGGTAGCCGAGCTTTTTGATGCCCGCCATGAAGGCTTCCATCCACTCGCCCTCGGGATTGGCGCAGGCCGGGCTGACCAGCGGCAGGCCGGTGCTCATGAGCTGGGGCCAGGCGGCGAGCGCGGCCTCGACGGTCATGTCGGCCTGGTCGGCCTTGTCGGGTTCGTTGTAGCCGAGCAGGGCGGTGAAGGTGTCCTTCTGACCGGTCACGTAGGTCACCGCCGGCGCGATCTGGTTGGGTTTGCCGAAGACCATCGGCACGAACTCGGGCATGGTCGGGGCGTCGGCGCTGCGCTCGGCCTTCCACTGGTAGTACCAGCCGACGTTGAGCGACTTCAGGCGTGTTAGCCAGTCGCTCTGCCGGGCCGCCAGGCAGGCGCCCTTTTTCGAAACGGGCCCGCTGGCGGATGGCACAGCGGCGGCGGCGGTCGTCGGTTTCGCTTCACGCAGGAAGGCCTGATCGGCGGCACTCAGGGTCGCCACGGCGATCTGAAACACCCGGCCGTCCTTGCGCAGGAAGACCTGGTCGCCCTCGACGCGGACGAGGTCGGCCTCGATCGCCACGCCGGCGAGGTTGGTCCAGGTGCGGGCCTCGGCCGGCGGGGCCAACAGCAACAGGCCGGTCAGCAGGGGCAGGGCCCAGCGGGCGCGCCGGCAGGATGGGGCGGGGCGAGGAAGCATCGAAGGCATGGCGATGGAATACCCGGAATACGCCTGGCCTGGCAAGCCTGGGCTGAACGTCGGCATCGGATCGGGCCGGAGCCCCGATGTCGAAAAATCGCGCGCAGGTGCCGCTGCAGGGGCGCGCTGTTTGGACGACGTCGCGGCTCTGGTGGCAGCGAAGGATCCGCCGGAGGCAACCTCAGGGAGTGGGGTCGTAGAGGCTGCCCAAGAACCAATCTTCGACTGTGAAAAGAACCACCCCGGTGCTCAGGTCGGTGAAGGTGACATGCCCCAACAGACGGTTTGAAAGGTCGAGGGTTCGGTTGATGGCACCTGAGCCGGATATTTTTGGAAACAGCTTGAAAGTCTTGACGGTTTTGCCGCCGATGACGGTGGTGCCCTCGCGCAGATATTCCACTTCCTGATCCGGACCCAACGAGGCAATTCCTCCCCAGACTCCCCTGTCGTTGCTGGGTGTCACTTGCATGCCGTCCTGCCGCAGGAAGCTCTCGAAGGCAAAGGGCCCATCGCCGTTGCTCTCGCAATAGGTGCCAAAGAGGGCGGACGTGAATGTCTTGAGGGTCGCCGTCCCCAGGAGGCCGCCAAAACCGAAACCCTCGCGAGCCAGGAGCACGGGCTCGTCGTAGCTGCCCGGCGCGTAATCCAATTCCACCACGGCCCAGAGGCCGGCGTTTTGCGTCGAAACCACGGGATTGGCACGGGTGCCCCGCATGGTCCCCGTCCACAGAAGCGAACCGTAAGCACCGATGGAAACATTCATGAGCGGATCGCTGAAGCTGGAAAGTGTGACGTCCGGGTGGGGCGCCCCCCAAAAGCTGGACCCTTGGGCGACTGCCAGGGCCGGCGTGTAGGGCGGTCCGAATGCTTGGGTGCTGACGAACAGGCCCTTGGCGCTTGATGCGGCAACGCCATTGCCGGTGGCCACACTGCCCAGAAAGGCGGTTCCAAAGTACAGCGATTGCGACGGTGTGCCGATCTTGACGAAGGGATTGGCCGGGTAGCCGGGCGCATTCAACCCGCCGGTCTTGGCAATCTCGTTCAAATCGCCGGTGGGGGTGATTGAATACACACCCGAAGTGCTGTCGGACCAGACGATATGGACCGACAGACAAGAGTTCAGACTCAGGGCGTTGCCTTGCCCTCTGCCGAAGGCGCTGGTGCTCAGTGCCTTGAAAGTCTTCACCATCCGTGTCACGGGGCCGCCGCCTTCCGCGGGCAAAACCCTGTCCGTTTCCGTGCCTTCACGCAGCACCAGGCGGCCTTCGAACCAGAGGCCCAGATCGTTGGTTGCCGTGATGGGGCGGATCGGGGTGAGTTCTGCCTGGGGCAGAGTCGGCAGCAGGGTCCCGGTGAACGCTGTCAAGGGGGCGAACGGGCCGCTCAGGATGGACATGAATTTGCCGAGCCGGTAATCGGGATTCAGGTTGCCGGCCTGATCCGGAAGCGGGCTGCCCAGGCGCTGGAGCATCTGCAGTGCGCCAGGGGTCAGGATGCCGGTCATTTCGTCATGGCTGACGGGGATGCCAAACAGCGCCTGGTTGTTGGCGGTGGTCGTGCCTCCTCCGGCCAGAGAACCCGTGAAGAAGATGTGATGGCCCCCGGGGGCATCGGTGATCCAAGGGTCTCCAAAGGCGCGAAACCTGGCTGTCTGGGGGCCGTTGCCATCAAGGTTGTCGACGATCCACGGATCCGTCGTCGTCACCAGAGGCTGGAAGGCCTGCTGGGACGGGTTGTAAACTCCCACCGCGGTGCGGGAGTTGCTCAAACTGGCCTTGAGGGTCACCAAGGGCTCGCGCGCATAAGGATTGTCGGATGGGGCCACGCAAGGAACTCCGACGCTTTTGAGCCGGATGTCTCCAGCTCCAATGACGGGGTCGTCCTTCGTCATCAGGAGGGTGCGCTGAAGTGTCTGGGCATGGATGACCGAAGCCAATGCCCCCAAGAGCAGCAGAGCCCTTTTTGCTGCCGTCATGCCCAGGGCGGCAGATCGAACGTGATGTGTGTTCATGATGAACTCCTCTCGTTGCAGGTGAGGTTGGCAGGCGCAGATGTCTGCTTGCAGAGGATTTATCCCAGGCCTTCGCCCGGGTGTCGATGGTATTCTCGTTGCTGCCAATGCAGGCGCAGCATTGGACAACCTTCGCTCTGGTTCTGGTGCATGCGTGTTCGACAACCGGCTTCGGGGGGGCATCATGGCGGTGGACGGGGAGGTATGCTTTCCGGCATCGCTCATGAGAGTTCGACAAGACCGCTTGATCTGGCTGGCTGTCATCCTGCTCGGGATGGGCTGTGGCGGATTCCTGACATGGCAACGGAGGTCGGGTGGTGTCCCGACGCAGGCGGGCATGACTGGTGGAGTGACGGTCTTGGCGGCGTCAGCGTCCACGCGACCGGCTGACGGGCCCGCCTCCATGGAGATCTCCATGGTCACCCAATTGGAAAAAACTCTGTTCGCGGTGGCCACAACCGGTGGCCAGGAAGCGGTGGCACGGATTCGCGAAGCACTCCGTCATTCGCACGCTGCCGCGCGGTGCGTGGCCGTTTCAGCCGCGTGTCTGCTGGCTGCCGAGGATGCCAATCCGCTGCTCGTCATGGCCCTGCAGGACAGGGATGGCGAGGTGCGTGAACATGCCCTGCAGCAGGTTGACCTGCAGCTGGAGGAGGAGCAAATCCAACTCGCGCGCCTCGTTTTCCAAGGCGGGGACAGGGAGGCGGCGAGAAGATTCCTGCGCCGGCTGCAGGCCACACCGGATCGCGACCGTGTTGAGCCCCTCTTGGAGGCCGCGGGCGCGGGCTCGCCGGGGATGCAGGTTGTTGTGATGACGGAGATTGCCGCCTGGATAAGGCTTGCCCCCCGGCAAGTGCCGGCCTCTCTGACGGAATTCCAACGTTTCTGGGAGGTGGAGCAAGCTCACTACACACCAGCGCTTGGCAGGGTGGAAGACTGACCCCAGCCATCAAGGAAGAAAAAGGAGGCCAAGCAGGAATGGCACTCGATTGATTGGTTCGATCGCGCCCACCCTGAAGCTAGCAGGCCGGCAAGCCTTCCTCGAACCAGTCATTCGGTGTCTCGGCCTGTCGCGGGACGCCGAGTGAATGCGCGCTGAAGTTCTATGTCTCCGGCGCATTGCCTCGACGATCAGTCTGGACCGAGTGCCATCCCTGTCCGCACTTCCAAGTCCGGCACCGGATTGGGCCAGAGCCCCGCCGAAAAATCGCTCGCACTTGCCGGAGGCCGGGTGAGGGGTGGCCTGCCATGTCGCTCCTGGAACGTCTCTTTGCCATCCCCACGGTCCGCAAGGGGCTGTGGCAACTCTGGTATCCGTTTTTGACCCGTCGCCTGCAGGGCGAGGAGGTGCTGTTCCTCAACTACGCCTTCGAGGCGGAACCGCCGGTGGGGCTGGCGCTGGAGCCGGCCGATGAACCGAACCGGGCCTGCATCCAGCTCTACCATCACGTCGCCTCGCAGGTGCCGCTGCAGGACAAGGACGTGCTGGAGGTGAGCTGCGGCCACGGCGGCGGTGCCGCGTGGATCGCGCGCTCGCTGCAGCCGGCGAGCTACACGGGACTCGACCTGAACCCGGCCGGCATTCGCTTCTGTCAGAACCGGCACCGCGTGCCGGGGTTGTCGTTCCGGCAGGGCGACGCCCAAAAGCTGCCGTTGGCGGATGGCTCGGTCGATGCCGTGATCAATGTCGAGGCCTCGCACTGCTACCCGGATTTCCCCGGCTTTCTGGCCGAGGTGGCGCGGGTGCTGCGGCCCGGCGGCCACTTCCTCTATGCGGACTTTCGCTTTGCCCATGAGCTCGCCGAGTGGGAGGCCGACCTGGCGGGCGCGCCGCTGAGCGTCGTGCAGACGCGCGACATCGGCGCGGAAGTGCTGCGCGGCATGGCCTGCAACGCCGCGCGCAGCGAGGCCCTGCTGCGCGAGTGCCTGCCCACCTTCCTGCACGGCCCGGGCCGGGATTTCGCCGGTCTGCCCGGTTCACGGATCTACGAGGCGCTGCGGACCGGCGAGGTGTCGTATCGGTCGGGGTGTTATCGGAGGTAGGGCTGGGGTCCGGGAAGATGCGGCCTCTGGGATGGACCCATCGGACAGGTCGGACGCGGCGCGTCCCAACCCTGAGGCGGGATCAGCGGGTTTTGCCGAAGGCCTGCCGGAAAGCCGTTGTGGTGACGGGCCAGGCCTCGTTGCGCGAGGACAGTTCACCGGGGTAGGCGGCATTGGAATTCCAGTAGCTGTGGGCGCGCACACCCTGGCTGCGCAGGAAGGCGGTCATGCGTTCGACAAAGGGCGCGGCGTCGGGGCCCCAGACGCCCCATTCATCGATCTGGAAGGGTTTGCCGTGGGCTTGGGCAAAGGCGAGCATGCCGGCGAGGTTCCAGGCGTTGTAGCCGTGCGCGCTCACGCGCAGTTCCCAGGCCTCCTTGGGATCGTCGGTCTCCCAGCCCTCGCCACCCATGGCCCTGGGTTTCCAATACACGTCGTAACCGACGAGATCGACAAAGGCATCGCCGGGCCACATGGGGCGCGGATCGCTGGCGCCCTCGGAAGCGGAGAAGCTGAAGCGAAAGCGCCCGCCGCCCGGCACCCCGCGGAAGACGCCATGGAAGCGCTGCCAGGAGGCGATGAAGTCGGGGATCTGCCCCTGCCGGCTGCCGCCGACGCCCCAGACAAACCATTCGCCGTTCATCTCATGGCTGGGCCGGATGACGATCTCGTGGTTGCCCGGGTTGTTGCTCAGGATCGACTGCGCCAGGCACTGCCAGTGGTCGTCGTAGGCGCCGGTCTTCGCCTCGGCATAACTGGCACACTGGATGATGATCGGCACGTCGTAGACGAGGCGGCGCTTGCCGCGCGCGCCGTAGACCGTCTGGCTGAGCCAGTCGGCGTAGCGGTAGTTCTCCCACTTCTGGAAATCGACCGTGCACAGGATGAGATCGACTTCGCGTCCCAGCCAGGCCTCGAAGTCGAGCACGCGCTGCATCGAGTTTTCGCCATAAACGCCGAGCAGGGGCTCGGTCGCGGCGACCGGTGGCGGGCAGAGCAGGACGGCGAGAAGGACCGAGAGGCAGGCAAGTCGAAGCATGGGGACGGCATGCTTGAGGGGGCGCACGCGGAAATCAACGGGATCCGCGGGAAATCGATGCCGCTTGCTTTTTCGGATCACCGGTGATGTTACCGGATGAATTCATTCGACCAGGTTTTGTGGTGCTACATCGGTTTTCTGCTGGCGGGCGGCCTGGTCGGCTTTCTGAAGGCCGGCAGCCGGGCTTCGCTCATTGCCAGCACGCTGCTCGCGCTGCCCCTGGCGGTGGCGGCGCTCGATGGCTTCGGCGCGGCAGCGTCGACGAAGGTGGCGCGGATTTGGATGCAGGTCCTGCTCGTGCTGTTTACCTTGCGTTGGTACAAGAAGCGCCGGTTCCTGCCCTTTGGCCTGCTGGCGCTGGCATCGCTGATCGCCAGCGGTCTGCTGGCCGGCTGGGCGGGGGATTGAGGGCAGGCGCGGGGGTGGCAGGGCGGGCCTGCACGGCCGACTGGTAGGGCGCCGCTGCGTCGGCGCCGACGATGGGTTGGGGAAGGGGGGCGCCGTGGACGATGCGGTCTCCGGGGCGGACAAGTCGGACCCCTACCGAGTCCGGATCTCGCGGAGGGCCCATTGGGCGTGCTCGGCGATGAGCGGGTGCTCGTCGCGAGCGGCGATTTCAAGGGCGGGCAGGTCTTCGGCGCTGCCGGTGTTGCCGAGTACGACGCAGACGTTGCGCAGGAAGGCGGGGCGCTTGATGCGCTTGATGGGCGACCTGGCAAAGAGGGCGCGAAAGGTCTCGTCGGTCAGGCTGAGGAAGTCGCGCAGCGGCCGCTGGAACACGGCCTCGCGCGCCTGAAAGGTCGCCTCGTGCGAGACCTGGGCGAAGCGGTTCCACGGACAGGCGGCGAGGCAGTCGTCGCAGCCATAGAGGCGGTTGCCGAGGGCGCGGCGAAATGCCTCGGGAATCGGGCCCTTGTTCTCGATGGTCAGGTAGGACAGGCAGCGGCGGGCGTCGAGCCGGTGCGGGGCGGTGATGGCGGCGGTGGGGCAGGCGTCGAGGCAGCGGGTGCAGCGGCCGCAGAGGTCGCGCCCGGGGGCGTCGGCGGGCAGGTCGAGGGTGGTGATCAGTTCGGCGAGGAAGAACCAGGCGCCGAGCTGGCGGTGGATCTGCATGGTGCTCTTGCCGTTCCAGCCGAGGCCGGCCGTCGAGGCGAAGTCGCGCTCGAGCACGGGACCGGTGTCGACGTAGCGCCGCTGGACGCCGCCGTGGCCGATGAGAAAGTCATCGAGGGCGCGCAGCTTTTTCTCGATGAGGTCGTGATAGTCGTCGTTCCAGGCGTAGCGGGCGATGCGGAAGCCGGCGGCGTCGGCAACGGCGGACTCGCCCTGGTGGTAATTCATCGCCAGCACGATGACGCTGCGGGCGCCGTCCTGGACGAGGCGGGGGTCGGAACGCCGCGCCGGATCGCGCGCCAGCCAGGCCATGTCGCCATGGCAGCCGTCGGCCAGCCACTTTTCGTAGACCTCGCTGTGGGCGGCCGGCAGGGCGGGGGCGATCCGGCATTCGGCAAAGCCGAGTTCGCCGGCGAGGCGGACCAGCCCGGCCTTGAGATCGGTCGCCGACGCAGCCTCGGGCAGGGGAGAACCGGTCGGCGGCATGGCGGCAACGGCGCGGCGTAGGCGCCGGGTCAGAGGATGTTGCCGGGCTGGTAGGCGGCGGCGTCCGGGTGGGCGGCGAGCAGGGCGTCGACCCGGGCGCAGAAGTGATCGACCTGGGCGGGGCCGTCGCCGGCGTTGGCGCGGCCCTGAGCGAGCAGGTCGGCGAGCGCGGCGGCATCGAGGCCGAGGCGGGGGTCGGCGGCGAGGCGGTCGAGCAGGTCGTTGCGGGCGATGCGACCCGTGCGCAGGTCCTTGGCGACGGCGACGGCGTGCTCCTTGATGGCCTCGTGGGCGGCCTCGCGACCGGCGCCAGCCTTGACCGCCTGCATGAGCACGGTGGTGGTGAGCAGGAAGGGCAGGTAGCGGAGCAGTTCGCTTTCGACGACCGACTCGAAGATTTCCATCTGGTTGAGCACGGTGAGCAGGGTTTCCAGCAGGCCGTCCATGGCCAGGAAGGCGTCGGGCAGCATGACGCGGCGGACGACCGAGCAGGAGACGTCGCCCTCGTTCCACTGGTCGCCGGCGAGGCCGGCGGCCATGGCGAGGTGGCCCTTGAGGATGACGTGCAGGCCGTTGATGCGCTCGCAGGAGCGGCTGTTCATCTTGTGGGGCATGGCCGAGCTGCCGACCTGGCCCTTGGCGAAGCCCTCGCCGGCGAGCTCGTGGCCGGCCATGAGGCGGAGGGTGCGGGCGAAGCTGGAGGCGCCGGAGGCGAGCTGGCAGAGCGTGCCGACGACCTGCAGGTCGAGGCTGCGCGGGTAGACCTGGCCGGGGGCGTCGAGGGCGGCGCCGATGCCGAGGTGGCGGAGGATCCGGGTTTCCAGCTCGCGCGCCTTGGCGGCGTCGCCGTTGAAGAGGGTGATCTGGTCGAGGCGGGTGCCGACGGCGCCCTTGAGGCCGCGCGCCGGGTAGGTGCGGATGAGGTCGTCGAGGGCCTGGACGCCGAGCAGCAGTTCCTCGCCAAACATCGCCCAGCGGCGGCCGAGGGTGGTGACCTGGGCGGCGACGTTGTGGGTGCGGGCGGCGAGGGGCAGGTCGCGGGTTTCGGCGGCGCGGCGGGCGAAGCCGGCGAGGGCGGCCAGGCTCTTGCGGCGGACCTCGAGCAGGGCGCGGAAGACCTGCAGCTGCTCGACGTTTTCCGTCAGGTCGCGGCTGGTCATGCCCTTGTGGATGTGCTCGTGGCCGGCGAGTTCGCAGAACTCCTCGATGCGGGCCTTGACGTCGTGGCGGGTGACCCGCTCGCGCTGCATGATCGAGCTGAGGAAGACCTTGTCCTTGACCGCCTCGTAGGCCTCGATGACGCCGTCCGGCACGGGGATGCCGAGTTCGCGCTGGCCCTTCAGCACGGCGATCCAGTAGTCGCGCTCCAGCCGGACCTTGCCTTCGGCGGACCAGAGGGCGCGCATGGCGGGGGTGGCGTAGCGTTCGGCGAGGACATTGGCGATGGCGTCGGTCATGGGAGGGACACGGTGCCGCGGCCGGGCGGCGAGTCAAGGCGGGGCGGTTTCCGGGCTTGATTTGCCAAATTCCCCGCCAAACTTCTTGCCACCCGCCCCGCCTCAGTTAAAAAGGCTGCTCATTCACTCGTCGGCACGCCCTCTTCTATGAAGTTCACGATCAGCAAGGATTCCTTCCAGCAGGCCATTCAGCAGGTGCAGCACGTCGTCAGCGCGCGCACCACCCTGGCCATTCTCTCCAACGTCCTGCTGCGCGCCCGCGACGGGGTGCTCGAGCTGACCACCACCGACCTCGACGTCGGGGTGACCTGCAGCGTGCCCGCCGAAGTCGAGGAGGAGGGCGCCACCACCCTGCCGGCGCGCAAGCTGGCGACCATCGTCCGCGAACTGCCGACCGAGGACATCGAGATCAGTGTCGATGAAAAGAACGTCGCCTCGATCCGCAGCGGCCCCTCCTTCTTCAAGGTGCTCGGCCTGAGCAGCGAGGAATTCCCGTCGCTGCCGCGCTTCGAGGACGCCCGCGAGTTCCGCGTCGACCAGCAGGTGCTGCGCGACTGCCTGCGCAAGACCTCCTACGCGATCTCGACCGACGAGACCCGCTACGTGCTCAACGGCATCCTGTTCTCCTTCAAGGGCAACGCCCTGACGCTCGTCGCCACCGACGGCCGCCGCCTGGCGATGGTCGAGCAGGAGGTCGAATTCCCCGAGAGCCAGGAGGTCGACATCATCGTGCCGACCAAGGCGGTCAACGAGCTGTCGCGCCTGCTTGGCGACAATGGCGACGTGCTCATCCGCGTCACCGGCAGCCAGGTCGGTTTCGACCTTGGCGAGAGCCTGCTCATCAGCAAGCTGATCGACGGCAACTACCCGAACTACCGCCAGGTCATCCCCGGCGAGGCCAAGGAGCGCATCGTGCTCGAGCGCGAGACCTTCCTGCGCGCCATCTCGCGCGTGTCCCTGCTTGCCAGCGACAAGTCGAACTCGGTGAAGTTCATCTTCACGCCCGGCCAGGTGGAAATTGTCGCCTCCTCGCCGGACGTCGGTGAGGCGCGCGAAACCCTGGCGATCAACTACAAGGGCGCCGACATCACCATCGCCTTCAATCCGGAGTTCACCATGGCGCCGCTGCGCAACCTGACCGCCGACGAGGTCACCCTGCATCTGATTGACGAAATCAGCCCCGGCGTACTGCGCACGGGCGTCAATTTCCTCTACGTGCTCATGCCGATGCGCGTGAACAACTAACCTGCCACGCCCATGCTCCGTCCCCGGCCCCTCCACGTCCTCGCCGCCCTGATCGCGGTCCTTGCCAGCTGCCAAGGCCCCGAGCCGCGGCCCTTCGCCGGACGCGGTGGCCGCCCGCTCGACTACCCGCCGCGCTACGGCGAGCAGCCGACCCAGTACGTCGATCCCAACGCGCCGGTGCCGGTCGATCCGAATGCCGCGCCGGTGCCGGCCCCGAACCTCGATCCCGGCGCCGCCGGCGTCGACCCCGGCATGGTGGTCGCCCCTCCCGGCACGACCCCGATCACCCCGCCCGTGCCCGGCACGGCACCGACGGTTCCCGGCGGTGTGCCCACGCCGCCACCGTCGGTTCCCCAGCAACCCGTGGCTCCGGCCCCGGTGCCGACCGATGTGCCGTTTGCCCGCAAGGTGCCCGGCCAGCCGAGCCAGGTGTACAGCCTGAAGGATCCCAAGCGCATCATCAGCGTCGAGGGCCTGCGCCCCGGCCAGAAAGCCCGTGACCCGGTCACCGGCGAAATTTTCCGCGTGCCGTATTGAGCTCAGGAGGGCGCATCAGGTAGGGCGCCCTGTCCCAGGGCGCCGGATGGGTGCGGCAGGACCGCGCGCTCGAACGGACCGTCTGTCTGGATCAGACGGGTCTTCTATGGCGGGGTAGATCCCTCACAGATTCGTCCGAACTGTCGGACCAGTCGGAGCTATCAGACCTGTTGGACGCTGCGCGGCCTTGCCTGGCTGGGCATCTTGCCGAGGGTGCCGGGTGGTTCCTGATCTCACACCATCGGCCAGAGCCAGGCGCCGATCATGACCACGGGCAGGCCGACCAGGCCCATGAGCGACATCATGGGGGTGACCATCTTCAGGGTCTGGGATTCCTGCAGGCCGGCCATGCGGGTGATGATCCAGAAGCCGCTGTCGTTGAACCAGGGAATGGGCTTGGAGCCGCAGCCGACGGCGAGCGCCAGATAGACCGGGTGATAGCCGAGCGCGCCGGTTTCCAGGAAGGCCTTGGCGATGGGGGCGGCGGTGATCATGGCGACGGTGGCTGAGCCCTGGGCAGTGCGCACCAGGGCGGTGACCAGGAAGCAGATTGGCAGGGCCCAGTGACGGGCGGAGGTGGCACCCATCTGCTGGATGAGTTCGGCGACGCCGGTCTGGCGCAGGGTGCTGCCAAAGGCGCCGCCGGCGGCGGTGATGAGCAGGATGCCGGCGCCGGAGAGGATGGCGTCCTGGACGGCATCGTTGACCGAGGGCGCGCCGGTGGGGCGGTGGCGGTGCAGTAGGAACAGGCCGAGCACGGCGCCGATCGAGAGGGCGACGTTGCTGTCGCTGAACCAGGTTTCCTCGACGGCAGTGCCCCAGGTGATGAGGGCGACCGGCAGCACGATGGGCAGCAGGGACAGGCCGAGGGGCGGCAGGGGGTGGTCGGCGGCGACGCCTTGCCCGGGCAGGTCCTCGGGCAGGGGGATCTGCCAGCGGCGGTTGGCCCAGACGGCCCAGAGCAGGCCGGTGGAGGCGGTGAACAGGCCGACGATGCTGCCGGCGATCATCATGGTCGACAGATCGACGCCAAGTTCCTTTGCGGCAAAGAGCGGTCCCGGGGTTGGCGGCACCAGCGAGTGGGCCATGGTGGCGCCGGCGACGATGGTGAGGATGTACAGCAGGTAGTTTTTGCCGGTGACACGTGCCATCGCCTTGCCGATGGGCATGAGCAGGTAGAACACCGCGTCGAAATAGACCGGGATGGCGAGGCCGAAGCCCGCAAACACAAAACCGAAGTGCACGCGCGCCTGGCCAAAGAGGTCGAGCACCGACTTCACGATGCGCATGGCGGCGCCGGAATCGAGCAGGCACTTGCCGAGGATGGAGGCCATGGCGATCAGCAGGCCGATGTTGCCGCAGGTGTCGCCAAAGGCGTCGAGCACGCGGTCGATGGGGGTCGAACTGGCGAAGGCGGTCGCTGCCTCGGCGCTGATCTTGCCGGCGGCCGCCTGGGCCTGGCCGTGGGCAAGCAGCATCGCTTTGGGCGTGGCGACGGCGACCACGAAGGCCGCGAGGATCATGGCCAGGAAGGCATGCAGGCGGAACACCGTCAGCGTCACCAGAACGACGACCAGGCCGAGGGCCACGAGCAGAAGCGGGGTCACGGCGGGTTTAGCGCGGGATTTTCAGGGTTTTGCCCGCGCGGATGAGGTCGGACTTCAGACCGTTGGCCGCCTTCAGCTTGGCCACCGTGGTGCCGTACTTGCGGGCGATGCCCCCCAAGGTGTCGCCGGGGCGGATCTTGTGGGTGCCACGGCTGGCGGTGGAGCCGGAGACCTTGCGTACGGGCGAGGGCTGGCGGCGCGAGACGCTGCCACCGTGCGAGGTGCGCCAGCGCTCAATGTCGGCGGCGGTGGCGGCCGGTTCGCCCTCGGCGGCCCAGGCGGTGACGTAGTTGCCGCTCGCGTCGAACGGATAGTCGCGGCGTGCCATGCCGTGGGCCGGTGTTTGCGGCGAGTCCTTCAGCTTGATGACCGGCAGGTTCTTGGGCAGGCCGCGCGGCCGGCTCGAGCAGGCGACGGGCAGGCAGGCGAGCGCGGCCAGGCCGAGCAGGAGGAGGGAACGGGAAGGGGACATGGCGGCGGGGCGGCCTTTACGGGGCCGGGGCGGGAACCTTGAAGCCGCGCACGAGGGACTTTACGCGCGGCACGTTGTCCTTGTCGCGCTCCAGCAGCACGACGCGTTCGTGGTAGGCGCTCGAACCGGGTTTGGCGAGCGAGTAGATCCAGCGGCTGTCGCTGTCGTGGCGTTCAAAGGGCTGCATGCGCATCACCTCGTAGACAGTGCGGCCGTCCATGCCGGGGCGCAGGCGGGCGAAGTTCGTCTCGCTGTAGTTCTGGGTGTAGCGGGTGCCGGACTGCAGGAAGTAGCGGGTGGCGTTCCAAGCGTCGGCGGGCTTGTAGCCATGGCTGAGCGAGTAGTAGCCGAACAACAGGCCCGGCACGGCGATCAGCAGAAGGGGGAGCAGCAGGTACCAGTTCTTTTTCAGCATGGCAGGTGAGTGAAGCCGATGCTGCGCCACGGCGCCGGAACTGGCAAGGTGAAAAAGCCAGTGCCCTCAGGCGGCGTCGGGCACGACCTCGATGAGCAGCGGGCCGTCGGGCAGGCGGTCGAGTTGTTCGGGGCGGGTGGCGCGAAGGTAGGCCAGGCCCCAGAGCTCCGCCCAGGGGCCGAAGCGGACGCTGTGGCGGTTTTCAATGATGTGGCGGGCCTCGCGCGACAGCGAGCGCAGGGAGGCGACCTGGGCGAAGATCTTGCCGCCGCCGTTGTTGATGACGACGAGGCGGCGATTGCCCTTGGGCAGTTGCGGCAGGACCCAGGGCGCGGCGAGGTCGTAGAGTGCCGACAGGTCGCCGACGATGAGCCAGGACTCGCGCTCAATGGCACTGGCGCCGAGCCAGGTCGAGACGAGGCCGTCGATGCCGTTGGCGCCGCGGTTGGCGAGGAAGCGCAGGCTGCCGGCGACGGCCGGCACGACGCGGTTGAACTCGCGGATCGGCAGGCTGTTGCCGAGGAAGACCTGGGCGCCGCTGGGCAGGCGTTCGGCGAGCGCCTGCATCCAGGCGGGCTCAGAGTGCGGGGCCGGCGGCGTTGGGGCCGGGGGGCGGCTGACACGGGCGGCGGGCAGTTTCTGGGTGGTCAGACTGTCGAGGGTATTCCAGGGCAGGGTGAGCACGTTTTCGCTGCGTGCCAGGCCGGGGAAGGGCAGGCGCGAAACATTGCTGACATGGATCTCAGGGCGGTCCTCGAGGTCGCGCCACCAGCGGCTGGCCGGCACGCCGCCCAGGCGCAGAATGTGGCCGGCGTCGAGCCCGGAGAGGGCGGCATCATCGGCGGAATGCAGCAGGCGGGACAGGTCGGGCCGGCCCGGCCAGGCACCCCAGAGATTGGCGGTGGCCTCGGCAAAGACCGGCAGCTCCAGCGCGGCCAGCACCGGCGCGGCGGCGTCGGCCTCCTGCGGGCTGAGACCGGCGGCGAGCACCGCGGTCGGCCGGGACGGCAGGCTGAAGGCGGGCGGTTTCGGCGGCTTCGGCGCTTTCGGACCGGGATGGGCGAGAAAGTCGATGCCGGGCTGGCGGGTGTCGAGCGGTTCCTCAAGGCAGAGGTTGATGTGCAGGGGGCGGCCGTTGAGGCGGGTCGGCCAGGACAGGCTGACCCCGGCCTCGACATCGAGGCAGGGGGAAGTGTAGGGCCCGAACAGATCCTTCTGCTCGATTGCCTGGGGCGCGCCACTGCCGCGGAAGCGGCGCGGGCGGTCGGCGGTGACCAGCACCAGCGGCAGGCCCAGGTAATGGGCTTCGATGACCGCCGGCAGCAGTTCGGCGGCGGCCGTGCCGGAGGTGGTCAGCACGGCGACCGGGGCGCGGTCGGCGAGGATGCGGCCGAGGGCGAAGAAGGCGGCGCTGCGCTCCTCGAAGAAGTTCCAGAGTTTGACCCCCTCGCTCTCGATCAGTGCGGCGATGATCGGCGCGTTGCGGGCCCCGGCGGCCACGCAGACTTCCGCGACGCCCAGGCGCGCCAGCGCGGTGAGCAGGGAGCGGATGACGAGGGTGTTCATGGGCAGGACCGTGTCCACCGGACCGGCCCCGGGTTCAACCGCAATCGCGCCGCATTTCACTCGCCGCGCCAGCGGTAGTGACCGGTGAGCGGGAATTCGAACAGTCGGTTTTCCAGCTTGGGTCCCTGGCCGATGTTGTGGACGATCCAGGGCACTGGGCCGCCCTCCGGTGCCGGCACGACGATGGCGATGTGCGGCAAGCGGCCGGCGACGGTGCAGGTGATCAGATCCCCGGGCCGGTAGTGGGCCGGCTCGTCACTCACCGGCAGGGCGGCGCCGCGGCGACGGAAAAACGTCTGCAGGTTCGGCACGCGCCGGTGGTCGATGTTCGGGTCGGGCTGCTTGAGGCCCCATTGCTTCGGGTAAACGGCAAAGTTCCGGCGCATGTCCTCGTGCACGAGCTGCTGCAGGTCAAAGCCGAGCACGCGCAGGCTGCGGATGACGACATCGGTGCAGACCCCGGTGTCGGCGGGCACGTCGCCACCGGGGTAGGCGATCCGCACGTAGGCGCCGTCGTAGCGGACCGGGTGCCGGGTGCGGTCAAGGGCGGCCTGGCAGAGGCGGGTGGCAAAGCTGTCATCCGCCGGCAGCCGGGCCAGCGCAGCGGCAGCCAGCGCCTGCGGATCCGCGCGGCAGGCACTGGTCAGCAGGGTCAGGCAGAAAAGGACGGCGCGCATGGCAAAGTCCGACACCATCGCCACCTCCGGCGTTCACGCGCCTGCGCCAACTCCCGCCGTTGCGCCCGAGAATGCCACACAAAATGCCAGGCATTTTTAACATACAAATGGCACGGATGACTGAATATCAGTGAGTCAGGATGAGTGGCGGTCTCGTGATCCGCCGCGCGGCAGGGGTGGATCGACGTCGGACCGGAGCGGTGAAGGCGGCGGGTAGGGGTGGCTGAGCACCCAATCCCAGGCCTTTTCCCGGGCGGGCGCAGACCGCTGGTTCATTCAAGATGCCAGGCATTTTCAGCCGACCTCATTTGGTCGCCATCGTTGAGGTCCAGCGCGTGGGGTCAGACGCCGAGCAGGCGCAGGACCGACTCGCGCTTGAGGCGCAGTTCGCGCCATTCGTGGTCGAAGGCGCTGCCGCTGACGATGCCGCAGCCGGAGGGCAGTTGGGCCTCGCGACCGTTCCAGCCGAGGCCGCGGATGGCGACCACCACGTGGCAGGTGCCGTCGGAGCCCGGTTCGATGAAGCCGAAGGGGGCGCCGAAGAAGCCCGGCACCTGCAGTTGCTGGCGATACTCGCGCAGGCGCGCCAGCCAGGTGTCGTCGCGCGGCAGGCAGCCGACGGCGGGGGTCGGGTGCAGGTGGCGGATCAGGTCGTCGGCGGGCAGCGGCTGCGGCAACTCGACTGTGAGCCGGCTCTGGAAGTGGACCAGGCCCGAGGCCTCGCAGGTGCCGCGTGGTTCACGCGTGGTCGCGCCGAGGGCGTTCAGGCGTTCTTCGAGATAGCGGACCACAATCTCGTGCTCCTCGATCTCCTTGACGTCGCTGAGGAAATCGGCCTGGTGGCCCGGCTTGGCGGTGCCGGCGAGGGCCATGGTTTCGACCTGCCGGCCCTGGCGGCGCAGCAGCAGTTCCGGGGTGGCGCCGAGGAAGCCGCCGGATTCCGTCACGTAGGCGTAGCCCCAGGTGTTGGGCGGGGCGCTGAGCACCTTGTCGAGCAGGCGCACCGGGTGGCCGGCGACGATTTCGCCGCGTTCGGTGAGCACCGGCACCATCTTTTCCAGGCGCCGGCCCAGCACCTCGCGGCGGATGCGCCGGAAGGCCATCTTGAACCATTCGGTCACCGGCTTGGCCCAGTTGATGTGCGGCGGTTGGGCGCCGTTCCAGCCGGCGGCGGCGGCCAGGCCCTCGGCGGTCACCTCGACGAGGCTGGCCGGGCGCTTCCAGGGCAGGGGATCACTGAGGTCAAAATCGTTGACGTAAAAACAGCCGCCGCCCGGCGGCGGGGCCGCCAGCGCCTCGAACGGCCCGGCGCCCAGCCAGGCCCGTCCGTCGGGCAGTCGAAAAAGTGCGAGTTCGGTCATTGTTGCTTTCATAGTGAAACGGATGGCCCCCGGCGCAAGGGGCGAGGAATTGCATTTCCGTTTTTGCATTTTCCGTCTAGCGTCGCGCCATGCGCCTGATTCATTTTGCCCAAGCCCTCACCCTCATCCTGCTCGGCATCACCGGCTACCTGGCTTGGGAGGGCCAGCAGGCCGCGCGCGGCGCCAAGCGCGAGCTGGAGCATCTGAAGAAGGCCCAGGCCGCCGAGGAAGCCGCCAAACCGGTTGGCATCGCCGCCCTGCCGTCCGCTCCGCCGACCACGATCACGCCGCCCGCGCCAGGCACCGTCGCCGCACCGTCGACCCCCAAGTCCGCCACCACCGAAGAGACCCCCGGACTGATGGCGGGCGGCTTGCCCGGCGGCGGTCTGACCGTACCGAAAACGGTGGTGGCCGCGGAGGCACAGGGCATCAACACCAACACCCTCACCGCCCTGCAGCAGCGCGTGCTCGCCGCCAAGCCGGTCGCCAAGCTCAAGGCGGTTGTCCGCGAGCAGGGCTTCATCGTCGTCGACGCCGGCTCGAAGGCCGGTCTCGCCAAGGGGCGCAAGTTTGAGGTCCGCCGCGACAGCGCCATCCTCGCCCGGGTTGTCATCGCCGACACCGTGGAAGCCGACGAGGCGGTCGCCGACCTCGACCTTGCCTCCATCCCCGCCGGGGTCACCCTGGAAGTCGGCGACGAGATCATCGAACCCGTGAGCAGCGCCCCCTGATGGCCCGCATCCGCCTGGACCTCGCCCTTGTGGAGCGGGGGCTCTGTCCCTCGCGCGAGCAGGCCAAGCGCCTCATCATGGCCGGCGAGGTGCTGGTCGGCGAGGAAGTCGTCAGCAAACCCGGCTGGCTGGTGCGGCGCGACGCCGCCCTGCGCGTCCGCCAGCCACCGCGCTTCGTCAGCCGCGGCGGGCTCAAGCTGGAGGGCGCGCTAGAGCACTTTGGCGTGGATGTCACCGGCCTCGTCGCCCTCGACATCGGCGCCTCGACCGGCGGCTTCACCGACTGCCTGCTGCAGCGCGGTGCGGCAAAGGTGTATGCCTTCGATGTCGGCACCAACCAGATGGTCTGGAAGCTGCGCAGCGACCCGCGCGTGGTCTGTCGCGAGAATTTCAATGTCCGCCACCTGCAGCCGGAGGATCTGCCGGAACCGATCGATCTGATCGTCGCCGACGTCTCCTTCATCTCGCTCACCCTCGTGCTGCCGGGGCCGATCGCGGCGCTCAAGCCGGGCGGCCAGGCGGTCGTGCTGGTCAAACCCCAGTTCGAGCTCAGCCGCGAGGAGATCGGTGCCGGCGGCATTGTTCGCGAAACCGTCCTGCATGCCAAGGCCTGCGCGCGCCTGCAGGCCTTTGTCGAGGCCCGTCCGGAACTGCGCTGGCAGGGCCTGGTCGAATCGTCGATCCAGGGCACCGACGGCAACCGCGAGTTTCTGGCCTGGTTCAGCAAGCCGGGGGCGCATTCCGCTGGATGAACGCGCGGCGCGCGTTATGCTGGCAGGCTTCATGACCGACACCGAAATCCAACAGACCCTTCTGGAAATGGGCCGGCGCGCGCGCGCGGCCGCCCACGAGCTGGTCAAGCTGACGACGGCCCAGAAGAACGCCATCCTGCTGGCCATGGCCGACGAGATCGAGGCCCGCCAGGCGGGCATTCTCGAGGCCAACGCCAAGGATTTGGCGCGCGCCCGCGACAACGGCCTCAGCTCCGCCATGATCGACCGCCTGACGCTCGATCCGAAGCGCCTGGCCGCCGTCGCCGCCGCCGTGCGCGAGGTGGCCGCCCTGCCGGATCCGGTGGGCGAGCTGCTGGCTGAGTGGACGCGGCCGAACGGCCTGCGGCTGCGCAAGGTGCGTGTGCCGATCGGTGTCATCGGCATCATTTTCGAGTCGCGGCCGAACGTCACCACCGATGCCGCCTCGCTCTGCTTCAAGACCGGCAACGCCACCCTGCTGCGCGGCGGCAGCGAGGCGATCCATTCGAACGTCGCCCTGGCCGCCGCCCTGCAGGCCGGCGGCGAGCGCGCCGGTTTGCCGGCGCACAGTGTCCAGCTCATCCCGTTCACCGACCGCGCCAGCGTCGAGCACCTGGCGCGCATGGATGCGTATCTCGACCTGATCATCCCGCGCGGCGGCAAGGGATTGATCGAAAAGGTGGTGGCCTGCGCGCGCATGCCGGTCATCAAGCACTACGACGGCGTCTGCCATGTTTATGTGCATGCCGATGCCGACCTGGAGATGGCGGCCGACATCGTGGTCAATTCCAAGTGCCAGAAGCCCGGCGTCTGCAATGCCCTGGAGACCCTGCTGGTCCACCGCGACGCGGCCGCCGCCTTCTACCCGCTGCTCGGGCGCCGACTTGCCGAGGCGCGCGTGGAGATCCGTGCCGACGACGCCGCGCGCGGCCTGCTCGGCGTGCCGTCGGTGCCGGTGCTGGAGAGCGACTGGGACACCGAGTACCTGGAATTGGTGCTGGCGGTGAAGACCGTGACCGGGCTCGACGAGGCCATCGCCCACATCAACCGCCACGGCTCGCATCACACCGACAGCATTGTCACCCGCGATCGCGCGGCGGCCGAGCGCTTCCAGCACGAGGTCGACAGCGCCGTGGTCCTCCACAACGCCAGCACCCGCTTCAATGACGGCGGCGAGTTCGGCTTTGGCGCGGAGATTGGCATCAGCACCGACAAGCTGCACGCGCGCGGTCCCATGGGGCTGGCCGAGCTGTGCAGCTACAAGTACCTCATCGACGGCGACGGACAGGTGCGCGGCTGACTCAGGCCAGCCCGAGGGCCGCCACCTGGTCTTCATCGAGACCGAGGTAGTGGCCGAGTTCGTGCAGCCAGGTGATGCGCACCTCCTCGCGGAAGACGCTCATGTCACCCCCGGCATGATCCCAGAGGTTGTCGAGGAAGAGGCGGATGCGCGGCAGGTGGCCGGGCATTTCCGGCTCGCCATCGGCCAGTGAGCAGCCTTCAAACAGGCCGAGCAAATCCTCGTCGATCGCCTCCTCCGCATCGAGGCAATCGGCCATGAGTTCGGTCTCGGTGACGCAGGCCTCGGCCGCGCGGCGGATCGGTTCGGGCAGGCGGCGGCGGGTGCCGGCGATGACCGTGTCGGCGACCCGCATCAGCCGCTCGGCCGTGGCCGCGTTCCTGCTCATGGGGGATCGTAGACGGTGCCGGCGCGGCTGCTGTTGAAGTTGGCGCCGCCCGAGTCGCGCAGGAAATTGCCCATGAGCTGGCTGCCCATGCCGGTCTGGCGCTGGCTGTTGTACAGGCTGTTTTGCAGGGTGCCGACGCCGGGTGGCGCGAGGGCCACCGGCCGGTCGGGGGTCGGGATGTCGTTCGCCTTCAGCTCGCTCTGCGCCAGGGCATGGCGGCTCCACAGGCGGGTGTCGACCTCGTTGCGCACGCGTTTGTCGAGCGCGGCCAGGGCTTCGCGATGGGATTCGGCGTCAAGTTCGCCCGACTGGCGCCGGCGCTCCAGCTCCGCGTAGTCCGCCTGATGCTGGGCTCGCACCTGGCGTTCGACGGCATCGAGTTCTTCCGGGCCCGGCACGGTACTGCTGGTGCAGGCGGCGAGCGCCAGGCAGCCGGCAAGGAGGGGTCGGAGGACGGAACGCATGCTGAAAATGAACATAACCCCTGCGGGGCGGGATTCAAGCCGCGTTGGGGGCTCAGCGGTAGACCGATTCGGCGCGGGCACCGGCCGCCTGTGGCTGGAAGCCGCCGACCAGCTGCCGGAAGGCGTCGCCAAGGGCGAGTACATCGGCGCCGAGGGTGACCACCAGGGCGCCCTCGGCCATGACCTCGTCCTTCTGGCCGTAGAGCGAGGCGACAGCGACAAACTTGCCGTTGTTGAGGGCGGCGGCGGCGACGCGTTTGCGGGCGGCGACGACCTCCGGATCGGTGGCCTGGCCGAGCTTGCCGATGCGGTGGCTGAAGTCGCCGGCGCCGAAGAGCAGCATGTCGAACCCGGGCACCGCGGCGATGGCCTCGACCTGTTCGAGGGCCTCCGGCGATTCAATCTGCAGGATGACAAAGCGCTCGGTGTTGTTTTGGTGCGCGTAATCGGCGAGCGGGATCTGGCAGAAGGCGCCGTCCATGTTGCCGCCGTCCATCGCCCGGCGGCCGAGCGGGTGGCAGCGCACCATGTCGACGATGTGCCGGGCCTCGTCGGCGCTGCTGACGTGCGGCACCATGATGCCGGTGGCGTCGAGCTCGAAGGGTTTGACGTAGTCGCTGTACGAGCCCTTGCTGACGCGGACGATGGTGTCCATGTCGTGCAGCTTGGCGGCGCGCACCTGGTGCTCGAGGTTGGTCCAGTCGTTCGGCACGTGCTCATTGCACAGCCAGACGGCGCTGGCGCCGGCGAGGCCGGCCATCTCGACGATGCGCGGGTCGTTGAGGTTGAGCTTGAGGACGGTGGCCGGGCGGCCGGCACGGACCTCGCGGAGGACGCGACTGGGGCGGAGTTTCATGGGGGTCAGGCCTGAAGCTGGACTTCCGGGCGGGCGGCGATGGCCTTGCCGAGGCCCTCCCAGCCGCCTGGCTTCTGCAGCTGGAACATGTACAGGTAGAGGGCCGCCTGCTTGGGCGGGTAGGTGGCGAGCAGGGCGTCGATGCCGGCGGCGGCCTTGTCCTCGGCGATTTCCTCGGGCAGATCCTCGACCTGGCCCTTGCCGTCGTGGGCGATGCCGACGGCATCGAGGAAGGTGGTGAGCATGGCGCCCTGGGATTTCAGCAGCCAGATTTGCAGGAGCTGCTCGGCGATCGGGTCATTGACCTTCAGGTTGAGTTGGGCGAGCAGCCATTCGGCCTGCTTGGGCCGGGATTTTTCCAGGATGAACTGGGGGCGAAGCTTGCGCTGCTGGGCCAGGTTCTGGATGAGGGCGCGGTAGGCCGGGCGCTCGTCGTTCTGGACGTACTGGATGATTTGCTGGCTGAGTTCGGGGCCAATGGCCTGGAGGAGTTGCTGGGCTTTCATGGGTGCCTGGAGGGCGAAATCGGGGGGTGAGCCGTCTCGCTATCATGGGGGGACGGCGCCCGCAAGCGGCAAGCGTGCGAATAAGCTGACTTTCCAGTTGACACCCGCCGCCTGACTTCTATTCTCACGGCCCTCATTTCTGCGTTGGCAGGGCTTCCTTTTTTGGGAGCAGGCCGGCGCCCCACCTCAAGCACCTTCGACATGAAAACATTCTCCGCCAAAGCTCAGGACGTGAACCGCCAGTGGTGGGTCATCGACGCCAAGGACAAAGTCCTGGGCCAGGTCGCCGTGACCGCCGCCAACCTGATCCGCGGCAAGACCCGCCCGACCTTCACCCCGCACGTCGACACCGGCGACTTCGTGGTGGTCATCAACGCCGACAAGGTGGTGCTGACCGGCCGCAAGGAGCAGCAGAAGGTGTACACCAGCAAGCGCGGTGGCTACATCGGCAACCAGAAGGTGGAGACCGCCGAGAAGCTGCGCCAGCGCAAGCCCGAGGAACTCGTCTACCGCGCCGTCAAGGGCATGGTGCCGCACAACCGCCTCGGCAACGCCATCGTCACCAAGCTGAAGGTCTACGCCGGCACCGAGCACCCGCACAGCTCCCAGAACCCGCAGCCCTGCGCCATCGCCTGAGTCCAGCGCCCTCCCTCCCTCCCCGCTCATGAGCAAGCCCCTCACCTCCGCCACTGGCCGCCGCAAGACCGCCGTCGTCCGCGTTCACATCCTCAACGGCTCCGGCGCGATCACCGTCAACGGCCGCGACTTCGAGGAGTACTTCCCGACCGTCGCCCTGCAGAACCAGATCCTGACGCCGCTGGCCCTGACCAACACCCGTCAGCAGTTCGATTTCAACATCAACGCCCAGGGCGGTGGCATCACCGGCCAGGTCGGCGCCGTGCGCATGGGCATCTCCCGCGCGCTCATCACCGTCAATCCGGAGCTGCGTCCGACCCTCAAGAAGGCCGGCCTGCTTACCCGCGACTCGCGCGCCAAGGAACGCAAGAAGCCCGGCCGCCCCGGCGCCCGCAAGCGCTTCCAGTTCTCCAAGCGCTGATCCATCGCAATCCAGTGTGTTTTCGCAGACCCCGCCCCCGGCGGGGTCTGTTGTTTTCGCCGCCGCGAAATCGCAGTCGCCGGTTGTCAGTCGCCGGCAAATGGTCTTAGATACCCTCTTCCCCACGCATGTCCGATCCCGCGCCCGCCACCGATCCCAGCCCGCCGCCCCGCATGCCCGGCCGCTGGGGCATCGGCGCCAATGTGCTGGTTCAGGTGCTGCTGGCCATCGCCCTCTTCGCCGGGATCAACCGCCTCAGCTACCGCTACCACACGCGCTGGGACCTCAGCCCGCAGCAGAGCTTCACGCTCAGTTCGGCCACCCTCAACTACCTGGAACGGCTGCCGCGCGATGTCTTCATCGCCAACGTCTTCGCCCGCGACGCCAAGGTCTATGGCGACATCGAGGCCCTGCTCGAGCAGTACCGCGCCAACGGCCGCGGCCGCATCCGCGTGCGTTCCATTGATCCGCTGCGCGACATCGAGCGCGCCGAGGCGCTCAAGGCCGAGACCGGCCTGGCGCTGGACCAGAACGGCGTGCTCATCCGCTGCGGCACCCGCACCCGCTTCATCCGCGAGGAGGAGATGATTCTGCGCGAGCCCGGCACCGAGGCGGTGCGACCGGTGCGCGAGTTTCGCGGCGAGGACGCGGTGACCTCGGCGATCATCAACGTGGTCGAGGGCGAGCAACGCAAATTTTACTTCGTCGTCGGCAAGGGCTCGCGCACGGAGAGCGCCCTGATCGATGCCATGACCGCGCTCGGCGAGCTCGGCCGCCAGCAGAATTTCCAACTGCTGCCGCTCAACCTGGCCGAGGTGAACCGCGTGCCCGAGGATGCCGATGGCGTCGTCCTGTCCGGCGCGCGCTACGATTTCTCCGAGCGCGAGATGGGCATGCTGAAAACCTATTGGGAGGGCAAGCGCGCCGGCCTGCTCGTGCTGCTCGATCCCGAGGCGGAAACCCCGCGCCTGCACGCCTTCCTCGGCCTGCACGGGGTGCTGCCGCGCGCCGACCGCGTGCTCTATGCCGAGAGCACCAGCACCGGCATCCGCAAGGAGTTCTCCGTGCAGGCGGTTTTCGACAACGAATCCGCCATCACCCAGCCGCTGGCGACCTCGAACACGACCCTGCCCGGCCAGACCCAGTCGCTGCAGCTGCGCTTCGATGATCCGCATCTGGAAAACCAGAACATCCGCGTGCACCCGCTCATGGGCGCCTCCGAACGCTACTGGGGTGAGCGCAACTACCTCGAGGAACTGCCGGTGGCCGATGCCGAGGACACGCGCGAGAACCTCTTCCTCGCCGCCTCGGTCGAGCGCGGCAGCGTGCTCGATGAAACCCTGCGCGTCGACAGCTGCCGCATGATCGTGGTCGGCAACGCCTCGCTGCTCGACCAGAAGAGCGCCCTGGCGGTGAACCGCGACTTCGTCGCCGCCAGCCTCAATTGGCTGCTCAACCGCGAGCGCCTCATCGGCATCACGCCAAAGGTGAAGCATCACTACCGCATCCAGCTCACTCCGCGCCAGGGCGAGTTGATCTTCTGGCTGACGACCTGCATCTTTCCCGCGCTGGTGCTCGTGCTCGGCCTGATGATCTGGGCCTCGCGTCGCGCCTCCTGATTCATCCGCCATGCATCCGCGAACCACCCTGCTTCTCCTGCTGCTGGCGGCCGCCCTGGGCGCGGTGATCCTGGGTGTGGAACGCTACTTTCCGTCGACCCGTGAACTGCACGAGATGCGCCGCGGACCGGTGAAGTTTGACCGCCGCGCGGTCACCCGCATTGAGCTCGATTCCAGCGGTGGCGATGGCGCCAGCCTGGCTCTGGTCGATGATCTCTGGCGCGTGACCCGCCCCTTCGAGGACCTGGCCGATCCGGAGCGCATCGTCAAACTGATTGCCGAGGTGCCCGGCATCGGCTGGATTCAGCGGGTGCATGCCGCCGAGTTTGATGCCTCCGGCTGGGCCAAGACCCAGCTCGAGCAGCCGCGTTATCGCCTGCGTTTTTTCGCCGGCGACAAGCGCATCCTTGAACTCGGCCTGGGAGCGCCGGCCCCCATTGACGGCGCCAGTTACGTCTCCGTCTGGCAGGTCGGGCGCACCGATGAAACCGCCTATTACGTCGCCCGCACCGCCCTGCCGGAACTCGTCAAGGCCAAGCCGGCCGAGTGGCGCGACGGCAAGCTGCTGCGCCTGCCGGCGGGCCGCATCACCGGGCTCAAGCTCGGCCAGAACGGCGGTCAGATCGAGCTGGCGCGCAAGGACGAGAATCACCCGTGGATGCTGGTCAAGCCGCTGAGCAGTCGCACCAGCAAGGAGAAGGCCGGCGAACTGCTGTCCACCCTGCTCAACCTGGAGGTGACCGAGGTGCTCGAGGCCGGTGCCGCCGCCGAGCCGGCCGACAGCCCGGGCTCGCAACTCCGTCTCACCGTCACCGATGCCAAGGGCAGCGCCCACGAGGTCGTGCTCAGCAAACCCGCCAAGGACGCCACCGAGACCCGCGCCACCAGCTCGCATCGCAAGCCGGTCTTTGTTGTCCGCTCGAAATCCCTGCAGGAGCTCTGGTCACAACCGAACGACCTGCGCGACCGCATGCTGGCGCGCATCGATGAGGACCGGGCCGTCTCCGTCCGCATCGAGTCGCTGCTGTTCCCGGAAATCCGCCTCGAAAAACGCGCCGACTCCTGGTTCCTCAGTCGCCAGGACCGCCAGGTGGCCGCCAACGGCGAGCGCATCCTGCGCTTCTTCGAGGCGCTCAACACTCACGCCATCGCCGAGTTCACCTCCGACTCCGCCGCCAACCTCGGGCCCTACGGCCTCGACAAACCCTTCCTCAAGGTGGCCTGGCAGGAGGCTGGCGCGCCGGCGCAGCAGTTGCTGTTCGGCAAAAACGCCGAGGCCAGCGAGTTTTTCGCCAAGTACGAGGGCGAGCCCAGCGTCTACCGCATCGAGGCCTCGCTGCTGCCGTCGATCCCCCAGGACGCCATCAAGTGGAAGGGCCTGGGTGCCCTGCGCTTCTCGCAGTTCGCCCTGCGCAGCATTCGCCTCAGCGCCGGCACCGCCCCGCCAACCGTGCTGAAATACGATCCCACCACCGCCCAGTGGAGCGGCGAACGCGCGGGTCGCGACATCACGCCGCTGATCGACCGCGTGAAGGCCGACCTGCTTGCCGGTCGCCTGGCCAAGTTCAACGTGCAGGACTGGTCGGCCGACGCCTCCGCCGCGATCCACGCCCTGCAGACGCCGGCGCTGGAAGTCGTGGTGACGCTGGGCGAACCCGGCCGCAACGACGGCCCCACCCGCGAGACCAAGCTGATTTTCGCGCCCACCCAGCCGGGCATGGACACGGCTCTTTATTTCGGCCGCGTCGACGCCGGGCCGGATGTGTTCTACGTCGCCCGCACGAGTTTGCTGCAACTGCTCGCGCCGGTGTTCAAGAGCGCCGAGTGAGCCCGGTCAGGGCTGGGTCAGGCGCTGGATGTCCTCGCGACGCAGCGCCTTCGCAAACACTGCGATCTCGTCGAGCCGACCCTCCCAGGACGCCGCGTGGTCGCTGCGGCCGCCGAAGAACAGATCCGGGAAACGCGCGGGTTTGGCCTGTGTCTCGACCTCCAGCTCGCCGTTGAGATAGACGCGCACCGTCTCGCCCTGGCGCACGAGCACGACCTGCTGCCAGGTCCAGCGCGGTACGGCGGCCTTGCCGGTCACCGGCGCGGCCTTGCCAGCTTGGAAGAGCAGGCGACCCGAGCCGTCGACCCCGAGGTGCTCGCCAAAGGCGCTGAGGCCGTGGTCGATGTCGCGTGAATAAAACCAGCCGCTGACGTCGCGGGCGCCATCGGGCAGGCCGTTCCAGATCCACAGCGCCAGGCTGTAGTCCGGGCCCAGGGCGGGCAGTTGCGCGGCCAGGCGGCCCTCGACGAAGTGCGGGGCGCGGTTGCGCTCGCCGGCGGCGCAGAAGCGGTCGGACTGCGGGCCGTCGAGGGCATAGGCGACCCCGCCCAGGTAGGCGGCGGCGCGGCCGTGCGGGCTGGCATCGGCGGCCAGCGGGCCGTTGAATTCGTTGAGGCGCCAGTGGGCGACCGGCTGCAGGTCGGCGATCGCGCGCGTGACCGGGCCGGCAGCCAGTTCCTGGGACCGGCGCGGCGTGCCGCTGACCGTCTCCAGCAGGCCGATGGCCGCCTGGGTGATCTTCGGTTCGGCCTGCACCTCCAGGCCGGCCGAACGCGCCGCCCAGGTGTTGTAACCGCCCCAGGCATGCATCTCCGGCGGCGGAATGTAGCCGTCGCCACCATTGGCCAGTTCGATCACCATCGTCTTCGTCAGCGGACTCGCCGCCTTGATCTTCAGGCCGGTGATCGCGTAGGTCTCGGTCGGCGTGGTGGCGATGCCGATGTCGCCGACGCGCAGGGCCTGCACCACGACCTCGGTCTTCTGGCGCTCATGCAGGAGGAGCTGCTCGCGCGCATAGACCTCGGTTTGCGTCTTTGGCGCGCGGTCGCCCATCCCGGCGACGATGCGCTGCGCCCACTCGAGGCGCTGCTTGTCCGGCACGCGGTAGTTCATCGGCAGGCGCGCCTCAGCCATGGCGAGATCGACATCCTCACGGTACTCGACCTTGGCGAGCGCCTGCACGGCGAGATCGAGCAGGCCGTCGGCATAGCCTTCAATCGTCGGGTTCGGGCGCTTGTCCGCCGGCACTTTGTAATCGACGCGGTAGATGTCGCCGCTGCAGCCGTGGGAAAGCAGGCCGACGAAGTTGGAATTCGGCGCCAGGCGCGCCTTCAGGCCCTCGCAGAAGAGGCCGAAGTAGTCGGCACTCAGGTCCTTGTCGCCAAAGTAGTGCATCGAGAAATTGGCCAACACCGCCAGCGGCTTGCCCTCGCGGGTCTGCACGGAAATCATCGACAGCTCGGGATCCTCGGGGCCGGATTCGCCGGTGACATCGTCCCAGTTGCGGCCGGCGTGCATGTTGGCGCGCACGCTCAGGTTGCCGAACGGATCCTCGGCCAGGCGGTCGGGCCGGCGGATCCACTGGCGCAGGGCGGTGAACTCGGCGGCGTCGGTCCGGGTGAACCCAATGCGCGCCGGCACCCGCGCGGCCTGGGCGGCGGCGATGACCTCGACCAGGCGCTCGCGCAGGAAGGGGAGGTAGTTGGCATCCGGCTCCGTGCCGAGGCAGCCCATGGAGGAGGGGGCGCTGTGGGTGTGGGTGGCCGAGATGAGCTGGCGGTCGCGCGGGATGCCGGTGCGCTTTTCCGCGAGTGCCTTGACCTCGTCGAGCAGCGGTCGCGGCAGCATGCAGCTGTCGACCACCACAAGGACCGCCTGCTCACGGCCGTCGCCGAGGGCGAGGGCGCGGGCCTGCACGGGCGTGCGCACCTTGTCGAGGTAGCGGCTCAGCATGCCGCCGTTGACCAGCACGGGCAGCTTGGGCGGGGTGACGTCGGCGACCGCGGCGCCGGCGGTGAAGGCGGCGGGCAGGGCGGGGGTGCTGGCGAGCAGGCAGGCGAGCGGAAGCAGGAGACGCGGATTCATCGGCAGGGGAGGCATACGCCGCCGCCGGCCGCGATCTTGGCACTACCGGTTCCAGGCCAGGAAGCTGCCCTGGCAGCGCTGCAGGCCCCAGCCCATGAGCAGGCGGCCGTCGTTCCAGATGTACTTCGTGCGGGTGCCGAGCTGGACGAGGATGACGTCGCGGCCGGAGTGGCTGGCGGTCGAGATCAGGCAGCGGCCGGCGGCGACCGTGTAGCCGGTCTTCATGCCGTTGCATTCGGGCATGGAACCGAGCAGGTGGTTGGTGCTCTGCAGGGTGACGATCTGGCCGCTGTTGCGGCGGAAGGTGTAGGAGGAGCGGCGCACGGCGTCGCGGATGACCGGGTTGCGGTAGGCGGCCATGGCGACCCGTGCCATGTCGTGCGCGGTCGAGTATTGGCCGGGGGCGGTGAGGCCGTGCGGGTTGCGGAAGTTCGAGTTCTGGCAGCCGAGCGCGCGCATCTTCGCGTTCATCTTGGCGGCAAAGGCGCTGACACTGCCGGCGTTGTCGCGGGCGAGCACGTTGGCGACGTCGTTGCAGCTCTTGATCAGGAAGGCGTAGAGCAGGTGGCGACGCGTGTAGGTCTCGCCGGGGCGCAGGCCAAGCACGGTGGGTTCGACGCGCAGGTCCGAGCTGAGCACCGTCACCGGCTTGTCGAGGTTGCCCGACTCGACGATGACCAGGGCGGTGACCAGCTTCTGCGTGCTGGCGACGGCGCGGCGGGTGTAGGCGTTCTTCGAGGCGAGATGACGGCCCGTGGCGGCGTCGATCAGCAGGAAGGAGTCGGCATGAATGGCCGGCACGCTCGAACTGGCGAAGACCGGGCGTGCGTCGATCGGCGGCGGCTGCCAAGCGGCGGGCGGCGTGTAAGGCTGGGCGCGCACGACGCCTGAACTGCCGTTCCGCTGGGCGCCCGAATAACCCGACTGCTGCACCGCGCAGGAGGTCAGCAGCAGGAGCAGCGGGGCGAGGGCGGCGCGGAAAAAACGGCGTGGCATGGGGGAGGAACGTGCGTGGGGGCCGCAGTTTTCATGCCGGCCCATTCGGTCAGATTCTCATTTCAGGGTCTCAATGTAAAGGATGAGGCTGTCAATCTGCGCGTCATTGAGGATGCCCGCATAGATGGGCATGCCGGTGTCGAATTTCTCAAAGCCCTTCACCACCTTGGCCGAGGGCGACAGAATGGACTCGCGCAGGTAGGCGGCATCGGCGGTGACCTTGCCCTTTTTGCCCTTGGCGATCTCGCGCACGGAGCCGTGCAGGCCCTTCCAGCTCGGGCCGACCTTGCCGACCGTGCTGCCGTCGATGCTGTGGCAGGCGACGCAGCCGAACATCTGGGCAACCCGCTCGCCCTCCTCGGCGCTGGCCTTCATCTGGGCCGTGGCGAGGGCGGCGCGCGGGGTCAGATCGACCATCAGATCGTCGAATCCCTCCTTCTTCGGATCGAAGGCGGCGAGTTCCCAGGGCGAGAAATAGGCGGTGTTGTTGGCCGGCAGGCCATCGCGGCTTTTCAGGCCCCAGCCGATGCGCATCTGGTGCACGCCGGCGCGCATGTCGGGGATGCCGACAAAAACGCTGCGGCCGTCCCGGCTGAGGTAGGCGCTGCTGGCGGTGAGGAATTCCTGGCCGGGGCTGCCGTCGAGCTTGAGGTGGGGCGAGCCGTACTCGGCGCTGCGCTTGTAGTTCCAGCGCTCGGCGCTGTAGCTGGCGGGATCGGTGGCGAGTGCCGGATCGAGCGGTGCGTTGAAGCGCAGCAGCAGGCCCTTGTCCATCGGCGTGACCTCTTTCAGCAGCACGCGCGGCTTGCCGGTGTAGCGCAGGCGCGCCAGGCCGCTGAGCTGTTTCGCAGTTGTGCCCCAGACCTGGAAGCCGACGACGTAGAGCTGGCCATCGGCGGGGTTCACCTTGGCATTGAGCGGGCCGAAATCGAACTCGCGCGAGAAGCTCATGATGGCGGCCTGCGGCCGGGCGAAGCGCGTGTTCAGGATCACCCGGAAGAGTTCCGGCCGGTTGTAACCGACGTGGATGAGTTCGCCGTCGACCGGACCCAGGCGCGTGCCGAGGAGCCAGGTCTGGGTGGCGCCGCTGGGATTGACCGGATGCGGAATCCAGGCCAGCGGCTCGGCGATGGGGCCGGGGTACTGTTCCTTCGGGGCAATGGTCGGCAAGTGGCCGTAGAACTGGTTCTTCTCGATGATCTGCAGGGGTGTCGACGGCACGTAGTGGCCCTGCTGATCGCTGGCCGTGACCAGGCCGGTCTGCGGGTGCACGCCGATGAACGGCTGGCGCAGGCCGTGGCCGATGACCTCAAAGCTTTTGCCGTCGGGCGCGACCCTGAGCACCGTGCCGTTGTGCTTGCCGCGCGTCGTGCCCTCCTGGCCGCCCTTGCTGAGGTAGAGCGAGCCGTCGGGGCCGAGTTTCATCGAGTTGGGGAACTCGCGCGTCTCCGCGGTCTGGGCGAAGAGGTTGCAGAACAGCTCATGGCGGTCGCAGGTGCCGTCCTGGTCGGCATCGACGAGTTTCCAGACGCCGTTGCGATCGAAGACGAAGACTTCCGAATGCGGATTGCGGATTTGGGATTGCGGATTGCCGTGGCGCACGACGATCGACATGGGTTCGTGCAGGCCGGAGGTGAAGCGTTTCCAGGTGACGGATTCGAGGTCGCCCTTGAGGCCGGAGACGAGCCAGACATCGCCGTCGAAGGTCACGCCCACCGCGTTGCCCTGGTCGTCGAGGAAGTCGAGGTCGGCGAGGCGGACGTTGCGCTTCCAGGGGTTCGGCACCGGCAGCGGGATGGTGTCGACGACATGGGCGTCGGGCTTGGTGGAGAGTTGGCCCCGGGTGGTGACGGTTTCGGGCCAGCGGGGGTTGGCGAGACCCCCGGAAGCGTTCAGAGGTCGGCTTGCAGCATGCCGCCAGGTGCCGTCCTTGGCGCCCACCAGGCTGAACTGCCTGCCCGCGCCGCGGGGTTCGATTTCAAGCACGGTCACGCCATCCAGCACACGCAGTTTCAGGCCGGTCTTGGTGTTCCAAGGCTGCTGCTGGCTCACGCCGGCCGATCGACCGAGCACCAGGCTCAGCGCCTGCTCATGGCGGCCGATTTCGAACGTGAGCTGCAGTTCACCTTCGGGAGTCGCATGCAGGACCTCGCTCACCTTGACGCCCGCAACCTCGTAGGTCAGTGCCGCCCGGCCCTGGTGGCTGCCGATCGAGAGGAAGCGGGCCTTTTGCGGATCCAGCGGCCCCCGACCCACCTCCTCCGGACTCGGGGCCGGCTCGCGCGGGTCGGTGAAGTCCGGCGTGTCGCCGACCTGCCAGCCTGGATAAATCCCGTTGCTCAGCCAGACCTGGCCCACCGGTTTCGGCAAATACTCCTGGCCGTCCTTGGTCTTCTGGCCGGCGACGTGATAGGAGCCCGAGGCGAGGGCGTCGGGGGTCACCGGCGGCTGGCCGGCTTTGCCCTGCCAGACGCAGGCGAGGCGGAGCAGGTCGGTGTCGAAGCAGGCCCAGAGGTTGTGGCCAAGGTTGAGGATGAGGCCGCGCGGCGTCAGATTGTCCTTGGGCAGGCCTTCGCCGGCCTCGCGGGCGTCGAGCACACTGCTGAAGAAGGGGAAATCCGCTTCCACGAAGTCGCCCCAGGGCGTGGCGGCCGGCTGCTGGGCGAGGCCGGGGGTCAGGCTGAGGGCGAGGGCGAAAAGGGGGCCGGGGCGCATCGGAAGAGAACAGGGCGAAACACCCCGGTCTGTCAACCTGCTCGAAGGGACGCCCGTTTCAGGCGGCGTTGCGCTCGGCGCGCTTGCGCAGGATCGGGGCGCGCTCGCCCTTGACGACCGCCTCGTTGATCGACACCGAGCGCACGTCGGTGCGGCTGGGCACCTCGTACATGACGTCGAGCATGAGGCGCTCGAAGATGCTGCGCAGGCCGCGGGCGCCGGTGCCGCGCTTGATGGCCTCGCGCGCCATGGCGAGCAGGCCGTCCTTGGTGATCGTCAGATCGACGCCGTTCATGCGCATGAGCTTGGCGTACTGCTTGAGCAGGGCGTTTTTCGGCTCCGTGAGCACGCGCACGAGCTCCTGTTCGGCGAGCGGCTCGAGGGTGCAGAGCACTGGCAGGCGACCGACGAATTCCGGGATGAGGCCGAAGGCGATCAGGTCCTCGGGTTCGACATGGCGCAGGGCGTTTTTTTCCTCCGCAGCGTCGCGCGCAACGGCACCGGCGCTGCTAAAGCCGAGGGTCTGGCGGCCAAGCCGGCGTTTGACGATGTCTTCCAACCCGACGAAGGCGCCGCCGCAGATGAACAGGATGTTGTTCGTGTTGACCTGGATGTACTCCTGCTGCGGATGCTTGCGGCCGCCCTGGGGCGGCACGTTGCAGACCGTGCCCTCGATGATCTTCAGCAGGGCCTGCTGGACGCCCTCGCCGGAGACGTCGCGGGTGATGCTGACGTTGCCCGTGGTGCGGCCGATCTTGTCGATCTCATCGATGTAGACGATGCCGATCTCGGCCTTGGCGATGTCGTAGTCGGCGGCCTGGAGCAGGCGCAGGATGATGTTTTCGACGTCCTCGCCGACGTACCCGGCCTCGGTGAGGGTGGTGGCGTCGGCGATGCTGAACGGCACGTTGAGCAGCTTGGCGAGGGTCTTGGCGAGCAGGGTCTTGCCGCAGCCGGTCGGGCCGAGCAGCAGGACATTGCTCTTTTCCAGCTCCACCTCGTCGGTGCCGGCAATCGGCCGCGGCCGGCCGGCACCCTCGATGACCTGCTGCTGGGCGTGCAGGATGCGCTTGTAATGGTTGTGAACCGCGACGCTGAGCACCTTCTTGGCCTGGGCCTGGCCGATGACATGCTCGTCGAGCACCGCGCTGATGTCGGCGGGGCGGGGCACGGTCAGGCCCTGGAAGCTCTCGTCCTCCTGGGCGGCCTCGCGGTCGAGGATGCCCTTGCAGACGCCGATGCAGTTGTCGCAAATGAACACGCCCGGCCCGGCAATGAGCTTCTTCACCTCCGCATGGCTTTTGCCACAGAAGGAGCAGAGGGTGACCGTGGAGGCGCGCGGCATGGGGATCAGGTGGCCGGCTGGAGTTCCTTGTTGCTCTGCAGCACCTTGTCGACCAGGCCGTAGGCGGCGGCTTCCTCGGCGGTCATGTAGTTGTCGCGGTCGGCGTCCTTCTCGATCGTCTCCGGGGTCTTGCCGGTGTGATGGGCGAGGATGCGGTTGAGCCGGCGCTTGAGCTTGTACATGAAATCGACGGTGCGCTCAACGTCGCTGGCGGTGCCGCGGGCACCACCGGAAACCTGGTGGATCATGATGTCGCTGTTCGGCAGGGCGAAGCGCTTGCCCTTGGTGCCGGCGGACAGCAGCACGGCGCCCATGCTGGCGGCGATGCCGATGCAGTAGGTGTTCACGTCGCAGGTGACGAACTGCATCGTGTCATAGATCGCCAGGCCGGCGGTGACCGAGCCGCCCGGGCTGTTGATGTACAGGTGGATGTCCTTCTTCGGGTCCTGCATCTGCAGGAAGAGCAGCTGGGCGATGATGATGTTCGCCACCTGGTCGTTCACCTCGGTGCCGAGGAAGATGATGCGGTCCTTGAGCAGGCGCGAGTAGATGTCGTAGGCGCGCTCCATGCGACCCTCGGTCTCGATGACGGTGGGCACGATGTAGTTGGCGGGCGGCGTCAGGCTGGAAGGGAAGTCGGCGAGGGGGTGGGACATGGGGCAATGAAAGGGCGGGCGGAGAGATTGTCAATGAGGGTACGGCGGCCGCCGTGGCGCCGGGCGCGACAAATCCGGCTTTCCCCGTTGCCGGCGGGCGTATGCTTTTCAAAGTTCCCGTTTGCCATGCCCACCCCGCCTTTTCACTACCAGGAACTTTTCGAGACCGGCGCCGACACCACGGAATACCGTCTGCTCACCCGCGAGCACGTTCGCGAGACCGAGTTTGAGGGTCGCAAGGTGCTGGTGGTCGACCCCGAGGCCCTGACCCTGCTCGCCAACCAGGCCTTTCACGACATCAATTTCTTCCTGCGCCCCGCTCATTTGAAGCAGGTCGCCGCCATCCTCGACGATCCGGAGGCCAGCGAAAACGACCGCATGGTGGCGCTGACGCTGCTGAAGAACGCCGATGTCGCCTCGGCCGGCCTGCTGCCGTTTTGCCAGGACACCGGCACCGCTCTCATCCTCGGCAAAAAGGGCCAGCAGGTCTGGACCGGCGGCGGCGACGAGGCGGCCCTGTCGAAGGGCGTCTACCTCGCCTACACGGAGAACAACCTGCGCTACTCGCAGAACGCGCCGCTCGACATGTTCAACGAGAAGAACACCGGCACCAACCTGCCGGCCCAGCTCGACCTGCATGCGGTGGATGGCGACGCCTACAAGTTCCTGTTCATCGCCAAGGGCGGCGGTTCGGCCAACAAGGCCTTCCTCTACCAGGAGACCCGCGCGGTGCTGAATCCCAAGGGCATCGTGAAATTCCTGACCGAGAAGATGCTGACCCTCGGCACCGCCGCCTGTCCGCCCTACCACCTGACCTTTGTCATCGGCGGCACCTCGGCGGAGGCGACGATGAAGCACGTCAAGCTGGCCTCGACGAAGTACTACGACGGCCTGCCAACCACCGGCAACGAGCACGGCCGCGCCTTCCGCGACCTCGAGCTTGAGGCGCAGATGCTCGAGGCGGCGCGCACCTGCGGCATCGGCGCCCAGTTTGGCGGCAAGTACTTCGCCCTTGATGTCCGCGTCATCCGTCTGCCGCGCCACGGCGCCTCGCTGCCGATCGGCATCGGCGTGTCCTGCTCGGCCGACCGCCAGGCGAAGGGCAAGATCACCCGCGACGGTGTCTTCATCGAGCAGCTCGAGACGCAGCCGCTGCGCTACATCCCCGAGGAACTGCGCCACCGGAAGGACACCGGCGCGGTGCGCATCGACCTGAACCGGCCGATGGCCGAGATCCGTGCCGAGTTGGCCAGGCATCCGGTGACCACCCGCCTGCTGCTGAGCGGGCCGATCATTGTCGCGCGCGACATCGCCCACGCCAAGCTCAAGGAGCGCCTCGACGGTGGTGGCGACCTGCCGGACTACTTCAAGGAGCACCCGGTCTATTACGCCGGTCCCGCCAAGACGCCGGCGGGCCTGCCCAGCGGCAGCTTTGGTCCGACCACGGCCGGGCGCATGGACAGCTACGTTGACCTTTTCCAGAGCCGGGGTGGCAGCATGGTCATGATCGCCAAGGGCAACCGCGGCCCGCAGGTGACCGAGGCCTGCAAGAAGCACGGCGGCTTTTACCTCGGCAGCATTGGTGGTCCGGCCGCCATTCTGGCCAAGGAGAACATCAAGAAGGTCGAGGTTGTCGAGTTTCCGGAACTCGGCATGGAGGCCATCTGGAAAATCGAGGTTCAGGATTTCCCGGCTTTCATCCTCATCGATGACAAGGGCCACGACTTCTTCCAGAGCGTCGGTCCGGGCTGCACGATGCCGCATTGATCTTTCGAGCCGGAGGCTTGAAAGAGGTTAGCCGGTGGTGAAGGTCGCGGAGCGACCGGGAACCACCGGAAACGATCGCCCATCCCTGATGGGGATGCGCCCCGGGAGGGGTGCGAGAAGCGTTTGAATGTCCCCGGCAATGTGGCCCGCCAGAACACACGTGCCTTTCTCGCGCCCTTCCAGGGCGCGCCGCCAATTTGGGGTGATGGGCGTGTTGATCCGGTGGTTTCACCACCGGCTAATTTCTCGCGTGCCTCCGGCACTGAATCCCGGGTGGTGCCGAATGGCGGAGGGGGCTTCTCTGTGTCTCGGGAGAGATCGCGTATGCAATGCAATGCCTTGGAATTCAGTTTTGCGCGTCTTTACTGGATCAGAGACGATCCCTCATGGCTTCGACACATCTCTCGTTGCACTACCATCTCGTGTTCAGCACGAAAAACCGGGAACCCTGGCGCTCGCCGACGCATCGGCAGCGCGTTCACGAATACATTGGCGGCATCCTCCGAAACATGGACGGCCTGGCGCAGCTGTGGGTGGAACGGGCGATCATATCCACATCGCCGCCGGTTTGCGGGCGACGCATTGTCTCGCCGATGTGATGCGGGAGGTGAAGAGCGAGTCGTCACGCTGGATTCACGAGGAACTGCGCGTGGCGGGTTTCGCCTGGCAGGAAGGCTATGGCGCCTTCACCTTTGCTGCACCCGTTTGGAGGCCGTGCGGTCCTATGTGCTGAACCAAGAGGAGCATCATCGCGTGAAGACCTTTCAGGAGGAATACGTGGCGATGCTGAAACGCGGGATGGTGGCGTATGAGGAGCGGTTTTTGTGGTAGGCGGGCTTCTTGAGCCCTTTCAGGGGTCAGGACATTTGCGCGGCCGGGTTCCGGTGGAGCAGCACCGGCTCATCTCTTTCGAGCCTCCGGCTCGTAAGGCAGATCGTGCTACGGAACCTCGAATGGCCGTTTGATCGCTTCATCACATGCGTTTGAATGCAAACCATGTCCACCCCGATCCGCGTCACTGTCTGGAACGAGTTTGTCCACGAGCGCCAGAATCCCGAGGTCGCGCGGCTCTACCCGCGCGGCATCCACGGGGCGCTGGCGGAGGCGTTTGCGGCGGAGGCGGACTTCCAGGTGCGCACGGCGACCCTCGACGAGCCGGAGCAGGGGCTGTCTCAGGCGCTGTTGGACGACACCGATGTGCTGCTCTGGTGGGGGCATGCGGCGCATGACGCCGTGCTCGATGAGACGGTGACGCGGGTGCAGCAGCGTGTGCTGGCCGGCATGGGATTGATCGTGCTGCACTCCGGGCACTGGTCGAAGCTGTTCAAGCGCCTGATGGGCACGAGTTGCGCGCTCTGCTGGCGGGAAGCGGGCGAGCGCGAGCGGGTCTGGGTGGTGAATCCGGGGCATCCGATCGCCGCCGGCCTGGGTCCGTGCCTCGAGATCGAGCAGTCGGAGATGTATGGCGAGCCCTTCGGCATCCCGGAGCCGGACGAGCTGGTCTTCCTGTCCTGGTTCCAGGGCGGCGAGGTCTTCCGCAGCGGTGCGACCTGGACGCGCGGCAGCGGCCGTGTCTTTTACTTCAGCCCCGGCCACGAGCTGTATCCGATCTACCACCACCCGGACGTTCGCCGCGTGCTGGTCAACGGCGTGCGCTGGGCGCGGCCGCAGGGCCGGCCGGCGGACACGCCGAGGCATGTTCCCGTTGAGCAGGCGCGCGAGAAGATCGAGGCGCGCGGTGGCACGCTGCACGAGGCCGATGGCCGGCTGGCTTCCTGAACGGGGCGGAGGCATCCCCCCGCTTCCTGAACGGGGCGGAGGCATCCCCCCCAATGCAAAACACCCGGCCTTGCGGCCGGGTGTCGAGCGGGATGAAGACCGGATCAGGCGAAGATGTCGATGACCGGCACGCCCTTGTCCGCCACGGTGAAGGGGCGGTTGGACGGGGACATGACGACTTCTTCGGTCGGCAGGCCCATGGCATGGCCGATGGTGGCCAGGAAGTCCTGCGGGGTGGTCTGCTTGTCGGCCGGGCGGCTGCCGTCCTTGTTGGTGGCGCCGTAGGCGAAGCCACGCTTGACGCCGCCGCCGGCGAGGACGGTGGAGTAGGCGAGGGGGTAGTGGTCGCGGCCGTCGTTCTCGTTGATGTTCGGCGTGCGGCCGAACTCCGAGCCGAGCACGACGAGCGTCGAGTCGAGCAGACCCTTGGCCTCAAGATCCTGGAGCAGGGCGGAGAAGCCGGTGTCGAGGGTCTCGCCATTGTTGGTCATGGCGGTGTCGATGGTGTTGTGGTGGTCCCAGCCGCCCATGCGGACTTCGACGAAGCGCACGCCGCTTTCGACGAGGCGACGCGCCAGAAGGCAGCCCTGGCCGAAGGAGTTGCGGCCGTACTTCTCGCGGGTTTCGGCGGATTCCAGGGCGAGGTCAAAGGCCTTGAGGTCCTCGCTCTTCATGATCTTCATCGTCTCGTCGTAGAACTCGTTGTAGGACTTGACGGCCTCGGTCTCGAAGCGCTTGCGGAAGGCGCCGTCGAACTCGTTCATCAGCGTGATGCGCTTGTTGAACATCGAGTCGCTTGTGGTCGGGCGGATGTTCTGCAGGCCGGCCTCGGGGTTCGAGATCGGGATGGGGGCCATGGCGGGCGGGAAGAAGCCGGCACCCGGGTAGGCGCTGCCGCTGTTGACGACGACGCTGTCGGGCAGGGTGACGCCCTGGATGCGGCCGAGGAAGTGGCTGGCCCAGACGCCCATGAGCGGGTGGACGATCGTGCCGCGCGGCTCGTAGCCGGTCTTCATGATGTAGGTGCCGGAGTCATGCACGCCGGTCTTCGAGGTCATCGAGCGGATGATGCTCAGCTTGTTGGCGTGTTCGGCCAGTTTCGGCAGGTAGCCGCCGAGGAAGTCGATGCCTTCCGCCTTGGCCTTGACGGGGTCGCTGAAGCCCTTGGTGTCGCCGGTCTTCGGGTCAAAGGTGTCGATGTGGCTCATGCCGCCGCTCATCCAGAGGTAGATGACGCGCTTGGCCTTGCCGAAGCCGGGGGTGCCAGGGCCGGTGACGACCTTGCCTTCGGCCGCCTGCATTTTGGCGGACAGGCCAGGCAGGAGGGACACGCCAAGGGTGGCGCTGGCCGCCTGCATCATGAAGTTGCGACGGCTGAGTTCGTCGAGTTTGAGGAGTTCGGATTTCATGGAATCTGGTGGGTGGGAGGTTGCAGGGGTTACTGGACGAAGATGAATTCGCGGGTGTTGATGAGGGCCCAGATCATGTTGCTGTAGCCTTCTTCGCCCGAGGCGCTGAGCTCGCGCTTGGCGATGTCCTTCTCCTGGAGGGTGGGGCGGCGGTTCATGATGCTCATGAACATGCGCTCGACCTTCTCGGAGGGATCCTTGACCTTGTCCATGGTGCGGAAGATGAGGGAGTCGCGGCTGGTCAGCATCTGCTGGGCTTTGCCGTTCATCATCATCAGCACCTGCGGCACGTTGCCGATGAAGGTGCTGCCGTCGATCAGGTCGCGAGCCGACTGGCCGAAGTCGGCCAGGAAGTGGCCGCCGGGGGCGGGCTGGACCATCTCGTTGGAGCGCAGCAGGCGCATGCCCTCGTAGGAGAGGATCTTGCCGGGGCCGTCGGCCGCCGGGGTTTCATTCTTGGCGGTCTTGGCTCCGGAGTCCATCATCATCATGCTGTCCTCACCGGCCATTTCGAGGCCGCCACCCATGAGGGCGCGCTCCTTCTCGGCCATGCGGCGGTAGGCGTCGTACTTCATCAGCACGGTCTGGGCGTCGACGGTCTCGAGGTTGAGGTCGATCGACTTCGAATACAGGTCCTGCAGGGGGGCCTTGTAGACGTCCGGCTGGCCGAGCACGAGGGTCATGTAGGAGTCCCAGGCCTGCTCGGCGGTCATGCGGCGCAGCATCGGGCCCTGGAAGTAGTACACCTCACCCATGGCGATGTTCTCGGTGGTCGCCTCCGACTGGTAGGCGCGGGTGTTGTAAATGATGCGCATGAACTCCTTGAGGTTGAACTTCACGCGCTTCATTTCCTCGGCCAGGTGCTTGAGCAGCTCCGGGTTGGCGGAGTTTTCCGGGTCGTCGATGTTGGTGACCGGCTCGTTGACGCCGGCGCCGAAGGCGCGCTTCCACATGCGGTTGGCGATGGTCATCGCGAAGCGCGGGTTCTGAGGGTGGGTCATCCAGCTGGCGAAGGACTCGCGCAGGCGCTCCTCCTTGCCCTTCGACTGCTTGTAGGCGGGATTGCCCTTGTCGGCCGAGGACCAGGTGACGAACTTCGGCGCCACCGGATCGCCGGGCTTGCCGTCCTTGTACTTGTAGTCGTGCGGCAGGCGCAGGGAGTTGTTGTCCATGTCGCGCACCACGTAGGTGTTGGCGCCCATGTAGGTCTGCACGCCGTTGCGGATGCGGCGCATGTCGAGGCCGGCCTTCTCGACCAGCTTCTCGATTTCCGGCATGATCTTGTCGTTGCGGTAGGGCGCGCGCGTCGAGGTGGCGCCGAAGAACGAGGCCATCTCATAGAACTGCATCTGCGTCCAGTCGGCGAACGGGTGGTCGTGGCACTGGGCGCAGGCGACGTCGGTGCCGAGGAAGACCGTCAGCGTGTTGGCGAGGTTGTCGAGGGGCATGCCGGCGTCGCGCAGCAGGTAGCCGGCCGCGCCGTTGTGCCACATTTTGCCGCTCGCCGTCATCATCTCGTGCACCATCTGGTCGAAGGGCCGGTTCTGGGCGATTTGCTCCTTGACCCAGTTGATGTAGGGGGTGCCGCGAAGGTTGGCCTGGTCGAGGTTGTCCTTGAGACGCAGCATCTCGCCGAAGTAGTTGAACAGGTGCGCCTTGTAACCCTCGGAGTCGAGCAGCATGTCGATCAGGTCGGCGCGCTTCTTCGGGCTGCTGTTCTTGATGAAGGCGGTGGCCTCGTCGTAGTTCGGGATGCGGCCGGCGATGTCCAGATAGACGCGGCGCACGAACTGCTCGTCATTGGCCATCGGGTTGAACTGGGTGATCGGCGCCTTGCCGTTCTTCACGCGTTCCGGATTGGCGCGGACGAGGCCCTTGGCGACGAGCTGGTCAATCTTTTGGGCGGCCTGGGCGACGGTGGCGTTGGCCAGCATCTGCGGCTGACCCGGAGTTTCGGCCGGGACGGCGGTTTTGGCGAAGGCCTGGTCTTCGGCCGAGAGGCGTGCCAGTTCGAAGCGGTGGGTGACACCATCCTGGGTCTGCAGGACAATGTGCTCGCCGTCCAGCTGGACGAGGCTGGCGGTGACCTGGCGACCCTGGATGTCAGTCCAGGTGCGCAGTTCCGCGGCGGTGACGGCGCTCAAACCTGCGAGCAGGAAGGCGGCGATGAGGTGGCGTTTGGGTTTCATGGTGAATGGGAGAGAAGGGGGAGTGCTCCGACTCCGAAACGGGCCGGCGGCGGGTTCATTAGGGAAGAGCAAAAAAAAGGCGCCCCGGGCACCTGTGGGGCGGCCGGGGCGCGAAAATGCATGTTCAAAGGAACATCTTTCAGGCGGGCAGTCGTTCGCAGGTCACGCGGCCGCTGCGGTCCATCTCGCCGAGCACGACGGCGCCCTCGCCGATCTTGAGGGCGCGGCGGGCGTGCTTGGGATCGAGGATGGCGACCCAGCCGATGCCCATGTTGAAGGTGTCCCAGGCGTCGGCCGGATCGGCGTGGCGGAGGATTTTCTGGGCCATGTCGTTCTGCCAGTAGGGCACCTTCAGGTGGCAGCCGAGGCCGCGCTTGGTGAAGATGCGGCCGAGGTTCTCGATCAGGCCGCCGCCGGTGATGTGGGCCATGGCGGCCGGCTTGATTTTGGCCTTGCGCAGGCCCTGGCACTGGCGGTGGTAGAGCAGGGTGGGGGTGAGCAGGGCGGCGGCGTCCTTCTTGCTCAGGCGGATGTTTTCACGCGCCAGGATGCGGCGTACGAGGCTGAAGCCGTTGGCGTGAAAGCCGGCGCTGGGCCAGCCCACCAGAACGTCACCCGCCTTGATTTCGGCGGGGTTGAGCACGTCGGCCCTCTCGGCGGCGCCGATGGCGAAGCCGGACAGTTCGACCATGCCGTCGAGCACGGCGCCGGGCATTTCCGCCGTTTCGCCGCCGGCGAGGATGCAGTTGCAGTCCTGCAGGTACTCGGACATGCCGGCGATGATGCGGGTGAGTTGGCGCTTCTGGATCTTGTTGACGCCCACGTAGTCGAGGAAGAGCACCGGGTCGGCGCCGGTGGTCAGCACGTCATTGACGTTCATCGCCACGAGGTCCTTGCCGGCGTTCTCAAGCAGGTCGTGCTTGAGCAGCAGTTCGAGCTTGGTGCCGACGCCGTCGCAACCGGTGAAGATCATCGGCTGCTTGTAGCGGCTGAGGTCGTAGCCGGCGGCGAACAGGCCGAAGGCGTTGGCCAGCTTGCGCTTCTTCTGGGTGGCCTTGACCAGGGCGCCGATGTCATCGACGAAGGACGCCGCTTCATGGATGTCGACGCCGGCCTGCTTGTAAGTGTGCTTGGACATGGGGAGGGTCGCCGGGGCTGCGGCGAGTTCTGAGATAGAAGCGGCGCGGCGCGGATGCAAGTGCGGCTTCGCCCGCCCGCCGCGGGCTTTTCGCTTGAAGCCGCCGCCGGAGCCGGCTAGCTGCCGCCATGGCCGCGCCCCGACCCATCTCGCTCCTGCTGGTGGACGATCATTTCGTCGTGCGCAGCGGTCTGGCCGCCTCGCTGGAGCTCGAGGACGACCTGCGCGTGCTCGGCGAGGCCGACCGCGGCGAGTCCGTGATCGCGGCCTACGAGCGACTGAGCCCGGACCTGGTGCTGATGGACCTGCAGTTGCCCGGCATGACCGGCATCGAGGCGACGGCGGCGCTGGTGCGCGCCCATCCCGGCGCGCGCGTGCTGATCTTCTCCACCTTTGCCCGCGACGACGAGGTGCAGGCGGCGCTGCGCGCCGGCGCGCTTGGCTACCTGCAGAAATCATCCTCGCGCGACGACCTGCTGCGCGCGGTGCGCACCGTGGCGCAGGGCGGTCGCTACCTGTCCGAGGAGCTGGGCCGCCGCCTCGACGCGCGCCAGGCCGAGCCGGAGATCACGCCGCGCGAACTGGAAATCCTTGCCCTGGTGGCGCAGGGCAACCCGAACAAGGCGATCGCCGCCCAGCTCGGCATCGGCGAGGACACGGTCAAGCAGCACGTCAGCCGCATTCTCGCCAAGCTGAAGGTCCAGGACCGCGCCCAGGCCACTGCCGAGGCGATCCGCCGCGGCCTGGTGCGGGTCTGACGGGCATCCCCCGAAAGTGGGGTGTCGACCCGCGTGCAAGGCGGTTGTGATGGGCGTTGGTAGGGAAAGCGTTTCTCCCATGACCCGAGCCCTCTTCAGCCTCCTCGCCCTCACCGCCACCGCCTGGGCCGCCAGCGACCCCAGGGAGGGGGCGCAGAACGATTCCAGCCCGGTGCCAGTGGTCGAGCCTGCGGTCCGATGGACCTTTGACGGCAAGGAGCCCGGCCTGCTCAAGGGCAAGGCCGTCCTGCAGCCGGTGGGGCCGCAGAAACCGATCTATCCCGGCTTTCCGGCCGGCAACAAGGCGCTGGCCCTCGATGGCAAGGACGGTTTTCTTCAGGTCGCCGAAAAGGAGCTGCCGGGCAAAAACCTGCGCTTTGGCAACGGCGACACGATCACCCTGGAGGCCTGGGTCAATGCCGAGCAGCTCAACAGCGGCAGCTACGTCTATTTGATCGGCAAGGGCCGCAACAAAAACAAGGCCTTCAGCGCCGAGAACCAGAACTGGGCGCTGCGGCTCAAGGGCGAGGGCGGCGAGGCGCGGCCCTGCTTCCTGTTTCGCAGCCGTGCCGCCGACGGCAGGGAGAACTACCACCGCTGGGTGGCCAAGGAGGGGTTCATGCCCGGCTCCGGCTGGCATCACGTGGCGGTCAGCTACAGCTTTGGCAAGCCGAAGAGCATCAGCGCCTGGGTCGACGGCAAAAAGGCCGTCGGCGGTACTTGGGACATGGCCGGTGAGACGACCGAACCGCCGGTGAGCGATGCCGATGACATTCTGCTCGGCACCGGCAACGGCGGCGGCGCCGGCAACACCCTCAACGGCGCGCTCGACGAGGTGGCCGTTTACCGCGATCTGCTGCCCGAGGTGACGCTGGCGCAGCGCTACGAGTTCAATCCGCCGCCGCCGCCCGTCGACGCCAAGAAACTGCCGCGCGGCCGCGTGGTCGTGCAGATCTGCGAGGAGGGCGTGCCCGCCAAAAACGCCTGGCCGGCCTTCCCGCCGCAGCCGACCGAAACCTACGAGGAGGAGGTCTTCGGCGTGTTTGAGGTGCCGCAGAAGTACGTCGACACCGGCGTGCGCGGCGACCGTCCCAATCCCTACCTGCTGCGCATGGCCGCCGTCGTGGAGCTGCCGGCCGGCAAGCACCGCCTGCTGGTGCGCGGCCGCAGCGCCACCCATCTGCACGTCGATGGCCGTCTGCTCGTCGACATCGGCTTCTCCAAGGCTGACAGCGGCGGCCACGGCCGCGTCGCCGAACAGGAGGAATACCTCAACCTCGGCCCCGACTTCCGTTTTGCGCCGCCCGGCACCCAGGAGAAGTGGACCGAGTTCGAGAGCGCCGGTGGCGAGCACCTGTTCGTGCTCGAGCAGATGGTGGGCGGTGTCGTGGGCAGCTCGAAGAAGCGCCCCGAGACCGGCGAGATGGTGGTCGCGGTGTCCCTGCAGGGTCGCGAGAGCTGGAGCCTGCTCAGCCCGGGCCAGCGTCGGGTCGCCTACACCGACGCCGGCTGGGCCGCCTATGAGAAGGAGCGCCGCGCCCGGCTGACCGCCCTCAACACCGAGCGCCGCGCCCGGGTGCGCGCGCAGCATGACGGCTACTGGGCCAAGCGCCGGGCCGCCGCCGCCGAATGGCTGGCCGCCACACCGGACGTGCCGGTGCCGGCACCGACCGCGGATCTGCCGGCGCAAAACGACGTCGACCACTTCCTCAATGCCAAGATCCGCAAGGTTTCGGCCCAGGTCGAGGCGGCGCGCCGAGACGGGGTTCACTTCTACCGCGAGGTACTGCCCATCCTCGAGCAGAACTGCTTCAGCTGCCACCAGGGCGGCAAGGCCAAGGGTGAGCTCAGCCTCGACTCGCTTGCCGCTGTGCTCCAGGGCGGTGAATCCGACGGCCCGGCGGTCACGCCCGGGCATCCGGACCAGAGCTCGCTCATCGCCCGTGTCACCAGCGAGGACGAGGATTTCATCATGCCGCCGAAGGGCAGTCCGCTGCGCGCCGACCAGATCGCCGTGCTCGAGCGCTGGATCCGCGAGGGCGCGCACTGGCCGGAGCTCGACGTCGACCGCATCGAGATCACGGGCCTGACCGACGACCTCGCCTTCCTGCGCCGGGTCACGCTCGACACGGTGGGGGTTGCCCCGACCCTGGCCGAGATCGAAGCCTTCCAGAAGGATGCGCGACCCGACAAGCGCGCCCGTGTCATCGACCGTTTGCTGGCTGATGCGCGCTGGGCCGACCGCTGGATGGGCTACTGGCAGGATGTGCTGGCGGAGAATCCGAACATCCTCAATCCGACCCTCAACAACACCGGCCCCTTCCGCTGGTTCCTGCATGAGGCCCTGACCGACGACCGGCCGATGGACCTGTTCGTCACCGAACTGCTGCGCATGGGCGGCAGCGAACGCTTCGGTGGCCCGGCCGGCTTCGGCACTGCCTCCGGCAACGACGTGCCGATGGCCGCCAAGGGCACGATTGTCAGCACCGCCTTCCTCGGCGTCGAGATGAAGTGCGCGCGCTGCCACGATGCACCCGCCCATGTCAGCACCCAGCAGGAGCTGTTTGAGCTGGCGGCTCTGATGGCGACCAAGCCGCTCGACGTGCCCGCGACCAGCAGCGTGCCGATGGACAAGCTGCACGAGGGCGGTCGCAAGCCGCTCATCCAGATCACCCTGCAGCCCGGCAGCAAGGTCGAGCCGAAGTGGCCCTTTGAGCGCTTCGTGGCGGCGGACATCGGTGAACGCCTCGCCGAGGATCCGAAGAACAGCCGCGACGTGCTCGCCGCGCTGATCACCGCGCCGCAGAACGAGCGCTTTGCCCAGGTCATCGCCAACCGTCTTTGGCAGCAGTTCATGGGCCGCGGCCTGGTGGAGCCGGTGGAGGACTGGGAGCGCGGCAAGCCCACCCATCCCGAGCTGCTCGCCTGGCTCGGCCGGGAATTCGTGCGCGGCGGCTACAGCCTGAAGAACCTCAGCCGGGTCATCCTCAACTCGCACGCCTACCAGCGCGCCACCGACACCGAGCTGAAGGCGCCCAGCCCGCTGTTTGCCGCGCCGGCCCCGCGCCGCCTCGCCGCCGAACAGATTGTCGACTCGCTCTTCGCCGCCACCGGCAAGGCGATGAAGACCGAGGAGGTCAGCCTCGACATCGACGGCCGTCGCGACCTGAAGAACTCGATCTCGCTCGGCCTGCCCGAGCGCGCCTGGATGTTCGCCAGCACCAGCAACGAGCGCGACCGCCCGAGCCTCAGCCTGCCGCGCATCCAGGCGGTGTGCGACGTGCTTGAGGCCTTCGGCTGGCGCCCCGCCCGCCAGGATCCGGCGAGCAGTCGCTCCACCGACCCGAATGCCCTGCAGCCGGCCATCCTCGGCAACGGCACGGTCGCCGTCTGGCTGACCCGCCTGAGCGAGGACCACGGCGTCACCGAACTCGTCCTGCGCGACCAGTCGGTGGAGCAGCTCGTCGACCAGCTTTTCCTGCGCCTCTTGACCCGCCTGCCGACCGCCCAGGAGCGCGAGCTGTATGTCGCGCACCTGCGCGAAGGCTATGACCGGCGCCGCATCGAGCCGCGCCCGGCCGAGGCCGGCCCGCGCTACCCGGCGAAGTACGTTTCCTGGTCGAACCACCTGGATGCCGAGGCGAACGCCCTGCGCATCGAGGAGGAGGCGGCCGCCCGTCGCGGCGATCCGCCCAGCCCGCGCCTGGATCCGGCCTGGCGCACGCGCATGGAGGACGTCCTCTGGGCCGTGCTCAACGCCCCCGAATGGGTCTTTGCCCCGTGAAATCTTCCAACCTTCTCCCCATCACCCCTGTCCAAGTCCTGACTGCCATGAAACGCCGCCGCTTCCTGCAAACCGCCGCCGCCGCCCCTCTCGCCGCCGCCGGTCTGCGCGCCTCCAACATCGTCGCCATGCCCAAGGGCAAGGCCGAGCACTGCATCTTCATCTGGCTGGGCGGTGGCATGGCCCACATGGACACCTTCGATCCGAAGCCCCTTGGCGATCCCAAGGGCAGCCCGAAGAAGGCCGGTTCCGCCTACCCGGGCATCGACACCGCCGTGCCCGGCGTGCAGGTCTGCGAGCACCTGCCGAAGACCGCGCGCCTGATGGAGCACATCACCGCCGTGCGCACGGTGAACCACAACATCATCAACGAGCACGCCATCGCCACCAACTTCGTCCACACCGGACGCCAGATCAGCGGCAACACGATGTATCCCTCGATGGGTTCCATCGTCGCCCACCAGCGCGGCTCGGTGAATCCGGACGTGCCGGCCTACATGCTCATTGGCTACCCCAGCCCCAGCCGCGGCCCGGGTTTCCTCGGCGCGAAGTACGGCAACATTTACCTGACCGACACCACCAGCGGCCCGGCCGGGTTCACGCGCCCCAGCGATGTCACCAGCCAGCGCGTCAGCGCGCGCTCGAAGCTGCTGGCGCCCCTGCAGGAGCGCGTGGCGCGCGATTCCCTGATGGCCGACTACGAGACCGCCCAGCGCGAGGCCCTGCGCCTTGCCGGCCCGGAGTTCATGCGCAACTTCAAGCTCGACGAGGAGCCGGCCGACCTGCGCAACGCCTACGGCAGCGAGTTCGGTCAGCGCTGCCTGCTCGCCCGCCGTCTCATCCAGGACGGCGTCCGTTTCATCGAGGTCTCGCACAACCTCGGCTTCGTCAACGGCACCGGCTGGGACACCCACAACGACGGCCAGGAGAAGCAGCATTTGCTCATCAAGGACCTCGACGACGCCTTCTCCACCCTCATCGCCGACCTCCAGGCGCATGGCCTGCTCGACAAGACCCTCATTGCCGTTGGCACTGAGTTCGGTCGCCCGCCGGAGTTCGACGGCGGCGGCGGCCGCGGCCACCAGTGCAGCACCTTCAGCATGATCCTCGCCGGTGGCGGCCTCAAGCACTGCGGCGCCTACGGCGTCACCGATGACCTCGCCAAGACGATTGTGGAAAACCCGGTCTCGGTGCCCGATTTCCACGCCACGGTGCATGCCGCGCTCGGCATCCATCCGTCGCTCGACCTCATGGACGGCACCCGTCCGGTGCCGCTCACCGACGGCGGCAAGCCGATTGCCGCGCTGTTCGGTTGAGAAGGTGGCGGCCTGCGGTTTTTTTCGCGCGCGCCAGCAGCCGAGGGCGTATGCCCTGACGCCCTGCATGACCGCCTGCCCCATTCACGCGACATCCCTCCACGCCGGTAATGTTTTCCGTCGCTGGGATCTGGGGCTCCAGGTTCCGGTCGACGACAAGATCGCGCCGGTGGAACTCGAGGCGTCCGCCCAGGCTGCCTGGCGTCAGGCGCCGCGCTGCGTGGGCAGGCTGCACTGGAAATCCCTGCAGGTCGTTGACGCGCGCAGCGTGACATCCTGCGACGAGGTTTTCGAGGCCCTGTGCGCGCACCTGGAGCGGGCGACGGCGGGCGGACGTATTCAACCGCTGATGACCGTGTTTCCCGAATGGCGGGGTGAGGCGGAGGAGGTGCGTGTCTGGAATCACCAACTGTTGGGTTATGCAGGCCACGAGCTGGCGGGAGGCGGCGTGCTGGGCGATCCGATGAATGTCGAGTTGACCCGCCTCGCGCGCCAACTCGGTTGGCAACCGCCTGCCACGCCCGGTCGCTTTGATCTCCTGCCGGTGATCGTGCAGGCGCGTGGGCGGCTGCGCTGGTATGAACTGCCGCGCCGCCTGGTGCTGGAGGTGCCGCTGCGCCATTCCCGTCACCCCTGGTTCGAGAAGCTCGGCCTCAAATGGTATGCGGTCCCGGCCCTGGCCGACATGATGCTGGCCACAGGGCGCGAGGCCCATCCCTGCGCCCCCTTCAACGGCTGGTACATGGGGACCGAGATTGGCGCGCGCAACCTGGGCGACGAGGCCCGCTACCACCAGCTGCCGGTCGTCGCCGAGCATCTCGGCCTGGACACCCGGCGCACCCGCAATCTGTGGCGCGACCACGCGCTGCTGGTGCTGAATGAGGCCGTGCTGGAATCCTTCGAGCGCGACGCTGTCCGTCTCGTCGACCACCATCAGGCGACCGCCGAGTTTGAGCGTTTCTGCACCGCGGAACAGCGGGCGGGCCGCGAGGTCAGCGCCGACTGGAGCTGGATTGTGCCGCCGATCTCGGGATCGAGCACGCCGGTCTTCCATCGCGGCTACGCCCTGCAACCCGAGTTGCCAGCCCTGCTGATGCAAGTGCAGCCCTGGCAGACCGAGCGCGGGCGCCGGCTGCTGGGGGCCAACAGGGATTGAAGGTGGGTGGCGTCAGCGTCTCCGGCGCAGAAGCAGGCCGCCGAGGCCAAGCATCAGGAGCAGGGCGCGACCGGGTTCGGGTGCGACCACGTAGAGCAGGCCGTGGCTGAGGAAGCGGTCGGTCTCCAGATACCAGCCATGTGCCGCCAGCAGGGCATTGGCATCGCCAAGATCGAGGTCCGCCAGGCTGAAGGCGTCGAGACCGCCGGCGCCATCGGCATCCGGATTCAGGCTGCCCCAGTCGAGCAGGTTGAAGACGTCGCCCAACTCCGGCGTGTAGCTGCCGAGCAGTTCGACGCGCAGGCGGGCGCCGGCGTTGAGGTTGAGCGCGCCGCCGACGGCCAGGCTGTCGTACTGCTCGCCCGAGGCGGCGCCGGCGAAGTAAGTGACGTCGCCGAGCGCGAGCGGATCACCGAGGTTGCTCGGTGTACCGCCAATTTGGAAGCTGGCGCGCAGGGTTGGCAGGGCGCTGCCGCTCAGGGTCAGGTCGCCAAAGCTGAGTCGTCCGGTGCCGTCACCGGCTTGGGCGAGCAGGGAACCGCTGCTGTCACCGGGCACCAGGCGGCTGGTGCCGCCGAGGACCAGGTGCCCAGCGACACTGCCGCGGCCGGACAGCACCGGGTCGCTGAGCGTGTAGCTGCCGCCATTGACGCCGGCGACGCTGAAGGTCGCGCCGGTGTCGACCTGGATCCAGGGGGTGCCGGCGAGCCGGCCGCTGCCGCTGAGCGCCAGCGTGCCGCCGCGGACCGTGGTTTTGCCGGTGTAGGTGTGCTGGGTGGCGACCGGTGTCGCGAGGTTGTAGGTGCTGGTGAACGTCAGGGTGCCGGTGCCGTCCTTGACGAGGGCGATGTCGCCCTCGATGCGGCCGTGGTAGCTGGTGCTGGCCGACTGGTTCACGGTCAGGGTGGCCTGCGTGCCCGACTGGCTGTTGGTGATGAAATTGTTGTCGACGTTGGAGACCACGCCGTGGAGCAGGCCGCCGAGGGTCTGGTGGTGGCCGTTGAGGTCGAGGGCGACCGTTTCCGTGACGACGGTGTTGGTGAGCAGTTTGAGGGTTGTGGTGACCGGCAGGGCGTTGTCGGTGCCGAGCCGGACGATGCCGCGGATGACGTCGCTGGCGCCCGTGTAGGTGTTGGCGGCATTGAGTCGCACCACACCGCCGCCGGTGCCGACGTAGCTGAGGCTGTTGGCGCCGCCGTCGCGGATGACGCCGTCGATGACGAGTTCACCGGTGCTGCTGCCCGTGCCGATGCGGGCGGCATTGTTGGCGATGAGCAGGTCACCGGCCCAGGTGGCGGTGCCGCTCTGCACCTGCAGGTTGCCCTGATTGTTGCCGGGGCCGTTCAGGGTCAGGGTTTCGCCGGTGACTGTCACGCCGGTGTTGAGGCGCAGGATGGCGGTGCTGGCGACGACCGTGCCGGCCTGGGTGGAGCCGAGGGCCTGGGCGTGGTTCACCTGCAGAATGCCGGCGCCGACCGTGGTGACACCCTCGTGGCTGTTGGCCTGGGTGAGTGTCAGGGTGCTCGAGCTTGTGCCAAGTTTGGTCAGGCCGCCGGGGCCGGTCAGTGTGCCAGCATACGTGCTGTTGAAGCCCTGGTTGTCGAAGGTGCCTCCGCCTTCGAGCAGGGTGATGCCGCGGTTGGCATGGAGGTTGAAGGCCGCCCCAAGCTGCAGGGTGCCACCGTTGAAAGTCAGGCTGGCGGACGTCGCCGAGGCGGGCGCGGCGCCGAGGGCGGTGTCCGCCGAGACCCGGATTGTGCCGCCATTCAAAAACACGCCGCCGGTGTAGCTGCTGCCCGAGGCACCGGCGAGCACGAGCAGGCCGGGGCCGTTTTTCACGACGCTGACCGCCCCCGTGCCGTTGTTTTGGATGCCGGAGTTGATCGTGACCGTTTGCGTGGCGGCGTGGTCGCTGAAGATGAGGGAACCCGCCGTGCCGGCGACACTGCCGCCGGCGCTGAGCACGCCGCCGTTGCCGACCGCGCGGCCGATGACGAGATCGCCGGCACCTTCCGTCAGGCGGATGCCGCCGGCGACGCCCAGGCGCAGGGTGCTGCCCGAGGTGAGATCCACGTTGGTCGGGGAAGTCGCCGTCTGCAGCAGGGTGTTGACGCGGGTGACACCCCCGACATTGGCCGGCAGAATCGGGTCGCTCTCGCCGCCGTCGATGATCTTGACGTTGGCCGCGGCGTTGTCCGGCAGCGGGCCGACTGCGCCGGCACCCGTGCGCAGGCGGGTGATCTCGGTGTAGCCGGTGTAGGCGACGATGTTGCCTCCGGCCACCGTCGCCCAATCGGCGCCGACGGTGGCCCAGCCGCCGAGGATGCCGCCGGCGTCGTTGCCGGTGCGGGTGCGGATGCCATGGGTGGCGCTGGGGGTGCCGGCAGGCAGGACAAAATCGATCAGGCCACCGGTTTGGACGGTGATGGCGCCGAGATCGAGCAGCAGATCCTGGGGGGTGCTGCCGTGCGGGGTCAGACGAATCACCGAGCGACCTGGAGTCACGGTGAGGCCGGCCACGGTCTGGGCGTTGGCCGTGCTGCCGCTGCCGGCCAGGGCGAAGGTGCCGCCGGCGAGCACAAGCTGGCTGTTGCTGCCAAGGATCTGGCTGGCGGGTGCGCCGGTGAGGTCGAAGCCGAGTTGCAGGGTGCCCTCGCGCACGGTCGTGTCGCCGGTGTGGCTGCTGGCGCCGCCGAGGAACTGCGTGGCCGGGCCGCGTTTCTCGAGCGACAGTCGGCCGGTGGTGCCATCGGTGAAGGTGCCGAGGAAACTGCGATCGGTGGAGGTTTGCAGGAGGAGGGTCGCGTCACCGCCGACGTTCTGCACGCTGGCGCCGGCTGTGGTGGCCGAGGCCAGGCCGCCGGTGACGACACTGCCGGTGATGCCGAGCAGTTTGGCATTGGCATTGTTGGCGAAGGTGATGGCGTTCGGGGTGGTGGCGTTGACCGCGCCGCGCGAGGCCAGCACGAGTTCGCCCTGCGCCAGGGTGACTCCGTTGGTGAAGCGGTTGTCACCGCTCAGGGTCCAGCGGCCCGTGCCGCTCTTGGTGACGGTCAGGGCGTTGGAGATCGAGCCGCGGATTTCGCCGCTGCCGGCGCCGACCAGGTTGACCGAATGGGCGCCACCGCCGACGTCGGCGGCATTGACATCGCCGGTCACGGTCAGGCCGTTCGTCACGGCGGATTCAAAACTCAGGGTGGCGCCGATGGTGCCCTGGACGGTGCCCGCCCAGGTGTTTTCGCCAGCGAGGCCGGCGAGGTAGGGTGTGATGAGGGCTTCGCCCGTGACGGTGACGCCGCCGATCAGGTCGAGGCGGGTGCCGGCGAGCAGGCGGGTGCCGCCTGCGCTGCTGCCGAGGGCCTGCGCGTGGCGGACTTCGAGTATGCCGGCGTTGACCAGCAGTTCCCCCGTGTGATCGGCTGCGCCGGCCAGGATGAGCCGGCCAGTGCCATTCTTGGTCAGGCTGCCCGCACCGGTGATGGCGCCGGCGTAGTAGGTCGTGTTCGTCTGTGTGTCGAGCGTGCCTCCCCCGGCCTCGAGGGTGATGCCGCGCGTCGTCGCCAGCGAGGGACTGGCGTCCGAGCCGGCAAAGGCAAACTGCAACGTGCCGCCGTTGAAGCGCAGGTGGTCGGCGTCGGGTGCACCGGGCACGGTGCCGAGACTGCCGTCGCCGGCGATGCGCAGGATGCCGCCCTGCAGCACGGTGCCACCGCTGTAGCTGCTGGTCGTGCCGGTGAGCGCCTGCGTGCCCGCGCCGGTCTTCACCAGGGTCAAGGCACCGCCGCCGCTGCCGTCGGCGAGCACGCCGCGGAAGGTGGCGTCCGCGCTGTTGGCGAGCGTCAGCGTGGCCGGAGTCGCACTGGCATTTTGCACCACGACGACATCCGTGGCATTCGCCTGGGCGAGGCCGGCGACGGTCACGGAGAAGCCATCGAGCGTGACCGTCTTGGCATTGGGGGTGTTGGCGAAGCTGAGCAGGTTGGGTGCGGCCGCATTGAAGGCGCCGGTGTGGCCGACGCGCAGCACGCCGGCGTTGAGCACGACGCCGCCGGTGAAGTGATTGTCGCCGGCCAGCACGATCGTGCCGGTGGCGCCATTGTTGTGGAGTGTCAGGCTGCGGCTGCCGCCGCTTTCGCCAATGCTGCCGGCGAGGGTGCCAATCGGCGTGCCGACGGTGTTGGCGCTGATCCCCGTGTTGGCGGTCAGGGTGATGGCGGCGGTCAGGGTGCGATTGGCGTCAAAACGGATCGCGCCGCGGTTGCCGCTGCCGGTGCCGGCGAGCTGGATCGGCACGTCGAGCGTGCCACTCTGGCCGTAGTTGAGGATCAGGCTGTTGCCGGTCTGCACGTCGATTTGATCCAGGCTGCTCAGGGAGGCCAGGTTGAGGATGTTGAGAAACAGGCCACCGCCGCCCGCGGCATTGCTCAGGGTCAGCGTGCCGGTCCAGGTGTTGGCGCCGTTGAGATGGACCAGGCCGAGGTCGGAGCCGTTTTTCTCCAGCGTGATGTCGCGGCCGGCCAGCGCCGTGTTGAAGGTGAGGCGCGCCACGCCCGTGTTGGTGACGCCGTTGCCGACGCGGATGAAGGCGTTGTCAGCGAGCTGCAGGGTGCCGCCGTTGAACTGGTAGCTGCGGTTGGTGCCGGTCAGATCGAGGGCTTGGAATTCCAGGCCGGCCGCCTGAATCGTGCCGCTGACCGTGATTGTGTTGGTGGTGCCAAGCGCGCCGCCGTTGCCAAACAGGGCGATGGCGCTGCTGTTCCACACACCGGTGCTGCTGCCGTTCCACCAGCGGTTGTCCGTGGTGTTCCAAGTGCCGGCGCCGTCGGTCACACCAGCGTCGGTGCCATTGGCATCCCATTGCAGGGTCTGGGCGGTGGCAGCAGGGCTGATGACGAGCAGCCCGCCGAGGAACAGCGCGGCACGCCAGGGCAGGGACTGGCGGCCGCCGCAGGCGGCGAAAAGGTTGGGGGTCATGGGGGGTGAGCAATCTAACCCTTGTTTTGGCCAGTGCATCTGCCAGACTCTTTATTGCGAAATAAAGAAAAGTCGGATCGATGGCTTGCGAGGATCGGTCGATCCCGGCGTTTCCGGCTTGGCCGATGGCCATTCTCTGCATGCCTTCTGTTCTGTCACCCCTGGCCGGTTTGTCCCTGCTGGCCCTGTCGGCGGTCGCTGCCGATCGTCCCAACGTCCTTTTCATCGATGCCGATGACCTCGGGTTTGGCGACCTCGCCTGCCACGGTCATCCGCGCATCCAGACACCGCACCTCGACCGGCTTGCCCGCGAGGGCACCGACTTTCAGAGTTTCACCGTCGTCAATCCGGTCTGTTCGCCCAGCCGCACCGGCATCGTCACGGGCCAGTTTCCCTCGCGCTGGGGCGTGCATCAGCACTTTGCCGGTCACGCGGAAAACGTCGCCCGCCAGATGCCCGACTGGCTGGATCCGCGTGCGCCGCTGCTGCCGCGCGTGCTGCATGAGGCCGGCTATCGCACCGCCCACTTCGGCAAGTGGCACCTCTCCGGCGGCGGCATGAGCGATGCGCCGCTGCCGGCCGCCTACGGCTACGACGAGGCGGCGGTCTGGACCGGGCCGGGAAAGCATGTCTTCGACGGCTTGGATTACACCTTTGCCAGCGGCGAGGCCTCGGCCCACGACCGCCAGGCCGCCTCCTGGATCAGCGTTGCCGCCACCGATCACGCGCTGCGCTTTATTCGCGCCTCCGGCGACCGCCCCTTTTACCTCAACCTCTGGCTGCATGAGACGCACCATCTGGTGTCGGCGACCGACGAGGACAAAAAGCCCTACGCCGACGTGCCGGAACCGCAGCGCACCTACTACGCCGCAGTCAGCCGTGCCGACCGCCAGGTGGGCCGCGTGCTCGACCTGCTCGATGAACTTGGGCTGGCGCGGAACACGCTGGTGATGTTCTCCAGCGACAACGGCCCCGAGAACAGCCATGCCCAGCCCGGCCAAAAGTTTTATCACAGCCAGGGCAGCACCGGCGGCCTGCGCGGCCGCAAGCGCAGCCTGCTGCTCGGCGGCATCAACGTGCCCTTCCTGGTGCGCTGGCCGGGTGTGGTGCCGGCCGGGCGTGTCGACCGGAAGACGGCGCTGGCCGCGGTCGATGTTTTCCCCACCGTGCTTGCCGCGACCGGTGTGCCGGTGCCAGCGGGCTACGTGTCGGACGGCGAAAACGTCCTGCCGGCTTTCCGGGGCGAGGCGCAGGAGCGCGGCAAGCCGGTGTTCTGGTGGTGGCAGGGACGGCACCAGGGCGATGACTGGCCGGCCTTCGCCATGCGCGAAGGTCGCTGGCTGCTGGTCCACGACGAGGACGGCAAGAGGGTGGAACTGCACGACGTCGTTGCCGACCGCGCCCAGTCGGTCAACCTGGCCGCGCGCGAGCCCGAACGCGTGGCGCGCATGCAGGCGGCGATCGTCGCGTGGTTTGCGACGCTGCCAAAAACGATCGATCCCACGCTGCAGAGTCGCGCGGCCCAAACAGTGCCGCGCCCGGCGCCCGCCAAGGCCGCCGGCAAGACCCCGGACCGCGCCGTCGCCTTCGCACGCTGGGACAAAAACGGCGATGCTGTTTTGACCCTGGAGGAATACCGCAACGGCCTCGCCCAGAAGGACAACGCCGAGGCGCGCTTCAGGAATTTCGACCGCGACGGCGATGGTCGCCTGACGCGCCTGGAATTTGTCGGTGACGGGTCGAAGTGAGTCGCCTCACTTGTCGTCGAGTGCACGGCGGATGCGGTAGCGGACGGCGAGCTGATGGGCCGGTGTGCCGGGGAATTCCAGGGCGCGGATGCGCTCGATCTGCAGCAACGCGCTGCTCTGCGTGGCCGGGTAGTGGGCGCTGTTGTGGGCGAGGTTGAGCAGGCGCGCCAGATACTCGAGCTGCAGGTTCTGGCGCATCGTGCTCATCGGCTTGGCCGGGTCATCGCCGGTGAAGATGGCGGTGGTCAGGCGGCCGAGCACCTCGTCCAACGGCACGGTGTTGCCATACAGGCTGCTGTCCTGAATGCGCTGCAGGGTTTGCGGGTGCAGCAGGTGGTTGAGCAGTCCGGTCTGGGTGCGGAAGACCAGCTCATGCAGCTTCGGATCCTCGGTGCCCTCGCCGTGGTCAAAGCCGCGGCGCTGCTGCTGCAGGTGGGCGTACAAGTCCGTCGGCGCGGCGAAGGCGTCGGCGGCGAAGGCATGGCGGGCGAGGGCGTCAAGCGCCCGGCGCTGCAGGTCGGCCGCCACCGGCTGGAAGGGGCGCAGGCCGGGGGCCTGGCCCTGCAGGGCGCGCTCGACCTGGACGCCGCCGACGTAGCGCGCGATGGCGGTGAGGGCGCTGGAGGTTTCGCGCTGCAGGGTCAGGTAGGCCTGGCCGACCTCCTGCCAGCTGCGCCCGGGCTCGGCGGTTTCCGCGAGCACGCGCTGCAGCTCGGCACGCACGAGCTCGCAGCGTTGCACGCCGTAGGTGATCGGGTCGCTGCTCAGGTCGAAGAGCATGGCGCGCGGATCGATCGCCTTGCCGGGGTCGCGCATGTCGTCGCCGTCATTGGCAAAGGCCAGCTCGGGGCGGTGCGACTGCCCCGCGATGGCGTCGAGTCGCTTCGCCTCCGCGACCGGATCCTCCAGCGCCTCGCTGTAGCCGAACTGGATGGCCCAGGTGTCGTAGGGACCGGGACGGGTCGTGTAGTACTGGCCCTGCTGGACGCCGGGCGGGGCGACGTTGACGGCCGGGTAATCCATGACCGAACCGGTGAGGCCGGTCTTCTCGGTCAATTCGGCGCGGTGGATGTCGACTGGGTTGTGCAGGTGGCTGGAGCGGAAGTTGTGGTTGAGGCCGAGCGTGTGGCCGACCTCGTGCAGAGCGAGGTAGTAGAGCGCCTCGCGGGTCAGGCGGTCGAGCTCGATGCGGTCGCTCTTGCGCAGCTGCAGCAGGGTGCGGCCGAACAGCAGTCCCTGGCGTGCGCAGCCACAGGCCAGGCAGGCGTGCGGGTCTTCGTTGGTCCGCAGAGCCGCGCCTGGATCGTCGAACAGACGGCTGGTGAGCAGGCGTTTGGAGATGAAGCTGAACTCGAGCATGATGTCAGCGCCGAGGATCTGGCCGGTGCGCGGATTGGCAAAGCTGGGGCCGTAGCCGCCAAAGGGCGGGTTCACGCTGCTCGTCCAGCGGATGACGTTGTAATCGATGTCGCCGGCATCCCAGGTGGCGTCGTCGGGCTGCTGGCGCACGACGATGGCGTCCTTGAAACCCGCCGCCTCGAAGGCCTCGTTCCAGCGCAGGATCGCCGCGCGCAGGGTGTCGCGGAACTCCAGCGGCGTGGTGTTCTCCAGCCAGAAAACGATGGGTTCAACAGGCTCGCTCAACGCCGTGCCCGGCTTGCGCTTGACGAGGTGCCAGCGGTGGATGACGTCGCGGTAGGGCGCGGCGTCCGTGCTGGTCATGTCGGTGACCTTGTGGGTAAAATAGCCGAGGCGCGGGTCGTCGTAGCGCGGCTTGAAATCGTTCTGCGGCATCGCCAGCAGGGTGTGCTGCACCTGCACGCTGACATAACGCGGATCGGTGACGTCATCGCCGTGCTTCCACTTTGGCTCGGCGTTCTCGAAGACGAATTCGGCGGTGACCGCCGTGTTGCGCGGGTAGTTCTTGACCCCCAGGATCTTCGTCTTGGGTTCGGAGAGCCGGCCCAGCACCGACTTGTCGCCGCCCTGCTTGACCGCGGTCAGGGTCTCGCGCAGGAAGAGCGGTGTTGCGGCGATCAGGCAGTTCTGCTCGTCCTCGGCGACCACCACCTCGCTGGCCAGAACGGCAGGGCTGGTGTTGGCGCGATGGGCGCGCGCCAGCGGATGCGCCGGATCAAAGTGGAGGGCCGTGTTCTGCTCGACAAACTCAATGCGGTTGAACACGCGGCGCAGGACAAACACCGTCTCGCGCCCGTAGCGCCCGCGGTTGTGGCCTGCCGCCACCGGGCCGTCGACGCTGTGATTGAAGTAGATGAACTCCGGGCCGAGCTGCGACCGATTCACCTGCAACCAGGGTGTGCCGGTCTCCGGATCCAAGTAGACACGGAAGAGGCCGTCGGACGTCTGGAAGTTGCGAGTGAACTCGGCGATCGTCTTTTTCTTGGCCGGTTCCGCCGGCTTGGCCGTGGCCGCAGCTGGAGGCGTCGCGGCTGCCTGAGGCACAGGTTTGGGTTCAGGCTTGGGTTCAGGCTTGGGTTCAGGTTTGGGTTCAGGTTTGGGTTCAGGTTTGGGTTCAGGTTTGGGTTCCGCCGCGCTCACAGGCAGGAGGTGGGCTGGTGCAGCGGCTTGGAGCAAACCGGTGGTGAGCAGCAGGGCGAGGGCGAGACGGTGGAGCATGGTTGGAACAGAGCTGTCCCATGACAACGGCCCAGCGCCGCTTTCTTGGGGCGGGATTTGTCGCGAACTGGCAGGGCGAGGGTTCAGAAGTCGTCGATCACCACCTCGCCGGTGCGTTCGCCGCCGGGAAAAAAGCCAAGCCCGTAGCCATAGCCCCCTTGGTGGAAGACGCCGTAGAACGGGGTGGATTGGTTGGAACCCGGCGTCCGAATCTTGCCGCTGAAGGTACCGGTCTTGGGATCGATCTTGATGGCGCAGCCCAGTGGGTTGCCCGGTTCGGTGACAGTCACCTGGTTGCGCTCGGAAACAAAGATCGTGTTGCTGGTGCCGTCGAGCGCGCCACCGCTGTTGACGAAACGCACGCTGCCATCGCCAAGGGCGGCATTCAGCGGTTCAGTGACACGTTCGCCGGCGGCGGGCGGCGTGTAGGGCACGGCCTGGCAGGCGATGTTTTGGAAGGGCAGCGCCGGATAAAGCTGGTCGCGCGGCCGCCAGGGTTTGAGCCAGCCGAGCGTGGTCGCTGCTCCCGGTTGCTGCGGGCCCAGGCCGAGGTCGCAGGCGCCATAGACACTGCCGGCCTTGCCATAGAGCGGCACGCTGAAGGCGCATTCGCCACCAATCAGGCCCTCGGGATCGGACTGGCCGATGCGACTGGCGAAGGTGGCGGTCTGGTTGTCGGCGGTACGGCCGATGAAGCGCACGCTGCCGTCGGTGCCGACCAGGCTCGCTCCAGCCAGTGGCACCGGCACGGAGCCGTCGCCAATCCCCTCGCAGAGCAGGGTGTAGCGACCCGCCTGCGGCGCGGGATTTGTCTTGCCGTAGGGCAGGTAACGCACCCAGCCGTCGGCCCAGTCACCCTCGGGATCGCGCAGGGAGGCCGCGCAGCGCGACCAGCCCTCGGCAAAACGCAGGCGCAGGCCGAGCGACACCCGGTTGGCGCGGGCAAAGGCGGCGACGAGCTGGCCGTCGGCTCCGAAGCTGCCGCTGAATCGGTAGCTGACGCCCCGGTAATCGACGGTGCCGCTGGCGGAACCGGCGCCGGTGACCGTGCACTTGACCAGTGCGCCCCAGCCGCCAGTGTCGAGCAGGCCGCAGTAAGCGCCCGGCCGCGGCACAAAGAAGTCGGCATCCTCGACGGCGATGATCGTGTTGCTGGCGCCGTCGACAATCGTGCCGGCCTGCGGGCTGTCGGTCAGCTCGACGGTGAAGGTTTCCGGGCCCTCGAAGACGCGGTCCCAGTACACCGGCACGGCGATCGTGGCCGACATCTGACCGGGGTTGAGATACACCGTGCCGGACAGGCCCGGCATGTCGACGCCCGCGCGGCAGGTGTCCGACTGCACCCGCCAGCCGACGGCGATCTGGCGCTCACCGGCGCGTTGCCGATACACTTCCAGGTAGGCCGTCTGCCCCTCGCGCACCCGCATCTCGCGCTGGCGCAGACCGGTGGCGGCGTTGTCGGTCTGTTCGCCGATGAAGATGGTGTTGCTGGTGCCATCGGCAATGCCCAGGCCGCCGGTCGGGTTGTCGAAGGCAAGACCCACCGCTTCCTCAGGCTCGTTCACGCCGTCTTCCAGGAAGGGCAGCAGCACCGTGCTCGAGCGGGTGCCGCTCGGCAGCGGCAGCGTGCCGGGCAGAGTGTAATCCACCCCGGCTGTGGCCGGAGTTGCGCCGTCGACGCTCTCGCTGATGAAGCTGACACTGCCATCGCCATCGCCGCGCAGTTTGAGCGCACGTGTCACCACACCTCCGTCGGTCTCCGAACCGCGATACACACTCTGCGCCCAGGCCAGCACGCCGGCGCTGCCGTCCGGATACCAGGACAGCCAGAGCTGACTGTCGGGGGCGTTGCCACCGCTGTCGCAGGCGAGGTAATACACGTGACCCGCGGTGGCGTTGATCGTCACCCGGGTTGAGTTGTCGAGACTGCTGCCCGAGCCGCTGCCTATCAGGTTGGCGGGTCCAGCTACGGTTGAATCGTACACGCGCAGGCCGAAGCCGTTGTAGCTGCTGCCATCCCACTGGCGTGAACCCACCAGATCAAAATGATGGGTCGCGGTGGAAGGCGCGGTCCACTCGAACCAGACGCCGGGCCAGGCGAGGCCGAGGTTGGCCTCGGTGCCGTTGCGCGTGGCGCCGGCGTTGCCGCGCACCACCGTGCCGCTGGCGCCGGGCAGGGTCTCGGCATCCTGCCAGTGGTCGTTGACCACCTCGGCGAAGCGCCACTCGAAGTCGAAGGGCTCGTCCGCGTCGACAACGAGATAGACCGTCTGGCCGCGGTCGAGATCGACGGAAAGGCGTTCGCTGTCGGGGAAGACGGTGTTGCTGGTGCCATCGACGACCGTCTGCAGCGGCAGGGTCGGCGCCGGATTGCCGGGAAAACGCAGCTCGGCGCGCAGGCCGTGGGTGTCGGTCAGGTCGAAGACACAGCGGCCGTTGGCCGGCGCAGTGTACCCATACCAGACCGTGTGGCGCGCCGCTTCGCCGCCGACCGTCGGCTCACCGAACTCAGCGGTGGCGCCGCGGCCGCCCTGATTGGCGTAGCTGCCCTCGCGTTCGGCGAGTTGGATGGTGTTGCTGAAACCGTCGTTGATCGGCCGGACCCCGGTTTGGCCTTGGACCGGGGTGAGGGCGAGCAGGAGCAGGGGAAGAAGACGTTTCATGGCGATGCGGGTAGCCTACAGGAGCCGCTTGCGTGCCGGCGAGGCGAAAAGTGCGAGGCAGCCCTTTTGTTGGGCTTGACACAACACCGGTGACTCCCGCTCAGAGCGGCAGGCGCAACTGCTGCTGGGCGGGCGCGACCAGCGTCGAGACGCCGATGCCGAGCAGGCGCAGAGGCCCGGTCACCAGCTGGTGGCGCGCGAGCAGGAAACAGGCGAGGCGGTAGAGATCGCGCTCGGAGGTGACCGGTTCCTCAACCCGGATCTGGCGGGTGAGCGTGGTGAAGTCGCTGTAGCGCACCTTGACCTGCACGGTCAGCGCGCCGAGGCCGTGCCGGCCGAGCGACTGCGCCACGTCGAGCGCCATCTCCTTGAGCGCCGCGCGCAGCCGGCCGCGGTCCTCGGTGTCGACGCGGAAGGTGTGCTCGGCGCTGATGCTCTTGCGCTCGTCGCTCAGGTCGAGCGGCCGGTCGTCGTGGCCGAACGCGCGCTCGCGCAGCTTCGCCGCAAAGGAGCCGGCCACGGCGTCGAGCGATTGCGTGCTGTCCTGCAGGTCGCCGATCGTGTGCAGGCCGAGGGCCTGCAGTCCCTGGGCGGTGACCGGACCGACCCCGTGAATCGCACCGACCGGCAGCGGTCGCAGGAAGGCGACTTTGGCGCTGTCGGGGATCAGGGTGATGCCGTCGGGCTTGTCGAAATCGCTGGCCAGCTTGGCGAGGAATTTGTTGCAGCTGATGCCGACGCTGGCGGTGAGACCACGCTCGGCGCGGATGCGTTGCTTGATCGCCAGCGCCAGCGGTCGCGCCGCCTCGATCGCCGCATCGGCGTCGAGGTCGGTCGGCAGGCAGGCGCTGACATCGAGGTAGGCCTCGTCGACCGACACCTGTTCGATGAGCGGCGTGAAGGCTTGCAGGATCGCCATGATGGCGGCCGATTCTGCGCGGTACACCTCCATGCGCGGGCGCACAAAGATGCCGTGCGGGCAGAGTCGGCCGGCGGTGCGCGAGGGCATGGCCGAGCGGACCTTGAAGGTGCGCGCCTCATAACTCGCCGCGCATACCACCCCGCGCTGGTCCGGCGGCGAGCCGACAATGACCGGCTTGCCCCGGAACTCCGGATGGTCGCGCTGCTCCACCGATGCAAAAAACGCGTCCATGTCGAGATGCAGGATCACCCGGGGCATGGCGGACAACCAATTGCGCCCTCTGGCTGCGTCAAGTGCCGGACATCCGGAGGCATGCAGACGAGGAATGGATCCCGGGTTGGGTGGCATCGGAACCGGGCGGGCGGCGTCGAGCAACGGGTCGCCGTCTCTTCGCCCGTGGTTGCGTCACCCGCCACCCGGTCGGCCGAGTTTTCAGCGGGCGGCTCGGGGTTTTATTGCCGGGTCTCGGCCGGTGCCGCCGCGGGCCAAAGCGCATTGAAAGCCTTCACGGTTTCCTCCACCAGCACCTGGCCGCCTTCGGGACCGACGCGGCTGCTTTGGATGATGGCGCTGTAGCTGCCTCCGGCCACCGCTCGGGGTGTCGGCAGATAGCCGCCTGAACCGGTGAGCTGGATGAGAAAGGTCTGCACGGCCGGGCTGCGCGCCTTCATTTGCACGCCGTAGTCGGTGAACAGTTCAAACTCGTTCGTGGCAATGGCGACGTCACCGAGTCGCAGCGCGTGCAGTTCCATTTGGAAGACGCCGGACGTGCCCGCCTTCTCGGTTTCGTAGCGATCCACCACGCTCTTGTTCCAGAGGTGCTTCCACTGCTCCTTGGGATCGTCCTTGTACTGCTCGACGGCCTTCTGGGCATCGGCCAGTTCCTTCTCGGTGACCTTCCTCCAGGGCAGGTTGATCTTCCTCGTCTGATGCCGCAGCACGGCGCCGGTCACGGGCTCCAGCCTGGCGCCTTCATAGGCCTCCTCCCAGCCGCGCACGACGCGCCGGGCGACTTCCTCCAGCCGCGTGAGGCCGCGAAGACGGCGCATGCGCTCGTCGGCGGCCTTGCCGTACATCGGGCGCGGCACCTGATCGCCGCCGGCTCCGGTCCAGGCGAGAATGTGCAGATCCTTGCCGTGGCGCTCGCGCAACTGGCGGCGCACCGGGTCCCAGAAGTCGGCATGGATCTCCTTGAGGCCCTCGACTTCCTGGGAGGGGCAGGGGACATTCACGGCTGTGGCGATGAGCTTGTCCTGGAGATCCCAGAAGAAGAGCGCGTCGAGATGATGATCCTCATAACCCTCGATGCCGCGAAACTCCGGCACATTGGTGGCGCCGTACATCTTGGCGGTTCCGTCCGCGTAGGTCGCACGGCGGTTCTGCGCGATCACGGCCTGTCCCTGGCCCCAGCCTGCCTTGGACGGTTTGCGGTTGTTCCAGCTCTGCACCGCGGCCTCCACGAGGCGGTCCACCAGGAAGTGGGTGTATTCCATCGGCAGCATCACCTTTCTGCCGAGCAGGCTGTAGCGGTCGCCTTTCATCGTCACCGGCGCGGTGTGCGTGTGCGTGGCATTGAGGACGAGCTTGTTCAGATCAAATCCGGACAGCTTGCCCTGCGCCTTTTCCCGCACCAGCTCGATGACCCCCGGGCGGATGGCCACAAGGTCACATGAAATCATGAGGGCCTGATCGAGCGACTCGTCGCCCTCGCGGGATTCCAAGGCCAGGGCGGTGACGAAGATCGGGGTCTCGGGTTTTTCCGAGATGCGCACATGCATTTGTCCGTCCAGCGCCACCGGGCGGTCAGGCGTGATGTCGACGGTCGCCGCTCCCACATGAAGGTCAGCGGCCAAACCCAGGGCGGGGAACGTGACGATGAGGAGGGACAGGAAGAGGTGGCGCATGGGGATACTACATCGCCGACGCTTGGCCCCTATCAGTGGGGTGGGGTCGAGAGGATGGCAACTGGCTTCAGGAGTCGCGAAAATCCCGGCGACAGGCCGCGTAGACTAGGACGCACTCGCACAGCTCAACGACCCCTCATGATGAATCCACCCCCTTTTCCGACCTCGGGCACCCGTCGTTCTTTCCTTGGCACGTCGGGAACCGCACTTCTGAGCAGTTGGCTGGGGCATGCCGTCCTGGGAGCCGAGGCGTCAAAGTCACTGCCGGCGGGTTGGCATTTGCGCATGGGCCATGCGCAAACACCGGAGGAGGCGATCGCGGAACTGGAAGCCTTCACGAAGGCCACACCGGATCTGGCAAGCTGGGAAAAACGCAAGGCGGCCATCCGCCAAGGCATCCTCGAAGGCGCACGGCTGGCGAACCCTCCGGAGAAGCCGCCGCTTGATCCCGTCTATTCCAACAAGCGGACCTACGAGGGCTACACGGCGGAGAGTGTTCACATCCGCAGTTGGCCCGGCTTCTACGTCACCGGCACGTTGTATCGGCCCCTCGACATGAAGCCGCCTTATGCGGGCATTGTCTCCGCCCACGGCCATGGCGGCCGCTTTTTGCCTTCGCGCCAGACTCGCTGTGCGGTGCTGGCGCGCATGGGGGCCGTGGTGTTTCACTATGACATGGTGGGTTATGGCGACACGAAAAAGGCGGGTTGGGAGCACGGCAAGGTGCCGGAGATCCAGCGCCTGATCCTGTGGAACTGCATTCGTGCGGTGGATTTCGTAACGTCCCTTGAAGGCGTCGATCCCAGGCGCGTCGGCATGACGGGCAACTCCGGCGGCGCCACGCAGACCTTCCTGACTGCCGCCCTGGATGAGCGCATCGCGGTGGCCGTGCCGAGTTGCCAGGTGTCCGCGCATTTCTTTGGCGGCTGTCCCTGTGAAAGCGGCATGCCGATCCATTGGGGGCCGAAACACAAGACCAACAACGCCGAGATCGCGGCGATGACCGCGCCCCGGCCCCAGCTCATCCTTTCCAATGGAGCCGACTACACGCAGAACACCCCGCAGGTGGAGTTCCCCTACATCCAGCACATCTACAGCCTCTACGGTGCGGCGGACAAGGTGGTGAACGCGCACTTCCCGCTGGAGGGACACGACTATGGGCCGAGCAAGCGCCTGGCCGCCTACCCGTTCTTGATTCGGCATCTCGGCCTCAACAGCCTGCGCGTCTGGGCCAAGGAGGCGCAGATCAACGAGACCTTCGCCAAGGTCGAAACGGAAGAAGAAATGCTGGTCTTCAACGCCAAGAACCCCTGGCCAAAAGATGCGGTGGCGCCCAACACGCCGCTGCCCTTTTGAAGGTTTTCTTGTCCTGAGTCAGGATGCGCGGGGCGGTTTGGCGGCACACGCAAGGCGCAGACGACGCCGTGCTGGGGGGAGGCGCGGCCAGCGACCCTGCCTTCAGCCAGACCTGTGCTGGCGGAGGTGACCTCAAAGCGGCCGTGAATCGCAACGATGAATCTGTTCCATCTGCCACAGCGCCTCCTTTGAGGCGCATTGTTCATGAAGCATGAACGTGGTGGGCAGGGCTGGATTCGAACCAGCGTAGGCGTAAGCCAGCAGATTTACAGTCTGCCCCCTTTAGCCACTCGGGCACCTACCCATTTCTCGCGGAGAGAGCATTTAACAAACGCGGGCCGGGGGGGATTGCAAGGAGGAATTTGACGAAAGCGGAGGGCGAAGAGTGGAGAGTGGAGAGTGGAGAGTGGAGAGTGGAGAGTGGAGAGTGGAGAGTGCAGGCGATCAGCGGCCGGGCTCCATGCTGTGCAGCGGGAAGCGGGGGCTCTCGGCAATCTGAAATGGTGCAGCCCGGCATCAAGCCCGCACTCTGGCGAGATGCGCCTACGGGTCACCGCCGGCGGCGGTGGTCGCGGGGGCGGCCGGGCTGGCGGGTGACGGCGGTGGGGTTTTTGCCGTGCAGGACCTTGAAGCTGCCGTTCTCGGCGACGGTGCGATGACTTTCAAACGCCTCGCTCATCAGGTTCTCGTAGGGCAGGTGGCGGTTGGCGACCAGCCAGAGTTCGCCGCCGGGCTTGAGGGCCTGGGCGGCGCTGGTGATGAACTTCAAGCCGAGCAGGGCGTTGGCGTCGCGTCCGTCGTGGAAGGGCGGGTTCATGACGATGACGTCGTAGCGGGCGCCGCCGAGACCCTGGGTGACATCGGACCAGTGCAGCTTGGGCCGGATGGGGCAGAGGACGAGGCCGGTGTTGCGGCGCGCGCATTCGAGCGCGCGGGCATCGGCCTCATACAGGTCCAGGCTGTCGAGATCGTGGCAGTGACGCAGCAGGTGGTCGCTGAGGAAACCCCAGCCGGCGCCGAGGTCGGCGGCGGCACCGCGCAGGGTGGCCGGCAGATGGGCGGCGAGCAGGGCCGAACCCTCGTCGATGTGATCCCAGTGGAAGAGGCCGGGTCGCGACCAGAAGCGGCCGTCGAGGATGCGGCGCAGGGCGGCATTCTGTTTCCAGGTGGCAAGCTTGTCGGTCTTCCAGGCCGGATGCTTGCGGGCCCAAAAGACGCGGCAGTGGTTCTTCGAAACGGTTTGCACCTCGCCGGCGACGTCGGCGAGCTGCTGTTCCATGCGTTTGGCGCCCCAGTCATTGTGCAGGGCGACCACGAGCGTGCCGCCCTCGACGAGGTGGTCGTGGGCGCGGGCGAAGTCGGCGAGGATGGTGTCGCGCTGGCGCTCAGGCAGCAGCAGGACCGTGTCGAACTCGCCGCTGGCCTCTCGGGTGCTGGGAATGCCGTCGCGCTGCAGGGCGGCGGCGGCGGGTTTCCAGATCTGCTCGCAGGTCAGCTTGCCGGGCAGGGCGGCGAGCGCCGGATGGGCCTGGGCGTGCAGGAACAGCAGGCGCCCCTCGAGCGGCAGTTCCGGGTGGGTGTCGAGGGTGTGGAAGAGGGCGTCGAGGGCTTTCATCCGCCGCTTAGGAGTAAAGGAAGGTGGTCAGCGGACTGGTGGCGCTGGCCTCGGGGCGGCTTTCCGCCAGGCCGATCTCATGGGCGGCTCGTCCGGCCTCCACCGCGGCCTTGAAGGCGGCGGCCATGCGCACCGGATCGGCGGCGATGGCGATGGCGGTGTTGACGAGCACGGCGCCGGCGCCCATTTCCAGGGCTTCGGCGGCATGGCTGGGCGCGCCGATGCCGGCGTCGACCACAACCGGCACGGTGGCCTGGCTGAGAATGATCTCGATCTGCCGGCGCGTGGTGATTCCCTGGTGCGAACCGATGGGCGAGCCGAGCGGCATGACGGTGGCGGTGCCGACGTCCTGCAGGCGACGGGCGAGCACGGGGTCGGCGTTGATGTAGGGCAGGACGGTGAAGCCTTCCTGCACCAGCACCTCCGCGGCCTTGAGGGTCTCGATCGGGTCGGGCAGCAGGTAGCGCGGGTCGGGGTGGATCTCCAGCTTCACCCAGTTGGGCAGGCCGGCGGCGACGGCGAGGCGGGCGAGCCGCACCGCCTCCTCGGCCGTGCTGGCGCCGCTGGTGTTGGGCAGCAGCAGCACGTCCTTGGGGATGAAGTCGAGGATGTTGGCGAAGGGGTCGCCCTGGCCGGAGAGATCGGCGCGCCGCAGGGCGACCGTGACGATCTCCGTGCCGGAGGCGACGATGGCCTCGCGCATGAGTTCACCCGAGGCGAATTTGCCGGTGCCGAGCATGAGCCGCGACTGGAAGCTGCGGCCGGCGATGGTGAGGGGCTGGTTGGGGGGCATGGGATCAGGCGCCGAGGACGCGCTCGAGGAGGGCCGGCACGGGGAGCTGGATGCCGATGAAGAAATCGCCGAACTCGCCGAACTGGGTCGTCACCTCGTCCCAGCGCATTTCATAGACGATGGATTTGATCTGGAAGAGATCGTGGGCAAACAGCGTGACGCCCCACTCATGGCTGTCGAGGCCGGTCGAGCCGGTGACGAGCTGGCGCACCTTGCCGGCATACTTGCGGCCGGTCTTGGCGTGGCCGCCCATGAGTTCGCGGCGCTTGGCGAAGTCCTGGGCATACCAGTTGGCGCCGACGTTGCGGCGCTTGCTCATCGGGTAGAAGCACATGACCGGCCAGTCGGGCATGTTCGGGTACAGGCGGTCCTGGTAGTACTTGCTCATGTGCGCCTTCCACTCGCCCAGGCGCTTTTCAAAGGCCTCGGTGCCGGGTTCGAGTCCCTCGGTCTTCTGCAGGCGCGCGGCGGCCTCCTCCTCGGACTCGCTGTACTCGGTCCACTCGGTCATCGACAGGTAGCTCCAGGCCGGCGACAGGGCGTCGGGGCCGAGGGCCAGGCCGAGCTGCTTGGCGAAGCGGTCGGCATCCTGCAGGTCGGGCGTCAGCAGCATGAAGCCGAGGTCGGTCTTCGGGCCGACCATGCTGAAGGTGAGCAGTTGGGTCTTCGGATGGGCGCGGATGCTGTCGACGGTTTGCTGGAGCTGGGCGGTGCGCTCGGCCTTTTCCCCGGGGGTGAGGGCGGCCCAGAGACCGTGGTCGACATGGTAAAACAGGTGCTGGACGACCCAGCCTTCCTGGGGCTGGAGGGGTTGGGGGGAGGTTGCCTGGCTCATGGTTGAGGGGAGACTTACTCGGGAAGCGGGCCGGCTCAACCCCCGGCGCAGGGATTCGCAAAAAAGGGATTGAATCCGTGGCGGCGGGCATTACCATTCCGGCCCAACTCCAAGCAGGAGACCCTCGCAATGGCTGACGCAGCAAACAAATATCCCCAGAACATCACCGGCGCCTACTACGTGGACGATCAATGCATCGACTGCGACCTTTGCCGCGAAACCGCCCCCGCCAACTTCACCCGCGATGACGACGGCGGTCACTCCTATGTCTACAAGCAGCCGGAGACCGACGATGAGCGCGCCCAGTGCGAGGAAGCCATGGCCGGCTGCCCGGTCGAGGCCATCGGCAGCGACGGCGAATAAGGCCGTCCGTTCTTCTTGATTCAAGGGCATGGCCGCGTGCGGTCATGCCCTTTTTCGTGCCTGAATCACGGCTTGTCAGCGGGCGGCGCGCAGGATCTCGACCGCGGCCTCCGGCACGGTCGGCAGCGGCTGTGCGAACAGCACGTGCCGGAGCAGGGCGAGGGCGTGGCGCTCGTAGACCGCCCGCCGCTGCGGATCGGTGCGGCCGCAGGCGAGTTCGGCGAGGCGGCTGGTCGGGTGTTCCGCATCGCAGTGGGTCGACCCGCGCACGCGCAGCACCGTCAGCGACGGCGTTGCCAGATTCAGCCAGGCGCGGGCGTTGCCGTTGAGGTTCCAGGCACCGGGCTCGGCCAGCAGGGCGAGGGCGGGAATCTGCAGATGGGCGAGGGCCTGCCGGCCGCGGCCGCCGAAATCCACCGGATCGAGGCCGATCCAGGCGAGGGCGCGCGGGTCCCGGGCGGCGGCGAGCAGGCTGGCGAAGCCGCCCATGGAGTGGCCGGCATAGACGAGACGGCCCTCGGGGCTGGTCGGACCGATGGCCGGCTTGGCCAGCACGAGGTCGGCCAGTTCGACGAGGGCGCGGGCATTGCGTTCGGGATCGGCAAAGGCCGGCAGGTTGGGGATCACGGCGATCAGCCCCTCCTGGGCGAGGAGCTGGCCCCAGCCGGCGAGCACGCGGCGGTGGCGGGTGAAGCCGTGGGCCAGCAGCACGACCGGCGCGCGCTCCCGCTTGGCCGGCAGGTAGAGGTCCACCGGCACCGTTTCGCCCTGCAGGGACCAGCGCTGGGTCTCGACGCCCACCCCGGGCGGTGTGGGCAGCCGCGGCACGCGGTTGGCCTCATGGGCGAACCCCAGGACGACGGCGAGTGTCGCTGCCAGCAGGGCCGCGGCAAACAGGCCCCGCTTCATGGCTTGGGCGCGCGCGGCGTGCTGATCGCTTCCGCGTAGACGAAGTCGCCGGTGCGGCCGTCGAAGTACTGGAAGATCACCTGCGGGTGCGGGTAGGCGACCCAGCGGGTGTCGCCGAGCTGCCGCGGCATGTTGTAGACGTTGTTGACCTGCACCACGCAGTAGTAGGGGTAGAGTCGCTGCGGGCGTTCGAGGTCGGGCAGGATGTAGCTCGACCAGCGGATGTCGCAGGTGCGCGGGCCGGATGGGTAGAGGCCGGTGGCCGGGCGGTTGCCCTCGTCGTTGGCGGGCACGTGATTGACCGAGTTGAGCGGGCCGGAGGAAAACTCCCAGACGCGCTCGGTGATCTTCACGGCGAAGCTGTTGTGCAGGTCGGCGGTGAGGATGAAGACGGGTTTGCCGAGGGCGTCGAAGAATTCGATCAACTCCTCGCGTTCGTCGATCAGGGAGGTCCAGGCCTCGTCCTTGCCGGCGCTGAACTCGTGGCCGCCGGCGCCGTCGTGCGGGATCATGAAGTTGACCGAGGACACCAGGAAAAAGAAATCGGCGCTGCTGCCGCGCAGGGTTTCCTTCAGCCACGCTTTTTGTTCGCGGCCGAGGAAGCTGAGGCCGGGTTTTGCCGGGTTTGCCGGGTCGTGCATCTCGCGGTGGGTCTTGGCGTCGAGCACGAGGTAGTCGCAGTTCGACACCGTGAAGCGGCCGTAGGAGCGGCGGCCGATCGAGTAGCTGCCGCTGCTGTCGGCGTAGGCGGCGGGCTCGAGGCGCAGGCGATGCTTGTCGAGCACCTCGCGGATGGCGAAGACACCGGCGTTGGGGTTGGCGGGCGGTTGCGAGTCGAGACGCAGGTCGTCCTCGCCGGCGTCGGGCGTGCCCCAGTGCACGTGCAGGTTGGCCGCCTGGGCGAGGTCGAGCCGGCTGAAGTCGGCGGTTGCATCGACGAGGATGTCGCTGCCCTTCTGCAGGGTGGCGCGGCCGAAGTGGATGTCCTGGCTTGTGGCGAAGGGATTGGCCCAGCCGGCGTAGTCCTGCCAGGCGCGGATGCCGATGTCGCGGAAAACTGCCCGGCGTTCGCGGAAGCCGGTGGTGCCGCAGCCGCGAATGTCATTGACGAGTTCATGGTCGTCGAAGGTGAAGACGGTTGGCATGTGCCGTTGCCAGTCGGCCAGGGGCACGCCGCGGCTGAGGTAGGTTTTGTAGTTCTGCCAGAGACCGGGCAGGGTGGGGACGAGTCGCACGAGTTCCGGCGCGCGGTCGGGCGTCAGGCCGGCCTCGCGCAGCCAGTCCTCCGGCGGCATGGAACGATGCTCCTCGTAGATGAAGTCGCCGTTCATGATCGAGAAGTGGACCTTGCCGTGCAGTTCGCGGCGCATCGTCGCGTAGGCCGGCAGGCTTGGGCCGATGCCGCTCTTCGGGTTTTGATTGGCGCAGGAACCGAACTGGAAGCGGAAGTTGAACAGGCCGCGCGGGTTGTGCTCCGCCTCGCGGTGCGCCTCGGCATCGGGCAGCGTCAGGAAGCTGCCGGGCGGCCCGCTGGGCAGGTCGCCAAGATACACCTGATAATGGTGCAGCGTCTGCGGGCGCAGGCCGGTCAGGGTCAGGCTGCCGGTGAAGTCGCGCTCGGCGCGGGTCTCGACCTCGGGCGAGCGCTGGTCGAGTCGGTCGGCCTGCAGGCCATAGCGAATGTGAAAGCTTCCGGCGCGGTGGGTGCGCGCCCAGACGCGCACGCTGTTGTGGCTGACCCGGCCGAGCATGGGACCGTGGGTGACGTAGCCCGCAGTCGGGGGCGCGGGCTCGGCGGCCCTCAGCGACAGGACGGCGAGCAGGAGGAGGCAGAAAAACTTGGCAGGCATCGATGCAGTAACGCCGGCTTTGCGTCCGGCTTGCGTCGGCCGTTCGCCCGAACGCGGGCGCGGGAAAATGCGGTCCCGCGCACCCGAACCCGACCTCAGGGGTGTTTGTCCGCACGTCGTCTTGGAAAACCGCGCGGGATCGGCGTACCTGTCCGTCTCATGAAACGCGCTCTCCTCCTGCTGTCCCTGTCCGCCCTGCTCGTCAACGCGGCCGAACCCGAAAAGGTCCGCCTCTGGCCGCAGGGCGCGCCCCTGGCCAAAGGGCAGGAGGACAAGGACCAGCCCTTTGTGGAAGTCTGGCGCGCGCCCGCCGACAAGGCGAATGGCGCGGCCTTCGTCGTCTGCCCGGGCGGCGGTTACGGCGGCCTGGCCTCGGACCACGAGGGCACGCAGGTGGCGCGCTGGTTCAACGGCCTCGGTGTCACGGCCTTTGTCCTGCATTACCGGCTCGGCAGCCAGGGTTATCACTACCCGGTGCAGTTGATCGACGTCCAGCGCGCGATCCGCCACGTGCGCGCCCATGCCAAAACCTACGCGGTCGATCCCGCCCGCGTCGGCATCATCGGCTTCTCCGCCGGCGGCCACCTGTCGTCGATGGCGGCGACCCTGTTCGACGAAAAACCGGCGGGCATGACGAGCGACGAGGTCGACGCCTTCAGCGCCCGGCCCGATGTGGCTGCGCCTACCTATGCGGTGATCTCGATGATCGACGAGTTTGCCCACTCGGGTTCGCGCAAGAACCTGCTCGGCCCGGACCACAACACCGACGACCTGGCGCGCCAGGTCAGCACGCACCTGCGGGTGACGCCGAAGACGCCGCCGGTGTTTCTGTTCCAGACCGATGAGGACACTGTGGTGCCGGCCGAGAACGCCGTGAACTTTTACCTGGCCTGCCGCAAGCACGGCGTGCCGGCCGAGCTGCACTGCTACCGGCCCGGGCCGCATGGGGTCGGGCTCTTCCTGGGTGATCCGGTGCTGGGCACCTGGAGCGGGCACCTGCGCGACTGGCTGCGCAATCAGGGGTTCTTCCGGCCGTCGCCGCGCGCCGCGGTGAGCGGTTCACTGAGCGTCAACGGCACGCCGGTGAGCTGGGGCAGCATCGTGTTCACGCCCGAGGATCCGTCGCTGCCGGTGGCCTGCGCGCGGGTCATGCGCGGCAAGTTCAAGCTCGACGCCGCCAACGGTCCGGTGGTCGGCCGGCTGCGCCTGACGGTGAGTCACAGCGCCGCCGATGTGCCCGGCCTGCAGACGGCTGACGGCACGGCCACGGTCGACGAGGCTTCGCCCGGTGCCGGTCCCTGGAGGGTGGAGCTGCGCGAGGGCGACAACGTGCTCGACCTGCAGCTCAAGCACTGAGGCCGGCGTACAGCGCCTCGACGAGGGCGAGCGGTTTGGTGCCCGGCAGCGCGCCGGGTTCCAGGCGGTTCATCACGTAGGCGAAGGCGATGCCGTTTTCCGGGTCGGCGAAGCCGAGGCAGCCGCCGGCGCCGGGGTGGCCGAAGGCGCGCAGGGAGGGGCCGAAGTGGCGGCGGAGTTTGTGGCCTTGGGCATCGAGCGGATCCTTCATGACACCGGCGGCGAAGGCGGCCGGTGCGAGCAGGACGAGGTCCTCGGCCTGCGACAGCGGCGTTTCGAGCTGGCGCAGCACCCGTTCCGGAATGAGGCGCGTGCCCTGGTGCAGGCCGTCCGCGGCGAGCAGGGCGTGGAAACCGGCGAGGCCGCGGGCGCTGGCGACGCCACCCAGGCCGGCGAAGCCGGCGGCGCGGAAGGCGGGCAGGTTGTACTCGGCCGGCGTGTTGTAGCCGCGCGGGCTGGTGAAGGTGCGGCGGGTGAGACTGGCGGGATCACTCCAGGCTTGGACGAAGTTCTGGGTGGCCGGATCGGCGCGCATTCGGCCGGGCAGGACCTCGGCCAGGCGTGCGTTTTCCGAGTCCGGCAGACCGATCCAGAAATCCAGCCCAAGCGGCCGTGCCAGCGTGCGGTGGAAGAACTCGCCGAGCGAGGCGGCGCCGGTCAGGCGGCGAACGATTTCATCGAGCAGAAAACCGAAGGTGCGGGCGTGGTAGCCCTGGGCGCTGCCCGGTGGCCAGAGCGGGGCCTGCTGCTCCAGCGCGCGGATGACGGCGGCGTAGTCCTCGATCGAGGGCGGCGTGTCGAGCGCGCCGAGTCCGGCCGTGTGGGAGAGCACATGGGCGAAGGTCAGCGAGGCCTTGCCGGCGCCGGCGAATTCCGGCCAGGCTTCGGCCACGGGCGCGTCGAGCGGCAGGTGGGCGGTGTCGAGGGCGAGCAGGGTGCAGACGGCTGCCGGTGCCTTGGTGGCGGAGAACACGGGCGCGAGGGTGGTTTCCTTCCAGGGGCGACTGCCGGCGCGGTCGCGGTGGCCGCCGGCGAGCGACAGAATTTCGACGCCATCCTGCCAGACTGAGACGGCAGCCCCGAGTTCGTCGGAGGCGGTGAAGTTGGCGGCGAAGGCGCGACGGACGGCGTCGAGGTCGGGCGTGAAAGCGGTCATCATCGGGCTTCAGGCGCTCTCCAATTTGTCGCGCAGGGGATCGAGGTCGGGGTCATGGCGGGCGTGGCGGCGCAGGCTGCCGTCCATTTCAAACGACTGCCGCAGCAGGTGCAGGGCCTTTTCCTCCTCGCCGAGGCGGGCGAGGTAGCAGCCGAGGTTGTAGTAGTAGACGGGTTTGGTGCGCAGGCTGGCCGGGCCGCGCGCCAGCAGGTCGAGCGCTTCGCGGGTGCGGCCGAGTTCGTGCAGGCAGAACGCGGCGTGGATGAAGCCGCCGGGCTGCCGGGGCTCGAGCTCGCAGAGTTTCTGGGCCACGACGAGGGCTTCGCCCCAGCGTTTTTCGCCCATCAGACAGAGCAGGGTGAGCTCGACGACATCGCTGCGCTCGAAGGCCGCCTTGGGCAGTTGGCGCATCTCCTCCCGGGCCTCGGCATGGAGGCCCAGTTCGACGTAGCCCTGCGCGGCCAGAATGCGGCGTTCCTGCTCGGTCATGGCCGCCATGGAAGGCCGGAGGACGGCGCCGGCAAGAGCTTTTGCACTCACTCCTCCCTGCGTCTGCCGGCGTCGACGTAGATGCGCACCTCGGCCTCGGTGGTGCCGAGGAGCTGCTGGGCGCGGCGCAGGGCGTTGCGGGTGGCGACGTTCGGGTTGCTCGGGCTGGCGGGGAACAGATTGTCCTTGCCGATCACCTCGACCATGCCGGCATTGCGCAGCACGCGGTAGATGTCCTTCATCACCCCGCTGATGAGCACGTGCCGGCCCTTGGAACGCAGCACGCGCACGAGTTCGTCGAGCGCCATGACCGAGGTGGCGTCGAGGTGGCGGGCGTTTTTCAAACGCAGGATGATGACGCGCAGGTTCGGGTCGGCGCAGGCCTGCTGCACCTGGGTGCGGAAGAGTTCGGCGGCGCCGAAGAACAGTTCGCCCTCGACATGGACGATCGACACCGCGGGATTCTGCCGGCGCGCCGGATCGGCGGCCTCGGCGAGGTTGCCCTCCTGGTTGAATTCGTACTCCACGAGCGAGGGCCGGCTGGCCTTGCGCAGGTACAGCACGAGGGAGACACCGACGCCGGTGAAGATGGCCACGTGCAGCGGCACCATCAGGGTGGCGCCGAAGGTGACGAGGAAGGTGAGGGCGTCGGAGCCGGTGGCCTGCAGACAGATGCGGATGTTGCGGCCATGGATCAGCGAGATGGCGACGCAGATGATGAGCACGCCGAGGCAGGCGCGCGGCACGTGGGCAACCACCGGTCCCAGGCAGAGGGCGCCGCCGAGGCAGAGCAGGCCGTTGATCAGGGCCGCGAGCGGCGTGCGCGCACCGCTCTGGAAGTTGAGCGTGCTGCGCACCAGCGAGCCGGAGGCGGGCATGCCGCTGAGGTAGGCGCAGCCGAGGTTGGCCATGCCCAGGCTGAACATGTCCTGGTTGCCGTCGACACGCTGCCCCTTGAGGCTGGCCAGGGTTTTGGCCATCGACGAACTCTCCAGCGTGGCCAGGAAGGCGAGCGCCACCGCCAGGCCGAAGAGCCGGCTGAAATCACCCAGGAAGCGCGGCGAGGCAAAGTCGGGGAAGGGCGGCAGCAGATCAAGCCAGGTGAAGCTGGCGTCGCGGAAGGTGGCGACCTCGATCTGCAGCGAGCGCAGCCCGGCACCCAGCAGAGTGCCGGCGATCAGCGCCAGCGCCAGCGCCGGCCAGGCCGGGCGCAGCCGGCGCACGACAAAGAAAAACAGCGCGGTCGCCAGGGCCAGACCGAGGCCGGCCAAGTCCGCCTCGCCCAGCTTTTGCGCCAGTTGCCAGAAGATGCCCGGCAGGGTGCGCGGCTGGTAGGAGGAGCCATCGGCCAGCGGTACGGCCAGGCTGAGGCCGAGCACGCCCGTGAGCTGGTTGGCGACAATGAGCACGGCGGCGCCGGTGACGTAGCCGACAATCACCGCGCGGCTGATGTACTGGGTCAGTTCCGCGACGCGCAGCCAGGCGCCGAGAATGAGCAGCGCGCCGACCAAAAACACCAGCAGTGGCATCAGCGCCAGGCGGTCGAGATGCGGCTCGGCGGCGAAGTAGGAGAAGATCATGAAGGCCGTCGCATTCGTCGGGCCGAGCACAGTGAAGCGCGAGCTGCCAAAGAGCGCGCCGACGATGGCTGCGACCGCCGAGCACATGACCCCGAACTGCAGCGGCAGGCCGGCGACGGCGGCGTAGGCCATGCTCTGCGGGATGTCGAGCAGCGCCACGCTGGCGCCCGCCTTGGCGTCGGAACGGAACAGCGGCAGGCGGTAGCCGCGCAGGTGCCGGCGCAGTGGCAGCGGATCCAGCGCGTTGTCGGTCAGGCTGTCCCGCACCAGGCCGCGCCCCTGGCGCAAAAGGCCGCGCAGGAGTTGCCACCAGGAGGGCGAGGACGGGCTGGACACGGTTTCAGGTTAGCGGGATTGCCCGCAGGGGCAAGGAAGGGGACGCGGGGATGGCAAATTTCAGATCGCAGATTTCAGAGGAGCGGTCCGAGGGGTATCGGGTCGCCGGCCCTCGATCTGTCGGAACTGTCAGATCGGGGCCGCTTGCTTTCCCGGCGCGCCGTGCTGTGTTGACAGCGTGCCGCCACCGAAAAAAACCGCCACCGCCAGCCAGGTCCATGTCGTTCTGGGCAGCGACGACGCGCGCGTCAAGGAGGCGGCCCTGCAAATCGTGCGCCGGTTGACGCCGCCCGACGCGGGGGATTTCGCCAACGAGATCATTGAGGGCAACGCCGACAATGCCGAGCATGCCGGCCAGATCTGCGCGCGCACGATCGAGGCCCTGCAGACGATGCCCTTCTTTGGCGGGGCCAAGATCGTCTGGCTGCGTGCGGCGAACTTTCTGGGCGACAGCCAGACCGGCCGCGCCCAGGCGTCGGTGCAGGGCTTTGAGAACCTGCTCGACGTGCTCGAGGCTGGTCTCGGTCCCGACGTCAAGTTTGTGCTCAGTGCCAACAGCATCGACAAGCGCCGCACGGCCTTCAAGCGCCTCGGCAAGCTTGCCGAAATGCAGGTTCATGACAAGCCCGACACCAGCAAGGCCGGCTGGGAGCAGGCGGTCATGGGGCAGGCGGCGGAGAAGGCGCGCGAGCTCGGGCTCACCTTCGAATCCGGCGCCCTGGATCTGCTCGTGCAGATGGCCGGCGACGACACCCGCCAGCTCGAGAACGAGATCGAAAAGATCGACCTCTATCTCGGTGAACGCCGCCGTTGCGGCCTGAAAACCGTGCGCGAGCTGGTGTCGATGAGCCGTGCCGGTGTCATCTGGGAGATCGGCAACGCCATCGCCGCGCGCGACCTGCCGCGCGCCCTCGACCTGCTCGACGTGCTGCTCTATCAGGGGCAGAACGCCATCGGCATCCTGCTGGGCGCCATCGTGCCGCGCGTCCGCAGCCTGCTCATCGCCAAGGAGCTTGCCTCCAAGCACAAGATCCGCACCGGCAATTACAGCGCCTTCTGCACCAGCCTGGAGGCCCTGCCACCGGCGGCGGTCGCCCACATCCCGCGCAAGAAGGACGGCACCGGCTTCAATGCCTATCCGGTGTTCCTCGCGATCGGCGAGGCCACCAAGTTCAGTCTTGAGGAACTGCATGCCGGCCTCGCCGCCTGCCTCGATGCCAACGCCAAGCTGGTCACCACCCAGCTCGACGCCAAGGTCGTGCTCGAGCGTTTGCTCGTCGGCCTGCTGACGCCGCCCTCACGGCCTGCCCGCCGGACCGCCGCCCGCGCGGCCTGACTCCAGCTGCCGACTGCCATGACCATCCTATGGGTCAACCGCCGCGAATGGAAGTTGAGCGGGCCCATCATCAACATGACCGTCCACAATGCGTGGTCGTTCGCGGCGCAGGGGCATGAAACCCATCTCTGTCTCGCCGAAGGAGCGCGTTCCGACACGACAGCCGACCTGCGCGATTTTTACGGCCTGACGGCTCCCGAGGGCTTGCAGGTCCACCGCATCCGCGCCCCGCGTCTGCCGGGATTGGGTGGCGGTGTTGCCGTCTATCAACACGCCGCGCGCCTCGCCCTGCGGCTGGCACGTCGCGACAAGGTGGCCGTCTTCACGCGCGACTCGAGCTTCCTGCCCTGGCTTGACCTGCTGCAGGCGCATCCGCGCATCCGCGGCTTTTACGAGTTGCATGACTTCAACAGCAACCTCGACTGGCAGTCCGAGCGCCTGCGCACGCATCATTTTCGCGATCTCGCCCTGGAACGCCTCTTCCTGCCGCGCCTGGCGGGGCTGATCTGCATCACCCGTGAGCAGGAGCGCATTTACCGGCAGGTCTATCCGCGCTCCCGAACCCTCACGAGGCCACTCGGCACCAAGCCGATGCCGCCCCAGGACGCCGGTCGCAAGCGCCGCCAGCGAACCCTGTTTTATGTCGGCCACATGCACGGCCGCAAGGGCGCCGGCTTTCTCGAGCACGCCGCCGTGGAGCTCGCCCGCCGCGGCGTGCGCACGGAGTTCTGGGGCGGCTACGAAAAGGATGCCGCGCGCATTCTCGAGGCCGCCCGTTCGCGCGGCCTCGGCGAGTGGCTGCATGCCGTGGCCTTCCGTCCGCCGGCCGAACTGCACGCCGCGCTGGCCGAGCGCGCCAGCCTCGGCGTGGTCATGCTGGCCGACAATTTTTACAACCGCTACCTCACCTGTCCGGTGAAGGCGCTCGACTACCTCTCGCACGGCCTGCCCGCACTCGGCACGGACCTGCCGTCCGTGCGTGAGGTGCTCGGCGATGCCGGGCACTATCTTGACGAGGGCGACAGCGACGGGTTTGTCGCCGCGGCGCTGCGGCTGCTCGATTCCGAGGAGGGCTATGCGGAGGCCGTGGCCCGGACCCACCGTCGCGCGGCCGAGATCACCTGGTGCGAGCGCGCGCGTGCGCTCGCAGGCTTCGCCAGCGGGGCCTTCGCCGAGGGCGAGCGCTGATCCTGCGCCCAGCCGACTCGGCTTGCCCGGAGCCGATTCCAGGCGTAAGGAAGGGCATGGCCTCCTCTGATCCGCCCGCCTTTCCCTTCCAGGGACAGCTCTCCTTCAATCCGGCGCAGGTGCTGCTCGGCCTCGCCGGCCTGCTTCTGGTCACCGGCGCCTTGTCGAGCTTCTACCAGGTGCCCGCCGAGTCGGTCGCCGTCGTCCAGCGCTTCGGCAGGTACCTCGACACCGCCCAGCCCGGCCTCAACTTCAAGCTGCCCTTCGGCATCGACCGCGTGACGCTGCTGGAGACGCGCCGCCAGCTCAAGCTCGAGTTCGGCTACGCCAGCCCCGGCGCCACCAACGAGTTCCAGTCCAACCCCGACCGCCAGGAGCAGGCGCTGGAGAAAAACATGGTCACCGGCGATCTCAATGCCGCCGTGGTGGAGTGGGTCGTGCAATTCACCATTGCCGACGCCCGCGAGTACCTGTTCCACTTCCTCGCCCCGCAGCAGACCCTGCGCGACATCTCGGAATCCGTCATGCGCGAGGTCGTCGGCGACCGCACGATCGACGAGGTGCTGACGGTCGGTCGCCAGGAGATCGAGGCGCGCGCCTTTGAGCGTCTCAACGAGCTGACGCGCAACCTGAAGATGGGCATCGTGATCAACCAGGTGCAGCTCGGCAATGTCAATCCGCCGACCGAGGTCAAGAACAGCTTCGACGAAGTCAACCGAGCCCAGCAGGAGAAGGAATCGGCCATCAATGCCGCCAGCGGCGAATACAACCGCGTCATTCCCGAGGCGCGTGGCAAGGCTGAGCAGAGCATCAGCCAGGCCGAGGGCTACGCCACCAAACGCGTCAATGAGGCCGAGGGCGACGCGGCCCGCTTCACCGCCCTGCTCGCCGAATACCAGAAGGCGCCGGAGGTGACCCGCCAGCGCCTCTACCTGGAAACCCTCGCGGAAATCCTGCCCGGCCTGTCCGGCAAGGTCATCGTTGATGACCGCCTGCCGCAGTTCCTGCCCCTGCTCAATCTCGACCCCTCCGCCAAGCGATGAAACCCTTTCTCCCCGTTCTCCTTCTCGTCGCCGGCGTCCTTGGCGCACTCGTCGGCGGCGCCAGCCTTTACACGGTCAGCGAAACCGAGCAGATCGTCATCACCCAGTTCGGCAAGCCGGTTGGCGAGCCGGTGGTCGAGGCCGGTTTGCATTTCAAGATGCCCTTCATCCAGAAGGTGCTGCGCTTCGACAAGCGCCTGCTGCCCTGGGACGGTCCGACCAGTCCGATGCCGACCCGTGACAAGGTCTACATTGAGGTCAACACCTTCGCCCGCTGGCGCATCAGCGACCCGCGCGTGTTCCTGGAAAAGCTGCGCGACGAGCGCGGCGCCATCTCGCGGCTGAATGACATCCTCGGCAGCGAGACCCGCAACGTCATCGCCCGTCACGATTTCATCGAGGCCGTGCGCACCACCAAGGACCGCACCGTGGTCCGCGAGGCCGGGGCCGGGGCCACCGTGGCCGATGCCCGCATCGGCGTGCTGCCACCCATCCGCAAGGGCCGCGGCGTGCTCGAGAAGGAGATCTTCGACTTGGCGCGCGGCAAGGTCACCGGCTTCGGCATCGAACTCATGGATGTGCGCTTCAAGCGCATCAACTACAACCCCTCGGTCAGCCAGACGATCTACCAGCGCATGATCAGCGAGCGCACCCAGATCGCCGAACGCTACAAGTCCGAGGGCGCCGGCGAGGCGGCCAAGATCCTTGGCGAGCGCGAGCGCGACCTGCAGACCATCGAGTCCGAGGCCTACCGCAAGGTCCAGGAGATCGAGGGCGCCGCCGACGCCAAGGCCACCGAGATCTACGCGCGCGCCTACAACGGCACGCCGGCGGCGCGTGAGCTCTTCGACTTCCTCAAGTCGATGGAGACCCTGAAAAAGACCCTGACCGGCGACACCCGGCTCGTGCTCAGCACCGAGTCCGACCTGCTGCACTACCTGAAATCCCCGAACCGCCCCGCCCCCGCGCCTGTGCTGCCCGGTGATCCGCTGCAGCGGCTGCCGAGCCTGCTGGATGTCAAACCTTGAGGGGCGCGGTAGGGCGCCGCTGCGTCGGCGCCGACTTCCAGGTAGGGCGCTCTGTCCCAGAGCGCCTTGCTGGGTAGCTGTAGGCGGGGGCAGTGACCCCGCGGTTCAGTGGCGCATGGCACGAATCGCACAGAAGAGGTTTCGCACGGAGGACACGGAGCGCACGGAGGCGCCCCCCCAGAGGTTGACTCTCCGAATGCTGCTCGTATTAGTGAAGTGCCCTCGCTGAATGTCGGCAATGACTCAATTCACCGTGCGGGTTGAGCGCTCCATTGCCGGAGCGCTCAACTGCTTGAGGACAGCCCGCTTCTGAATGAAATCTCCGAGTCACGGCAAGGGTTCCCTCTCTGCGTCCCAATCGATCTCTGCGGTGCCACTCTGGGCTTGGCTGTGGGAGGGGGCAGTGACCCCGCAGGCTTCGCGGGTCGCTGCCCGGCGCTACCGTGCCCTCGATCCTGCCCGGCGGGCTGAGGACAGCCCGGCCCTACCAGGTAGGGCGTCCTGTCTCAGGGCGCCGGGATTGAGGGAAGGTGGTCGCCCCCCCCCGATTCGGCAAGCAGGCTACGCCAGGCGCGCGCCGGTCTTAAAGTAGTCCTCACTCTCCGAGTGAGGTTTGAAGAGATCCTCACACGGAGTGTGAGGGCTACTTTCCAGCAGGCTTCGCCATGCACGCGACCCGATGAGAATCCCAATCGCTATCATGGGCCAAAACTCCTGAAATCTGCCCATTTCCAGGCTCGCGTTGTGGCCAATGCGCCGACGATTCGCGTGTCTGCATTCACTTCCCGACCACCGCATCGCGGTCGCGTTCGGCAAGGCGTTCCAAGGTGGTGCGCAGGCTGCGGACGCGCTCGGGGTGTTCGCGGGCGAGGTCGCGGGTTTCGTGGGGGTCTTCGGTGAGGTGGAAGAGTTCGAGCTTTTCCGCGGCCTGGCCCTTGGCGGGGGTGTGGATGAGTTTCCAGCCGGCCTCCTGGACGGCGCGGGCGCGGAAGCCGGGGGCGACCCAGTACAGCGGGCGCTGGGGCGCGGGTTCGGCGCTGCTGAGGGCGGGCCAGAGGTTGCGGCCGTCCCATTTGAGGTCGCGCTCCGGACTCCAGCCGGCGAGGGCGCAGAAGGTGGACATCCAGTCGCTGATGTGCACGGGCGCTTCGAATTTACCGGGCTTGAGGACGCCGGGCCAGCTCACCACGGTGGGCACGCGGATGCCGCCTTCATACAGGTCGCCCTTTTTGCCGCGCAGCGGCCGGTTGTCGCCGGGCAGGTTGCCCTGCGGATAGGCGTCGGCAGGATACTTGGTGTCGTTGTTTTCGGCGGTGCTGCCACCGTTGTCGCTGGTGAAGACGAGCAGCGTGCTCTCGCGCTTGCCGGCGCGTTCGAGGGCCTCAATCAGGCGGCCGACGGCGTCGTCGAGGTGCATGAGGCAGGCGGCGTAGTGGCGGGCGACCTCGCCGGTGATCTCTGGCGGCACGCGGTCGAGCCAGGTCTGCGGTTCCTTGACCGGCAGATGCACGGCGGTGTAGGGCACGTAGAGGAAAAAGGGCTGTTCACCGCGCTCGCCGATCCAGCGCACGGCTTCCGCGGTGATGAGGTCGGTGACGTGGCCGGTCTCGGTGTGCAGCTTGCCGTTGCGGTGCCAGGTGACGCTGTAGGGACCCTTCTTGTAAAAGTGGTCGTAGGGACCAACACCACCGGCGAGCGATCCGTAGCTGTGGTCGAAGCCGTAGGTGTTGGGGCCGGCCTCGGGGCTGGAGCCAAGGTGCCATTTGCCGGTCAGGCAGGTGGCGTAGCCGGCGGCCTGGAGGGCGCGCGGCAGGGTGACGGTGTCCGGCGGCAGGGCGCGTTCGTTCTGGGGCGAGGTGACGCCGAAGCGGCTCCAGCAGCGACCCGTGAGCAGGCCGGCGCGGGTGGGGGTGCAGACCGGGGCGACGTAGTGGCGGGTGAGCTCCAGGCCCTCGCGGGCAAGCCGGTCGAGGTGCGGCGTCGGCGCGCGGCCGCCGTGGAAGCCGACATCGGCCCAGCCGAGGTCGTCGGCGATGATGAAGACAACGTTCGGACGCGGTGCCGCGGCCGGGGCCAGCGAGGCGAGCAGGAGGAAGAGCAGGGCGCGCATGGCGAGGGGGAACGACGTGCACCGGCCCGGGCTTGCGCCCTGCGACGGGAAATGCTTGCCTGCGCCATGCGCGTCTCCTGGCTGGCCGTCCTGCTCCTGCTCACCGGTTGTGGTCGGTCGGTCCCCGAACCGGCGGGGCCGACAAGCTGGGATCTGCTGGCGCCGGCGCACGCGGCCGGTTGGCAGGCGGCCGGTATTCCCGAGCAGGGTGCGGCGATGGTGCGCGAGGGTGAGATCCACCTGGCGGCGGGTTTGCCGATGACCGGCATCGCCTTTCGCGCCTGGGAAGCGGCCGGGCTGCCGGGCACGGACTACGCGGTGGAGTATGAGGCGATGCGGGTCGAGGGCGAGGACATCTTTGGCATGCTGACCTTCCCGGTGGCAAGCCATGACGCCCATGCCACCTTCGTGCTCGGCGGCTGGGGCGGCACGGTGACCGGCATTTCCAGCATCGACTTCGCCGACGCCAATGAAAACAGCACGCGCGGCGAGCAGCGCTTTGAGAACGGTCGCTGGTACCGCGTGCGCCTGGAGGTGCGGCCAGAGGACCTGCGCGCCTGGGTGGAGGGGCGGCCGGTGGTCAACGCCAGCATCAAGGGGCGGAAGGTGAGCCTGCGGCCCGGCTTCATCGATCACTGCCTGCCGTTGGGCTTCGCCACCTGGAACACGGAAGCGCGGATCCGGTCGGTGCGGGTGGAGAGGCTGTGAGGGAAAAGGAACAAGGAACAAGGAACAAGGAACAAGGAACAAGGAACAAGGAACAAGGGTGCAGCCCGGCTGCAACAGCACCCGTTCCAAGGGCGTTTGTCTGGGCAGAGGTCATGCATCCTGTTGAGCACCAGATCCTGCAGAGTCGGCGCGAGTTTTTGGCGACCAGTGCCAACGGCATCGGCGCGCTGGCGCTGGGCGCCCTGCTGACCCAGGAGGGCGTGATCGCCGCGCCGCCTCCGGCGGATCCGCTGGCGCCGCGCGCGCCGCATTTTCCGGGGCGGGCGAAGAACTGCATCTTCATCTTCATGGAGGGAGCGCCCTCGCAGATGGACTTGTTCGACCCGAAGCCGAAGCTCAACGAGCTGCACGGCCAGCCGCTGCCGGAGAGCATGACGAAGAATGTGCGCTTTGCCTTCATCAAGAAGGAGACCGCCCGGCTCATGGGCAGCCCGCGCAAGTTCGCCCAATACGGGCAGTCGGGCCTGGAGTTCAGCGACTTGCTGCCGCACATGGCGAAGACGGCCGACGAGTGGCTGATGATTCGCAGCCTGCACACCGACCAGTTCAACCATCACCCGGGCCAGCTGGTGCTGCACTGTGGCCGGGCGATGTTTGGTCTGCCGACGGTGGGTTCCTGGCTGAACTACGGCCTAGGCAGTCCCTCGCAGAATCTGCCGGGCTACGTCGTGCTCAGTGCCGGGCGCGGCACGAGCGGCGGTGCCTCGCTCTGGCAGAGCGGTTTCCTGCCGAGTTCCTACGCTGGCGTGCTGTTTCGCAACCAGGGCGAGCCGGTGCTGAACCTGAAGAACCCGCCCGGGCTGCCGATGAACCTGCAGCGCAAGGGACTCGACACGCTGCTTGAGCTGAACCAGTCGAGCTTCGCACACTTCAACGATCCCGAGATCGCCAGTCGCATCGCCGCCTACGAGCTCGCCTTCCGCATGCAGTCGGCCGCGCCGGAACTGATCGACCTCTCGGGCGAGGATGCGAAGACGCTGGAGCGCTACGGCGTCAACCGTCCCGACCCGCCGATCAAGGCCCAGCGCGGCGGTGGTCCCGGCCAGTACAAGGCCTTTGCCACGAACTGCCTGCTGGCGCGGCGCATGGTCGAGCGCGGGGTCCGCTTCGTCAGCCTGATGCACGCGAGCTGGGACCACCATTCCAACCTCGACAACGAGCTCGCCTACAACGCCGGCATGGCCGACCAGCCGATCGCCGCCCTGATCCAGGACCTCAAGCAGCGCGGCCTGCTCGAGGACACGCTCGTCGTCTGGGGCAGCGAGTTCGGGCGCACGCCGCTCGGCGAAAACCGCAATGGCAGCTCGAACGTCAGCGGCCGCGACCACCATCCCTTTGCCTTCACCATGCTGATGGCCGGCGGCGGCATCAAGGCCGGCCACACCTACGGCGAGACCGACGAGATCGGCTGGAGCATCGTCCGCGATCCGGTGGACCTGCATGACTTCCATGCCACCCTGCTGCACCAGTTCGGCTTCGATCACCTGCGCCTGACCCACCGCTTCCAGGGTCGCGATTTCCGCCTGACCGATGTCTCCGGGCGGGTGATCCGCGACTGGATCGCCTGAGGCCGGGAATGCGTGGTCGCTGCATTTCCTGCTGGAAGCCGGGTGCTGGGAATCGTTAGTCTAGGGATCGCCATGTCCACCGATGCCAGCTTTGACCGCGCCGCCCGACGGGCCGTCGCGCGTGTCGTGCAGCGGCGCTGGCTGGCGGCACTGGCGTCGACCACCGGACCGCTGATCGGCCTGCTGGTGCTGCTGCTGGCGCTGGCCCTCTGGCGCGGGGGCGCGCAGCCGCGGCTGGCGGCGCTGCTGCTGCCGGTGCTCTGGCTGCTCGGCACCCTGGCCTGGGCCTGGTGGCGTCGACCGGGACCGCACGCGGCCCTGGCGCTCTGGGATGAGGCCGCCGGCCGGCGCGAGGCCTTCGCCAATGCCTGGTGGTTTGCCGTGCGCGGCGGCGAGCTTTCGCCCAACGCGCGCGCCCATGTCGAAACCTGCCGCGCCGGTTTGCCGGTTGCCCTGCCGGAGCTGCGCCGCCAGTTGCCTCTGCCCTGGCGCCGTCGCCTGCTGCTGCCGCTGCTGCTGGCCGTGACCGCCCCCTTCGTGCCGGAGTTGGGGCATCCGGGGGGCATGGATGAGCCGGCCCTGGGCGAGGCGGGACGCGAAGCCGCCCGGCGTGAGGCCGAGCGACTGGCAGGCACGGACTGGGAGAAAAAGACCCTCGAGGGCTTGAGTGAGGCGGAGAAGCGGGAGCTGGAGGCCTTGCAGCGGCAGCTGGAGGCGACCGCCGAACAGTTGCAGGCACCGGCCGGGCGCAGTGCCCGCGACGTGCTGGCCGAACTGGAGAAGCGGGCCCGCGAGGCGGAAAAGCTGGCGCAAAGGCTCGGGGGCGACCGCTGGGCCTCGGACGCTCTGGTCGAGGCCCTGCGCCGCCAGGCCGACACCGCCGATTTGGGCGATGCTGTCGCCGCGCAGGCCGCGGAGGCGGCGGCCAAGGCGGCCGAGGAATTGGCCGGCAAGGTGGCGGGGGCCGAGGGCGAGGTCGGCGAGCGTTTGCAGCAGGCCCTGCAGGACGTGGCCCAGCGCGCCGAAGCCGAGGATCGCGAGCGGCCGGTCGGCGAGCACGTGCTCGGAGCGGGCGACGCCCTGCATCAGAGTCGCCCGGCCGAGGCGGCGCAGGAATTCAAGGAACTGGCGGGCAAGTTGCGCAAACAGTCGCAGCGCGAGCGCAGTCGCGAGGAGTTGGAGAAACTCGCCCAGCAGTTGCGCGAAGCCGGCAGTCGCATTGCCGGCGAGGGCGGTGCCGCCCAGCCGCTGGCTGAGGCGGGCAGCCAGGGCCAGGCCGGCGCGCAGGCACCGTCGGGCGGGCAGGGAAACAGTCCGCAGGTGGGTCAGACCCCGGCCGGTGCGGCCGGCGAGGGCGCCCTGCAGCCGGCCGGACAGGGCCAGGCCGGTGCACCGCAGCCGCTGCAACCGCCGGGCCAGGGGCAGGCGATGCAGCTCGCCCAACCCGGCACGCCGGGCGCGGAGGGAGCACCCAATTCGGATGCCCCCATGCTGCTGGCCCCGGTGCCCGGTCAGACGCCGGGCGACAAGCCGCCGGACCAGATCCTCATCGCCGACCTGCCCGGCGCGCCCCAGGGCGGCGCCCGGTTGTCGATGAACGCGCCCGGCAGTCGCGAGCCCGGGGCCGGCACGGCGGCGCCCAAGGCCGAACCCACCGCGCCGACCGCCGGCGCCAACTCGGCGGTCGTCAACGCCGCGGCCGGCGGCGAGGGGCCGTCGAGCGTGCGGGCGGTGGCCGGCGGCATCCGCCAGGAGCAGGCAGGGCGAGCGGCGACGACGACCCCGGCCGAATTCCTGGCCGCCGAGGAAGCCGCTCTCGATGAGGCGGCCCTGCCGCCGGCGCGGCGCGAGCAGGTGCGCCGCTACTTCACCGAATTGCGCCGGCGTTTCGAAGCGGCACCGAAGTGAGCGACACATCCGGGTGCGCATCTCTGCGTTGCCAAAGCCGTCAATCCGGGCTTTAACGCTGCATGATCCGCAACCTCATTCTCGACTGGTCCGGCACCCTGGCCGACGATTTGGGGGCGGTGGTGGCGGGTACGAACCGCGTGCTGGAGCACTTTGGCCGTGCGGCCCTGTCGAGGGAGGATTTTCGCGCCGTTTTTCGCCTGCCCTACACCGATTTCTACCGCGACCTGCTGCCCGGGGTGGCGCTGGCCGATCTGCAGGCCGCCTACCTGGCGCTGTTTCCGGTCGATCACCCCGTGCCCCTGCTGCCCCATGCCGAAGCCTTCCTGCGCCAGGCCGGCGCCTCCGGCCGGCGACTCTTTGTCTGCAGCAGCGCGCCCGACGCCCATGTGCGCGCTCAGGCGCAGGCCAATGGCGTGCTTGACTGGTTCGAGGAACTGCACTGTGGCGTCATCGACAAGGTCGGGCATGTCCACCACCTGCTGGAGCACCATGGCCTGGCCGCGCACGAGACCGCCTTCGTGGGCGACATGCGTCACGACATCGACGCCGGCCGCGCCGCCGGGCTGACGACGGTTGCCACCGCCACGGGCTACGAATCCGTGCCCGTCCTGCTCACCGCCGAGCCCGACATCCTGGTCCGCGATCTCTCGCACCTGACCCGCCTGCTCACCCCGCTTGCTTCATGAATCCGATCCCCGACGAAATCCACCTGCGCGGGCTCGACCTGCCCGCGCGCATCGGCGTGCCCGAGGAGGAGCGCGCCGGATGGCAGAACCTGCAGCTCGACCTCGTCCTGCGCACCGCCTGCCGTTTTGAGGCGATGGCCGACGATCTGGCCGCCACGCCCGATTACGCCGCGGTCGCCACGCGGGTGCGCGCCCTCGCCGCGGAACGGCCGCGACGCCTGATCGAGACCCTGGCCGCCGAGTTGGCTGCCTGCCTGCTGGCCGAGTTCCCGCTGGTGGGGGTGACGGTCGAGGTGCGCAAGCGCGTGCTGCCCGGTTGTGATGAAGTGTCGGCGAGGTTGACCCGGATGGCGCCGGCGGCGTAGAATCAGAAAAGCCGAATTTCGAAGAAAAACTTGTCTCTGCCCCCCATGGATGGTTTGCTCCACGAGTCGTGCGCCCCGGGACGCGCCGGCAGTGCCCCCATGGAGACGACCCAGGAACAGCCCCAGGCCACCAGCGCGGCCGAGGATCGCGAACTGGTCGAACGCGCCCAGGCGGGCGACACCCGCGCCTTTGACGAGCTGGTGCGCAAGTACACCCCCAAGCTCTACGGGCTGGTGTACAACATGACCTCGAACCGCGAGGACACGGCCGACCTGCTCCAGGAGATCTTCGCCAAGGCCTACCGCTCGCTGAAGCGCTTCCTCGGCAAGTCCTCGTTCTACACCTGGATCTACTCGATCGCGGTGAACATGACGCTGAACTACCTGAAAAAGCGGGGTCGCTACGCCAAGGTCAGCCTCGATGACGTCGACTCCGGCATCCATCACGACCCCGATTTCATCAAGATCACCACCGCCAACCGCGACACGGTGCGGGAGGTCAACATTCACGAACTGCAAAAAAAATTGAACGAAGCGATGCAGAAGCTGTCGGAGGACCACCGGACGGTAGTGACGCTTTATGACATCCAGGGCCTTCAGCACAATGAGATCAGCAAGATTCTCGGCGTGTCGGAAGGCACGGTGAGGTCAAGGCTTTTCTACGCCCACCGTCTGCTCCAGACCTATCTCGAAGACTTCGTCAAATGAACCTTCCCTAGCCCCGGTATTCACGCTCCTACGCCATGAACGAATTCGAGAACCTCCAACGCCTGATGCGCCTGAAGCGCCACGAGCGCCCTGCCGAAGATTTCGTCGAGGACTTTCTTTCCCGTTTCAAGGAGCGCCAGCGCGCCGAGTTGCTGCGCCAGTCCGCCCGTGGACTGCTCTGGGAGCGTTTGGGTACCCTGCTCGGGGATTTCATTTCGCCTCGCTGGACCACGGCCGGGGCCACGGCGGCCATCGCCGTTGTTGCCGCCTGGACCACCTTGGGCATTGTCGGGGGCGGTCGCCAGGATCAGCCGGCCTACGCCGAGGCTTCCGAAATCTCCGCGGGTTTGCCGCCGCAGCCGGTGCTGGCGGTGGAGAGTGAGCTCATCAAGGAGTCGCCCAAGGCCCGACCGCTGGAAATCCAGGCCATTCAGTTGAGTTTCAATGGCGATGTTCTGCCGGCCGAGTACGTGCCGGCCGACCGCATCAGCGAACTTGCCGGCCTCGGCACGGTGGCGCTGCCCTTCCACACGGAGTTGTTGCCCGCAGGCTTCGAGCCCTGAGGGCGGTCAAGCCTGCCAGGCGGCTCCCTGCGCGCCGGCCCATTCACCGGCCACCGCCCGTTGCACTGGCACGCCACGCCCGTCCGGCCGCCATTCGCAGCGGTCGAGTTCCTCCTGCAGCGGCTGCAGCAGGTCGTCGCCCGCCGACTCGGCGATGCCTCCCCCAAGCAGGATCTTCTCGGGATCGAGCACGTTGATCAGGGAGGCCAGACCCGCGGCCAGGGCGCACACGGAGGCGCGCCAGAGGGATGGCGCCGCTGGATCACCGGCGCGCACGGCCGCCAGCAGGTCGAGGGTGCTGGCGAAGCGTCCCGCGGAGCGCGCAGGCAGACTCTGGTTGCCGATGAGGGATTCCAAGCTGCCCGGGGTGTGAAAGACGTCGCACGGGCCCTGCCAATCGAGGCTGATGTGGCCGAGGTGCCCACCGCGACCGGTGGCACCGGTGAGCAGGCGACCGCCCGACCAGACCGCGCCGCCGACGCCGGTGCCGAGGGTGAGGAGGAAGACGTCGCGACAGCCGTGTGCGGCACCATAGGCGACCTCGGCGAGCAGGGCGGCCTGGGCATCGTTGACCACCTTCACCGGCCGGCCGAGCTGGTCGCTCCAGTCCAGGCCCTCCAGCCCGTGCATGCGCCCCGGCATCCAGGTGATGCAGCGCCCGTTCGGCGCCGCCAGGCCGGGGGCGGCCAGGCCCACCGGCAGCGCCTGCCGGCCGGCGGCGGCTTCCAACTCGGCGATCAGATCCGCGACATGGCCGACGAAGCGGGGCAGGCCATCCTCCCAGACGCCGTCCTCGGTCGGTCGCAGGGCCTGATGCAGCAACCGGCCGTCGGCCCGGTCGACCAGGGCCGCCTTGATGCGGGTGCCGCCGAGATCGATGCCGAGGGCGGGGCCGGTTGGTGTGGAGGGTTCGACCATGGCGTGGGTCAGGGTTTGGGCAGGCCTTCGCTCACCGTCCAGCCGCCGTCGACGGCGAGCACCTGGCCGGTCACGTAGCGCGCCGCGCGCGAGAGCAGGAAAAGGGCGGCGCCCTCAACGTCGTCGGGGTGGCCGGCGCGACCGCCGTCGAGCGGTTGCTTGCGGCTGACGAAGTCGAGGATGGCCGGGTCGGTCAGGGCGCGCCGGGCCATCGGCGTTTCGACCAGGGCCGGGGCGATGACATTGACGCGGATGTCCTGCGGCGCGTAGTAGCTGGCGATCGAGCGGCTGAAGCCGAGGATGGCGGCCTTGGCGGCGGCGTAGGCATGGCTGGCAAAGTGGCCGGGCGAGGGCGACCAGCCGAGCACGCTGCCCATGTTGAGGATGCAGCCGCCGTCGCCCTGGCGGAGGAACTGGCGCACGGCGGCACGGTTCGAGCGGATGAGCGACTTCAAATTGAGGTCGAGCGTGTGGTCGAGGCCCTCGTCGGTGAGTTCGTGCAGGGGGCCGTCGCCCCTGGAGCGACCGCTGCCGCCGGCGACATGGTAGAGCGCGTCGAGCCGGCCAAAGGCCTCGACTGCCAGCGCCACCGCGCGCTCGGCGGAATCGGCGCAGGTGGCGTCGGCGGCGAGACCGCGCGCCTGCGGGCCGAGTTCGGCGAGGGCGGCCTGGATGTTGGCTTCGGAGCGACTGGTGACCACCACGCGAGCGCCCTGCGCGACAAGGGCGCGGGCGGCGGACAGACCCAGGCCGGTGGTGCCGCCCACGACCAGCACGGCCAGGCCCTCGACGTTGTACTTCGCGTTCATGGCCGCACCATCGGCGGCGCCCGCGCGCGCACAACTGGCTCTTTGCAAACGCCGGTTCCTGCTTTACCGCCTTCCTCCGGCCGCTTGCAGCCGGTCGATCCCCCTGCACCTTTCCCATCCATGATCCGCGTCCGTTTTGCTCCCTCCCCCACCGGCTATCTGCACGTCGGCGGGGCGCGCACCGCCCTGTTCAACTGGCTCTACGCCCGCCGTCACGGCGGCCGGTTCGTGCTGCGCATCGAGGACACCGACGAGGCCCGCAACACCGAGGCGGCGCGCCAGGCGATCTTCGACGGCCTACGCTGGCTCGGGCTCGACTGGGACGAGGGCCCGGAGGTGGGCGGCGATCGCGGGCCCTACTTCCAGAGCCAGCGCAAGGACATCTATGACGCCTATCTGGCGCGCCTGGACGCGGCCGGTCGCACCTACACCGAGGAGAACGGGGCCGTCCGCTTCAAGTTCAGCCGCACGGCCATCACCGTGCGCGACCTCGTCTGCGGCGACGTCACCTTCGCGCCCACCGAGGAGCCGGACATGACGATCCGGCGTCCGGACGGCAGCTACATCTTCCACTTCGTCAACGTCGTCGACGACGCCGAGATGGGCATCACCCATGTCATCCGCGGCGAGGACCACCTGTCGAACACCTGGAAGCACATCGACCTGTTCAATGCCTTCGGCCTGGAGGCGCCGATCTACGCCCACATCCCGCTCATCCTCAATCCCAGCGGCTCGAAGATGAGCAAGCGCGACGAGGGCAGCTCGATCCAAAGCTACATCGACGCCGGCTTCCTGCCCGACGCCGTCTTCAACTACCTCTGCCTGCTTGGCTGGACCCCGCGCACCGAGGGCGAAAAACTCGATCGCGCCACCCTGGTCTCGCTCTTTGACCCGGCCGACATCCACAGTGCCAATGCCCGCTTCGACATGCAGAAGTGCACCTGGTTCAACGCCCAGTACCTGCGCGCCCTCGAGCCGGCGGCCCTGCTCGCCGCGGCCCGGCCCTTCCTGGAGGGCGCGGGTTTGACGTTGACCGATGAGGCGGTTGCCGCCGCGGCCGTGGCCAGCGTCAAGGAGAAGGTCAGCCGCCTCGCCGAACTGCCCGAGTGGGTGCACTACTTCTTCCGCGAGGATTTTGCCATCGAGGAGGAGTTGCTTCAAAAGCACCGCTCTAAACCGGTTGCGACATCGGAGCTTCTACTGAAGGCAAAGCAGTCATTTCTCACAGGCCTTGGCAAAACCCCACGGGAGAGTGAAATTCTCGTTCATCTTTTGGAAGGTGGAAAGCAGGCTCCCAATAATGAATCTGTTGTTCATCTGATTTTCCTTTGGCGAGTGTTCTCAGAGCTCACCGAGTGGTCCGAGCCCGCCGTCCAGGCGGCGATCGAGGCGGCGGCGGCCCAGGCCGGGGTCAAGCCGGGCGCGCTCATGCCGCTGCTGCGCTTTGCCCTCAGCGGCCAGTCGCGCGGGCCGGGCGTGGCGACCCTCGCCCACCTGGTTGGACAGGAATCGACCCTGCGCCGCATCGAGCGCGCGCTGGCGGTCCTGGCAGCCTGAAGGCGCGGCACTTCGGCCGGGCTTTTTCGCAAGATTCGCTGTCGCCAGCCCCGGGACCGTGGCAGGGAAGGGCATGCACGTGGAACGACTCAAGTATGTCATCTGGGCGGCGGACATGGGCCGCGCGCTGGACTTTTACGCCCGCGTCTTTGGCGCCGAGGTGATCAAGCGCAGCGAGGTCATCAGTGAGGTCGCCGTCGGTGGCGGCGTCATTGGCATCCATGGCGGCGGCGAGGGCAAGCGCACCTGGACCGGTCTGAGCTTTCAGGTGGCCGACGTGGTGGCGGGTGCACGCGAGGTGGTGGCGGCCGGTGGCAGCCTGAGCCGCGAGCCGGAACCCGAGGACGGCGAACCGCCGCACCTGGCCATGTGCGCCGATCCCGAGGGCAATGAGTTCATGCTGACGCGCCGGCGCGTGCGCTGAGGCGGGTTTGGGCGGCAAGGTCGCTTGATTTTTGGAGCAGGCACTCTTGGGTGCCAATTCCATGCCTGGCCTTGCTCCCTCCCTGCTGGCGCGTGTGCTCGATCACCTTGAAGTCGAGGCCGCTGCACCGACTCCCGAGTTTTTGCGAACCGTCTATGCCGCCTGGTGCCGGCGGGTGCCCTTTGACAATGTCTGCAAGCTCATCGCCCTGAGCGAGGCCCCGGACGGACCGCTGCCGGGGATCGAGCCCGAGGCGTTTTTTGAGTCCTGGTTGCGCCATGGCACCGGCGGCACCTGCTGGGCGGGTTCGACGGCCCTGCTGGCGCTGCTGCGCGCCCTTGGCTTCGAGGCCGGGCGCGCGGTGGCCACGATGCTGGTGGCACCGGATCTGCCGCCCAACCATGGCACGGTGCGCGTGCGGGTCGAGGGCGGGGAGTATCTCGTCGACAGCTCGATCCTCTTCGGGGAACCCCTGCATCTCGATCCGGCCGGTGTCAGTGGCGTCGACCATCCGGCCTGGGGCGTGCGCGCTGAAGTGCGCGACGGGCTCTGGCACCTGCGCTGGCGGCCGTTGCACCAGCCCGAGGGAATGGATTGCCGACATGACTGCTTTGAGGCGGCGGCGCAGGAGTACGTGGACTTTTACGAGGGCACGCGCGGCTGGAGCCCCTTCAACTACCAGCTCACCATTCGTGGCAATCGTGAGCGCGCGGTCATCGGCGCCAGTTTCGGCAACGCCATCACCCTGCATGACGATGGCCGCGTGACCGTGAAGCCGGTCGACGATGAGGGGCGCCGTCGCCGGCTCATCGAGGACTTCGGTTTGAGCGAGGAAATCGTCGCGCGCCTGCCGGCCGACCGGCCGACACCCCCGCCTCCCGGGTCGAAGACGGCGGAGCGGCTGGCGCAGTGACAGCGTTCGGACGTGGGTGGGCGGTCGTCAGTTGGTGACCTTCTTGACGAAGCAGGCCTTGAGGGCAATGGCGAGGCCCTCCATGCGGCAGGAAATTTCGTGGTCGCCCTCGACCAGGCGGATGGGCTTCGATTTTGTGCCGACCTTGAGGACCTGTGAGGTGCCGCCGAGCTTGAGATCCTTGATCATGGCGACGATGTCGCCGTCGGCGAGCACGTTGCCGTAGGCATCCTTGACGACACGCGCCGCTTCAGGTTCTTCGGGGGCGGCCTGCTTGGGCCATTCGTGGCCGCAGGTGGCGCATTCGTAGTGGTCGGCGTGAACGAGGACCTCGTTCATCTCGCACATCGGGCAGGCGGTCGGAGTCATGGACGGGCAATGAACAACCGCCTGGGCCTGCGGGCAAGGACGGAGCGGAGTGGAGAGTGGAGAGTGGAGAGTGGAGAGTGGAGAGTGGAGAGTGGAGAGTG
>CBINON010000013.1:0-100629 GCA_966252325.1 uncultured bacterium | reverse complement strand
TTGAGGGTCTTCTTGTCGCTGAACCAGCAGATCATGGCGTCGAACTCCTGCTCGGTGTGCACGGGTTCGCTGGCCTTGACGATCATGCCACCGCGGCTGGTGTCGATCTCGTCGGCGACGGTGAGGCTGTAGCTGAGCTGGGGGATGGCCTGCTCCTGCGGGCCGGCGAAGGTGTGGATGCCGGTGATGCGGGTCTTCATGCCCGAGGGCAGCACGCTGACCTCGTCGCCGACGCGGAAGGTGCCGCTGGCCATGCGGCCGGCGAAGCCGCGGTAGTCGTGCAGGTTGCCGAGCTTGGGATCCTCGGCGTCGGAGATCGGGCGGATGACCCACTGCACGGGGAAGCGCGCCTTGTCGGCGGCGGTTTCGGCGCGCACCTGCACGGTTTCCAGGTGCTCGAGCAGGCTCGGGCCGTCGTACCAGTCGGTCTTGGCGGAGCGCTCGACGACGTTGTCGCCGTTGAGGGCGCTGATCGGGATGGGACGGATGTTCGGCGTGTACTCCAAGCCCTGGGCGAAGGCCATGTAGTCGGCGACGATCTTGTGGTAGGTGTCCTCGTCGAAGTCGACGAGGTCCATCTTGTTCACCGCCAGGACGATCTGGTTGATGCGCAGCAGGCTGGCCAGGTAGGTGTGGCGCATCGTCTGCTCGATGACGCCGAGGCGGGCGTCGATCAGGATGATGGCGAGGTCGGCGGTCGAGGCGCCGGTGACCATGTTGCGGGTGTACTGGATGTGGCCCGGAGTGTCGGCGATGATGAACTTGCGCTTCGGGGTGGCGAAGTAGCGGTAGGCGACGTCGATGGTGATGCCCTGCTCGCGCTCGGCGCGCAGGCCGTCGGTCAGCAGCGCCAGGTTGACGTGGGCGTCGCCGCGGCGCTTCGAGGATTCCTCGACGGCGAGCAGCTGGTCTTCAAAGATCGACTTGGAGTCGTACAGCAGGCGGCCGATGAGCGTGCTCTTGCCATCGTCCACCGAGCCGGCGGTGGTGAAGCGGAGCAGGGAGGATTCGGCGGCGTCGACGACGGGCGTCGCGCTGGGAAGATCGGAGATGGAAGATGGGAGATCGGAGGAAGACATGGAAGAGGGGGGATGGGAGATCGGAGATCGGAGATCGAAGGGGCCGCCTCAAAAATAGCCTTCCTTCTTGCGGTCCTCCATGGCGGTTTCGGAGCGCTTGTCGTCGGCGCGGGTGCCGCGCTCGGTCTGGCGGGCGGCGGCGACTTCGGCGATGATTTCGTCGAGGGTGGCGGCGGTGCTGGCGACGGCGCCGGTGCAGGTGGCGTCACCGACGGTGCGGAAGCGGATGACGCGCTCGGCGACCTGCGGCTTTTCCTCGTCGAGCAGGGGGATGAAGCCGGTCTCGGCGTCGAGCAGCTGGCCGTGGCGCTCAATGATGCGGCGGGTGTGGCTGAAGTACAGGCTGGGCAGCGGGATGTTTTCCTGGCGGATGTACTGCCAGACGTCCATCTCGGTCCAGTTGCTGAGCGGGAAGACGCGGAAGTGCTCGCCGAAGTGCTTGCGGCCGTTGAAGATGTTCCAGAGTTCCGGGCGCTGGTTCTTCGGATCCCACTGGCCAAATTCGTCGCGGTGGCTGAAGAAGCGCTCCTTGGCGCGGGCCTTTTCCTCGTCGCGGCGGCCGCCGCCGAGGCAGGCGTCGAACTGGTGCTCCTCAATGGTGTCGAGCAGGGTGACGGTCTGCAGTTTGTTGCGGCTGGCGTAGGGACCCTTCTCCTCCTGGACGCGGCCGTCGTCGATGCTCTTCTGGACGCTGCCGACGACGAGTTGGGCGCCGATCTCGTTGACGAACCAGTCGCGGTAGGTCATCGCCTCGGGGAAGTTGTGGCCGGTGTCGACGTGGAGCAGTTTGAAGGGCATCTTCGCCGGGTGGAAGGCCTTGCGGGCCATCCAGGCCATGACGATGGAATCCTTGCCGCCGGAAAAGAGCAGGGCGGGGTTGGAGAACTGGGCGGCGGTTTCGCGCAGGACGTAGATGGCCTCGGACTCGAGAAATTGCAGGTGCGTGATGGCGGACATGTCGGGAGCGGGAAATTTTGGCGCAGAATCAGGCTTTGTCAGTCACCAGTTTGGCGTGCAGGCCACACTCGTGCTTTTCGTCGCCCTTGGCCGGATCGTAGTAGGTGAGTTCGTTGGGCAGGCCGTGCTCGGCCAGGTAGGCCTCCATTTCGGCCGGGGTCCAGTCGAGGATCGGGTTGATCTTCAGGCAGCGGAACTTGGCGTCCCACATGACCGGCTTGAGGGTGGCGGCGCGCTGGGGGTTCTGCTCGCGGCGCAGGGCGGTGATCCAGACCGCGGGGGCCAGCTCGGCCATGCCGCGCTCGAAGGGCTCGAGCTTCATGATGCGGCTGAACGACTCGACGCGCTCGACCTCGTCCGGCATCGGCACTTGGCCGCCGTTGAGGGCGAGCCAGTGGGCGCTGGTCATGCGCGGCAGGTAGGGCTGCAGGTTCAGGCCCAGGCGCGTGCGGCAGGCCTCGGCGAAACGGTAGGTCTCGGGCAGGTTGGTGCCGTGGTCGACCCACAGCACGGGCACATCCGGCTTCAGGACGGTGGCCAGGTGCAGGATGACGGCTTCGTACGGGCGGAAATTGGTGGTCACCAAGGCCGGTCCCTGGGCGAGCGCCCAGGCCAGGATGTCCTGGGGCGAAGCGTTCTGGAAACGGTCGTTGAGAGGCTGCAATTCGGCGTCGGTCATGAATCACCCTATTCTTGATAAATTAACTATGCAATGGCAAAATGGCGCAAAACGTCGGTCCCGGCCGGCAACTCCGGCTTTACTCGCCGGCGGGCGACCTTAGGGTGTGTTGATGCCGCTTCCTGAAGACACCCTTTCCCGCCTCGGCGCCGAGGTGGCGCTGCCGAAGATCGATCGTGCGCTCAAGGATTTGTGGGCGGATGACCAGACCAAGACACGGGCATCGCTGATCAATTTTGCCATTTACAGCGAGGATCCGGCGGCACTGCCTGAGAACGTGAAGCGGCTCGACCAGATCACTGCCGAGCATGCTTGCCGGGCCCTGCTCATCCTCTGCCTGCCGGAAGCGCGGCCGCCGCGGGTGCGCGCTTGGATCAACGCGCTTTGCCGTCCCTACCAGGGGCGCCAGGAGGTGTGCAGCGAGCAGATTTCCTTCCTGCTCGAGGGGGGTGACGCGGCCCAGGTGCAGAATGTGGTTTTTGCGCATCTCGACGCCGATCTGCCGCTCATTGTCTGGTGGCAGGGCGGGTTGACGAAGAACTTCGAGGAGCGTTTTTACAGCCGCATCGGCACCCTCATCCTCGACAGCAGCACCTGGGCGGATCCGCGCGCCGAGTTTGCGCGTTTGTCGGCGGTGCGTGCCGACCGCTGCGCGGACTTTGACGTGCGCGACCTGAGCTGGACGCGCAGCCACTTTCTGCGCACCGCGCTGGCGGCCTGTTTCCAGGATGCCAACGCCCGCCGGCATCTGCCGATGCTGGAGTGCATCGAGATCACCCATGCCCGCGGCCAGCGCTGTGCCGCGCTGATGCTGGCGGGCTGGATCGCCCATCGCCTCGGCGCGCGTCTGGCGGAGGGCATCGACGGCCTGGTCTTCGACCGCCCAGGGGGCAGCCGGTTGCAGGCCGTGCTGGCCGAGGCCGGCGCGGAAGGCTGCGCGTTGCAGTCACTCAAGTTGTCCGGTCCCGGTCTTTCCGTGCAGGTCACCCGCGACGGCGCCTCCGCCTTTGTCCATGTCTGTGCCGACTGCGAGGGCCATGCCCACGAGGAGATCCTGCCGGCCGACGTGGTGAGCGAGGCCGAGCTGATCTCCGAGCAGTTGAGCCGGGCCGGTGGTGGCACGCACTACGCCACCGTGCTGCCGCTGATGGAAGACCTTTTGGCGCGGGTGGGTTAGGCGCGTTCAGCGAAGACTGGTTTTTTCCAGATCGGCACGCGCGTTTTGATCTCGGCGAGGTACCAGCGGCAGAGCTCGAAGGCGGCGGCGCTGTGGCGGGTGCGCACGCGGATCAGGATCGACGGCTCGCCAGCGGCGACGAAGCCGAGGCGGTGCTGGAGGAAGACCTCGTGCGGCTCGCGTTCGGCTTGAGCTGCGGCAACGAGTTCGGCGAGCAGCTTGTCCGCCATGGGGCGGTAGGCGCTGTAGTCGATGCCGGCGATCGTTCGGCCGTCCTCGAGTTCACGCACGACGCCAAGGAAGCGCGCCTCGGCGCCGAGGCCTGGGCCGAAGGGCGGCGTCGTGTCCGGGATGGGATCGGGGGAGAGCAGGAAGTCCACGCGCCTTCACCCAAGACCGCCCCGCGGCCGGTGCAAGCCGTTCCTTGTGCGGCGCGGTTGACAGTCGCAGTGCCGCCGCTAGGCTCGGCGCCGTGACGCGTTCAGCCCCCCGACCCCTCGTCACCCGGCTCATGCACGGGCTGGTGGTTGCGGCGCTCTGCCTGTCGCTCGGCGTCCACTGGGCGCTGCTGCAGAGCCTGGCCTGGACGGGCATGCTGCTTTCCTGGTCGCACGAAGTCTCCCTGGTGGAGGCGGTGAAAAACACCTTTGACGGCGAGCATCCCTGCCCGCTTTGCAAGGCGGTCGAATCCGGCCAGCAGCAGGCACCCAAGTCGGCGCCGCTCGAGCGGATCAAGCTCGATGCCGTGCTTGCCGTCGCCTTCCGGCTGGTGCCGCCACCGGCGCTTCCTCTGGTTCATGCCGATTGGCAGGTGACGCCCGCCGAGGGGTCTTCCGAGACACAACACCGGCCGCCACGATGCGGTCCCGCTCCGCTGGTCTGACTGGCGCGCGCCATCCTGGCGTGTGCTGACCCTTTTGGGGTGCGGCCCGTTGCCGTGCCCCTTCATCCCACCCGAAGGCCGGCCGTGCCGGCTCCATCCCCGCATGAAATCCTTTTTCTCCCTTTGGCCCTGCACGAGCCTGCTCGCTCTTGCCCAACTGACGGCGCAAACCGCCGCTCCCACCCTGCCGGAAGTGCTCGTCACCGCACGTCCGCCGGATCCCTCACGCACCGTCCCCACCCTGGAGACCCGTCGCCAGGAACTGACTGCCACCACCCCCGGCGGGGTGGCAGTGGTCGATGCCGAAGACTACAAGCGCGGTCGTGCCACCACCCTCAAGGACGCCCTCGACTTCGCGCCCGGTGTTTTCATCCAGCCGCGCTTTGGCGCGGAGGAAAGCCGCCTGTCGATCCGTGGTTCCGGCATCCAGCGCACCTTCCATGGGCGCGGGATCAAGCTCATGCAGGACGGCACGCCGCTCAATCTCGCCGACGGCGGCTTCGACATGCAGGCCATCGAGCCCTTGTCGGCCCGCTACATCGAGGTCTTCCGCGGCGCCAACGCCCTGCAGTTCGGCTCGACCACCCTCGGCGGTGCCATCAACTTCGTCTCGCTCACCGGCCACGAGGCCGCGCCGCTGCAGGCGCGCTTTGAGGCCGGCAGCTTCGGCAGCTTCCGCGGCCAGGTCAGCTCGGGCGGCGTCTTTGGCGACTCCGATGTCTACGCCAGCTACAGTTACAACGAGACCGACGGGTACCGCGATCACGCCCGCCAGGACAGCCAGCGCTTCTTTGCCAACTTCGGCCAGCGGCTCAGCGACAGTCTGGAGACGCGTTTCTACGTCACCTATGTGATGACCGATTCGCAGTTGCCGGGCAGTCTGACCCTGCGCCAGCTCGAGCGCCGGCCCGACATGGCCAACGCGGGCAACGTCCGTTTCAACCAGAAGCGCGACTTCGAACTGTTCCGGCTGGCCAACCGGACGGTCTGGTCGGACGATGTCCACCGCCTGACCCTGAGCAGTTTCTGGTCGTGGAAGGATCTCGACCACCCGCTGATCTCGTTTGGTCCCGGGTTCCGTCTTGGGCCGGGTGTCATCGACCAGCTCAGCAACGACCTCGGCCTCGATCTGCGCTACGACTCGCTCGCCGATCTCGCCGGGCATCGCAACCAGTTCACCCTCGGTCTCGGTTACGTCTACGGCCTGACTCAGGACAACCGCTTCGCCAACGTGCTCGGCCAGCGCGGCGGTCGCACCGCGGAGAACCAGCTGACGGCGACCAATCTCGACCTCTACGTGCAGGACACCTTCCACTTGACCGAGCGCCTCGCCCTCATTCTGGGCGCGCAGGGCAGCTTTGCCGATCGCGATTTCGATGAGCAACGCGTGTTTGGTGCCGACAACAGCGATCGCCAGGAGTACTGGGGTTTCAGTCCCAAGCTGGGCCTGCTCTGGGAGGCCACGCCCGAGGTGCAGTTCTTTGCCAATGTCAGCCGCAGCTTTGAGCCGCCGTCGTTCGGCGAGTTGACCGCGCTCGGCGGCACGCCGGGCCTGATCGATCTGCAGGCCCAGCGCGGCACCAGTGTCGAAATCGGCACGCGCGGCAGCCACGGTCGCGCGCGTTGGGATCTCGCCTGGTACTACACCTGGCTCGACAACGAACTCTTTGCCCTCGGCGTGCCTGGGGTCAGCGCCACCCAGACCATCAACGCCGGCCGGACGATCCGCCATGGCGTCGAGGCCTTGCTCGATTTTGACCTCGCGCGCGGTCTGTTCACCGCCGGGCGGCCGGCCGCCGATGACGAACAAGCGCATGCGGGTGATCGCCTGTTCCTGCGCCAGTTTTACCTCTTCAACGACTTCCACTTCGATGGCGACCCCGCGTTCACCAACAACGAGCTGCCGGGCATTCCGCGTCACTTCTACCGCGCCGAACTGCTCTATGAACATCCCTGCGGCTTTTATGCCGGTCCAAACGTCGAGTGGGCACCCCAGAGTTACTTTGTTGATCTCGCCAACACCCTGGAGGCCGACGGCTATGCCCTGCTCGGCTTCAAGCTCGGTTACCGCACGAAGAAGGGCCTGTCGTTCTTCGTCGAGGCGAAGAACCTGACCGATGCCACCTATGCCGCCACCACCGGTGTTGTCACCACCGCCACGCCGGCGAGCGCGGTGTTTTTCCCGGGCGACGGCCGCGGCCTGTTCGCCGGTGTCGAATGGAAGTGGTGATCCACCCGCCGCCGTCGGCCACAAGCCGGCAGCGGCTCTTTTATTTTCCCATGAACAAGCAGACCCTCCGCAAGGCTCACCGCTGGCTCGGCCTGATCTTCAGCCTCAGCATCCTGATGGCCGCCGGCAGCGGCGTCATCCACAACGTCATGACCCGCACCCAGGCGCCGCCACCGCCGGCTCTGCCGAGCGGGGCGCTCGATGTTGCGCCGATCCGGCTCGGGGTCGCCGAGGCGGTCGCCCGGCTGCCCGCCGCCGCCCAGGCGGTCAGTGCCGTCAACGTCCGCGGCATCGGTGGCCGGCCCTGGTACCAGATCTATCCGCAGGGCGCTGGCCCGGCGCAGTACGTCAGTGCCGAGGATGGCCGGGTGGATCCCGCCCAGGACGAAGCCTATGCCGCCCAGATCGCCGCCGCCTTCCTCGGCGGTGCCAAGGTGCGCAAGACCGCTTTCCTGACCGCCTTCGACACGGAGTACCTGAACATTTTCCGCATCCTGCCGGTGTACCGTTTCGACCTCGACGACGCCCTGCACACCCGCGTTTACGTCTCGACCGCCACCGGCAGTGTCACCCGTCACACCGATGACAACCGCCAGTTTGAGGCGCGGATTTTCACGAACTTCCACAAGCTCGGCTTCATCCCCGACAAGAACCTGCGCGACCTCGTGCTCACCACGCTGACCGGGGCCACCTGTGTCGTCGCCCTGCTCGGGGTTGCCCTGTTTTTCGCCACCCGGCCGCGGAAAAAGTCCATTTCCTGATTGCTCCAAGCCGCTCCTAAGAGCTATGAAGGGGCGCGGCCGTTTCGATGGCCGCATGCATGAGAAAAAATCCTGCCGACCAGTCCCGCCTCATTGCCGATGTCATTTTGCACGTGCGCAGCGGCCGTGCGACTTCCCGTCGCGGCCTGGCCGACGTGATGGGGTTGTCGCCTTCGACCACCGGTTTGTACGTCGACATGCTGCTGGCCGGCAACCTGCTCATGGAGGACGGTCTCGAACAGGGACCGGTGGGCCGGCCGAAACGCCGGCTGGGCACGGTGCCCGAGGCCGGTTGGTTCGCCGGGGTCGAGTTTCACGCCGGTCGCGTCCAGGCGGTGCGGGTGGATTTTTCCGGGCAGGTCGCCCATTCCCTGCAGCGACCGCTGCCGCCAGGTGCCGGCCGGGCCCAGGTGCAGCAGGAACTCGCCGCAGCCGTGCGTGCCCTGGCGGCGGCGGCTCCTGGCCGTTTGCTCGGCATTGGCATCGGCGCGCCCGGTGTCGTTGATCCCGAGCGAGGCATCAGCCTGCATTACGGTTTCATTGAGGACTGGCGCGATGTGCCCGTTGCTGCGCCGCTGGCGGTGGATTTTGGCGTGCCCGTGACCTTGGAGAACAATTTGCGTGCCATCGCCCTCGCCGAGCGCTGGTTTGGCGGTGGCGGTGACCTCGACGACTATGTGGTGCTCGGGCCGCGGCGCGGCTTTGGCGCGGCGATCATGCATCGCGGCCACCTGTTCAGCGGTGCTCATCAGGCCGCGGGTGAGGTCGGCAACTGGGCCTGGCCAGGCGGCGGGGAAATGCACGATGCCTTGTCCGCCCCGGCCGTCTGGCGTCGCCTGGCCGGCAGCGACGGTCCGGCACCCGAGGATCTGCATGCCGCGCTGGCGGAGGTGGCCGGTCGTCCCGCGCGTGGCGAGATCGCCGCCGACTTCGCCCGCGTCGCCGGCTGGCTGCAGCTGCTGCTCGACACCGAGGTGTTTTTCCTGCATGGCCCGCTGACCGCGCTTGGCGCGGCCTTTTGGGACGAGGTGGCGGCCCAGGCCGCCGTGCTCATGCCGCGACTGCGTGGCCGCCCCCCGCGCATCCTCGTCTCGGAGCTCGACGACGACGCCGGCGCGCTCGGCGCCGCCAGTCTGGCCATGGAGAGCTGGCAGCCGGCGGTCTAGGTTGGGGTCCGTCTGCCCGCGGAGAAACCTTTCCAAGCCGCGTGGAGAAAAGTGCTCAGTGCCCCGGGTGCTCCGACGTTCCGCCGACAACTGCGGCTTGATCCCGGCGCGCTCCCTTCCATGCTGGCGCCATGGAACGCAGACGACTCGGCCGCAGCGGCCTCGTGGTGACAGATCTTTGCATGGGCACGATGACCTTTGGCCTGCAGGCCGATGAGGCGGAGTCCTTTGCCATCCTGGACCGCGCCTACGAGGCCGGCATCGACTTCTTTGACGCGGCGGAAATGTATCCCGTGCCGCCGAGTGCCGAGCGTTTTGGCATCACCGAGCAGATTGTCGGCCGCTGGCTGAAGACCAAGCCGCGCGACCAGGTCATCGTCGCCACCAAGGTGACCGGGCCGGGACACGGCTGGTTCCGGCCGCCGATTCGCGGCGGCTTCACCGCGCTCGACCGTCGCCAAATCCGCCGGGCCTGCGAGGACAGCCTGTGCCGGCTGCAGACCGACTGCATCGACTTGTACCAGACGCACTGGCCCGACCATGGCATGCGCCAGGAGGACACCCTGGAGGCGCTGACCGAGCTGGTGCAGGAGGGCAAGGTGCGCGCCATTGGCTGCAGCAACGAGACCAGCTGGGGCCTGATGAAGAACCTTTGGGCCTCGGAAAAGCACGGGCTGGCGCGCTTCGACAGCGTGCAGAACAACTTTTCCCTGATCAACCGTCGCTGCGAGAACGAACTGGCCCAGGTCTGCCGGATGGAAGGGGTCAGCCTGCTGCCGTACTCGCCACTCGGCGGCGGCGTTTTGACCGGCAAGTATCAGAACGGGGCCCTGCCGGACGGCGCGCGTTTCAGCGACTACCTGCGCGGGGGTGGCGAACGCCAGCAGCGCATGGCGCGCCGCTTCGTCAATGCCCGCAGCCTTGAGACGGCCGCGCGCCTGCAGGCCATCGCCGATGACCTCGGCGTCAGCCTCGCCGCCCTGGCCCTGGCCTGGAGCCGCCAGCACGATTTTGTGGCGTCGACCATCTTCGGCGCCACCTCGGTGGCCCAGCTTGAGGAGAACCTGCGGGCCGCTGACCTGATCCTCGACGCCGAGACCCTGCGCCGGATCGACGCCATCGAGGAGGAGATCCCCAATCCGATGACCGAGGACGGCCTGCGCCGGCTCTGAGCCCCCGCGGCGGGGGCTTGACCGGGCCGGGCATCCGCTTTAGAGCATCGGGACCATGAGTGCCAAACCTCTCGAAGGAAAGACCGCCCTAGTTTTCGGAATCGCCAACAAGCGCAGCATCGCCTGGGCCATCGCCCAGGCCTGGGCCGAGGCCGGCGCCAAGCTCATTTTCAACTATCAGGGCGAACGCCTGAAGGAAAACGTCGAGGAACTCGCCGGCACCTTTGGCGCTGACACGCCGATTTTCCCCTGCGACGTCACCAAGGACGAGGAGGTGGACGCCTTCTTCAACCAGGTGGCGGGCATCGCGCCGAAGGTCGACCTGCTGCTGCACAGCATCGCCTTCGCGCCCAAGGAGGCGCTGGAGGGCGACTTCCTCAACACCAGCCGTGAGGCCTACCTGACCGCGCACAACATCAGCGCCTACTCGCTGGTTCACCTCGCCCGCAAGGCCGAGCCGCTGATGACCGACGGCGGCAGCATTGTGGCCATGAGCTACTACGGTGCCGAGAAGGTGGTGCCGCACTACAACGTCATGGGCGTCGCCAAAGCCAGCCTCGAGGCCAGCACCCGCTACCTGGCCTACGACCTCGGCAAAAAGAAGATCCGCGTCAACTGCATCAGCGCCGGGCCGGTCAACACGCTCGCCGCGCGCGGCATCGCCGGTTTTGGTTCGATGCTCAAGCACTACGACGAGCACGCCCCGCTCGGCCGCTCCTGCGAACCCAAGGAACTCGGCGCCACCGGCGTCTTCCTCGCCAGCGACGGCGCTGCGTCAATCACCGGCCAGGTGATCTACGTCGACGGCGGTTACCAGATCATGGGCATGTGATCGGGGGCGGGATAGTTCCAAGTTTAAAGTTTAAGGTTTCAAGTTTCAGAGAGTGGCCGCGGGCGGGTTTGCCGCCAGCGGCCACGTGTTTTTGCAGCCCAGAGAGAGGGCAGAACATCGAACCAGGAATGGCCAACGCCCAAGTTGGGGAGTCTGGAACCTTCGAAATTCAGCGTTCCTTGTTGGCTATTGGATATTCGGCTTCAAACCCGGTTCAGGGTTTCTGCGCCGGTGCCTCGGTGGCGGGCGCGGGTGGCTCGCCCGCGCTGAAGGCGCCGAAGACGAGCACGCCCTTGAGGGCGTCGACCGCCCGCTCCAGCTGGCGGTCGCCGAGTGCGGCGATCTCGATGGCCGCCGCTTCGCCGGTGCCGTGGCGCAGGCGCCAGCGCGCGACCTTGGCCTCCTCGTCCGGGGTCAGGGACGAAACGATGTCGGGTGTCACGCCGTGTTCGTGAATGGTGCGGTGGCTCGGCGTGTAGTACTTGGCCGTGGTCAGGCGCATGGCGGCGCCGTTTTTCATCGGCAGGATGCTCTGCACCGAGCCCTTGCCGAAGCTGGTGGTGCCGACGACGAGGGCGCGTTTGAGATCCTGCAGGGCGCCGGCGACGATTTCCGAGGCGCTGGCACTGGCGTGGTTGATGAGCACGGCGACCGGGAAGCGGCGCGGCGGGTGGCCGTCGCGGGCCGGCGTGCGGTAGGGCGGCGGGTTCTGCGCGGCGAGGCGTCCCTCGGTGGTCACCACGACGGTGCTCTCGGGCAGGAATTCGCCGCAGACGGCGACGGCGCTGTCGAGCAGGCCGCCCGGGTTGTTGCGCAGGTCGAGCACGAGCGCCTGCAGGCCGGCCTTTTCCAGTTCATCGAGCGCGGCGGTGAGATCGCGCGCCGTTGACTGGGTGAACTGCGACAGGCGCACGTAGCCGACCTTGGCCTCGCCGGCCAGCTTCGGCGTCAGCAGCATGGCATCATGGACTGAGCTCTCGGTGATCGCCTCGCGGGCGAGGCGGAATTCCAGGAACTGGCGGGTGCCGGGCCGGCGCAGGGTGAGCCGAACTTCTTCTCCGGCCTTGCCTTCCAACAGTTGCATCGCTTCGGCGACCCCGACGCTGTCGGTGAGCACCTCGTCGATGCGCACGATCTGGTCGCCCGCAAGCACGCCCGCGCGGCCGGCCGGTCCGTCCTCGCGCACGGTGATCAGGGTGAGCACGCCCTCGCGCAGGGCGACGGTCAGGCCGACGCCCTCCGAGGTCTCGCTGGGCTCGCGCTGCAGGTCCTCAAAGAGGGTGCGGCCCATGTACTCGCAGTGCGGGTCCAGGCGGCGCAGCATGCCTTCCAGGGCGCCCTCGACGAGTTCGGCGAAGGTGACGCGCGATTCGTCGACGTAGTTTTGGCGGATCATCTCCATCGCCCGCGTCAGCAGTTCGATCTGGCGGTAGGCTTCGGCGGGCGGCGGTTTGGGGTTGCTGGCCGGAGTGATGGTGGGGGCCGCGGGAGCGGCAGCGGCCTGCTCGGCGGCCGGTGCCGGGCGCAGAAGGAACAGGAGGCTGACGGCCAGAAGCGGGCGCATGACGGCAGTGTGCATCAGGTACGCAGCGAGGAAACCGGAAAAATGTGTCGTCGGTCCGGGCGCATTGCGGTCGGAGCTTGGGCGCCTTGCCCGTGGTTTAGGCTCACTCCAAACCGCCTCACTTCGGCGCCGCGACCTGCAGGCCGGCCCTCGCGGCGCGGTAGTTGCGGCGCAACTCCGCCAGTCCCGGGGGCAGGTCGGGTTCGTCGCTGTCCGGCGGTTCCGCACCGCTTTGCAGCAGGGCGAGTTCGCGCTGCAGGTGCGGCAGCACATCGAGCCGCACCTGGTCGAGCGCGGACTGGGCCGCGGCCTGGACCGATTGCACGTAGCGGGCGCGCAGTTGTTCCAGCGGGCTGGGCTCCGGCGTCGGCAGTGCGATGGGTTTGGCGACCGGGGCCGGCATGGGCAGGGCGGGGGCGGCGGGCAGGGCCCCCATCACCGCGGCCGGGATCGGCGGTTCGGTGACCTCCGCCTGGGCGGCCGGGCGCGGTGGCAGGGCACCGGGGCGTTCGAGGCGTTCCTCGATGACGATGCGGTCCTTGAAATGGTAGAGCAGCAGCAGGCTGCCCAGGCTGACCAGGGTGATGGTCAGGTGCAGGCCGACCTTCAGGCCGTTCCAGAGGAAGGCGTCCAGTCGTTGCAGCAGGCTGGGGCCGGGGCGCTGGCGCGGGGCTGGCGGGGAAGGAGGCCGCGGTGGTGCCACGGCCGGGGCGGGTGTCGGAGCGGGCCGCCCGGCCTGCACCGCTTCGATCAAAGCCGTGCGCACCTCGTCGGCACTGGTGAAAGGCCGCGACGAGCGCGGGTCCAGGCAGCGGCGCAGCACCTGGGCAAAGGACGGTGGCAGGTCGCGGGCGACCCGGCCGTCCGGACCCGGCTCCTCGCCGGTGAACAGCAGGTGCAGGGTGCGGCCAAGATCGTGCAGATCACCCGCGATGCCACGCGCCGGCGCCTGCAGCCAGGTGCGTTCACCCGTGGCCGTCAACGCCATGCCGGCACCGGTCAGCTTGAGTTGGTCGCCCGCCACCCAGAGCACGCTGCGCGCGCTCAGGCAGCCGTGCACAAGCCCCTGCGCATGCACCGCCTGCAGGGCTTCGCAGAGCTGCAGGGCGGGCGCGTACGCCTGTTTGGGCTTCAGCTGCCCCGCCGCCACGATCTCCGCCAGGGGCACGCCCTCGACATGCTCGGTCACCAGATAGAGCGGGCCGCCGGCCATGCGCCCGCAGTCGTACACAGCGCTTACCCGCGGATGCTGCAGGCGCGCGCGCAGACGAAGTCGCTCCAGCGCGCCGGCCTCCGTTTCCGTTTCGCGCAGGACGCGGATTCGCACCAGGCGGTCGAGCGTTTTTTGCCGCGCCAGATAAACCGCGCTGTCCTCGCCAGAACTGAGCCGGCGCAGCACGTCGAAAGAGGGCAGTCGCGCCGCCAAATCGCGGAGGGAGGGGTAGGCCGGAGAAGAAGCGGACATGCAGGGGCGTGACCACGGCCGTGGTCGCAGAACCCATGTGTCGCGCAACGCGCCGGTGCGTTCAAGTCCGGGCGGGATCGATCGGCGAATGTCTATTAACCATATAGACAATATCAATTTTGTTCTTTACCTTTGCGTGCCGGCGTGATACGTTGCACAACATCCCCCGCGTTTACACCCCTCTTCCCCCTCGTTTCATGAGCAAAGCCTCCGTTGAAGAACTCAAGCTCGCCTCCGCTGGTCTGCGTGGCCAGCTTGCCGAGCATTTCGCCGACACCAGCACCCCGAACATTCCGGAGGACGCCAACATCCTGCTGAAGCATCACGGTTCGTACATGCAGGACGACCGCGACCGCCGCGCCCAGTTGGTCAAGGAAAAGAAGGACAAGGCCTGGAGCTTCATGATCCGCAGCAAGATGCCGGGCGGTCGCATCACCGCGGCGCAGTGGTTGATCCATGACGACCTCTGCACCAAGGCCATGGGCAACATGCGCCTGACCAACCGTCAGGGCATCCAGCTGCACGGCGTGCTCAAGGGCGGCCTCAAGGAGGTCATCCACCACGTCTGCCACAGCGGCCTTTCGACCATGGGCGCCTGCGGCGACGTCGTCCGCAACACGATGGGCCCGGCGGCGCCGATCAAGGACGCCGTGCGCGCCGACACCCAGCGCCTCACCGAGGAGATCAGCCGTCGCTTCCTCTGGCGCTCCTCCGCCTACGCCGACATCTGGCTCGACGGCGAGAAGATTGAGCCGAACTGGATCCAGGATCCGCAGCCGGATCCGGCCGTGCGGGCCGCCACCCGTGCCGCCGAGGGTGAGGATCCCATCTACGGCAAGGTCTACCTGCCGCGCAAATTCAAGATCGGCGTCGCCATCCAGCCCTGCAACGACGTTGATCTCTACTCCCAGGACGTCGGCTTTGTGCCGCACGTCGTCGACGGCCAGGTCGAGGGCTACACCATCACGGTGGGCGGCGGCTTCGGCATGAGCCACGGTCAACTCACCACCCGCCCCTTCCTCGCCCAGCCGCTGCTGTATGTGAAGCGCGCGCATGTCGTCGACGCCTGCGAGGCGATCGTCACCACCCAGCGCGACCACGGCAACCGCACCGAGCGCAAGAACGCCCGCCTCAAGTACACCGTGCAGAGCATGGGCCTGGACGGCTTCCGCGACGAGGTCGTGCGCCGCCTTCCCGGCATCGAGACCTTCCCGCCCAAGCCCCTGCATTTCGACAGCGTCGAGGACGACCTCGGCTGGCATGAGCAGGGCGATGGCAAGCTGTATTGCGGCGTCTACGTCAACATGGGCCGCATCGTCGACCGCGAGGACGGCATCCACTACCGCGCCGCCTTCGCCGAGATCGCCCGCGAGCTCGACCTGCCGTTCATCGTCACGCCGAACACCAACCTCATCATCGCCGAGGTGGCCCCGGAACAGAAGGGGCAGGTGGACGCCATCCTCGCCAAGCACGGCGTGGTGCACGCCGATGCCGCTGGCTTCACCCGCGCCCGCAAGGTCGCCCACGCCTGCGTCGCCCTGCCGACCTGCGGTCTGGCGCTGAGCGAATCCGAGCGCGCCCTGCCCGGCTTCATGGACCAGATCGACGCCAGCCTGCGCGAACTCGGCCTGCAGGACGAGCCCATCCTCTTCCGCATGACCGGCTGCCCGAACGGCTGCGGCCGCCCCTACAACGCCGACTTTGGCTTTGTCGGTCGCGCCCCCAACAAGTGGGCGATGTTCGTCGGCGGCAGCATCCGCGGCGACCGTCTGGCCGGTCTCGAATTCAAGTCGGTCCTCGGCGACGAAATCCCCGGCAAGGTGCGTGCCTTCCTGGAGGCCTTCAAGGCCGAGCGCCAGGACGGCGAGATCTTTGCCGACTGGTTTGCCCGCACCCGGACCCTGGGTGAGGCGCCGACGCCCGAGCAGTTCCACATCGAACTCGCCGAGCGCGCCGCCAGGCTGGCCGAACAGAAAGTCAGCGAGGCGGGCTGAACTGTCCGGCACTGAAGGCCTTCCACCCGCGGGGTTCGCCCCGCGGGTTTTTTGTTAGGCCATCCAGGCCTGGAACAGGCGGCTCATCAGCCAGGCACTGATCAGCCACAGGCCCAGCAGCAGCGCGATCAGGGCGGCAAAGACCAGCGCCAGGACGAGGAAGCGCAGGCGCGTGCCGCGGCGCACCTCGTCACGCCGGCCGGCCTGCCAGTCCTGCAGCAGGCGCAGGTTGCGCCGGTTCGATTTGAAGAAGGCGCTGAGCACCGGGCCGCCGGCCGGCAGGAAGTCGAGCAGGGCGTTGATGAGCAGGTTGCCGCCCATGCGCAGCAGCACCGGCAGCCCGACCCCGCTGCGCACGGCCTCGGCGAGGATGAGCAGGCCGCCCCCGGAGGCGAGGGCGCTGCCGAGACCGGGGAAGAGCGCCAGCAGGGGATCGAGACCGATCTTGAAGTTCGTGCCCGGGATGCGCAGCCAGTCGTCGAGCCAGCGGGCGAGGTAGCGCGCCACGGCCGCCTGCTCTTCGGCAGCCTCCGCCTGCGGATCGGGGGGGATGGGCATGGCGCATCCTAACCGGGATTCGCGCGCCCGCCAGTGCCGCGGCGCAAATCCCGGCTCGCCTCCGGCCCGGCGGTTGCCGTAAGCTGAAGGAAAAGCCATGGACGTCACCCCCTTCCGCCGCGAGTCCCACCTCGATCGCCTCGCTTCCGAGAAAGGTTTTGACGTCGCCATCATCGGCGGCGGCGCCTCCGGCCTGGGCGCGGCGGTCGATGCCGCGGCGCGCGGCCACTCGGTCCTGCTCGTCGAGCAGTCGGATTTCGCCAAGGGCACTTCCAGCCGCAGCACCAAGCTGGTCCACGGCGGCGTGCGCTACCTGAAGCAGGGCAATGTCGCCCTCGTGCTCGAGGCCCTGCGCGAGCGCGGCCTGCTTTGTCGCAACGCGCCCCACCTCGTTCACAGCCTGCCCTTTGTCATCCCCAACTACCACTGGTGGGAGGGGCCGTTTTACGGCATCGGCCTGAAGGTCTATGACGGCCTCGCCGGCCGCCTCGGCCTCGAGCCCTCGCGCTGGCTGACCCGCGGCGACGTGCTCGACCTGCTGCCCAACCTTGAGCGCGAGGGCCTCAACGGCGGCATCCTCTACCACGACGGCCAGTTCGATGACGCCCGCCTGGCGGTCAATCTGGCGCAGACGGCCGCCGAGCAGGGCGCGGTCGTGCTCAACCACTGCCGCTGCGCCGGCCTGCTCAAGGATCACGGCCATGTCGTCGGCCTGCGGTTGATCGACGAGGAGGGCGGCCGCGAGTTCGAGGTGCGGGCCCGGGCCGTCATCAACGCCACGGGTGTGTTTGCCGACCGCGTGCGCGCGTTCGACGAGCCGGCCTCTGCTCCGCTGCTCAGCCCGAGCCAGGGCATCCACCTGGTCCTGCCGGCAGACTTTCTGCCAGGCCACACCGCCGTCATGATTCCCAAGACCGATGACGGCCGCGTGCTCTTTGCCGTGCCCTGGCATGGCCGACTGGTGGTTGGCACCACCGACACGCCGGTGGCGCAGGCCGCGCTGGAGCCGCGGGCTCTGCCCGAGGAGATCGACTTTGTCTTCGGCCAGATCACCCGCTACCTGGCGCGCGATCCCTCACGCCACGATGTACTCAGCGTCTTCGCCGGCCTGCGACCCCTCATCAAGGCGGAGGCGGAATCGACCGCGGCGCTGTCGCGCGATCATCTCATCTCGGTGTCAGCCTCCGGGCTCATCACCCTGGGCGGTGGCAAGTGGACCACCTACCGCAAGATGGCCGAGGACGTCATCGACCACGCCGAGATGGTCGGCGGCCTCGACCAGCAGGCCTGCCGGACGCGCGACCTGCCGGTGCATGGCGCCGCCGGCGCTTCGGCGGCCGAGAGTTCGCACCTGCGCGTCTATGGATCCGACGCCACCGGCATTCGCGATCTCATCGCGGTCGCACCGGGGTTGGGTGCGCGCCTGCATCCGCACCTGGAGTTTCTCGAGGCCGAGGTGGTCTGGCATGCGCGCCATGAAATGGCGCGCACGGTCGAGGACGTGCTGGCGCGGCGCACGCGCGCCCTGCTGCTCGACGCCCAGGCGGCGCTGGAGGCAGCGCCGCGGGTGGCGGCCCTGCTGGCGGCGGAATTGGGCCGCGATGCCACCTGGCAGGCGCACCAGGTGCGCTCCTTCCATCATCTCGCCTGTGGCTACATGCTCGATGCCTGAGAGGCTCGCGCGGCGCCTGGCGATGAGACGTGGGAGAAAGGCCGGCTGGCGGGCTCAGGCCGCCGCGCGATCCTGGCGCTGCAGGTTCTTCAGGTGGCGGTAGCCGACCAGCTTGCGCGACTGTTCGTCCCAAAGCCGCAGCGACAGGCATTTCAGGCTGCTCAGCAGGGTGATGGGTTTCACCTGCTGGAACATTGGGTGCGAATGGTGGCAGCGCTCCAGGTTGTAGTTCGGGATGCGCGAGCTGAGGTGGTGGACGTGGTGGTAGCCGATGTTGCCGGTGAACCACTGCAGGATCTTTGGCAGCTTGTAGAAGGAGCTGCCCTCGAGCGCGGCGGTCGTGTAGTCCCAGTTGTCGCGCTTCTCCCAGTAGGTGTCCTCATACTGGTGCTGGACATAGAACATCCAGATGCCGGCGGCACCGGCGACCATCGTCACCGGCAGCTGAAGCATCAGGTAGGCCTTCCAGCCGATCAGCCAGCAGGCGCCTGCCACCATGGCGGCGAGGGCGAGGTTCATCCACAGGACCGACAGGCGGTCCTTGCCCTTGGCACCCGGCGACGGAAAGCGCTGGTAGATGAGAAAGATGCCAAGCGGGGCGAGCACAAACAGCACGAAGGGATTGCGCGCCAGTCGATAGGCGAACTTCTTCCAGGGCGAGGCCTCCAGGTACTCCTGCACGGTCAGTGTCCAGATGTCGCCTTCGCCGCGGCGGTCGAGGTCGCCCGAGGTCGCGTGGTGCACCGAGTGCTGCCAGCGCCAGTGGCCATAAGGGGTGAAGGTGAGCATGCCGGTGATGAAGCCGAGGAAGTCGTTGGCGCGCTTCGAGCGGAAGAAGGAGCCGTGACCGCAGTCGTGGAAGATGATGAAGAGTCGCACCACCAGCAGACCGGCGATCACGGACAGGCCGAGGGTCAGCGCGTAGGAGACCTCCAGGCTGCGCCACATGAGGTACCAGACCAGAAAGTAGGGCACGAAGGTGTTGAAGACCTGCCAGAGGGATTTCGGCAGGGACGGCACGGCATACTGGGCGATGATGGCCTTCCACTCGGCAATGCCGGGCTGGGACTTCACTTCGGTTGGGGACGGGGCGCTGGACATGGTGGGACTGGGCGACGCTAAAACGCCATTCTACACGCCTTTTTCTCCGCGCACAATTTGTCAAATGCGCCGGATTTGGCGGCAGAGGGGCGGTTCTTGGTCAGCGTCGGCCGGGTGGGAGTTCAAAAAGGACGTTTTTACCGCCAGCCGGCCCCGGCTCGTCCGTCGTCCAGCTCGCTGCCACCCAGCCAGACGCGCCGCACCCGCAGCCGGCGGTCAAGCAGCAGGAGGTCGGCGCGTTTGCCCACCTCCAGGCTGCCGGTTTCACCGGCGATGCCGGCGCGTTCAGCCGGGGTCAGCGAGGCCATGCGCACGACCTCGTGCAGGGGTGCACCACTGGCCCGGTGCATGACCCGCACCATGTGGTCCATGCCCATGATCGAACTCGCCAGGCTGCCATTCGGTGCCCAGCCGACTTTGCCGTCGCTGTTGAACCACGAGCCGTCGCCCTCCGGACCGAAGCGGTAGCGGCCGGGCGGCAGGTCGAGCGCGCGGTTGGCATCGGTCACCAGGCAGAGCCGGTGGGCGCCCTTCATCCGCCAGGCGAAGCGCAGCAGCTCGGGCGCCAGATGGCAGCCGTCGGCAATGACTTCCGTGCTCATCTCCGGCTCGGCGAGCACGAACTCGGCCATGCTGCCGCGCATGGGCACGCCGAGGCGGGCGCGCACCGAGGGCACGGAACTCATGGCGCACCAGAAGTGGTCGACATGGCGCATGCCGGCCTTGAAGGCGGCCGCCATCTCCGGCCAGCTGGCGTTGGAGTGGCCGCAGGTGATCAGGCAGCGCTTGCGCCGCGCGGCGCGGTAGAAGTCGAGCGCACCCGGCAGCTCGGCGGCGCAGGTGGCGATGCGCACCAGGCCATCGGCAAAGTAGCCGGCATACTCCCTCGCCAACGGTTCGCGCCGGCCTTCGACAGGGTGGCAGCCGACCTTGTCGGCGGCGAAGAACGGTCCGTACAGATGCACGCCGGCGATGCGCGCGCCATCGGCGGGCGACCAGGCCTGCTGCACCGCGGCACAGGCCTTGAGCATGGCGCGGATTTGCGCCGGTGAACCGGTCGTGGTGGTCGGGAACAGGGTCGTCGTGCCATGGCGGGCATGGGCGCGGCAGGCGGTGCGCACCGCCTCGGCCGTGCCGTCCATGAAATCGGCGCCGTCGCCGCCGTGCACGTGCAGATCGACAAAACCCGGGGCAATCCAGCCGCCGCGCACGTCGACGACGGTGGCTGCCTTCGGCCAGCGCCTGCGGGGTTTGCCGAGCCACTCGATGCGGCCGTCGCGGCAGAGCAGGGCAGCCTCGTCGAGGCTGCGGTCGGGCAGCAGGGCGCGACCGCCGGTGAGAACGAGCAGGGATGACATGGAGGTCAATAGTCGCGAAACGGCCCGCGGGGTTCCGTGGCGTCCATGGCGGCGCGCCAGGCGGCGAATTTCTCCTGCAGCATCTGCAGCACCTCGGGCTTGTCCTTGGACAGGTCGCGGCTTTCGCCGGGGTCGATGCGCAGGTCGTACAGTCCCTTGCCCTTGGCGGAGGCGAGCCATTTCCAGGGACCGACGCGTGCCGCCTTGTCGCCGCGGCGCTGCCAGAACATCTCGGTGCGCGGCGAGGGTTTTTCACCGCGAAGCACGGGCAGCATGTCGAAGCCGTCGAGCGTCAGATCCCTGGGGGGCGGCGCACCGGCGGCGGCGAGCAGGGTGGGCAGGATTTCCAGCGAGGTGAGGAATTCGTCGGTGACCCTGCCGGCCGGCACCTTGCCGGGCCAGGCGAGCAGGAAGGGCACACGCAGGCCGCCCTCCCACATCGTCGATTTCGCACCTCGCAACGGCGCGTTGCCGCCGTTGCCGCTGCCGCCGTTGTCGGAGAGGAAGAGGAAGATCGTGTTCGAGGTTTGGCCGGCCTGCTCGACGGCTTCCATGACCGCGCCGATGGCCTCGTCCATGCAGGCCACCGCGCCATAATACCCCGCCAGCTTCTCGTCCTTCAACGTGTCGCGGAAGCGCGCCTTGTAGGCCTCCGGTGCCTGCACGCCGGGTTTCTGGCCGCCGTTGTCCTCGGCCAGGGTGGAGGCGCCGTGCGGGGCGTTGAAGGGCAGGTAAAGGAAGAAGGGTTGTTTGCCCGCGTGATCGTTGACGAAGCGCAGCGCCTCGCGCCGGAAGACGTCGGTGATGTACGTGCCCCTGTCCTCCTCGGTGCGTTCATTGCCACGGAACAGCGAGGGCACGCCGTAGCGCTCATGGGTGTAGTAATCGATGCCGTTGTTGCCGTGGCCGTAGAAGAAATCAAAGCCGCGCTGCAGCGGCAGATAACGCTTCGCCTGGCCCATGTCCCACTTGCCGACGACACCGTTGACGTAGCCGGCCGGCTTGAGCAGGTCGCCGAGTGTGCGCTCCCGGGGATCGAGGCCCAGGGTCATCTCCGGCGACACCGCGTACTCCTCGGCCGAGTAGCGGTGGCCGTAGTTGACCAGGTCGTTGCGCACCATGTCGTACAGGCCGTTGCGCTGCGGGTAGCGACCCGTCAGCAGGCTGCCGCGCGAGGGGGTGCAGGCTGGCCAGGTGACGTAGAAATGCGTCGCTCGCACGCCAGCGGCGGCGAGTCGGTCGAGGTTCGGCGTGGCGATCGGCTTCAGCCCCAGGCAGCCGAGGTCGGGCCAGCCCTGGTCGTCGCTGATGAACAGTACGATGTTCGGCGGAGCGGCCGTCAGCGCGGCGGCGGCGAGCAGGCAGGTCAGGAGGCGCAAAAGCATGAACCAAGAAACGACCTGGAAGGGCGGCGCATTTCCTGGGAGTCAGGGGAGCACGGCCTGCGGCTCCACTGGCTCGCGGCCTGACTCGGGGTCGTGAAACCGTGGTCCGTCCTTGACGGAACCCCGGCATGCGGTCCGTTGTAGTCTCACCCAACCGCCATGTCACGCCGCCCGCCCTCCGAAGCCTACGAGAAGATTCCGACGCAGATTTACCCCGATTCCGCCGCCGCCGCCAAGGCACTCGCGGCCGAGGTGCGGACGCTCATTGAGGCGCGCGCGGCGCATGGCAAGAACGCCGTGCTCGGCATGGCGACCGGTTCGACGCCAGTGCCATTTTACCGCGAGCTGATCCGCCTGCACAAGGAGGAGGGGCTGAGCTTCAGGAACGTCGTCACCTTCAACCTCGACGAGTACTACGGCCTCGGCCCGGATCACCCGGAGAGCTACGCCTGCTTCATGCGCGAGCAGCTCTTCGATCACATCGACATCCCGAAGGCCAACATCCACATTCCCAGCGGCACGGTGCCGGGCGACCAGGTGTTCGCCCACTGCCGCGAGTATGAGGAGAAGATGGACGCCGCCGGCGGCATCGACCTGCAGATCCTCGGCATTGGCCGCACGGGTCACATCGGCTTCAACGAGCCCGGCTCCAGCCGCGACTCGCTGACGCGGCGCATCACCCTGGACCGCGTCACCCGCCAGGACGCGGCCGCCGACTTCCGCGGCGAGGAAAACGTGCCGCATTTCGCCATCACCATGGGGGTCGGCACCATCCTGCGCGGCAAGAAGCTCGTGCTCATGGCCTGGGGCGAAAACAAGGCCGGCATGGTCGCCAAGGCCGTCGAGGGCCCGGTCACCGAGGCGATCTCCGCCTCCTTCCTGCAGGATCATCCGGACGCGCGGTTCTTCATCGACAGCGGCGCCTCGCGTGAGCTGACCCGGGTCAAGCTGCCCTGGCTGGTCGGGCCTGTGGCCTGGACGCCGCGCGAGACGCGGCGTGCGGTCTGCTGGCAGGCCTTCCAGACGACGCGGCCGGTGCTGAAGCTGACCGACGAGCATTACAACGAGCACGGCCTCAGCGACCTGCTCTCGGAGCAGGGGCCGGCCTACCAGCTCAACATCCGCATCTTCAACCAGCTCCAGCACACGATCACCGGCTGGCCGGGCGGCAAGCCGAACGAGGACGACACCTACCGTCCCGAGCGCGCCAGCCCCTACCCGAAGCGCGTGCTGGTGTTCAGCCCCGAGCCGCAGGACGCCGTGGTCGCCATGGGCGCGACGCTGGAACGCTTGGTCGAACAGGGCCACGACGTCCGTCTGGTGGCGCTGACCAGCGGCAACCTGCGCGTGCCTGACAGCGAGGTCGACAAGTTTGCCAGCACCCTGCAGGAACTGGCCGGTGTCGTCGAGGACGGCGACACCTGGGCGCGGCAGACCGCCTACGCCCGCGAGATCCTGCGCCTGCTGGAGGAGAAGGGCGAGTTTGGCGAGGATCCGCCGCTGATCCGGCAGTTGAAGTCGCTCGTCCTGCGCGGCGAACTTCGCGACGCCGCGCACGCCTGCAACCTGCCGAACGACCAGCTCACCTTCCTTGACCTGCCCTTCTACGAGCAGGGCCGCTACCGCCGCTTCCGCAGCACGCAGGCCGACACCGACCTCGTTGCCGCCCTGCTGCGCGAGGTGCGCCCGCACCAGATCTATGCCACCGGCGATGCCGCCGACCCGAGCAGTGTCGCCGGGCTTGGTTTCCGCATCCTGCAGGCCGCGCTCAAGGCCTGCGCCGGCGAGGAATGGGCCGGCACCTGCAGCCTCTGGTTGTACCGCGGCAAGGAGAAGGCGCTGGAGCCGCACGAGATCGACATGGCCGTGCCGCTCAGCCCGATGCAGCTCGAGCGCAAGGCGCGCGCGCTGTCGCGCTACGGTTCGCTGTCGACGCTCGAACTCGCCGCACCAGAGACGAACCGCGAGAACGCCCGCGCCTACGACGCCCTCGGCCTCGCCGAGTACGAGGCGATCGAGTGCTTCCAGCGCTGGGGCCGCGCCGGCTGAGGCCGCCTGTCTCAGGCCGTGGGTCGGACGGCCACCACTTCGATCTCGTACTTGAGGGTCGGTGGCAGGCAGTTCGTGATCGTCGTCCGTGCCGGGTAGGGGGCGCTGAAGGTCTCGCGGTAGAGCCGGTTGAATTCGGCGAGGTCGGCGGCGTCGCGGACGTAGTTGCGCGTCTGCACGACGTGTTCCAGGCCGCAGCCGGCGGCGGCCAGCACCTTGCGGATGTTGTCGAGGCTGCGCCGGAATTCGCCCTCAAAGCTGTCCTGGACGATCTGGCCCTGCGCATCCACCGAGGCCTGGCCGGAGACGAAGACGAGGTCGCCAACGACGACGCAGGGGCTGAACGGCAGGTGCGAGGTCGGCGTGTCGGGCAGCTGGGGATGGGAGACGCGGGGCATGACGGCGATCTTGGCCCGCGCGGCCGCGGGGTCAAGCTGCGCCGTTTCAGGCGATCAGCTCGGGGATCGGCCGGCCGTGATCGACGATGGGCGTCGGCCGGCCGTTGAAGTCCTTGATGGTGATCTTGGCCGCGTCGATGCCAAGGTGGTGGTAGATCGTCGACAGGAAATCGCCGGGGCCGCAGGGGCGCTCGGTGACGTCCTCGCCGCGCTTGTCGGTGGCGCCGAGGACGCGGCCGGTCTGGATGCCGCCGCCGGCCCAGATGTTGGAGAAGGCGCGCGGCCAGTGGTCGCGGCCCGGCTGCAGGGTGCCGGCGGCGGCGCTGGCGTTGCCGGCGCCGGTGCTGCGGTCAAAGCTGATCTTCGGTGTGCGGCCGAATTCGCCGGTGACGACGACGAGCACGCGTTTGGAAAGGCCGCGCGCGTAAATGTCCTCGATGAGGGCGGCGACGGCGCGGTCGTAGTTCGGCATGCGGAAGCGCAGGGCCTCGAACTGGTGATGGTTGACCGCGTGATCGTCCCAGTTGTTGACGCGGCCGCAGAGCGGGCCGTTGAGGCTGCTGGTGACGATCTCAACGCCGGCCTCGACGAGGCGGCGGGCGAGCAGCAACTGCTGGCCCCAGCGGTTGCGGCCGTAGCGGTCGCGGGTGGCGGCGTCCTCCTTGCCGAGATCGAAGGCGTCGCGCGTGCGCGGATTCGTCAGCAGGGTGGCGGCCTGGGCCTCAAAGCTGTCGAGGGCGCCGAGTTCGCCCTCGCGGTCGAAGGCGCGCTCCATGCGGTCGAGGCTCTTGCGCAGCGCCAGGCGCTCGCTGAGCCGGCGCGTTTCGGCCTCGTCGGCGAGGCCGATGTTGGGCACCTGGAAGTTCGGCCGGCTCGGATCATCGCTGACGGCGAAGGGCGCGTAGGCATCACCGAGGTAGGCCGGGCTGGAGTACTCCGGCGAGGCGGGCGGCACGCCGATGTAGTTCGGCAGCGGGTTGGCGCGGCCGCCGGCGCGCTCGCGCAGGTAGTGCGCCACCGACATCCAGTCCGGCAGGCGCGGCTTTGGCTTGTCGCGCGTGTCGGGATCGCCGGAGAACATCTGCATGGTGCCGGCCGGATGACCGCCGGCGGTCTGGTGCATCGAGCGCAGGACGGTGAACTTGTCGGCGATGCGTGCCTGCAGCGGCATGAGTTCGGTGAAGTGCAGGCCGGGCACCTTGGTCGGGATGGTCTTGAAGGGGCCGCGGTACTCGCTGCCGATGTCGGGCTTGGGATCGTAGGAATCGATGTGCGAGAGGCCGCCGGGCAGCCAGACCATGATGACGGCCGTGCGTTCGCTGGCCGGCTTCAGGGCGTTTTCCGCGCGCAGGCGCATGAGGCCGGGCAGGCCGAGCGAGGCGAAGCCGGTGAGCCCGATCTGCATGAAGGCACGGCGCGAGGCGACCGGGCCGGCGCAGCGGACGAGCGGGGAGGCGGAGGGCTTGGACATGCGGGAAGACCTACGGACGCGCGGTGGCGGCTTTATCGGCGGGAGCAAAGACGGCGAGTTCCTTGCCGTCGCGGCCATCCCAGACGCGCAGGCGGCTGTCCTCGCCGCCGGCGACCAGCAGGGCGCCATCGGCGCTGCCCGCGGCGGCCTGCTGGAAATCGGGCAGGCCGGCAAGGGCGCGCACTTCCGCGCCTTCATCGGTCACGATGCGCACCCGGTTGTCGCCGGCCGAGGTGAGGATGCGGTTGCCGGCGCCGAGGAACTGCAGCGAGGTCAGTTCCTTGGTCCAGCCCTCGATCTTCTTTTTGCGCTCGCCGGCGAGCAGGTCCCAGACCAGCACCACGCCGTCGGCACCGGCGCTGGCCAGCACCCGGCCGTCGGCGCGGAAGCCGAGGCCGGCAACGTAGTGGGTGTGGCCCTCAAAGACGCGCAGGATCTTGCCACCGGCGATCTCGCTGACCTTGGCGATCTTGTCGGCCGCGCCGGTGGCGAGCTGCCTGCCATCAGGCGAAAAGGCGAGGCTGAGCACGGCGTCGTCATGGCGGTCCTTCCAGATGTGCTGAAGCTTGCCGGTGGCGACTTCGAAGAGATGGACGTCGCCACCGCGCGAAAGCTCGCCGCCACCGCAGGCGAGTTGCTTGCCGTCGGGGCTGAAGGCGAGGGCGTTGACGCGGTCGACGAAGGGGGCGGGTGCCGACGCGCCGCCGAGCGTGCGTTCCAGGACCCCGCGCGGCGTGCCGCCGGTGTGCAGCCGGCGCACGGCCTGGAAGGAGCCGTCGGCTCCCGCCTGCAGCTCCAGGCCGCCGCTGGCGCCGGCTTCCTCGAGCAGGCGACCGCTGGCCGCGGCCCAGACGCGCAGACGGCCGTCGGCCAGGAGGGCGGCCAGGCGCCGGCCATCGGGCGAAAAGGCGACCGCGGCCGGCGCGGCACCGGCCGGAGCCTTGGCCAGGGCGGCGAGGGCGGTGGTGGCCTCGGTCTGCGCCTTCTTGGCGGCCTCGGCGGCGGCGCGCGCGGCGGTGAGGCGCTTGGCGTTGTCGGTCTGCGTGGCGGTGATGCGTTGCACCTCCTCCTCGGCATCGCGCTTGTTGCTCTCGGCGGCCTCGACGGCCGCGCGCGCGGAAGTGGCGTTGGTCTCGGCGGTGAGGCGCTTGTCCTCCAGGTCCTTGAGCGCCTTCAGTCGCGCCGGATCGGCGCGCACGGCGGCGGGTTCCGCCGCAAGCTTGGCCTCGGCTTCCGCCAGCGCCTTCGTCGCGGCTTCGAATGCGGCCACGGCGGGCGGCACGGCCTTCTGTTTTTCCGGGACGGCGCGGGTCATCGCGGTGATGGCTTCCTTGGCTTTCTTCAGCAGTTCGGTGAGTGCCTTGTCCTGGGCTTCGATGCGGGCGATCTCGGCCTTTTGAAAGGCCTCCTCCAAACCCTGGCGGCCAGCGGTCCAGTCCAGCTCGGAGGCGCGCTGCTGCGCCTCCAGGCTGCCGCGCAGTTCCAGCACCATCTTGCCGGTGGCGCGATCCCAGACCCGCACGACACCGTCGCTGCAACCGCTGGCCAGCTGCTTGCCGTCGGGCGACAGCGCCGCATGGCCGGCCGGGGTGACCTTGGCCGCGGCGGCCAGCGGCTGCACGAGCTTCGGATCGGCTGGAGCAACGGCCCTGGCGGCGGCCGGGGCGGTGCGCTCGAGGCGCCAGAGTTTCACCTCGCGGAAGCTGCCACTGGCCAGGCGGGTGCCGTCGGGGCTGAAGGCGAGCGACTGCACCAGCGCGCGATGGGCGCCGGCACCGGCAAGCGCGGGGTCGGTGAGTTCGGCGGCGAGCTCGCGGGTGGCGAGGTCGTAGACAAACAGGCGGTTGCCGCGGCCACAGGCGGCGTAGCGGCCGTCGCGGGTGAGGGCGACCGCATAGATCGGCTGCACGCCGGGCGCCGGCGCCTGCCAGGCGACCTGGCGTTCCTCTTGCTTGGCAGCCTTGGCGCCCTGGTCGATCCAGCGCGTCAGCACGGCGATTTCCGCGTCGCTCAGCTTCACCGCGCCCGACTTGTTGTTGACCGGCGGCATCTCGTAATCTTGCTCGTGGCGCGAGGCGATGACGACCAGGCTGTCGGCGCCCTTGCCGGGGATCAGGGCCGTGCCGGATTCACCGCCCTGGCGCATCAGCTCCGGCGTCTCCATGTTCAGATCGGCCTTGGTGGTCGTCTTGTTGTGGCAGACGATGCAGTTCGCCTTCAGGAAGGGGAAGACGTCGCGGTAAAATTCGAGGTCGGTCGCGGCGGCGGTCGCGGCGAGCGAGAGGGCAAGGAACGCGGGGCGGAACATGGGCAGGCGACAACTACGTGCCGCCGCGGCCCCGCTGTTCAGGCTTTTGGTGCCAGGCGCTTGGCGAGGCGGATCAGATCCTCCTCGCTGATGTCGACGAAGGAATCGAGGTCGCGCACCGCGGCGAGCACGGCCTCGTGGTTGGGCGGGTCGAAGGCGCGCGGGGCGGCGCGCACGGCCGGGCGGCTGAGGATGGCCGGGTAGCGTCGCCAGGGGAAGGCAAAGTTGAGGGCGACGGCCAGACCGACCAGGATCGCGGCATTGGCGAGCACCGGGGTGAGGGCGAAGCGGTAGCCGAGTTGGTGAACACTGTCGCCGCCCAGGACCGCAATCAGGGCGGTGCCGCCGCCGGGGGGGTGAATGCAGCGGCCCAGGTGCATGACCAGGATCGTCAGGGCGATGGCCGCGCCGGCTGCCAGGGCCGGGTCGCCCAGGTGACGATCGCAGGTCACGCCGATCAGGGCGGGCAGCGCGTGGCCGGCGAGCACCGGCCAGGGCTGGGAGAGCGGGCCGTGGGGCACGGCGAAGAGCAGGACGGCGCTGGCGCCCATGGAGGCGACGAGGGCAACTGCCTGCGGGCCTTGCAGGCAGGCGGTGGAAAGCTGCCAGAGCAGGTAGACGGCGAGGCCTCCGCCGAGAGCGGCGACGAGGCGTTCCTTCAGGCTGACTTCAACGAGTTCGAAGCCGAGCCACTGGCGCAGGTTGGGGCGGGACATGGCGGTTGGCCGCGCCGGTGCCGGCGCGGACCAGGGTCATGGGCGGTTTTGCCGGTCGGCGCAAGCCGGAAATGCCTCACTTCGCCGCGGTCGCCGGTGCCGCCGCGCGGACGCGCAGCCGGATCGGCTGGGAGACGAGGATGTCGACCGTGTCCTTGGGTTCGGCAGCGCTCGAGAGGGCCTTCATGCGGCTGGTGGCGGCGGCCATGGCGGCCTCGGCCTGCTTCTGCTTTTCCGCCGCGGTCTTGGCGGCGGCGGCATCGGTGGCGGCGAGCTGCTGTGCCGCCGCGGCGGCCGCGGCCAGGCGCTCCTCGGCCTTTTTCTGCTCGGCTTCGGCGAGTGGCAGGGCGGCGGGATTGTAGCGGTACTTGCTGACGGCACTGCCGTAGAGCGCGAGGCTGTGCTCGCCCGGCGGTGTCTTCAGGGCGGCCAGATCGAGCACCAGCTCGGCGCTCTCCGCCTTGACCGGAATCTCCAGTTCCTTGAGGGTCGTGAAGCCGTCGCCCTGGGCCTTGAGCTTGATCGTCGCGCCGGTGAACTCGTTGCGCCAGGTCAGGCGCAGCGGGATTTTCAGGGTCGCGCCGGCCTCGGCCTCAAACACCTTGTCGTCGGCCAGGGTCACCGACAGCGGCGCCTCTTCGGAATCGGTGACTGAGACCGGGAAATCGGCGAGCAGCCGCGGCGCGGGGATCTCCTGCTTGGCGTCCTTGACCGGCCATTCCATGCTGGCGACGCGGCAGGGGCGGACGACCTCGGCGCCGTCGATCAGCGCGCGGCCGCGCAGCTGGGCGACCGCGAAACCGCGCGGGGCGTCGGCGGCGGCGGTGAGCACAAGGTGGCCGACCGACTTGCCCTTGCCAATGCGCAGACCGGTGGCCTGCACGCCGGCCGGCAGGTTTTCCGCCTCGATTTCGATGGGTCCGTCAAAACCGTCGCGGCGCTGCACCACGACCTCGAACAGGCGGGTGTCACCGCGGCGCAGGGCGGCCGGTTTCGACAGCGCGGCGCGGTCACCGTTGCGCAGGGTCATGTGCACGGCCCAGGCGGCGAGGGAGAAGTCGGGGGCGGCGCGGCGGACGAGAAGGCGGTAGACGTTGCCGGGTTCGCTGCGCGTGCCGCCAAAGAGATCGCGCACCTGCAGGCGGTAGGTGCCGTCCTCCTTGACCTCGAACTTGCCGTTCACGTCCGGCGAGCCGGCGTTGTAGGGCGGGCCGTCGTAGGAGTAGCCGTTGCTCGACACCTTCATCGGCGGAGCGATGTCGTAGAGCTCGGCGAGGTCGGTCAGTTTTTCGTTGTCGCCGTCCTTTTCGACGCGCTGGACGAGCACGAAGGGATCGGTGTTGAGGCCGAGCCGCTCGGAGGCGACCTCGACCCACCAGACCTCGCCCTTCTTGGCGGTGAACTCGTAGGTGTCGACATCGGCGGCCGGGAAGAAGCGGCCGGCGAGGTCGCAGGGCAGGGTGATCTTCTGCGCTTCGTTGGCGCGGTTGTTGGGTTCGGTTTCGCTGAGGGCGGCGGTGGCGGCCAGGCCGGCCGGCGGCCAGGACATGGCGCTGACGGTTTGCGTGCGCGCCTGCACCGGTGGCGCTTCCTCGGCGGCGGCTTCCTGCAGGGCGAGCCGGTAGAAGTGGCGCTCGCCGCCCTGGTAGGTGAGGTCGTGGACCTTGATGACGTAGCTGCCGTCGGCCGGCGGCGTGAAATCGAGTGGGCCGCCGGTGCGGTTGACCTTGAGGTCGCGGCCCTCGGCGTCGGCGAGGGCGAGCACGGGGGTCAGGCGGGAATCGAGACCGACCGCGGCGCAGTCGATGACGACGCGGCGGTCTTTGGCAGCTTGGAAGCGGTAGAAATCGACCGCGCGCCGGGTCATGGCCGCGTTGCAGACCGAGCCGACCTTCAGTTCAAGCGCGGTTTCGAGGCTGCTGTTGGGTTTGCTGCGGGTGACTTCGGTCAGGTGACCGACGCTGAAGGCGCGCGCTGAAGAGACGCCGAGGCGGCTGAGCACGCGCGCGTCGTGCACACCGGCGGGGGCGTCGGCGGCGATGCTGACCAGAAACGTGTCCGTCTTGCCGGGCACCGGTTTGGCCTGCAGGTGCGGGCTGGAAAAGTGCAGGGATTCGATGTCCTCCAAGTGCTCGCCGGTGACCTTCACTTCCACCGAGGTGCCGGCCTGGCCGCCCATGGGCTGGAGGGTGAGCAGGCGGGGCAGGGGCAGCGTGACCTGCTGGGCAAGCGCCGGCGCGGCGAACAGAAGGAGGCAGAGGAGACGGGAGGTCATGACCGCAAACCTACGCGGCCAGCGGGGCCTTCCGTTCAAACCGGCGCGGATTCGCGACGGGTCAACGGTGCAGGCCAGCGATGCCAGTGGGCAGGGCAAAGACGGTTTTCACCTCGGCGTCGGTGAGCGCGCGGTTGAAGACGGCGATGTCGTCGATCAGGCCGGTGTAGCTGTAGCCCAGGGTCAGGGCACTCTGCGCCACGTCCCAGTTGAAACTGTTTTCCCAGCCGCGGAATTCGCCGGCCGGCACACCGTCGAGGTACAGCCGGCCCCAGCCGTCCTTGGCACCGGTGTTGGCGTTGCCGAAGGTGAAGCAGACGTGGGTCCAGCGCTCGCGCGAGAAGGGCGGCTTTGCCACGGCCGCCATCGGCCGGCGCGCCATTTCCTCCCACTTTTCGTTGTGCGGGTTCCACAGCTTGGTCACCGCCATGATGGCGTAGCGAAAGTGGCGCGGGCTGTGGTCCTTGCTGAACTCGACGAACATGTTGCCCTCGCCCCAGGCCTGGGCGACGAACTGAACGGGGTCGCAGTAGCCCGGTTCCAAGTCGCGCTCGGGATCGAGGCGCAGCCAGAACGAGGCGCTGCCGCTCCAGTTTTTCTCCCGGTAGCCGAGGTTGGGGCCACCCTTGAAAAAGACCAGGTCCTTCGACTTGCGGCGGAAGGCGAGGGCGCCGCCAAATTTGCCCTCGTTCGCGGCCAGTTCAATGCCGTCGGCCCCGGCCAGGCCCGGTTTGGGTTCCGTGCGTTTGCGGCCGGGGGCGGTGAACAGTTGCTTGTCGCCGGCGGCGAAGTCGGCGTCGGGTCCCTGATCAAAGCCGGCGTGGAAGACCAGCGCCGAAGTCAGGGCCTCATCGGCGGGCAGCGAGGTGGCGAGGGCGAGACAGAACAGGGCGGCGCGCATGGCTCAGTGGTTGAACAGGAATTCCTTGGTGTTGACCAGAGCCCAGATGAGGTCCTCGTAACCCTGGCGACGCGCCTGCTGGGAGTCGAGCGGCTTGTTGGCGGCGTCGGTGCGCGGTTTGGCGAGGTGGGCCTCGGCGAGGCGCACCTCCTCGGCATCGGGCTCGCGGGCAAAGGCGGCGAGGTAGAGCTCGCGGATGCGCTTGGGCTCTGGCAGTTCGGCCTTGCTGAGCCGCTCGGCGCGACCGCCGGCGGCGGTCAGCTTGGTCTTCACGTCGGCGGCATTCATGAGGTGCAGGCTTTGCGCCAGGCTGGCGGTCTGCACGCGCTCGCACTCGCAGACGCTGGCGCCCTCGGGCCGGCCGAAGACCTTGAGGAAGGGCGAGGCGCGGTTGTAGCTGTTGTCGGGCAGCGAGACCGCCCGCGTGCCCGGCGGCAGGTCGGCGAAGTCGGACTTCGAGCCGGCGACGCCGTCGAGGCTGTCGAGCAGGACCTCGGCGGTGAGCCGGCGCGGGTAGTAGCGCGAAAAGTTCTGGGTGTCGGCCGTGTTGTGGGCGTTGGGCTCGGAACTGAGCTGGTAGGCGTGGCTCTGCACCAGCACCCGGGCCAGTTCCTTGAGATCGAAACCGCTGCGCACGAAATGGTCGGCGAGGGCGTCGAGCAGTTCGGGGTTGCTGGCCGGATTGCTCTCGCGGATGTCGTCTTCGGGCTCGATCAGGCCGCGCTTGAAGAAGTGCTTCCAGTAGCGGTTGACCAAGGCGCGCGCAAAGAAGGGGTTCGAGGGCTCGCTCATCCAGTCGGCCAGACGCAGGCGCGGATCCTCGTCGGGCGGGATGTCGAGCGCCGGCTGGCCGAGGGCGGCGGGACGCACGGGCTCGCGCGTCTTCTTGTTCTCGATCTGGGCGATGCCGCGCTTGTGGAAGATGAGGTCCTCGTCGGCGACGGCCGTCGGCTTGCGGCCGATCTGGCTGAAGAAGGCGGCGAAGCTGTAGTAGTCGTGCTGGCTCCAGCGCTCGAAGGGATGGTGATGGCATTGCGCGCAGTTCATGCGCACGCCGAGGAAGAGCTGGGCGACATCCTCCAACTGCTGGACGGGTTCCTTGACGCGCTTGTACCAGGCCACCGGCGGGTTGGCGACGATGGTGCCGGTCGAGGCGAGGATCTGGCGGACGATCTGGTCGTAGGGTGTGTTGGCGAGCAGGCTGTCGCGCATCCAGGCGTGGAAGGCGAAGTTGGCGGTGATGTCGGCGGCGGCATCGCGTTTGTTCTTCAACAGGGCCGTCCATTTGTTGGCAAACCAGTCGGCATACTCCGGGCTGGCGAGCAGGGTCTCGATGAGGCGGTCGCGCTTGTCGGGTTCGCGGCTGGTCAAGAAGGCCTGCGTCTCCTCGACGGTCGGCAGACGGCCGGCGAGGTCGAGGTTGACCCGGCGCAGGAAGGTCGAGTCATCGCAGAGCGCCGAGGGCGGGATGCCGAGCCGCTGCAGGTTGGCGAAGACATGGCGGTCGATGAAGTTTTTCTCCGGTGGCAGGGTGTCCACGGGCGCGCCGAGCGGGATGGCGGCGCGGAAGACGGCGACCTTGCCGGAGTAGCGCACCATGACGGCGACGTTGCCCGGCAGGTCGAGGGTGCGTACGAGGCCGTGTTCATCGGTCTCGGCCATGGCCTTGTCGTTGGCTTCGTACAGCGCCATGCGGGTGACGTCGCGCGTGCTGCCATCGCTGAATTGGGCGGTGACCTTGAGCTGGCGGGTCTGGCCGGGCTTGAGCACCGCCTCGGCGGGCTCGACCTGCAGGCCGGCCAGCACGGGGTCCTCCGGCTTGCCATAGGGCATGCCGGCACTGATCCAGCGCACGAGCGTCCGGTACTCCTCGGAGTCCGGGTCGAGCTTCTTGCCGCCGCCATGCGGCACGAGGTTGGCGGCCTTGAGCACGAGCAGGCTCTGCTCGGGGGCGGGAGGAAAGACGCGCCGGCCCTTGGCTTCCTTGACGATGTGCTCGTAGTCCTCCTGCGGTTCAAAGCCGAGCAGCGACAGGCGGAAGCCGCGCTGGCCGACGTCGGCCTTGGCATGGCAGGCGCCCGAATTGCAGTCGGCCTTGGTCAGGATGGGAACGATGTCGTTGACGAAGTGCGGCGGCGGGCGCTGGCCTTCCGCCGCGGTGGAGGCGGCGATGGACAACAGGGCGGCGGCGCGAAGGACCAGTCTCATGAGTGGCAGTCATACGCCGCGCGCGATGCCGATTTCGCAACGCGCGCACCCGCGCTGTCTTCCGGCCAGCCCGGCACCGGAGGACCGTCTCACTCACGCAGCGACTGCAGGAAGGCCATGACGTCGGCCAGTTCCTGGGGTTTGAGGATGAGGTTCATCGGCGGCATCGGACTGATCGGCGTGGCGGTGTAGCCTTCGGCAAGGCGGGCGTTCGGGTTGACCAGCGACTCCATCAGGTAGGCGGCGTCCTTGCGCGTGGCAATGCCGTCGAGGGCCGGACCGACGGCGCTGCCCTGGCCACCGAGCAGGTGGCAGTTTTTGCAGGCGGCGACCGGATGGTCCCAGAAGATTTTTCCGCCGCGCATGGCGTTGCCCGCGAGCTGGCCGGCGTCTTCCTCGGCTTCGGGGATGAGTTCGCAGAGCTTGACGTCGTCGAAGTAGGTGTCCCCCTTGCCGACATGCAGCAAGTTGATGCTGGCCTTGGGGCGCTCCTTGCTGTTGAAGATCACCTCCACCTCGGTCCAGTCTTGATTGCGGGTTAGCTTCGGGGAGGTCTCGGCGCGGCCGATGTGGTCGTTGAGGCTGGCCTTGCCGCGGAAGGCGTGGGTCTTGATCCAGGCGCTGAGCCGGTACTCGGTGTTCGGCTTCAGCGCCACGTCGGCAAAGAAACTGGTGTCGCCTTCGTCGCGGGTGATGACACGGAAGCCGTGCCGGCCGCGGTGCACCATCTTCGGGTCGATGACGATGCCCCACTGGGCGCCGGTGTTGCCGGGTTTTTGCCCGTAGTCGCGCCGCTTCCAGCCGGCGGGGTTTTTGCCGTCGGCGGCCAGTTCTTCGAAACCGGGATTGGGCAGCAGGTTGGGACCCTCGCGGTAGTTCAGCGCCTGGTGCTTTCTGCCGAGCAGTTTGGCGGCTTCGGCCAGCCACTCGTCGTTCTTGACCACCGGATCGCCGGCAAGCTTTTTCACCAGCGTCTGGATTTCCGGTGTGGTCGGGAATTCGGCCAGCTTGACGAAGGCGGCGAGGCGCGTGTGCAAATCCGGGTCGGAGATGACACCGGAGCCGAAGAAGAGGTCTTGCGCGGCCTTGTCCGTTCCGAGGGCACGGATGGCGTTGCGGCGGAGTTCGGCGTCCTTGGCAATGAGCGCGGCCTGGTGGGTTTTGGCGTCGAGCTTGCCCTGGGCCTGCCGGATCCAGAGCCTGTGGATGTCCGGCAGATCGGCGGCGTCTGCCTTGTCGCGGCCATCGACGATCCTTTGCTGCTGCAGCAGGCGGCCGTACAGCGTTTCCGTCGGCTTGACCGCCTTCGCGTCGGCGCCCTTGGCGACGATGCGGTAGATGCGGCCGCGGTGGTGGTCGCGCAGGTCGTTCTCATGGGCGCCACCCACCCCGGTGGTGGCGACGAAGCCGCCGCGCTCCAGGCTGGGGGTGGGGTTGTGCTGAATGATGAAGTTTTGGAAATCGGCCACCCAGACGGCACCATCGGGACCGACTTCCGCATAGACGGGCGAGTTCCATTCATCGCTGCTGGCGTAGAGGTTGTAGGCGTCGACCGCCTTCCAGCCGGCGCCGTCGGGCTGCACGTCCATGAGGGACACCACCTTCATCGTTGGCTCGCAGACCATCGCCATACCCTGGAAGCGCTTGGGCAGGGCGGGACTGTCGATGAAGGCGCTGCCGCAGGCGGCGGTGTAGCCGCCGAAGACGTCCACCTGGCGGAAGTTGGGCGTGATCGTGTGGCAGGTATCGACGACGTTAATCTTCTTCGCGGTTAGGCCGCGGCTGCCCTCGGGGAAAGCAGTGGTCGGGATGCCGCCGAAGAACAGTGGCGCGCCGTTGGCCGTGCCGCCGAAGACATCGCCGGCGCGGTTGAAGCTCTGGGCCCAGGAGTTGTTGCTGAACTGGTGCAGGAATTCGAGGGCGCTGCCGTCCGGTTTGAAGCGGTAGACACCCATGGCGAACTGGTGCATCCGGCCAGCCACCTCGGCCTGCACGCCGGAGTAGCCGACGCAGCCGTAGATCCAGTTGTCGAAGCCGTAGTGCAGGTTGCTGGCCTGGGCGTGGGTGTCCTTGATGCCCCAGCCGTCGATGACGGTTTCACGAATGTCGGCGACGTCGTCGCCATCGCGGTCCTCGAGGTAGAGAAACTTCGGCGGCGCGGCCACGATGATGCCCTTGCGGGCGAAAACGATGCCGGTGGGCAGGTTCAGCTTGTCGGCAAAGACGGTGAACTTGTCGGCCCGGCCGTCGCCGTCGGTGTCCTCGCAGATCTTGATGCTGTCCTGGCCCGCGCCGCTGTCGCTGACGCCGTGGGGGTAGTCGCGCGTTTCGACGACCCAGCAGCGGCCGCGTTCGTCCCAGGCGAAGGCGATCGGTTTGGCGATGTCGGGTTCGGCGGCAAAGAGTTTCAGCTCCAGGTCGGCCGGCACCTGGGTGCGCTCCAGGCTGCCCTTGGGTGAAAACGGGTGCTGGAAGGTGAGCGGTTCCGGGCGCTTCTCGTAGTTGGCCACCTGCGGATGCGGTTCGCGTCGCTCCGGTTCACGCTGGGCCAGGAAGGCCTCGTAGGCGGCGCGGCGTTTGGAGGTGAGTTTTCCCAGAAGATGGGCTTTGAGGTCGGCCGGGTCGGACTTGTCCGACAGGTCGGACGGGGTCAGGGTCAGGTCATAGTCCGCCGCCACGGCTTCCCTGGCGTAGTCGAACCAGATGGCGTCGCGGCCGAGATCGCGCATGGCGGCGTGCAGCGGACCGGGTGCGGTCTGTTCGGCGCCGGTGGCGTCGAGGTAGAGCACACGCACGGGGCCGGCCAAGCTGGGGACGGCAAGGGCGAGGACGAAGCAGAAGGAACGCAGCGGAATCATGGCGGGGTTGAAGCCAAGAAACGTTTGGGGGCGCTGGAATGCGCGGACAAGGATTGTAAGAAATCGGACATATTCCCTGAGCCAACTTGACGGATTTTTGCCGATTCTGTGAGCCGGTCCGTCTTGACAGATGTTCCCGCATCGGATTGATGGAGGGTGCATGACGAATTTTCTCAAAAATCTCGTTGGGGGATTGGTGATCGGATTGCCGGTGCTGCAGGCGGCGGATCCTGCGTGGAGTCTTTCCTACGAGCGGGTTGAAAACGGTCCGGAAGGGGATCTCGTGGTCCGCGTCGGTGATGTCGACAACCTCGGCTTTGGCTGGGGAGAGGACAAGCTGGATCCCTTCACCGGCGCGCAGACGGAGCCGCATCCCTTTCCCTGGGACGCCAAGGACAGCGATCCTGCCGGCACCGACCGCATCATGGTGGGAGGCGGCGTCAAGTATCCCCTGAAGGAGGACGCGCAGGGCGACGGTTATTCGCAAACCGCCCGTCCGGACAACGCGGTGCGTGCCGTGGAGATGGCCTTGGGAGCTGTGCCCGCCAAGGTGCGCGAGGTGCTGGTCCAGGTGTTCATCGATGACTTTCAGTCGCCCCGCTTTGAGTCGAATTTCCAGATCACCCTCGACGGTCGCCCGCTGCGCCGCTTGGAACGCCTGTTGCGGGTGGTCGATCAGACGGGCCCGGTCGGCAAGCTGATCAGCTTCCGGCTCGATCCCGAGCACCACGGCGACCTGGCCGATGGCCAGGTGACGCTGAAGATTGATGATCCGGACAGCGGTGTGCCGGATGGTTATGCGCTCGATTTTGTGCGCGTGCTGGTGAATCCGAAAATCCTGCACCCGGTCGAGGTGCAGGTGAAGACGGTCGACCGACTGACCCGGGAGCCCATCCCGGGCGTGCAAGTGACCTCGGCCTTGTCCGAAGGGGTCACCGATGCCGCGGGGCAGGTGCTGCTGAAAAACGTGCCGGCGGGCCTGGTCTATGTGGAGGCGGTCAAGGCCGGCTACCGGCCCGCCGCGGCCACCACCGACATCGCGGTGGCCGACCGGCGCGGGGAGGTCCTTTTGGAGATGGATGCCATCCGCCCCGGACGCCTGCGCGTCGAACTGGCGGAGGGCACGGCCGCGGCCGAACCGGGGGCGGCGCTGATCATCTTTGATGCATCGGGTTCCATGCTTCAGCGTCTGCAGGTAAGGCGCCGCATCGAGGTGGCGCGCGAGACGCTGACCGCCGTCCTGCATGAGGCGCTGCCCGACAACCTGAAGGTCGGCCTGCGCGTCTTTGGCGAGGGCGGGCCGGGCAGTTGTGAAAGCGTGCTGCGCATTCCGGTGGGACCGCTCGATCGCGCGGCCCTGGAGTCGGCGATCACCGAGATCCAGCCGGTCAACCTGTCCAAGACCCCGATTGGCGCCTCGCTCGAGGCGGCAGCCAAGGACCTGGCCGGCATTCAGGGCCCGAAGCTTGTGCTGCTGCTGACCGACGGTGAGGAGACCTGCGGCGGCAATCCCGAACAGGCGGTCGTCGATTTGCGGGCCAAGGGCCTCGACGTGCGCGTCAACATCGTCGGCTTTGCGCTCGATCAGGCGGGGTTGAAGGCCTCGTTCGAACGTCTCGCGGAACTCGGTGGCGGCGCCTTCTTTGCCGCCGGTGCCGAGGACCTTGCGCCGGCCCTGCGCCAGGCCCTGGCCGTGCCCTTCGAAGTGAAGGACGCCGCCGGCACGGTGGTGGCCCGCGGGACCATCGGGGGTGACGAACTGGAACTGCCGTCCGGCGATTACACGGTTCACACCCCGCACGCCGGCGGTCTCAGCCAGCGCGTCACGGTGCCCAACGACGATGCGGTCACCCTCACCCTCGGCCAACCCTGATTCCCATGAAACCCTGGTTCCTCTCCCTCGTCGCTCTGCCCTGCCTGGCCGCCCATCCTTTGGCTCTGCCCGCACCGGACGCGGCCCCTGCCGCTGCCGTTGAACCGCTGCCGGTTGTTCCCACCTTGGAGGCGCGTTTTGGCCAACTCGGCGAGGCCCTGCCGGCCATCGAAAGCCTCGACGCCCTCGCCAAGCGCCTGGGCACGGCCGAGGCCGCGTTTGCCTTTGTGCGCGACAAGATCGCCCTGCAGGCCTACCCCGGCTCCCTGCGCGGGGCCGAAGGCTGCCTGCGCGCCGCCGCCGGCAACAGCCTCGACCGCGCCGCCCTGTTGCTCGAACTGCTGCGCCGTCAGGAACGGCCGGCGCGCCTGGCCCGGGCGATGGTGACCGAGGAGCAGGCGGCCGCGTGGCTGCAACGCCTGACGGCGGAGCCGGTGCTGTTGCCCGGCGCCAGCCCGCTCGTGGAAGCGATCGGACGGCGGGCGGCCGCCGCCCACGTGCCCCTGCGCGACGTTGCCCTGGCACCGCTCAGCGAAACGCTGGAGCTCGAAGCCCTGCGTGCCGCGGCGCTGACCGATCTGCTCGATCACTGGTGGGTGGAGCACGAGGGCGACAACGGCTGGCAGGCCCTGGATCCAACCCTGCGCGAGGCCCGTGCCGGCGTGGCGGTCGGGGAAGCCGAGGAAACCTTTGAGGAGATTCCGGAAGACCGGCAGCAGATGCTGGTGTTCCGCGTGGTCGCGGAGATCGCCGAGGGCGACTTCCTCCATCGCGAGGTCGCGCTGGAACACCGTGTCAGCGCGGTGGAAGCGGCCAGCTCGGTCGTCGTGCTCGGCCGCGGCGCCGAGGGCCAGGGGGCCGGCCTGGCGGGCGTGCTGGGCAGTGCGCTCGGGGTCAGCGGCTACACGCCGGCCCTGCGGTTCGGCGGTCAGATGATTCCCGGTTCCGCCGTGGTCTTCGGCGAGGCGGCCGCGAAGCCCGCCGGTGGCGGCGGACTCGGCGGGGCGCTCAACGCCCTGTCGTTTGGCGAGGACAAGCCCGCCGCAGAGGCGGCCCAGCGCGAACTGGCAGGCCTGGTGCTGGAGATCGAGAGCGAGGCGCCCGGCGTTGAGCCCCTGCGCCAGCGTCGCCTGCTCTTCGATCGCTTGCCCGCCGCGGCCCGTCTGGCCTGGGAGGCGGCCGGCCATCCCGAGGAAACCAAAGTCAAGCTGCGTCCCGTGCAGGCGGGGGAAGTCGCGGCCGCGCTGGGTGCCAGCCACCTGGTGCACACCTACCACGGCGCGCATGACCCGGGCGCCTGGGCGGCGATGACCGAGAACCTGCTCATCGAACTGTTGGCCGAGCATCAGGAGAAGGGCGGCGACGAAGCCGTGGCGACCGGGTCGCTGCAGGACCTGCAGGCCAGCGTCTGGCGCAGCCTGGCGATCCTGGCCGATCTGTTTGTCACCCCCGCGGTCAATGACCTCAAGGGGCTGCGCTTCTACCCGGCGCGCCCGCGCCTCGCCGTCGTCTCCACGTTCCTGCCCGCGGATGTGCCGGGCTACGGCCTGGCGGTCGATCTGCTGCAGGATGAACTGCGCGTCGTCCCGGACGCCGGGGTGCCGGCGGCGGCCGTGGCCGAGCGCCAGCTCTGGCGCGCGGCGCTCAGCGGCGCGCTTGAGGCCGAGCTCGGCGGTCTTTTCACCCGCGATTTCCTGCCCAAGTGGAGCGACAGCGACGACAGCGCCACCCGCCTGCGTGAGTTGCGCCTGCTGCGCGCCGGCGCGGCACCGGCCAAGGCCGGCATCGCCCTGCGCGGTGCTCTGGCTTCAGGCGCCCTGGTTGCCGCCACGGCTGAGGACCGGCCGGAGACCTTCTGGGAAATCCGCCCGACCGATGGCCATGCCCGCGCCCTCCTAGAGCCGGGGCTCGGCGGCATGCGCAAGATCTTCAAGCTGCACGGTGTCGCCAGCTACGGCAACGGCGTGGTCCAGCTCGATGCCAGCTACCTGAAGTACCTCTGCTCCGACACCGCCGACTACTATGAGATCATGGATCGCAACCTGAAGCGCATGCAGCGGACGCGCCCGGCCCCGCGCGGCCGCGCGGGTGGCGTTGCCGGCGAGTATGTCGAGATCCAGCAGACGATCCTCAATTCAGTGCCGCTGTCGATTGCCTTCACGCTCGAAACCGGCGGGTGCATGGCGCTTGGCATCGTCGCCATCGTCGACGGCCTGAAGGGGCGCGACTGGACCGACCGCCTGCGCTGAACCGGCGGACAAGGGCCTTGCCGGCCCCGCGGCCCTGCGGCAGGCTGGGGCGTGGATTCGCCCGCCGCCCTCCGCACCCGCTTCCTGCGCCGCATGGCGCCGGAGAGCCAGTTCTATCATTTGTTCAACCACCTGCCGCGTGTCTCCTTCTTCGCCAAGGACGCGAAATTCCGGCTGGTGGCGGCGAACCGGCACTTTGTCGAGCGCCTCGGTTATGCGAGCGAGGAGGAGATCCTCGGCCGCGATGATTTTGACCTCTTTCCCGCGCGCCTGGCCGAGAACTTCCGCCGCGATGACGAGGAGGTGCTGCGCACCGGCCAGCCCAAGCTGGGCATCGTCGAACTGTTCTTCAACCGCCAGGGCATTCCCGACTGGTTCGTCACCCACAAGCTGCCGGTGTTCGATCGCCGCGGCGCGGTGATCGGTCTCATGGGCGTGGTGCGCGCCCACGGCGGCGCGCCCGAGGAAGTGCACACGCACCGGCAGATCGAGCGCGCGATCGACCACATCCGCACGCACTTCCGCGCCCGCATCACCGTGCCCGAGCTGGCCGCGCTCGCCTGCCTGTCGCCGCGCCAGCTGCACCGCAAGTTCGTCGAGGCCTTCGGCATGAGCCCGCAGGCGGTGATCCTGAAGGTGCGCATCCAGGCCGCCTGCGAACTGCTTGCCGATCCCGACCGCTCGGTCGGCGAGATCGCCCGCGAGGTGGGGTTCGCCGACCAGAGTTCCTTCACCCAGCACTTTCAAAAGCACCTGGGGCTGACACCACTCAAGTACCGCCGGCAGTTCCGCTGATTCACGGCGAGAGCCGGTTGGCGACCCGCGTTGGTTCCCTCATGCCCGCGCGTTTTTTCCCGCTGTTCTGCGCCCTGCTCATCGCCACCCCCGTCTGCGCCGAGCCGGCGGCGGGCTGGGTCGATCTGTTCAACGGTCGCGACCTGACCGGTTGGGTCGATGTCAACACAAGCCCGGAGACCTGGAAGGTGCGCGACGGCCTGCTCATCTGCAGCGGTCAGCCGATCGGGGTGATGCGCAGCGAGAAGCCGTATGAAAACTTTCTGCTGCACATCGAGTGGCGGCACGTGAAGCCGGGCGGCAACTCCGGCGTCTTCCTCTGGAGCGAGGGGGTGCCGGCGCCGGGCAAGACACTGCCGAAGGGCATGGAAGTGCAGATGCTGGAACTGCAGTACCCGCTGCTCAACCGCGAGAAGGACGGTTCACCGCGTCATCCCGGCTACGTGTCCGGCGAGCTGTTTGGTGCCAACGGCCTGGAGGTCGTGCCCGACAACCCGCGCGGCCGCCGCAGCATGTCCTGGGAGATGCGCTGCAAGGGCGCGGGCGAGTGGAACACCTACGATGTCGTCGCCGTCGACGGCGTGGTGAAGCTGGCGATCAACGGCAAGTTCGTCAATGGCGTCAGCCAGTCGACCGTGCGCAAGGGTTACCTCTGCCTCGAGTCGGAGGGCGCGGAGATTCACTTCCGCAACATCCGCCTGCTCGAACTGCCGGGCGGTCGCGCGACGCCGGAACAGACGGCGCCGCTGGCACCTGCGAAGCGGTGAACGGCCGGGTCAGTTGGCCGACTTCACTTCGGCGGCCAGGTCGAGAACGGCGTCCATGAGCTTCACCGAGGCTTGCGGTTCGACGTTGTTGGTGCCGGGCCAGGTTTCGTAGCCGCCGAGCTCGAAGTGGCGCGGGGTCGGCATGTAGCCGTAGTAACCGTGGGCGAGCTCGACCATGAAGGCCTTGGCGAACGGACTGCGCTTTTTGAATTCCAGGCCGGTTTCGGCGAAGGTCTCGCAGGGGGAACTGGCAATGCAGATCTCGCCGAGGCGCAGCACCTGCACCGGGAACTTGGTTTCCGGGCTCGGCTGCGCCAGCTTGAGGATGCGGGTGGCATAGGCATAGGGAAGGTCGGCCTTGCCCTGGATGCGCGGGGTATTCGCCGCGGTTTTTTCAGCCCAGGCGAGGCGCTCGGGTTCAAGGGTGCGCCACTGGACATCGAGTTCGCGGTAGCGCGCGGCCAGCGGCGCGCGCGGGCTCCATTCGAGGCCGCTGAGCGCACCGTGCACCTTGCCCGCCAGGTCCTCGGCGACGTCGCGCATCTGCTCATACGCGGCCTTGCGCGGGCGCGGCTCCTTGAAGTTGATGTTGTTGATGTCGCCGCTGGTGCCGTTGGCCATCATGGCGACAAAGGCCGGGTCGTCGTGGTCCCCGCCGATCCGGCGCTTCAGCGCCTCGCAGTAGTAACCGTAGTAGTCGGCCGAGACGTGGCCGGAGCCGACGCCGCCAACGTAGTGCAGGGAGTAGGCCGAGTACAGCGCGATGAGCCTGCCGCCGGGCTCGCGCAGGGCCAGGAAGCAGACCTCGGGATCGGTCGGGCCGGCCGGCTCAATGAGGTTGGGACTGCCGCCCGGCGGGTTCATCTTGACGCGGTCGATCTGGCCAAACGGGTTGGCTGGCGCGGTGCCCTCTTTCATGTGCCAGCGGCGGTTGTGCACGTGTTCGGGCGCATCGACCCGGCCAAAGGCGATCTCGGCGGGGCGCAGCAGGTTCTGGGCGCGGCGGACGCCGTCGGCGATGCGGCGGGCGACAAAGCGCTGGTAGGGATTCAGCTCCATGTCGGAGACATAACTGCGCGGCCAGGTGCTCATGGCATTGGTCGCCGAATGGGTGTGCGTGCCGGAGATGAGCACGTTCGACGCCGGAATGCCGGTCTCGGCCTCGATCAGACGGCGCGCCTCCAGCGACAGGCTGCGGTGCAGGCCGAGCAGGTCGCAGACCACCAGGGCCAGGCGTGTTTGGCCGTCGTCGAGCACCAGGCAGCGGGCGTGCAGTTCGTCGTGGACGTGGGTGGCCGGGAAGGGCAGGAAACCGCCGACGATGTCGTCGCCCAGTTCCGGCGTGATGTTGCTGGTGGCGGCACCGGCGAGCAGCGGTGCCTTCGGGGCCTCGGCGGCGGGCAGGACAGCGAGTGGAAGAACCACGGCGAGTAGGAGTCGGGACAGCAGACGCATGCCTCTTATACACAGCCAAGAGGCCTCCTGTTGCCCTGTGGATCGTTCGGCATGGAAAAATTGGTTAATTTTTCTTAACTTTTTACAGAAAGGGATGCAAACTGCTTCAACCCGGTCTATTTCCCATGACCCCCGTCTTGCCGCCTTCGCTGCCCATCGTCTACCGCCCCAATGTCGCCGCCATCCTGACGGATGCGCAGGACCGCATTTTCATTGCCGAGCGGGTGAACATCCCGGGGGCCTGGCAGTTTCCGCAGGGCGGCATCGATGATGGCGAAGACGCTGAGACGGCCATGTTTCGGGAGTTGGCCGAGGAGATCGGTGTGCGCCGTGAGCAGGTCGAGGTGCTTGAACAGCGCGGCGGTTATCGCTACGCCTTTCCCAAGCCACGGCTGAAATACGGCATCTATGGCGGCCAGGAGCAGACCTACTTCCGCCTGCGCTTCCTCGGTCGCGATGAGGACGTCAACCTCGATGCCACCCACCGGGAGTTTGCTCGCTGGCGCTGGATTCGGCCGGATGAATTTCGCATGCAGTGGGTGCCGCCGTTCAAGCGGGGGGTCTACCGCCAGGTCTTCCTCGATTTCTTCGGCTTGGCGCTGGAAAATCCGCCGGGCTGAGCCGGCGCCTTGTGCGCGCTTTATTTCGATGCTCCCGCCGGTCCGCTCCGCTGTCCGCCGCCCGTTCCCGCGCGGCCACGGTTCCTGCGCCCTGATGGTGCCCTTCGGCATTGCCCTGCTCCTGCTGTGCCTGATCGCCTGGCACTACTGGCATGACCTGCCGCGCGAGTCCGATGAAGACCTGCGCCTGCCGCCACCTGCCGCGGCGCCGCCCGAGGTCAATCCCGCCCCGCTGAAGCTGCGCGCCTTCCTCGACGCCGTGCGGCCCGTGCAGCAACTGTCGCTGCGCGCCCTGCCGCCGGCCGATTGGGACACCCCGGCGTTGTCGGCGCATGTGCGCGCCAACGGCACGGCGCTCGACAACCTGCGCGACCTGCTGGAGGACGCCGATTGGCATCCGCGGCACGCCGCTTGGTACTCCACCGATTGGAGCGGCCACGAGGGCTGGCCGCATGTCATTTTCCTGCTCCAGGCCCAGGCGGCCTACCTGGCCCGGCGCGGCGAGGAGGCGGAGGCCTTCACCGCCGCCATCGACCTCGCCGAACTGTCGCGCCGCACGCTCGAGCTCAATGCCTGGCCCGGCTATGTCTGGCGCGGCCAGGATCTCGGCGCCGGTGCCGCGCAGATCCTGGCCGAGTTGCTGCGGCAGACCCGCCTTGATGCCGCCACCCTCGCCGGCTTCCAGGAGCAGTTCGCCCGCTGTGAGCCCGGCACCGAGCTGATGCGCCAGTTCTGCGCCGCCTTCTACCTGCACGAGAAAAAATGCCTGCTCGGCGAGCAGAGCGGCGAGCCGCCGGAAAGCTTGCCGCCCGGTGTGCCGCTGCCGCGGGCAGGTCGCCTCAGCTTCAAGGTCAACGCCACCCTGGCCCTGGTGGCCCGCGCCTGCCGCGACCTGCGCGACGAGTTTTCCCGCCCCGCCTACGCCTCGGCCGGCGGTTTCCTCACCTCCCTGCCCCATGGCCGGCCGGCGCCGTTCTACGATCCCAACCGCGACGGCGTCGCCTGGTTCAACGAACGCCTCGGCGGCCTGCGCCAGCTCGCCGAGCGCCATGCCCTCGCCCGCGCCCGCCACGGCCTGGTGCGCGTGCTCTTCGCCGCCCGCCGGCACGCGGCCGAACACCGCCGCCTGCCCGCCTCACTCGCGGACCTGGTGCCCGCCCACCTGGACGCCGTGCCGGTCGATCCCTTCACCGGCGAACCCTTCGTCTTCGACCCCGTGCGCGGGCTGATTTACTCGGCCGGCGCCGACTGCCTGTCGTCGAACGGCCGCGCCAGCCTGCCACCGCTCAGCGACGACAACGAACCGACCGTCCGGCTCGGCCGGATCGACTGAAGCGCTGGCGCGACCGCCGGTTTTGGGGCAGGGTGGCGCGTGCCGACCTCCCTGCATGACCTGGATTTCGACGAGCTGCGCGCGCGGCTGGTCGCCGACGGCCTGCGGCCGGCACACGCGGCGACGCTGTGGAACGCCCTGCAGTTCCGCGCCGAGACCGATCCCGCCGCGCGGCCTGATTTGCCGCCGCCCCTGCAGCGCTGGTTGCAGGCCGGGCTCGGCGGTGAACTCACGCTCGACCTGCCCGCGGTCGCCAGCCTGGTGCCGAGTGGCGACGGCCTGACCCGCAAGTACCTGCTGCGCCTGACCGACGGCCAGGAGATCGAAACCGTGGTCATGGGTTACACCGGCCGGCACACCGCCTGCATCAGCACCCAGGCCGGCTGCGCCATGGGCTGCGTTTTCTGCGCCACCGGCCAGATGGGCTTTGTCCGCCACCTGCGCCCGGGCGAAATTGTCGCCCAGGTTCTGCATGCCCGCCGCGTGCTGGCGGCCGAGGGCGCGCGCCTGCGCAACCTCGTGCTCATGGGCATGGGCGAGCCGCTGCACAACTACGACAACGTCATGAAGGCGCTGGCCATCGTCAGCGACACCCGCGGCAGCAACATCGGCCCCGCCAAGATCAGCATCAGCACCGTCGGCGTCGTGCCCGCCATCCGCCGGCTGGCCGAGGAGAACCGGCCCTACAACCTCGCCGTCAGCCTGCACGGCAGCAGCGACGCCGAGCGTGCCGCCCTCATCCCCGCCAACCAGCGCTGGCCGCTCGCCGAGCTGATCGGGGCCTGCCGCTTCTACGGCGAGCGCACCGGCCGCAAGATCTTCTTCGCCTGGACCCTCATCGCCGGCGTCAACGACACCCCCGCGCATGCCCAACGGGTGGCCGCCCTGCTGCAGGGGCTCGACGCCCACGTCAATCTCATCCCGCTCAATGAAACTTCCGGTTATGCCGGTCGCGAGAGCGCGGAGGCGTCCGCCCAGGTGTTTCACGGCCTCATCCAGGAGTCCGGCATCCCCTGCACGATCCGCCAGAAGCGCGGCATCGACGTCGCTGCCGGCTGCGGCCAGCTCAAGTCCGAGCGTCGCCGGCCGGCGCGGGTGGGGGACTCCTGATCAGGCGGCCGCCGGGACCGCGCGGACCCGCGCCAGCGCCGCGCGCAGGCTGGCGGCGGCGCGGGTGTCGGGCAGCAGGCCCTCGTCGAGCGACAAGGTCATCAGCCAGTGCCGCTGGCGCTCTTCGGCGGTGGCGCCGAGCGCGTCCCACCAGGCGCGCATGGCAAGGTTGTCGTTGAGCACGTGACCGACCAGGCGGCGGATGCCGAGCGCGCGCGCATGCTCCCAGAGCACCGCCTGCAGCCAGGTGGCGACGCCGCGACCCTGGAACTCGTCGGCGACGGTGATCGACATTTCCGCCGCCTCCGGGTCGTCGGCGAGGCGCCAGAACGAGGCGCCGCCGACGCCGGGCAGGTCGGCCCGCGCGCGGTGCAGCACCGCCCAGGCGACATGGTCCTGCTGGTCCGGCGAGCACAGTTCCTCGATCAGCCGCGGATTGACGGCCCGCGCCCGTGTCCAGAAGCGGAAGTAGGCCGACTCGGGCGACAGCCGCCGCAGGGCCTCGGCGATGCGGTCGCGATCGGCCGGGGTGATGGCGCGCAGGCGCAGCGGTGTGCCGTCGCGCAGTTCGAAGTCAAAGACCTGGCCGGGATCGAAACTCACCCGGCTTCTGTGGCGTGCCCGGCGGCGAATGCAAGGTCAGGCGTCGTCGCCCAGCCAGCGCTGGTAGAGGTAGGAGACGGCGAGGGCGACCAGGGCGACCCCGACCAGGGCGCCGACCCGCCAGCCGCTGTCGATGCGGGCGAGGTCGTGCAGGAACAGTTTCAGCACCGTCGCGCCGAGCAGGCCGATGCCGGCGTAGCGGGTGCCCGCGTGGCGGCGCCAGAGGCCGAACACGAGCAGGCCGAAGGCGAACAGCGCCCAGGCCAGGCTGTAGGTCATGTCGCGGGCGAGGTGACCGCCGAAGTCGAAGACGAAGACGCGCTGGCCGGGGGCGGTGAAGGCGTCGGCGATTTCGAGATTGAGCAGCAGGAAGAGCAGCACGCCGGCCAGGCTGCGGAAGACGGCGCGCAGATCGGTTTCGCCCCAGAGATGGCCGGGCGGACGCAGCCAGGCGGCGGCGAGGAAGAGGGCCAGCGCCGTCAGGCTGTAGGTGTAGAGCGGCCAGTTGAGGATCGGCAGCGCGCCGCGCACCAGCTCGGCAGAAACCAGCGGCAGCACGGCCAGACGGGCGAAGGCGGTGACCAGCAGGGCCGCGCCGGTGGCGCGCAGGCCGGGGTGCGGCACGCGCCCAAACAGCCAGCACAGGGCGGCGCCCTCGCAGGCCCAGCCGAGCGTCAGCCACTGCCGGTCGAACTGCAGCGGGAAGATCAGGGTCACGAAAAACAGCGTTGTGCCGCCGAACCAGGCGAGCTGATCAAGGCGCGCCGGATTGTCCCGGGCGTGCTGGCGCTGCACATGGGCAAAGGCGGCCGCGGGCAGCAGGGCGAAGGCGGCCGGCAGCAGACCCATGATGTCGTTCGGCCAGGCGCGGACGATGACCTGATGCATCAGTCCGAATGTGCCAAGGCTGGCGGCGGCGGCAGTGATCCAGGGCAGGGCTTCGCTCGCGAAACGGCGACGGAAGATAAAGGGGAAGGCGCTGAAGACCGCGAGGTAGCCGAGCTGCCAGAGCACCGCCAGGCGGGCGTGGTCCACCGCGAAGCCGCGTTGCAGCCAGACCTGCTGCAGGGCCAGGGCGCCGGCGAGGGCCGCGGGTGCCAGCACCGTCGCACCACCGGCGCGCACCAGAGCGAGCAGGAAGACGACCAGCGCCAGGGCCAGGCCAAAGACCGGCGTCGGATCGGCCAGGCGCAGTTCACCGGTCGCCATGATCAGCAGCAGGAAGGGCAGCAGGGCCGAGCTGGCCGGCAGCAGCGAGGCGGTCGGGGCTTCGGGAAAACGTCGTGCGAGGCGCTGGCCGGCGAAGGCGAAAACGGTCGCGCTGGCCGCCACCAGCGTCAGGAACAGGCCCAGCGGCAGCTCCACGGTTGAAGGTGCACCGAACAGCCAGAGGGTGATCGCCAGCAGGCTCAGCGCCAGGGCCGCCAGCACGGGCAGCAGGGCGCCGGTCAGCCAAGCCAGACCGATGACCAGCAGGTCGGCGAGCAGCAGGGCCGGCCACAGCGCCAGACCCGGGTTCGGCAGGTGCAAGACCGGCAGCAGCAGCAGGGCCACGCTCAGGAGCGGCAGCCAGCCGGTCAGCGGCATCGGCTGGCGACGCTGCAGCCAGGCCGCGAAGGCACTGTGCAGCACGCCGAAGCCGAGATAGACGCCGAGGGCCGGCAGCAGCAGGTCGGCAGTCAGGCTGTTTTGCGTCCAGATCAGCAGGTGCAGGAAGGTCAGGGTGGCGGTGGCGGTTTGCACCCGGCGCAACAGCGGCTGCCAGGCGACCAGGCCCAGGGCGAGGGCATTCAAACCGAGCACGAGGCTGTAGAGCACCCAGGGCCGCGTGGCGATGCTGGTGACCTGCAGCCAGGCATAACCCACCAGGAGACTGCCGGCGGCCAGGCCGAGCGCGGCCCAGGCCGGTGCCTGACCGGTTTCGCCGCGCCGGCGCATCCACTCGGCCGCCAGCGCGAAGAGCAGGGGGAAACCGAGCAGCAGCCCCACCGGCAGCCAGGTTGCCGAGCCGATGCCGTACTCCGAGGCGCGGAAAAACGACAGCAGCCAGCCGATCAGCGTCATGAGGGTGCCGGCGGCGGCCAGCGGTGTCAGGTGCGCCCAGCGCCGGCGCTGGGCCACGGCGAGCACGCCGAGGTCGAGCAGGGCGATGTAGCTGAACAGCGCGAACGGCCGGTCCTCGCCGGTCGAGCAGAGCACGGGCGTCAGGAAGCCGCCGAGCATGCCCAGCACCGCCACCACCTGGGCGCGATGACGCACGGCGATCGTGAAGGCCGCGGCCGTCACGGCCGACAGAAAGGCAAAGGTGACGAGCGGCAGGTGAAAGGGCGGGATGCGCCACAGCGCGTGGGCGGCGAAGGCGACCCCATACAGGGCGACGATGCCCGTGGCGCAGAGGGTCTGCGCGAGGGGCGTCTGGCGCGGGTTGCGCTGCAGGCGCAGGCCGGCGCCGACCAGGCCGGCGCCGACGGCGAGCCCGGTCCAGGTGCGCAGCGCCGGCGAGATCCAGCCGCGCTCGAGACTGAGCTTCACAAAGAACAGGATGCCCAGGAACAGCGCCAGACCGCCGATCCAGGCGAAGAGCTTGGCGCCCATGAACCGCTCCACGTGCAGGGCGGGCTCGGCGACCGGCAGTGGCGCGGGAGGCGTCGGTTGGCGTTCGGTTGCCGCAACCGGCAGGGGCGGTGGAACAGGGGCGGCGGGTTTCGGCGTGTCGATGCAGGGGGGCGGGGCGATGGCCGCCGCAACCGGCAGCGGCGGGGGCAGGATCGGCGCGGCTGCAGGTTCAGCGGCCGGAGGCGGGGTCGCCCTGGGTATGGCTTCGCCGGCTGGGTGGGGTTCGGCCGCGGAGCGGACCGGCGTGGCCGCTGTGGCGGTGGCGCTGGCGGTGCGTGGCGGTCCCTCCCGACCGGCCGCCTCGAGGTCGGCAATCCGGCGCGCCAGCCGCTGCTCGCGCTCGAGGGCCAGCACCTGCTGTTCACGCAGGCGTTGGACCTCCTCGCCGAGTTCGCGGCAGCGTTCGCCGGCATGGCGGGCGGCACTGAAGGCGAGGAAGGGCAGGGCCAGAAATCCCAGTGCCAGGAGGAAAAAAAAGACCTCGATCATGCCGGCCAGTGTCTCAGGAATGGCGCGGCGCGGAAATCGATATTTCCGCGCCGGTCATTGAGAAAATGCATGGCTGGCCCGCTCGGCCCCGCTTTCCTGTTTGCCGTCGCCCCCCGGCCGCGACTAGGATGGCGGCTCCATTCTCCCACGATCATGTACTACCTCGGCATCGACAGCGGCACCCAGAGCAGCAAGGCGATTGTGCTCGACCTCGACAGCGGCGCCATCCTCGCCACCGGCCACAGCGCCTACGAACTGATCGAGGGGCTGCCGCCCGGGCACTTGGAGCAGCACCCACAGGCCTGGGTGGATGCCGTGCGCGACTGCGTGCGCCAGTGCCTGGATCAGCTCGGTGCCGAGCGCAGCCGGATCGCCGGCATCGGCGTCAGCGGCCAGCAGCACGGCCTTGTCGCCCTCGGCGCCGACGACCAGCCGGTGCGGCCGGCCAAACTCTGGTGCGACACCTCGACGCAGGCGCAGTGCGAGGAGATCGCCCACCACTTCGGCGGTCAGCCCGGCGTCATCGCCCTTGCCGGCAACGCCATGCTGCCCGGGTACACGATCCCGAAGCTGCTGTGGATGAAGCAGCGCGAGCCGGAGAACTTTGCCCGCACGACCTCCATCCTGCTGCCGCACGACTACCTGAATTTCTGGCTTACCGGCGTCAAGCGCCTGGAGTTCGGCGACGCCTCCGGCATGGGCATCCTGGATGTGCGCACGCGCACCTGGTGCCGTGAGCTCTGCGATTACATTGACCCGCGCGTGCTGTCGATGCTGCCGCCGCTCGGTTCCTCGCGCGCCGTGCACGGTCGCCTGCGCCCGGAGTTGGCCGCGGAATGGGGGCTGTCGGCCGACGTCGTCGTCAGTGCCGGCGGCGGAGACAACATGATGGGCGCCATCGGCACCGGCAACATCAAGCCCGGCGTCATCACCGCCAGCTTTGGCACCAGTGGCACGCTCTACGGGGTGGCCGACAGCCCGGTCGTTGACGGTCAGGGCGAGGTGGCGGCCTTCTGCGACAGCACCGACCAGTGGCTGCCGCTCGTCTGCACGATGAACGTCACCGTCGTCACCGAGCAGGTGCGCGAGATGTTCGGCTGGGACTTGAAGCAGCTGGAGGCCGTGGTCGCCAGCGCCCCGGCCGGCGCCGACGGCGTCAGCTTCCTGCCCTACCTGAACGGTGAGCGCACCCCGAACCTGCCCAACGGCAGCGGCGTGCTGCACGGCCTGCGCACCACCAACCTGACGCCGGCCCACCTCGCCCGCGCGGCGGTCGAGGGCGCCACGCTCGGCCTCGCCTACGGCCTGAAACGCTTCCGCGACCTCGGCATGAACCCCTCCGAGATCCGCCTCACCGGCGGAGGCAGCAAGAGCGGCGTCTGGCGCCAGATCGCCGCCGACTGCTTCAACGCCGAGGTCGTCACCCTCAGCACCAGCGAGGGCGCCGCGCTCGGCGCCGCCATCCAGGCCGCGCATGCGCGCGCCAACGAAAAGGCCGAAACGACAAGCTACGACGAACTCTGCGCCCGCCTGGTCCGCCTCGACGAGTCCACCCGCTGCAAGCCCGACCCCGCCAAAGCGAGCCTCTACGCCGCCCAGCTCGAACGCCAGATGGAACTCACCGGCCGGCTCCATCAGACGGGCTGGCTGTGAGGGGGCGGTTGGGGCGGTCGTGTCAGTTGAAGACCCCACGCATTCCTTCGATCTTCCATGCAGCGTCTGCTTCTGTTCTGTGGACTCCTGACTTGCCCCGTGCTCGCGGTTGAGCCGATCGAGTTTGAGGGAGCGTTGTATCGGGTTCAGCGCATCGCGGTGTCGGAGCAACCTCGCCTGCACCTGCGCTGGCAGGACGATCAGGGCCAGCCGCTGATGCATTTCGGTGGTCTGCAGAAGCAGCTCGCCCGCGAGGGCAAAACGATTGTTTTCGCCACCAATGCGGGGTTGTATGAGGGCGGTCCCAAACCCTGCGGGTTGACCATCCTCGACGGCCGTGAGCGGGTGCCGCTCAACACGGCGGACGGTTTCGGCAATTTTTACCTCAAGCCCAACGGTGTCTTTTATCTCGATGACAAGGCGGGTCCGGGCATCGTTGCGACCTCGGAATATCCGGCGTTGCGCCTGCAGCCAAGGCTGGCGCAGCAGTCGGGACCGTTGATGCTGCGCAACGGGGTCATCCATCCCGCCTTCCGCATCGACTCACCCAACAAACGCCAGCGCAGCGCGGTCGGCATTGTGGCGGCGACGAAGCAGATCGTTTTCGTCATGAGCGACCGCGAGGATCGCGTGAAGGGTCGTGTCACCTTCCACCAGCTCAGCCGCTTTTTCCTGCATCTCGGCTGCCGCGACGCGCTCTATCTGGACGGCGACATCTCTGAAATGATGGATCGCAGCACCCGCCTGCCCGCCGATGCGGCGGAACGTCCGACCAACACCTTCGCAGCCATGTTCGTGCTGGTCGAGTGAGGTGTAAAAAGGCTTGCATGACACGGGTTTGTTAGGCGGAAATGCGCCATGAGCTTGCTGACTCGCCGACGCTTCCTTGCCACCAGTGCCAGTGCCCTTCTTGCCCGTCGCTCGTCAGCGGTCGAGACAAACCCAGGCTGGAAGGACAAGCTGGAGGCCATCCGTTCCAAGTATGAGTTGCCGGGACTGGGGGCGGCCATCGTTACGCTGCAGGGCTGTCAAATCCTGGCGGTGACCGGGGTGCGCAAGAAGGGCGACAAGCCCCCGGTGACCCCGGATGACCTTTGGCACCTGGGCTCGAACACCAAGGCCATGACGGCCACGCTCGCCGCCATCGCGGTTGAGGAGGGCAAACTGCGCTGGGACAGCACGCTCGGCGAGGTGTTTCCCCGGCAGCGGGACCTGAAAAAGTCGCCGCTCGCCCAGGCGACGCTGACCCATCTGCTAAGTCATTGGTCGGGCCTGCCCGCCAATGCCCCCTGGGGCACGCTCATGCTCGGCGGCGGCAAAGTGCAGGCCCAGCGCGCAGCCGCCCTCGAGCTTGCCGCCCGCACGCCCGATCTGCCGCCACCCGGTCAAAAACACGAGTATTCGAACTACGGTTACGCCCTTGCCGGGCACATGCTCGAGGAAGTCTGGAACGCCTCCTGGGAGGATCTCATGCGCCGGCGTTTGTTCGCCCCGCTGGGCATTCAGAACGCGGGTTTCGGCGGAACCGGCAAGCCGAACAGGATCGACCAGCCCTGGCCGCACAACGGCCAGGGCGAGCCCATGCCGCAGAATGGCCCGCTGGTGGACAATCCCGCCGTGCTCGGCCCTGCGGGCACGGTCCACATGAGCCTGGAGGATTGGAGCCGGTTCATCGCCGAGCACCTGGCGGGACGAGCGGGCAAGGGTCGCCTGTTGAAAACCGCCGCGGCCTACCAGCACCTGCACACCGCCACCCAGGCGGGGGAAAACTACGCCTTCGGCTGGCTTGCCGTCGAGCGCCCCTGGGGCGGCAAGGTGCTGAACCACAGCGGCAGCAACACGATGAACCGCAGCGTCGCCTGGCTGGCGCCGGAAAAGGGCTTCGCCGTGCTGGCCTGCACCAACACCGGCACCGAAGCCGCCAATCAAGCCCTCGACGACGTCGCCGGCCTGCTCATCCAGGCGCACCTGCAAGGAGGCTGATGAGCCAGCGTCGCCTCACAGCAGCTCCGCGACGAACCGGCCGGGATCAAAGGGCTGAAAGTCCTCGGCTTTTTCGCCGAGGCCGATGAAGCGGGTGGGGATGCCGAGTTCCTGCTGGATGGCGACCAGCACGCCGCCCTTGCCGCTGCCGTCGAGCTTGGTGACGATGACGCCGGTCAGCGGGATGGCCTTGTGGAATTCGCGCGCCTGCTGCAGGGCGTTGCCGCCGGTGGTGGCGTCGACGACGAGCAGCACCTCGTGCGGCGAGGTGTCGTCCTTGCGCCCGAGGATGCGGTGCACCTTTTTCAGTTCCTCCATGAGGTTGTGCTTGGTGTGCAGGCGGCCGGCGGTGTCGCAGAGCAGGTAGTCGGCGCCGGTGCGGCAGGCGAGGTCGTAGGCTTCAAAGCAGACCGCCGCCGGATCGCCGTTGGGCGGTCCCTTGACCATGGGGATGTTGAGCCGCTGCGACCAAACTTCCAACTGCTCGACCGCCGCCGCGCGGAAGGTGTCGGCCGCGGCCAGCACGACTTTCTTGCCGTGGTCGTGCAGGTGCTTGGCCAGCTTGGCGGTCGAGGTGGTTTTGCCGGTGCCGTTGACGCCGACGATGAGCAGGACCTTGGGCCGGCCGTCGAGGGGCGTCAGGGCGGGCACCTGCGCCGGCAGGATGCTTTTCACATGCTCGCGCGCCACCTGGACGATGTCGGCCCCGTGCAGCTTGCGGCCCTGGGCCTTGAGGTCGTCGACGATGCGCAGTGCCAGGCGCGGGCCGAGGTCGCCGGCGACGAGGGCGGCTTCAAGCTCGTCCCAATCGATGTCGGGTTTGGTGAAGCGCTGGAGGAGGGATTTGAAAAAGCCGGCCATGGTCGGATCCCTTGCATAGGCGGGATTCGCCGGCCTGCCAGCGCGGAATGGCGGGCTTCAGATCCCCGCCAGGTCGAGTTCCGGGTCGAGGCCGGTGTCTCCGAGCAGGTGCGCCAGCAGGTGATTTGCCAGCCAGGGGGCGCGCAGCACGCCCTTGGAGGCAAGGCCGTTGAAGCAGACCTGGCGAGGTCGGCCGGGCAGGCGGCCGAGCAGGGCCTCGCGGCCGCGCACGATGGGGCGCACCGCCGTCTGGCGGTCGGTGATGCGGAAATCGACGCGCAGCAGGTCGCCGAGTTTTTTCTCCAGTCCCGCCACCGCCTCCGGTGACGGCGTGTGCGGATCGGTGAACGGCACCTCGTAGGTCGGGCCGGCGCGCAGGCTGCCGTCGCCGCGCGGCACCAGCCAGCAGGCGCCGCTGATGACGCGGCTTTCCCCGCGGGTGTCGGCCTGCACGCTGAGAATGCTGCCGCGCGCCGATTGAAAGGGTACGCCGCTCAACTCGGTCTGCTGCGCCGCCTGCCAGCCGGCGCACCAGACCGCGGTGGCGAATTCGGCCTCGCCCCAGCGCACGGCTTCAGCGGTCTCTTCGAGCGCCTCGACCTCGCCCATGCGCCAGCAGCCGGCGGCTTCGAAAAAGGCGCGACTGGCCTGCAGGTAGGCGGACGTGTCGAGCCAGCCGCCGGGGCGCTGTTCGAAACCGCCAAACGGCTGGGCAAAGACTTCCGGATGGACCAGCGGCTCGTGCGGCGGCTGCAGGTAGGGCGCATACTCCGGCCGGTGGCAGCGCTTGGCCCAGAGCCCGGCCTGCCACTCGCTGCGCAGCAGGCGCACGACCGGGGTTTCATGGTAGAAGGACCGACCGAGCCGTGCCTCCAGGCCGCGGTAAAAGCCGACCGCTTCGGCATGGAACAGCGCATAGCGCCAGCTCAGGCCCAGGCGCATGCCGGTGATCGGCGTCACCAGGCCGGCGGCGATCTTTGAGGCGGTCACCGGCGCGTCGCGATCGACCAGCAGGAAGGGCTGGCCGCGCTCCCAGAGTCGCCAAGCGAGCGTCGTGCCCGCGAGGCCACCGCCAATGATGAGCCAGCCCCTCATGGCAGGAAGCTCACTGCGGCGGGCAGGGCAGAGGACGGGATGTCAGCGGGCATGTGGCAAAGTAGGGGCAGAGTGCCGCCGGGACAATGACGGAAAGAAGCGTCCCGCCCCAGCGTAACTGGCATACCAGTTGTGTGCCATGAGTACCACCCTGCCTCCCGTCCGCCTCCAGTCGCATGCCTATGCGGAACTCCGTCGCTTGATCAGCTCAGGGGAGTTCCCGCCCGGCAGTTTTCTTTCCGAGCGCCAGCTCGCCGCCCAGTTGGGCATGTCGAAGACACCCGTGCACGTCGCTTTGGAGCGACTCGAGGCCGAGGGCTTTGTCGCCATCTCCGCCCAGCAGGGCGTCGTCGTGCGCGGCCTCAGTGTCGAGGACATCGTCGACCACTACGAACTGCGCGAGGCGGTGGAATCCTGGGTGGTGCGCAGGCTGGCCGGCCGCCTCAAGCCGGCTCAGGTCGAAGAGTTGCGGGGCAATCTTGCCCAGCAGCGCCGGGCACTCGAAGAAAACGACCTGCGCGAGCTGATGCGCCTCGATGAGCACATGCACTACCTGCTCGCCAGCTACCTCGGCAATCGTGAGATCCTGTCGACCATGGAGCGCCTGCGCGACAAAATTCATCAGGTCATTCTGAGGGTCACGGACAGTGACCGCGCCCGACCGGCTGAATCCACGGCCGAGCATGAGGCCCTGCTGGCCGCCGTCTTCGAGGGCCGGGCGGACGACGCGGCCCGCCTTATGATCGAGCATCTGGAAGCCGGCAAACGCCGCATCCTCAACCCCGAGCGTTTTGCCTGAAATGCCCGCCCGCTGGTATCCAGGCCTCAGCCTTCTCGCCGCCGCGACATCTCTCGTCGCCGCGCCCGATTTTCAGCGCGACATCCGGCCGATCTTCGAAGCGCACTGCCTGAAGTGTCATGGGCCCGACGAACAGAACGGCGGCCTGCGCTACGATCACAGGGAAGGGGCCCTGGCCCAGGCGGATTCCGGTCGCCCTGCCCTCGTCCCCGGCACGCCGGAGCAAAGCGAACTGCTCAAGCGGGTCACGGCCACCCACAAAGGTGACCGCATGCCGCCCAAGGGCGAGCGATTGACACCCCGGCAGGTCGCTTTGCTGCGCGAGTGGATCGCCGCCGGCGCGCCCTGGCCGGCAGAACCGGCTGCGGTGGCCGAAACCAAGCCCACCTCCACGCACTGGGCCTTTCAGCCCATCGTCGAGCCGGTGATTCCTGAGGTGCGCGAAAAGACCTGGCCGCTCAATCCGATCGATCACTTCATCCAGGCCAAACGCGAGGCCGCCGGTTTGACGCCGGTCCCGGATGCCGAGCCGCCCATTTTGGCCCGACGTCTCTCCTATGCCCTCACCGGCCTGCCACCCAGCCCGTCCGATGTGTCCGACATGTCCGACCTGATCGAGAAGTTCCTCTCCTCCCGGGCTTACGGCGAGCGCTGGGCGCGCCACTGGCTCGACTGGGTGCGCTATGCCGACACCGCCGGCGACAACTCCGACTATCCGGTCCCGCAGGCGCGGTTGTACCGCGATTACGTCATCGAGGCGTTCAACACCGACCTGCCCTACGACCGCTTTCTCACCGAGCAGCTCGCCGGCGACCTGCTGCCGGCCGCGAACCAGGCGGAGAAAAACCGTCAGACCATCGCCACCGGCTACCTGGCGCTGTCGCGCCGCTTCGGCTCGCTGATCGAGCGGTATCCCTGGCATGTCACCCTCGAGGACACGATCGACAATCTCGGCCGCACGGTCATGGGCCTCACCCTCAGCTGCGCCCGTTGTCACGACCACAAGTTCGACCCGATCCGCATGCGCGATTACTACGGGCTGTATGGCATCTTCGCCAGCACGCGCTACCCGCAGCCCGGCCTCGAGCTGTTCAAGGCCCAGCATCACTTTGTGCCGCTGCTGCCGGAGGCGGAAGTGACCGCCAGGCTCGCGCCGTATGCCAAGGAAACCGCCCGGCTTGAGGCCGAGCTTGAAGCGCGTTTGGCCGAGAGCGAAGCCATGGCGCGCGACAATGCCGCCCGGGAGCGCACGGATTCGCTCGCCGAGCAGCGCCAGCGCAAGGAGGCGCACGACCGTCTGCTGCTGCGGGTGCGCAAGGCCGGCGAGGCCCTGGCCGCGCATCTGAGAAGGCAGCCGGTGCTGCCGACCGCCTACGCGGTCAGCGAGGGACGTCCGGCCAATGCCCGTCTGCAATTGCGTGGCGAACCCGAGCGGCCTGGCGCGGAAGTGCCGCGCAAGTTCCCCGACATCCTTGGCGGGCAGGAGCTGCCTGCAGAGGTGGCCGCGAAAACCAGTGGCCGGCTGCAACTCGCCCAGTGGATCACCGATCCAAAAAATCCCCTCACCGCCCGCGTCATCGTCAACCGCATCTGGCAGCGTCACTTCGGCCGGGGCTTGGTGGCCACGCCCAGCGACTTCGGCCTGCGCGGGGAGCCGCCCAGCCATCCCGAGCTGCTCGACTGGCTCGCCACCGACTTCATGCGTCACGGCGGGTCCCTCAAGCACCTGCACCGCCGCATCCTCGGCTCGCGCACCTGGCGCATGGCGTCTTTTGACAGCGAGGACAACCTCGCCTCCGATCCCGGCAACACGCTGTACTGGAAGTTCAACCGCCAGCGCCTCGACGCCGAATCGCTGCGCGACACCCTGCTGCTGCTCGGCGGCCGGCTCGACCTGACACCGCCGACGGAAGCCTTTCCGTTTCCGCCGATGAAGGACTGGGGCTTCACCCAGCATCATCCGTTCAAGGCCGACTATCCCAGCAACAAGCGCAGCATTTACCAGATGACGAAGCGCCTGACCGCCTCGCCCTACCTGCAGACCTTCGACGGCGCCGATCCCAACGCCTGCACGTCCGTCCGTGACAGCTCAGTCACCGCTCTGCAGGCCCTGCATTTCCTCAACGACGGCGCCGTGCACGAGGCGGCCGAAGGCATGGTGCAACAGTTGCTGCAAACCCCGCGCCCGGACGAAGCGAAGCTCGTGCTCCTGCACCGCCGCCTCTTTGCGCGGGATCCCGGACCCGAAGAGCAAGCCTTGCTGCTCCGCCATCTTCAGCGCCTGCAAGAACACACCCCCGACTCGGCGCAGACCTGGGCTTCGCTCACCCGTTCCCTGCTGCGCACCAACGAGTTCCTGTACCTGGATTGATCCCATGAGCCTCACCCGTCGTTCCCTGCTTGCCCGCAGCCCGCTGCTGCTGCCCGGGGTGCTCTCCGACTTGCTCGCCGCGGACGATCCGCTGGCGCCGCGGCGGTCGCACACGCGCGCTCCGGCGAAGCGCCTCATCCTGATCTACGCCACCGGCGGTGTTTCCCACATCGACACCTTTGATCCCAAGTCGCCTGGCAAAGGCCGCGATGGCCAGGGGCCGGACAAGCTGATGGGCAACCTGTTTGGTGCCGCACCCAACCCCAACTGCGGCACCGAGGTCAGCGACCTCTTTCCGCACCTGCGCGGGGTCATGGATGAAATCTGCCTGATCCGCAGCATGAAGGCCTCGCACTTCGACCACAGCGAGGCGACGCTGGGCATGCACACCGGTTCACCCACCTTCGCGCGACCGAGCATGGGTTCCTGGGTCAGCTACGGCCTCGGCACGATGAATCAAAACCTGCCCGGTTACATCGTCATTTGCCCGCATCTGCCCTATGGCGGCACCCAGGTCTATGCGAGCGACTTTCTGCCTGCCGCCCACCAGGGCACGCGCGTCATCCCCGGCGATCATCCCATCGCCAACCTGCAGTCGCCAGCCGCCTCGCAGGACCTGCAGCCGCTCGAGCTCGACCTCACCCGCGCGCTGAACCGTCGCCACCTCGATGCGCGCCCGCACGACAGCGCCCTGGCCGCGCGCATCAAGTCGTTCGAGACCGCCTTCCAGATGCAGACCGCCGCGCCCGAGGCCTTCGATCTCAGCCGGGAACCCGAGTCGATCCGCCGCCTCTACGGTCTCGACCGCCGGCTCAAGGGCCCAGGGGCCGACTTCGGCTGGCAGTGCCTGGTCGCTCGCCGCCTCGCCGAGCGCGGGGTGCGCTTCATTGAGCTGATCGACACCGGCTCGCGGCCCAACTGGGACTCGCATGGCGAGATGCGCGAGCATGCCGACCTCGCCCGCAACGTCGACCAGCCCACCGCCGCGCTCATCACCGATCTCAAGCAGCGCGGCATGCTCGACGAGACCCTCATCCTCTGGGCCACCGAGTTTGGCCGGACACCCTGGCGCGAGGGCAAAAACGGCCGCGGCCACCACCGCGACTGCTTCAGTGTCTGGGTGGCCGGCGGCGGCTTCAAGCCCGGCCATGTGCACGGGCGCACCGATGACATCGGCAAGTATGCCGAGGAGGCTCCGGTCGAGGTGCACGACCTGCACGCCACGTTGCTCCACCAGCTCGGGCTTGATCACGAAAAACTCACCTACCGCCACGCCGGCCGCGATTTTCGCCTGACCGATGTGCATGGCCGGGTGATGACGGAATTGCTGGCCTGAGGCAAGGGGGCGTCTGCCTCCGGGTGACGCGTCGGTTCGCCGCAAGAATGCGCTTGAGCGCCGTGCCCGGCGCCGGCATGCTAACAGTCTCATGAAACGCTTCTGGATCCTCTGTCTCTGCCTCGCCACGGCGGCCTCGGCCGTCACCCCGGACGGCAAGCGCAAACTGGTGCTCATCGCCGGCAAACCCTCGCACCCGCCGGGCATGCACGAGTTCCGCGCCGGCACCATGCTGCTGGAGCAATGCCTGGCCGCCGTGCCGGGACTCGTCGTCGAGCGCCATGAGATGGGCTGGGTGACCGATGAGGCGACGTTGGCCGATGCCGATGCCGTGGTCATTTATGCCGATGGCGGCAAGGGCCATCCGGCAGTCCAGGAAAGCCGCCTGGAGACCCTGCGCGCTTTGACCGCCAAGGGCGTCGGTTTCGGGGTCATGCACTATGGCGTCGAGGTCGTGCCCGAGCTTGGCGGACGCGAGTTCCTGCAGTGGGTCGGCGGCCACTACGAAAACGCCCACTCCTGCAACCCGATCTGGGAGCCGAAGTTCGAGCGCCTGCCCGAGCACCCGATCACCCGAGGCGTCCAGCCTTTCCAGATCGAGGACGAATGGTACTTCAACATGCGCTTCCGCCCGGCCTTTGGCGACGGCATTGCGCCGGCCGATGACGCCGGCACGCGTTTCACGCCGCTGCTGGTCGCCACGCCGTCCGACGCCACCCGTGACGGTCCCTATGTGTACCCCAAGGGACCCTACCCGCACATCCAGGCGGAGAAGGGCGCGCAGGAATCGATGATGTGGTGCGTTGAGCGACCCGATGGCGGGCGCGGCTTCGGTTTCACCGGCGGTCACTTCCATCGCAACTGGGGCAATGACAACTTCCGCAAGACGGTGCTCAACGCCCTGGTCTGGATCGCCAGGGCCGAGGTGCCGGCGAATGGGGTCGCCTCGACCGTGAGCGCCGAGGAACTCGGCCGGAACCTCGATCCCAAGCCGGCACCCAAGGCGAAGAAAAAGACCGCGCAGCAGACGCCGAAGGTCTTTGAACGCGTTGCCGCACGCTGAGCCCGCTTCCCGCCGCCGCTCTTGCGCCTCTCCCTCTCCACCTGCTGGAACAGCCACCGCCACACGGACGGCCGTGCCCTGGCGGCTGAGGCGCGCGAGCTCGGCTTTGAATGGATCGAGGTCAGTCATGGCACCCGGCTGTCGCTGCTGCCCGGCCTGCTCGAGGCCGTCCAGGCCGGCGAGATCCGCGTCAGCAGCCTGCACAACTTCTGTCCGGCCCCCGTCGAGGTGATGATCGATGCGCCGGACGCCTATGAGTTCACCTCGGCCAGTGCCGCCGAACGCGAGCGCGCCCTGACCCTGACCCGGCGCACGCTGGAGATGGCGGTGCGCTTTGGCACGGACCGGGTGGTCATCCATCTCGGCCGCCTGCCGCTGCCGGACTTCACCGCCAAGCTGGAAAAGATCGCCCTGGACGGCGGGCTGTACTCGCGAGCCTATTGCGCATTGAAGCTGCAGTTGGTGGCCGAGCGCGCCAAGGTCGCGCAGGCCGGGCTCGACCGCGTGCGCGCGGCGCTCGATGCCCTGCTGCCCGATTGCGAGAAGCACGGTGTCCGCCTCGGCCTGGAAACGCGCAGCCACTTTGAGCAGATCCCCAGCCCGGAGGAATTGCCACGCCTGCTCGAGCACTACGCCGACTGTCCGTGGATCGGCGCCTGGCATGATTTTGGGCATGTCCAGCGGCAGGCCAACCTGGCGCTGGTCGATCACGCCGCCTACCTCGCCGCTCTTGCTCCGCGCCTGATCGGCTGCCACGTTCACGACGTGCGCTGGCCGGCGCGCGACCACCGCGCGCCGCTGAGCACGGGCGGGGTTGACCTGCCCGGTCTGCTGCCGCTCGTGCCGGCCGACGTGCCGCTGGTGTGGGAGGTCAGTCCCAGCCAAAAGCGCGAGGATCTGCGCTCTTCTCTGGATCTCTGGCACACGCGCTTCGGCTGAATCCCGTCGCCCTGCAAGAATCCCGACCTCCTGCCCGTTCGCACCCTCCCCATGAAGTTGCTCCCCGCTCTCGCCCTCCTCGCTCTGCCGCTGTTCGCCGCCCCGCAGGATGATCAATACGTGCTCGGTCCCGACTCCCAGGTGCAGCCGGGCGTGCCGCAGGGCAAGGTCACCCAGATGCCGGCCTGGACGGATTCGAAGATCTTCCCGGGCACCACGCGCGACTGGTGGATCTATGTGCCGGCCCAGTACGACAAGGCCAAGCCGGCCGCGGTCATGGTGTTCTGCGACGGCGCCGGGTTCGTCAAACCCGACGGCCAGTTCCGGGCGCCGGTCGTCTTCGACAACCTCATCGCCAAGGGCGAAATGCCGGTGACGATCGGCATCTTCCTCCAGCCTGGCGTCTTTCCGACCCAGCAGCCCGGTGCCAAGCCGCGCAGCAACCGCAGCTTTGAGTACGACTCGCTCGGCGACCTTTACGCGCGCTTCCTGCTCGAGGAGATCCTGCCGGCGGTGGCCAAGGATTACAACCTGAGCACGAACCCCGACGAGCGCGCCATCTGCGGCAACAGCAGCGGTGGCATCTGCGCCTTCACGGTCGCCTGGGAGCGCCCCGACGCCTTCCGCAAGGTGGTCAGCCACATCGGCAGCTTCACCAACATCCGCGGCGGCCACGTCTATCCGGCGCTGATCCGCAAGACCGACAAGAAGCCGATCAAGGTCTTCCTGCAGGAAGGCAGCAATGACCTCGACAACCAGTTCGGCAACTGGCCGCTCGCCAACCAGGACATGGCCGCCGCGCTGAAGTTCGCCGGTTACGATTACAAGTTCGTCATGGGCGAGGGCACGCACAACGGCAAGCACGGCGCCGCCCTCCTGCCCGACACCCTGCGCTGGCTCTGGGCCAAGTGAGTCCGCCGGTCCTGTCATTCGATCTTCATCCCCGCTTTTCCATGTTCCGTTCCGCCCTCGCCTGCCTTGTCCTCGCCGCGCCGCTCGTCGCCCAGGACACCTCCCTGCACGAATACCTGATCGACGGCGAACCCTGGCGCGAGGCCGCCTCGGGCTACGAGTTCACCGACGGCCTCTGCGTCGATGCCGAGGGCCATCTGTACTTCACCGACGTCAAGGCCGGCAAGGGCATCTACAAGCTCGACGCCGCCACCGGCAAGGTGTCCCTTGAACTGGACAACCTGCCCGGCATCAGCGGCCTGCAGCTGGGTCCGGACGGCCGTTTTTACGCCTGCCACAACCGCGAGCAGCGCGTCATTGCCATCAGTCGGCAGGGCGAGGTCGAGGTGCTGGTCACCGGGGTGAAGTGCAACGACCTCGTCGTCAGCAAAAAGGGCCACGTGTACTTCACCGAGACGCCGACCCAGAGCATCCACTGGATCACGCCCGACAAAAAGCATCACGTGGCTGACACGGGTCGAGTGGCCAAGCCGAATGGCATCACGATCACGCCTGATGAGGCGGCCTTGGTCGTGTCCGAATATGGCGGCAAACACGTCTGGGCCTGGCAGATCGGTGCCGACGGCAGTCTGTCGGGCGGCGCGCCCTTCATGACCATGTGGCTGCCGGTCGGCAAGGAAAGCGCCGCCGGCGATGGCGCCACCACCGAGGCCAAGGGCCGCATCTTTGTCACCACCGAACTCGGCGTGCAGATTTTTGATCCCGCCGGCCGCCTCGCCGGCATCATCGGCAAGCCGGTCGCCGACGGCAAGGTCGTCAGCGCCGAGTTCGCCGGCAAGGACCACAACATCCTGTACGTGGCCGGCGGCGGCAGCCTGTTCGCCCGCAAGCTCAAGGTGAACGGCTACTTTCGCTGAAGCAGGTGGGCGCGGGCGTTGACCCGTGGCTCCCGCGGGACGCTGTGGTCTTTCTCTGGACGCGGGCAGTGACCGCGTGGTTCCCGCGGGCCGCTGCCCCGCGCTACAGCTGAGCTTGCGGGTTCACGGAAACGCCTTTTCCAGCGCCGCGACGTTGGCGGCCATGACCGAGAAGAAATCGCCCTCGTCCGGCCGGTTGCCGCAGGGATCGAAGACGACCGACTGCACGCCGAGGGCCTGCAGCTTGGCGACGCTGGCCTCGGCGGGTTCGCCCTCCCAGATCATCCACTTTGCCGGGTGCTTGGCGAGCAGGGCCTGCAGTTCGGCCAGGGCCTTGTCATCCGGCACGGTCTCCGGTTCCCAGAGCACGGACTGAAGGTTGAAGCCGTAGCGGCGCGCCCAGTAGTGGTAGACCGGGTGCGAGGCGACCAGCGGCGCTTTGGCCAGGCGTTCGCCGACCTTGAGCAGGCGTGCGTCGAGGGCGTCGAGTTCGGATTTCAGGCTGGCAAAACGACCATCGATTGCCGCCGCCTGATCGGGCAGCAGGCGGACCAGAGCGGCGCGCACGGCGTCGGCCTGCTGCACCGCCTGGCTGAGATCGATCCAGGTGGTGAAGGCGGTGCCGGCATGGCTGTGCTCGCCCTCGGGGCCGTGGCTGTGCGGGGCGCTGTCCTCGATCTTGATGTAGCGGTCCTTGAAGGCGGCCGAGGTGTCGACGCTGCGCGAGGTCGGCAGGCTGGCCTTGTCCGCCCACTTCGAGTAGGTGGCGCCGTTGAGCAGGATCAGGTCGGCCTGCTGAAAGGCCGCGAGTGCCGCGTCATCCGGCTGCCAGAAGGCCGGGTCTTCATCGGCGGGCGCGGGAAACACCGCCTCGATGGCCTCGCCGCCGAGGCGGCTGGCGAAGGCGTGCAGCGGGTGGTTGACCGACAGCACCCTGGGTTTGCCGGTGGCCGAGGCCGTGGGAGCGGTTTCGGCGGGCTTGCAGGCGGCGAGCAGGAGCAGCGGCAGCAGGAGGAGAGCTTTCATGCATGAAACCAAGCGCGGCGGCCGTGGCATTGCAAGCGGAGGTGGGACGAGCCAACGGGGCCTTGGAGCGCGCGAGTGCCGAAGGCCACTCGCTCTGGGGCGTGCGCGGGTTGCTCCCCGTCACCGGGTCACCACCAGCACGATGGCGGCCATCATGAGCAGCGCGCCGGCCAGGCGCCAGCGCAGCACGCGCGCGCCGAGGTGCTGTTCCTGATTGCGGAACCAGTGGCCGACCAGCCAGACCAGGGCGACGCTGAGCAGACCGCGCGAGGCATAGACGACATTGGCTTTCGCGGCCTGGCCGTGGATGGCGAGCGTGCTGACGAAGGCGATGCTTTGCAGGCCGAGCACGATCGAACCGCCGCAGAGCCAGCGCCAGGCCGGCGGGCGGATGGCGCTGAGCGGGGCGGAGAAGCGGAAGACCAGGCCGAAGGACAAAATGGCGTTGATCCAGAACACGCAGGGCAGCAACCGGCCGGCGCCCCAGTGCGGCCCCCACTTCTGCACGAGTACGTCGAAAATGGCGAAGCAGACCGCGCCGAAACCGCCGGCGGCGAGGGTGATGCCCAGACCGCGCGGCGAGGCCCCACCGCCACTGCGGTTGAGGAAGGTCAGGCCGAACACGCTGAGCACGCAGGCGGCCCAGAGCCGGGCGTCGATGTGGTCGCCGGTGAGGAACGGCGCGAGCAGGGCGACCAGCACCACCTTCAGGCCGAACACCGGCACGGCGACCGAGACATCGCCCTTTTCCAGGGCCAGGAACTGTGAGATCTGGCCGGCGAACAGGCAGAGGGCAATGACGCCCGGCTGCCAGAGCAGCTCGCGCTCGATCGGCGGGCCGCCGAAGAACAGCCAGAGCGTCGAGAACAGCACGGCGACGATCAGGTTGGCGACGAAAGTCGTGCGCCAGAGGCCGATGCCATACTCGCTGGAGCGCTTCAGGGCGAGGGCGCCGAAGGCGTAGAGCAGGGCGGCGAGGAAGGGGTAAACAATCGTCGGGGCGGGCACAGCGGCTGATAGCACAGCTTGCCGCGGCCAGCGCGGGAAATCACTCGCCTGCATCATTCCTTTGCGTCCGGCCGGGTTTGCGTGAACACCTGTCGGTCATGTCCACGTCCCCCCTCATCCTCGGCACCCGCGGCAGCGAGCTCGCGCTGGCGCAGACGCGCACCGTCACCGAGGGCCTGCTGGCCGCCCATGCCGGCCTGACCGTCGAGCGCAAGATCATCCAGACCAGCGGCGACAAGCGCCAGGACCTGCGTTTTTCCGAATTCAACGAGGTCGCCAACGTCGACAAGGGCATCTTCATCAAGGAACTCGAAACCGCCCTGCAGAACGGCGAGGTCGACGCCGCCGTGCACAGCCTCAAGGACGTGCCTTCCGACCTGGCGCCCGGCTTTGTCATCGCCGCCGTGCTGCCGCGCGCGCCGACCGAGGACGTGCTGGTCACCGCCGCGCCGCACACGCTGGAATCGCTGCCGACCGGTGCCCGCGTCGGCACCAGCAGCGTGCGCCGCGCCGCCCAACTGCGCTGGCTGCGCCCCGACCTGCAGGTGGTCGAAATCCGCGGCAACGTGCCGACCCGGGTGAAGAAGGTGCTCGGCGAGGGCGCGCTCGACGCCGTCCTGCTCGCCGCCGCCGGCCTGCAGCGACTCGGCCTGCTGCAGGGCGACCGTCTCGAGCTGGACGGCACCGAACTGCACGCTCACGTGCTCGATCCCGTGCGTTTCCTGCCCGCGGCGGGGCAGGGGGCCATCGCCATCGAATGCCGGGCCGGCGACAGCGCCAGCATCGTGCGCGTGCGCGCCCTGAACCACGCCGACACCGAGGCGCGCGTTACCGCCGAGCGCGAGTTCCTGCGCCTGCTCGGCGCCGGCTGCCAGACGCCGGTCGGTGCTCGCACCTGGATCGAGGCCGGCACCCTGCACATGGCCGTGCGCGTTTTCAACGAGGCCGACCTGTCCGCGCCGCCGGTGGAAAAACAGGCCTGTCACCCGGTTGCCGAACCCCGGCAGCTGGCGGCGGAACTGGCGCGCGGGCTGGAGAAGGGCGTGGCGTGAACCGTCCGTGGGACTCGTCCGCCCCCAACAAAAACCGGTCGCCCCGCCCTGCGGGCGAAGCGACCGGCCGAAGGATTGAAACGGCGCCTTACTTCAGCACCGGGCGCAGCACCATGTTGCGGTAGTCGACGTTGGTGTGGTCGCCCTGGAGGAAGATCGGTCCCGACTTGAATTCATCGCTGGTCAGCGCGCCGCCGGTGCAACCGAGCACGGGCTGGTTGTCGATGATCGTCGCGCCGTTGAGGATGACCGTCAGGTGGCGGTCGACCAGGGTGATGTCGAGGGTCTGCCATTCGCCGATGGGTTTTTCCGCGGCCACGGCCGGGGTGATGCGGCTGTAGAGCGCGCCCATGTGGTGGGAGTCGAGCGGCTTGCCGAAGCTTTCCATGACCTGCACCTCGTAGATGCCGCGCAGGTAGACGCCGCTGTTGCTGGCCTCCTGGGTGCGCACCTCAAGCTTGAGGTTGAAGTCCTCGAACTCGGCGTCGGTGCGCAGGTTGCCGAAGTGTTTGCCGGGTTCCTTGACGACGCGGTTCATGAGCACGCCGTCCTCGACCTTCCAGCCATTGAGATCGTCCGGCTTGATGAGGCGCCAGCCGCTCAGGTCCTTGCCGTTGAAAAGCGACACCGGTTCGCCGAACTTCACCTTGGCGAGGTCGGGGCGCGGCGGCAGGGCCGGGATGCGTTTGCCGGTGAATTCGCCCTGGCCGAAGGCCTTGCCGTCGGGGCGGGTCTTCACCGTGCTGCCAGTGAGCGTGTTGCCACTGGCCTGGACGGTGATCGTTTCGGTGATCGTCTCGCTGATCTCGGCGCCGGCCTTGTCCTTGCGCTTGGCCTGCGAGAGGCGGGTGACGAGCAGTTTGCCGTCCTTGAGTTCGGCGCCCTGGGTGGGCACGACGCTGCCGCCGCCCCAGAGCACGCTGGCGCTGAGCTTGCCGTCTTGGTCCTCGACGCCGAGCCAGCCGGCGCGACCCCCGGGCAGGTCAAGCGCCCAGCGGCCAAGGTAGGGGTTGTCCGCCGCGGCGGCACTGAGGGTGAGGGCGGCGAAGGCCGCGAACAGTCGGAGGGGATGGATCATGGCAGGTTGGGGTGGGAGTGCAGTGTGGACCGCCGTCGCGCGGAAGGAAAGCGCAGATCGGCGGTGATGCGCGAACAAAGTTGGCGACAGCGCAGAAGTACGCCATACTGCAGCTCCCTCTCCCAACATGACCGAACCCGAAGCGACTCCCGAAACGCCTGTGCCACCCGGACAGGTGGACCTCTCCGATCTGCGCATGATGCCAGCCTGGGTCGCCGGCATGGGCGGCAGCAGCAACTTCGCCAAATATGAAGAGCGTGAGGAGCGCGGCCCGCGTCCCGGCGGGCGCGATCGCCGCGAGGGTGGTCCGCGTCGTGACGGTCCTCCCGGCCCACGCCGCGATTTTGGTGGCCAGGGCGGCCCGCGCCGCGATGGCCCGCCGCCCCGCCGCGATGGCCCGCCCGGTCCGCGTCGTGACGGTCCCCCGGGGCCGCGCCGCGACGGCCCGCCCGGAGATCGCCGCGACCGTCGTGACGGTCCGCCGCGCCGCTTCGACGATCGCCCGCAGCGCGAGTGGGTGGAGATCCCGCGCGACATTCAGGTCATCATTGAGCCGCGCGACAGTGCCGCCGAGGCCCTCGCCGCGCACATCCGCGCCAGCGGCCACGCCTTCAGCATGTTCGACGCCGCCCGCCTGGTGCTGGCCGATCCCGAACGCTTCCAGGCCCGCTTCAGCTGCGCGCCGGAACGCGCGCAGGGACTGTTCCAGACGATCGCTGACGGCGGTCTCTTCCTCAGCCGCGACGAGGCGCTGGCCCATGTCCTGCGCGGACCGGCGCTCGAGAGCTACTACCGGGTCGAGGAGATCGAGCTCGAGGAACCCAAGGGCGATTTCAAGTCGATCGCCGTCTGCGGCTACTCCGGCGAACTGCTGGCGCCGCCAAACCACCACAGCTTCCAGACCGCCCTGATCCGCCTGCACCGCGAGCGTTTCGCCAACCTCGCGCTTGAGGACTACAAGCGCCGCGTGCGCATTGAGACCAGCCCGGAAATCGTCGCCCAATGGAAGGAGCAGCAGCGCAAGGGGCGCCGCTGGGTGCATGTCCGTGACGCCGAGGGTGTTGAGCCAACCGCGTTCAGCAACCGTGCCGAGATGGAGGCGCATTTCCGTCGCGTCCACGGCGATGCGGCCTGCGCCGAGGTGCGCGAGGCGGTGTTTGCCAGCAGCGCCGACAAAACCCGCCTGTCCCAGGCGCTCTTCCTGCTGCTGCGCCAGGCGGTCGACGCCGCCCGCAAGCATCTGTTCGAGATGTCGCAAAAACTCGGCGGCGGCTTCGAGCGCCGCGGCCTGAAGCTGTTCAAGCGCCGTGCCGGCAAACTCTTCGTCAGCCGCGTCAAGCCGCGCGCTGTCGACCCCGGGGTTGTGTTCTCGGAGCGCGTCGCCCGCGTCGTCGAACTGCTGAAAACCGCCCACGGCCTGCCCTTGACGGAACTCGTTGAAAAGATCGTCCCGACCGCCGCACCCGGCCCCGATGGCGCCAAGCCGCCGATCAGCGACGAGCAGGTCGCCGTCATCAAGGACGTGCGCTGGCTGGCCAACGAGGGCTACGTCATCGAGTATGCCGATGGCATGGTCTTCCTCGGCGTCCAGGGCGAACCCGCCAAGCCCAAGCCCGAAGCCGCCGCCCCGGCGGTTGCCGGGCAAGCGACGGAAGCGCAAGCCGCCGCCTTGGAAGAGGCGGTCTCCGCCGAAACTGTGACCGAAGCCGCCGAGGCGGGTGTCACCGCCGTGGAGGACCAGCCGGCCGAACCGGAAGTTCAGCCGGATGCGCCGTCCGCCGCTGCCGCGGAACCTCCGGCCGAGGTCGAACCTTCAAGTCCCGCGGAGGAAGGCGGGGACGATGCGCCATCGGTCGCTTCCTGAGGCGGAAAGATCGACCGGAATTCTGGTTGCCATCCCCGACAAAGCAACGCAAACTCGCCGCTCTTTTCCTCCGGTCGCGCGACCGGAGGTCGTTTCCGCGAAAACACGCCAACCTCACGAGCCATGTCTGCGAAAAAGAAGCCCGCGTCCAAAGCTCCCGCCAAGCCTGCCAAGAAGCCCGCCGCCAAACCCGCGGCGAAGGCTGCGCCCGCCAAGAAGCCGGCGGCCAAGGCACCGGCCAAGCCCGTGAAGAAGGCGCCCGCCCCGAAAAAATCCCCCCCTGTGAAAAAATCCCCCTCCAAGCCTGCCGCGGCGAAAAAGCCCGCCGCCAAGAAACCGGCGGCCAAGCCGGCCCCGAAAAAGCCTGTGGCCAAACCCGCGGCGAAGAAGCCGGCAGCGAAGCCGGTCGCCAAGAAGCCCGCCGCCCCGGTGAAGAAAGCCGCGGCACCCGCTCCGAAGCCGGCCGCCAAGAAACCGGCTGCCAAGGCCGCCCCAGCCAAGGCCCCCGCGCCGAAGAAGCCCGCCCCGGCGGCCGCGAAGCCGGCTCCCGCTCCGGCCGCCAAGGCTCCGGTAGCGAAGGCTGCGCCCGCGAAGGCCGCTCCCGCCAAGCCGGCCCCGGCCAGCTCGTCGAAGACCAAGCCGAAGATCATCAACGTCAAGCGCGACACCAGCTCGATTGAAGACGGCATCACCATCGAGGCGCCGAAGAAGCCGGTGCTGCCGGCCAGCTTCCTCAAGAAGCAGCGCCAGCGCCTCGTCGAACTGCGCGATGCCTACATGAACTCCGCCGAGGGCGTTGCCAGCGAGAGCCTGCGCAGCCACGAGGGTGGCGAGGCCTCTGCCTTCGGCATGCACCAGGCCGATGCCGGCAGCGATGCCTACGACCGCGATTTTGCGCTCAGCCTGCTCGCCAAGGAACAGGACGCCATCTACGAGATCAACGAGGCGCTCAACCGCATCGACAAGGGTACCTACGGCATCTGCGAGATGTCCGGCGACACCATCCCCGAAGAGCGCCTTGAGGCCCTGCCGTTCACCCGTTTCACCGTTGCCTGCCAGGCCCGCATCGAGCGCGACCAGCGCGGCGGCCGCTGGACCCGGCCCGTCCGCTCCCTCTTCGGCCTCGACGAATCCGCCGAGGACGCCGAGGACAGCGACGAGGACGACACCACGACGACGACCTCTTCCGGAGGCGGCAGCAATGAGTCGCTTGACTTCGGCAAGGAATGATCCAGACTGCTCCCCCATTTTATGCCACGCGAAATCATCATCCTCGAATGCACGGAAGCGAAGGCGGAAGGCAAGCCGACCTCCCGCTACGTGACCACGCGCAACAAGAAGAGCATCCGCACGCCCGGCCGTCTTGAGAAGGTCAAGTTCAACCACTTCCTCAAGCGCCGCACCCTGCACCGCGAAATCCGCTGATCCCCTGTCATGCAACCGAAGACCCCCGAACGCCTCATCGCCCTCCGTCGCGCCAACCGCCGCATGCCGCGGCGCCGGATGGACATCCCGGTCGACAAGCTCACCTACACGAATCCGGAGCTGCTCAGCCGCTTCCTGACCGAGACCGGCAAGCTCATCCCCCGCCGCGTCACCGGCCTGCCCGCCTGGCTGCACCGCAAGGTGACCCGCGAGGTCAAGCGCGCCCGCGCCATCAACCTGCTTCCCTGATCCGGAAGCGCGTGGCTCTCTCACGCTGAACCCACTGTTGCCCCGGGCGGCAGTGGGCTCTTTTGTTTTTGGTACGCACGCCATGGCCCCCCTCAAAGACACCCAGAACGAGCGCGACGACCGCCGCCTGCCCATCGACCGGGTCGGCATCAAGAACCTGCGCCACCCCCTGCGCATCCGCGACCGCGACCAGACCGCCCAGCACACGGTCGCCACCGTCAGCCTCGCCGTCGACCTGCCCCACCAGTTCAAGGGCACCCACATGAGCCGCTTCGTCGAGGTGCTCAATGCCCACGGCCGCGAGCTCACCGTCGCCGACATCGCCGCGCTGCCGCGCGAACTGCAGAAGCGCCTGCACGCCGAGAAGGCGCATGCCGTCTTCCGCTTCCCCTGGTTCCGCACCAAAAAGGCGCCGGTCACCGGCGCCGAGGGCCTGCTCGACTATGGTGTGGTCTTCGAGGTCGACAGCGCCGGCGAGGCGATCGATTTCATCGTCACCGTCGAGGTGCCCGTCACCACCCTCTGCCCCTGCTCGAAGGCGATCAGCCGCCACGGCGCCCACAACCAGCGCGGCCTCGTCACCCTGTCGGTCCGCTTCCGCGAGCCGGTCTGGATCGAGGAACTCATTGAAATCGTCGAGACCAGCGCCAGCTGCGAGCTGTATAGCCTGCTCAAGCGCCCCGACGAAAAGCACGTCACCGAGGCCGCTTACGAGAACCCGGTGTTTGTCGAGGACCTCGTCCGCAACGTCGCCCTCAAGGCCCGCGCCCACCCGCAGATCCGCTGGTTCCGCGTCGAAGCCGAAAACTTCGAGTCCATCCACAATCACAACGCCTGGGCGGTGATTGAAAGCGGTGAGGAAGGTGAGATGGTTTAAAGTTTAAAGTTGAAGGTCACCGGTCGGCGAACCCCGGGCCTTCACTTTGCCGTCGTGCCTTGCAACGGTGCGATCGACTTGGGCGCGAGCGCGCGCATTTCGCTGAGTTGGGTGGCGTGTTCGGGCAGGCCGGCCAGATTCCGCCACTCGTGCGGATCGCTGGCGAGGTCGTACAACTCCTCGCCACCGTCGAAGTAGTGCAGGTAGCGCCAGCGCTCGGTGCTGAGGGCGTAGTTTTGCGGGCGGTCGAGGTGGGTGAGGGCCGCGTGCGGCCACTCGGCCTGCGGATCGCGCAGCAGCGGCACCAGGCTGCGGCTCTCGATGCCTGCCTGGGGCAGGCCGCACAGGTCGGTCAGGGTGGCGAACAGATCGACCAGGCTGACCGGCCGATCGCAGACGCCGCCCGCTGCGGTGCCGTCCGGCAGACCGGGCGTGCCCTTGGGCACCCGCACCATCAGCGGCACGCGCGCACAGGCCCGCCAGCCGGTGAACTTCTGCCAGTGCTCCTTCTCGCCAAGATGCCAGCCGTGGTCGCTCCAGAGCACGACGATGGTGTTGTCGCGCTGCGGGCTCCTCTCCAGCGCATCGAGCACGCGGCCGAGCATGGCATCGGCAAAGTGGATCGAGGCCAGGTAGGCCTGGATGGCCTTGCGCCACTGCCCGTGGGCCCGGATGTGCGCGAAGTAGCGGTTCCTGCCGATGCGCTGACCCGCGGGCGGCACATCGTCGAGATCGTCTGCCCGGTATCCCGGTGGCAGCTGGATGTCTTCCAGGGGAAAGGGCTCGAAGTACTTTTGCGGCACAAACCAGGGCTCATGGGGGCGGTAGATGCCGCAGGCGAGGAAGAAGGGCTTGTCCTGCGGGCGCTGGAGCTGTTCGTCCACCCACTGGGTCACGCTCCAGTCGCCGCCATACGACTCATCGTCGACCGGGAGCGCGGCCCAGTCGGTCTCGACGTACTGCCAGTCGCCGGCACGCGGCAGATTCACGGGACGCTGTTTCGGGTAAAAGGTGCGCGGCAGGGGATCGTCCTTCGCCTTGTCGGGGAAGTAGTCGTCCCAGCTCGGCGGATCGATGACATAGTGCAGCATCTTGCCCGAGCCCGCGCTCCAGTAGCCATGCCGCGAAAAATGGCGCGGCAGCAACTCCGCCTCCGGCAGCACCTCGCGCAGCTTTTGCTGATTCCGATACAGGCCCGAGCGATGCGGCGGCAGGCCGCTGAAGACCGCCGTGCGCGAGGGGTTGCAGGAGGCGGCCGCGCAGTAGGCGTTGCGGAACAGTACGCCACTGGCGGCCAGCCGGTCCAGGTTCGGCGTCCGCGTCTGCGGATGCCCGCCGAGGCAGCCGATCCAGTCGTTCAGATCGTCGAGCGCGATGAACAGCACGTTGGGCTTGGCTGCCTGGAGCAGGGTGCAGGAGGCCAGGAGCCAGAACAGGGCGAGGAAGCGTTTCATGGGCGACTGCGACCGTTGGTCACGGAGTGTTGCAGGAGGCCCTGCAGTTCCTTCACGAGTGCGGGTTGCTTCGAGGAGAGGTTGGTGGTCTCGCCGGGGTCGCTGGCGAGGTCGTAGAGCTGGCCTGGCGCCTCGGGATCGGTGTCGGGCAGGGCGAAGGGCCTCAGGTCGCCGCGCGCGTAGTTGTTCCCCCCGGAGCCAGGGTGGGCGATGTACTTCCACTGGCCGCGCCGGATCGACAGCGTGCGCGCGCCACCAAAGGCCTGGGTGATCAGGTAGGGGCGGATGGGTGCTGAGGCTTTGCCTTCGAGGACGGGCAGCAGATTGAAGCTGTCCTCGGCAGCATCGACGGGCAGTTCCGCGCCGGTCATCGCGGCGAAGGTGGCCATGAGGTCGGTGAGGCAAACGAGGGCGTCGCTGCGGCTGCCCGCCGGAATCCGGCCGGGCCAGCGCACGAGCAGGGGGACCCGGTGGCCGCCTTCCCAGGCGTCGCGCTTCATCCCGCGCCACGGCTTGGCCCCGTCGTGCTGATGATCGGCGCGCATGTGGACGACGCTGGCGACTTCCGGACCGTTGTCGCTGCTGACCAGGACGAGCGTGGTTTCGGCGAGGCCGTGTTGCTCCAGCGTGCGCAGCAGTTCGCCGACGTGGTGATCGAACTGGGCGATGAAGTCGCCATGCGGACCTGCCGGCGATTGGCCGCGGAAGGCTTTGCCGGCAAACGACGGCAGATGCACGGCCTGGGTTGCGTGGTACAGGAAGAAGGGCTGCTCCGGCGCGGTGCGCACGTGCCGGGCGATGAACTCCCGGCTCTTCTGCAGGAAGACCCCGTCCACCTCCTGCAGATCGAAATCTGGCGCGAGCAGGCCCGGCCGGCAATCGTTGGCGTACGGATGCTTGGGCAGCGTCGGGCGATCGAGCGGAGTCGTCGGCGGCACGGGGATGCGGTCGCCGTCGATGAAGGCGTACAGCCAGTCGGTGGTGGGACAGCAGGCGGTGCCGAAGAAATGATCGAAACCGTGATCGAGCGGTCCGCCTTCGATGCGGCGGGAAAAGTCGATGCGGCGGATCGCCTCCAGGCTGTCCTTGTGGATGGCATTGCCGGCACCGTCGCGAAAGGTCAGGCCGATGTGCCACTTGCCGATGGCCGCGGTGGCATAACCCCGCTGTTGCAGCATCGCCGGCAGGGTGAGACGGCCTTTGGCGATCAGCGACGGCCCGCCCGCACCGGTGAAGACGGTGCCGCCATTGGGCACGCGGAAGGCCATCTGGCCGGTCATCAGGCTGTAGCGCGACGGCGTGCAGACCGTGGCCGGGCTGTGCGCGTCGGTGAACCGCATGCCCTCGCGGGCGAGGCGATCCAGATTTGGCGTGGGCACCTTCGACTCCGCATTGTAGCAGCGCACATCGCCGTAGCCGAGGTCATCGGCGAGGATGAGGAGGATGTTCGGCGGCGCCGCCAAGGACAGAGGGCCAAAGGCCAGGGCCGAAAGAAGCAGAAACCCGGTTTTCATGAGGGGTTACGGGGTGCCCCAGAGGCGGGCAAGCAGGTCAAACATCCCGGGATCGTGCTTCTGCAGCTCGTCCCTGGTGAAGGGGAAGAAGTCGTTTTTCGCGAAGAAGGCCTCGCTGCATTCGGCGAAGTATTCCTTGGCGTTGGTCAGCGCGTAGGCGCGCTCGAGGCGCCGGCGTCCTTCGCTGTCCTGGCGCTGGACACGGTTGTAGAGGCCGGCCGCTTGGGCGTGTTGGTAGGCGGCTTCGATCTCGGCATTCGCAAAGCCGAGCACGCGGTCGTGGTAGGCGTGTGCCAGCTCATGCAGGGCGAAGTTGGGCATGCGGCGTGTCTCGGCCTCGAAGATGCGCAGGTTGGTGAACTCGATGCCTTTCGCCATCGCGGGGTCGCGGCCGTTGTCCCGCAACCAGCCGGCGCCGGGATGGTATTCGGCGCGCGGAGGCATGTTCGGATACTCGGGATGGATCCAAAGCGGTACCTTCCGCAGTTCGGCCACGGCAAGGGCCGGCACGACACGGACGATTTCGTCGAGTTGAGCCTGGAGGAGCGGCCGGGCTCTGGCCCAGGCGGCGGGATCGATCTTCGGACTCAGGTGCAGGGTCCAGCCTGACAGTTGAAGGGTTGCGGGCGATGTCGGCGCAGCCGCAACCGGTTCGGTGGTGTGGGACGTCGTTCTGCCCACAAGCAGCAGGGCGGCGGCAAAGAGGCAGCAGGGAACGCGGGTTGGCATGGGCTTGACTGCGGAGCTTTGGCCCTTCACGGGGCGATGACAAAGGCCGGCCGTGACAACACGCCCTTGGCCTGCGCGCCGTAATGGTCCGAGCGCCAGAAGTTTTTCAGGTCGGCCGCGGTGATGAGCTGCAGGCCGGGCGTGGCGACCGCGGGATTGCACAGAATGTACAGGTCTTCTTCGGCGAGGTAGCCGCAGACATTGAGCGTGTGGCCGGCGAAGCCGCCGGCGTACTGCGGGCCGATGTATTTGAAGTCGACGACGACCGGCCGGCCGGCATCGAGCTCGCTCCTGAGCCGGGCGGTGGCCAGCTCGAAACCGGCGTCATCCGGCGCGAAGCGGACGAGTTCCCAGCTCTGGCGGATCTTTTTCGAGGCATCGAGCAGGTGCCACCAGTCGGTGCCGGTGCCGAGGAGCGAGGGACAGAGTTTTTTGAAGTCCCAGCCGCTGATGTCGCTGCCCTGAAAGCGGGCAAAGGCGGCGCAGGCGCTGGCGCCGCAGTTGTTGTAGCCCTGGTGGATGTGCGGCATGGCCACGAAGGCGAACCGGCCCGGCTCGCCTGTCCGCTGCCGATAGGGCAGAAGTTTCAGCAGGTCGGCGCCCTGTTGGGCGGAAGCCTGGTCGGAGGGCTGGGCGGGATGGCCGGTCTCGCCGGTGGGATGCAGCTGCGCGGCGCGCGTCCAGCTCGCGCGGGCGGCCTCGACGTCCCCGGCCTGGAACTGCAGCTCGCCGAGCACCACCAGGCCGGAGGCGTTGCCCAGTTCGGCCGCGCGTTCGGCCAGACGGCGGGCCTTGGCGGCATCGCGGGCCAGGCCTTCGCCGGACAGAAGAGCCATCGCCGCCGCGGCCGCGGCACGGCCATGGCCTTTGTCGGCGGCCTTTTGCCACCACTCCAGGGCCTTGGCACAGTCCTGCTCGGTGCCTTGAGCGCCGTAGTAGCACTGGCCGAGGTTGAAGGCGGCCTGCGCGGATTTGGGCGCAGCCGCCCGGAAGTAGCCGAAGGCGAGAGCGGGGCTGCGAGGCACCAGGGCCCCGCGCAGGTAGGCAAAGCCGACGAAGTCCAGGGCCTCGGCATGGCCGGCATCCGCGGCCCGATGCGCCCAGCGCATCGCTTCAACGGGGTTGGGTTCGACGCCATGGCCATCGCGATGGCGAAAGGCCAGGGCGAGCTGGGCCCCGGCATCGCCCCGCTGCGCGGCTTGGCGCAGGGAATCGAGATCGGTGGCCTGCGCATCGGCAGGGGAGAGGCAAAGACTCATGAGCAGGGGCAGCAGCAGGAAAAGACGGGTTGGGATCACGGCAACAGCCATCCTTGCCGGGTTTCCTGACGAAAGCTTGACCGGGTTGACCTCGGGACAGGTGAAAAGCCGCATAGCGTGAGAACGCTGGAAACGGCTCGTATTTCAGTGCACCCCTCTGCATGAAAACCCCCGCCGCCCTTCCGGGCCTGCTCTCCCAGCAGGGGGCGCTGCTGCTGGACACGCGGCTGGTCGAGCAGATTGCCGATCTGCTGCACGACACCGCCTTCTTCATCAAGGACGCCGCCGGGCGCTACATCGTGGTCAACGACTCGCTGGTGGCGCGGCACGGGCTGCGCAGCAAGGCGGAGATGCTGGGGCGTCGGCCCTGCGAGGTGTGCCCGGGCGATTACGGGCGTGTGCCCACCGAGCAGGACGCGCAGGTGCTGCGCACCGGGCGACCGATCCTCGAGCGGTTGGAGCTGTTTTGGAGCCGGCCGAATGTGCCGGTGTGGGGTCTGACAAGCAAGCTGCCGATTCGCGACGCCCACGGGCGGGTCTGTGGCCTCATCGGCATTTCCAAGGACCTCAGCGAGCGGGTCAGCCGCGATGAGGTGCCGGCGGCCGTGGCCCTGGCGCTGAGGCATCTGGAGCGCGAGTTCGATCAGGCGATCAGTCCCTCCTGGCTGGCGGCCAGGGCCGGCCTGAGTGCCGCGCGTTTTGCCCGCCTCGTCAAGCGCGTGCACGGGATCAGCCCGATGCAGCTCATCACCAAGACGCGCATCACGGCCGGCGCGCGGCTGCTGCGCGAGACGAAGGCTGGCGTTGCCGAGATCGCCCTGGACTGCGGCTTCGCCGACCACAGTGCCTTCACCCGCGCCTTCCGCGCCGTCACCGGTCTCTCACCCACCGAGTATCGGCGGCAGGAGACGGCGACGGTGCGCGAGATGGGAGCGCGGAGGTAAGAGATGGGATTTTTCTGCCGCTCAGGCGGGCGGGGTGGCTTGAACGGCGGCGCGGTAGGCGGCCTGGCGCTCGGGGTCGTCGCGGGTGTGGACGCCGCGGTAGACCAGCAGCAGGCCCAGCCGGGACTGCGGGGTCGTGTTCGGCGCGGAATGATGTAGCGTCTCGCAGTGATGAATCGTTGCGTCGCCTGGCGCCAGCAGGCCGCAGAACAGCCTCTCGGCCGGTGCCTCCGGCGCTTCCGCCAGGCCGATGCTGTTGCCGCGCACGCCGCTGGGCCTGGTGGGCCGCGCGCCGTCGAGGTGGGAGCCGCGCAGGAAAAACACCGGGCCGTTGGCCTCGGTGACCGGATCCACGGCGATCCAGACGGTGAGCATGTCCGGCGGTGTCTGGCAGAAGTAGGCGTTGTCCTGGTGCCAGGGCACGCCCGAGCCGATGAGGGCCGGCTTGTTGAAGGTCTCGACCGCGGCGAGCACGGGTTCGCCGCGCACCAGCGGTGCCACGAGGGCGCGCAGGTCGGCGCGCTCGCCGAGCGCCCGGAAGAAGGCATTGTGCTGCTCCAGCCGCCAGAGGTTGCGCACGGTCCGGCCGTCGGCCTCGAGGGTGCGGGCATCGGCCGGCAGGGCAGCCAGGTCCTCGCGCACGAAGCGCTCCAGTTCGGCGCGCACGGCGGCGACCTCGTCCGCGCTCAAAAAGGCGCGCAGGCGCACCACGCCGTCGCGTTCGTACTCGGCAAGCTGATCCGGAGTCAGGTGGGGCATGGCCGAACCGGACTGCAGGCCGCGGCAAATGCAATGGCATTTTGGGGGCGGGGCTACCGCTGCGCCGGCCGCGCAACCTCGGCCCTGGGGCGCCTGTTGCCGGGCGGTCTTGCCAGCCCCGCCCGGGCCGCTTAGGGTTCAGCCATGAGCGCCAGCCAACAGCACCGCGGTCAGATTGTCGATTTGCTTGAGTCGCGGGTGTTCCCCGGCGTGGTGGAGGTCGCGGACGGCCGGATTGTCGCCGTGCGCGAGGACGCGTCGGTCTCTGAGGCGAGCTACCTGTGCCCGGGTTTCATCGACGCCCATGTGCACATCGAGAGTTCCATGCTGACGCCGCCCGAGTTCGGCCGCATCGCGGTCGCCCACGGCACGGTTGGCACGGTGTCCGACCCCCATGAGATCGCCAACGTGCTTGGCATCGAGGGCGTGCGCTACATGCAGCAGCAGGCGGCGCGCACGCCCTGCAAGATCCACTTCGGCATCCCCTCCTGCGTGCCCGCCACGGGTTTTGAAACGGCCGGTGCGGTGCTCGGTCCGGAGGCGATCGAGGAACTGTGCCAGGACGAATCCCTGCTCTACCTCTCGGAGATGATGAACTTCCCCGGCGTCATCCAGCGCGATCCCGAGGTGATGCGCAAGCTGGCCATCGCCCACGCCCACGGCCGGCGCATCGACGGCCATGCGCCCGGCCTGCGCGGCGAGGCCCTGAAGGCCTATGTGTCCGCCGGCATCGAGACCGACCACGAGTGCTTCCAGATTGATGAGGCGCGGGAAAAACTCGCGCTTGGCCAGAAGATCCTCATTCGCGAGGGCTCGGCGGCCAAGAACTTCGAGGAACTCTGGCCGCTGCTGCTCGATCATGCCGACCGCTGCATGCTGTGCAGCGATGACAAGCATCCCGACGACCTGCTGGAAGGCCACATCGATCGGTTGTGTGCGCGCGCCGTCAGGCATGGCGTGCCGGCGCTGAACGTGCTGCGCGCCGCCTGCCGGAACCCGGTGCTGCACTATCGCCTGCGCTGCGGCCTGCTGCGTCCAGGCGATGCGGCCGACTTCATCCGCCTGCGTGACCTGACGGAGTTCACCGTTCTGGAAACCTGGATCGATGGCACCTGCGTCGCCCGCGACGGCCGTTCCTTGCTCGCCAGGGCGACCTCACCGCGGGTGAACCGATTTGACACCGGGCCCAAGCAGGTCGCGGATTTCGCCGTGCCGGCCGGGAGCGGAGCCCTGCGGGTCATTGAGGCGCGCAACGGCCAGATCGTCACCGGAGCCGGCGAGGCGCAGCCGCGCCTCGAGGGCGGCTGTGCCCTCGCCGATCCCGGCCGCGACCTGCTCAAGATTGCGGTCGTGAACCGCTATGCCGATGTGCCGCCGGCGGTGGCTTTTGTGCGCGGGGTCGGCCTGCGCCGCGGCGCCCTCGCCTCAAGCGTGGCCCACGACTGTCACAACATCGTCGCTGTCGGTGCCAGCGATGCCGACCTGGCGCGCGCGATCAACCTCGTCATCGCCAACCAGGGCGGCATCAGCCTGGCCGAAGGCGACACCACCGATGTCCTGGAGTTGCCGGTGGCTGGCCTGATGAGCGACGGCCACGCCGAGGACGCCGCCGCCGGCTATGCGCGCCTGACGCGGCGGGCACATGAACTCGGCAGTCCCCTGCAGGCGCCGTTCATGACCCTGTCCTTCCTCGCCCTGCTGGTCATTCCCGAGCTCAAGCTCAGCGACCGCGGTCTGTTTGATGGGCGCGCCTTCCGGTTCGTGCCGTTGTTCGCGGGAGCTTGAGAGGAGAGAATGTAAACATCAACACTCTCAAAAAGTCGGGAATGGCGGACACGAACCCCACGGTGCCCATGAAACTTTCCACCCTCGCCTGCTTCGGATTCCTGCTGTTCGGTCTGCTTTCTGGTGTTGAAGCCCAAACCCTGCCGGGAGCGATCACCGACGTCGTTCTGCAACGGAAGCTCGCCGGCTGGCCGCTGAAGTTCGTGCAGCCAACCTATGGCGTGCCGGAGGATGTGCCCGGACTGAATGCCGGCAACGGCTGGTACTTTCCGGTGCATCGCAACAGCGAGGCGAATGCGCCGATCTCCCTGAGCCAGATCATGGTGTTCGACAAGCACACCACCCAGGCCAAGGCGACCGAGCGCACGGCCCAGGGTTACGATGACGGGGGGTGAGTCCACCACCAGCACACGCACCCTGCAGGAGAGCACACGCCATGGGATGAGCTTCATCATCGACTTCCAGGGTAGTCATCCTGAACTTGCGAAGGGTCTGCCCCGAATGGCACGGGATTAAGGCCGAAAGTCGAGGGAATTCACCAGCGCCAAAGTTCTCCAGCCCTTCGCGCAGATGCATTCGGCAGTGCGCTTGAATCTTTCAATCCCGCTGGCGCTGGCGGAAGACGAAGATCAGGGCCGCGCCGGCGGCGAAGCCGGCGATGTGGGCGAGGTAGGCAACTCCGCCCCCGCCCGTGCGCCCGGCGATCATGGCCTGGCTGAACACCTGCATGCCGATCCACAGGAAGAGGAAGACGAAGGCGGGCACGTCGATGATGCGGGTGAACAGGCCGAGCGGGATCAGGGTGCGCACGGCGGCGCGCGGATGTTCGACCAGGTAGGCGCCGAGCACGCCGCTGATGGCACCGCTGGCGCCGACCAGCGGCACGGCCGACCGCGGGTCCTGCCAGGTGTGGGCCAGGGTGGCGGCGACGCCGCAGAGCAGATAAAACATCAGGAAGCGCAGCCGGCCGCACTCGCACTCAATGTTGTCGCCAAAGATCCACAGGAACCAGAGGTTGCCGACCAAATGCATGAGGCCGCCATGCATGAACAGGCTGGTGAAGAGCGCGCTCCAGGCGCCGGGCGCGCCGCGCTGAAATTCGACGGGCACAAAGGCTCCGATGGCCACGCTCTGCTCCAGTCCGACCCGCATCTGCCAGAGGAAGTACACGGCCAGGTTGGCGGCGATGAGCAGGATGGTGACCAGCGGGAAACGGTGCACCGGGTTGTCGTCGGCCAGAGGAATCATGGGGCGATTCTAGACCGCGCCGTCGGCCTGACAAGTGCGCTGGCCGTTGCCCGGGGAACATGGGCGTGGCAGGTTGAGGCATGATCCTGCGCGCGGCCATGCTGTCGGTCCTCCTGGTTTCCTGTTCCAGCCTGCCGGATCCGCGGACCGCGCCCGCCGGCGGCGGGGTCGCGGCGCGGCGGCTGCTGGAGCGCAGTGCCGAACGGGCGGGTCACCCCTGGACCCGGCTGCGCGAGGTCGAGGCGACCTACGACGGGGAGTGGGCCCGGCTCGTGCGGCGGCTGCAGCCGGTCTTGGTGGACGCGGCGTTCCGCCAGGGATCGACGGAACGCTACTGGCCGTTGCAGGGCCGGGTCGAACAGACCCACCGCGGGCCGGCGGGCGTCAAACGCGTCGTGCGCACGCCGGACGGCGTGCAGGTGGGGTTCAATGACCAGCCGGCCGCCTCCGGGGACGCCTGTGACGCCGCGGCTTTGGTCGCCGATGGCTATGCGCTGTTCCTCTTTGGGGCCGACTGGCTGCTGGCGCGCGGCAGCGACTGGCGCCTGGATCTGGAGGCGGCGCCTCTGCCGGTGGATGGTGATCCCTGCCGGCGCGTGTTTGGCGTGCTGCGCCCCGGCCTGGGGGTGGCGTGCGAGGACCGGGTGGTGGCCTGGATCAGCGAGCGGGATCAGCGGCTGCGGCGGGTGCAATTCACCCTCGAGGGGCTCGACAGCACGGCGGGCGCGGATGTCGAGGTCACCTTCCGGGATTTTCAGCCCGGACCGCGCGGCACCGAGTTCCCCCGGCACTTTGTCGAAACCGTGCAGCGTCCGCTGAAGATTCCGGCGCACGACTGGCGGATGACTGGCTTGCGGGCGCGCTGAGCCCGGCAAAATCAACCTTGTCGCGACGGCCGTGTTTTGATTGCATGCCGGCATGACGCCTCCTCCGTCCCCACTGTCCCGTCGCGATGCCCTCAAGGCCACCTTCGCCGGTGTCGGTCTCAGCGCCGCGGCCTTTGAACCCGTGCGCGCGGCGCCGGCCCCCGATGTCCGCCGTGGTTCGCCCAAGCGCTATGACATGCTCAAGTCGATCAACCTCTGGGCCTTCCCCTATCCCGAGCGCATGAATCTGCGGGAATGCCTGCAGCTCGCCAAGGATGCCGGCTTTGACGGCATCGAACTGAACTACGATCTCGACAACGACCTCTCCCCGAAGCACGGCACGGCCGACTATGTGAAGATCCGCAGGATGGCCGATGAGATTGGCATCCGCATCAGCGGCCTGTGCTCCTTCCTGTTCTGGCCCTATCCGCTGACCAGCAACGACCCCGCCAAGCGCGCCCAGGGCCTGGAGCTGGCGGGCAAGATCGCCGAGTGCGCGCGCGACCTCGGGGTCGACAACGTGCTTGTCGTACCGGGAGCCGTGCACATTCCCTGGCGCGACGACCACGAGCCGGTGCCCAACGACGTCTGCGACCAGCGCGCCCGCGAGGCGGTGGGCCGGCTCGCCAAACAGGCGGAAAAACTCAAGGTCCGCCTCAACATCGAGAACATCTTCTTCAACGGCTACCTGATGACGCCGATGGAGATGAACGCCTTTGTCGACAGCTTCGACAGCGAGCATGTGCGCGTGCATTTCGACACCGGCAACATCAGCATGTTCCAGTATCCCGAGCACTGGATCGGCGTGCTCGGCGACCGCATCCAGAACGTCCATCTCAAGGAGTTCACCAAGAAGGGCACCGACTTCAGCCTGGAAACCTTCCGGCCGCTGCTCGACGGCACCACGAACTGGCCGGCGGTCACCGACGCGCTTGCCGCGACCGGCTACAACGGCTTCCTGACCTTTGAGTACTTCCATCCCTACAGCCACTATCCGGAGGCGCTGATCTGGCAGACCTCCGACTCGATGGACCGCATCCTCGGGCGCAAGGCCTGAGCCCGCGAGACGGCTGCTTGCTGCTGCCACGCCACGCAGGGTGGCTGGGACTCTGGGAGCCAAGTCTTGAATCATCAATCCGGGCAGGAGATGATATGCCATCAGATTGACGGCGTTCAAAATGATGGCAAAATGTTGGCATGACTCGGACTCAGATCCAACTGCCCGACGAGGTCTTCGCCAGGGCCAAGAAAGTCTGCGAAGCCCGTGAGATCTCGCTCGCCGAGCTGGCCCGCCGAGGCATCGAATACATTCTCAGCGTTTATGCCCAGGAGCCAGGCAAGCTTGAGGAGTGGCACCCCCCCCAACCCCGCAAGCTGGGCTGGATGGGCCTTACAGAGGCTGAGATCAAGGCGGAAGCGCAGATGACCCTTAATGAGAAGGCGTTGACCCGAACTTGTTCGAAATAGTCGACCATGCTTTCCATCGACACCAACCTCCTGCTGCATGCCTTCAACGAGGACTCTTCACACCATGAGGCTGCCTATGCCTGGCTCCTGTCCATCCAGCGGCAGGAGGAGGTGGCCATTTCCGAGTTCATCCTGGCCGAGTTCTACGGCCTCCTGCGCAACCCCGCTGTGCTGAAACATCCGCTCACGGCCGAGGAGGCGGTTGAGGTGATTCAGATCTACCGCCATCACCCCCGCTGGCGCTTGCTCGGTTTCCCTTCGGAGAGCCGACCGCTTCACGACGCGCTCTGGAAGAAAGCCACCGTCAAAACCTTCGCCTTCCGCCGCCTTTACGACACCCGCAGTGCCCTCACCCTGATCGCCCAAGGCGTCACCGAGTTCGCCACCACGAATGTAAAGGACTTTGAGGGCGTTGGATTTCGGAGGGTTTGGAGTCCGCTGTAGATCAGCTAACGCAATGAATACTGTTGCAAAAGGAGATAAGCTGGAAGCCGAGGTGTTTCGGCTCTTCCGCCGCATTATTGATGGAGATGATTTTTTTGTAAAAAAAGAGTTTTGTAAACTAATCCCCAAGGCCCGCTACTTCTCAAGGACGCGTGAAAAAGATATTGAGTTCGACCTAGCTGTAGAAATTTGGCTTCCGGGCGCATCCCGCCCCTCACTGATTTGTCCTATCGAATGCAAAAACTATGCCCATGCGGTGCCTGTGAATGATGTTGAGGAATTTGTGTCCAAGTATGAACAGGTTGAGGCTCACAAAGGCATCATCGTGGCGCGAGGGCCATTCCAGAAGGGGGCGCAAACCTATGCAAATAACAAGGGTCTTGGGCTGATTCGATACCTTGCCGACGATACGCACAAGTGGGTACTTCATAGATCAACGGCTGCCAATATTGTGTCAGTAAATGATGCTGATCGTGCCGTTCTGGAAAAAATTTTGTCTGACGAGGCATGTCAGACAAATGTGATTGATGTAGTATGCGCAACAGCAAATGTTGTGACAACATCACTATGGAATTTCTTCGACGGTCTTCTCGACAACCCTAGATCTCCCGAATGGATTCAGATTCGGAGTCCGATTAAAAAAGCCGGAGGTGTGGTTCCTTATATTGAAGCCGATGAAATTGAGGATCTGGCAATTAGAGCGGCTGCGCTCGATGGCGGTGCGCTAATGCCCATCGATCTTGATCTGCTCTGTTTGGGGGAGAGTCAGCGCAGTGGCCTCAGCATACAGCGAATTATTTCCGAGAATCTGCCGAATGTGCTCCCAAGCGTGCTTGGAAGATTTCGTTTTGATGAAAATACCATAGAGCTTTTTGATGCTCATTCAAAGAGTAAAGAGCAAATGCGGTTCACTCTCGCCCATGAACTTGGCCATCACTTTCTTCGTCACGGTCAGTACTTGGAGGTTGATATATGTGACGAAGACGATGTCGAGGATCGAATCCGCCCCTTGATGAACCTTACTGATATCTCGCGTCTCGAATGGCAAGCGAATCACTTTGCATCCTGCTTGTTGATGGCAAAGCGCCCGTTTTTACGCCGGTTCATCCAGCTTCTAGACGAGTTCGACATTAAGGAAAAAGGTTGCGGGGTCCTGTACGTCGATGATCAGCCGTGCAATCAAGCGTCTTTTGGTGCTATCTGTTCTGATTTGGCGCAGACCTTTCAGGTCTCATTTGGCGCAGTTAACGTCAGGTTAAATAAAATGGGGCTTCTAAATGACCAAAGGGTATCGTCATTGCCTCCAGTATCTAAGTGGGGAATTGCATGATGTGATTGTGTTACTGTAAAGCAAGTAATATTGCCATATGCGCTGAATGCGTTTCATGGCCGGTGCTTAGTGGTTGGTGTTCTCGTGTTGGCTGTGATGAAAAATGTTCTTTTCTTTCTTGCGCTTATTGGTTCTTCGGTAGCCGCGCAAAGCCTGCTGCCGCCGGCCTGGGACCCGGCCCTGGCGGGTGATCTCGTCCTGCGCCGTCTGGTCAACACGTCCGCGTCCCGGGTCAAAGGCGCGCATGATGCGGAGTTCGTCTGCGTCGGCCGCCGGGCCTACGTGGTGGCGGAGGCGAACGATGAAAAGGCGGGCGAGAGTGCCGGCTGGCCCTTCATTTACGCCACCCTGTCCATCGTCAATCTGGACTCGCTGCGGGTGGAACGCGTGCTGGACTTCGCGAAGAGCGGGCAGACGTTCGCGAACGCAACGCTGCCGGTCGGCGCCTGTTTTGTGCCGCGCCTCCTGCAGAAGGACGCCGGCACGCTGCGCTGCTACTTCACCAGCGAGGACCCGGGCAAACGGCCGTCGCAGCTGTGGTGCCGTGACTTCGATCTGCAGCGCGGGGAGTTCGCACCGACCATCCACAAGGCCAAGCTCAAGACCGCGGCGGGCACCTTTGACTTCCAGCCGCAGTTATTTCATGCCGATGCGGTCGCGCAGGGCTTTGCCAGGCCGGCGGTGGATCATTCCTTCTTCCTCTTCGACTCCTTCAAGCGCTTCGACGGCCGTCTCCATGTTGCCCTCAACAACTTTGCCGGCAAGCAGAACGCCCTGGCCCTGGTGCACGACGACCTCGCCACCTTCGAGGTGCTCGGCCATTACAACGAGCCGCAGAGTGAGCAGCTCAGCGAGTCGGCCGTGAACCGCCTGCCGGACGGCACCTGGATGGCGATCTGCCGCAACGACCGGGGCAACTATCACTTCACCACCAGTGCCGATGGCCGGACCTGGAGCGTCGGCCGGCCGCTGCCGCACGTGCCGAACGGCGCCAACTCGAAACCGACCTTCGACCGGTTTGGTGGCGTCTATTACCTCGGCTGGCAGGAGGCCACACGCGTGCAGAACGTCGGCCGCAGCATCTTCAATGTCGACCTCTCGCGCGACGGCCAGACCTGGCAGCGCAAATACCGTTTTGAGACGCCAAAGTCCTTCCAGTACCCGACCTTCCACGAGCACGAGGGCACGATCTGGCTGAGCGTGACGCAAGGCGACACCTCCGAGAGCCGCAAGGAGCGAATTCTGTTTGGCAAACTCGAGTCCGTCGGTGAGTTCGAATCCCAAAAAGGCCACAAGCGCATCGAGTGGCCCGCGCCGCCGCCACCCGCTCCCGCCTTCCTGAAACCCGGCGTGAAGCTGTTCACGGATCGCGAGTATGTCATCGACGAACTGCCCGTGGCGATCCAGGGGCTGCCCTTTCATCGCACCAGCATCGAGAAGACCGATGTGACCGTGACGCGCGCCGGCACGCTTTATGCCCTCACGCCGACGATTCGCCCCCGAGCCGCGAGCCAGGAGCGGGCGCTGCAAGACGCCGGTTTCCGCAAGGTGGAGGTGCCCGAGGTGCAACTGTTTCCCGGCGAGATCAACCGCGTCAGCCTGTACCGCAAAACGGTGCAGCCTGGCGAGCGGTTCCGCTTGGCAAAACTGGTGCTGCTCGTGCTGGCGGACGGAGCGGCCTTGGCCCCCGCCCCATGACAGCCCGCCCAGTGGCGGTGCCTTGGCATGCCGCATGCGGAAGCCTGCAGCAGATCACTGGAAGGCACATCACTGCCCGGTGCGGCCGGGTTTGTTTTGGACAAGCCGCGCTCTCCCGCCTAGTTGCGCTCGTGGGCTTGCGCACACAACTCTTGAAGGCCGTGTGTGGCACGGGCGTGCTCCTGGCGGCGGCACCGGTCACCCTTGCCGCCGAGGCCGGATCCTGGCGCTTTCAGCGCGAGTTGATGGGCACGCGCTTCACGATCGTCTGTCATGCGGACGATGAAGCACGGGCGGGCAAGGCGGCGGCCGCCGCCTTTGAGGTGGCGGAGGCGGTGAACCGGGTGGCATCGGATTATCGGGCCGACAGCGAGCTGGCCAGCCTGGCGACCCTGCCGGCCGGTCATTCGGCGGTGTTGTCGCCCCTGTTGTTCGGTCTCTTGGAGCATTCGCGGGTGATGGCGGAGGCGACGAACGGCGCCTTCGATCCAACGTTGGGCCCGTTGACGCAACTCTGGCGCCAGACGCGGGAACAGCGCCGCCTGCCGGAGGTGGAGGTACTGGAAGCCGCTCGCGCCGCGACCGGCTGGCGACATTTCAGCCTCGACCCGGCTGCGCGGCGAATCACGCTGCAGTGTCCCAACATGCGCTTTGATCTGGGCGGGGTGGCGAAAGGCTACGCCGCGGATCGGATGCTGGAATCCCTGGTCGCCGCCGGTCTCCGGCAAGTCATGATCGCGGCTGGCGGCGACATCCGCCTCGGTGATCCACCGCCGGGGCGGGAAGGTTGGCGGGTGGCGGTGCAGACCCTGGACCTGGCGCGTCACGACGAAGTGCTGCTGCTGGCCAACGCCGCGGTTTCGACCTCCGGCGACCTGCATCAAGCGGTGGAGGTCGAGGGCGTGAAGTACTCCCACATCCTGGATCCCGCCACGGGCCTGGGATTGACCCGGCGCATCGCCGCCACCGTCATCGCCACGGAGGCAAAGCTCAGCGATCCCCTGGCCACGGCGGCCTGCGTGCTGGGGCCGGGTGCCGCTGAGGTTTTGCAAAAGCTGCCCGGGGTGCGCGAGGTGAAAATTCGGGTGGTGGAAGACACGCCAAAGGGCCATCGTAAAGATCGTTGAACCCCATGAGCCCATCGCCCCAAACCAGCCGGAGAAATTTCCTTCAACACTCCCTGTTCGGGGCCGCCATTGCCAGCACCACCGCCGTGCAGGCCGAGACACCCGCCCAGGCGGGTTCGCCCGAGCTCTCGAATGACGTCGATGTGCTTGTCGTCGGCGGCGGCACCGCCGGCACCATTGCCGCCATCCAGGCCGGGCGTGCCGGCGCCAGCGTCCTGCTCGTCGAACGCGGCAGCCAGCTCGGCGGCACCATGACCACGGGCGGCGTGGCCTTCCCGGGTCTGTTCGATGCCTGGGGCAAACAGGTCATTGCCGGCATCGGCTGGGAATTGGTCAAGGAATGCGTCGAGCTCGATCAGGGACCGTTGCCCGATTTCAGCAAGGTGCCGCGGAGTCATTGGCAGAACCAGGTCTACATCAACATGTTCACCTACGCCCTCCTGGCCGAGGAAAAGTGTGCGCAGGCCGGTGTCGAGATCGCCTACTACGAGTTCCCCCAGGCCGTGGCCCAGGCCGGCGGCGGCTGGCAGGTGGACTGCGTCGGTTTTGGCACCCGGCGACGCGTGAACTGCAAGCAGATCATCGACTGCACCGGCGGTGCCGAGGTGGTGGGCCTGCTGGGCCTGCCGCGCCTGCGCGAGGAGGAGCGCCAGCCAGGGTCCTACCTCTTCATGCTGGGCGAGGCGCACGAGCCGGGACGCAACCAGATCCATCGCCTCTACGTCCACGGCGCCGACTCCACGAACTCCCGCACCGTCACGCAGGCCAACCTCACCGGCCGCAAGACCATCCTCGAAAAAGTCCGCCAGGAGGGCAAGCGCCTCATGCATCTGCAGCCCGAGACCGGCATCCGCGAAACCTACCGCATCGAGGGTGAAACCGTGGTCACCGTCAACGACTACCGCAGCGGCCGGAAGTTTGAGGACGCCATCTGCAATGCCTTCTATCCGGTCGATCTCCACACCCGCAACGGCGTGAAACCCGCGCCGCTCAAGCCCGGGGTCGTGCCGACCATCCCGCTGCGCGCGCTGGTTCCCAAGGGCAGTCGCAACCTCCTGGTGGCCGGCCGCAGCGTCAGCAGCGATCGCCTGGCCAACTCCGGCCTGCGCGTGCAGGCGGCCTGCATGGGCATGGGCCAGGCCGCGGGAGCGGCCGCCGCGCTTGCCGCGAAACGCGGTGCCACGCCGCTGGAGGTGCCGCTGAAGGAGATCCACGACCTCCTGCGCGCGCACGCCGCCATCCTTCCGGGCGATGCCTGACCGCCCGAAGCCACTGCTCGGCACCTGGCAGCGCCGGGCCGTTTCGCTGCTCACCGCGCTGAGTTTCCTCGTCGTCGCGGTGTCCGGCGTGCTCGCCTTCGTGCAACCCTTCTCCCTCGGCGTCATCGGCCTGCATGCCCTGATGGGCTTCGTCTTCATCGCCCTGATCGGCCTGCACGTCGTCAACAACCGCCACCCGCTGGCCAGCTACCTGCGCAGCCGGATGCTGTGGGCCATGCTCGCCCTCGCCGGCGCCCTCACGGCCCTGTTTGCCTGGCAACCCGCGCCCGTGAAAACCGTGCTCGGCTGGAGCGGCAACCTCGGTCCTGCGCTCGAGCGCTTCGAACTGCGCGAGGACGCGCTGATCTTCGACTACGCACCGTCGCCGCAGTACCAGATGCGGTTGAGCGTCAAGGCGGGGCCCGCGTACGACGTCAGCCAGCCGCCCGAGGTTGCCATCTGGCTGGAGAACCAGGGGGGCTACCACATCAAGACCCTGCTGGCGCCGCGGGCGGCCGCCGAGACTCCTTACTGGTCTTTCAAGCACGCCGGCTGGGAAAAAGCCAGGCGCGAGGCCGAAACCTCGGAGCCGATTGATGCCGTCACCTCGCCCACGCCCAACGGCTCCTTTGATCCCGCCGATTACATCCTGCCATCGGGTCAGGGCGAAGCCACGCCCTACAGCCTGCTGGTGGAAATCAACCAACCGGGCGATGACCAGCCCTCGCTCGTGCACGCGGTCACCATCGACAACACCGAGCCGCGCACCTACCAGCTCCTGGAACTGCGCGGTTACCCGAAGCGCGCGGCCGATGCCAAGGACGGCCGGCAGGTCTGGGACCTGCATTACGTGGATGACTCCTTCACCACCGCGCTCGACCTCATCGACAGCACCCTGCTGACCCTGCAGCGAGGAAAAATGTTACCATAACGCAAGCTTCGGTCGGCCGGGGCGAGAGGTGGGGGCGCGACGGGCGTTTTCGTGGCATGCGACTTTGGCTTTCTGCTTTGCTCGGGATGGGGTGTCTTGCCGCGACGGTTCTGGCCGCGGAAGAGGCCGCGGTGATGCGGCCGGGAGTTCGACTCTTTACCGATCGTCCGTACATGCTCAAGGCCATGCCGGAGGCGGTGCGGGATCTGCCCTTTCATCGCACGGGCATCGAGAGCCTGCGGGTGCAGGTGACCCGGCCGGGCACGCTGCTGGCGCTGACGGCGGCGGCGCGGCCGGAGTCCGGGCCGCACAGCCAGGAGGCGGCCCTGCAAAAGGCGGGGTTCACCCGGGAACCGGCGGCATTGACGGAACTGTTTGCCGGGCAGGCCCATTACGTGCGCCTGTATCGCAAGGCGGTGCAGGCGGGCGAGCAGTTCCAGTTCCGTAAACTGACCCTGCTGGTGCTCGCCGACGGGGCGCAGGTTCGCGAGTTGGATGGATCGACCCCTTCGGTCATCCTCAATCCCGGCGCGGAGTTTCAGGATGAGGCGCGGGCCGGGGCCATGATCATCGGCATGGACCGCACGCCGAAGGGGCGGATCTGGGGCTGCTGGACGGGCACGGGCGACAAAAAGGACGGCTACTTTTTGCTGGCGACCAGCGACGACGGCGGCAGCACGTGGTCGAAGCCGCGGGTGGCGGTCGGTGCACGCCTGGAGGCGGCGCAAAAGATCAGCGGCGCGTTGGTGGGCAATCTGTGGACGGACCCAAAGGGCCGGCTCTGGCTGTTCTTCGACCAGCAGCTCGGCGACCCCCAGGGACGCATCACCAACTGGTTCATGCGCTGCGACGATCCCGATGCGGCGGAGCCGGTGTGGAGCGAGCCGGTGAGGTTTGCCGAAGGCTGCACGCTCAACAAGCCGACGATCCTGGCCAATGGCGACTGGCTGTTGCCGGTGTCCGACTGGCAGAAGAAAACGGCGCGTGTCTATGCCTCCAGGGATGCGGGTGCGACCTGGCAGGAGCGGGGGCATCTGCAGTTCCCGGGCTGGGAATTCGACGAGCACATGATGGTGGAGCTGAAGGACGGTCGCCTGTGGATGCTGGCGCGCACGAACACCCAGCCCCATGAAAGTTTCTCGACCGATTCCGGCAAGACCTGGAGCGCTGCCAGGCCTGCGGCGACCGTGCAGAACATCAACGCGCGTTTCTTCCTGCGCCGGCTCAAGTCGGGTCGCATTCTGCTGGTGAAAAACGGCTCGCCCGCCGAGCGCCTGCCGCAGCGCACCCACATGAGCGCCTGGCTGTCCGAGGACGAAGGGCAGACCTGGAAGGGCGGGCTGCTGCTCGATGAACGCAACGCGGTGTCCTACCCCGACGGTTTCGAGTCGCCGGACGGCCTGATCCACCTCCTCTATGACTGGAACCGCCACACGGACGCGGAGATCCTGCTGGCGAAGTTCCGCGAGGAGGACGTGCTCGCGGGCAGGCTTGTGTCCGCAGACGCCCAGCTGCGCCTGCTCGCCAACAAGGCCACCGGCCCGAAGCCGGAGAAGCTCTACAACGGCCTTGAACTGCCGGACCAGTGGCCACCGCGCTTCCTCGATCCGGCTTCCACCGAGCCGATGCCCGTGCCTTACCTGCGGCGGCCGCCGAAGGTGATCCCCATCGACGTGGGCCGGCAGCTTTTTGTCGACGACTTCCTCATCGAGAAGACCACGTTGAAGCGCACCTTTCACCAGGCGAGGAAGTTCGAGGGCAATCCGGTGTTCCAGGCGGAGACGGAGCTGGAGAAGAGGCTCAACCGCGTCGTCTACCTCGGCCAGGGCGGGGTGTTTTATGAACCGAAAGAGAAGCGGTTCCAAATGTTCTACACGGCGGGCTGGCGCGGGCCGCTGGCGCTGGCGACAAGCCCTGACCTGAAGACCTGGACGCGGCCGGAACTGGGCCTGCACGGCGGCAACCTGCTGCTGCCGGAGGGCGCGGCCTGGGGCGGGGGCGAAGGCAGCACCGCGGGCAGTGACAACGCCCTCTGGTACGACATCACGGCGAGCGATCCCAAGGAGCGACTCAAGTTCCTGACCTGCTGGATCCACGTGCCGAAGGAGCAGCGCGTGCCGGGCTTGACGCACAGCCTGCAGGTGTCGGATGGCGTGACCTGGTCGAAGCCGGTGCCCTGCACGACGCCCGCGGGTGACTACGGCTCGATCTTTTACAATCCGTTTCGCAAGAAATGGGTGCAGAGCATCAAGCAGGATGGCCCACGCGGGCGCTGCCGCTTCTACGTGGAAAGCGACACCTTTCTGGAAGGCGCCCACTGGGACAAGGCGGTGTATTGGACGAATGCCGACCGCCTGGACCGGCCCGAGCCGGCGGGCGGTTATGCCGGTCAGAACAAGGAGGGCGATCCGCCGCAGCTCTACAGCCTGGCTGCCGTGGCTTATGAGAGCCTGATGATTGGCATGCATCAGATCCATCGTGGGCCGAACAACGCGATCTGTGACCAGGGCAGCTTCCCCAAGCTCACGGACCTGGAACTCGGTTTCAGCCGCGACGGCTTCCATTGGGATCGGCCCGACCGGCGCGGCTTCATCCGCGGCGAGCGACGGGAAGGTGCCTGGGACCGTGCCTACCTGCACACGACCACGGGCGTTTGTGTCGTGCTCGACGACCAACTGGTCTTTCCCTACTGCGCCTATTCCGGGGACGCGGGCGAGGGGCGTTCCAACATGTATGGCGGTGCAGCGATCGGTCTGGCGACCCTGCGCCGCGATGGCTTTGCGTCCATGGAGGGACCGGGGGAACTGACCACGCGCCCCGTGAAGTTTCAGGGCCGGCACCTGTTTGTGAATCTGAACGGCGAGGCGCGGGTGGAAGTGCTGGATGAGAAGGGCAAGGTCCTGCGGAACTCTCAGACGATGTCGGATGATCAGACGCGGCTCAAGGTCACCTGGTCAGACAAGTCCGACCTGTCCGACTTGTCCGGTCGGCCGGTGAAGTTCCGCTTCCATCTGATGCAGGGCTCGTTGTATGCCTTCTGGGTCACGCCGGATGAAAACGGTACCAGCAACGGCTACGTCGGTGCCGGTGGTCCGGCGTTCAACGGTGTGCGTGACACGGCTCCCTGATTTCATGAAACGCTTCTTCGACGGGTTCAACAACCTCTACCCGATCTGGCTGGTGCTGCTGGCCGCCGTCGCGTTTGTGCATCCGCCGGTGATGCTGTGGTTCACCGCCGACTGGATCTTCTGGTCGCTCGCGGCCTCCATGCTTGGCATGGGCCTGACGCTGAGCCTTGACGACTTTCGTGCCATCGGTCGCATGCCGGGCAGTGTCGCCCTGGGCTTTCTGGCCCAGTACACGATCATGCCGCTGGCGGGCTGGGGCACGGCCAAGCTGCTCGGACTGGAGGCGGGCCTGGCGGTGGGCATCATCCTGGTGGCGAGTTGTCCCGGTGGCATGGCCTCGAACATGATCGCCTACCTGGCCCGCGCGAACGTGGCCCTGTCGGTCGTGCTGACCCTCATCTCGACCCTGCTGGCCTTCTTTTTCACGCCGCTCTGGACCCGCACGCTCGCGGGCGCCTACGTCCCGGTCGATGCCTGGGCCCTTTGCAAATCGGCGCTGCAGCTGACGGTTGCACCGGTGGTGCTCGGCGTGCTCATCCGCTGGCAACTGCCGCGCATCGCCGACCGCATCGGCGCGGCCGGCCCGACCTTCGCCGTGCTCGCCTTCGTCTGCGTGACCGGCGGCATCGTGGCGGCCAGTGCCGAGGCCATTGCGCAGAATTTTGGGGTGCTCGCGCTCGCGGCCTTCGTGCTGCATGTCTTCGGCTTTGGGCTCGGCTACTTCTTGCCCAGACTGCTGCGCTTCCCCGAATCCGTCGCCCGCACGGTCAGCATCGAGGTGGGCATGCAGAACGGCGGCATGGCGGCCTCGCTGGCCCGCCTGCATTTTGCCACCCTGCCGCTCGCGGCCGCTGCGGGGGTCTTCAGCGGGGTCATGCAAAACATCCTCGGTGGCATCGCCGCGGCCCTCTGGAAGCGCCGGCCTCCCTCCGCATGAGCCGGCGCGACATCCATTACTGGAAGTGCGACCGCCCCGCCGCCTTTCACGGCACCGCGCCGCGTGCGGCGCGCGCCACCGAACTGGAAGCACCGCTTGCCGAAGCCTTGCGCGAGGCCTTGGGCCTGCACCAGTTGACGTTGCAGCCGGGGTCGGGCCAGGGCAACCACCTGACCTGGCGGGTAGATGCCGACGGTCAGCGCCTGTTTGTCCGGGTCGAGGACGGTCCCGAGGGCGACGGCCATCTGGCGGTCGAAAGCGAGGTGCTGGCGCGGGTGCGGGCGGCCGGTGTGCCGGTGCCGGCGGTGCTCGGCTGTGACGCCAGCCGCACGCGGGTGCCCTTCGCCTGGCAGGCGCTGGAATGTCTGGATGCACCCGACCTGAACCACTGGTATCGGCGCGGCGAGTTGCGGGTGGAGCCTGTGGCCCGCGCCATCGGCGCCGCGGTGGCGCAGTGGCAGGCCGTGCAGCCCGCGGGCTTTGGCGTGCTCGATGCCGGCCTGGTCGGGCTGCGTCCGAGCTACGCCGATTATTTCCTGCTGCGACTCGACGCCCATCTCGGGTTCCTGCAGGACCGCGGCTTCCTGATCCCGCGCCAGACCCGCGAGATCGAGGCCGCCGTCGCCGCGGCCGCCGGCCTGCTGGAGTTGCCGCAGGGCTGCCTCGTGCACAAGGATCTCGCGCTCTGGAACATCCTCGGCGGTCCGGACCGGATCGAGGCCTTCATCGATTTCGACGATGCCATCAGCGGCGACCCGATGGACGATCTGTCGCTGCTCGCCTGCTTCCACGAGGCCGCCTTTCTGCGCGCCGCCTTCGCCGGTTATGCGGAGGTGCGACCCCTGCCGGCGGCGGCGCTGCCGCGCTTCTGGCTGCACCTGCTGCGCAACCTGATCGTCAAGGCGGTCATCCGGGTCGGCGCCGGCTACTTCGAGCGCGACGACGGCTTTTTCCTCGGCGGCGGCGCCGCCCTGCGCCGCGCCACCCACGAGCGCCTGGCACTTGCCCTCGACGGCCTGCGCCGCGATGCTGATCTCTCCCTCCTGCCATGACTCCCGACCTCCACCTCGGCACCTGGATCTCCACCGGCTCGGCCGCCGTCGCCGAACTCGCCGCCCTCTGCGGGCTCGACTGGATCCTGCTCGACCTTGAGCACGGCTGCGAATCGGAAGCCGCCGTGCCTGGCCAGCTGCGCGCCCTGCGCGGCACGGGCACCCGTGGCATCGTCCGCGTCGGCGCGCCGCATGCCGACCTGATCGGCCGCGTGCTCGACTGGGGCGCGGCCGGTGTCATGGTGCCGCATGTCGAATCGGCCGCGGCCGCGGAGGCGATCGTGCAGGCTGCCCACCATGCGCCGCGCGGTCGCCGCGGTTTTGCGCGCACGGTGCGCGCCTGCGATTACGGCCTGCGCCCGGCCGAGAGCAAGGCGCGCCCGCTCCTGCATGCCCAGATTGAAACCGTCGCCGGCGTCTGCGCCTGCGCGGAGATCGCGGCGGTCGAGGGCATCGACGTGCTCTTTGTCGGTCCGGCAGACCTGCAACACGACCTGGGGCGCTTGGAGGCCGATGCGCCCTTCGATTACGCCGACTGCCTGCAAACGGTCGCCGAGGTGGCCCGCGCGGCCGGCAAGGCCTGCGGCATCCTGCTGCGCGACGCCGCGGATCTGCCGCGCCATCAGGCGCTCGGTTACAGCCACATCGCCGTGGATTCCGACCTGTCGATCCTGCGCAAGGCCTGGACCGGCAGTGTGGCGGCGGCACGCGCCTGAAGCCTCAGAGCCGCGACAGCACCTTCTCGACGCAGGCCTCGGCGGTCAGGCCGTGCTTCTTGCGCAGGGCGCCGACGCTGCCGTGTTCGACGAAGGCATCCGGCCAGCCGACGCGCACCACCGGTGTGGCGATGCCGGCATCGGCAAGGTGTTCGATGACGCCGCAGCCGAAGCCGTTCATGAGCACGTGGTCCTCGAGCGTGCAGACGACCTTGACCTTGCGCGCCAGGTTTTCCAGGAGCGCGCCGTCGAGCGGCTTGATCCAGCGCGGGTTGACCAGGGCGACCGACAGGCCCTTCGCTTCAAGCAGCTTTTTCGCCTGCTCGGCGACCGGGAACATTTCGCCGAGGCCGACGAGGGCGACATCGCTGCCATCGGCCACGAGTTCGGCCTTGCCGATTTCCAGCAGGCGCGGCGTGGCCTTGGGGGTGACGCCGGGGCCGTTGCCGCGCGGGTAACGGATGGCGATCGGGCCGCTGTCGTGGTTGGCCATCGTCCAGAGCATGTCGACAAACTCGTCCTCGTCCTTCGGCTGCATGTGCACGAGGCCGGGGATGCCGCGCAGGTAGGCGATGTCGAAGAGGCCGTGGTGGGTCGGACCGTCGTCGCCGCTGAGGCCGCCGCGGTCCATGCACAGGCGCACGGGCAGGTCCTGGATGGCCATGTCGTGGATGATCATGTCGATCGCCCGCTGCATGAAGGTCGAGTAGATGGTCAGGAAGGGTCGCAGGCCCTGGGTGGCCATGCCGCAGGCAAACAGCGCGGCGTGTTCCTCGGCGATGCCGACGTCGAAGTAGCGCTCGGGGATCTCCTGCTTGAAGCACATCAGGCCGGTGCCGCCGGGCATGGCACCGGTGATGGCGACGATGCGCGGGTCCTGCTTGGCGAAGTCGGTGACGCTGCGGCCGTAGATCTGCGAGTAGGTCGGCTTGTCGGTCGCGGCGGTTTCGCCGGTCTCGACGTTGTACTTGCCGAGGCCGTGGAACTTGAGCGGGTCCTCGAGGGCGGGTTTGTAGCCGCGGCCCTTCTCGGTGAGGATGTGCAGGATGACCGGTTCGTCCTGGGTCTTGAGGAACTCAAAGGTCTGGATGAGCAGCGGCAGGTCGTGGCCGTCGATCGGGCCGTAGTAATGGATGCCGAACTCCTCGAACAGGGTGCTGCGGTTGTGCGCGCCCTCGCTCTGCGGCAGCAGCAGGCCCTTGGCGGTGTTCTCGACGCGCTCGGCCAGCTTGCGGGCGCCGCCGCCGAGGACGAATTCGACGAACTTGGCCGCCTTGTGATGCAGGTTGGCAAAGCCGGGATGGGTGGCGATGCTGTTGAAGTACTTGGCGATGGCGCCGACGTTCTTGTCGATCGACCACTCGTTGTCGTTGAGGACGATGATGAGCCGCTTCGTGTGGGCGGCAACGTTGTTGAGCGCCTCGAACACCGGGCCGCAGGTGAAGGCGGCGTCGCCGGCAACGCAGACGACGTGCTCGTCGGTGCCCTTGAGGTCGCGCGCCGTCGCCATGCCGAGGGCGGCGCCGAGGGCGGTGCCCGCGTGGCCGGCACCGTAGCAGTCGTGCTCGCTCTCGCTGCGCAGCAGGAAGCCGTTCAGGCCCTCGTACTGGCGGATCGTGTGGATCTTGTCCCAGCGGCCGGTGAGCATCTTGTGCACGTAGCCCTGGTGGGCGACGTCGAAGACAAACTTGTCCTTGGGCGTGTCGAAGACGCGGTGCAGGGCGAGGGTCAACTCGACGACACCGAGGTTCGGGCCGAGGTGGCCGCCGGTCTGGCTCAGGGTCTCGATCAGGGTGGCGCGGATTTTCTCAGCGAGCGCGGGCAGTTTCTCCGGCGGCAGGGCTTTCAGATCGGCGGGGCAGGTGAGGGGCGGCAGGTCGGTGTCCACGTGAGTCAAAAAAGTCGGATGTCGCCTTCGGCGGCGGTGTCGGGCTTGGCGGTTTTGCGCCGGGCCGGCGTCTTCGGCGCCTCCTCGGCCACTGCCGTTTCCGGATCAAAGGCGGTCAGGCTGGCGCCCTCGCCGTTGCCGGCGTTGATGAGTTCCACACGCCGGCGCGCGGCCTCGATGCGCTGGCGGCAGGACTGCAGGAGCTGCATGCCCTCCTCGTAGCTGGCCACCATCTCCTCGAGCGGCAGCTTCTCCACCTCCATGCGCGCGACGATCTCGTCCAGGCGTTCCATGGCCTGTTCGAAGCTGAGTTGGCTGGGCGGGGTGGCGCTCATGCGGGGGATGCTGACGGGGGTGTTCATTATCAGGACGACCGGGGTCGCCGCAAGGGGAAAACGGGGGGTGGAGTGGAGAGTGGAGAGTGGAGAGTGGAGAGTGGAGAGTGGAGAGTGGAGAGTG
>CBINON010000012.1:0-102454 GCA_966252325.1 uncultured bacterium | reverse complement strand
AGCGGTTTGGCGCCAGCCGCAAGACGGGGGCGCGGCTGCTGCGGGGCCTGGCGCGCGAGGAGCGGCTCTACGCGCTGCGCGATTTGAAGGCCGGGGCGCTTGGGTAAATCCCACGTGGCTGCTCAGCCGCACAGCGCGACCCGACATGCATTCACCCTGGGCGTTCAGCGCCCAGGCGGTTCCTGCGGCCCAAGCCGGCCAAACAAGCGAGCGAGCATGACGCTTGCCAGCGCGGCAAAGTCGCCTAATCTGTGGCCCCCTATGGCCCAGCAATTCAAGATCCTCGTCGCAGATCCCATCGCCGAAAAAGGCATCGAACTCCTGAAGGCAGAGCCGTCCTTCTCCGTCGAGGTCAAGCTGGGCCTGAAGGCCGAGGCCGACTTTGCCGAGGCGGCCAAGGATGCCCACGCCATCATCGTGCGCAGCGGCGTCAAGGTGACCGCCAAAGTGATCGAGGCGGCGAAGAATCTGAAAGCGGTCGGCCGCGCCGGGGTCGGCGTCGACAACATTGATGTGCCCGCCGCCAGCAAGCGCGGCGTGGTGGTCATGAACACGCCCGGTGGCAACACGATCTCCACCGCCGAGCAGGCCTTCACGCTGATGATGTCGCTCGCGCGTAAAACGCCGCAGGCTCATGCCAGCATCGTCGCCGGCAAATGGGACCGCAAAAGCTTCCAGGGCACCGAAGTCAACGGCAAGACCCTCGCCGTTCTCGGCATGGGCCGCATCGGTGCCGAGTTCGCCAAACGCGCCAAGGCCTTCGGCATGCGCGTCGTTGCCTATGACCCCTACCTGTCGAAGAACCGCGCCGAGAGCCTCGGCGTCGAGTTGTTCGAAAAGCTCGACGACGCCCTGGTCGAGGCCGACTTCATCACCATGCACATGCCGATGACGCCGGACACGAAGCACATGCTCAACGCCGCGCGCATCACCAAGCTCAAGAAGGGCGTGCGCATCGTCAACTGCGCCCGTGGCGGCCTGATCGACGACCAGGCGCTGGCCCAGGCGCTGGTCGAGGGCCGGGTTGCCGGCGCCGCGCTCGACGTCTTTGAGGTCGAACCGCCGCCTGCCGACTATCCCCTGCTCCAGGCCCCCAACACGGTGTTCACCCCCCACCTCGGCGCCTCCACCGACGAGGCCCAGGAAAACGTCGGCATTGAGATCGCCGAAGTCATCGCCGCCCACCTTCTGCAGGGCACGGTCGTCAACGCCGTGAACATGCCGAATGTCGACCCGAAGACGCTGGCTGAGCAGGGCCACTTCCTCAAGTTCGGCGAACTGCTGGGACGCCTGCTCTCGCAATTCGCGCCGGCGCGCACCGGCCAAGTCAGCATCAGCTACAGTGGCAAGGTCGGCAGTGGTGACACCTCCCTGCTCTCTCGCGCCATCCTCAAGGGCTTCCTGGAGCGCCCCTGCGGCCCCGAGCAAGTCAACTACATCAACGCCATCGGCACCGCTGAAAACCTTGGCATCCGCCTCAACGAAAGCCGTGTGCCTGAGGCCAGCGAGTTCACGGATCTGATCGAGGTGCAGGCCTGCAACGGCAACGAGTCAGCCAGCATCGCCGGCACCTTCTTTGCCGGCGAGCCGCGCATCGTCAAGGTCAACGGCCGCCACATTGAAACGCGCCCCGAGGGCACCCTACTGCTGATCGAGAACATCGACCGCCCCGGCATGATCGCCGCCTACAGCACGGCGCTCGGCAAGAACAACGTCAACATCGCGGACATGTCGCTCAGCCGCAACAAGGAGGGTGGAACCGCCCTGACCCTGCTGACGCTCGACTCCACCCCCGATGCCGGTGTCATCGCCGAACTGGAGGCCATCCCTGGCATCAGCCGCGTCCACTGCGTCGTCGTCTGAGCTGGCGCTTGATCTGCGCGCCTGCGAGCGCTTGTTGACGGGCCGCCCGCGCGCGGCCCGTTTTCATGCCTCGCAACCCCGCCCCTCTGCGCCTGAGCCGTCGCGCCCTGCTCGCCAGCCTCAGCGCTGCGGGTTGCACGCGCCTTCGCCCCAGCCGGGTCAGTGGACGCACCATGGGAACCACCTGGAGCCTGCGCGCCGAGGGGGCTGGCGAAGCCCACCGCCGCCTGATCCAGGATCACCTCGACCGGCGCGAAGCGCTGTTCTCGCACTGGCGTGACGACTCTCCCGTCAGTCGCTTCAACGCCCACCGCGAGACCGCATGGTTTCAGGTGCCGGCCGAACTCGTCCGGGCGGTCGAAGTGATGCGAGGGATCGCCGACCAGACCGATGGAGTCCTCGACCCCACCTGCGCACCGCTGATCGATGCCTGGGGCTTCGGCAAACGCCAGCCAGGCGCAGCCCCAGTCACTCCGCCGGAGGAAACCGAGCTTGCTGCCCTGCGCGCCCGCTGTGGCTGGCATCACCTTGAATGGCGCAGCAAGGCGCCAGCCTTGCGCAAAGCCCGCCCGGACGTGCAACTCAACTTGGCCAGCATCGTGGAGGGCTTTGTGCTTGATGAACTCCGTCCCAAGCTCATCCTCGCTGGGCTGCCCCAATTCCTGCTCGAACTCGGCGGCGAAGTGCTGGCTCAGGGACGTGCACCGGAGGGCAATCCCTGGCAGATCGGTATTCAAGCCCCCGGACGACCCGCTGGCGAAAGCCTGCAAGGCCTGTCGCTCGAGAATGCCTGCGCCGCCACCAGCGGCAGCTATCGCGAGCAGCGCCAGCTCCATGGCGAAACGATCAGTCACCTGATCGATCCACGCACAGGTCGGCCGGTGCGCCATCGGGCCGTCTCCGTCACCGTGGTCGACGCCAGCGCACAGCGCGCCGATGCCCTCGCCACGGCCCTCCTGATTCTGGGTCCGGAGGAAGGCCACACCCGGGCGAAGACCCTCAAGATCGACGCGTTTTGGGTGGTCGCTGCCTAAAAAAAGCGGGCCCTCCCGAAGGAGGACCCGCGGAGTGACGCAAGTGCGCTTCAGCGACGACGGCGCAGGCAGAGACCGGCGAGGCCGAGGAAGACCAGCAGCATGCGGCCCGGCTCGGGGGCCACTACCAGGACACCGTGGCTGAGGAAGAGATCGGTGTTCCAGCCCAGCTGATAGGCGGACAGGTCCGGCAGGTTCAGATCGTAACCGCTGCCGCCACCGACGCGGGCAGGACCGGCGTTGAAGGTGTTGGCGGTGATCGTCGTCCAGTCGAGCAGGTTGAAGATGTCACCAAAGGCCGGAGTGTAGCTGTTGGTCAGGGCGATCCCGACCGTGCCGTGCTCATTGAGGGTGACCGCACCTCCCACATTGACATAGTCGTGACCGGAGAGGTCGCCCTGTTCGCCATTCAGGACGGGGGCGGCATTGGCGGTCAGCCAAGCAGCGAGCGCCGAGCCATCCCAGCCCAGGGCCGACAGGGTCGACGTGGGAGCCGCGAGCTGCAGGGTCAGTCGCTCGGTCTTGGTGCTCGATCCGTAGAGGCCGCCAGCGAGACTGAGATCACCCGTGATCTGCAGATGGCCGACCTGGTCGCCGGCGGTGGCGTAGGCACCCGCGGAGCTGCCACCGGGCTTGAGGGCACCCGTGCGGGCGTGGGTGCCGACATTGTCGGAGAGGCTGATCGAACCGAGGATGCGACCACGGTTGGCATTGTCGACGCGGAGAGCGCCGACGCCACCACCACTGATCAAACCGTCATAGGTGTAAGCACCGCCGGTGCGACCGGTGAGGTCGAAGCTGGTGTCGGTGCCCACCGAGATCCAGCGGCTTTCGCTGACGGAGCCCGAACCGGTGAGGGCGACCGAGCCGCCGTTGATGATCAGGTCACCGCGCATGGCGCTGACACCGGCGAGGGTGAGGACACCGGTGTGGCTCTTCACCAGCGAGACGTTGCCATCGAGGGTGCCGCCATAGGTGCTGGCGGTGGCCTGGTTGACGGTCAGGGTGTTGAGGGCAAAGGCGCCGTTGTTGACGCTGCCCTGGTCACCGGCAAGCGAGGCGACTTCCTGGTTGAAACCGTTCAGGTCGAACATGCCGCTGCTGGTCTCCAGACGCAGGTCGGTGCCGACCGGCAGGCTGTTGTTGCGGCCGATCTGCAGAATGCCGTTTTCAACAACGGTCGAACCCTCGTAGGTGTTGGCGCCGTTGAGCAGGATGATGTCCTGGCCGACCTTGGTCAGACCGCCGGGGCCGGTGATGTTGCCGTGGATCTGCAGGTAGGAACCGCGCAGGCCCATGTCATTGGGATTGCTGGCGTTCGTCTGATTGATCTTGCCGATGTCATAGATGCGCGACTGATCCCAGAGGCTGTTGTTGCTGCTCGCGTAGGGCTGTCCAAGGAAGGAATCCGAGGCCAGATTGAGGGTGATGCCGCTGCCGAGCTGGTGGATGATGGCAACGTGGTCCCAATCGCGGGGCAGGTAGCCCATGAGCGAGCCGCCATCGAGGGTGATGGTCTTGCTGCCCGTCTGGTTGGCCATGATCTGCAGGTGCACACCGGCCGGGAGAACGTGATCGCCGCTGCGGGCGCCGTTGACGGCCCAGCGTTCCATCGCCCCGGGCTGCATGGTCAGAGTGGCTGTGGGCGACCAGCCGCCGACGGCGATCTCGAGGACACCGCCCTGCTCGATGTTGGCCGTGTTGCCCGCGCCGCCGAAAGCGCCGGCATGCAGGACGCGCACCGCGCCCTCGCCGATGGTGATGCTGCGGCCGCCTGTGAAGCTGGCGCTGTTGTCGCCAAGGATCAGCACGCCGTCGCCAACCTTGCGAAGGTCGAACTGGCCGCCGTTGTTCAGGCCGCCCGTGCCGACGCCGGAGCCAAGCTGGATGCCGGTCGTCGAGCCCGTGCCGTAGGTGCCCGACTCAACGTGCAGCTGGTAATGATCAAACAGTGTGACCGTACCGGTGCGAACCGTCGTGCGCGCTCCGTCGGCCTGGAGGAAGAGCAGGCCCATCTGGCCGGTGCCAGCCACCGCGTTGGTGGTGCGCAGGTCGATGGCCGGCAACTGCTGCAGGCGGTCGCTGGCGGTCGTCGCATAGACACGATTCTGGTCGTAAGCGGTGATCTTGCCACCATTCCAGGTGAACAGGTCCGGCGAGCCACTGTTGAAGTTGTAGCGGACCTCGGTGAGGTTGTAAGTGTTATCGCGGTCATTCATGCGGCTGCCGTTGAGGATGACCTCACCGGTACTGGCGGCCCCGGGGGTAAGGAACTGGATGCCACCGCCATGGATGACCCAGTTGCCAGTGAACTGGGGCTGGTCAGAGCGGACGTTGAGGAAACCGGTGCCGAACTTGGTCACCTGGCCGGCGAAGATCCGGCCATTGATCTGCAGCGTGTTGTTGGAAGCATGGATGAGAGCCTCGCCCGTGCCATTGCCGGCGGCGCCGAAGTACAGGTCGGCGTTGATCGTCGGTGTGTTGGCAAACTGGGTCAGGCCACCGCTGCGGATGATGATGCTGTTGTACAGCCCATCGGCGCTGACGTTGATGTCACGGCTAACACGCAGCGCGTGGATGTCGAGATTATCGCCAAGGGTGAAATTGGCACTGCCTTCCAGGCTGACGATGCGGCTGCCATCGTTGGCGCCGAGCACCGCCGAGGTGAGCGTGGTGGTCGAGGTGGCAACATAGTTGGCCGGAGCTCCGCCTTGAGTGAGGATCTGGAAGCCCAGAGCATTGTCGTATTTGAGGAACTGACCGTCAAAGCGACTGATGATCCACGGGGCGACCATGTTGTTGCTGATCAAATCGCCGCTGTTGGCGACCAGGAAGCGGGTGGCGTTGGCCGCGCCCGCCACCGTGCCAAGGATACCGGCCGTGTTCGTGCTATCCACCATGGTGCTGATCATCAGAGTGCCGTTGCCGTTGCGAGTCAGGTTGCCAGCGACAAGCTCGGCCCAGTTTGCACCCGCGCGACGGATGACGACTTCCGAACCACGGCCAACGGTGATGTCACCGACGACTTCGCGGTTGGCGATGTGGTCCGTGGCGTCGCCATAGAGTTCGAGCACGGAGGTGTTCAGGTCGATGCCGACCGAGTCTGCCCAGCGACCGCCACCGCCGAGGGTGCCGGTGGCCAGGTTGCCGGTGGTGCCGCTGCCGGTGAAGGGGGTGTTGTTGTCGAAGCGGATGCGGGAGCCCGGGTGGAAGGTCCAGGTGTTCGCGTTGGTGGTGGCGCTGTTGACCGCCGTGCCAGAAGCACCCTCGATGCGCACTTCACCGAAAACATCGACCGCGCCCGAACCGAGCGGTGTGCGGAAGGTCGCGCCCGTGCCGTTGGCCCCGCCCTGGAGGAGCAGTGCCGCGCCTCGATAGCCGCCGTCCATGTTGCGGGTGAGATGGACACGCGTGCCTCCACTGTAGCTGTTGTCTGCATTGGAGCCAAACACCGTCGTGATGTAGCCGAAGACATTGAGCTGCGAACCGATGACCATTTCATTGGCGCCGGCAAACTGGGCACCCGCGGTCGATGGATTCAGGGTAAGCGTGCTGCCCCCACCCCCGATGAGGAACTGATTGCCGCCGGGACCCCAGGGCGCGATCGAGGCCGCGTTGAGCGTGGCGCCGCTGACACTGCCAAGGAACCACTCACCATTCTGGAAACCAGCCATTGCCGGATCCACGGAGAACGTCGCACCAGCATCAAGAGCGAGCACTCCGCGACGGCTGCCCACGGTCGTCAAGCTGTTGAAATGAGCGTACAGGTTGGCGAACTCGCTCGCGAGTCCGATGCCCAGAACGGTATTGCTGGTGGAGCTGGTGGTGCGCAGTTGCGAGAGACCGTTGCCGGTGCCCAAGTTCGCCACGCTGCGCACCGTCAGTGAAGCCGTCGGATGCAGCAGGACGGAACTGCCCGGCCCGCCGAGAGTGTCGCCGTTCTGCAGCACGCGCGTCATGCCCGCCTGCAGATCAAGAATACCCGTCCAGTTGCTGTTGGCCGCATTGTTGTCGAAGTAGATGTTCCAGATGCCAAGCCGGGTCAGACGGCCGCCGCCCTCCAACTGGTCGCGCAAGTGCACGGTGGCATTGTCATTGAAGATCGAGGCGCTGTCGTTGACGACCAACCGGCTTTCCAACACCCAGGTGTCGCCGAAGCTGTCGGACTGGATGCGCAGGTTGGCGGCTCCGCCGGTGCGCAACACATTGCCGTTGTTGTTGGCGCCGATCGTGATGGTCTGGTTGCTCGCGCCGCCGTTGCGGTCACGCACGAAGGTGACGGCGCCGTTGACACTGATCAACTGGTTGGCCGTCGTGAAGAAGGGGCGCGCGGACGAGGTGCTAAAGCGCAGGGTGCCAAAATTGAGCGTGTAGTCACCCGTACCGAAGAAGTTGTTGGTGTTGTTGCCGAGGCCGCGGATTTCACCGCGGTTGAGGGTCACCGGGCTGCTCAGGTCGATGTTGTTGCCATCAAGGCGCAGGGTGCCGTCACCCGACTTGAGGATCGGGGCCGAACCCGTCACAGCGCCGGTGAGCTGCAGGACACGACCGCTCTGCTCAACACGGATGCCGATCGGCGCACTGCCGCCGAGAGTGGTGGCACCGTTGATGGTCAGGTTGTGGGTGTTTTCACTGCTGCCCGTGCCGGTGCTGCCGACGATCAGGGTCGTGCCCTGCAGGGTGTTGGTGCCGTGGATGGTCAGTGAACCCGAGATCGTGTTGGTGGCGGCGGCGGTCGAGGTGCCGGTGTAGCGGCCGCCGATGATGCGGGCGTAGGGCACGTTCTCGGCAATCACCAGCGAGTTGTTCCAGGTGGTGTTGGCGTTGTTGTTGGTGCGCAGCCAGAGTTCGGCCATCTGCTGGCCGTCGTTGTTCTGCAGCCAGTCGCCGGCCAGGGTGATCGAGGTGTTGCTGTTGCCCGCGGTGCCCGCGCCATCCAGGAAGAGCTTGCCGCTGTTCATCTGGATGTTGCCGGTGATGACATTGCCGGTGTTGGTGAACTGGACGTTGCCGGCACCATGCATGGTGAAGTTGGCGGCCGTGACGACACCGCCGAAGCGGGTGGTGATGTTGCTCTGGTCGGAATAGACGAGGGCTTCAACGGGAGTCGTGCCATCGCCGAAGTAGACGGCGGTGGTGTCGAAATTGACGCGCGCGTTGTCGCGGTTGTCGACGATGAGGCCGCCGCTGTGAATGTTGATCTGGCCGCCGGTCAGGGTGGCATCGTTGCCGGAGGCCTCGTGGGCGATGCGCAGGGCATAGACATTGACGGGACCGGCGAGGGTGGCGTCACCGACGCCGACGCCATAGCTGGCGACACTGGTGGAGGTCAGGCCACCGAGGAAGGTGGCGCCGGTGGCGGCAGTTGTCGTCGAGGCGGTGAAGGCGGCATTCTGGACGCCGAAATTGGCATTGTAGGTGAGGAAGGTGTTGCGGCTGGGGTTGATCATCCACACCGGCAGCAGTCCCCGGGCGTCCAGCATGGTGGCACCATTGTCGATGAAGAATTTCTGGCCCTGCAGGTCGACACGGCCGAGTTCGTCGGCGTTTTCGCGAATCGCAAAAGTGGCCTGGCCAACTCGTGTGATGCTCGGGGTCTCCAGGATGATCTGTCCGTTGGTGCTGTTGCGTTCAAGGTAAACCGCGGCGCCGTTGCGCACCGTGATGTCGCCAACCTTCTCGCGGTTCACGCGGCCGCCAGAGGAAAGCAGGTTGAAGGTGGCGCCGTCGAGCAGCAACGGGGTGCTGTCACCCCACTTGTTCTCGGTTGCGGCCAAGCCGAGGTTGGAGTTCTCCAGGCGGGAGGTCGCCATCGAATCGTTGACGTCCATGTTGTAGTCGAAGCGCAGCACCGAACCCGGGTAGAGATTGACGGTGTTGACCTGGTCGCCGGCATCGTTGGTGAAGCGGCCGGCACCACGGGCCATCAGGCGGCCGTAGACATCGATGACCGGCGAGGCCAGATCGCCGTGGAAGGCCAGGAAGTTCTGGGTGCTGCCGGTTTCACGGTTGCGACGGATGATGGTGTTGCCGGTGTAGGACTGGTCGCCGTAGAGCTGCACCTGGGCGTTGCCGCTGTTGATGGCAAAGCCGTTCGGCGTCATGTCCATGCCCACTTCGAGCGTGGCCGGACCCGAAAGGGCGTTGGCCTGGGTGATGTTGAAGACACCGTTGACACCGGCGAAGCGGTAGGTGTTGTCGATGCCGTAGCCGAGCTTGGCGGCGGTGTAGAAGGTGGTGGTCCAGGCACCAACAGCCCAGCGGCCGTTGCCCATGAGCGACTGGTCAAGGCTATTCGTGAAGAAACCGTCGTTCAAGCCCACGGTCAGCGCGCCATTGGTGGTCGAGCGCAGGCCGTAATCGGTGAGCGGCGCATCCAGGCCGATGTCGACGCGGGCGAGGCCGGCGTTCTGCAGGTTGCTGAAGGTCTGGACCCGCTGTCCCTGGGCGGTGAGCACGTTGGTGGGCGCGTTGAGGCGGATCGCCGTGCTGCGGTTGACGACGATGTCGCCGGTGCCGAGGTTGGCGGTCGCGCTGTAGCTGAACAGGTTGGTGCCGGCCATGTAGCGCTCGCCGACCTCAGGCGTGCGGCTGCCGAAGAGCAGTGTGCCGTCGTGCAGAACGGTGCCGCCAGACCAGGCGCTGTTGTCGGCGTTGATTTCCAGGTTGCTGCTGCCGGTTTTGGTCAGCGTGAAGTAGCCATTGATGGTACCGTTGAGCAGCAGGGGCGCATCGGTCTGCAGTCGGGCGTTGGCGGTCATCGTGAAGGCCCCGGCAAAGCGCGGATAGATCGCGTTGCCGCCGGTGATGGTGAGGATGTTCTTGTCGACCGTCAGGGTGTCGAAGCCGAGGATCTTGTTGGCTGTACTGCCCTGCCACCGGTTGGTGTCGAGGACCGCATTGCCATCGCGGGCCGTGATGCTCTGGCCCATCGGAATGAACTGGAAGTTGCTGGTGTTGTCGCCAACCACGTAGGCCTCCCATTCGCCGCCGCGCAGGAGGATCTGCGTCGTCGAGGGCAGGCTGCTGGCAAAGCCATTCGGCGTCGCCCAGGAGTTGTCATTGTGCCAGGACTGGACGACCCCCTGCAACACTTCCAGAGTGTCCAGCGAGTTCGGCCGGCTGGCATCCCAGTTGTCAAGGGTGAGGCGACCACCGCCAACCTTGACCAGGCGGGAGCCGGCACCACCGATGAGCTGACCGGAGAAGACGGTGCTGCTGCCCTGGCGACCAAAGGTGAGGGTGGCACCACCGAGGTCGAGGGTGCCTGCCGTATTGAGCACCGGGCTGACAATTGTGGTGCCGGAGAAGTTGCCAAACTCCTGGTTGTTGCCGTTGAGGCGCACCGTCGCGCCCGGCTGGATGATGACGGTGGAACCGGTGACCGCGTTTATGTTGGAGAACGTAGGAATGACGTTCGGGGCGGTCAGGCTGAGCGTGCCCTGGCTGACCTGAATGTTGCCCTGGTAGGTGCTGGCAGCGCTGGAGATTTCCAGCGTGCCGGGACCGAATTTCACCAGGCGGGTGGTGAGCGTGTTGTTGGCGTTGTTGCGGAAGTTGGTGATGGCGGAGCTGAAAGTCGAAACCGCCGCGTCGTCGGTGTAAATGCTGAGGGCATTGGTGCCGATGTCGACGGTGCCACCGGTGACGTCGGCACCGTTGTTGAGGATCATGCCCGCCTGACCGACCGTGCTAGAGGGGGCGTCGCCGAGCTTGAGGGTGTTGCTGCCAAGCAAGACGTTGGCGTTGGTGCGGAAGGCGTAGGCCGAGCGGTCGGCGCTGAGGGTGCTGCCGGCAACGTCGAGGTTCACCAGGTCCGCGGCGCTGGAGCTGTTCAGGTCGGAAGAGGAGTAGCTGGCCGTGGCGATGTTGCTGCCCGAAACACCGGCATAGTGCCCGGCATTGCCGCCGTTCTGGATGACCGCCCAGGTGCCGATGGTGCCCTTGGCAACGGCGGGTGCCGAAGTGAAGGCCAGTTTCTCGTTTCCGGCCGTGCCGAGGTCGGTGGTGACACCGCGCAGCACCACGGTGGCGTTGTTGGTGCGGACCAGCGAGCCAAAGGTGAAGGTCGTGCCGGTGCTGGCAGCATTGTCAACGACGATGGTGGCGTTGCCACTGCTGACATTCAGGGCACCTGTGGTGGTTGTGTTGTTGGTGCCGCCGGTGGTGTTCTCGAGGCGAAGGGCGCCGTTGGTGATGGTGAAGGCGCTGTTGTTGCCGAAGGGACTGCCGCTGGCCTGGGCGCGACCCACCAGGGTGCCGTTGGCCACCGTGGTGGCGCCGGTGTAGGTGTTGCTGTTGCTGAGGATGACCGTGCCGGTGCCGGCCATGGTGACTCCGCCGGCACCGCTCATCACACCGGTGAAGCTGACATCGCCGCCAGGCAGCGCGGTGACGTTGATGCCGCGGGTCAGGGTGACGGCGCCGCTGAAGGTTTTGGCGCCGGTGTCAAGGCCGCCGACGGTCTGGGTGCTGCCCGTGGCGCTGTTGGTGATGGCACGATTGATCGTGCGTGTGCCGGACGCGAGGATCTGGGCAAAGGAGGTGCCGTTGAAGGTGACGGCACTGGTGGCGCCACCGAAGGCCGTGTCGCTGGCGGCGACGACGTAGCCGTTGTAGATGTTGGTGGCACCGGTGTAGGTGTTGGTGCCGGCAAGAACAAGGGTACCCTGCTCATACTTGTGCAGCGCGCCGCCGCCGCCGACCGCGCCCTCGAGGGTGAGCAGCGCACCGCGGGTGCGGAAATCGGTGAGGGTGCGGGTCAGGGTGGTGGCGCCGGTGACGGTCAGGCGGTAGCCCTGGTTTGAATCGAAGTAGAGGGCGGAGGCGGTGTTGCCGGTCGTGGTGGCACCGGCGGCATTGCTGACCAGGCTGGCGAGCCGGATCTCCTGATTGGAAGACGAACCGTCGAGCGAACCGACGCGGATGACGCGGGTGGAGTTGTCGTTGCCACCGTTGGTGTTGACGACATTGTTGACGGTGAACGGGCCGGCGCCGTCGATCAGGAACTCCAGGTCGGAGCGACGATCGTTGTTGGTGCTCATGTTGATCGTCGTGCCGGCGTTGCCGGCGGCACCCGGGTGGGCGATGACCAGACGACCCTGCTGGAGATTGGTGGTGCCGGAGTAGGTGTTGTCGTTTTTCAGCACAAGCACGCCACCCTGACGCTTCTGCAGGTTGACCGCGCCGGTGCCGGTCTGGCTGAGAACACCGTTGAAGACAAGGATACCGACGCCAGACTGGAAGCTGTTGTCGGTACCAACATCGAAGAAGGCGTTGCGGGCCGTGGCACCGTTTTCCAGAGTGGCCGCACCGTTGAAGACGGTCTGGGTGTAGTGGGTGCCGATCGTGCCGACGGTGAGCACGCGATCGGCGTCATCCATGCGCATGGTGAGGTCGTTGAGCTGCAGGATGCCATTGCTGCCGCCGGTGATCGGGATCGTGCGCACGACGGCGTTGGCGCTCTTGACGTGGATGTTGCGCAGCGCGTACTGGGTGTCGACACCGCCGAGGAAGGAGTTGTTGGGGTTGATGCCGAAGCGGATTTCACCACCGCGCAGGGAGATGTTGTTGTTGCCGTTGTTGAGGGCACCGTTGCCGCCGACCACGAGCACGCCACCCGCGCCAATGAGATTGCCGGCCGTCAGGGCCGTGCCGACCGTCTGCGTGACGGTGCCGCTGTAATTCTGCGCCTGCGGCAGGTACACCACGCCGCCGATGTTGGTGCGACCGTTGTTGTCCTCGGCGCCGACAATGAGCGGGAAGGCACCGTCAAGGACGTTGGCGTTGGCAAGGGTGAGGGTGCCGCCACCGCTGCCGAGACGGAAGAAGGTGTTGCCGCCGGTCTTGGTGCGGCCGGTGGCGGGCAGTGAGGCCCCCGTGAAGGTGCCATTGCCGGTGTCGGCGCCAAACCAGGCCTCGACATCGGGCGCGACATTGACGATCTGGTCCATCACGTCCGCGGAAAAATTGTGCAGGCCGCTGATCTGCACCGCCACGCGGTTGCGGCGGCTGTCGGTGGTCTGCTGGTTGTGAATGTAGAAATCGTAGGCACCGAGCTGGCCGGCTGCGCTCGCATCGGTGAGGATGGTGTGGAAGCGGATGCCGCTGCCGTCGCCATAACCGGGGCCGAAGGCGATGGCCGAGGCACTGTTGTCATCGGTGTTGGCCATCGAGATGAGCTGGCGAGAGCCGATGTTCGCGGGACCGTCGATCTTGAGGCGCGAGGCGCCACCGATCATGATGTCGTTGCCGACGACGTTGGCCCCCGCCGTACCCTGGCCACGCAGCCAGAGCTCACCCTCGTTGACGATGGTGCCCTGGGTATACGTTTTGGCGTTGTCGAAGACGAGCACGCCGCCGCCGCGCTTGACGACACCACCGTTGAAGAGGTCGCCGGCCATGATGCCGATAACCTGGCGATTGCCGGCCGAAGCATTGCCGTCCAGGCGGATGTAGCGCTGTTCGTTGTTCAGGTCGACCGGGTTGACCAGGGTGGCGACATGGGTGGCGTTGCCGCCGTTGAGGGTGAAGATGCCGGGATTGAAGTGGGGCGATCCCCAGACCAGGGTGTCGCCAGCACCACCGAAGTTGACATTGATCGGGGCGCCGTAGGCGGAGAAGCCCACACCGCTACCGCTGAGGAACTGGACCTGACCGGCGCCGGCGCCGAGCGCGCGGGTGAAGTCGCGATCGCTTTCATAGGTTGCCTGGTTGATCGGCGAACCGGCAAAGGTCAGGTTGCCCGAGCCGAGACCGACGATGCCGCGGGCGCCGATGACATCGCGGAGGTGCCCCTCGTTGATGAACGTGGTGCCGGTGTAGGTGTTGGCGGCGAGGAAGGAGGTGGTGCCGCCGGCGGCCTTGACCAAGGAGACAGGGTTGGCACCGTTGTCGGCGACAACCGAACGGAAAATGTTGCTGCTCCACGCAATGTCATAGAGGTGGTAGTCGCTCGCGGCACCGGCGGTGAGGAAGGGCACGGAAATCGTATGGGTGGCATCGCTGGTGAGAAGGCCGCCAGACCCGATTTCCAGGATGGCGCCCGCCGAGCCGCCGAGGGTGCGGCCCGTCGTGCTGAGGATGTTGAGCGACTGGATGCTGGTGTTGATGGAGAGAGTGCGGTTGGCCGAGGTGATCTTGATGTTCTTGCTGGCGTCCCAGGTGGCCTCCGCCTGATCGATGTGGTAATCGGCCGCCTCGAGGGCCCGGTAGCCATTGCCACCGAGGCTCTGGTCGTTGTACTTCATGAACTCCTTGTTCAGGTAGGCCCAACCACCAACGAAGGGCACATGGCCTCCGCCGTCGAGCGCGGTGTTGAAGAAGCGGTAGCGGTTGCCGAGGGTGCCATTGCCGATGTTGGTGGCGACGGCGCCATCTCCGCCAAGCTGAAAGGTGACCGAGGGGCTGGAGCGTGTCAGACTATTGACGGTAAGAACGCGGGTGCCGCTGTCAGCGTTGGTGTCGCGGAAGTCGAAGTAGGTGTGACCCAGGGTCGAGGTGACGTCGCCCACCGTCTCCGCCCAGGCAAAGCCATTGGTGCTGTTGAAGGAGAGGCTCTCAATGCGGATGCGGCCGGCCTGAAGCGTGATGGGCAGATCGTCGGGCACACGGCTTTTGACGGTGAACGTGCCACTGGTCGGCGCCATGATGTGGAGATAGCCATTCTTGACCGTCAGCGCGCTGACGTTGTCATAGGCGGTCAGGCCGTTGGCATCGCTGTTTTCCGCGCGCACTTCACCGAGCTCGGAGATGATGGCACCGGAGAAGCTGTTGCTGGCCGTGGTGTTTTGCATGCGGAAGCCGCTGATGCCAAAGTGGGTGATCGTGCCCGTGCCCTGCACCGCGCCGGTCAGCGACACAAAACCCGTGCCGCCAACGCGCAGGTTGTTGCTCCCCAGATTGACGGTGCTGGTGAAGGCCAGGGTGCCGGCCTGCGATTGGAACCGGGTGTCGCCGGTGACGCTGACGGCCCCGGTCAGCTGGTTCTGCTCGCGGCCGGCATAACTGCGGATGGCACCGTTGTTGAGGTAGCCGGCACCGCTCACGGAGACCGCCTCGGTGTTGACACTGGCCCCGCCTGTGGTCGAGCTGGAAGCATTGCTGCCATCGTTGATCAACGCCAGGGTGGCACCAGTAGCGATGAGGGTGCCATTGCCCGTGCCCGTGGCACCCAGGACGGCGTTGTCATTTTCCGCCTGGGCCACCAGGGTGATGCCACCCTGCAGAAGGGTTTCGCCAGTGTAGGTGTTGGTACGACGCAGGACCAGCCAGCCGTCACCCGTTTTGGTGAAGCCATTGGAGCCCGTGACCACACCGTCGAGCGTCAGACGCCCATCGGCAATGTGCAAGGTGTTCGGCCCGTCTGCGAGATCCAGAACCGTCGAGATCACGTTGCTGGCCGTGCCCAGATTGGAAATCGTCGCCCCAAAACCATCGTTGAACAGGGTGAGGGTGTCCGCCATGCTGGCGGCCAGGGTGTAGGAACCCTTGCTGTTGCCGAAACTCAGCGTGCCGAACACGACATTCTCATCGAGCCCGATGGTCTGTGCCCCCAGGGGGTTGTTGCCAAAGGAAACCACTGCCGAGGTGCCGTTGGGCACCACGCCAGTGCTCCAATTCAGCGGATCCTGCCAACTGTGCGTGCCCGGCTGCACCTGCTGCCAAGTGGCCGTTTGCGCCGTCGCCATGAGGGACAGCAACGGAATCAAGCTGGCGTAGCGAATTCCCTTTAGAATGGCAGTGGTGAGAACCTTGTTCATGGAGACGATGGCTGACGGTGGACAGGGGACGTTGGCGGCGAAAATCGGCGAAACACAAGCAGCCCCGGCGCTGGCCAAGGCTTTTTGCGAGAATATTTAGCAATTTATCATTTCAAACATAAAGGCATCAGCCTTCCAAGTTTTTTTCGTTCAGGCAGGAATGGAATTTTCTTTAGCCATGCGGCATGGGTTCTTTACTTAGCAATCCTGAGTGCCGCCTGCGGACGGTCGAGGCTGGCCGGTTTTAGAGCAGGGCGCTCACCGGCAGGGGGGTGAGATCTTCCACGCCGCGCGGAAACATGCGCTTGCGCAGGGTCAGCACCTCGGGTTCGCCGTCGGTGACGAGGACCACATGCTCGTAATGGGCGCTGGGCTTGCGATCCAGGGTGACCACCGTCCACTCATCGGCAAGGATGCGCGTTTTGGCGATGCCCAGATTGATCATTGGCTCAATGGCCAGGGTCATGCCCGACTTGAGGCGTGGGCGCGCCCCCTTCTGACCGTAATTGGGCACCTGCGGTTCCTCATGGAGCTTGCGCCCGACGCCGTGGCCGACGAATTCGCGCACGACGGTGAAACCATACTGAGTGACGTGGTTCTCCACCGAGTGGCAGAGGTCGCCGAGCATCCAGCCGTCACGGGCGAACTTGATCGCCACATGCAGGGACTCCTCGGTGGCGGCCATGAGGCGCAGCGTTTCGCGATCGACCTCGCCGACCGGAACCGTCAGGGCGTTGTCGCCGATCCAGCCCTGGTACTCGATGCCGACGTCGATTTTGACGATGTCGCCCTCCTGGATCACCCGCGGGCCGCCGATGCCATGGACCACCTCCTCGTTGATGGAGATGCAGATGTGGCCGGGGAACTTGCGATAGCCAAGAAAGGCGCTCTTGCAGCCGCGCGCCTTCATGACGCCAGCGGCAAAGCGGTCGACCTCGCCGGTGGTGATGCCGGCGCGCACCTGGGCGGCGGTTTCGAGCAGGATGTCGCGCGCCAGCTGGCAGGCAACGCGGATGCCCTGCTGCTGGGCGCCGTGGCGGATCGGGATCTTGCCGGCGACCATGGGCTTACTTGCCGGCAATGAACCAAGCGACACCGATGAGGGTCATGACGGCAATCGCCACCCAGAGGCGGACCAGGGTGGTGGCATCGGCCACCTTGCCGGTCTGCTGGATGCGGTCGAAGCGGCCGCGAATGCGGCCCTTCTTGAGGAAACCGTCGTAGTGGCTCTGCAGGAGGTGGGTCTCCACCTGGCGCATGACATCCAGCACGACACCGACGAGGATGAGCAGGCTGGTGCCGCCGAAAAACTGGGCGGTCTGCGGGGCGATGCCCATGGCGCCGCTGATGACACCCGGCAGGATGTAGAGCAGGGTGAGGAAGATGGCGCCGGCAAAGGTCAGGCGGCTCATCGTGAAATCGAGGAAATCAGCGGTGGGCTTGCCCGGGCGGATGCCGGGGATGTAGCCGCCGCTTTTCTTCAGGTCCTCGGAGATCTGGGTGGGCTGGAACATGGTGGCGACCCAGAAGTAGCTGAAGAAGAAGATCAGCGCCGCGGAGACGGTGTAATAGATCCAGCCGGAGGCGATGGCCTGCGAGAAGCGCTGGATCCAGCCGACGTCGGGGAACATCGACGAGATGATCTGCGAGGGAAAGAGCAGGATGGCCTGGGCGAAGATGATCGGCATGACGCCGGAATAGTTGATCTTCAGCGGCAGATACTGGGTCTGGCCACCGTAGACCTTGCGGCCGACGACGCGCTTGGCGTACTGGATCACGATGCGCCGGGTGGCCTGGGTGAGGGCAATGACACCGGCAATGACAATGACCATGAAGGCTAGCAGCATGACGAGCATGGCCGGCCGGGTCATGTCGCCGCCGACATTGCCGACATAGGTCTGCCAGACCTGGACGAGGGCACCCGGCAGGTCGGAGACGATGTTGACGCAGATCAGCAGGGAAATGCCGTTGCCGATGCCGCGCTCGGTGATCATTTCACCCAGCCACATCATGAGCATCGTGCCGGCGGTGATGGTGATCACTGTGGGCAGGACGAACTCAAAGAAGCCGTAGTTGGGCACGAGCGGCCGCTGCAGGCGGTCGATGACCTCCTGAAGTCCGCCGAGGAAGATGTTCTGACCCGGGCTCTGCAGCGACTTGGCGAGCAGGTAGCCCTGGAACAGGCAGAGCGCAATGGTCGCGATGCGGGTGTACTGGGTGATCTTCTGCCGGCCGCCATCCTCGCGCGCCAGCTTGCTCAGCTTCGGCACCACGGCGGTGAGCAGCTGCAGCATGATCGAGGCGCTGATGTAGGGCATGATGCCCAGGGCGAAAATCGCGCAGTTGGCCAGGCCGCCTCCGCTGAAGACGTTGAGCAGGGCCGCCACCTGGGCCGCGCCGGAGCTGGCGTCGGCGGTGCGGCTGCTCACCCACTCATCCAGCACCGTGGCATCGACACCGGGAAGGGTGATGGCGGTGCCGACCCGGACGATGACGATCATCGCCAGGGTGAAGAGGATGCGGGACCTCAGTTCGGGGACTTTGAAGACGTTGGCAAAGGCGGAGATCATGAGAGTGGTCTAAGAGAAAACGGGCTCGGCCAACTGACAACCCGGAAGGTTCGTCCGTGACCGGCCCGCTGGCGTGATGAAGGCTGTCGGGGGCTCAGGCGGCGACGCTGCCGCCGGCTTTTTCGATCTTCTCGCGGGCCGAGGCACTGACCTTGTCCACCTGGATGGTGAGCTTGCGGGTCAGTTCGCCGCTGCCGAGGATTTTGACGGCATCGCAGCTGCGATTGACAAGGCCGAGTTCGCGAAGCGCCTGCTCGTTGACGGTGGCGCCGTCCTCGAAGGCGTTGAGGTCGCCGACGTTGACGACTTCGTACACGTCGCGGAACATGGCATTGCTGAAGCCCTTCTTGGGCAGGCGGCGGTGCAGCGGCATCTGGCCGCCTTCAAAGCCGGGGCGGATGCCCTTGCCGGCGCGGGCCTTCTGGCCCTTGTGGCCCTTGCAGGAAGTCTTGCCGTGACCGGAGCTTTCGCCGCAGCCGATGCGCTTGCGGCGCTTCTTGGCGCCCGGGCGGGGTTGAACGTCGTGAAGTCTCATGAAATGAAATGGGGGGTGGGGATGTGAAGGGGATCTCAGAGCGCCTGGCGTTCACGCGGCGTCTTGCCGCGGGAGCGCAGGATCTCGTCCTTGGGCCGCAGGGCGGTGAGGGCGGCGAGGGTGGCCTTGACCACGTTCGCGTGGTTGCTGGAGCCGAGGGACTTGCCGATGACGTCGCGGACGCCGGCGGCTTCAAGCACGGCGCGTGCACCGCCGCCGGCAATGATGCCGGTACCGGGAGCCGCGGGCTTGAGCATGATGTGTCCGCCGCCGTGTTCACCGACGACTTCGTGCGGAATCGTGGCGTTGTCCAGATGAACGCGGCTCATCTTCTTGCGCGAGGCTTCCGTGGCCTTCTTGATGGCGTCCGCCACCTCGTTGGCCTTGCCGAAGCCCCAGCCCACCCTGCCCTGCTGGTCGCCGGCAACGACGAGCGCGGAGAAGCTGAAGCGGCGGCCGCCCTTGACGACCTTGGCGCAGCGGTTGATGTGGACCACCTTCTCGATGGTGTCCGGACGGGACTCGCCGGAGGATTCGCCGAAGGCGGGACTGAGAGTAGCTTCTGCCATAATGTGCGTGCTCGGTGGTATTAGAATTTCAGACCCTTTTCACGGGCGGCGTCGGCGAGGGCCTTGACCTTGCCGTGGTAGATGAAACCGCCGCGGTCGAAGACGACCTCGGTGATGTTCAGGGCCAGCGCGCGCTCGGCGACGGCCTGGCCGACGCGGGTCGCGGTGGCGACATTGGCGCGGGATTCGCCGAATCCCTTCTCCTTGGTCGAGGCGGAGACCAGCGTGCGGCCCGCCTCGTCGTCGATCACCTGGGCGTAGACGTTGGTGTTGGAGAAGTAGACGGCGAGACGCGGGCGCTTGGGCGTGCCCCGGAGGGTCTTGCGGATGCGGGCGTGGATGCGCTCGCGGGTCAGTTTGCGGTTCTTGACAGCCATGATGAGTCTCTCCTGTTGTTACTTCACACTCTTGCCGGCCTTGCGGCGGATCTGCTCGCCGGCGTAGCGGACGCCCTTGGCCTTGTAGGGCTCCGGCGGGTAGTAGGCGCGGATGTCGGCGGCAAGCTGGCCGACGATCTGCTTGTCGATGCCCTCGATGGCGATCTTGGTGTTGTCGGTGACGGTCACCTTGACGCCGGCGGGAATGGGATGGAGGCGGTCATGCGACTGGCCGAGGCTCAGGTCGATGACGTTGCCCTTGACGGCGGCGCGGAAGCCGACGCCGTGAATTTCGAGGTCCTTGCGGAAGCCCTTGCTGACGCCCTCGACCATGTTGCCGATGAGACGCTGGCTGGTGCCGTGCATGGCGCGGACGACGCGGTCGTCGTTGGCGCGGGTGACGCTCAACGCACCGGCTTCGGTGGCCACGTCAATGCCGGCGGGCAGGGTCCAGGTGAGCTTGCCTTTGGGGCCCTCGACGAGGACGCTGCGGTCATCACCGATCTTGACGGTGACTTTGTCGGGCAGGGGGATGGGTTGTTTTCCAACGCGTGACATGATGATGTATCCTGGGTGGGGGTTACCAGATCTGGGCGAGCAGCTCGCCGCCGACCTTGGCTTTGCGGGCGCGGGCGCCGGTCATGATGCCGCGCGAGGTGGAAAGGATGGCGATGCCGAGGCCGCCGAGCACGCGGGGAATCTCGTCGGTCGACACATACTTGCGCAGGCCGGGCTTGCTGACGCGCGACAGGTGGCGGATGACCGGGGCCTTGCCCTGGTACTTGAGCTTCAGCTTGAGGCGCGGGTGGGCGGCGCTGGTGTCCACCTCATAGCTCCAGATGTAGCCCTCCTCCTGCAGGATGCGGGAGAGTTCGGACTTCATCTTGGAGAAAGGCACGAACACCTCCTGCTGGCCGGCGGAGGCGGCGTTGCGGATGCGGGTGAGATAATCGGAAATGGGATCGGTCATGGTCGCGAAGGGTCGGCGTTTCGGAATTAGGCGGCCTCGGTCTTGGCGGTGGCAGTCTTGCCGCGGAACGGCATGCCGAGCGCGCGCAGCAGCTCGCGGGCATGGTCGTCATTGCCTGTGGAGGTGACGAAGGTGATGTCGAAGCCCAGCGTGCGCTTGATCTTGTCGAGCTCGATTTCCGGGAAGATGGACTGATCGTTGATGCCCAGCGTGTAGTTGCCGCGGCCGTCGAAGGCCTTCGGGGCAACGCCGCGGAAGTCGCGGATGCGCGGGATGGCGGTCTTCACCAGGCGCATGAGGAAGTCGTACATGCGGCGGCCGCGCAGGGTGACCTTGACACCGACGGCTTCACCGGCGCGCAGCTTGAAGTTGGCGATCGCCTTCTTGCTGAGGGTGACGACGGGCTTCTGGCCGGTAATGAGGGCGACTTCGTTGACAGCGTCTTCGACGGCCTGCTTGCGCTCGCCCTGCGAGCCGACGGCGCAATTGACGACGATCTTTTCGAGTCGGGGGACCTGGTGGACGTTGGCAAGGCCAAGCTGCTCCTTGAGCTGGCTGCGGAGTTTCTCGTTGTAGAGGGACTGTAGCTGGGGTTCCATGATTCAGTTTGGGCTGTGCCGCCTTTCCACCGCGGGCCCGGCACTGGCCGGACGGAAACGGAGGGGGAGGCAATTTGGGGGATTACTTCTTTTTCGCAACCTTCTTCTTCGCCGATTTCGGCTTGGCGTCGGCAATCTTGACGTTGGAGATGTGGATGGGGCCTTCCTTCTCGAGGATGCCGCCATTGGGACGCTCCTGCGAAGGGCGCACGGTCTTCTTGATCATGCGCACGCCCTCGATGAGGACGCGGGCCTTGGCGGGCTGGACTTCCAGGATGACGCCCTGGGCACCTTTGTGGGCGCCGGCGATGACGGTGACGTTGTCACCTTTTTTGACGTGGGTTTTGATGCGGCTCATAGCACTTCGGGGGCGAGGGAAACGATCTTCATGAAGTTCTTGTCGCGCAGTTCACGGGCCACGGGGCCAAAGATGCGCGTTCCCTTCGGATTGTTGTCCTTGTCAATGATGACGATGGCGTTGCGGTCAAAGCGCAGGATGGAGCCGTCGGAACGGCGGATCGGATGCGCGGTGCGCACGACGACGGCGCGGACGACCTCGCCCTTCTTGACACTGGCGGTCGGGGTGGACTCACGAACGTGGGCGGTGATGATGTCGCCGACGAAGGCGTGGCGGGTGTTCTTCTTGCCGAGCACGCCAATCATCTTGGCGACGCGGGCTCCGGTGTTGTCGGCCACCGGGATTGAGGATTCCATCTGGAGCATGGCGGTGTTCTCCTAAAGGGGTGAAAGGTTCTTGGCTTAGTGTTTCAGGATTTCCTGAAGGTTCCAGCGCTTGAGCTTGCTCAGCGGACGGGTTTCCACGATGAGAACGCGGTCGCCGATCTTGGCCTGCTCGTTCTCGTCGTGGGCGTAGAACTTGGAGGTCTTGCGGATGATCTTCTTGAAGCGCGGATGCGGGACGCGGCGCTCAACCTCGACCACGATGGTCTTGGACATTTTGTCGGACACGACCACGCCGACGCGCTCCTTGCGGACGGGGGCGCGGGGGGTTGCTGCTGCTTCGGTGACGGCCTCGCTCATGATGGGGGATGGATACAGGTGGGGGTGGCTCCGGTTCAGGCGGCCTGGACGGCGGTGGAGCGTTCGGAAAGAAGGGTTTCGATGCGGGCGACCTCGCGGCGCAGGAGATGCAGGCGGGCCGGGTTTTCCAGCTGGCCGATCTGCTGCTGGACGCGCAGGTTGAGCATTTCCTGGCGCAGTTCGCGGCGGCGGGCGCCCAGTTCCTCGACGGAAAGCTCGCGGAGTTCCTTGATCTTCATAACGGTTGCGTGTCGGTGGGATTAGATGGCGGCGGCGCGGGAGACGAAACGGGTGCGCAGGCCGAGCTTGTTGGCGGCCAGGCGGCAGGCCTCCTTGGCGGTCGCCTCGTTGACGCCGGAGATTTCAAACAGCATGTGGCCAGGCAGCACGACAGCGACCCAGAATTCAGGGGAGCCCTTGCCCTTGCCCATTCGGGTTTCCGGCGGACGGGCGGTGACCGGCTTGTGCGGGAAGATGCGGATGAAGACCTTGCCCTTGCGCTTCAGGAAGCGGTTGATGGCGACGCGGCAGGCTTCGATCTGGTTGTTCTTGATCCAGCCGCGGTCCAGCGTCTGCAGGCCGAACTCGCCGAAGTCGAGCTTGTTGCCACGGGAAGCGGTGCCTGCGCGGCTGCCGCGCTGGGTTTTGCGATGTTTAACACGACTGGGAAGAAGAGCCATAAGTCAGATGTCCGGAGTTGGGGTCTTGAAGGAAGGACGGTCAGGCCTCGGGAGCCGGGGCCGGAGCGGGTGCCGGCGCGGGGGCCGGGGCCGGCGAGGAGTGGTGGGAAGGACGCTCACCGCCACGACGGCCGATGCCGCCGCGTTCACCGCCACGATCCGAGCGCTCGCGGCGACGGTCGTTGCGCGGCTGGCTGTTTTCCGGGGCGTTGCCGCGGTTGAGCCAGACCTTGACGCCGATGATGCCGTAAACGGTGCGCGCTTCGGCAAAGCCGTAATCGATCGGGATGCGCAGCGTCTGCAGGGGCACCTTGCCCTGGCGATACTGCTCGGCGCGGGCGATGTCGGCACCGCCCAGGCGGCCGGCGACACGAATGCGGATGCCGTCGGCACCCATGTCCATGGCGGTCTGCACCGAGCGCTTCATGGCGCGGCGGAAGGAGATGCGGCGCTCAAGCTGGACGGCGACGCTCTCAGCGACGAGCTGGGCGTCGAGTTCCGGCTGCTTGATCTCGAAGATGTCAATCTTGACCTGCTTGCCACCGCACATCTCAGAGACCTTCTGGCTCATGACCTCGATCTCCTGGCCCTTGCGGCCGATGACGAGACCCGGGCGGGCGGTGTGCAGGGTGACGCGGACCTGGTTCCAGGCGCGCTCGATGACGATGCGCGCAACGGCAGCCTGCATGAGCTTGTCCTTGAGGTACTTGCGGATGGCCAGGTCGCTGTGCAGGGCCTCGGCATATTCCTTCTCAGGAGCATACCACTTGGAGCGCCAGTCTTTGGTGACGGCGAGGCGGAAACCGATCGGATTGACTTTCTGTCCCATAAATCAGAGGTGTGTGGATTATTCGGCGGCAGCGGCTTTGCGCTTCTTGGCGGCTGGCTTGGCGGCCTCAGGCTTGTCTTCTTCCTTGGCGCCCAGAACGACCGTGATGTGGGTCATGCGCTTCTTGATCGGCGCGGCGGAACCACGGGCGCGGGGCATGATGCGCTTGAGGGTCGGCCCGGGCGTGGCAACAGCGCTGCGCACGACGAGCTCCTCGGCGTCCAATTCGTGGTTGTTCTCGGCATTGGCGACAGCGGAGCGCAGGACCTTGCCGACCATGAGGGCCGCCTTCTTGGGGGTGAAATCAAGGACGCTGAGCGCCTGCGAAACCGGCATGCCCGTGATGGCGCGCGTCACTTGACGGGCCTTCTGCGAGGAGATTCGGGCGTATTTGTAAATCGAACGCACTTCCATAACTTAGAATGATCGGTTGATGTCCACTTTACCTCTGTCCCCGACTTTCACGGGATCAGCTTTGTTTGCGAGTTCCTGCACGACGGCGCCGCTGACGGAGCTGCGCACTTCGGTGACAAGAATTTTTGCGATGGGTTTGTCCTCGCGAAAGATTTCAAAGGGCATGCCGGGCTTGACGCCGTCGCGGGATCCGACGGAGAGCACGGCAACGCCGAGTTCGGGCTTCAGGCTGACGATTCGAGCCTCCTGGAGGCTGGCGGGCTCGGCAGCGGGTGCCGGGGCAGCACTGGCGGCAACGAGCACCTTTTCAGCGCCTTCAAGGGCGGCGGAGAGCCTCTGTTCGGCGGCCGCGTCCGGAGCCGGAACAGTCTTGGCAAAATCGATTGAAACCTCGGCCAATTGCATGAGCGCGTCAGCCAGGCGCTGGCGCGAGGTCTCGGAGACACGCAGGTCGGAGAGGGCGGCCAGCAGGCGCTCCTGAAGCGCGTCGGGCTGTTGCTCGAGGGCGGCAATGCCAAGTCCTTCAAGCAGACCGCGCAGACGGTCGTGCCGGTCGCGCAGTTCGGCTGCCTCCTGATTGGCGGCGGCAGCGCTTTGAGCGAGGGCCTCACCGCGGCCCTGGGCGGCGGCGAGCTGGGATTCGAGCGCCTGGATTTTCTGCGCAGCAAGTTGCAGCGCGGTGTTCAGTTCCTGGTATTCGAAAGCCGACTGAGCCTGCACCGTGCCGGCCGCCGCCAGCCAGGCCGCGACGAGCGGCAGGGCGGGCTTGAGGGCGATGGCGAGCGGGCGGAACATGCGCAGGGGATCGGAGGGGATTACTTGGAGGCCTTGACCGTGTGGGCGCCGTGGCCCTTGAACAAGCGAGTCAGGGCGAATTCACCGAGGCGGTGGCCGACCATGTTCTCGGTCACGTAGACGGACACGAAGTCCTTGCCGTTGTGGACGAGGAAGGTGTGGCCGACGAGGTCCGGGGTGATCATCGAGCTGCGCGCCCAGGTTTTGATCGGGCGCTTCTGGCCGGCGTCGTTGAGCTTGTCCACCTTTTCGAGGAGGGCCTGCTGGACGAAGGGGCCTTTCTTGAGAGAGCGTGCCATAAAAGTAGGTGCGGGGGATCGGGTTGCGGGAACGGGTTACTTCTTGGCGCGGCGGTCCTGAACGATGAGCTTGCCGGTGGCCTTCTTCGGATTGCGGGTCTTCTGGCCCTTGGCATGGCCCCACGGGCTGAGCAGGTGCTGGCGACCGCCACCGGACTTGGAGCGGCCTTCACCCCCCCCGTTCGGGTGATCGATCGGGTTCATGCACATGCCGCGCACGGTCGGGCGGGTGCCCTGCCAGCGGGTGCGGCCGGCCTTGCCCGAGACGACGTTCATGTGCTCGACGTTGCCGACCTGGCCGATGGTGGCGTAGCACTCGGCGTGGATCTTGCGGATTTCGCCGGAGGGCATTTTGACGAGGGCGTACTCACCCTCGCGGTTCGAGAGGATGGCGGCCTGGCCGGCGGCGCGGGCGGCAACACCGCCACGACCCTTGACGAGTTCGACGTTGTGGATGCTCGTGCCGAGCGGGATCTTGCGCAGCGGCAGGGCGTTGCCGACTTCAGGAGCCGCCTTTTCACCGGCCATGACGCTGGCACCCAGCTTCAGGTTGTTCGGGGCGAGGATGTAGGCGCGTTCGCCGTCCTTGTACTCGACAAGGGCGATGCGGGCGGAGCGGTTCGGGTCGTATTCGATGCCGATGACCTTGGCAGCTTCATCGCGGCGGGCGCGCTTGAAGTCGAGCAGGCGGTAGCGGCGCTCGTGGCCGCCGCCGATGTGGCGGCAGGTGATGCGCCCGGTGTTGTTGCGGCCGCCGGACTTGCGAAGAGCCACGGTCAAGCTGCGCTGCGGCTCGCTCTTGGTGATCTCTTCAAAGGAGTTCCACTCCTTGTACCGGTTGGACGGGGTGGTGGGCTTGAAATTTTTCAGCGCCATGGCTCTGCGTCTTTCTGATTAAAAGGTTTCCGAAACGGGGGGTTCACACGAGGTCGAGCGACTCGCCTTCCTTGAGGCGGACGACGGCCTTTTTCCAGTGGTTGGTGCGGCCGGCGTCGGCGCGGCGCTCACGGCGGGCTTTGCCGAAGAAGTTGGCGGTGCGGACCGCCACAACCTTCTTGCCAAAGTGAGTCTCGACAGCGCGCTTGATCTCGAGCTTGTTGGCCTGGGGATTGACCAGGAAAACGTACTCGTTGTTGGTCTCGCCAAGGCGCGTCGCCTTCTCGCTGAGGCGGATCGATTGAATCACGGAATGGGGGTCTTTCATATCAGGCAGTCCTCCGGGCAAGGGTTGGCAGCGCGTCGGCGGTCACGATCACCTGGGCGTAGTTGAGCAGGTGTTCGGCGTTGACCTCGTCAGCGGAAATGAGTTGGACATTCTGGACGTTGCGAGCCGAGCGGAAGGTCGGCTCGTCGAAGGCCTGACCGACAAGCAGCACCTTGTTCGCGCTGGCAAGGCCGGCAATTGCGGCGACAAAGCTCTTGGTCTTGCCGTCGGCGACCGTGAAGCTGTCAACGGTGAGCACGGCGCCATCGTTGATGCGCGCGGTGAGAGCGGCGCGCAGGGCGAGCTTGCGCACGTTCTTGGTCGTGGTCTTCGACCAGTCGCGGGTGCGCGGGCCGAAGACGACACCGCCGCCGCTCCAGATCGGGGAGCGCTTGCTGCCCATGCGGGCGTTGCCGGTGCCCTTCTGCTTCCAGAGCTTCTTGCCGCTGCCGGAGACTTCCGAGCGGTTCTTGGTGTGGGCGTTGCCCTGGCGGCGGTTGGCGCGGTAGGCGACAACGACGTCATTGAGGGCCTGCTTGCCCTGGTGACCTTCGGTCAGGTTCAGGCTGGCCTGGCGGGCGCCTTCGGGGGAGAGAACGGTTGCTGGCATGTTTCGATACCTCCTGGGGGATTACTTGGCCGGAGCGGCCTTTTTCTTGGCGGGGCGCACCACGACGATGCTGCCCTTGTTGCCGGGGATGGCGCCGCTGATGAGCAGGATGCCCTCCTCGGGGCGGCTCTGGACGACCTTGAGATTCTGGGTGGTGACGCGCTCGACGCCGTCATGGCCGGGCATCTTCTGGTTCTTCCAGACAAGGCCGGGGGTGAGGCGGCAACCGATCGAGCCGGGCCGGCGGTGCATCATGTGACCATGGGTGGCCGGCTGGCCGCTGAAGTTCCAGCGCTTCATGACGCCCTGGAAGCCCTTGCCCTTGGTGGTGCCGATGACATCGACCCACTGGCCGGCGCTGAACAGGCTGGCGTCGAGCTTGGCGTCGGCGGCAGGCAGCTGCTCGTCGGACGGCAGGCGGAACTCCTTGATGTGGCGCTTCGGCGTCGTTCCGTGCTTCTTGAAGTGACCCATGGCGGGCTTGTTGACGCGGAATTCCTTCTGGTCGCCGTAGCCGACCTGCACCGCGCTGTAGCCGTCCTTGCCGGCGGCCTGCTTCACCTGGATCACGGTGTTGCCGCTGACGTCAACGACGGTGACGGCGACAGCGACACCCTTGTCGGTGTACACCTTGGTCATGCCAAGCTTTTTTCCAATCAGTCCTAGAGCCATATTCAGAGTCTCCTGTGTGTGCGTTGTTCAGCCGGGTGTGCGCGGACTAGATGCGGATGGTGATGTCCACGCCGGAGGGCAGGTTGAGCTTCTTCAGCTCGTCCACCGTGCGCGAGGTCGGATCGACAATGTCAAGCAGGCGCTTGTGGGTGCGAATCTCGAACTGGTCCATCGACTTTTTGTCGACGTGCGGGGAGCGGTTGACGGTGAACTTCTCGATGCGGGTCGGAAGCGGGATGGGACCGGCCACGCGGGCGCCGGTGCGCTTCGCGGTCTCGACGATGTCGGCGGTGCTTTTGTCAAGCACGCGGTAATCGTAGGCGCGCAGGCGGATTCTGATTCGCTGGTTGTTCATGACGGGGTTCCGACGTTGAAGGTTCTGCTGAGGGGTTTAGTTCTTGCCGCCGCCGCGCTGCTCGACGATCTGGTCGACGATCTGCTGCGGCACCTGTTCGAAGTGCGAGGGCTGCATGGAGTAGGAGGCGCGGCCCGAGGAGAGGGTGCGGATGGCGGTGGAATAGCCGAACATCTCCGCCAGCGGCACTTCGGCGCGCAGAACGGCGGTGTTGCCGCGGTTTTCCATGCCGAGGATCTTGCCGCGGCGGCGGTTGAGGTCGCCCATGATGTCGCCCTGGTAGTCTTCCGGGGTCGAGCACTCGACGGCCATGATCGGTTCAAGCAGGATGCACTTGGCCTTCTTGAGCGCGTCCTTGACGGCGAAGATGGCGGCCATCTTGAAGGCGTTTTCGTTGGAGTCGACTTCGTGGCTGGAACCGTCGAGCAGGTCGATGTGCATGTCGATCACCGGGTAGCCGGCGATGATGCCGTTGAGCACGGCCTCCATGCAGCCCGATTTGCAGGCGTTGATGTACTCCTTCGGAATGGTGCCGCCGACGACCTTGTTTTCGACGGTGACGCCCTTGCCCTTCTCGGCAGGAAAGACCTTGAGGACGACGTGGCCGTATTGGCCGCGACCACCGGACTGCTTGACCAGCTTGCCTTCGCCGTCGGCCTCGCGGGTGAGGGTCTCGCGGTAGGCGATCTGCGGCTTACCCGTGTTGGTCTCAACCTTGTGCTCGCGCTTGAGGCGGTCGCAGAGGATTTCCAGGTGCAGCTCGCCCATGCCGGCGATGATCGTCTGGCCGGTCTCCTCGTCGGTCTTGACGAAGAAGGTCGGATCTTCTTCCGAGAGTCGCTGGAGGGCGTTCGCCATCTTCTCCTGGTCACCCTTGGTCTTTGGCTCGACGGCCATCGAGATGACCGGCTCGGGGAAGGTCGGCGGCTCAAGCTGGACGTCGAGGTCCTCGTCGCAAAGCGTGTCGCCGGTGCGCACATCCTTGACGCCGACAAGGGCGGCAATATCGCCGGAGTAGCAGGCGTCGATGTCCTTGTGGACGTTGGCCTGAATCTGAATGAGACGGCCGACGCGCTCGGACTTGCGGGTGCGCGGGTTGTAAATGGTGTCGCCCTTCTTGACGCAGCCGGAGTAGACGCGGAAGAAAACGAGGCGGCCGAACTTGTCGGACCAGAGCTTGAAGGCCAGGGCAATGAACTTGCCGCCGTCGTTCGGCTCGGCGGTGATCTTGACTTCAGGGTCGTCGATCGATTCGCCCTCCTGGGGCGTGATGTCGAGCGGACCGGGCAGGTAGTCGATGACGGCATCGATCAGGTACTGGACGCCCTTGTTCTTGAAGGCGGAACCGCCGGCCATCGGGATGATCTTGTTGGCGATGACGGCGCGGCGCAGGCCGGCCTTCAGTTCCGCCTGGCCGATCGGCTGCTCCTCGAGGAACATCATGCCCAGCTCGTCGTCGGCGCTGCAGACGGCGTCGAGCAGTTCATCATAGGCGGCCTTGGCCTTCTCGATCTCGGCACCCTCAAGGTCGCGCACCGCGTAGGTGGAACCCCACTTGTCGCTGTCGGAGTAAATGATGGCCTTCTGGTTGACCACGTCGATCTGGCCGGAAAGGTTGTCCTCGGCGCCGATCGGGATCAGGATCGGGTAGGCGGGGGCGCCGAGCTTCTCGCGCACTTCCTTGACGACGTTCTCAAAGTTGGCGCCGGTGCGGTCCATCTTGTTGACGAAGGCGATGCGCGGCACGCCGTACTTTTCCGCCTGGCGATAAACCGTTTCCGACTGCGGCTGCACGCCGGCCACGCCGCAGAGCACGAAGATCGCGCCGTCGAGCACGCGCAGGGAGCGCTCGACCTCGGCCGTGAAGTCCACGTGCCCGGGGGTGTCGATGATGTTGAGGCGGAATTCCTCGAGCTCGCGGCTCTTGTAGACGCCCGGCTCCTTGAGCTGCTTCCACTTGGTGGTGACGGCGGCCGAGGTGATGGTGATGCCGCGCTCCTGCTCCTGCTCCATCCAGTCCGTCGTCGCGCCGCCGTCGTGCACCTCGCCGATCTTGTGGATCATGCCAGTGTAGAACAGAATACGCTCGGTCGTGGTCGTCTTGCCCGCGTCAATGTGGGCGCAGATCCCGATGTTGCGGGTGCGCTCCAGGGGGAATTCGCGGTTGGGGGAATTGTGATTCGACATGGACGGGAATGGGGAGGTAGCGAGGCGGCGGAGACAGGAAAAATCAGAATCGGAAGTGGGCGAAGGCACGGTTAGCCTGGGCCTGCTTGTGGACGTCGTCGCGCTTGCGCACGGCGCTGCCCTGCCCCTGCGAGGCTTCCTTCAATTCATTGGCGAGGGCGCGGTGCATCGGCTGACCCTTGCGACCGCGGGCATAGCCGACGATCCAGCGCATGGCGAGCGACTCGGAGCGGGCCGGGGCGACTTCGAGGGGCACCTGGTAGGTGGCGCCACCCACGCGGCGGGCCTTGACCTCAACCTTCGGCTTGGCGTTCTCAATGGCGCGATTGAACAGCTCGAGCGGGTCGACCGAGTCGGCCTTCTCATTGAGCTGGTCGATGGCGGCGTACACAATGCGCTCAGCAAGCGACTTCTTGCCGCACTGCATGACGCGGGCGATCAGGTGCGCCACCAGCTCGCTGTCATAGCGGGCGTCTTTGTGGACGGGCTTGTCGTAGACTCTTTTTCTGCGGGCCATGATGGGATGGGGTCAGGGGAGTGGGGAAACGGAAACTTACTTCTTGCCGCCCTTGGCGGGCGCGGCGGCTGCTCCGGCCTTCGGACGCTTGGCGCCATACTTCGAACGGCCACGGCGACGCTTGTCAACGCCAAGGCAGTCAAGGGTGCCGCGAACGATGTGGTAACGGACACCCGGAAGGTCCTTCACGCGGCCGCCGCGCACCAGGACGATCGAGTGTTCCTGAAGGTTGTGGCCTTCACCGCCGATGTAGGCAATCACCTCGAAACCGTTGGTCAGGCGCACCTTGGCAACTTTACGAAGAGCGGAGTTCGGCTTCTTCGGCGTGCGGGTCATGACCTGAAGGCAGACGCCGCGGCGCTGCGGGCACTTGGTGAGCGCGGGCGACTTCGACTTCACCGACTTGTCCTTGCGGCCGTGTCTGACGAGTTGATTGATGGTGGGCATGGTCTGTTGAATTCGTTCCGGTCTGGAGGCCGCGTCGGACAGGCCGGAAAAGACAGTGCATCCACCTCGTGAAAGGGTTCGCACAGTGTTTTTCCGGTTCACTGCTCCGATAGTCAGGGCCGCATGCGCGGCTGGCTGGGCTAGCGCTCCGAAGGAACGCCTGGGCCGGGGAGCACGCAAATTGGCCGACAACCGGGCGTTGGCAAGATGTTTTTGCAGCTTTTTTGAATTTTTTGCAACCGCGCCATCCGTTGGTGGCATTCGCGGCTTGCCTGCTATTTTTTGTCGCCACACCCGGCAGTTCACGATAAAAGGGGGGCCGCGATGAACGAAACCTCCCTCTCCCATGACACCGCCGCCGGCACGCCCGGGGGTGATCCCCTACTGGCGGCCAAGGCCAGCGCCCTGCGCGCCGCCGAGGAACTGCGCGCCGCCGCCGCCCAGAAAGCCGCCGAGTTGCGCGGTGCCGCCGAAGTGCAGGCGGGCCGCCTCAAGGCCGCTGCCGGCCAGCGTGTGCAGGATTTGGGCGAGCGCGCGGACGAATTCCGTGAGATCGCCGGGGAAACCCTCGGGCAGGCGCGGGTGCAGTGTGAGGAATTCATGGCTGAAGCCGAAAAACTGGCGCGCGAAAAGCCGCGCCAGGCCCTGCTGACCGCCTTTGGCCTGGGCCTGCTCGTTGGCCTGCTGCTCAAGCGCTGAGCCCGACGCCCGCCCAATGGACCTGGAACCCTCCCGCATGAAGGCCCTGCTGGCGGCCCTCGCCCGCTACGCCGAGGCGCGCGGTCGACTGCTGCAACTTGAGGCCCGCGAGGCCGGCGGCCAACTGTCCGCCCTGCTGCTGCTGGCCCTTGCCGGTGCGGGCTGCCTGTTCGCCGGCTGGCTCGTGGCGCTGCCCGCGCTCGTCTGGTGGCTGGCCGCCGTTTTCGACCGCCCCTGGCCACAGATGGCTCTGGCCCTGGCCACCGCCCACTTGGCACTCGGCCTGCTGGCGCTCGCCGCACTGCGCCGTCGGCTGCGCCGGCTGGCGCTGCTGGAGGAGACCTTCCGACAGTTTGACAAGGACCGCGCCTGGCTGCGCGGCGAAACCCCGGAATCATGAAGACCAAGGCCGAACTGGTGGCGGAACTGGACCGGGCACGCGCCGAACTCGGCGGGCAGTTGCACCACGCCGCCGCGGAGTGGCGGCCGGACCGCCTGCTGCGCCGTTCACTGGAGCGGCATCGCTGGCTTTGGACAGCCGGCGCCGCCGCTGCCGGCCTGCTGCTGGCGCGACGCCTGCTGCGCCCGGCGGAGGACAAGATTAGGCGTGACATCGCTGGCGCTTCCGCTACAAAAAACAGCCTTATTTCGCAAATTCTCACGCCCGCGCTCGCCCTTCTTCGGCAGGCCGCCGTGAGGCAAGGTGTCCAGCTGATTCAAACCCTCCTCCATCCAACGTCCCACCGGCACGAGGGCGACCGCCCCGGGCCCTGATTTTCTGCCCTTTCCATGTCCGACCAAGCCGCTCCCGCCCAAGATCTCGTGCCCGTGCTGGGCCACGTGGATGACTACCTGCGCTTCTGCATGCAGTATGACGCCTCCGACCTGCACCTGGCCACCGCCAGCCAGCCGATCTGGCGCCGCTACGGCAACCTCATGCCGATCTGGAACAACTCGGCGGCGCTGACCCCCGAGGACACCCGACGGCTCGCCTACAGTTTCCTCACCGAGGCGCAGATCCGCCAGCTTGAAACCAAGGGCGACGTCGACTTCGCCTACTCGCCGAAATTCGGCCGCTTCCGCGCCTCCGTCGTCCAGCAGCGCCTGGGCATCGACATCACCTTCCGCATCATCACCACCAACATCCGCTCGGTCGACGAACTCGGCCTGCCGGACACGGTGCGCACGCTGATCCGCTACCACAACGGCCTGGTGCTGGTCACCGGCCCGGTCGGCTGCGGCAAGTCGACGACGCTGGCCGCGCTGGTCGACGAGATCAACAAGGAGCGCCAGGACCACATCATCACCCTGGAGGATCCGATCGAATACGTCATCGAGCCCAAGGGCTGCCACGTCAACCAGCGCGAGGTCGGCACCCACACCGACTCCTTCGCCGCCGCCCTGCGCGGCGCCCTGCGCGAGGATCCCGACGTCATCATGGTCGGGGAAATGCGCGACCTGGAAACCATCTCGCTGGCGATCACCGCCGCCGAAACGGGCCACCTGGTTCTCGGCACCCTGCACACCGGCAACTCGGCGCGCACGCTCGACCGCGTGCTCGACGTCTTCCCCTCCGACCAGCGCGACCAGATCCGCATCATGGTCTCGGAATCGCTGCGCGGCATCATCTCCCAGCAGCTGGTTCCCCGGACCGACGGCAACGGCCGCGCCATGGCGCTCGAGCTCCTGGTCAACACTCCGGCCGTGGCCGCCTGCATCCGCGACGGCAAGACCTACATGCTCAACGGCGTCATGCAGACCGGCAAAAATGTCGGCATGATCACCATGGACGACTCCCTGCGCGGCCTGTACAGCAAGGGCCTGATCAGCCGCGAGGAGTGCGAGTCCCGCGCCGAGGACAAGCAGCTCATGCGCGCCTTCTTCCAAAGCTGAGCCCACCCCTTCGCAACCCTTAGACCGGCCCCCCGCAAGCCATGCCCATCATCGACCAATTTTTCGACCAGCTCATCCAACTCGGCGGCTCCGACCTGCACCTCAGCCAGGGTCAGCCCCCGAAGATCCGCGTCCACGGCTCCATCCGCCCGATCGCCGAGGAACTGCTCACCGCCGCCTCCATGGAAACCATGATGCGCGAGATCTGTGAGCCCCGCGCCTGGGAGCGCTACACGGAGAAGGGCGACCTCGACTTCGCCTACGAAATGGACGCCGAGCACCGCTTCCGCTGCAACTACCTCAAGCAGCAGAACGGCTACGCCGCCGTCTTCCGCATCATTCCGACCAAGATCGCCAGCCTGGAAAGCCTCGGCATTCCGCCGGTGGTCAAGGAGTTCGGCCACCTGCGCAGCGGCCTTGTGCTGGTCACCGGCCCGACCGGCTCCGGCAAGTCGACAACGCTGGCCGCCCTGCTCGACTACATCAACACGAACTTCCGTCGCCACATCATCACGATCGAGGAGCCGATCGAGTTCGTGCACCGCAACAAGAAGAGCATCATCACCCAGCGCGAGGTGCCGATCCAGACCCCCTCCTTCGCCGACGGCCTGCGCGCCGCCCTGCGCCAGGACGCCGACATCGCGCTCGTCGGCGAAATGCGCGACCTGGAAACCATCTCGCTCGCCCTGACCGCCGCCGAAACCGGCCTGCTCGTCTTCGGCACCCTGCACACCAACAACGCCCGCAAGACGGTCGACCGTATCATCGACGTCTTCCCTGCCGACCAGCAGAGCCAGGTGCGCACGATGCTCGCCGCCTCGCTCAAGGGCGTCGTCGCCCAGTTGCTCATGAAGAAGGCCGACGGCAAGGGCCGCGTCGCCGTCAACGAGATCATGGTGTCGACGCCCGCCGTCGGCGCCATCATCCGCGAGGGCGCGACCCAGAAGCTGTACGACGTCATCATTGGCGGCAAGGCCGAGGGCATGCAGTTCATGGACGACTCGATCTGGGGCAAGCTGCGCGACGGCTTCGTCTCGCCGATGGAGGCCTACATGAAGGCGATCGACAAGGGCCGCTTCAAGGCCTTCCTGCCGCCGGAAATGCAGGCCCTCGCCAACGCTGGCGGTGGCGAGGCGAAAAAGTAGCCGACCGCCGGCCGGCTCCGGGGCGTTACCCCGGGAATCCATGACCTCCGCCGCCGCCACCCTGCTGCTCGCCCGCGCGCATCTGCGCATGGCGCGGCAGCGGGCCCGGGAGGCCCTGCAGGACAACCGCCTGCTGGTGGCGACCATCGGCGCCTTCCTGGTGGTCTACTGTGCCGCCACCTTCCTGCTGGTCTCGCAGGGGCTGCAGTTCGTCGCCGCCATGCCGCTGTTCGGCGAGCTGCTCGTCGAGCGCCTGGTGCACCTGCTGTTCTTCTTTTTCTTCGTCATGCTGGTGGTGTCGAACGCCGCCATCACCGGCATGAGCCTGTTCCGCCGAGCCGGCATGGACTGGCAGGTGGCCCTGCCCCTGCCCTGGAGCAGCCTGGTCGTGTGGAAGACGCTGGAGGGCATGCTGCTGGCCAGCTGGGGCCTGCTCGTGCTCAGCGCCCCGGTGATGGCGGCGCTCGGCCGGGTCTACGACGCCGGTCCAGCCTTCTACCTCGCCGGCCTGCCCGCCCTGCTCTGCCTGGTCGGCCTCGCCGCCTGCCTGTCCACCTGGCTGCTGCTACTGCTCGTACGCCATGCCCGCCGGGCTTGGTGGAAGCCGCTGGCCGCCCTCGCCCTGCTGCTGCTCTTCGTCCTGCTGCGGCCCTGGTTCGGTCACGGGGAGGAACCCGGACAACGCGACCTCGTGGCGAGCCTGCAGGCCGTCATGCGCCACTCGGAGATCTGCACCCACCCGCTGCTGCCCAGCTCCTGGGTGGCCGAGGTGCTGTTTGCCGCCGCCGGCCGCGGCACGCCGGGCAATGCGGTCTTCCACCTGCTGCTGCTGCTTGCCAACGCTTTGCTGGCCCTGCACCTCACCGCCCGCTTTGGCAGCCGCCTGTTTTATCCCGCCTGGCACCGCGTCATGACCGCCGGCCCCTGGTTCCGTGGCGGCGCAGCAACCCTGCCCTGGTTTCGCCGGCCCACCCCTGCACGGCCGTCGCGCCCGGGCCGCGCCGAACGCGCCCTGCTTGCCAAGGACGTGCGCACCTTCCTGCGCGAGCCGGCACAGTGGGGTCAGTGCCTGGTCATCTTCAGCCTGCTGCTGATTTACACCCTCAACCTGCAGCGGCTCGGTCACAACCTGCAGAGCACCTTCTGGGTGACCGTCATCAGCCACCTCAACCTGCTCGTCTGCTGCCTGGCTTTGTCGACCCTGACCACGCGCTTCGTTTTCCCGCAGATCAGTCTTGAGGGACAGCGTCTTTGGATCCTTGGCCTGTCGCCGCTCTCGCTGGCACGCATCATGGACCTGAAGCTGCGCCTGGCCAGCGCCGCCATGGCACTGCTGACGCTCCTGCTCATCCTGATCTCCTGCCTGACACTCGCCCTGCCCTGGGAGCGCAGTCTCGTCTTCGGCGGCGCCGTCGTCCTCATCAGCTACGGCCTCAACGCCCTCGCCCTCGGCCTTGGCGCCTGGTTGCCCAACTTTCGCGAACCCAACCCCGCCCGCATCATCTCCGGCTTCGGCGGCACTCTCTGCCTGGTCAGCAGCTTCCTGTACATCCTGCTCAGCGCCGGGGTGCTCGCCGCTCCGGAAATTTACCGCTGGAAACTGCAAAGCATTGGCCAACCACCCTCCGTCATCCTGCTGCAGGACGCCCTGGCCCTGCTTTTGGTGTTCTTTTTAACATTGCTTTTTGGCACCCTACCCTTCCGAGTTGCAAAAAATCGCACAAAACATCTGGATTACCTTGGAAAACTATAATATTTTTATCGCTAAGTTATCAAGCGATAATCATGTTGCGCCGTCCGCCGCCCTCCACTTCCGCTCAGGACAACGTCTTTCGCTTTGACGAGGCGCCTGAGTTTGGTGGCGATTTCACGGAAGACGATCGTCCTGTTGAAAATGTCGAACGCCAGGTGCGTGAGACCCAGGAACGGCTTGCCAAGCTGCGCCAGGAGCAGGAACAGATCGAACAGGAGCGCCGCTTGCTGGAAACGCTCAAGCAGAAGCAGGAGCAGTTCATCGACGGCCGCGAAAGTCTGGCTGCGCTGCTCGAACAGCACCTGCATGCCATCGATCAGGACCTCGACAGCACCCGGCATTATCTCGAGGACCTGAGCGCCGCCCAGCGTGACTTCCGCGCCCGCCTCGAAGAACTGCGCAGTTTCCTGCCCGAACGCTGGCATCGCAGCCAGCTTGAGCAGGAACTGGATCACGCCCTCAACAGCCTGGTGGAGGCGGAGGCCAGTTTTGAAAAGGGCCTGCGCCGCCTCGCCGCCAGTCAACCGGCCGGGGTCGCCAACCTCGAGGCCGGGGTCGCTCCGGCCGCCCGCCGCCAGGCCGACCCGGCCAGTGCCGACGACAGCCGTGCCTGGCTGCGCCGCGGCTTCGCCTTCACCCTGCCGCTCATTCTCACCCTGCTCCTCGGCCTGATCCTGGCCAAAATCCTGTTTTAACCCGCTCCCGCCATGGCCTTCACCGTCAGCAACAAACGCGTCCGTTCCAGCCGCAGCAAGTCGGTCAAGGAAACCCTCAGCCGTCCGACCCGCGGCAGTGACATCCGTGATCTCCACAGCCGCTCGCGCCAGCTGCAGGCGGAAATCCACCGTCTTGAGGTGGCGATCACCCAGGCGCCGATTGAGATGACCCGTCAGCGCATCGCCAGCCGCAACACCCTGCCGCCGCTCGGTCCCGCCGGACGTGCCGCGCGCCCGGCGCAGCGCAAGCCGCTGCAGCAGCGCCGCGCCGAACGCAACCGCCGTCTCGCGCTCTACCTCGAGTTTGCCGTCGTCGTGACCATCCTGGTGGCCTCCTTCGGCTGGCTGCGCCAGTGGCTGCAGTATTGAGCGGCATGAAGCCAGCACGCGGCACCCCAAATCGCGTTGCTGCCGGGCTGCTCCCCCTGGCCGAAACGACGGTCGATGGTGCTCGCACGCAGCGCTGGTGCCTGGAGTCGGCCGACTGCCCCGCCCTGGCCGCCGTGCGCCTCGCCCGCCTCGGCATCGACGACGCCCACCCGCCCTACCGGCGTGTGCGCCTGCAACCCGCCGGCAGCTTTGTCATGGTCTGCGTGGCCGGCTCCGGCCGCGTCCTGCTCGACGGTCGCTGGCAGAACCTCAGTGCCGGCCAGGCCTGCCTGGCGCCGCCGCGGGGGGTCAACGCCTTCCACGCCGTTGCGGGCAAACCCTGGCGGTTTCTCTGGGCCCGCTACGATGAACCGGCCTTCGTCACACCCCTGGTCAGCGCCGCCTCGCCCGTTCGCCTCAAGGTCGACGCCGACCAGTTTGCCCACATCTGGCAGGGCCTGCGCGGTGAGTGGCAGGGCGGGCGCGACAGCCATGCCCTGCATCACTGGATCGAACTGCTGCACCTGCAGCTGCGCCGGCTGGCCAAGCCCTGGCAGAAGGACGAACGCCTGCGCCGCCTCTGGGATGAGGTCGCGGCCCGACTCGCCGAGGACTGGACGGTCGCCTCGCTGGCCCACGCCGCCCACGTCAGCCAGGAGCACTTCCGCCGCCTCTGCTGGAAGGAACTCGGCCGCAGCCCCATGGCCCACCTGACCTCGCTGCGCATCCGCGCTGCCCAACAACTCCTGACCCGCAGCGATGACAAGCAGGAGTTTGTCGCCCGCCAGGTCGGCTACCGCAGCCCGATCGCCTTCGCCCGCGCCTTCCAGCGCTGGGTCGGCTGCCTGCCCTCGGAGTACCGCAGCCGCGCCTGAGCGGGTGCGTTTCAGTCAGGTGCCGGTGGATGTTGTCTTGCCAAGCAGCGTGCATCCGTGGCGTTGTATGCGCATGCACCGCCTCTTGTTCCTCCTGGCCCTCGGCTGCCTGCTTGCCGTTCCCGCCCGCGCCGAACCCGTCCCGCTGTTCGACGGCAAAACCCTCAACGGCTGGAACTACGACCCCGCGATCTGGCGGGTCGAGGACGGCTGCATCACCGGCGGCTCGACGACGCAAAAGATCCCGAAGAATTTCTTCATCCACACGGAGCGCACGTTTCGGAACTTCGAGCTGAAGCTCAAGATCAAGTGCAGCGGCGATCCGAAGACCGGCCTGATCAACTCCGGCATCCAGATCCATTCCCTGCCCGATGGCGGCGCCATGAGCGGCTACCAGATCGACTGCGGCGCCGGCTGGTTCGGCAAGATCTACGACGAGCACCGCCGCAACCGGGTGATCTGGTCGCCCACCCCCGACCAGCAGGCCGCGCTGGACAAGGTCGTCGATGTCTTTGGCTGGAACGACTACGTCATCCGCGCGGAGGGCCCGCGGCTGCGCACCTGGATCAACGGTGTGCTCTGCATCGACTACACCGAGACCGACCCAAACATCGCGCTCGACGGCCACATCGCCCCGCAGGTGCACAGCGGCGGCGCCTGCCTGGTGCAGGTCAAGGACATCACGATCGAGGAACTGCCGCCCACGCCCGGCGTCCCCACCTGGCAGAGCATCGGCGGCCTCAAGGGCATGAAGGCCAAGCTGCCGCCGAAACCGGCCGCCAAAAAAGCCGCTCCCAAGCGCGACATCAGCTACAACAACGTGCAGGGCACCGCCCTGACCGCGCAGGAACAGCTCAAGAAGTTCCACCTGCCCGAGGGCTACGAAATCGAGCTCGTCGTGCAGGAGAGCGACGGCATCGGCAAGTTCATCAGCGTTTACTTTGACCAGCGCGGGCGAATGTGGACACAAACCGCGCTCGAGTATCCGATCGATGCCAATGAAAACCCAGCCGCCGCCGAGGCGGTGTACGCGGGCAAGGGCAAGGACAAGGTGCTGGTCTACCCGCGCGAATCTTTGAATGGCCAGATGCCCGCGGGCGGACTGACGAATCCGACCGTCTTTGCCGACGGCCTGGCCATCCCGCTCGGCATCCTGCCCTGGGGCAAGGGCGACACCTGCTACGTCCAGCATGGCCACGACCTGAAGCTCTACCAGGACACCAACGGCGACGGCCAAGCCGACCGCTTTGACGTCGTGCTCACCGGCTTCGGTGTCCAGGACTCGCACCTGTTTCCGCACCAGTTCACCCGCGCTCCGGGCGGCTGGATCTGGATGGCACAGGGCCTGTTCAACAACAGCAAGGTCCACAAACCCGGCGATACGAACGAGATCGACTGGCCCAAGTGCAGCATGGCGCGCCTGCGGCCCGACGGCAGCGGGTTCGAGGTCATCAGCACCGGCCCGAACAACATCTGGGGCCTCGTCATCACCGGCGAGGGCGAGGCCTTCATCCAGGAGGCCAACGACTACGGCTATCCGGTCATGCCCTTCCACGAATACGCCTACTACCCCGGCGGCATGGAGGCGCTGAAGAAGAGCTACCAGCCCGACTTCCCGCCGCAGGCCGAGTTCCGCATGGGCGGCACCGGCCTGAGCGGACTCGCGCTCATCGAGAGCGGCCCGCTCTCGCCCAAGGTGGCTTCGGCTTCAGCCGAAGCTTCCAACCCTTCGGCTCAAGCCGAAGCCACGCATGTCATGGCCGTCGCCAACCCCATCACCTCGAAGATTCAGACGCTCGCGATGCATCGCGACGGCGCGTACTGGAAGCTCGCCCAACTCCGGGACTTCGTCACCTGCGACGATCCCTTCTTCCGCCCGGTCGCCCTGACCAACGGCCCCGATGGGTGCATCTACATCGTCGATTGGTACAACAAGATCATCTCGCACAATGAGGTGCCACGCGCCCACCCGGATCGCGACAAGACACGCGGCCGCATCTGGCGGGTGAAACCGAAGGCCGCCAGGACCGAGGTGGCGAACTTCACCCAGCTCAGCGAGGCGAAACTCACCGCCCTGCTCGACCAAGCCCCCATCGGCCGGGCCCATCTCGCCTGGCAGGAACTGCAGGATCGCGGGCAGCTGCCAGCGGAGCACTGGGCCGGCCGCGAGTACTTGGCGGACTCCACCTTCGGCAAAATCACTCACCTCGGCCGGGCGCTGTCCGCCGAGACCCTGCCCGACCTGCTCGCCTTCGCCCAACCCAGCCTGCCGGGTCCGACGGCCCAAGCCTCCCGCGGCGCAAAACAGATCCCCGTGCGCGAGGCCTACGACCGCGAGTTCGAGCGCTTCCTCGTACGCCTGTTCCTGGAGCGCCATCCCGACCTCGCCGCGACGTTTCTCGACTCAGATTCCGCCTCGCAACTGCCCGTCGAGGCCCGCGTGCTTGCCTCGCTCGCGTTGGAGCCGAAAAGCAGCGCCTCACGCGTCGCCAAACTGCTTCCGCAACTCGACCGTGCCCCGAACGACGAAGAACTCCTCCGCCTCGCCCAGTTCCCGAACGAACCCGGTGTCGGCGATGCCATGAAGGCCCTGCTCTCGAACGAAAAATCCCGCGCCAGCGTCGCCGAGCAACTGCTCGCCCAGCGAACGGCGCTTGACGCAAAGAAGATCGCGCCGCTGCTCACGGAAGCGGCCCAAGCGATGCTCGACAGTTCACCTCAGCTCGCGCTGCAACTCATCGGTGGTTTTCAACTGAAGAGCCTGGAAGGAGAACTGGTGGCCAAGGCAAAAACCAAGGCCAGCGCGGACCTTCTTCGTACCCTTCGGGATCTCCGCAGCGGCGAAGCCGAACTCTTTGCCACGCTTGCGAAGTCCGAGCCCGATCCCTTGACCCGCGACGCCGCGCTCGAAGCCCTCGCCGCCTCAAGTGCTCCCGATGCCACCGCCCGCCTGCTCACACTCTATCCCGAACTCACGCCGGGCCAGCGCAAGGCCGCACTGAACTCCGTGTCCAGCACCAAGGCCGGCGCCAAGACCCTCGTCAGCGCCTTGCTCGACAAGACCCTGCCCCAATCCGATCTCGACGGTCCCACGGTCGAACGCCTCGCCACGGTGCTCGGCGACGACCCCGCCCTGGCCCAACTCCAGCAAAAGCTCGGCGGTGTCTTCCGCGAGGTGCTGCTGCTCGATGGCAAGGACAGCGCCTGGGTGGATTCGAAGATCACCCTCGACGGTCCCTTCACGGTCGAGGCCTGGGTGCGGCTGGCGCCCGGCATCGGCAATGAGGACTGCCTGCTCGGCGTGCCCAACGGCCTGCAGTTGAACTTTTTTGGCGGCAAGTTCCGCGTCTATGCCGGCCCCGAACTGCACGACGTCTGCATGGCCAACAAGCCGATGACCCCCGACCTGTGGACCCACCTTGCGGTCACCCGTGATGCCAAGGGTCACATCAGGATCTACCAAAACGGCGAACTCGACGCCGAGGGCAGCAAGCCCGCCCCACAGAAATGGGAAAACTGCCGGATCGGCTGGAGCGGCCCAGCCAAGGGCACCGAAGGCGCGCTCATGGAATTCCGCGTGCTCAAGCGCGCCAAAACCGCCGCCGAAATTCGCAGTGGTTTTGATCGCACGGATCCGACCGATCGGACGGATCTGACCGATCCCAAAAAACTCGGCCAGGGCGCCCGCATCGCCAAGACCATCGACACGCCGCCGCTGCTCACCGCGGAGCAGGCCAAGGCGCTGGACGCCAAGTTCCAGAAATACACCGCCCTCGCCGCCAAGGGCAAGCCGCAGGCCGGCCAACCGCTGGCCGCGCTCTGCACGGCCTGCCACCAGATCGGCAACACCGGCGGCCAGATCGGCCCGAACCTCAGCGGCGCCGGCGCCATGGGCCTGGAGGCCGTGCTGCGCAACATCCTGACCCCCAACGCCGCCATGGAACCCGGCTACCGCATCTACCGTGTCGAAATGAAGAACGGCGATCTCGTCGATGCCTTTTTCGTCAGCGAGGACAAGGACGCCGTCGTCGTGCGCCAGGCCGGCCTGCCGGATCGCCGGATCGCCAAGGCCGAGATTCGCAGCACGAAATTCATCCGCCGCTCGCTGATGCCCGAGGGTCTGCTCGATGCCCTGCCCGATGCGCAGGTGGCCGATCTGCTCGCCTACCTGATGACGCTCAAGTGACCCGGTGGCCGCCCGCGCTGCGCAATGCGTCTTGCCGGCGCGCCGCCAACCCGGTACGCTCGCGGGGAAATTCCACCCTCCCCCGCCATGTCGCCCTACCTCGCCGAGTTCCTCGGCACCCTGATCCTCGTCCTGCTTGGCGACGGCGTCGTCGCCAACGTCGTGCTCGCCAAAACCAAGGGCCACAACAGCGGCTGGATCGTCATCACCGCCGGCTGGGCCCTGGCGGTCGCGGTGGCCGTCTACTGCACCGGGGCGATCAGCGGTGCCCATCTCAACCCCGCCGTCACCCTCGGCCTCGCCGCCATCGGCAACTTCGACACCGCCCTGGTGCCCGGCTACCTCGCCGCCCAGTTCGCCGGCGCCTTTGCCGGTGCGGTCCTCGTCTGGCTGGCCTACCTGCCGCACTGGCGGGAAACCCCCAGTCCCGCCGACAAACTCGCCGTCTTCAGCACCGGTCCCGCCCTCCGTCACACGCCTGCCAATCTGATCTGCGAAATCCTCGGCACCGCCTTGCTGGTGCTTGGTGTGCTCGCCATCCTGTCGCCCGCCAACCTGCAGCCCGACTCCGGCTTCGACACCGGTTTTGGCCCGGCCCTCGTCGGCCTGCTGGTCGGCTCAATCGGTCTCTCGCTCGGCGGCCCGACCGGCTACGCCATCAACCCCGCGCGCGATTTCGGCCCCCGCCTTGCCCACGCCCTGCTGCCCATTCCCGGCAAGGGCGGCAGCGACTGGGCCTACGCCTGGATCCCGGTGGTCGGTCCCGCCATCGGCGGTGTGCTCGGCGCCTTCGTGTTTCGCGCGTTCTGGCCGGCCGCCTGAGCGTGCCTGCGCATTTCCGTTTGCATCCGCCCGGCTCCTGCCCTATCGCAGCGGCCGATGGAAACGACCCCCAAGTCTGTCCTGACCGACCTCCAGGCGTTCGACGTGGCGAGCCTTAAAGGCCGCCTGAGCGAGCTCCGGAGGTATCTTTGACCTCCCCAGCCTGACTGAGGAGCTGTCCGCGTTGGAACACAAGATGACCGACTCCGGGTTCTGGGACGACCAGAACGCCGCGAAGAAGGTCATTGACCGTGCCAACATCATCAAACGCCAGATCACCCCACTGGGCGAACTCGACGCCCGCGTCGAGGAATTCCCCGTGCTCATCGATCTGGCCCGCGAGCAGGGCGACACCGCCAGCATGATCGAGGTGCAGAAGGAATACGATTCCCTCGACCGCGACATCGGCGCCTACGAGCTCGACCTGCTGCTGTCCGGTCCCTTTGACCGCGGCAGTGCCTTCATGACCATTCACTCCGGCGCCGGCGGCACCGAGGCCTGCGACTGGGCCGACATGCTCATGCGCATGTACGTGCGCTGGTGCGAGCGCAAGGGCTACAAGGTGCAGATCATCGACCACCAGGAGGGCGACGACGTCGGCACCCGCTCGGCGACGCTGGAAATCCAGGGTGAAAACGCCTTTGGCTTCCTCAAGAACGAGCGCGGCGTGCACCGCCTCGTGCGCATCTCGCCCTTCGACGCCGCCAAGAAGCGCCACACCTCCTTTGCCTCGATCGATGTCACCCCCGACAACGAGGAGGAGATCAACATCCAGATTCGCGACGAGGACCTGAAGGTCGACACCTACCGCTCCGGCGGCAAGGGTGGCCAGAACGTCAACAAGGTCGAGACCGCGGTGCGCATCACCCACATCCCCAGCGGCGTCATCGTCGCCTGCCAGGTCGAGCGCAGCCAGCCCAAGAACCGGGCCAAGGCGCTCGCCATGCTCAAGGCCAAGCTGTATCAGATCGAGGAGGACAAGCGCACCGCCGAGGTCGCCCGTCAGTATGGCGAAAAGACCGACATCGGCTGGGGCAGCCAGATCCGCAGCTACGTCTTCCAGCCCTACCAGATGGTCAAGGACCTGCGCACCGGCGAAAAGACCAGCGACATCTCCGGCGTCATGGACGGCGATCTCGACGCCTTCATCGAAGCCAAGCTGCGCGGCAAAAAAGCCGGCGCCGACGACAGCGACGACGACGTTTGATCGCGGGCATGCGCGCAGCGGCTTGGATTGCGGCGCTTCGGCGCCGCTTTCTTCCACAAACCCGTCTCCGTCTGCCTTCGCGCCTCTGCGCCTTGGCGTGTGTTTCGCCCTGGCGCGGGTGCACGATCCGCATCGTCGACTTCACGAGGGCGGGATGCCCCACTCCGGACTCACTTCCACAGCTTGCCCGCCTTTTTCCACTCCTCAACGAGGGCGCGGAAGGCACGGGCGGCGGGCGGTTCCTCGCCTGGATTCCAAGCCAGCACCAGCGGCACGGTGCGCTCGGGCCGCAGCGCCACGAAGCGCAGGCTCTCCGGCATGGCGGCGGCGGCCACACTGTCGGTCGCCAAGCCGGCGCCGGCACCGGCCTCGACATAACTGAGCACCGTGCCCATCAGGCTCGGGCTGTGGGCGATCTGCGGCGTGAACCCCGCCTCGCGGCAGGCCGCCAGGATCTCGTCGTGCAAGCCCACGCCCTCGCGCCGTGCCAGCACGATGAGCGGTTGCTCCGCCAGGGCCTGCCAGGGCGCGGTTTTCTTCGCCGCCAGCGGGTGGTCCTTCGGCACCACCACGCCTAGCGGTTCGGCACGCAGCGGCAGGGTCGCCAGCACGCGCTCGCCCTGCCCCGGCAGCGGCCGGGTGATGGCGGCGGCGAGCCGTCCCTTGGCGACCATCTCCCAGACCCGTTCCGGCGTGCGCTCCTCCAGATGCAGGGAGACCTTCGGATAGCGCCTGCGGTATTCGGCGAGCAGGCGCCCCAGAAACGCCTGGGTCGGCGGACCGATGTAGCCGAGCCGCAGTTCCCCTTCCTCGCCCTTGGCGGCGCGCCGCACCCGGCGCAGGGATTCCTCGAGCCGCTCAAAAATGACCCCGGTCTCGTGCAGCAGCACCTCGCCCGCCGGTGTCAGCGCCAGGGTCCGGCGGTCGCGCTCGATGAGGCGCGCACCAAGTTCCTGCTCGAGTTCCTGGACCGCGCGCGACAGGGCCGGCTGGGCGATGTGCAGGCGGCGGGCGGCGCGGGAGAAATTCATCTCCTCGGCCACCGCCTGGAAATAGCGCAGATGTCGCAGGTCCATGGCGGCAGTTAAGCGCCGCCGCCCCGGCGCGGCAAGCCCCGCTCACTGCGGCTTGAAGATGAAGTAGACCGCCCCCATCAGGCAGAGACCGGCCCAGAGATAGTTCCAGGTCAGCGGTGCCTTCATGTAAAACACGGCGAAGGGGACAAACACGGTCAGCGTCACCACCTCCTGCAGAATCTTCAGCTGAGGCAGGGTGAAGGCACCGTAGCCGATGCGGTTGGCTGGCACCTGGAAGCAGTACTCGAAAAAGGCCAAACCCCAGCTTGCCAGGATGGCGAGGATCAGGGGCTTGGACCGCAGGTCGCGCAAGTGCGCGTACCAGGCAAAGGTCATGAACACATTGGACAGCAGCAGCAGCAGGACCGTCTTGGCGGGAATCATGGGAAAGGACGGCGAGCATGCCGCAAGGGCGCCTGGCCGCCAGAGCTAATTCCTCGCCAAACCATGAAACCCGGCTTGGTTGTCCTCCACCCCGCATGTCCTGGACCTCCCGTGAAGAAGCTGAAGAAACGCGCGAACGCCTCGCCCGCGAGATCGCGCGCCGGCGCGCCGGGGGCGAAACCCTGAGCGCCCTGACCGCCCCCAAGTCCGGCCACCTGTGCCGCCAGTTCTGGGGCCGCGCCTGGTGCCGCCACCTTCAAGACATGACCGCCTACGAGGGCCGGCTCGCCCCCGGCCGCACCTGCCTGCGCCAGGGCCGCGTGTTCGACCTGAGCCTGCACCCCGGCGAGGTGCGGGCCATCGTCGCCGACCAGACCCTGCACACCACCCGGCTGCACATCCGTCCCCTGGAAACCGAAACCTGGAGCCGCCTGCAGCAGGCCGCCGCCGCTTCCGCACCGTCCCTGCTCGACCTGCTGGCCGGCCGCCTGGGCGAGGACCTGCTGCGCCTGCTCTGCGATCCCGACGCCGGCCTGTTCCCGCGTGCCGACGAAATCCGCTTCGACTGCGACTGCACCGACGATGCCGAACCCTGCCAACACGCCGCCGCGGTCTTTTACGCGGTCGGTCTGGAACTCGACGCCCGCCCCGAGGCGCTGTTCCTCCTGCGCGGCACCGATCCCACGGTCCTGCTGACCGAGGCCGCCCGGGATGCCGGCGCCCGCCTGGACGCGGATGCCACCGAGCTGGCCACGGACGATCTGGGCGCCCTGTTCGGCATTGATCTCGATCCGGCTCCGGAGCCTGCCCGCTGAGGGCCGCCGGGTCGGCGCACTTTGTGCTCGATTCGGAGCGCCGCTTGCCGCAACTTACGCCTTCCATGCCCGAGGAAAACCCCGATGAATTGAGCCGGCTGCCCACCGCGGCCGATGGGCTTTCCCACAAACAGCAGCTTTGGCAGGCCCAGCAGGGCAAGGCGAGAACACGCATCGGTCCGGGCGCGCGACCCCCGGCCGGGGAACCGCCGGCAGCCCCGCTGTCGGAAGGCTGGCGCGAACTCTTCGAACAGGCCGCACCACCTCCGGCGGCACCGGCCCAGGCCGAGCCGCCTCTCCCGCAGGCACCGCGCCGCACCGTCATCGGGCGTCGCACGCCGCCGCCCGCACCCGCGACGGAACCCACGCCACCCCAGGACCCGGCCCCCGCGGCGCCGGCAGCGCCGCGCCGCACGGTCATCGGTCGCCGCGCCACGCCCGCCCCGGAAACGCCACCTGCGGCACCGGAAGCCCCCGCGGCACCGCCAAGCGCCGCAGCTCCCGATGCACCAGATGCCTCCGAGCCCCCCGAAGCTCCAAAAAAGCCTGAAACCCGAGAGTCCCCAAAAACCTCCGAACCGTCCGAACCGTCCGAACCGTCCGAACCGTCCGAACCGTCCGACAAGTCCGACAAGTCAGACAAGTCAGACAAGTCAGACAAGTCAGACAAAGCCGAGAAGGCTGACCTCTCTGACAAGTCCACCCCACCCGACAAAGCTGACCCGGCTGCCGCTCCCTCACGGGTGGCACAGCTTTGGCGCCAGTACTGGGAGCGCTGGGGCGGTCGCGGCCTGGCGACCAGCCTGGCCGTGCATGCCGTGCTGCTGCTGAGCGCCGCCTGGATCGTCGTCAACCAGGTCACCAGCGAGCAGGTCGACTTCCTTTCCGGCGGCGGCACCACCCAGGGCGCGCAGGCCTCGCAGGAACTGCAGCACCGCGTCCAGCAGAAGAAGAACCCCTGGCTGAAAAAGCCGGTGCCGATGCGCAAGCTCGGCGTCGCCAACGCGCTCTCCGATCTAGTCCTGCCCGATGAGGCGCCCGACCTCATGGAATTGCCGCAGGCCAGCAGCCTGCTCAACGGCGGCCGCATCGGCGGCGGCATGGGCCTCGCCGGCGCCGGCGGTGGCTTTGGGCGCGGCATGGGCCTGGGCGGCCGCGACGGCATCACCTTCCAGCCCTTCTCGCTCTTCGGCATGCAGATCAAGGCGCGCCGACTGGCCGTCGTGCTCGACGTCTCCGGCTCCATGGCTTCGCACCTGCCGCGCGTGCTGGAGGAGGTCGACAAGGTCGCCAAAGGCAGTGTCGCCGTGCTCTACTACGGCTGCGGGCTCGACAAACCGCCACCGCGCGGTCTCGATGGCGACGGTGTCTTTCCCACCTCGCGCGAGGAATTCGAGAAATTCTGGCGCCTCTACGGCGGCAGCTACGACGCCGTGCGCAAGTTCCGCATCGACCGCAAGGACCCCATTCCCAGTGAAGACGTGTTCCGCGTGCTGGCGCGGCGGCCGCAGACCTACTTCATCCACAACGTCGGCTCCTCCTATGCCTGGCTGGCCATGCTCAGCGACCAGGTGCGCACGGCCGATGCACTGTACTGGTTCGCCGACTTCCAGGATCCGGTCAATTTCAGTCAGATCGGCATCGTCCGGGAAAACCTGCAGGCGCGCAAGCAGCGGCTGTACATCCATGCCTACACCCGCGGCTCGTCCTTCGACCAGATCAAGACCCAACTCGTCGAAAAGACGGGCGGCGACTGGCGACTGGAGGAGTGAGACCTCAGCGGATGAGGCCCCAGTGCGAGGTCAGCGGCCAGTAGCAGAACAGCGCCGGCCCGACCAGATTGCGCTCGGGCACCGGCCCCCAGGCGCGTGAGTCGCTGCTGTTGTAGCTGTTGTCACCCATGGCGAAGTACTCTTCCTCGCCCAGTTCGATGCGGTCGATGCGGCCGCCGACGACGCGCGGATCGGAATAGCCGCGGTAGCCGTCCACCGGCTTCTCGTAGGTGCCCTGCATGACCTTGACGAAGCCCGGCTCGGTCGCCTTGGCACCGTTGATCCAGAGCTCGGGCGCCTTCACCTCCAAACGGTCGCCGGGCACGCCGGCGAGGCGCTTGATGTAGTGCTGCGAGCCCTGCTCCGCCGGCACGCGGATGCCGCTGACATGCTTGGTGGTGAAGACAAAGACCTCGCCGCGCACCGGCGTGCGGAAGTGGTAGGAGAACTTGTCGACCAACACGTGGTCGCCGTTGCGGACGACGCCGCTGGCGAGCAACTGGCCCTCCTTGATGGGCTCGCCGCCGCGCAGGCCGTAGACCATGCGCCGGTCGGGGGTGTCGTCGGTGACGTTGACCGGCTTGGCGTTGATGTGCGCCCAGAGCTGCAGTTCGTCGAGCAACTGCCGCTGCGGCGCATTGATGCGGATCGTGTGGCCGTCGCGGAAGTGCAGCTTGCAGTACGGCATGAAGATCAGGAAGCGGTGCTCGGTGAGCGGCTCGGAGTCGCGCAGGTAACCCGTGTGATCGGACACGACATGGATGTGGCGGGTGCTGGTGAACTGCGAGAGCAGCCAGCCGAGCGGCCCCGGGCGCGGATCCTCGGCGGTGGCGCGGGCGGTGATGCCGTTGAGGGTCGGCTGCATCGACCCTGTCGGGATCTGGAAGGGCTGGGCGATGTAGGCGCGGATGCCAAGCGCGATGACGATGGCGACGAAGAACACCTCGATGTTCTCGGCAAACTCGCTCTGCGGCGGCTGCGGCAGGGCGGCCCCGCAGACGCGGTTGATCACCTCGTTGAGTTCCTTCAGCCGGGCGCGGTCGCGCCGGCGCATGGCGTCCTCCAGCGAGCGGCGCAAATCGCAAATCTCCTCCAGCTTGTCCGCGGCAAGCAGGTCGCGCTTGTAGTCGATGAAGCGGGTCACTCCCTTGTGGAGCTGTTTGGCGTGCTTCAGGTAGCGGGGGGTGAGAAGGAACATGCTCGCGGATGGTCGGGGTCTTCGGCGCCGCGTCAAGCGCGACCTGGCGGTTCCGCCCGGCGCACGACGCTCTCCAGGCGACCGGCGGCCAGGCGGGTGATCACCACTTCGCCCTCGGCCACCTCGGCGGCATCCTTGAGCACGCGACCCTGGGCATCGGTCGTGTAGGAGAAGCCGCGCGCCAGCACTGACTGCGGCCCGAGGTTGCGCAGCAGGTCCAGACGCGCCGTCAGGCGGTCGCCCAGCCGCGCCAACCGCACCTCCGTCTCCTGGCGCAGACGGGCGGCGCTGACCTCGACCCGGTGGCCGGCCTCGGCGAGCACCACCTGCGGATGCCGCTGCGCCAGCACCTGCCGGCTTTCCGCCAGGCGGTCGGCCAGGCCCTGCAGACGCTCGCGCACGGCCGCCTCCAGGTTGGCCGACATCTCATCGGCCTGCTGCTCGGCCTGCTGCAGCTGCCTCTCGGGACCGCGCTCCAGCGCCCCCTTGGCGAGGAGTTCCAGCACCCGGCCATCCTGTTCCAGGCGCGCCTCAACCCGGCCCTGCAGGCGCCGTTGCGCGGCCTCGAAATGCCGGCGCAACTCCGCGCCGTCGGGTGCCAACAGCTCGGCCGCCGCACTCGGCGTCGGCGCGCGCAGATCAGCGACAAAATCGGCGATGGTGAAGTCGATCTCATGGCCGACCGCCGAGATGACCGGGATGTCGGAGGCATGGACGGCGCGCGCCAGCGCCTCCTCGTTGTAGGCCCAGAGATCCTCGAGACTGCCGCCGCCGCGACCAATGACGATCGTGTCGGGCCGCGGCAGGCCGTGGTGTTCGGCGGCGTTGAGCACCTCGAGGGCGCGGATCGTTTCCAGCTCGGCGCCCTGGCCCTGCACCCGCACCGGGTAAACCAGCACGCGCAGCCAGGGCGCGCGCCGGGTCAGGATGTTGAGCATGTCCTGCAGGGCGGCCCCGGTCGGCGAGGTGACCAGGGCGACCACCTGCGGAAAGCGCGGCACGGCACGCTTGGCGTCCGCCTCAAAGAGGCCCTCGGCCTGCAGCCGGCGCTTGAGCGCCTCGAAACGCGCCTGCAAACCGCCCTGCCCCTTCAGGCGCACCTGGCGCACGACGAGCTGATACTGGCCGCGCGGTTCGTAGACGGACAGCTCGCCCTGCAGCTCAACTTGGTCGCCGTCGCGGAAACGCGCCGCCAGCCGGGCGGCACCGCGAAACAGCACGCAGGACACCTGCGAGCCCTCGTCCTTGAGGGTGAAATACTGATGGCCGCTGGCCTGCAACCGGTGGTTGCTCACCTCGCCCCCGACCCAGACCGTGCCGATGCGCTCCTCCAGCACCTCGCGAATCTCACGGGTGAGCTGGCTGACGCTCCAGACGTTGTCGGCGGCCTCGGTCTCCATGCCCGCCATGGTGGCGCTGTGCCGCCGTCCCGCCAGCGGGAATTCCGCCCTCACCAAAAACGTCCAAGGGTGAAGTCCCACAGCGCCGCCGCCGTTGCCAGCCAGCAGCGCCCCACCTCGGCCAGCCCCAGTCCCGGCGAGGACGAGGCGGCAATCAGCAGCAGGGCCAGCAACAGCACGTTGACCAGGAAGATGAGCAGCATGGAAAAGAACTCGCCGTTGCGCTGCAGGTCGCTCTGCTCCATGGCCACCGTCTTGCAGGTGTAGGTGGCATGGAACCACCAGGTCAGCCCGAGCAGGACGTAGAACAGCCAGACCGGCTTGAAGCTGAAGACCACCAGCCGCGCATCCACTGTTACCAGGGCGTTGAGATCCCAGAACAGGGCGGCGATGCCAAACAGCGCCAGCACCCCCAGCGCGTACAGCGGGATCAGGTAGGGCGCCAGGGTGATCCAGGTGTTCGCCTTGTCGGTCTCGACGTAGCCGCCCGCGGCGCCGTGGTTCCAGTCGTAGATCTTGCCGCCAAAGGCGCGCGCCATCAGCAGATGGCTGACCTCGTGACCGAACACGTAGGTGTGCATGGGCCGCAGCCCGCCCAGGTAGGCCAGCCACCAGGCCGCACCGCCGAGCATGAAAAAGACCAGCGGCTCGCTGCGCCAAAAGTCCAGCCGCACCAGGGCCCGCCAGAACATCTCCACCAGCGTCAGCGCCGTCACCAGACCGAGCGGCAGCAGGCCGAGCACGGCAATCCAGCGCTTGAGCGAAAGACGCTGGTCGTCGGTCAGCCGCCGCGGTTCCTCCCGGCGCAGGCCCACCGGCCGCGCGCGCTCGCCCCGCTTCGGACCCGAGCGGTTCTTGCTGACCGAGCGATAGACATTTTGCGCCATGGAGACCGCGATTTGTTAAGAGTTATTGATATTCTTCACAATCGCAGTGTCAACAACTCCAAGAAACGGGACCCAAGCGCTGTCGGCCATTCCTCTCGCCCCGACCAAGGCCCCCACGACCATTTCCCTGCCCAGAAACCGTCATTGCACCTCCGAACGGGGTTGCAAGCGTAGCAATCGACACCATTCTGCCTTTACCCCCTGTTTATGAATGCCACCGTGCCTTTTCGGGCCAATTCCGACCTTCTCGACGCCAAGTACCTCGAATGGAAGGCTGATCCCACCGCGGTGGATGCCACTTGGGCGTCCTTTTTCGAAGGCTTTGAACTCGGCTTGGCCGAACTCGCCAAACGTGGCACCCGCCCGGCTCAGGCAACCGACAGCCTCTCCGAGGAGACCCTGAATTTTCGCATGCGCGTCACCCAGGCGCTGCTCAGCTTCCGCCGGCTCGGCCACACCGCCGCCCACCTCGACCCGCTCAGCCCGACCGGCCCCGAGGTCGCCGGCCTGACCCCCGCGGGTTTGGGTTTCACCGCCGCCGAACTCAGCCTGGAAGTGCGCACCCAGATGTTCCGCGACGGCCAACCGCTCTCCCTGAGCGCCATGCTCGACGAGCTGCGCCGGATTTACTGCGGCACGACCGGCTATGAATTCATGCACATCCATGCTCCGGAAGTGCGCGACTGGCTCCTGGAACGCATCGAACGGCGCCCGTTTGAGCCGGCCCCGGCGCCGGAGGAACAGAAGGCCGCCCTGCGCTGGCTGTTGGAAGCCGAGACCTTCGAACGCTTCCTGCACCGCCGCTTCGTCGGCCAAAAGCGCTTCTCGGTCGAGGGCGGCGAATCCATGCTGGTGGCGCTGGAAACGATTCTCGAGAGCCTGCCCGCGCTCGGTGGCCGGGAAATCGTCATGGGCATGGCCCACCGCGGCCGCCTGAGCGTACTCGCCAACTTCCTGCAGAAGCCGCTGGAGACTCTCTTCTACGAGTTCTCGGAAAACTACGTGCCGAACATGGTCGCCGGCGACGGCGACGTGAAGTACCACCTCGGCTTCGAGACCGTGCGCCAAACCCGCGACGGCCGTGAGGTGGCGGTCATGCTCGCCCCCAACCCGAGTCACCTGGAGGCGGTCGATCCGGTCGTCGAAGGCATGGCGCGGGCGCGCCAGCGCTTCCTCGATGACACGACTGCGCGCAACCAGGTCATCCCCGTGCTGGTCCACGGCGATGCCGCCTTCGCCGGCCAGGGCATCGTCGCCGAGGTGCTCAACCTCTCGCAGTTGCCCGGCTACCGCACCGGCGGCACCATCCACATCGTCGTCAACAACCAGATCGGCTTCACCACCCTGCCGGCCGACGCCCGCTCCAGCCGCTACTGCACCGACGTCGCCAAGATGATCGATGCGCCGGTCTTCCACGTGAATGGCGACTGCCCGCTCGAGGTCATGCGCGCCGCCCGCCTCGCCCTGGAGTTTCGCCAGCAGTTCGGCAGCGACGTCGTGCTCGACATCGTCTGCTACCGTCGCTACGGCCACAACGAGACCGACGAACCCGCCTTCACCCAGCCAAACATGGCGCGCGCCATCGCCGCGCATCCGTCGACCGCGACCCTGTTCCGCCGCCAGCTCATCGAAACCGGCGTGCTCGACGAGCCGTCGGCCGACGCCCTGCAGGCCGAGCTGGAAAACGAACTGGAAGCCGGCATGACCACCCTCGCCGCCCGCGACGACGGCCAGGGCGGCAACCCCTTCGAGGGTTTTGTCGTCGAACCGCAGGAGGCCTACGACTACCGCGTCGTCGACACGGGGGTCGACCGCGACAAGCTGCAGCGCCTCGGCCGCAAGCTGATCGAGGCCCCCGAGGGCTTCCGCCTGCACCCAACGATCGCCCGCCGCTTCCTCGCCGCCCGCGGCAAAGCGATCGACTCCGGCGAGGGCATCGACTGGGCCACCGCCGAGTCGCTCGCTTTCGGCTCCCTGCTCACCGAGGGCTACGGGGTGCGCCTGTCGGGCCAGGACGTCCGCCGCGGCACCTTCAGCCAGCGCCACAGCGTGCTCTACGACACCGAGACGCGCGAGCGCCACATTCCCCTCAACCACCTGGAGGAGAATCAGGGCCGCTTCTGCGTCTACAACAGCCTGCTCTCCGAGGCCGCCGTGCTCGGCTTCGACTACGGCTACTCCCTGCTCGCCCCGAACCTGCTCGTCTGCTGGGAGGCCCAGTTCGGCGACTTCATCAATGGCGCCCAGGTCATCATCGACCAGTTCATCGCCTCGGCGGAAAGCAAGTGGCAGCGCCCCAGCCATCTGACCCTGCTGCTGCCGCACGGCTACGAGGGCCAGGGCCCCGAGCACTCGAGCGCCCGTCTCGAGCGCTTCCTGCAGCTCTGCGCCGGCGGCAACATGCAGGTCTGCAACTTCACCACGCCCGCGCAGTACTTCCACGCCCTGCGCCGCCAGGTGCGCCGCGACACCCGCAAGCCGCTGGTGGTGATGACCCCGAAGAGCCTGCTGCGCCACCCGCGCTGCGTCTCCAAGCTCGATGAGATGGCCGCCGGCAGCCACTTCCGCGAGGTGCTCGACGACGAGCACCTGCCGTGCAGCCCGGACCGCGTCGCCCGCCTCATCTTCTGCTCCGGCAAGGTCTACTACGACCTGCTCGAGTTCCGCGAAAAGAACAAGATCAAGAACGCCGCCATCATCCGCGTCGAGCAGCTTTACCCGCTCAACTACGAGATGCTCAAGGACATCGTCGCCCGCTACCCGCGCGCCCAGAAAAAATGGATCTGGTGCCAGGAGGAACCCCGCAACATGGGCGCCTTCTACTACATCCGCCCGCGCCTGGAGGAGCTGTCCAACCACAAGCTGCGCTACGCCGGCCGCGAACGCAGCTCCAGCCCCGCCGCCGGTTCCAAGGCCATCCACGTCCTCGAGCAGGAAAAGCTCGTCGAGGATGCCTTCAGCGTCTGATTTCACCCTCCCCCGCGACCCCCCTCCACGCACGACCATGGCCGACATCAAAATCCCCGCCCTCGGCGAATCCGTCGCCGGCGGCCAAATCTCCAAATGGCACTTCAAGACCGGCGACCACGTCAAGGCCGGCGACATCCTGCTCACGCTTGAGACCGACAAGGTCGCGGCGGAAATCACCGCCGAAGCCAGCGGCGAACTGAGCATCGCCCTCGCCGAAGGCGCCGACGTCGAAATCGGCACCGTCGTCGGCAGCATCGCCGAGGGCAAAGCCGCCGCCGCCCCGGCGCCGGCCTCCGAGCCCGAGAAGCCGGCCGCACCGGCCGCCGCCCAGCCGGCTCCGGTCGTCGAAGCCCCGGCCGCCAAACCCACGCCGTCGCCGGCGCCCGTCGCCGCCAAACCCGCCGCGGCCCCCAAACCGGCCGCCAAGGCCCCCGAAGGCCGGGTCACGCGCAAGAAGATGTCGCCGCTGCGCCGCAAGATCGCCGACCAGCTGGTCAGCGCCCAGCAGACCGCCGCCATCCTCACCACCTTCAACGAGTGCGACATGAGCGCCGTCATGGCCCTGCGCGCCAAGCTGCAGGACAGCTTTGTCGCCAAGCACGGCGTCAAGCTCGGCTTCATGTCCTTCTTCGTGAAGGCCGTGGTCGAGGCCCTCAAGGCCGTGCCGGCTATCAACGTCCGCGTCGATGGCGACGAGATCGTCCAGAACCATTTCCATGACATCGGCGTCGCCGTCGGCACCGAGCGCGGCCTCATCGTGCCGGTCCTGCGCGACTGCGACAGCAAGTCGTTCGCCGAACTCGAGAAGGACATCCTCGCCTACGCCGCCAAGGCCAAGGACGGCAAGATCGAAATCGCCGACCTCAGCGGTGGTGTCTTCACCATCTCCAACGGCGGTGTCTACGGCTCCCTGCTCAGCACCCCGATTCTCAATCCCCCGCAGAGCGGCATCCTCGGCATGCACAGCATCCAGCAGCGCCCGGTCGCCGTCGACGGCCAGGTCGTCATCCGCCCGATGATGTACCTCGCCCTCAGCTACGACCACCGCGTCGTCGACGGCAAGGAGGCGGTCACCTTCCTGCTGCGCGTCAAGGACTGCATCGAGAACCCGGCGCGCATGCTCGTCGGCGCCTGAGGCGCGGCGGCAACGGCCCGGCGGATTGAACAGAAGCGGGCGACAGGCGTCGATTCATGCGTATAGTTGTTGTCTGCGCGTTGCGCGCAGCCTGTCGTCATGCCCGCCCCGCTCCAGTCCGTTCCGCCGCCGTCGCGCAGCCCCTTCGTGTGGCTGCGCAACAAGCTGCTGGCCGGCCTCGCGGTGGCGCTGCCGCTGATGATCACGTACTGGATCCTGCAGAACGGTTACCACCTGCTGCACGGCTGGAGCCTGCCCATCCTCGACTTCTTCGCCCGCTTCATCAATGAGGTCGCCGGCATCACCGCGGTCGACACCGCCAGCCCGACCTTCCGCTCGGTCGTCACCTTCGTCGGCTTCCTCATCCCGCTGTTCTTCTTCATCGCCCTCGGCGTCATGGCCACCAACGTGCTCGGCGTGCGCGTGGTCACCGCGATGGACCGCCTGCTCATCAGCGTGCCCATCGTCTCCTTCATCTACAAGTCGCTCAAGCAGGTGATCGACGGCTTCAAGGGCCTGGGCGCGCGCCAGAACTTCAAGCGTGTCGTCTACGTCGACTACCCCGCCGGCGAGATGAAGATGCTCGGCTTCGTCACCGGCCAGTACCTCGACCCCCAGCAGGACAAGGTGCTGGCCGCGATCTTCATCCCGGGCGCGCTCAGCCCGATGACCGGCCTGCTGCTCGTCGTGCCGGTCGAACAGATCACCGATGCCCCGCTCAGCGTCGAGGAGGCCATGAAGCTCATCTTCTCCGGCGGTCTCGTCGTGCCCTCCAGCCTGGCCGCGCCCGCCGAACGCCCCGATGTCGAGGACGAGGACAAACCCCAGCCCGCGCCGGCCGAAGCCGAACCCCTGCTGCTGGCGACCCTGCCACGCGCCGAGGACTTCGACTCGGGCGACCCGGACATCCTCAGCGACTCCGAACTCGAAGCCGCCGCCCTCACCGGCCGACGCTCGACCGGCCGCCGCCTGCTCGGCGCCCTGAGCTGGCGCAAAAAGTGACGGTCAATCGTCCCAAACCACCCGCGCCACCGCACGCACGGCGGGCTCCCAACACAGTTCGCCATTGGCCTGGATGCAGGGCGGCAGCGGATGCGGATCGTAGAGCGCCTTCAATCCGCAGCGCATGCCCAGACTGATCCGGCGCGTCGCCAGATGCACGGCGCTGACTTGGCGGACCAGGCACTGGTCGGTGCCCGCCCACAGGCAGGCATACTGACAGGAAGAACAAGAAGCGGTCGGGTGCATGGTGGGAACCTCCGGTTGGGACTTCGCCCCCCTTTCTAGCTTGGCGCCCGGGCAACGCCTAGACGCAAAACCCCGCGCCGCAGGCTACTGGAATCCATTAGCCACGGAAGTTCGCAGGAAGCGCCGCGGCCGGGGCGTAGATGTCGGACCATGCCATCCCATTCCGCCTCCCGCCGCCAATTCCTCCAGCAAACCGGTCTGCTCGCCGCCGGCAGCCTGCTCGGCACCGCCCCGCGCGCCGCCGCCAATCCGTCCATCCCGCACGCCCTCGCCGGCCGCCTCTACAAGACCCTCAAGATCGGCATGATCAAGGTCGACGGCAGCCTGAGCGACAAGTTCAAGGCCGCCAAGACCGCCGGTTTCCTCGGCGTCGAAATGCAGTCGCCGGGCATGGACGTCGAGGAGACGAAACGCGCCATCGCCGACTCCGGCCTGCCGGTCGACGGCACGGTCTGCGGCCACCACTGGCAGATCCGCCACACCAGCGCCGATGCCGCCACCCGCGCCCAGGCGCTCGAACATCTCAAAACTGCCCTGCGCGACACCCGCGCCGTCGGCGGCCACAGCGTGCTGCTCGTCGTCGGCAAGGGCGAGGACGGCCCCGAGGCGGAAATCTGGGAGCGCTCGGTCGAGAACATCGCCAAGGCCGTGCCGCTGGCCGCCGAGGTCGGCGTGCAGATCGTCATCGAAAACGTCTGGAACCAGTTCCTCTACAACCACGACGGCGGCGCCGACCAGACCGCCGACAAGTTCGTCAAGTACGTCGACGAATTCCGCTCGCCCTGGGTCGGCATGCAGTTCGACATCGGCAACCACTGGAAATACGGCAGCATGGGCGACTGGATCCGCCAGCTCGACCGCCGCGTCTTCAAGCTCGACGTCAAGGGCTTCTCCCGCGCCGAGGGCAAGTTCACCCCGATCGGCCAGGGCGACATCGACTACGCCGACGTGCGCAAGGCCCTGCACGAGATCAACTTCCACGGCTGGCTCGCCGCCGAGGTCGCCGGCGGTGACCTGGACTACCTCAAGGGGGTCTCCAAGGAGATGGACGAAGCCTTCGGTCTTTGACGCCATGGCCCCGCCCCTCAGCCGCCGCCGCCTGCTGACCGGTGCCTGCGCCGCCGGCCTGCTCGGGTCCGCCCGCGCCGCCGACGGCCTGCGCATCGCGCCCTTCCGTTTCGACGTGACGCCGCCGCCGGGCCACCCGCTCTGCGGCGGCTGGATCACCCCGGCCGGCGAGCCCGACGACGCCCTCGAGGCGATCGGCTACGTCCTGCTCGGGCTCGACGGCGGGCCGGGGGTGGTCTGCGCGGTCGACTGGACCGGCCTGCTCAATGAGGCCCACCTCGCCTGGCGCCAGCGCCTGGCCGAGGCCGCCGGCACCACGCCGGAACGCGTCGCCGTGCAGTGCGTGCACCAGCACGACGCCCCCTTCGTCTGCCTGGAAACCCAGCGCCTGCTCGACGGCCTCAACGCCGGCCTGAAGAACGTCGACACCGCCTTCTTTGCGACCTGCCTCGACCGCGGCGCCAAGGCCGTGCGCACCGCCCTTGCCCAAGCCCGGCCGCTCACCCACATCGCCCACGCCGAGGCGCGCGTGGAGAAAATCGCCGGCAACCGCCGCCTGCTGCTCGGCCCCGACGGCAAGGTCAAGAAGATGCGCGGCAGCGCCTGCCGCGACCCGGAACTGATCGCCCTGCCCGAGGGCCTGATCGATCCGATGCTGAAAACGATCGCCTTCTACAGCGGCGACGAAAAGGTGGTCGCCTGCCACTACTACGCCTGCCACCCGATGAGCCACTACGGCAAGGGCAAGGTCAGCAGCGATTTCCCCGGCCTGGCGCGCAAACGGCTGCAGCAGGCGGAGCCCGGCTGTACCCAGATCTACTTCACCGGTGCCGCGGGCAACATCGCCGCCGGCAAATACAACGATGGTTCGCCGGAGGCCCGCGTTGCCCTCACCGACCGCCTGCACCAGGCCATGACGACCGCCGCCGCCGGCCTGCGCCCCGAACCGCTGACGACCGCCACCTGGAAGACCCACAGCTTCGTCCCCGAGGCCAACCCGGTCTTCACCCTCGCCTCCGAAACCGCCCTGATGGAGAACCCGCAGAACGCCCCGGCCAACCGCATCCGCCCGGCCATGCGCGTCGCCTGGCTGAAGCGCCTGCAGCGCCGCGAGCCCATCGTGCTCAGCGCCCTCCACCTCAACCGCGCCGCCATCGTCCACCTGCCCGCCGAATCCTTCGTCGAATACCAGCTGCGCGCCCAGACCCTGCGCCCGGGCGGCTTCGTCGCCACCGCCGCCTACGGCGATGGCGGCCCCTGGTACATCCCGACCCTGGAAGCCTTCCCCCACGGCGGCTACGAGGTCAGCGTCGCCAATGCCGCCCCCTCCATGGATCCGGCCCTCGGCGCCGGCCTGGAGCAGCTGCTGGGCTGACGCATCTTGTCCTTTCCCGACGGCTTTTTGCCCGTATGTTGGCCGCCCCTATGATCAAAGTCGGCCTCGTTTCCCTCGGTTGCGCCAAGAACCTCATCGACTCCGAAATCATGGTCGGCCACCTCCAGCAGGCGGGCATGGCCATGACCCCGGAGCCGGAACTGGCCGACGTGCTCATCATCAACACCTGCTCCTTCATCGACATGGCCAAGAAGGAGAGCGTCGGCGCCATCCATGAGGCGGTCGACGCCCGCGAGGAGTCGAAGAAGCGCAAGAAGCAGAAGATCATCGTCGCCGGCTGCCTGTCGCAGCGCTTCCGCGAGGAACTGCCCACCCTCATGCCCGAGGTCGACGCCTTCATCGGCCTCGACCAGATCACCCAGGTCGCCCCGATCATCCAGAACCTCATGGGCACGAAGGAGCACGAGCAGGAAAACCTCGTCACCAAGGGCCCGCAGTACATCCCCGACTACGACACCCCGCGCTTCCGCCTGACGCCCAAGCACACGGCCTACATCAAGATCGCCGAGGGCTGCAACCACCCCTGCTCGTTCTGCATCATCCCGAAGATCCGCGGCCGCCACCGCAGCCGCAGCCAGGAAAGCATCGTCAAGGAAGCCCGCCAGCTCATCGCCAGCGGCGTCAAGGAGATCAACCTCATCTCCCAGGACACCACCTACTTCGGCATGGACAAGTGGGAGGGCGACCGTCCCAAGCCGACCTCCGGCGTCGACAGCAGCAAGGGCGAGTCCCTCTCCACCCTCATCCGCGAGCTGAACGCCATCCCCGGCGACTTCTGGATCCGCCTGCTGTACACCCATCCCGCGCACTGGAGCGACGACCTCATCCAGGCCATCGCCGAGTCGCCCAAGGTCGCCCGCTACATCGACATGCCCCTGCAGCACATCAGCGACCGCATGCTCGGCCTCATGCGCCGCGAGACCGATGGCGCCTACATCCGCGGCCTGCTCCGCCGCATCCGCGCCGGCATCCCCGGCATCGCCATCCGCACCACCTTCATCGTCGGCTTCCCCGGCGAGACCGAGGCCGACTTCAATGAGCTCGTCCAGTTCATCGAGGACGAGAAATTCGAGCGCGCCGGCGTCTTCAACTACTCGCGCGAGGAAGGCACCCGTGCCGACAAGATGGAGGGCCACCTCCACCACATGACCCGCAAGGCCCGCTGGAACGAAGCCATGCGCGCCATCCAGCGCAACGTCGAGCACGTCAACCGCCAGCTCGTCGGCCGCCGTGTGCGCGTGCTCGTCGAGGAACCCGGCGTCGCCCGCGGCGAAATGGACGCCCCCGACATCGACACCACCGTCTTCGTCTCCAAAAAACTCCCCGTCGGCGAATTCGCCGAGGTCGAGGTCAAGGAATGGCGCGGCTACGATTTGGTGGCGGCCTGAGGCTGCGCGTGTTCGTCGAGAAATCCGGCGTCGCCCGCGGCGCCCCACCTCAAACCGCAACGCGGTTCCGTCATGCAGCCCAGGCGTGGACGCGCAGCGGCCTCGCCTGGGAAACCCCCACCCCGGCCTCGTTGGCCGCAGCGGACCCCAGCGGGGTCCCGTCAGGGGGGATGCAACCCGTTCCAACCTGACGGAACCCCTGCAGGGTTCACGGCTCACCGGATCGGGGATCGTTCAGCGTCCCAGGGAAGCACTCGCTGCGCTCGGCATCCCTGGGCTGCATGATGCAAGCCCGGTGGGCTAGCCTGTCCCCACTCTCCACCTTCCGGCACCACCTCATAGAGACGCCGACCGGAAACCCTCGGCACCACCCGATCCCGGTTGCCATGGGCGATCAGCGTCGGCAGGAACAGCAATCGGGCCCGCTGTGCCGGCGGACTTCAACGATTCCAGGTTCGCTCGTTTAGACTGGACACGGGTGTCGAAAATCTGAAAATGCGCACATGAGTACTTCGGCTGGCGCACTGGCTACCAAGCCAACCGCAGTGCATCAGGCATGGCACTGCACACCGACCTCGTTGCCTGCGGCTTTAGAACATGAAAGCTCTCTAGCGTATCGCGTCTTTTACAATGGCAGGCGAATCGACATGCCAACCAACTCGATCAGCGAGGCGAAGCGGGAAGAATTCGTTCGATTGGGGCTAGCACCATGAACAAGAAGACGCCATTCACTCTAGGCATCGGCGTTATTGCTTCGCTTGCCGTCGTTTTTTGGATGACCCATGCGTCAGATCTAAGGACGCCAATCGCGACCAGTGATACTTCTCAACAAACACCTTCACCTTCAGCTACAAGCGTTGAAAAAATCCAACGCTACGATGCGACACGCGACCCGAAAAATTCGGCTGCTGCGCAGCGCGCGTACCAAAGTTTGGGTCAATCGCTGATCCGCAATTTTTATGGCGATCATGTGATTGATCAACCCCTTCGAATCCTGCGCGATACCAAGGCTAGCCGCTCCGATCTTCTGAGTGCCATCAGCAGTGTCCGTCGCCACGAAATCATTGAAGGCCTGCCATTGGTCGCAGGGTTGCTGTCTCACCAAGATCCAATTGTGGTTTCGGCGTCGGCACGCCTCCTTTGTTGGTTCGGTGACAAGCGAGGGTTTGATTTTGTGATGAGTGGTATGGAAGGGCCTTCTTCTGAGAAGTGGTGGGGGATATTTGAGAATGACTTTGCGAGTCAGAATCCAACCGAATACTTGCCAAGAATCAAAGCCCTGCTGACGAGCAAGGCGGGCAGTCGAGTCGATGTTTATGCCGTCGCTCGAGTGCTCGCCCAACTTGGCGATGCTGACTCAGCCAAGCATCTGCTTCCAGTGATCGAGCGTGAACCTCACCCGTCCGCCGATACCATTTTGAAGCTGACCAAGGTCCGCGACCCAAGCGTCACGGCGCTCATGAAAAAGCTATCGAAGGAAGGCGGCACAAACAAGGTGAAGCTTGCGGCGGATGTGGTGCTTGCAAGCCAGGGTGATTCGACGGCTCAAGGGCGACTTCTTGAAGCGGCCAAGCGAGTGACGGGCCTGCCGCAACCGCAGAATGCTGACGGCACCGACAAGCCAGGCATGAAGCCTGCGGTGATTGGCGAAGCAACGCCCGCATGGGATGGCAACGCAGTGTTTGCGCTAGAACACGGCATGGAAGTTGTCGACCCAGCGCGCGCAGTGCCAGTGCTTCGAGACATCGCCATCCAAGCCGACAACGTGCGCTTCAGCAGAACGGCCATCGAGCTTCTGGCAAAGATCGGGGACGAGGCGGCACGACAGGCGCTTTGGGAAGCCGCCCGTTCCATTCTGGCAAGGCGGCGGACGTTTGAAGACACGTTGTTCACGACGACAGGCAAGGCGCTGACGCTGTTCAGCGATGAAACTTCGGCCTCACTGGCAACCACGTTGTTCGGCGGCGACAAACACGGCCTGGAGGTCTCGAAGTTCCTCGCCGAAACCAGAGGATGGGATGGGCTGTTCAAGCTCGACCTACTCTACTGAGCAAACGCGAAGCCCACTCCTCGGCCGCCGTGTGCGCGTGCTCGTCGAGGAACCCGGCGTCGCCCGCGGCGAAATGGACGCCCCCGATATCGACACCACCGTCTTCGTCTCCAAGAAACTGCCCGTCGGCGAATTCGCCGAGGTCGAGGTCAAGGAATGGCGCGGCTACGACCTGGTGGCGGCCTGAGGTTTCAGGCCCGATCTGACGTTTGACATGAGCGGTCGCCAACCGGCGAGCAAGTTGAACATTCCGCTCGATGGAATGGTTAGCCCTCAGCCTCCTCCCACGCCTTAGGGTCATCGATCCACTCAAGAAGAAGCTCCGCTCGGGATGCCAGCATCGGGGCGAGTTTTTCATCTTGCTGCCCTGAGCCGATCTGGAACGTCGGATGCTTCTCGCCACGCGCCATGTACTCGGCTGCTTCTCGCCAAAGTGAGGCAATGGCTTGAACCGCCTCGCGTGGAGACTTTGCATTGCTCGATGAAACATAGTCATTCGGCAGATCTCCAGATATTGCCCACCAACCGACAGCCCCTGGACGCGACAGGCTTTCGATTGCCCAGACAGAGACGTATGGGCGAACGTGCCAAGCCGGCCACTCACCAACCTGGCCGTGGGCAAGTCCTTCGCGTCGCAGGTAGTCAGCGACTTCTTGACGTCGCTCAGCGCACCATTGGGCCTCGGTTTCAGGATCATCGTAGTCGCTCATGGTGAGGTCAAAGATGAGCACGTTCACCACTACCAGCGAGGGCGCGCGTGGATCACGGGGTTGATATCGTAGCTACGGACAATCATGGAAACAGAAAGGCTCCTAGTGGTTGGATGATGCTGATTGTTCGCCTTTAGTTGTTGCTGCGAGCGTCGCATACTTCTTGGCCAGAAGGTTGAGCACATTGTAGCCAGCGGTCGGAATATCGTCACGCCCAGAAACCTCAGGCGGCCACTCCCACCAAGGCTCAACCTCGCCGATAATCTCCCCGCCGCTCATTACAATGGTCTTGATGTGTGCGAATCGCGTTACAATCACCGCTCGATTCTCGATCTGCGATGCACTTGGCGGCGCATCTCCATTCCAGTCTATAAGACCTGCGAGAAACGAACGGGCCTCACGCTTGCCCTCTCGGTTGAGGTGAAGTGCAAGAACGACGCCGCATCCGAATCGGTCGTCATCGATCGGAATGCTCCAGAAATGCCCTGGCTTCAAGTAGCTCGTGGATTTTGGAACGAAGGACTTCATTTTCTTCTGCCAAACAGCATCCTTCAGCCTCCTGTTGCCAGAACCCGTTCTGACACACCGAGGCTTGGCATGGACCAAGTCCGCCCAGCTGGGCGGACTTCGTCGTTGAAAACGTGCATGGCCGCAGGCTCTTCGACACGGGCGGCACCGTCAAGAAAAAGACGGAGTCAGCCTCCGGCGACCCGACCGCGCGGGCTTGGGGAAAGTGGCTGCGGTTTGAACCGCAGATGGCCCGGTTGAAAACCGATCCCCCGGCCCAAAGTAGGAGCGTTCGCCAGAAAGCCGGATCGGAAGGCGCTGCCATCCCATGCGCCCAAGCCCCGCCGTCTGGCGACGGCGCCTACAGGGACCGATGCCACGGCGCCTTGAGGACAAGGCACCCTACCCCGCCCCCTTCGTGACGTTCGTGCCATTCGTGGTTCCAAAGCCTGTGCCCTCACAGAAGAAGCGGACAAAAGTGTCCGCGCTCCCCTCAGGCAAACCGAGGCCAGCTCCCTGAATTGGCGATTGACCTCCGGCACCCTCGCGCTCCCTCAGACCAGGGTGGAGATTTCATGGAACGCCGAGGGGCCAGAGCACGTCATGGCTTCATCAAGCCCGGCAGGCCCGATCTAACGTCACGAATCAGGCGACGGCGAGCGCAAGACGTTGCTGACACGACAGATGCCCTTCGAGCCGTTGCCTGCATCCGTTTTGTTGTTCGGCTTGGATTCAATCCTGAAGTGCGCAAGGGTTGCCCTTGAATCCTACTTGGTGGGTTTATGTCAATGGGCAGGAACTGGATCAAAGGCAAAGCTGCATCGGGGGCTGTCAATGCATGAGGCCATTCCCGCCGTCGATCCAAACCGAAAACCAGAAGAAAGCAACCATCACGAGTGCCCAAAGGCCACTCCGCAGGCTTCGGCGAGATGGGCGGCAAATCATCCTGAAGCCGCAAAACACACAAACAGGGATCGTCGGCCATCCGGTCACCATGATGGCCAAATGGGAGGTTCTGCCAGGGTTAAGGTTCAAGCTCGCCATCAGCATGAAAAACGTCACGAGCAATCCGACGGCTAATGTAGCGAGCCCCAGCAACACGCTGAGCATTACAATCAGTCCATGCTCTTGCTGGTTCGCTTGGCGGGACTCTGGGGGAGGCACGGCAACAGGCAAATCCTGAATGTCACTCGCAACCTGTCCAGGCGAGTACGTCTCAGACTCCCAGGAGATGCCGCAAGAGCGTAAGAGAGGAATAGATTGGATGCCTGCGATGCAACGAATCTCAGAATCCACCAACGGGCGTCCTAATTTGCGCTCTGCTGCCTGACGAACCTCATCACGCAATCGAGAAAGAAGCTCTGCATCGCTGGTCATTTTCGTCGATGGATGGACACTAAGCTCTCAGCAGAACAGTCTTTATTCAGCATCCCATTGCCAGAGCAAGTTCGGACACACCGAGGCTTGGTGTGGACCAAGGCCGCCCGGATGAGCAGACTTCGTCGTTGAAAACGTGCATGGCGGGAGGCTCTTCGACACGGGCCAACCCGTCAAGAAAAAGACGGAACCAGCCTCCGTCGACCCGACCGCGCAGGCTTGGGGAAAGTGGCTGCAGTTTGAACCGCAGATGACCCGGTTGGAAGCCGATCCCACGGCCCAAAGTAGGAGCGTTCGCCAGAACGCCGGATCGGAAGGCGCTGCCATCCAACGCGCCCAGACCCCGCCGTCTGGCGACGGCGCCTACATGGGAACCCGTGGGCGCGTTCGCCAGAACGCCGGATCGGCAAGGTGCTGCCATCCCATGCGCCCGAGCCCCGCCGTCTGGCGACGGCGCCTACAGGGACCGATGCCACGGCGCCGGCGCAGCGGCGCCCTACCCGTTGCCCTTCGTGACCTTCGTGCCATTCGTGGTTCCAAGGCCTGGCCCCTCAGAAGAAGCAGACTAGAGTGTCCGCGCTCCCTCAATATGGCGCACAGCGACCTCACAGGACGCGTGACAGCCAGGCGTTGAGCTCACGCTCAAACTCGTCGTGGCGGCGGGCGTCGTAGTGGTGTGCCTCGAAGCCGAGCCGGCGCGCGGTGGCGATGTTCGGCTCGAGGTCGTCGATGTAGAAGGTCAGGGCCGGGTCGAGGTCGAGTTCCTCGATGGTCTTGTGGAAGATTTCTTCGCCCGGCTTGCTGCACTTCGCCGAGTAGGAATAGACGCCGCCGTCGAAGGGCCGGAAGATCTCAAACTCGGCGAGCAGGTGCTCCTTGTGCAGGCCGCTGGTGTTCGACAGCAGGCGCATCGGCAGCCGCCCGGCGAGCGGCTCCAGGGTGGCGCGCATGGCGGCATTCTCGGTGAAGATCTCGCACCAGATGCGGGCGAACTCGGCCTCGCTGCCGCGGAACTCCAGAGCCGCCACCGCCTCGCGCAGGAAGGTGGCGTCATCGAGGTCGCCGTTCTCAAACGGGCCCTTGAGGTGGTCGAGCCGGGCCGACAGTGCCTCGGCCGGCCAGGGGCTGCGCTCGGCGACACGCCGGGCGGCGACACTGAAGTCGAAGAAGGTGAGGACGTTGCCGATGTCGGAGAGCAGGACGGGGACGGGCATGGGAAAAAGAGGGAGAGTCAGGCGGGTTCGCCGAGCAGCCAGACGGTGCAACTGCGCGCGCCATGGGCGCCGACGACGAGGCACTGCTCGATGTCGGCGGTCTTCGACGGCCCGGCCAGGAACAGGCCGAAGCCGGTGTCGGGCGCGCCCAACCGGGCATAGGCCTGGTGCAGGTCGGCGACCAGCTCGCGGGCGGACAGGACGAGGACGAGGTGCTGGGCGATGAAGGGCAGGACGCGATGCGGGCCGAGCGCGGTTTCATCGAGCCAGACCGCGCCGTTTTCACAGACGCCGAAGCGACCGGGCAGTACCGCCGCGTGCAGGTCGCCCAGGTCATGCGGATCGGCGATCGTGGTGAGATCGACGCTGCCGGCGAGGCCGGGCACGGTCGAGGCCCAGGCGGCGCCGGCGGGTCGTTCAGAGGCGAGGGCGGCAGCGACCTCCGCGAGATCAGCCGCGCGCCGCCAGCGGGCGCCGATGAAGTCGAGCGTGGCAGTGAAGTCGGCGAGCGCCGGCGTTTTCGGCAGGTTCTGCAACGGGGCGAGGTCGGGCAGCGGCAAGGCCTCGGGTTGGGCGGCGCGCACGGCCTGGAGGATGCGGTCGCGGCTCATGGTCGGCGTTGCTGTTGCATGAGTTCGTGGAAGCTGCGCGCCGGCGGCTCCGGCAGGTCACGGTGACGGGTCCAGGGATCCAGCCCGAGCTTTTGCGCCAGCGGCGCGAACCGGCGCATGAGCCGTCCGGCGAGGCGGTACAAGCGCGGCCGGCGCAGGACGAAGCCGGTCAGGCGCAGGGCCAGCGGCTTGAGCCGGCCGGTGCCACCGGCCTGGACCACCTCCTGACGCCACTTCAGCAGCTGGGCATGGATGTCGATCTTCACCGGGCAGACCGCGCTGCAGGAGCCGCACAGGGTCGAGGCAAAGGGCATGTCGGCATGCGCCTGGCGGTCGACGTTCGGCGCCAGGATGCTGCCGATCGGGCCGGCGATGAAGTAGCTGTAGCTGTGACCGCCGCTGCGGCGGTACACCGGGCAGGTGTTGAAGCAGGCGGCACAGCGGATGCATGCCAGGCTGCGCCGGTAATCCGCGCGCCCGAGCTGGCGGCTGCGGCCGTTGTCGACCAGCACGATGTGCATCTCCTGGCCGGGCCGCGGCTTGAGGAAGTGCGAGCTGAACACCGTGCTCGGCTGGCCGGTGGCGCTGCGCGCGAGCAGGCGCAGGAAGACGCCGAGGTGCTCGGCCTTCGGGATGAGCTTTTCGATGCCCATGCAGGCGATGTGCACCGGTGCCAGGTGCGCGCCCATGTCGGCATTGCCCTCGTTGGTGCAGACGACAAAGCCGCCGGTTTCGGCGATGGCGAAATTGACGCCGGTGAGGGCGGCATCGGCGCCGAGAAAGTGCCCGCGCAGGTGCTGGCGCGCCGCCTCGGTGAGCGCCTGGGCATCGTCCAACCCGGCCGGCGTGCCGAGGTGCTCGTGAAAGACCTCGCCCACCTCCGCGCGCTTGAGATGGATCGCCGGCATGACGATGTGACTGGGCGGCTCTTTCTTGAACTGGACGATGCGCTCGCCGAGGTCGGTGTCGACCACCTCGATGCCACGCGCCTCCAGGTGGGGATTCAAGTGGCACTCCTCGGTGAGCATCGACTTGCTCTTCACCAGTCGCCGGACGCCATGGCGCTGGAGAATGCCGTGGACGATGCGGTTGTGCTCCTCGGCGTCGGCTGCCCAATGCACGCGGATGCCATTGGCCTCGGCGCGCGCGCTGAACTGCTCCAGGTACTCGCTCAGTCGCGACAGGGTGTGATCCTTGATCCGCGCCGCGGTCTCGCGCAGCTGCTCCCACTCGGGCACGGTCGCCGCCATGCGGTCGCGCTTGGCGCGCACCATCCACAGCGTCTGGTCATGCCAGGCGGCGCGCTTCGGATCGTTCAGGAAGTCGCGGGCGGCGGCGGGATGCGTCGTGACCATGGGGTGAATCAGGGTTCGCCGGCGAGGATTTCGGCAATGTGCCGCACCTTCACCTGTGGGCTCGAACGCGCCAGCAGGCCGCCGAGATGCATGAGGCAGGACAGGTCGGTGCCGGTGATGAATTCGGCGCCGTGGCGGACGTGGTCGTCGACACGGTCGCGGCCCATGGCGACCGAGACATCGCTCTCGAACACGGCGAAGCTGCCGCCGAACCCGCAGCATTCATCGGGTCGGTCGAGCGGCACCAGCTCCAGCCCCTGCACCATCTGCAGCAGGCGCGCGGGCTTGGAGAAGGCGGGCACCATGCACTCGCTCGGTCGGCCGAGGCCGAGCCCGCGCAGACCGTGGCAGCCGGCATGCAGGCCGACCCGGTGCGGGAAGACGGCGTCGAGCGACTGCACCTGCTCAACATCGTGCAGGAATTCACAGAGCTCGTGGAGCCGGTGCGCCAGTTCGTGGCCGCGCGCCTCCAGGCCCTCCTTCAGGTGCAGCAGGCAGCTGGCCGAGGGCGCGATCACGCGGTCGAAGCCGGCGTAGGCGCGGGCAAAGTCGTCGAGGAAGACCTCGCCCTCGGCCGCGTGACCCGAGTTCGCCAGCGGCTGGCCGCAGCAGGCGGGCGCGGAGGGGCATGCCACCTGGTGGCCGAGCTTTTCCAGCAGGCGCAGCGTGGCCAGCCCGGCCTGCGGGTAGAACTGGTCCACGTAGCAGGGAATGAACAGGCCGAGGCGCATGCGCTTAGATCGTCATCGAGCTGTAGCCGCCGTCGACGACCATTTCATGGCCGGTGATGAAGGAGCCGGCGCCGTTGGCGGCGAGCAGCAGGGCGGCACCGACGAGTTCGCCGGCGGTGCCGAAGCGGTTCATCGGCGTGTGGCCCATGATCTTGGCGACGCGGTCCGGGGTCAGCACCTTGCGGTTCTGTTCGGCCGGGAAGAAGCCGGGCACGAGGGTGTTGACGCGGATGCCGAGCGGCGCCCACTCGCGCGCGAGGTTCTTGCTGAGGTTGTGCACGGCGCCCTTCGACATCGAGTAGGTGAAGACGCGGCTGAGCGGCAGCAGGCCGGACATCGAGCCGAGGTTGAGGACCGAGGCCGGCACCTGCTTGTCGACGAAGTAGCGGCCAAACACCTGGCAGGCGAGGAAGACGCCCTTGGTGTTGATGGCCATGATCCGGTCGTATTCGTCCTCGCTGATGTCGAGGAAGGGCGTGGCGGAATTGACGCCGGCGCCATTGACCAGGATCTGGCAACCGCCGGAACGCTCGATCACCTGGGCGAGCAGGGCTTCGAGGTCGGCCTTGCGGGCGGCATCGGCGGCCACGAAGTAACCGCGACCACCGGCGGCGTGAATGGCTTCCAGACGCTTGTCCGCCTTGGCGGGATCACGGCCGACCAGCACCACCTCGGCGCCGGCAGCGGCAAAGCCTTCGGCGATGGCGCCGCAGAGTTCGCCAGTGCCACCGATGACAACGGCGGTCTGGCCCTGAAGGGAGAAGAGGTCGGAGGGGGAAGGCATGGTCAAAAAGCAGGTGCCGGCAAGAGAGCAAGGGATGCGCGGCTGTCGAACAAAGAACGCGGCCGAAGCGGCGGCTGCTGCCCCGGGCCACGCACCTGCGACTGACCGAAACCCGCCTCAGGCGAGGATCTCGCGCACGACATGGCCGTGCACGTCGGTGAGCCGGAAGTCGCGACCCGCGTGACGGAAAGTCAGACGCTCATGATCCAGTCCGAGCAGGTGCAGGATCGTGGCATGCAGGTCGTGCATGTGCACCTTGCCCTCGACGGCCTGGAAACCGATGTCGTCGGTGGCGCCATGGGCGAAACCGGCCTTCACGCCGCCGCCAGCGAGCCAGACGGTGAAACCGCCCGGGTTGTGATCGCGACCGGTGCCGTTGCTCTGCGAGTAGGGCGTGCGCCCAAACTCACCGCCCCACCAGACGAGGGTGTCCTCGAGCAGGCCGCGCTGCTTGAGATCCTGCAGCAGGCCGGCAATGGGTTTGTCCACCGCCGCGGCATGGTCGGCATGCTTGGGCATGTTGCTGTGCTGATCCCAGGCCGGGTTGTTGGAGTTGTCGCCGTAGTTGACCTGGATGTAGCGCACGCCCTGCTCGGCCAACCGCCGCGCCATCAGGCACTGGCGACCGTAGTTGTCGGTGGTCTTGTCGCCGATGCCGTAGAGCTTGAGCGTGGCCTCGGATTCCTGCGCGAGGTCAAGTGCGTCCGGCGCGCGCTGCTGCATGCGCCAGGCGAGTTCGTAACTCTCCAGCACCGCCTCGATCTCCGTGTCGCCCGGCCGCGCCTGGCGACGCCCCAAGGCACCGAGCAGTTCATACTGGCGGCGCTGCTGCTCGGGGGTCCAGACGTTGTTGGCGATGTTCTTGATGCCGGACTGGGCGGCCGGTTGGCCGCTGCGACCGACCGGCGTGCCTTGGAAGACGGCGGGCAAGAAGGCGTTGCCGTAGTTGCGCGGGCCGCCGTTGCCGAGGCTAGGGCTGATCGTCACAAAGCCGGGCAGGTTTTCGTTTTCCGAACCCAGACCGTACATCACCCAGGAGCCCATGCTTGGGCGGATGAAACTGGTGGTGCCGGTGTGCAGGAACAGCGTGGCCGGTCCGTGTGCGACGCCCTCGGTGTGCATGCCGTGCAGAAAGCAGAGGTCGTCGACGTGGCGATTGATGTGCGGGAACAGGCCCGAGGCCCAGCGCCCCGTCTCGCCGTGCTGGGAATACTCCCACAGCGATTTCATCAGCTTCTGCGGCGCGCCCTTGCCGGTCTTGGCCACGGTGCGCGGATCGGCCAGGTCGAGCGTCTTCTGGTCGTCGCGCTGCAGACGCGGCTTGTAATCGAAGGAGTCCACCTGGCTGACCCCGCCCTGCATGAACAGGAAGATGACCCGCTTGGCACGCGGCAGCAGGTGCGGACCCGGCACGGCGGCGCGGGCCCCGGCCAGCGCCGAGGCGGCCAGCCAGCCGAAACCGCATCCGGTGCTTTGCAGGAAGGAACGACGCGAGGCCAACATGACTGAGAAAAACGCCGGCAGCGGGGGCGGTTTATCTCGCAACGTCGAGGCATTCGCCGGGAAGGCGGCCGGGACAGCGGGCGCCTACTTTCCGCTCAAACCCGACTCCCATCCGGGAGGCAGGCCCAACAGCCGCCAGTTCCCGGTCGCCAACAGCTGCCGCAGGCCCTCGCGACCCATTTCCAGCAGGCGCAGCGCCGCTTCCTGTTGCGCCGGCGTGAGCGAATCCAGCGGTGCCACAAAAGAGCGACAGCCCTGCGCCAGGCTGAGCGCGATGAGGTCCGCACCCCAGACTTCACCCGCCGCCACCGGGCCCAGGCTGATCACCTGCGCGTGGGCGCCGATCGCCAGCGAGCGCTGGGCCGGACCCTCGCCGTCGACCGGCAGCCAACGCGTGGCCACATTCGCGGGGGAATCGCCGGCAAGCAGCCAACAGCCACGGACCGCCACCGGCAAGCGATCCGGCAGCGCGGCATTCTCGGGTCGCAACACACAGGCCGGCACCGGCTCGACGGGCGCTTCGCGCAACACACGGTAGGCCCACTCCCAGCCGGGCACACGCGCCACGGCCGCCGTCAGACCGGCCTGAGACAAGGTCTTCTCCCAGGGAGTGGACTGCCAGACGGCATCCGTCGCCCAAATGATCCATTCCGGGTCCTCCGCCACCGCCTGCACCGCCTCGGCGATCATCGCCGCCAGCGCAGCCGCTTCCACCGCGCCGGCCCGCAGGCGCCCCTGCAAGACCCGCTGCCCGCGCGACCCGAGCACGAGCACGCTGTAGCGACCACTGGTCGGATCGCCTGGACCGACGACACTGACCCAAACCGTGCCGGCGAGTTCCGGCCGCTCACGCAGCGTCGCCGCCAACTCCCAGTGTTCCAGTCGTCGCTGGTGCTCCAGCAGGTTCATGCGCCGGAGATCCGCCTCGATCTCGCGCACCAGTTCAGAGGGCGTGCGCCGACCGTGGCGATGCCGCAGCGCCGCCACCCGCCAGGGCAGTGGCAGGCGCCGCAGGGTCGTGGTCAAACGATCCTGCAGGGTCTCGTGCAGCAGGAAACGCAGCTCGGCCTCGTCGATCTCAGTCTCCAGCCGGCCCCAGGCCTGCCGCAGGTGCGACTGTGCCGCCGCCCAGGCTTCCTCGTCGCGCAGGAAGGGCAGTCCGCGCAGGCTGGCGCGCAGGGCGCGGGCAAAGGCCACCACGTTTTCCAGCGAAGCCGGTCGCACCGCCAGCAGTCGCCCGAGACTGCCGAGTGCCTGATGGCGGAAGGCCAGCCGCACGGCGGCATCGAGCAGCTCGTGCTGCTTTTTCACCTGGTGCGACTGGGCACGCTTGGCCACCCAGGCGAGCGCGGCCAACGGATGCTGGAGAACCACCCCCGCCGTGCGCAGCACGGCCCAGTCGGGGTCTTCGCTCGTCTGCGCCCGCAACCGCTGCAGCGCCGGATCCGCCGCATCCTCCCACTGGCGGGCCACTTCCGCCCCGTTGGGCGTGCTGGGCGGATCACCGGGGAAGGGCAAATCATCGAGTCGCACCCGCCAAACCGCCGGCGCCGCCAGGCCGGCCTCGGCGAGTCGCCAAGCCGCCGCGCGCACGCGCTGCTGGATCGGATCCGGCAGACGCGGTGGCAGCAGGTGCAGGGCCAGCGCTTCCAACCGCGCGGCCGCGGCGGGATCGCCCTGCAGACGCTTGACCGCGGCGGCATCGAGCAAGAGGGTCGTGTCCTCGAACCGTGGCAGGACACCGGCCGGCCGAACGTCGCGACGCAGCTGCCAGGCGGTGATGAGCCAGTCGGCCAGGGACACCTCAGGGGCCTGCCAAGCGAGGCGCACGAGGTCGGCCAGGGCATCGGCCAGCCAGCGCCCCAGCCGTGCCGGCTCGACCGTCTGCCAGGGCGTGGCCGCACGGTCGGTCAGATCGAAGGCGCGACCCGGTCTCCAGCCGCTGGGTGCGATGGCCTGCAACTGGTGCAGAGCATCGAGGGCTTCAGCAACGCTGGGCTCAAGCTTCAGGATCGCCGCAGCCAGCCAGTGCGCCAGAGCGGTCTCCGGTGTCACAGGCACGGCTGCCAGCGCCCTCGCCAGTTCGCCCCGGGCCTGGGGTTTCAATTTCTGCATGGGCAGCGCTGGCAGCAGGGCCAGGGCCGCCACCGCCACAACAGGCTCGCGCACCCGCAGCGCACGCAGGGCCAGGGCACCCGCGTCCTCGCGACCGCCCGCAGGCGGTGGACCGCCGGAGAGCAGGCGACGCCACAGCAGCCAGTCGGGCCGATCGCCCTGGCGGGTATCGAGCTCCTTCCACAAGGCGGCGGGTCGCGAGCCGCCGCTGCCGGCCGGCGGCAGGGCACGCACGACTTCGCCGAGCGGACGCAGCACCTCGGCTGGACGACGCGGGCCGTGACGGGGACGCATGCCGGTCAAAAATCAGACCCTCACCTCACTGCAGCGGCTTGCCCTTGGTCTCCGGTGCCAGCCAGACGATGGCGACGCCGATGAAGTACACTGAGCAGAGCGCGATGTAGGCATTGGCCGACGAGGTCGCGCCCTTGCTGCCGAACAGGCCGACCAGGTTGGCCAGTTGAAGGGCGCCGACGGCGGCGATGATGCGGCCGACGTTGAAGCAGAAGCCCTGGCCGGTGGCGCGCACGCGGGTCGGGAACAGCTCGGGCAGGTAGAGCGGGAAGAAGCCGTAGAACGAGGCGCTGACGCCGCCGATGAGGAAGGCGGAAATGAAGAACCAGTTCGAGATTTCCGCATTGGTCTTGTAGAACAGCACGGCGCTGCCGAAGGCGGCCACGCAGGTGAGCGAGTAGGTGAGGCGACGGCCGAAGCGGTCGGCCACCAGCGGCATGAAGAAGGTGGCCAGGATGGCGCCGAAGGAGGTGGCCAGCTGGGTGTACTCGCGCGGGTGCAGCCAGCCGTTGGCGGCGAGTTCCGAGGACCATTTCGGTGCCTGCTGCGCCGCGCCCCAGGTGCCGAGCAGGGCGACGCCCGCCAAGCTGGCGCCGATGAGCATGTGGCGGATCACCAGCTTGCGGTCGACGCCGCCAAGGGCGCCGGCAATGCCGGCGCGTTCCAGGTAGCGCCGCACCGGGAACAGGTAGCCCCAGAGCACGGCCGCCAACCCCACGACGGTGATCAGGCCGGCCTGCGCGGCGGAGTTCACGCCCATCGGCGACCAGGCCCAGATGATGACCAAGCCGGCGAGGCCACCGGTGAGCACGCCGTAGAGATCGGTGTTGCTCCAGTGCGAGGTGTGGCCCGCCTCTTTCTCCTCGTGCCATTTTTCCGATTCCGGCACGAACAGGCGGATGAAGAAGATCAGAATGGCCGGCAGGGCGCCACTGATCATGAGGAAACGCCAGCCGCTGTTCTGGAAGAGCTTGTCGGCCCACTCCTGTGACAGACCAATCGCCATCGAACCCTGGTGCCAGGCTTCGACATAGCTGTTCAGGCCGAGGCTGAGGAAGGCGACCAGCAGGTAGCCGATGTTGGCCGCCGCGCCGATGGCGCCCGCCACCCAGATGCGGTTGCCCTTGGTCCACAGTTCGTTGACCAGCGCCACGCCCAGCGCCCACTCACCACCCATGCCGAGCGAGGCGATGAAGCGCAGGATGGCGATGTGCCAGGCTTCCGTGGCGAAACCGCAGAGGCCGGTGAAGATGGCGTAGGTGAAGATGGAGAAGGACATCGCCCGCACGCGGCCGATGCGGTCGCCGAGCCAGCCAAACAGCACGCCGCCGGTGGCCGCCCCCACCAGGAAGGTGGCGATGATGACCGAGAACCAGTTGGTCGCCACCACCGGATCCTGCCCCGGCAGCAGATCGCGCAGCGCCGGCACGCCGATCAACGGGAACAGGCCCATTTCAAAGCCGTCGAAGAGCCAGCCCAAGAAGGCGGCGATGAGGGCCATGTTGCGGCCGGTGGCGGTGGTCTGGGGTCGGGACATGGGATTCGGGAGCAGGTGTTTACGAACAGAACCCCCGATTCTTGGGACAAATCGCCCCCCGACAAGCCCGAATGCAGCCGTGGACGCAGGATAAAGAAGTTTTCCCGAGGTTCGGCACGTTCCAAAATTTGCCACCTGCGATCATCCATCTCCGATCTTCCAAGCCCCATGCTCCGCCTTCTCACATCCCTGCTGCTCGCCGCCGGTCTCGCCACGGCCGCGGAAAAGCCCAACTTCCTCATCCTCTTCACCGATGACCATGGCTGGGGCGATGTCGCCGCCTTTGGCGGCCGCGACGTGCAGACGCCGAACCTCGACCGCCTTGCCGGCGAGGGCCTGAAGTTCACTGCCATGCGCGCGAACTGCACGGTGTGCTCGCCCTCGCGCGCCGCCCTGCTCACGGGCCGCTACCCGGATCGCGTCGGTGTGCCCGGGGTCATCCGCACCCAGCCGGAAAACTCCTGGGGCTACTTCAAGCCCGGCGTACCGACCTTGGCCGACGCCCTGAAGCCGGCCGGGTACCACAGCGCCATCATCGGCAAGTGGCACCTCGGCTTGGAGAGCCCGAACACGCCGAACGAGCGCGGCTTCGATCTCTTCCACGGTTTCCTTGGCGACATGATGGACAGCTACACGACCCACCTGCGCCACGACCAGAACTACATGCGCCTCAACCGGGAGGTCATCGAGCCGGAGGGCCATGCCACCGACCTCTTCACCGACTGGGCCTGTGCTTACCTGAAAGGGGAGCGACGTCCCAAGGACCAGCCCTTCTTCCTCTACCTCGCCTACAACGCCCCGCATTTCCCCATCGAACCGCCGGCCGAATGGCTGGAGAAGGTCAAGGCGCGTGCGCCGGACATGGACCCCAAGCGCGCCGCCAACGTCGCCTTCGTCGAGCACCTCGACGCCAACATCGGCCGCGTGCTCGCCTGCCTGCGTGAGACCGGTCTGGAAAAGAACACCGTGGTGGTCTTTAGCGCCGACAACGGCGGCTCCCTGCCCCACGCCCAGAGCAATCACCCCTGGCGCGACGGCAAGCAGAGCCATTACGATGGCGGCCTGCGCGTGCCCTTTGTGCTGCGCTGGCCGGGCCAGATCAAACCCGGCTCGGTGAGCGATTACGCCGGCCTCAACTTCGACGTCTTCCCCACCTTCCTCGAACTCGCCGGCCTGAAGCCGTCGCCGGAACTCGACGCCGTCAGCCTGGTGCCCCTGCTTGAGGGTCGCACCATGCCCGCCAACCGCGAGCTGTACTTTGTCCGCCGCGAGGGCGGCCCCGCCTACGGCGGCAAGAGCTACGAGGCTCTTGTGCGCGGCGACTGGAAGCTGATGCAGAACAATCCCTGGTCGCCGCTCGAACTCTACCACCTCAAGAACGACCCGCAGGAAACCACCAACCTGGTGGGCAAGGCGCCCAAGGTCTTCCAAGAATTGTCCGCCGCCCTGCGCCACCATGTCCAGCGCGGCGGCGCGGTGCCCTGGCAAAAACCCTGATCGCGGTTGCCCGGCAACCCCGCCGATGCTCCAGTGTCCCCGATGCTCACGCCCGCCGAACTCCAGCGCTACGCCCGCCACCTGGCCATCCCCGGGTTTGGTCGCGAGGCCCAGGAAAAGCTGCGCGCCGCGCGTGTGCTCTGCATCGGCGTCGGCGGCCTCGGCTCGCCCGCCGCCCTCTACCTCGCCGCCGCCGGTGTCGGTCGCCTCGGCCTGGTCGATCCGGATGTGGTCGAGGTGACCAACCTGCAGCGCCAGATCCTCTACGGCGAAGGCGACATCGGTCGACCCAAGCTCGAGGCGGCGCGCGAGCGCCTGCACCAGACCAATCCGCATGTCGAGGTCGTCGGCCACGCCGAGCACTTCACCGCCGCCAACGCCCGCGAGATCGCCGCCGGCTACGACATCCTGCTCGACGGCACTGACAACTTTCCAACGCGTTATCTGTCGAACGACGTCGCCGTCTGGCAGGGCAAACCGAACGTCTATGGCAGCATCCTGCGCTTTGAAGGCCAGGTCTCCGTCTTCGCCCCCCACCTCGGCGGCCCCTGCTACCGCTGCATGTCGCCGCAGCCGCCGAAGCCCGGCCTCGTGCCGACCTGCGCGGAAGGCGGCGTGCTTGGCGTCCTGCCCGGCCTGGTCGGCACCCTGCAGGCCCTCGAGGTCATCAAGCTCATCACCGGCCTCGGCGCGCCGCTCATTGGCCGCCTGCTCCATGTCGACACCCTGACCCTGCGCTTCCGCAGCTTCGAGCTGCGACGCGATTCCGAGTGCCCGGTCTGCGGCCCCTCTCCCTCCATCACCGAACCCATCGATTACACCGGTTTCTGCGGCATGAATCCCCCCGACGTCCCCACCCTCAGCGTTCAAGACCTGCGCGACCTGCGCGCGCGCGGCGACACGCACTTCCTGCTCGACGTGCGCGAGCCCGACGAGTTTGCCACCGCCCGCATCGAGGGCTCCACCCTCATCCCGCTGGGCGAGGTCGCCGCGCGCGCCGGCGAACTGCCGCGCGACACCAAAATCGTTGTCCACTGCAAGCTCGGCGGCCGCAGCGCCAAGGCGGTCGCCGCCCTGCGCGAGCTCGGTTTCGCGGACGTCTGGAACGTCGCCGGCGGCATCACCGCCTGGTCGAAGGAGATCGACCCGCAGGTGCCGGTGTATTGAGCAGGACCCGGATTCGGCAGGCTCGCTGACGAATTTCACAAATCCCCTTGCCTTTCGGTATTTTCAGTCTTTACTGAAACCGTGAGCAAGAAACCCCCAGCCTGGGAACAAGCACGCGAGGACTTCGTGGCGCAGTGGGGCTCGCTCGGCACCCAGTGGGGCATCAACCGCACGATGGCGATGATCCACGCCCTGCTGATGACCGCTCCCGAGCCGATGAGCACCGACGAGGTCATGGCCCTGCTGCAGATCAGCCGCGGCAACGCCCACACCAACCTCAAGGAACTGGTCGGCTGGGACCTCGTGCGCATCGTCACCCGCAAGGGCGAGCGCAAGGAGTTCTTCGAGGCGGAGAAGGACGTCTGGAAGATCTTTGTCACCATCTCGAAGGAGCGCAAGCGCCGCGAGATCGAACCCGCCATGCGCCTGCTGCGCGACTGCGCCGAGCGCACCCGCGAGGAACCCGCGGGTCCCGGACGCGACTTCCACCGGCAGATGAAGGAGCTCGACGAATTCCTCAGCTTCGGCGTCAAGGTTGCCGACACCGTCATCTCGATGAAACACGCCTCCGCCCTGCAGTGGGCCATGCGCCTGCTCGGCTGATCTTTTCATGCCTTTTAGTTTCAGTTTTTTCTGAAACTTCTGAACAAACCACACACACCCAACACCATGAACGAAACCGTCCTCAGCTACAGCCTCTACCTCACTCTCGCCGTCGCCCTGACGGTCTGGGTCGCCCGCACCCTCCACCACAACGGCCGGGTCTTCCTGGTCGACTGCTTCCACGGCAACACCGAACTCGCCGACAGCGTTAACCACCTGCTGCTCGTCGGCTTCTACCTCGTCAACATCGGCTTCGTGTCGCTCTACCTGAAGACGGCCGACGAGATCCTCGGCGCCCGCGGCGTCTTCGAGGCGCTCAGCGGCAAGATGGGGGTCGTCCTGCTGGTGCTCGGCGCCATGCACTTCTTCAACCTCTACGTCTTCACCAAGCTGCGCCGCCGCGCCACCCTCGGCCGCGTACCGCCGCCCCTGCCGCCGATGAACCGCCCCGGCAAACCCGACAACCTGCTCGACACGCTGTGAAAACACTGCCCCGACGCCTCGGTCTCAGCCTGCTCGCCATGAGCGGCGGCTGGATCGCCTGCAACCTCGCCTGGTGGCTGGCCGCCGCCGCCACCGGGCGAATAACCCTGACGGACCTCCGTGGAACAGACCTTCTGTTTCTCGGTGCCTGCACAGGCCTCGTCATCCTTGCCGCCTGGCTGGTGATCTTCCTGCCGGTCGATCTGATCGTGCCGGCTGACTCGAAACTGCGTCGTCCGGGGCCGGCGGCGCTTTGCGGCTTCCTGGCTGTCTTCCTTCCCATGGCCCTGCTCTACCTCTGGGTCCTGATCGAGCAGGCGCTCCGACACGGCTGGCTCGAAGCCGCACGCCGCACCTTCGACGCCGACGCCCTGCCCTACGTGCTCGGTGCCTGCGTCACCGGCGCCACCGCCGCCTGGCTGCGCGGCCGACTGGATGAATGCTTTCCCCCACCCACCCCATGCACACGCTGACGCTCTTTTACGATGCCCACTGCGGGCTCTGCTCGCGCTTCCGCGACTGGCTGCTCGGTCAACCCGCCTACGTCCGCTTGGAGTTCCTGCCTTACGATTCACCCGAGGCCCTGCGCCGCTGCCCCGAGCTGCCGCAGCTGCGGGCCGACCAGGAAATCGTTGTCATGGGCGATGACGGTTCGCTCTGGCAGGGCGCCGCCGCCTGGGTGACCTGCCTGTGGGCGCTGCAGGAGTACCGCGAGTGGTCGCTGCGCCTGTCCAACCCCGCCCTGCTGCCGCTCGCCCGTCGCGCCGTGCACTGGATCTCCAGCCGGCGCATCCGCCTCTCGCAACTGCTGCACCTGCGCAGCGATGCCGACCTGCGCGCCAACCTCGAATCGCCCGCCTGCCCGGATGGCCGTTGTCGGATCGAAGCATGAGGGAGTTCTCGGTTCTCGGTTCGCTCCTTCGACATTCCTCATTCCTTGTTGGACATTCGATATTCCACCTCACCCCAGCGGGCGGTCGCCTTCGTCTTTCCCCTTGCGCTCTGCACCGACCTGCCGCAGCGCTCGGGGTGACCCGACACGCCGTTCTCGAACAGATCCTCGCTGTGCTGCAGGCCGAACTCGCTTCACTCACCCAGGCGGCGCAGGGCAGTTACGCCGCCGCCACTGATCCCGACAGCCGGGCCGAGAACAAGTATGACACGCGTACCCTCGAGGCGTCTTATGTCGCCCGTGGCCAGGCCAGGCGCGTGGCGGAACTGCAGGAAGCCGTGCAAGCGTTCACCGCCTTGACCGTGACCGCCGCCGCTCCGGCAACGGTCGTGCAACTGGGTTCACTGGTGACCCTGCAGGCCCCCTGGGGGGAGGAGCATGTCTTCCTCGGCCCGCTCGCCGGTGGCACCGAGATCCGGGTCAAAGGCCGGGACATCGTCGTCATCACCCCGGCCTCCGCCCTCGGTCAAAAACTCATCGGCCGTCCGCCCGGCGACACCGTTCTGCTCCGCCCGGACGCCCCGGCGCGCATCTGCCGGGTGGCCTAACTTTAAACCTTAAACTTTAAACCTTCGAACCCGTCTTGCGCAGTTCCGCAATCCACTCCGGCGCCCCACCCTGGCCGGGGACCGAGGTGTCGGGGCGGCGGTGCAGACCAAAGACGCGGGCCAGCAGCCACTCGAGCCCCACCCAGAACTGCAGGGCATCGAGCACGGGATTGAGGGCGTTGGTGACCGGGCAGTAGCGCACGTCCTTGGGATTGGTGTGATGCACCGCATGATGCTGCGGGGTCTGCAGCAGGTGCAGGCGCTGCAGCAGGGTGATGAGGCGACCATTCTCACGGCGCGTGCGGTGCGACCACTTGTGCACCTCGTTGGCGTTGCCGGCGACGACGGCAAAAAGCAGCACCTGCCAGGTGAGGCAGCCGAGGACCGCGGCGCCGGCGACCAGCAGGGCCGCGCCGATCAGCAGTTCGCGATTGCTCTGCCACCAGGAATTGCGGGTCATCCAGCGCGGCAGGTGGTGGTGCAGGGTGTTCGGCCGGCCGATCGAGTGGCCGACCCACGGGGTGTCCTCGCGAATGTAGGCATCTTCAAACCAGTGGACGAGACCGGCGACAAAGTCCGCGGCCAGGATGACACCGGCCGCCTGCAGGGGGAGTAGGATGAGGTCGTTCATGACCCCGCACCACCTAGCCAGCCGCGGCCCGGGGGTGACATTGATAAACCGCCGGTTTGGATTGAGCGGGTCAATGAAGGGGCGCGCGGGCAATCCACCCTCAGGAAGCCAGAACTCCCTCGCGCCGCAGAATATAGATCATGCCCCCCCAAAGCAGCGCCAGCACTGAAACCGCCAGCGCATCGTGCCACCAAAGCCACTTCTGGTATTCGATGATCGTGGGCTTGTCCGGGTGGACCCGGAGCAGGAGCTTGGAAGTTTCCAAATGCAGCTGAGGCTGCGGCAGCACCTCCAGCTCCAGGGTTTTGCGATGGTAACGAACCGGCACCAGCTTGACATAGCGCTCGCCTGCAACCTCGTACTTCACCCGGAACAGGTGGGTGCCATACAGCAATTGCCGTCGCCCCGGCATGGTCAGCAGCACCTCAAAATCGGCCAGAACCTCGATCCAGGCCGGCGGAAACCAGCGCGAATACACATGGGCCCCGTAACCGTAGGTGATCACGCCAAGAACGATCAGGAAGAAGAGCAGGCCAAAATCCATGCCACCAAGGGATCGGTCATCCTGAGTGACCTCTTGCACGAGCACAAGATCGATCTTCCCATGGCATCGTCGCTTCGCCCCCGGCCGCCCCCCATTTTGCCCGCGAGTCCGCCGCCCGCCGCACCGTTGTCTGGAGCATGCGACTGCTCCTTCTCGCCAGCCTGATCACCGCCCTGCCCCTGCAGGCCGCACCGCTCCGTTTCGCGCTCGCCGGTGACTCGACCGTGGCCACGGTCGCCAAGCCCCCCAGGGACCGACCCGATCTCGCCGGCTGGGGACAGCAGCTTGCCAGCTTTCTGGCCCCGGAATGCACGGTCGCCAACCACGCCCGCGGCGGCACCAGCACGAAGAGCTTTCGCGACCTCGGTCTCTGGGATCGCGTGCTGGCGGAGAAGGCCGACTGGGTGCTGATCCAGTTCGGCCACAACGACCAGCCCGGCAAGGGCCCGCACCGCGAGACCGATCCCGCCGGTTCCTACCGCGACAACCTGCGCCGCTTCATCGCCGAGGCGCGCGCCGCCGGCTGCCGCCCGGTGCTGATCACCTCGGTCGCCCGTCGCACCTATGAAAACGGTCGCCTGGCCTCGACCCTCGTCCCCTACGCCGAAGCCGTGCTCGCGGTCGGTCGCGAAACGAACGTGCCGGTGGTCGACCTGCACCGCGCCAGTTCCCTGCTGTTCGACCAGCGTGGCGAAAAATTCTGCCAGGCCACGTACGGGCCCTCGCCGACCGACCGCACCCACTTCAACGCCGAGGGCGCGCGCCTGATGGCGCGGCTGGTCGCCGAGGGTCTCGCCAAGGCCGTGCCGGAACTCGCCGAAACGCTGCGCCTGGTCCCTGCTCCGCCGCCCGGCTCGCCGTTTCGGCTGCAGGTCGACACCCTCACGCACGGCTACGATGGTGAAACCTGCTGGGTGCACCCGCGCGCTGGCGCCATCCCCGGCCCCACGCCCTCGGTGGTGCTGACGATGCAGAAGCTGCTGCTCACCGGCAGCGATGTCTTTTACGGGCTCAACGACCTGCGCAGCGACGACCTCGGCCGGACCTGGAGCGCCCCCACCCCGCATGAGGCGACGCTGGGGCGGCGCCACGAGCCGGACGGCGTCATCGTCGCGGCCAGCGACTTCACCCCGCAGTGGCATGCGCGCAGCGGCAAACTGCTCGGCATCGGCCACACGGTGCGCTACCGCGACGACAAGGTCATCGCCAACCGCCGGCGCGAAACCGCCTGGTCGGTCTACGACGCCAACCAGCGCACCTGGAGCGCCTGGCAGACACTGAAGCTGCCCGACGAACCCAAGTTTTACAACTGCGGTGCCGGCAGCGTTCAGCGGGTCGATCTCGACAACGGCGAGATCCTGCTGCCGGTGTACCTGAAGGCCGAGGCCGACAAGTTCTACCGCGTCACCGTCCTGCGCTGCGCCTTTGACGGTCGCGAGCTGCGCTACCTCGGCCAGGGCAGCGAGCTCGTGCTCGAGTCCGGGCGCGGCGTCTACGAACCCTCGCTGGCGCGCTTCCAGGGCCGCTTCTACCTGACCCTGCGCAACGACACCGACGGCTACGTCGCGGTGAGCGACGACGGCCTGAACTTTGGCCCGCTGCAGCTCTGGCGCTACAGCGACGGCGCGCCGCTGGGCAATTACAACACCCAGCAGCACTGGATCAGCCGCCCGGACGCGCTTTATTTGGTCTACACCCGCCGCGGTGCCCACAACGACCACGTCTTCCGCCATCGCGCCCCGCTGTTCCTGGCCCGCGTCGATCCGGCCGGTCCGGCGATCCTGCGCGAGACCGAGACCGTGCTGGTGCCCGAGCGCGGCGCCCGCCTCGGCAATTTCGGTGTCACCGAGGTCTCCAAAAACGAAACCTGGGTCACCGTCGCCGAGTGGATGCAGGCCGCCTCGCCCAACCCCGTCATCCCGCCCGACAACGCCTTTGGCGCCGACAACCGAGTCTGGGCCGCCCGCCTGTTTTGGTCGTCGGCCCCGGCGCGTTGAAACCGCTTTCGAGCAAGCCGGCCGCGAGTTTGTCTGTTGTAGTGCCCTGCCTGAAACGTATGCCTTCCGTTATGACACGCCTCCTCCGGCTCCTCACCCTCGTCCTCCTGCTTGCCGCCCCCGCCGTCGCCCCGGCCCAGGACGAGCGCGTCGTTGAAGAACTGCGCGGCTGGGCCGACAAGGGCGATGCCGACGCCCAGTTCGAGCTCGGCCTGCGCCTGCTCACCGGCGAGGGCCTCGAGAAGAACGAAAAACTCGGCGCCGAATGGCTGGAAAAGGCGGCGCGCCAGAAACACCTTCGCGCGCAGTTCCTCATGGGCTCGCTCTACGAGGACGGCATCGGCGTGAAGCGCGATGACAGCCGTGCCTTCGAATGGTACCGCCGCGCCGCCGAAAACGGCTTTGCCGCCGCCCAGCACGCGGTCGCCATGGCCTACGACCTTGGCCGCGGCATCGCCCAGGACGCCACCGCCGCCGCCGCCTGGCTGGAAAAAGCCTCCGCCCAGGAGCATGCGCCCTCGCAGACCGCCCTTGCCGCCAAGTTCGAACGCGGGGTCGGGGTCGACAAGAATCCGTCCAAGGCCGCCCTCTACTACCTGCGCGCCGCCCAGCAGGATTTTGTGCCGGCGATGAGCCGGCTGGCCAACCTCTACTACACCGGCACCGGCGTGCCGGTCGACTACCGCCGCGCCGGTGCCTGGTACCAGCGCGCCGCGCGCAGCGAGGATCCCTGGGCCGCCAACAACATCGCCTGGTTCTTCGCCACCTGCCCGGACGAGAGCCTGCACAACGGCGAGCTGGCCGTGCAGTTCGCCACCCGCGCGCTGCGCGTCATGGACGAGGCGGGCGAGGAGCAGCGCTACGAGATGCTCGACACCAAGGCCGCCGCCCTGGCGCGCAACGGCGAATTCCTGGAGGCCCTGCTCTGGCAGAAAAAATCCCTGGCCCTGCTCGCCGAGGACAAGGAGATCGGCGAGGAGGAACGCCAGTCGCTGCGCGAGGAATTTGAAAAGCGCATGGATTTGTACCAGAAACAGACGCCCTACCGCGAACCCGAGGCCAAGCCCGAGGGCGAAAGCGCGCCGCTGCCCCAGGACACCATCCTTCAGGAGGAGGGCCTGCCCGGCGGCGACAGCAAGCCGAAGGGCAAGAAAAGCCGCAGCAAGGGTACCGTCGTCTGAGCCGGCACGCGGGTCGAACCCGCCCCGGTTGATCAAAGCCGGGCGCCAGGCGCGTTTTCTCCGTCCATGAGACTGACGACCTGCCTGCTCGCCGCCCTTGCCCTCAGCGCCGCCCGCGCGGACGACGGCTTCACCCCCCTGTTCAACGGCCGGGACCTGACCGGCTGGATCGTGCCCGAGGGCGACAACGGCCACTGGAAGGTGGTCGACGGCGTCATCGACTACGACGCCTGCAGCGAGGCGCCCGGCCGCGACAAAAACCTGTGGACCGAGAAGGAATACAAGGACTTCACCCTGCGCGTCGACTGGCGGCTGAAGCAGACCACCGGCCTCTACGACATGCCGGTCGTGCTGCCGGACGGCACCCACAAGCTCGACGCCGAAGGCCGGGAAATCAAGATCCCCACGCCCAATGCCGACAGCGGCATCTACCTGCGCGGCACCTCAAAGGCGCAGCTCAACATCTGGTGCTGGCCGATCGGCTCCGGCGAGGTCTACGGCTACCGCATGGACAAGACGATGCCGGCCAAGGTGCGTGCCGGGGTCACCCCGAAGGTCCGCGCCGACAAACCGGTCGGCGAGTGGAACCGCTTCGAAATCACCCTCAAGGGCGAGCGCCTGACCGTCGTGCTCAACGGCCAGAAGGTCATCGACAACGCCCGCCTGCCCGGCCTGCCGGAGCGCGGTCGCCTCGCCCTGCAGCACCACGGTGGCAAGAACCCCACAACCGGCGAACTCTCGCCCGCCTCCAGCCTGATCCAGTTCCGCAACCTCGCCATTCGCGAACTCTAAAGGAATCGCCGATTTTTCCACCCGGACATTGACACTCAACACGCCGACCGACTATTATCCATGGCTATGCTCAGGCAAATCATCGGACAATCCGCCCCGGAACCCACCCGGGAACCCGTGCGCACCCCGCCGCCGGCTCCCGCCCCGGCTGAACGCGCCCCTCTGACCCCGCCCGCCCAGGCTTTCACCCCGCAACGCGCCGCTTCTCCTTCCATGACCTCCAGCAAGAACATCCTCTCCAACGACGTCGAAATCAAAGGCTCGATCCGCTTCTCCAACGACCTCATCATCGACGGCAAGATCGAGGGTGAAGTCCACTCGGACGGTTCCCTCACCGTCGGTGAAAACGCCCTCATCAAGGGCGAGATCAAGACCCGCTCCGTGGTGCTTTTCGGCAAGGTCGAAGGCAACATCACCGTCGCCGAGCGCTGCGAGCTCAAGAGCAACGCCATCCTCGTCGGCGACATCGAAGCCGGCACCCTTTCCATCGAGGAAGGTGCCACCTTCATGGGCGCCTCCAAGGTCGGCCGCCGGCCCGAACCGAAGCCCGCGGCTGCCCGCCCGGCGCAACCCTGACTGAACATCCCCCCGAGTGTTCAAGGGACTTTTCGGCTCGAAGAGCGACCGCTCCCCCCCGCCCAAAAACCAAATTGAGGTGGAATGCCCGGCTTGCGGCGCGTTCCAGCACGAACCGAAACTCGTCGTTTCGACCCTCTGCCGTGCCTGCGGCACCCACCTCGCCATCGACCGCGGTCGGGTCACGGCCACCGGGCTGCCGGCTCCGGCCCCGCCGGTGCGCCGTTCCTCGACCCCGGCCCCACGACCGCCCGCCGAGGCCGCCAAGCCGTCGGCGGAACCCGCGCCCGCACGCCCGGCGGAACCCGCGCCCGCCCCGGCAGCACCACCCGCCGCTGCCCCCAGCCAGGAACTGGGCTTTGGCGCCTTCCTGAAAAACCTCGTCGCCCAACCCGCCACCACCCCGGCCAGTGACGCCCCGGCCAGTGACGCCCCGGCCAGTGACGCCCCGGCCAGTGACACCCCGACCAGTGACGCCCCGGCAACGGCGAAAAAGTCAGGCAAACGGCGGGCCGTCGCCGAGACGGCAACCGAGCTGGGCCTGATCCTCGAGCCCCCGGCGGCGAAACCCGAAGCCCCGCCGGAGCCGGCGGCCGCGCAGGCCGAGGCCGAGCCGCAAGCCGCGACCGCGCCGGTGCAGCCGCTGACCACCTGGAATGCCGGCCGCGGGCTGACCCCGGACCAGGGTCTGTACCGCAACCAGTACTTCCGCGAGACCGAGTGCTTCGAATGCGGCCTGCGCGCCCAAGTCAGCCGCGCCGTGCGCAGCGTCGCCTGCAGCCGCTGCGGCGCCACCATCCCGCTCGACGACATTGAGATCCGTCACCCCGTCCAGCGCGCCATCCGCACGCGTGGCGACGTCATGGTCCGCCGCACCGGCGTCGTCACGGCCGACCAACTCGAATGCAAGGACCTGCGCTGCTACGGGCTGCTGGAAACCAACGTCAAGGCGAGCGGCGACGTCATCCTGCGCACCCGCGGCACCCTGCTCGGTGCGATTCAGTGCCGGCGCCTGCTCATTGAAAAGGGCTCCGACGTCACCTTCCTCAACGAAGTGCAGGCCGCCCAGATCGAGGTGCACGCGAGCGTCACCGGTTCCCTTGTCGCCAGCGGCTCCCTGCTCATCGGCGGCACCGGCGCGGTGAATGGCGATGTCACGGCCAGTTCCGTCTCCATCCAGCCCGGTGGCGAACTCAATGGTGCCATGAACATCGTGCGCGCCAAACCGGCCCCGTAGGCGCTTTCGCCGGGAACGCATTCCGGTCGCAGCCCAAGTTTGGGTTGCACGACCCGCGAAACCGGCTTTGGACTTCCCCAACCCCCACCCCCTCCATCATGTCCGACATCGCCCTCGCCCGAGGTGAAAAGTTTCTTCAGGAGAACGCCGCCAAGGAAGGCGTCGTCACCACCGCCAGCGGCCTGCAATACAAGATCGTCCGCGAGGGCGAAGGCCGCCGCCCCGCCGCCACCGACACCGTCGTCGTCCACTACCGCGGCACCCTGATCGACGGCACCGAGTTCGACAGCTCCTACAAGCGCGGCGAACCGATCGAGTTCCCCCTCAACCGCGTCATCGCCGGCTGGACGGAAGGCGTCCAACTCATGCAGGAAGGCGCCGAGTTCCGCTTCTTCATCCCCTCCAAGCTGGCCTACGGCCCGCGCGGAGCCGGCCGTGTCATCGGCCCGAACGAGGCACTGATCTTCGACGTCGAGCTGCTCGAGGTGGTCTGATCCGGCCTTGCCAACCGCGCCCGCCGGCGCATTCGTATCCCGTCCATGGCCATCAAGATCGACCCCTCGCTGCACAAGGAGAAGAAGCCGGACTGGATCCGCGTGAAACTGCCGCGCGACCCGGTGTTCTGGAGCACCAAGGCGCTGGTCGCCGACCTGAAACTGCACACCGTCTGCGAGGAGGCCCAGTGCCCCAACCGCTGGGAGTGCTGGAGCCAGGGCACGGCCACCTTCATGATCGCCGGCGACCGCTGCACGCGCGCCTGCGGCTTCTGCGCGGTGAAAACCGCCAAACCCTTCGCCCTCGAGGCCGATGAACCCCAGCGCGTCGCCGAAGCCACCAAGCGCCTCGGCCTGAATCACGTGGTCATCACCGCCGTGGCGCGCGACGACGTCGCCGACGGCGGCGCCGAACATTTTGCCCGCACCATCGAGGCCGTGCGCGAGGCCGTGCCCGCCATCACCATTGAGATCCTCGTGCCCGACTTCAACGGCAAGGACGACGCCCTCGAGGTGGTCATGAAGGCCCGCCCGCACATCTTCAATCACAACCTGGAAACCGTCGAGCGCCTGACGCCGCTCGTGCGCAGCCGCGCCCAGTACAAGCGCAGCCTGCACGTGCTTAAGCGCGCCAAGGAAATGGCCGCCGAGGCGGGCACCAAGTGCGCGACCAAGAGCGGCCTGATGCTCGGCCTCGGCGAAACCGAACCGGAACTCTTCCAGGCCATGGACGACCTGCTCGAGCACGGCGTCACCGTGCTCACCCTCGGCCAGTACCTGCGCCCCTCGGAGCAGCACCTGCCGGTCGTCGAGTACGTCCACCCCGACACCTTCGAGAACTACAAGCAGATCGCCCGCAACAAGGGCTTCCGCCATGTCGCCAGCGCACCACTCGTGCGCAGTTCCTACCACGCCGCGGATTTCAAGCCGGAATTGGATTTGTAGGACGTTCTCGGTTCGCCCCTTGGGCGTGGGTCATTCCTTGTTGGACATTCGAGATTCTCTCCCCCCGCATCACGTCCCCGGCGAAGCGGGGCTCCGGCGTCATTCGCCCTTCGTCATCGCCCGCCACACCAGCGGCAGACGTTTTTCGATCAGGTTCCTGCCCACCGCAGGCAGGCTCTCCGCACGCAGCGGCACGTTGACGGTGTCCTCACGCTCCAACTGCCCGGGCAGGCGGCCATACTTGAAGTCGCGGTCCAGCCCGCCGTCGGGCGCCCTTTCGATCACGGTTGATGCAGGGTTGGGAACCGAAAGGTAAAACGCGTGATGTTGCTGTCGACAGCTTTCGCCGGACTTGAGGCGCAGGCCGGCACGGGCCAGTTCGCGGAAAAGCTCGCGAGCGGTCCATTCGGCCGGATCCACGTAGGTGAGGTGGTTGCTCAGCAGCGGCGCAAAGGCCGGATCGGCACGCAGGGCGGCGAAGGCGGCATCGAGTTCGGCGCGTGCCAGCGGGTAGTGCGTGCAGCCGAGCACGAGCGTGCCAAGTTTCTGCCCGGGCTGCTCACGTCGCAAGGTCTCCAGCAGCGCCCGCGCCTCCTGCGCGGCGCAGTCGGCGACACTTTGGGGGAAGGCAGGATCGCCTTCGATCACCCCCGCGAGAGCAGCGCTGCCATGTTGGGCCACCGCCGGCATGGCACGACCCGCACGCCCCAAGGTGCCCTCGATCAGCCGCGGATAGGCACCGCTGGCGCAGGTACCGACCGTGGCCAGCACGCCCACCGCTTCAAGGCGGTCGCCCGCGGCGAGTACACCGCGCGCGCCGGCCTCGACCACCCCCACCACGATCACCGGCAGTCCCCAGGCACGCAAGGCCGCGCGCAGATCCTCCAGGCCATAGGCGGTGGCAGTGTTGCAGGCAATGACCACCGCCTTCACCGGCGGCTTGTCGAAGCGAAAGCCACGACCGTCGTGCCAACGTCGGCCGAGCAGGAAGACCGCATCCTTGAGGATGAGTTCCCGCAGGTAGTCGGTGCGACTCGCCGCCGGGTAATTGCCGTAGGGCATGTTGGCCTGATCACCGAAATACAGGAAGCGCTCCCGGGTGAAATCCGGCACACCGTCGGCTCCTGGCTGCAGGGTGGCATTGTCGAACGTGTCGAGCGCCAGAATCGCCTCCAGCACCGTCAGTCCGCCGATGCCGGAATCGAAAATTCCGATCGGCAGGTCGCGCAGATCGTCTTGGTAAGCGGCATGCTCGAACGACACGGCCGCCCTTCCATCGGGATGCGCCGCGGCATGATCGATCACCCGCTGCACCACCGCCTCGGTGGCGGCAGCGGAGCCAAGCAAGAATGCAAAACCCAAAGAGCGAAGCGCCTGCATGTCATCAATGCACCACGCCCGCAGGGCGACGTCAATCGCACATCCGAAGTCCGGGATCGCCAGAACCTGGCCGCGGGAACCAGCGTCAAAGCCTAAAAAGGTTGCTTTGACTTACCCGGCCCTTTTCTGATAAAAACCAGCTTTATGAGTAAAATCCTTCTTGGACCCATCCTCGGCTACGAATTTGATGCGTCAGCCTCCAAGTCATATTACACGGTCATCATCCGGCTCATTTCTGGAGCGGCGGAACCCGACTGGGAAGTGGCGGGACAGCGGATTCGCATGCAGGCCATTTCCCCGGTCCTTCCAGATGGCACTCGTGTCTGGCGAGGTGAAATCGAATTGCAGCCCTTTGAAAAGCCCGCGGATCAGACCATCCCCTACCGGATTTTGCTCCGCAACCAGCCACAATCCAACCGCTGCCGCACGCGCAACAACCGCTGGCAATTCACACTTCCCGGCTCAGCCACCAGCACCCGGCAGCCGCGGGTGGCCTTCTGCTCCTGCAACGGCTTCAGCGATCCCAAACAGGCGGAGCGACTCGAGCCCTTGCGGCTCTGGGAGCATCTGGCCAACCTGCACCAATCAGCCCCCTTTCATCTGTTGCTCATGGGAGGCGATCAGCTCTACTGCGACAGCATTGCACGCCGCGAGGATGACTTTGGCCTCTGGACTTGGCTGAAGCCCGGACAACGGCGCAAGCAGGCACCGACGGACGAGGCGTTTCTGAGCAGCTACACGGAGCAGTACTTGAAGAGCTGGGTCGCCATCAAGGAATCCATTCATGAACCCATGATTCAAATGATGGCGAGCATTCCCAGTGTGATGATCTGGGATGACCACGACATCTACGACGGCTGGGGATCCTATGAGGCCCCTGAGGCCGATCAACCCTACTACAAGCAGGCCTTTCAAGCGGCCAAGCAGGCCTTCATCTGGCACCAACTGCGCGGCACGGGAAATCGCTCCCTGCTTGATGGTGGACGTACCAGTGGCCCACGGCATTTTTCCCAAGGCCTGCGCTTCGGCCCCTTCGCCATTCTGGCGCTCGATCACCGCACCCACCGGCAGCCAAGGCGCATCATGGACGAAACCCAGTGGACTCAGATCGAGAAGTGGGCCAGCCAGCAGGCGGATCCGCAGGCAACGCTGCTCGTCATCTCCCCCGTTCCGCTGGTTTATCGCAGGTTCGCCCACTTTGCCAGCACCCTCCAAGGCGAGCACAGTCTGGAGGACGATCTGCGCGACCATTGGAACGACACGAACCACGAGGGCGAACGCGCACGCTTCGTGCACCATCTTTTTGATTGGCTGCACAACAAGGGTTATCGCCGGGTGACCCTGCTGTCTGGCGATGTCCACGTCGGCGCCCTCGGCTTCCTCAATCATCAGGAGAAAAAAACCGAAATCGCCCAGATCATTTCCTCGGGCATCATGCATCCGCCCCCCACGCGGATCGAGTGGGCGGGCGTCTGCACGCTGAGCTCGGACGAAGACTACAGCATCCGTGCCCAGCCGGTTTCCGCAGGCCTGACACGCCCCCAGGGAGCAGAGGACAAATTTTTGCGCTGCCGCAATTTTGCATGGCTGCAACACGGCAGCGATGAAAAGCTGTGGGTCAATTGGGAATGCGAGCAAGACAAGGGCCGCCCACCACGGCGGATCGAGACACCGCTGCGCTAACCCTTCAGCGCCTGTCGAAACCTCCCCTCGCCGGCTCTCAGTACGGCGAAGGACGGCTCATGACCATGCCCAAAAATCAGCCCCCCTTCACGTCCGCTCCGCAAACCGGCCGCCCGTCCCATTACCCCCGACGGAACAAGCCCTTCAAACGACCCAGCACCCCGCGCTTGGGCTCGCCCTCCGGCGCGAGTTGCGCGGCGGGATCGGGCTCGACGGTCGGCAGCGGCGTACTGGCCTCCCAGCCGCCGCCGAGGGCCTTGACCAGGGCGACACTGGCCGCCAGGCGCTGGCCGGCGGTCTGTGCCGTGGCGCGCTGCATCGCCAACGCCGTGCGGTTCGCCTCAATGACGTCCAGGTAGGGACTGGTGCCAGCCTCGTAGCGGGTCTTCGCCAGGGCGGCGGCGCGTTCGGCGCTGCTGCGCGCGCGCTGCTGGGCCTCGTGGGCCACCGCGAGATGGCGGATCGCCGACAGACTCGTCTCGACATCGGCGACAGCGGTGAGAAAGGCCTGCCGCCAGCCGGCCAGGGCTTCGTCGTGGACGGCGCGCGCCTTCTCCAGATTGAAGCGGTTCTTGCCACCGGCAAACAGCGGCACGCTCAGGCTGGGGCCGTAGCTCCACATGAGTGAGGTCGGCTGCAGCAGCGCGTCGAGCTCCATGCTCTGGTAGCCGCCACGGCCCAGCAGGCGCAGGCTGGGAAAAAACTGCGCCCGGGCGACCCCGATGCGCGCGGTGGCGGCGACGAGGGCGCGCTCGGCCTGGGCGATGTCGGGGCGGCGTTCGATCAGGTCGCTGGGAAGGCCGGCGGGCAGCGAGGGCGGCGTCGGCGGTGCCGCACCGGCCGCGAGACGGAAGATCGCCGCATTGCTGCCGGTGAGGATGGCCAGGGCGTTTTCATACTGGTCGCGGCGCGCCTGCAGGGTGGAGATCTCCGCCTCGGCGCTGGCCACCTCGGCCTCGGCCTGCGCCTGTTCAAGTTCGCTGCCGGCGCCGGCGCGCACGCGCGCCTGGGCGATCTTGAGCGCCTCGCCGCGCAGGGCCACCGCCTCGCGCACGAGGCGGATTTCCTGGTCGAGCGCGCGCAGTTGGAAGTAGTTCGACGCCAGCTCGGCCTGGATGCCCAGCAGGACATTGTGGACCGCATCAGCCGCCGCCACGGCATCGGCGCGAGCACCCTCGTTGGCGCGGCGGATCTTGCCCCAGAGGTCGAGCTCCCAGCCGAAGTCGGCCATTGCATTGTAGGCGGGCCCGTCGTAGCGCAGGCCGTTGAGCGGGATCGGCGAGGGCTGATTCTCCGAGGTGCGCTGGCGGTCGGCACTGAGCGGCAGGCTGAGCGTCGGCAGGTAGTCGCCACGCGCCACGCGCGCCGCCGCACGCGCCTGTTCAAAGCGGGCCAGCGCGGCCTTCAAATCCTGGTTGGCGGCGCCGGCGCGCGCCATCAAGTCGTTGAGCCTGGCGTCGCGGAACACCTTCCACCACTCGCCCTTGGGCAGATGGGCGGCGGGATTCGCCGGGCGCCAGGTGACCCCCTTGAACTGGGGCGGCACGGCGGTGTCGGGCCGCTGGTAATCCGGGCCAACCTGGGCGGAGGCGACCGTGGCGGCGAGGAGGAGGATCAGGAAACGCATGGGGTACACGGGAGCAGGGTTAGCGTGCCGACGGCTTTTTGCCGAGTTTCATCACCAGAACGTAGAAGACCGGGGTCAGGAAGAGACCGAGCAGGGTCACGCCGATCATGCCGGCGAACACGGCGGTGCCCATGGCGCGGCGCATCTCGGCGCCGGCGCCGGTGCTGACAACGAGCGGATAGACCCCGGCGATGAAGGCGATCGAGGTCATCAGGATCGGCCGCAGGCGCAGGCGGCAGGCCTCGAGCGCGGCGTCGAAGGCCGAGGCGCCGTGCTCGTGGCGCTCCTTGGCAAACTCGACAATGAGGATGGCGTTTTTGCAGGCCAGGCCGATCAGCACGATGAAGCCGATCTGGGTGAAGATGTTGTTGTCGCCCCCGGCCAGATGCACGCCGGCCAGCGCGAAAAGCAGGCAGAGCGGCACAATCAGGATGATGGCCAGCGGCAGGCGCAGGCTTTCATACTGGGCGGCCAGCACCATGAAGACGAGCAGGATGCACAGCGGGTAGATGAACACCGCGGTGTTGCCGGCGATGATCTTCTGGTAGGTCAGGTCGGTCCACTGGAACTCAAAGCCCGGCGGCAGGTTCTTCGCCAGGTCGGTGATGACCGCCTCGCCCTGCCCCGAACTCAGCGGTGGCAGCGGTGCGCCGTTGAGGTCGGCCGCCAGGTAACCGTTGTAATGGGTGACACGGTCCGGTCCGAACGCCTCCTTCACCGTCACCAGCGAACCCACCGGCACCATGTCGCCGGCGACGTTGCGCGTCTTCAGCCGGGTGATGTCCTTGACGTCGTCGCGGAACTGCGGCTCGGCCTGGGCAATGACCTGGTAGGTGCGGCCAAAGCGGTTGAAGTCGTTCACATAGAGGCTGCCCAAATTGATCTGCAGGGTCTCGAACAGGTTCGCCAGCGGCACACCCTGCACCTTGGCCTTCTCGCGGTCGACATCGGCCTCCAGCTGCGGCACGTTCACCGTGTATCCCGAGTACACCTGGTGCAGCTTGCCGCTGCCATAGGCGGCGCCGACCAGCGCCTGGGTCGCCTGATACAGCGCGGCATAACCCTGGTCGCCGCGGTCCTGGACCATCATCTTGAAGCCGTTCGAGGTGCCAATGCCGTTGACCGGCGGCGGCGACAGCACCAGCACCATGGCATCCTGGATCGCCGCGAACTTGCCGTTGAGCGCGCCGGCAATGGCGTCGCCCGACAGCTCGGGCGTTGTGCGCGCCTCAAAGTCGTCGAGACCGACAAAAACAATGCCGCTGTTCGGGCTGATGCTGAAGCCGTGGATCGACAACCCCGGGAAGGCGATGGCGTCCTTCACGCCGGGATGGGCGAGGGCGATGTCGGACATGCGCCGCATGACATCCTCGGTGCGATCGAGCGAGGCGCCGTCGGGCAACTGCGCAAAGCCGACCAGGTACTGCTTGTCCTGACCCGGCACGAAACCGGTGGGCACGATTTCAAAGCCCTTCCAGGTCGCCCAGATCAGGCCGCCATAAAGCAGCAGGGCGATGATGCTGAAGCGGATGAGGCGCTTGACCAGGCCGACGTAAACATTCGACGACCACTCGAAGAAGCGGTTGAAGGGCCGGAAAAACCAGCCAAACAGGGCGTCGATCGCGCGCGACACCAGGTCCTTCTTGTCGTCGTGGGCGTGCAGCAGCAGGGTCGACAGGGCCGGACTGAGGGTCAGCGACACAATCGAGGAGATGACCGTGGAAATGGCGATGGTCACCGCGAACTGTTTGTAGAACTGGCCGCTCAAACCGCTGATGAAGGCGGTTGGGATGAACACGGCGCACAGCACCAGCGTGGTTGCGACGACGGGTCCGGTGACCTCCTGCATCGCCCGCCGTGTCGCCTCCAGCGGCCTCAGGCCGTTGCGAATGTTGCGCTCGACGTTCTCGACGACGACGATGGCGTCGTCGACGACGATGCCGATCGCCAGCACCAGGCCGAAGAGCGACAGGTTGTTGATCGAGAAACCGAGCAGGTGCATCACCGCGAAGGTGCCGACCAGCGACACCGGCACCGCCGCCAGCGGGATGATCGAGGCGCGCCAGGTCTGCAGGAAGAGGACAACGACGAGCACGACCAGCAGCACCGCCTCCAGCAGGGTGTGGATGACCGCGTCGATCGACTTGTTGACGAAGACCGTCGGGTCATAGGCGATCGTGTAGTCGACGCCCTCGGGGAATTTCTGCTTGAGCTCTTCCATCTTCGCACGCACCGCCTGCGACAGCGACAGCGCATTGGCGCCGGGCAACTGAAAGACCGGAATACCGACCGCGCGCTTGTTGTTGATCAGGCTGCGCAGGGCGTACTCGCTGGAACCGAGCTCGAGGCGCGCCAGGTCCTTGAGGCGGAGCTTGTCGCCCTGCGGCCCGACCTTGACGATGATGTTCTCAAACTCCTCCTCGCTGACCAGACGGCCCTTGGCGTTGACAGTGAGCTCGAAGGGCACGTCCTTGCGCACCGGCTGCTGGCCGATCACCCCCGAGGCGACCTGGACGTTCTGCTCGCGGATGGCGTTGACGATGTCCGAGGAGGTCAGGCCGCGCGAGGCCGCCTTGTCGGGATCGATCCACACGCGCATCGCGTACTCGCCGCCGCCAAAGAGCTGCACCTGGCCGACGCCGGGCAGGCGCGCCAGCTCGTCCTTGACGTTGAGCGTGGCGTAGTTGCGCAGGTAGAGCTCGTCGTAGCGGTCGTTGGGCGACAGCAGATGCACGACCAGGGTCAGGTCGGGCGAGGATTTCACCGTCGTCACCCCGAAGCGGCGCACCTCCTCCGGCAGCTTGGGCAGGACCTGCGAGACACGGTTCTGCACCTGCACCTGGGCGAGGTCGAGGTCGGTGCCGAGTTTGAAGGTGACGGTCAGGGTCATCACCCCGTTGGCCGTGCTCTGCGAGGACATGTACAGCATGTTCTCGGTGCCGTTGATCGCCTGCTCGATCGGCGAGGCGACGGTCTCGGCGATCGTCTTCGGGTTGGCGCCCGGGTAGGTGGCGGTGACAATCACCGTCGGCGGCGCCACCTCCGGGTACTCGGAGATCGGCAGCTGGAAGAGCGAGATGCCGCCGAGCAGGAAGATGAGCAGCGACAACACGCCGGCGAAGATCGGGCGCGTGATGAAGAAGGAGGAAAAGTTCATGGCGTGCGGGGCGCGTGGCTCACTTGCCGGCGGCGGCCTGACCGGCCGGCTCGGCCGCGGCGGCCGGTTGCGCGGGCGCCACCGGCATGCCCGGCTGCGGCAGGCGCGCCATGCCATTGATGATGATGCGCTCGCCGGCCTTCAGGCCCGAGCGGATGACGCGGCGTCCCTCGATGACCGGACCAATTGCCACCGGCCTGTACACCGACACCAGGCCGCCATCCTTCTCCTCGACCCCGAGCACGTACTTGTTGGCCTGATCCGTGAGCAGGGCCTTTTCGTCGATCAGCAGCGCCGGGTATTTCGCCGTCATTGGCAGGCGCACGCGGGCGAACAGGCCCGGCGTCAGGATGCCGTCCTCATTGGCGAACTCACAGCGCACCACCATGCTGCCGGTGGCCGGATTCAGGCGGTTGTCGAAGGACTCGATGTGACCGCGATGGCGGAAGCCGTCCTCGTTGGAGAGCTGCAACTCCACCGGCACCCGGCCCTTGCCATTCGTGTAGAGCCGGTCCTCGCGCCGCAGGCTCTGCAGCTTGAGCAGGCTGTTCTCGTCGATGTCGACGTAGACATGCACCGGCGCCGCCGAGACCAGGGTGGTCAGCACGGTCACGCCGGCGGTGACGTAGTTGCCCGGCGTCGTCAGGGCACGGCTGACCCGGCCGGCAATCGGCGCCCGCACCTCGCAGTGCGACAACTCCAGCTCCGCCGAACGCAGCCCGGCCGCGGCGGCCGCCTGGGCGGCTTCGGCCTGGCGCCAGGCCGATTCCCGCGCCTCGGCCTGTTCGGGCGCGATCGCCTTCGCCGCCAGCAGTTCGCAAACACGGTCAAACTCCTGGCGCGCCGCCTTCGCCACCGCCTCGGCCCGGCTCAGCTCGGCCTTGGCCCCGTCGCGCCGGGTCATGAACGGCCGCGGATCAATGGTGAACAACACCGTGTCCTTGGCCACCAGCGAGCCCGCCTCAAAATGCACCTCGGTGATGTAACCGGAGACGCGCGGGCGCAGCTCGACGGTTTCCACCGCCTCGACGCGACCGGTGAACTCCTCCCATTCGACGAGTTCCTCCTGCGCCACCGGCGCAAGGGTGACCGAGGCGGGGGGCATGGCGCCGGCCGGAGCGGCATCCTTGGGTTGGCCGCAGGCCGAGAGCAGGACCAGGGCGGGAAAGACAAGCAGTTGGGGTTTCACGGGAATTGAAGTTGACCGGTTGGTTAATTCAGTTTCAAAAAATCAGGCGGGGGTCTCGGCGCCGAGCAGGATGCGGGCGCCGGACTCGAGCGGTTCGAGGTGGCTCAGGTCGTTCCAGATGCGGGCGTGCAGGAGCAGGCCCTCGCTGTAGGCAAACAGGATGCGTGCCAGCTCCGCGGCCGGATGCCGGGCACAGACGCTGCCCTCGGCCTGGCCGTCGCGGATGGCGCTTTCAAAGTAGCGGATGTACTGGGCGAGGATCTCCTGCAGCTTCTGGCGCAGGCGCTCGTCGACCGTGCTCACCTCCGCCCCCATCGAGTGCACAGGACAGCCGAGCACCCGGCCGTGCTTGGCCTGCAGGTCCTGCTGCTCGCGGCGCAGGTGCGCCAGGCAATTGAGGATGCGCTCCAAGGGCGGCACCACCGGCGAATAAATCTGGTCGAGCTCGCGCTTGTGCTCGCTCCAGCCGTGCTCCAGACCGGCGAGGGCCAGCTCAGTCTTCGACTCGAAAAAGTGGTAAAAGCTGCCCTTCTTGACGCCCGCGCGCTCGCAGATGTGGTCCACCGAGGTGCTGCCATAGCTGCCGGCCCAGATCAGTTCGATCACGGCCTCCATCAGACGTTCGCGGGCATCGCTGGTTCTTCCCATGAAACGCAGCCTGCCACAACTAGACGATCGGTCAAGTATTTTTGAAAGCGGAGGGAGATCCAGAGCCCCTGCGGGTCGGCTCGCGACAAATCATCGCCCTGGCTCAGGCACGGGGTTCACGCCGCCTTCGATCACTCGGCTTGCTGGAATGGGTTGGGGAGTTCTCACGGTCGGCAATGATTCCGCCGGTCGCAGCGGCGTTGCTGAAGCCGGACGTGCAGCCGCCGCTCCGGTTCCACCCGCAACGGCAGCAGGAGCCGGGCGACCCGGCGACACCTGCACCGGCGGTCGGGGTGGCACCGGCCGGGTCGACGGCGCGGCGACGGGCCTCACCGGCCCGGCCGCGGCGGGGGCTTTCGCCTTGGCACTGCAACCGCAGCTTGAAGAACCTGCCGAGCCGCAGCCGCCGGCCCCGCCACCGCAACCGGAACTCTTGCTGCCCTCGCAGGTGGCACAGCGCGAGACCAGCTTGGGAACTGACCCAGTCTCGTGGGGACGCAGCGCCAGAAGGGCCAGGGCCAGCACCGCCGCGTAAAACGGCCAGACTGCAAGCGACAACACCCGGGCCACAAAGGCCTGCAGCCGCGCTGCCTCTGGCCGCTCCATGCACTGCCCCGCCTCGCACAAACCCAGCAGGATCAGCAAGCCGAGCATCACCTCACGCTGCAGGAATTCCGCCAGTGGATGAATGGCACAGGCAAAAAGCAGGGCGAGGGAGATGAAACGAAGCGGCGACATGGGATGTAACAAATCCGTGCTAAATGTTGAATTGTAATGTGGCGTGGTCTTGCTGAGACGAGCTTGGCGACGAACTGTAGTTGAACTCTACAACATCGTAGGCCGATCACTTCCGCTTCTTCACCAGCAACCACAGCAGGCCAGTTGCCGCCACGATCAGCACGGCAATCACTGCCCACGGCGTTGATGAGATTGCTTGCCTGTCGGCCAACTCAGATGACGTCTCGGGATCGTTCGGTTCCCGCTTTTGTTGTACCTGCGGAACAGTCGTTCCATTACCATCTTCGGGAGCAACATTATTGCCACCCAAACTCTCTGGCATTGGCTGTCCCTCACGAGCGCGACGAGCGATGATATTCTTTTTCAATTCTCCAGATTTGAGGTCTGAGAAAAAAGCCAGCCACTCACCAGGATAATCTTTCGCAATCTGTTTCTCCAAACGATCTCCGAGCTTCGCAACGTCTGGCATCTGATAGTTGTAACCCAAGAAGTCTCTCTTTTGCATTCCCGCCCAAAGGACAAAGCGGAGAGTGGTCGGTGGTATCTTTTCCATTTCACGAAGCGTGCAAATCGAGTCGATAAATGCAATGTAGTCTGGTGGAGCAAGGAATTCTCCAGCGACTACAAGTAATGCTTGCTGCCTTGGGCTTGGGGCAATTTCTGGCAGCGATGCAACGGTTGATTTCCAGTTCAGTAAAACCCAATCCACAAAACCTCGCGAGGCTTCTACCGAAGGCAATGAACCATCAGGCCCAACCGAATGCGATTCGTCATTCAGATAGGTAATGATTCGCTCGTCATTGATCTTTGCATTTGTCATTCGAGTCAGAACGTTGAGGAGCAATATCGTGAAAACTAAAAAACGAAACATAGTGTTGATTGTCTCTGGGGTGAACTTGTGCGGATCAGTTTTTTCTGAAGGATGCGTAGCCAGCTCTAAACATCGTTAGATGCGCCCAACGATTGACATTGCCTGGGCCTGCGCTCACCCATCCGCCGTCATAGTCGAGGATTCCGACGTGTCCGCTTTCAAGGGAAGTTGCAGGCCCGACGCCAAACAGCAAATGTGGTGCTCCAACGACCACTCCAGGCTCAGGTTCCCAGCTTGTTGCGTGATGAGTCCATCCAGTGATTGTGAATGAAGGGTTAATCCAGTCGTTAGCTCTTGGTGGCCACCCGCCACTGTCTAGTGGGACAGTTGCTCCAGTGCTGATACAAGCGTAATAAACCCAGATGTTGCACTTGGGATCGCCGGGCATTGCTGTAGCTGTAGCAGAAATTGGAACGGTGGCAGATTCCGCGAATGCCGTTGATCCCAAATATGCTTTGGCGTTGCTAGCCAAAAGATACTGTGGCTGTCCAGCGGCAATGCCAACGTAGTCGGGTTGTCCTGCTTTGTAGATGGGGTTCATCGAACCCGCACTATCCTTCCCATGCGGATCATCCTTCTTTCTCACATAATCAAAGTAGTGAGTTGAACCGCCAGCAATGATCTTGACCCTGATTTGGAAGATTCCCGCTCCCGACTCCAGGGCTTCGACTCTCGGCCCCGACCCACTGGAAAAGGTCGTCCAGCTCCCAAAGCTGCCGTCACCTTTCAGTTTGCGCCATTCCCATGTGACCGCTGAAGCAGGTAGTGGAAAGCTCGCTGCATCATCCGTGATCTTGTAAACGAGAGTGTCGCCAACTTTGGCAAGCATTCCGTCAGTTGGCGGTGCTTCATCTTTCTTGTGGACGACTACCTCAATGGGGAAGAGGGGCGAGCACGGATGCACCCCCGTGTACACCTGTCCATCCGGCAGCTCTGGCTGCGTTCCAGCAATGCAGGTGGCATGATCGACCGCCGGGTTCACTGAAGGCGCACAAC
>CBINON010000011.1:0-112849 GCA_966252325.1 uncultured bacterium | reverse complement strand
TGGATGAGGGCGTTGTTTTGGCTGCCCGGCTGGATCTTGCCGGGCCAGCGCAGGACGAAGGGCACGCGGATGCCGCCCTCGAACGTGGTGTCCTTGTGGCCGCGCCAGGGGCGGTTGACTTCGTCGGTCAGGCCGCCATTGTCATTCGTGAAGATGACGAGCGTGTTCTCGCGCAGGCCGCGGCGGTCGAGCGCCTCGAGGATGCGGCCGATGCCCTCGTCCAGGCACTTGATGGCGGCGCCGCGCTTGCCGTGGCGGTCGACATGGCGGGGGATTTCCTCCAGCGGGCCGTGGATGGCGTTGAAGGCGACGTAGTGAAAGAAGGGACGGTCGGCCGGCTGCCGCTCGATGAGGCGCACGGTCTCCTCGGCGATGAGGTCGGTGCTGTAGCCCTTTTCCAGGACCGGCTGCTGGTTGCGATGCCAGTCATGCACGCAGAACACGGCCGGCGCGTTGTGCGGGATGGTGTGGTTCGTGTAATCGATGCCCCAGGCGTAGTGCCCGTATTGATGATCGAAACCCCGCGCCATCGGCAGGTGCTCGGGCAGCCACTCGCCGAGATGCCACTTGCCGAGCAGGGCGGTCGTGTAACCGGCCTGGCGCAGGGCATCAGCCAGCGTGCGCTCGCGGGTGTCGAGACCGTGGATGCGCCGCGTCGGTGTGCCATCGGGCAGCTTCGCCAGCGGGATGCCAAGCAGCTCCAAGTAGTCGGGTTTGCCAAAGTCCTCGGAGCGCCAGTCCATCCACTGCCGGAAAGGGTAGCGACCCGTCATCAGCGCCGCGCGCGTCGTGGCGCAGACAGGCGTGGCGTAAAACTGGGTCAGGCGCAGGCCCTCGGAAGCCAGTCGGTCCAGGTTTGGGGTCAGCGCTGGATCGCCACCGTTGAACCCCGGGTCGGCATGGCCGAGGTCGTCGGAGAGGATGAGGACGATGTTGGGCGGCGGCGCGGCTTCGGCTAAGCCGACAAACAGCGCGCCACAGAGGGCTAGCAGACGGGGCATCATGACAGACTCAGGATTTTGGGGTGGCGTGCCAGAGGGCGACGTGGCGGAACTGGGCGCCCTGGCCCTTGCTGATCAGGGCGACGATGCCCTTGGCATCCTGGAAGCGCGGGTGCGTGGCTTCGACGACATGGCCGTCGATCTGAGCGCGGTAGCGGTCGCCGCAGATCTCCACGGTCAGCTTGTGCCAGGCCTGGGGATCGATCGGTGTTTTCAGCTCGGCGATCTTCTGGGCCTTGGTGGTCTTGGCGATGCCGGACATGTGCTGGATCCAGATGCCGTCCTTGCTGATGAAGGTGCGACCGAGGTGATGGTTCGGCGCGATCGTGTCGCGACAGCCGAAGGCGACATGAACGGCGTCGCCGAGGCGGAATTCCGCGGTGATCACCAGATGCGTCGCTTCGAGCCGGTAGGTGCAGGACGAGGCATGATGATCCGCCGGCAGTTCATCGCCGTGCAGGGCGCCGTTTTCGATGCGCCATTCGCCAATGCCGGCCTGCCAGCCCTGGATCGGGCCCTTGCGGGTCGGCGGTGTGGGCTGGTCGAAGGCTGTGGCGACAATGAGCTTGTCGGGCTGGCAGAGCACGGTGGCGGGAGGTTCGGCGGCCGGGCTGACGAGGGCGAGGCTGGCAAAAAGCAGGAAGAAGGGGCGCATGAGGGGAAAGGGATAAGGAAGAAGGGAAAAGGGAAGGCTCAGAGGGGGGTGATGCGGACGTTGTCGAAGAGGACGCCAGGGCCGTTGACGGTGAAATGGAAGCTGGTCTTGGTCGGGTGGGCAAGGCCGGGCGACTTGAGGGAGCCGGCGGGTTGGCCGTCGAGACTGACGGTCATGGTGTCGCCGACGAGGGTGATGACGACCTGATGCCAGTGCTGTTGCTGCAGTTGGGCCGGGGCGCTGGCGCTGCGGCCGACCAGCAGCTTGTCGGCTTCGGCCTTGCGCGCGGGATCCTTGCGCAGGGCAAAGATGTCGTTGCGCATGACGCCCTCCTTGTCGTCGCCCAGCCGGATCTGGCGCGGGGTGAAGGCGACCCGGCAGATGTGGCCGGCATGCGAGCCCTTGTGTTTCTGGTCGTCGAAGACCGCATTGAAGCCGGTCGATCCGACGAGTTGGAATTGGAACTCGACGCGGACATCGCGCATGGGCCGGTGGATGCGCCCGACCGCCCCGTGGTCGTCGCGGGTCTGCACGCCTTTGAGCACGCCGTCGGCGACGCTGAAGGTGGGAATGACGACCTTCCATTCGCCGAGGTCCTCGCGGGCGAAGTCATCGAAGAAGACCGGTTCGGCGGCGGCGAGGGGAAGGGCAAGCAGGGAGAGGAGGCGGAGCATGAGGAACAAGGAACAAGGAACAAGGAACAAGGAACAAGCGGAGGTTAGGGTGCTTTTTCGATGACGGCGTAGTAGGCGCCGATTTCGTTGCCTTGGCTGTCAAGGAAAACCGGGGCGAGTTGGTGGGAGCCGGCTTCGAAGGTGGCGGTGAAGACGACCTCCTTGGCATCGGCGGGCACAGGCAGGTTTGCCAGATCGCGATTGTTCCAGCGCAGCACGGCCTGGGTGACCGGGATGGCGACGCCGGGGCGGGCACGATAGGCCTGGGTGGCGCCGGGGACGTTGGCACCCGGTGGCAGGGCGGCGGTGATGGGTTGGTCGGCCTCGACCGGCCAGCGCCGCAGGTGGATGCGGTATTCGCCCGCCTGCAGCACCTTCACGGCCCAGTGGCCGCGATGCACGGACTTGGGCGGGTTCTTGGGTGCCGGCACCGCCTTTTTGCCCTTGGTGGCTTTTTGCGGGGCACGGGCGTAGCCGTCGGCCTCGCGGATGTGCTGCTGGTTCCATGGCGGCAGGGCCTCCTGAATCCAGTCGTGGCCGGTCAGGCTGACCACGGGATGCTGCGGATGGCCAAGGTGAATTTCCGTGGTCTGGGCAAAGGTCGGTTCCAGTTCCTGCCACCAGGCGTCGTAGAAGGCGCGCAGTCGTTCGGCCTCGGCGGGATGCTCACCGAGGACGTTGCGCTCCTGACCGGGGTCGCTGCGCAGGTCGTAGAGTTCCTTGCCGTTGATGAGTCGCCAGGGCCCGGACATCACCGCGGTCTGCTTCCACTTGATGGGATCGCGCACGCGCTGGGAGTCGGTGACGAGGATGCGGTCCTGCGGCCAGGCGGTGGTGTCGCCCGCGGGATCCAGCAGGGGCAGGATCGAGCGGCCGTCAAACCGCAGGCCGGCCGGAGCTGGCGCGCCGGTGACTTCCAGCAGGGTCGGCACGATGTCGACGGCATGGCAGAGCTGGTTGCTCGCGTGCCTGCGGTTCCAGCCGGCGGCGGGCCAGTGGGCGATGAAGGGAACCCGGTGGCCGCCCTCGTATTCACTGCCCTTGGCGCCGCGCATGCCGGCATTGAAGACGCGAGCGCCGCTGGCGGTGCCGTTGTCGGTGGTGAAGATGAACAGCGTGTTTTGGTCGATCCCGAGTTCGCGCAGCAGGGTGCGGGTGGCGCCGACATTGTCGTCGATGTTGGTGATCATGCCGAAGAAGGCGGCGATTGGCGGCGGTTGGTCCGCATAAAGGTCCATGTATTTCTGCGGCGCATGCAGCGGTCCGTGCGGCGCATTGAGGGCAAGGTAGGCGAAGAAGGGTCGCTTGGCGGCGGCCTGATCCCGGATGAAACGCTGGGCGGCGTCGAAGAAGACGTCGGTGCAGAAACCCTTGGCCGGAACAATCTTGCCGTTGTGGAAGTAGCGACCGTCGAAGTAGGCATTGTCCCAGAGGTCGGGGGTTTGGCCGACTCCACCGCCGCCGTGGCGGTAGACTTCGTCGAAGCCGCGGTCCTCGGGGCGGTAGGGAAAGTTGTCGCCCAGGTGCCACTTGCCAAACATGCCGGTGGCATAGCCGGCGTCATGGAGCATGCGGCCGAGGGTGACCTCGTTCTCGCGCAGCATGGAGCGACCGTTCACCGTGTGCCAGACGCCGGTGCGATCCGTCCAATGGCCGGTGAGCAGGGCGGCGCGGGTGGGTGAGCAGGTGGGCGCGACGTGATAGTCCGTCAGGTTGGAAGACTCGGCGGCGAGGGTGTCGATGTGCGGGGTCTTGATCACCGGGTTGCCGGTGTGACCGAGGTCACCATAGCCCTGGTCATCGGTGATGATGAAGACAATGTTGGGACGCTCGCGGGCGGACAGGCTGGTGGCAAAGAGGCCGAGCAGCAGGACGGTGAGGATGGGGCAGTGCATGTTGAATCAGGGTTTCACGGGGGGCAGGGAATCGACCATCCGGGCGCCGGTGCGCTTCAACTCGGCGACAGCGGCCGCGCGCAGTTCCTGCAGGCGGGTGGCGTGTTCCGGGCGGCCGGCCAGGTTGGTGAGTTCGTCAGGGTCTTTGGCGAGGTCGTAGAGTTCCTCGGGTTCACCGGCTTCCAGGGTGCGGATGTACTTGTAGCGTTCGCGCACGACCATGAGGTACCAAGGGATGCCGGTCTTGTGGCGGTTGCCGGGCGGTGGCGGCACGGCATCGCAGTCGGCGCCGAACTTGTCGGCGGTGAACGGCATGAGCATCGTGTGCGGCCATGGAGCCGTCGGATCCTTGAGCAGCGGGCTCAGGTCATGGCCATGCATCTCCCACGGCTGCGGCAGGCCGGCGAAGCTCAGCAGGGTGGGCGGCAGATCGGCGCCGCCGACGGGGGTGCGGCAGACCTTGCCCTCGGGCAGGGTGCCGGGCATGGAGACGATGAGCGGCGAGCGCAGGTTGGCGTCGTAAGGCGCGAGCTTGGCGCGGAAGCCATGCTGGCCCCAGGCGTAACCCTGGTCGGCGGTGAGCACGACCAGCGTGTTGGCAAGCTGGCCGCTTTCCTCAAGGGCGGCGAGCACGCGGCCAATGCCCTCATCGAGCGCGCGCACGGCCTGGTGGTACTGGCGCGACCAGGACGACAGGCTGCGGCCGTTGTCGCGCCGTGCGTCATCTCCGACCTCGCTGCCCATGGCCTTGTCGCTGAGCACCGGTTGGCCGTCGGCGCCCTTTTGCCAGGCGGCGACCTTCTGCATGTAACCGGGTTTGCCCGGGCGCGGCGGGTAGATGTCGGCCGGAGTGGCGACCTCGGCGCCGGGGTAGTCTTCGAGGTGGCGCTCGGCGGGCGTGTAGGGCGCGTGCACGCCGCCGTAGCAGAGCCAGAGCAGCCAGGGCTTGTCCGCCGGCCGCTTGTTGCCGCGGATGTATTCCACGGCCCACTGGGTGTAGTTGTCGGTCGAGTAGCCCTTCACCACGCGCGGCTCGCCGCCGTCAAAGGAGAGAAGCTGGTCGTGGTAGTAGTTGGGGGCATTGTCGGGATGACGCGGGCGGTTCCAGACGATCTGGTGATCCCAGTCGCGGCCGAAGCCGGCGTCGTTGCCGGCGTGCCACTTGCCGATCTGTGCCGTGTGATAGCCGTGGCGACGCAGTTCGGCCGGCCAGAAGCGGCACTGTTCGGGGTCATAGGCCGCGCCCGGGTAGGGCGGCGTCATGCGCATCGTGGCGACTCCGTAGGGTTGGCGACCCGTGAGAAAAGTCGTGCGCGAGGGCATGCACCAGGTGCCGATGTAGGCGTGGGTGAAGCGAACACCGCGGGCGGCGAGGCGGTCCATGTTCGGCGTGCGCGCCCACGATTCCGCGCCCTCGTAGCAGGACAGGGTGCGGTAGGAATGATCGTCGGTGTAAATGACCAGCAGGTTCGGCTTGGCCAAGGCCAGGGCGGGAGCGAACAGCAGGAGGGCGAGTCGGCGGGCAAACATGGCGATGGGAACGTCGTGCAGGCCGGGCGATTTCAGCGAAGTCGTTGTTCTCGCATGGCGCAGTCGAACTGACGCGAGCGTGCCTTGGCCGCCGGCGCATGTGTTGCGACGCGACTCGACAACTTCACGCCAGCAGGCCCTTGACCACATGGCCGTGGACGTCGGTGAGGCGGAAGTCGCGGCCCTGGAAGCGGTGGGTGAGCTTTTCGTGGTCGAAGCCGAGCAGGTGCAGCAGGGTGGCGTTGAGGTCGTGCACATGCACGGCGTCGCGCACGGCCTGGAAGCCGAGTTCGTCGCTTTCGCCGTGAACATGACCGCGGCGGATGCCGCCTCCGGCCAGCCACATGCTGAAGGCGCGATTGTGATGGTCGCGGCCGTCGTTGCCGCCCTGCACCATGGGCGTGCGCCCAAATTCACCGCCCCAGACGACGAGGGTGTCGTCGAGCAGGCCGCGTTGCTTCAGGTCCTTGACCAGCGCGGCGCTGGCCTGGTCGGTGTCGCGGCAGTTCGCCTGGATCGCCTTGGTGAGGTTGCCATGCTGGTCCCAGGCCTCGTGGAAGAGCTGGACGAAGCGCACGCCGCGCTCGATCAGGCGCCGCGCCAGCAGGCAGTTGCGCGCGTAGCCGGGGGCGTTGATGTCCTTGATGCCGTACATCTCCAGGACGTGCGCCGGTTCGCCGGAGAGATCCATCAATTCGGGCGCGCTGGTCTGCAGGCGGTAGGCCATTTCATAGGCCTCGATGCGCGCCGCCGTCTCGGGATCGGCAAAGGCGCCGAACGATTGCTGGTTCAACTCGTGCAGGGCGTCGAGCGAGGCGCGCTGCGCGGCTTGGTCGACGCCCTTCGGATTCGAGAGGTACAGTACGGCATCGCCGGTCGAGCGCAGTGGCACGCCGCCAAACTGGGTCGGCAGAAAGCCCGCGCCGTAATTGCTGGCGCCGCCGCTGGTGCCCTTGGCGCTGGTGAGGACGACGTAGCCCGGCAGGTTTTCGCACTCGCTGCCCAGGCCGTAGAGGGTCCAGGCGCCGAAGCTTGGCCGACCGAACTGCTCGGAGCCGGTGTTCATGAGGATCTGGCCGGGGGCGTGGTTGACCGCGTTGGTCTGCATGGAGCGCACCAGGCAGATTTCATCGGCAATCGAGCCGGTGTGCGGCAGGATCTCGCTGAGTTCCATGCCCGACTGACCGTGGCGGTGGAAGGCAAACTTTGGGCCGAGCAGGGCGGAGTCAGGTTGGATGAAGGCGGCGCGATAATTCTTCAGCAGCTCGGCCGGCGGCAGCTGGCCGTTGCGTTTCGTTAGCTCGGGTTTTGGATCAAACAGTTCCAGATGACTGGGCGCCCCGGCCTGGAACAGGTAGATGACGCGCTTGGCCTTCGGCGCGTGATGGGTGGTGCCGCGCGAGGGCAGGCCGGCCGCTGCATCGCGTGCCAACAGGCTGTGGGCCGCGATGCCAGCCAGGCCCAGGCCGCAGTCGCGCAGGAACCAGCGGCGGGAAAGGGCAGAAGGAAGATCGGAGATCGGAGATGGCAGATGGGACATGAACGGGAAGGCGTGGTTGCGGTCGAGGTTGGGTGAAAGGGGCTCGGGTCAGGCTTTCCATCTCCGATCTCCCCGCTTCCAAGCTCAGCTTTTGCTCAGGGTTTCATCGAGGTTCAGCAGCACGCGGGCGACCAGGGTCCAGGCGGCGAGTTCATTGGGGGTGGTGTCGGCGGGCAGATCCTGCGGACGGGTGAGGTCGGAAAAGGCGATGTCGCCGGCCTTGAGTTCGCCGCTGCGCAGGCGGGTGCGATGCTGGTCGAGCAGGCGCAGGACGGTGCCGGTTTCGGCGGCGGTGGCGGGGCGACTCGTGCACAGGTGCCAGGCGTGGCGGATGCGGGCTTCATCACTGCTGCCACCCTCGCGCACGATGCGCTGCGCCAGCGCCTGGGCGGCCTCGACAAAGAGGGTTTCATTGAGACTGGTCAGCGCGGCGAGCGGCGTGTTGGAGCGGGTGCGGCGCACGCAGGCGAAGTCGCCGTTGGGGGCGTCGAAGGCCTGCAGCACCGGGTCGGGCATGGAGCGCTTGCGGAAGTGGTAGAGGCTGCGGCGGTAGCGTTGGGCGTCGTTTGGCGGCTGCCAGTAGTCGGGCGGGTTGTAATTGTAGTCGAGCACGCTCTGCGGCACGGGCGGGTAGATGCTCGGGCCGCCGATCTGCTCATGCAGCAGGCCGGACACGGCGAGGGCGATGTCGCGCACCGTTTCGGCATCCGCGCGGAAGCGCGGCCCGCGGGCCAGCAGGCGGTTGTTCGGATCCTTCTCGCGCAGTTGTGGGGTCAGGGTGGAACTCTGCCGGTAGACGGCGCTGGTGAGGATCGTGCGCAGCAGGCGTTTCTGGCTCCAGCCCTGCGCCATGAAATCGACGGCGAGACGGTCGAGCAGGGCCTGGTGTTCCGGTGGCGGCGCGCGCGTGCCGAAGTCTTCGGCGGTCTCGACCAGGCCGGTGCCGAAGACGGTCTGCCAGACGCGGTTGACGGCGACGCGGGCGGTGAGGGGTGAATTTGGATCGACCAGCCAGCGGGCGAAGGCGAGTCGGCTGGGTTGGGTTTTCTCGGGCAGCGGGTGCAGGGCGGCGGGCACGTGTGCCGGCACCGCGTGCTTGGGCTGGTTCCAGACGCCGCGATCCAGCAGGTGGGTGGGGCGCGCGTCTTCCGGGGGACGTTCGGCGAGGTGCAGCACGGAGGTCTTGGGCTCCGCCGGCCAGGTCTTCCAGAGGGCCTCGGTCTCGACGTTCAGGGCCTTGGCGGCAGGCAGGGTGAGTCGCCAGGCATCGAGGACGGCGGCCTGCTGTTCGGGGCTGCGCTGATCGGGCTGGATCGCCATCGCAAGTTGGGCGGCGTGATCGATGGCGGGCGTTTTCGGCGACGGGCTGCGCGTGGTGGCGAAGCGCATGCGGCCGAGCAGGGCGATGGCACGCTGGCCGCGGCCATTGCCGTCGCCACTGTGGTTCATGCGCACGGTGAGGCGAAGTTGCGTGCCGGCGGGGGCGGTGAGCGGGGCGGCGAACTGGACGACGGCGACGGAAGGTACATTGCGTCGACCCGGGCCGCGATCGGCACGCCAGGCGGTCTGGTTGTCGCCGTCGATCAGGAAGGCGACCGGCCCAACCCTGCGCTCGCGGTTGGCATCGGCCTTGGTCTGCCACTCGGGTTCAATGCGGTGGTCGGGTTCGGAGAAATCGGCCGTGGCATTTTGCAGCGCCACCTTCTGCCAGTCCTTGGCGCCCGGCTTCTGAATGTGGCATTCCAGTTCGGTGATGGCCCAGACGCCGTGGCGACTGTGGCCCGGGCCGCCGTGCGGCAGGTCGCGATGGGTGAGGGCCTCCAGGCGCAGGCCGGTGAGGCCGTCGAGCGGTGGGGCGGCGAAGATGAGGTGATCGCTGCTGGAGGAGGGATGGCCCAGCGTCAGGATGGATTCGTCGGCGAGGCGGGTCGGGTGGTTGAGACCGCTCACCGTCATCAGCTTCTTCGGCGGCAGCGCGGTCCACTCGGCCTGCTGGGCGGCGACGGCTTTTTCCCAGGCGGCGAGTTGGGCAGGCCAGTCGGGGACCTGCTTCTTCAGGCGCTCGCGCACACCGGCCAACCCGGCCTGCACCTTGGCGATGGCTTTCTGTTGCGCCTCGTCGTACACCCAGGACTGCGCCTCGTGGGTGTTGTTGAGAAAGGCGAAGAGACCGAAGTACTCATCGTGGGTGATGGGGTCGAACTTGTGGGTGTGGCACTGCGCGCATTGCAGGGTGAGGCCAAGCACTGCCTTGCCGAGGCAGTCCATGCGGTCGAACACGCCCTCGATGCGGAACTGTTCGGGCACGATGGCACCCTCCTCGTTGACCATGCCATTGCGCAGGAAGCCGGTGGCGATGAGTGACTCCTGGCCGGCATCCGGCAGCAGGTCGCCGGCAACCTGTTCGATGATAAAACGATCGTACGGCAGGTCGCGGTTGAGGGCGTTGATGACCCAGTCGCGCCAGGCCCACTGCTCGCGCGGCAGATCCTTTTCGTAGCCATTGCTGTCGGCGTAGCGGGCCGCATCGAGCCAGACACGCGCCCATTTCTCGCCGTAGCGTGGGCTTTGCAGAAGGGTGTCGACGGTCTGCTCAATCGCTGCCTGCAGACCGCTGGCTTGCGCGCGGGCTTTAAAGTCTGCGACTTCGGCCGGGGTCGGTGGCAGTCCGCCGACATCGAGCCAGAGGCGACGCGCCAGCAGGGAGGGTTCGGCGGGCGGCGCAAGTTTCAGGCCGACCTGGGTCAGGCGTTTCTCCACCAGGGCATCGACCGGGTGGGCCTTGGCATCCGCCTCTTCGACTTCGGCCTTCGGCTTTTCAAACGCCCAGTGACCGGCATAAACCGCACCCTCGGCAATCCAGCGTTTCAGCACTTCAATCTGCGCGGCATTGACCGGTTTCTTGGCCTTTGGCGGCGGCATGAGTTCGTCGCTGTCGTGGGTGGTCAGGCGGGCGATGAGCGGACTCCTTTCCGGCTGGCCCGGAACGATGGCAGGTCCGTCACTCTCGCCGCCCTGCAGCGCCGCCTCGCGCAGGTCGAGACGCAGGCCGCCCTTGCGGGTTTCGGCATCAACGCCGTGGCAGTGGTAGCAGTGCTCGGCGAACAGCGGTTGCACCTCGCGGAGAAAATCCACCGCGGCCGGCGCGACGACGGGCAGGCAGGTGAGAAGAAGGCAGAGACGGGAAGGGGGCATTGTCAGTGTAGGATTAGCAACGCTACGCCCCACTGGATTTTCCCGCAAAACGGTTGTCGGATTCGGCAAGCCGCCACGGCAGCCCTCAAACGGTTGGCAGCCTTTTCGCAAGATGTTGGCTTGGGGTCTCGTTAATTGGTCAGACCACCTGATGAGCCAGCCATGACACTCGCCACCCTTGCCCGCCCGCCCTCCCTGGTGGATACCGTCTGTGAACGTCTGGCCGATCTCGCCAGGCAGGAGCCGGATGGCGACCGCCTGCCGACCGAGCGCGAATTGTCTGCCCGGCTGGGGGTGAGTCGCAGCGTGGTGCGCGAGGCGGCCCAGCGGCTGGAACTGCAGGGCTTGATTGAGATCCGCCAAGGCAGCGGCATGAAGGTGGTGGACAAGCTGCACAAGCCGCTGAACAGCGCCCTCAATCTGCTGGTGCCCGACGAGAGACAGCGCCTTGTGCACCTCACGGAGGTGCGTCTGGCGTTGGAGCCCGAGAACGCCCGCCTGGCGGCCGAGCGCGCCACGGCCGCCCAGTTGCGCGAGTTGCGACGCGCCCATGAACAATTGCAACTGGCCCGCGGCTTCAAGGATCAGGTGGGGGCCGACATGGACTTCCATCGCCTGCTCGCCGAGGCTTCGGGCAATCCGATCTCGGCCCTGCTCATGCAGTCGCTCTCCGAACTCCTCCAGGCCAGCCTCGCCCACGGTTACCGTCGCGTGACACCCGACCTCGCCATCCGCCAGCACGGCGCCCTGCTGGTCGCCCTGGAAAAGCGCGACCCGGCCGCCGCCGCCCGCGCCATGCATCGCCATCTGCTCTCCGCCCGCACCGACCTTGGTCTCGAATCCTCCCGCTGATCCCGCCATGAACGTCGATCTTTCCCGCCGCCACTTTCTAGGCCAGATGAGCACCGGCCTCACCGGGGTGGCCCTGTCGCGCCTGTTTGCCGCCGAGGCCGCCGCTCCGCGCCGCGGATCGCACTTCGCCCCGAAAGCCAAGCAGGTGCTGCAGATCTTCTGCCCCGGTGCCGCCTCGCATGTCGATCTTTGGGACCACAAGCCAATGCTGGAAAAGTACGACGGCACTCCGCTGCCGGGGGAGGAGACCTTTGTCAGCTTCCAGGGCAAAAACGGCAATCTGATGAAGTCGCCCTGGCCCTTCCAGGCGGCCGGGCAGAGCGGCAAGAAGATCTCCTCGATGCTGCCCCACATGGCGCGGCATGTCGACGACGTGGCCTTCATTCATTCGATGAGTTCGAAGACCAACACGCATGGTCCGGGCTGCATCAACATGAACTCCTGCTTCACCCGCGAGGGTTTTCCCTCGGCCGGCTCCTGGGTCAGCTACGCGCTCGGCAGTCTGAACGACAACCTGCCCACCTACGTGGCGATTCAGGACCTGCGCGGCGAACCGCCGAACGGCAAGGCCAACTGGTCGAACGGCTTCCTGCCGGCGCAGTACCAGGCGGTGGCCATGGCCGCCCAGCAGCCACTGCGCAATCTGGCCCGCCCGGCCGGCATCGATGCGGCGGAGGAGGCGGCCACGCGTGATTTCCTGCGCGGCTTGAACCGCGCTCACGCGGCTGCCCGGCCGGGCGACAGCGAACTTGCCGCGCGTCTTGCGGCTTACGAGATGGCGGCGCGCATGCAGCTCACCGCGCCGGAGGTGAGCGACCTGTCCGGCGAGCCCCGCCATGTTCACGAACTCTACGGCACCGGCGATGCCAACACGCTGAAGGCCGCCTACGCCCGCAACTGCCTGCTCGCTCGCCGCTTTCTCGAGCAGGGAGTGCGCTACGTCTCGCTGTACTGCGCCTCGCGCGCCAGCGCGGTCGACGGCCTGCTCAACTGGGACGCGCACAAGACCCTGAAGGCCGACTACGAGCGCCACTGCCCGATCTTCGACCAGCCGACCGCGGCCCTGCTGACCGACCTCAAGCAGCGCGGCATGCTCGACGACGTGCTGGTCATCTGGTGCACCGAGTTTGGTCGCATGCCGACCCACCAGGAAGGCACCAGCGGCCGCGATCACAATCCCGACGCCTTCACCACCTGGATGATGGGCGCCGGCATCAAGGGCGGGGTCAGTCACGGTGAAACCGACGAGTTCGGCCGCCGTGCCGCCGTTGACGTGACCTCGGTCTATGACTTTTACGCCACCGTGCTGCACCTGCTCGGCCTCGATCACGAGAAGTTGACCTATTACCACAACGGCGCGAAACGGCGGCTGACCGATGTGCATGGGCATGTGATTGAGGGGATCTTGGCATGAATATCCAATATCGAACAAGGAATGTAGAATGTCGAAGGACAGAGGGTTCGGGAAACTTGGGCCTTGGGTGTTCCTTGTTGGATATTCTACATTTCTTCTGTGAAGGGGGGCTGAATATCCAACATCGAACAAGGAATGTAGAATGTCGAAGGACAGAGGGTTCGGGAAACTTGGGCCTTGGGTGTTCCTTGTTGGATATTCTGCATTCTCTCCGTGAAGGGGGGCTGAATATCCAATATCGAACAAGAAAGGTGGAATCATGAAGACGCGGAATTTCGACCTGGAAGATCGATTGGTGGACTTTGCGGTTCTGGTTCTGCAAGTGGTTGAGGCCTTGCCGGACAGTAGGTCAGGAAGGCACATCGCCGGTCAGTTGGTGCGCTCTGGCACTTCGCCTGCACCGAACTATGGCGAAGCTCAAAGCGCAGAATCGCCAGCAGATTTTGTTCACAAGCTCAAAGTGGCCCTCAAGGAGTTGCGTGAAACCCTGGTTTGGCTCAAGATCCTGGCTAGGAAGCCGCTCCTGCCAGCTCAGGAGTTGGAGAAGGTCCAAGAGGAATGCGGCGAGCTGATTGCTATTCTGGCGGTGAGTATCAAGACGGCACAGCGCAACGCCAACGCCCAAAAGTCCCGATGAAAGCACCCCTGATGACATCCCTTCATTGCTGCCGCGTTCCTGCAGGTCAACGTAGTCGCTTCCACTTTCTGCGTGGGATCTGGCGGGTTGACGTGACACTACTTGCCCTTTTCCTCCTTGTCGCCATCGCCGGCGCGCGCGCCGACATCGCCTTCTTCGAGCAGAAGATCCGGCCAGTGCTCGTCGAGCACTGCTATGCCTGCCACAGCGCCGGAGCGAAGAAACTGAAGGGCAACCTCTACCTCGATTCCAAGGCGGGCTGGCAGAAGGGCGGCGACAGCGGTGAGCCTGCGATCCTGCCCGGCGATCCCGAAGGCAGCCTGCTGATCCGCACGATCCGCCACCTGGAGGAGGACCTGGAGATGCCGCCGAAGAAGCCGAAGCTGCCCGAGGCGGTCATTGCGGACTTCATGGTGTGGGTAAAAATGGGGGCGCCGGACCCGCGCGACGGCCAGCCGCTGGCGGTCAACCGTGCCGACAAGACCTGGTGGTCGCTGCAGCCGCTGGGGGATTTCAAATCTCAAATCTCAGATTTCAAATCCGGCGAAGCATCTCCGATCGACGCGTTCATCGAGGCAAAGCTCAAGGAGAAGGGGCTGGCCTTCAATCCGCCGGCCGATCCGCGCGCACTGATCCGTCGCCTGACCTACGACCTGCATGGCCTGCCGCCGACCCCGGAGGAGGTGGAGGCGTTTGTTCGGGACTGGAATCATCAGACCGATCCGGCGGATCGGAGCGAACTCGTTGCATCCCTGGTGGACAAGCTGCTCGCCTCGCCACGCTACGGCGAGCGCTACGGTCGCCACTGGCTGGATGTCGTCCGTTTTGGCGAATCGAACGGCTTCGAGCGCAACTTCATCATCGATGATCTCTGGCCCTTCCGCGACTACGTCATCCGCTCGATCAACGACGACAAACCCTTCGACCGCTTCATCACCGAGCACCTGGCTGGCGATGTCATCGGCAAGGACGATCCGGCCGTCGCGGTCGGCAGCGCCTTCCTGGTGGCCGGGCCGTACGATGATGTTGGCAACCAGGATCCCGTGGCGCAGGCGAACATCCGGGCGGCCACTCTTGACGACATGGTCACCGCCACCGGTGGCGCCTTCCTCGGCCTCACGGTCAACTGCGCGCGCTGTCACAACCACAAATTCGATCCGATTCCGGCGGAGGATTACTACCGGATGAAGTCGGCCTTTGAGGGGGTGAAACACGGTCGCCGGGTTCTGGCCACGGCTGAGGCGCGGCAGGCCCACCAGCAAGCTTTGACGCCCCTGAATGCGGAGATGGGCCGACTCCAGGCCGAGCAGACAGCTCTGGAAAAGGATCTCGCCCTGCGTGCCAAGGCCGCTCTGGGCGGACTGAAGCAGGATCGCCCGAAGGTGGATCCCCATGGCACGGAGGAAAGCTTCGCCCCGGTGCAGGCCCGCCACCTGCGTTTTGTGATCGAGAGCTTCACCAGCGACTACCAGGGCGGCAACGCACGGCGCGGCGGTGGCAAGCTGACGGAGTTTGAAGTCTTTAGCCCTGAAGGCCGCAATGTTGCCCTCGCCAGCCATGGCACGACGGCGGAAGGTGCCCGCTCGGCGGTGGCCGAGGATTTCCCGGAAGCCTACGGCCCGCAGTACTGCATCGATGGCAAACTGGGCGAAGCCTGGTTCATCGGCAGCCCTCCGGTTTTGACGCTCACCTTCGCCAAGGAAGAGACGATCGAGCGCATCCGCTTCGTCAATGCCCGCGGCGAGCGCGGCACGGATGAAAGCAAGGTGCGCGGCGCGACGCCGACCGAGTATGAGGTGCAGGTTTCCCTGGATGGCAAGACCTGGACGACGGTGGCCAGCGAGGCGGGGCGCGAGCCGTTCAGCCCGGGCCACGCCCTGGCCCTGGCGCGTGCGACGGTCATCACGCCGGCCGAGCGGTCGCGGCTCGACGGCCTGGCCCGCCAAATGGCGGGCGTGCAGGCGCAGATCAACCGCCTGCCCAAGCTGCCGCAGGTGTGGGCCGGTTTGTTCAGTCAGCCCGGCGAACCCACCCGTCTGCACAAGGGCGGCGACCCGATGAAGCCGGGTGACGTGGTGGTTCCGGCCAGCCTGAGCGTGCTCAGCGAGGTGACGCCTGCCTACTCCCTGCCAGCCGATGCGCCCGAAGGCGAGCGTCGCCTGGCCCTGGCCAAGTGGATCACCGAGGACAATCCGCTGACCGCGCGCGTGCTCGCCAACCGTGTCTGGCAGTGGCACTTCGGCACGGGGTTGGTCGACACACCCAGCGACTTCGGCTTTCTCGGCAGTCGGCCCACCCATCCCGAACTGCTCGACTATCTGGCGCAGCGCCTCATCGCACATGGCTGGCGATTGAAGGAGCTGCACCGCGAGATCCTGCTGTCGCGCACCTATCAGCAGAGTGCCGAGCATCGGGCCGATGGCGCGGCCGCCGATGCGGCCAGTCGCCTGCTTTGGCGTTTCCCCCCGCGGCGGTTGAGTGCCGAGGAACTGCGCGACACGCTGCTGTCCGTGGCCGGCAAGCTGCAGCTCGAGCCCATGGGAGGCCCGGGGTTTCGTCTCTACAAGTTCACCCAGAACAACGTCTGCACCTACTTCCCGCTCGATCAGCACGGGCCGGAAACCTACCGCCGCGCGGTGTATCATCAGAACGCCCGCGCCAGCGTGGTTGATCTGCTCACCGACTTCGACTTTCCCGACATCGCCTTCGCCGCGCCGGTGCGGGCCAACACAACGACGCCCCTGCAGGCGCTGACGCTGTTCAACCATCGCTTCACCCTCGACATGGCAGCGGCCCTCGCCGAACGCCTTGCGGCTGGCGATGAGGTGGGCTCGGCCTACCGGCTGACCTTCCAGCGCGCGCCGACCCCGGCAGAACGCGCTGCCGCCGAAGCCTTGGTGGCAAAGCATGGGCGACAAGCCCTCTGCCGGGCGCTGCTCAATGCCAACGAGTTGCTCTTCCTTGACTGACTCGCTGTCCTCTCAGACGCGCAGGAAACGGCCGGTGCGGCTGTCCGGGTTGTTCTGGATGTCTTCCGGCGTGCCGCTGGCGATCAACCGGCCGCCCTCGCTGCCGCCGCCCGGGCCGAGATCGAGAACCCAGTCGGCGCAGCGGATGACATCGGGGTGATGCTCGATGACGATGAGCGTGTTGCCGGCGTCGCGCAGGCGGAACAGCACCTGCAGCAGCGTCTGGATGTCGGCAAAGTGCAGGCCGGTGGTCGGCTCATCGAGCAGGTACAGCGTCCGCCCCGTGGCGCGCTTGGCCAGTTCGGCGGCCAGCTTGATGCGCTGGGCCTCGCCCCCGGAGAGCGTGTTGCCCGATTGACCGAGGCGCAGGTAGCCGAGCCCGCATTCCTCCAGGGTTTGCAGCTTGGCGGCAATGTGGCTGGCGCGACCAAAGAAGCGCGCTGCCTCATGGATCGTCATCTCCAGCACCTCGGCGATGTGGCGTCCCTTGAAGGTGACCTCGAGTGTCTCGGCATTGTAGCGTTTGCCGCCGCACTGGTCGCAGGTCACATGGACATCGGCAAGGAAGTGCATGTCGATGCGGATCTGGCCGTCGCCTTGGCATTTCTCGCATCGGCCGCCGGGCGTGTTGAAGCTGAAGCGGCCGGCCTCGTAGCCGCGCACGCGCGCCATCGGCAGTTGCGCGAAAAGCTCGCGGATGGCGGTGAAGGCGCCCGTGTAGGTGGCCGGATTGCTGCGCGGGCTGCGGCCGATGGGCGATTGATCGACGACGACCACCTTGTCGAAGTGTTCCATGCCGGTGATGGAGCGGTGACGGCCGGGCTCGTCCTTGGCACGGTAGAAATGGCGCATCAAGGCGCGCATCAGCACCCGGTTGACGAGCGTGGACTTGCCGCTGCCCGAGGGACCGGTGACGACGCTGAAGCGACCGACGGGAAAGGCGGCGGTGACGTCCTGCAGGTTGTGCTCGGCCGCGCCGTGCACGGTCAGCACCGCTCCGTCGAGGCCGAGTTCCGTCTGACGCGCAACCGGTCGCGCGGGCGGTGCAATGCGCCGTCGCTCGGCCAGGTAGGCGCCGGTCAGGCTGTCGGCATTGGCGGCGAGGTCGGCGGGTTTGCCCTGGGCGATCAGTCGGCCGCCGAGTTCACCGGCGGCCGGGCCGAGTTCGATGACGTGGTCGGCGGCGCGGATCATCGCCTCGTCATGCTCGACGACGAGCACCGTGTTGCCGAGGTCGCGCAGGTGTCGGAGCGTTGCGATGAGGCGTTCCGTGTCGGCCGGGTGCAGGCCGACGCTCGGTTCGTCGAGCACATAAAGCACCCCGGCCAGGCCGGCACCGATCTGGCTGGCGAGGCGGATGCGCTGGGTTTCGCCGCCGGAGAGCGTGCCGCTTTCACGGTCGAGCGACAGGTAGCTGAGACCGACCTGATCGAGGAATTCGAGGCGCTTGAGTACCTCCTTCTGCAGATCGGTGACATAACCCGCCTCATGCTCGGTCATGGCCAGGCCGCGCATCCAGGCCAGGGCCTCGCGCACGGCGAGCGCGCAGAAACCGTGGATCGACAGTGCCGAGCTGTCGACGCTGTGCGCGCAAGTTAGCGTCACCGCCAGGATCTCGCGGCGCAGGCGCCTGCCCGCGCAGTCCGGGCAGGGCAGGGGATTCATGTAACGGGCGACCTGCGCGCGCAGGGTGTCGCTCTCCGCATTCTCGTGCAGGCGGCGCGCCTCGTGGAGCAGGCCCTCGTAGGGTTTGGCGACGCTGCGCTTGTTGCCGGACGCGGCCCAGCCGGTGGCAATGGCCTCGCGACCGGTACCATGCAGGAGCGCCTTCTGGAAGGTCTGCGGCAGGTCGCGGTAGGGCACATCCAGAGGCGCGCCAAAGTGTTTGGCCAGCGCCTCCAGACTGCGCTGGTGCACCGCCTTCAGCTTCGGGTTGCGCGACCACCAGGTCTTTACCGCGCCGTCTTTGAGCGACTTGTCGGCATCCGGCACGATCAGCCCCGGATCGGGTGCCAGCAGCGTGCCGACGCCCTCGCAGCGCGGACAGGCGCCGAGGCGGGTGTTGAAGGAGAAGTGCTGGGGGCTGAGCCGCCCGATGCTGTAACCCGTCTGCGGATTCGTGTAGGCCGTGGTGAAGGCGAGCACCTGCTCGTCGTCGCCCGGGTTCACCAGAAAGCGCACCTCATCGGCATTCCAGCGCAGGGCGGTTTCGATCGATTCCATCAGCCGCGGCTTCACACCCTCGCGCAGCACCAGGCGGTCCACGACCACCTCCACCGACGATGCCGCCGGCGGCTGCAGGTCTTCCTCGAGTTCGACAATCTCGCCATCCAGCCGCACACGCACAAAACCCTGGCGGTGCAGTTTTTCCAGAAGCTGGCGCAGCGCCGCGGCATCGGCCGGCGGTTGTGGTGCGAGCACCACCAGGCGCGTGCCCTCGCCTAGCGCCAGCAGGCGTTCGCCCATCTCCGCAGGGGTGGTCTTGTGCAACGCCTCGCCCGTGTCCGGATCGTGGGGATGACCCGCCACCGCGAAGAGCACGCGCAGGTAGTCGTAAATCTCCGTGACGGTGGCGATTGTGCTGCGCGGGTTGGGCGCGCTGTGCGCCTGCTCGATGGCGACCGCCGGCGACAGCCCCTCGATGAAATCGACGTCGGGTTTTTCGAGCTGGTCGAGGAACTGGCGCGCGTAGGCCGACAGGCTTTGCACGTAGCGGCGCTGGCCCTCGGCGTAGAGGGTGTCGAAGGCGAGGGACGATTTGCCGCTGCCGCTGACCCCGGTGAGCACGACCAGCTTCTGGCGCGGGAGGTCCAGATCGAGATTTTTCAGGTTGTGCTGCCGGGCGCCGCGCACCCGGATGAAGTCCTGCGCCATTGTCTTCCATCCATGCCCGGGGAAGCCGCTCCGTCAAACCGCGTTCATGGCGCGCAGCTCACCCGGATCTCGGGACGGCCGAGTACGAGGTGACAGTTGACGCACTGCTGGCGCAGCGTCGTGAGCGTTGCCGTGGCGCGCTCGGGGTTGCGGTCGGAGAGGGCCTGAGCCAGTTCGTGCCACTGAGTTTCCCAGGCGGTCAGCAGGGGGCGCAGGTCAACGGTTTGGCCATCGGGCCGCTTCTGGAGGGGGCGACCGAGCACCGCCTGGACGACACTGCCCTTCAGGCCCTCGGCACGTGTCTGCGCCTCGGTCCAGCGACCGTCGGCGGCGAGGCTTTCAACATCGCCGAGCTTGCGGTCGGCCGCCAGCATGCGGTGGCGGGCGAGCAGGCCCGCGCAGGCGGCCAGCGACAGGCAGAGCAGGAGCAGAGCGGCTTTCATGGCCAAACCTAGTCATGCCGGCGACATGCCGCAACTGCTGCCGGTGCTGGCGGCGTAGGCGAGGCACTGATTGCCGTTGGAGGCTGGGCCGCCGGGTCAGGCTCAGCGGGGGCACGTCGCAGAGAATGAGTTCCTGGCCGTTGCGCAATTACAGGCCCAGCATCTGCTTGGAATTGCAGTCGAAGACCTCACCGCGCCAGTCGATGCTGAGCGTGCTACGGCACATCAGGCCATCGCAGTGGGCGGATTGAAGCTGTTGGCGAGTTGGTCGAATAGGCCTACACTGGGCCGCTGGTTCTTGGAGGCGTTGCGAAACGGGTGATGAAATGTTTGATTAGGTCGAACCGTTTCCCGGATGCCTGTTCCTAATCTGCACAAGATTGTGGGTGACGAGGGTTGGGTGCTTCCTGTATCCTTTGGAGAGAAGGCCGTATGCAGCGATCGTTCGTCGCTCCCTCCCATGGCAATCCTCCTCATCCGTTGGGGGCTTTCCAATCAAAACCGTATTGATGATCCATGAAAGAGTTGAGTCGCTTCTTGCTGGGTGGCCATCGCGTGAACGCTTTGGCCAAACTTCTGCTCGTGATCTTCGCCGGTTTTATGACGGACGTTGCGCCCGCCCAGACGGTTCAGCAGCAGGCATACCTGAAAGCCAACAACGCCGAGTACGAGAGCCTGCCTTTCTACGGTTCATCCGGATACAGTGCGCATGGGGACAATTTTGGCGGTTCGCTGGCCATTTCAGGTGACACCCTCGTCGTAGGCGCCTATCGGCAGGACAGTGCTGCCATCGGCATCAATGAATATCAACGGGCCCACAGCGGCACGGCGTACGTGTTCATTCGTGATGGCAGCGGCAACTGGTCCCAGCAGGCCTATCTCAAGGCCGACATCCCCGGCACGGGCGATGGTTTTGGCTATTCGGTGGCGATTTCAGGCGACACCATTGTTGTGGGTGCACCCTTCGAAGCCAGTGCGGCCACCGGGATCAATGGAGATCAGTCAGACAATGCCGCCAGTGAATCAGGTGCTGCATACGTGTTCACGCGGGATGGCAGTGGTCACTGGTCGCAGCAGGCTTATCTCAAGCCCAGCAACACGGGGTCGGGTGACCGATTTGGTTCCTCGGTGGCGATTTCCGGGGATACCATCGTTGTTGGTGCGCCTTGGGAAGACAGTGCCGCCACCGGCGTCAATGGGGATCAAGCGAACAATGCACAGTCCATCTCAGGTGCGGCTTATGTGTTCACGCGCAACGGCTCGATTTGGAGCCAGCAGGCCTATCTCAAGGCGGATAGCAACTACGAAATGCTCTTTGGTCGATCTGTGGCGATTTCAGGCGATGACATTGTTGTCGGTTCGATTGGCATGGGGCATTATGCACACTTTGCTGCAGGTGGCTACCCCGACTACGCCGCAGCGGGCTATGTGTTTACGCGGGGTGAAAGCGGCAACTGGCTGCAGCAGGCCATGCTTCAAGCCAGCGCGAATGGCACAGGAGGTTCTTTTTCTGGCAGTTCCGTGGCGATCTTTGAAGACACGATTGTGGTCGGTGCCCCGTCCTTCAAAGTGGAGGATATCGCTGGCGCCGCGTTTGTGTTCAAGCGAAGTGGAGCTGCCTGGAGTCAGCGGGATTGCCTGGTGGCCAGCAATGTGGCTGAAGGCGACCTTTTTGGCAGTTCCGTGGCCATCGATGATCGCACGATCCTCGTGGGTGCCGTTGGCGAAGACAGTGCTGCCACCGGCGTCAATGGCAATCAAAACGACGACAGCGCGACGGATTCGGGTGCGGTCTATGCCTTCATGCGCAACGCCGCGGGCAGGTGGAGTCAGCGGGCCTACCTGAAGGCCAGCAACACCGGTGTGCACGATTCATTCGGGTCTGCGGTGGCGATTTCCGGTGATACTTTCATCATGGGTGCGTTTGAGGAGGACAGTGCCCCGACCGGGGTCAACGGGGATCAGGCGGACAGCCCTTTTGCGGACTCGGGCGCCGCCTACGTCTTTGATTCCGATCTGCAGAATGACTGGCCGGTCGGAACCGCGGAATCGGTTTCCGGTTCACCGACCGTCATCCGTGGTGGCGTCAGTCTCGCGCTGCAGGCCGGGTCAGTGGTCTATTCGGGAGACATCATTGAAACGGGGGCTGCGGATGCGGTTGGCCTCGTTTTCCTTGACGAAACGAGCGTTCTTATTGCGGAAAACGCCAGGTTTGAAATCGATGAGTATTTTTATGAGCCGTTTACCGGCGAGAATACGCCCCATAACAAATCCCATTTCAGTTTCCTCCGGGGCTTGTTCGTGTGGACGAGCGGCTTGATCGCCGATCATGATCGCGATGACGTGACGTTGGACACTCCGCTCGGCTTCCTTGGCATTCGAGGCACCGCCTTTTCGGTCGAGGTTCTGGAAAACGGCGCGCTGACCGAGGTGGCCATTTCGGTGACCAGCGGCGCGGTGGTGTTTGATAATGCATGGACCGAAGTGTCGACGGAACTCGCTGCCGGCGAAAGCCTGCGGGCGGAGGCGCCTTCGCCTGTGCCGCTGTCCGTTGCGCCGGCGCAGCGGGTCGTTTCAGCGGCTGGTGGCAATCAGGATCTTGCCATCACGCCAGGCGGACATCTTTGGACCTGGAGGGTCAGTGAGGGCGAGGCGTGGGTTAGCATTGAAGATCCGGTCAACTGGCCTGACGACAGCACGCTTCGCTATACGGTCTCGCCCAATGCCGAACCCACTCCGCGTCGCGCCACCCTGACGGTCACAAGTGGTTCGTTCACGGCCACGCACGAGATCCATCAGGTGGGCATGCTGACGGATGAAATGCCGCCCGAGATCGATTTGCAGTTTCCCCTGGCGGATTCGGTGGTCAGCAACGTCTCGCCGATTTGGCTTCGGGCGGATTTGCGCGACGATACGGGCTTGATGGAGCAGGTCGAAATTTCCCTCAACGGCGGCAGCCCCCTGGCTTATGACCTTCGGAGTGGGATTGATGTCACTGAGAAGTCGCTCTACGAGGAGATTGAGCCCGTTTCCGGTGAGAACACTCTGGTCATCACCGCCCACGATTTGGCCGGCAACAGCACCACGGTCACCCGCCATTTCACCTTTGAGCAGAGGTACTGGCTCAAGCTGAAGTCGGCCTACCCGCCGACCGAAGACTGGGGCGGAGATGTCACCCGCAGGGTGGTTCCCGCCAAGATGGCGCGGATCGGCTATTCCATCTGGATGGCCGAGGGACATGAGTATGGCTACGTGGTGCTGCCCGGCTGCCAATGGCAGGTCACCGCTGTCGCCGAAGCGGGTCACTGGTTCAGTCACTGGAGTGGCCTGCCAGCCGGTGCCGATGTGTCGGGTCACATCGTGAAGTTCACCATGCCGGCGGAGGATGTGGAGCATCTGACCGCCCATTTTATTGCCAATCCTTTTGTCGTGCCGGCCGGAGAGGAGCATCCTTTTCTGCCGCCTCTGGTCAAGCCGCTGTTCCTGGGGGTGCTGCTGCCGGATGCCGGCACAGGCAATGCCGCAGTGGGCATGGTGACAGCTGCCGTGGTGGCGACCAAGGGCAGTCTGAGCGGCAAGGTTTCGATCGATGGCAAGACCCTGCCTTTCAGTGGCGTGTTGCATGGCGATGGCAGTGTGTGGTTCAACGCAGGCCGGGAGCGGCTCACGGTGCTGCCGCTGCAGGGCGCCAGTGTTGCCATGTCGTTGACGGCAAGCTGGTCGGAGGCGGGGTTGATCTTCGAAGCCCGGGTGGGGGAGGAGCGCTGGAGCGTCGGCTTGGCCAAACCGGTGGCTTACGGAGGCGGGGAACTGGTGCCGGCAGGCTTGTTGAATCAGGCTCGGGGGGCGAAGGGATATTACACCGCGGTCTTTCCCGCCAAGGTGCAGGAACCGGCTCGGGATCCGAGCGAATTTCCCCAAGGCACAGGTCATGCCGCCTTTCATCTGGCCAAGGGCGGGGGCTTGAAAATGGCGGGGGTGTTGGCCGACGGCAGCAAAATCACGGCGGCCAGCGCCTTGGTGGAGGGTGATGTCGGTCCGATGTTTGTGGCTTTGCCGACCCCCGGTGCACCGGCGAGTCAGAGGGGTGGTAGTCTGCTCGGGGAATGGCGCTTCGATCCGGAGGTGGCGGACAGCGATGTCAGCGGCACGAATTGGCTCTGGTATCGCGCAGCGGCATTGACATCGGCGAACAAGGCGCAAACCTATCGGGCAGGCTGGCCGGAGGGGCTGTCGCTGGACCCCGTGGGTGCTCAGTTCGACGGAGTTTTGTCGGTGCAGGAGCTGCTGGAACTGCCGGCAGCGGAATCCATGACGGGCAATGCCAGACTCGAGTTTACCGAGGGCGGGCTGGTGTCGGTAGTTGAAGTCACCGCCTTCCAAGTGGTGGGTAGCAAGGTGAACAAGATCGACCGAAAGGACGCGGGCTTCAGTCTGAGCCTCAACGCCAAGACCGGCCTTTTGAAGGGTAGCTTCACCCCGACTTGGGCCAACCCAGCCAGGAAGTTGCCGGCATTTCAGGGGGTGCTGCTGCAGAAGGGGGAGAATCGGGGTGGATGGGGCTTTTTCCTCGGCAATGCGCTGGGGGATTTGGATCCGGAAAGTGGATCGATGACACTGGGGGCGCCCTGAACATGGCGGGGTTCCCATTTTTCCACGTTGCTATAGGGAAGAGAAGTGCCGGCTGATGCGTCTCAACCTACCTTTGCCATGATCTCACGCCTGCTTCTGCCCCTGCTGTTTGCCACCGCCTGTCTCGCTCAGGAGACGAGTGTCAAACCGGGCATCAACGACAAGTTCCTCGATCCCGATCTCAAGGTCGAGGAATGGACGCAGAAGTTCGAGGTGGAGAGCCGGGAGATCTACCATCAGCGGGATAAAATCGTCGCCGCCCTGGACCTGAAGCCGGGCATGGCGATGGCCGACATCGGCGCCGGCACGGGCCTGTTCACCCTGCCGTTCGCCCAGGCGGTGGGGCCGCAGGGCCGGGTGTACGCGGTTGAGATCGCCAAAAACTTTCTTGAACACATCCGCGCCCGGGCGCTGAGGGCGAGCGCGGCCAATGTGCAGGCGATCCTGTGCACGCCGAAGAGTGTGGAACTGCCGGAGGCCAGCATCGACCTCGCCTTCATCTGCGATGTTTACCACCACTTTGAGTTTCCCCAGGCCAGTCTGGCCAGCCTGCATCAGGCACTCAAGCCCGGCGGCACGCTGGTGCTGATTGATTTCAAGCGCATTCCCGGGGTGAGCAGCGATTTCATCCTCGGCCATGTTCGCGCTGGCCAGGAGGTGTTTGAAGCCGAGATCACGGCAGCCGGCTTTGAAAAGGTCACCCAGATCGAGGGCCTGCTGGAGGAGAACTACTTCGTCAAGTTCCGCCGGAAGTGAGCGTCGGCTCAGGCCTGCCGCAGCCACTGGATCAGCTGGGCGGCGGGCTGGAAGCCGCTGGCCTGGGCGGCGAGGCGGCCCTGGCGAATCAGGGCAAAGGCGGGGATGCCCTGAATGCGGAACTGACCGGCAATCTCCGGCTGTTCGTCGGTGTTGACCTTGACGAAGACGGCCTCGCCGGCGGCCAGGGCGGCGGCCTTGGCGAACTCGGGGGCCATCATCTGACAGGGGCCGCACCAGGGCGCCCAGAAATCGACGACGACCGGCAGCGGACTTTGCGCAACCAGGGCGGCGAAGGAGGCCGGGCTGAAGGTGTCGGCCGGAGCGGCGATGGCGGGCAGGAGGGCACGGCAGGAGCCGCAGTGGCCACGGCCGTTGAGTCGGGCGAAAGCGATGCGGTTGACGGTGCCGCAGGCGGGGCAGGGCAGCAGCAGGCCGCGGTCATCGGTGGCAAGGGAGGCGCTCATGGCGGCAGAATCGGGGAAGTGGTTTTTCTTGCATATAAGCATACGCGCATATAGTTTGTCCGCAACTGAAACGTAACCTTGTCATGCCCAAGCATCTTCTCATTCTCGGCGCCGGCACGGCGGGCACGATGATGGCGAACCATCTGCGCCGCCGGTTGTCGCGCTCCGAATGGCGGATGACGGTGGTGGATCGCTCGGACCGGCATCTGTACCAGCCGGGCCTGCTGTTCCTGCCCTTCGGCACCTATGAGGAATCCCAGATCGTGCGGCCGACACGCGACTTTTTGCCGCGCGGGGTCGAGTTTCGCCAGGCCGAGGTCGAGCGGATCGCGCCGGCCGACAAGGGGGTGGTGCTGAAGAACGGAGAGTTGCTGAATTACGATGTGCTGTTGGTGGCCACCGGCTGCCGCACGGCGCCCGAGGAGACCGAGGGCATGCTCGGGCCGAAGTGGCGCGACAATGTGCATGACTTTTACACTCTCGACGGAGCCCGCGCCCTGCGCGACAAGCTCGCGGCCTTCGAGGGCGGCCGTCTCGTGGTGCATGTCAACGAGATGCCGATCAAGTGTCCGGTGGCGCCGCTGGAGTTCACCTTTCTGGCCGACACCTTTTTCCGCGAGCGCGGCCTGCGCGACAAGGTGTCGATCACCTATGTCACGCCACTGTCGGGGGCTTTCACCAAACCCAAGGCCTCGAGAAAACTCGGCCACCTGCTCGGCGACAAGGGCATTGAACTGGTCGCCGACTTCGTGGCGGAGAAGGTCGATCAGGAGAACAACAAGCTGGTCTGCTTCGATGGTCGCGAGGTGCCGTTCGACCTGCTGGTGACGACACCGACGAACATGGGCGACGAGGCGGTGCGTCGCTCAGGCCTGGGGGATGACCTCGACTTCATCCCGACCCACAAGCACACCCTGCAGTCGCTGCAGCATCCGGATGTCTTTGTCATCGGCGATGCCACGAACCTGCCGGCATCGAAGGCGGGATCGGTGGCGCACTTCGAGAGTGAGACCCTGGCCGACAACGTGCTGCGGTACATCCGCGGCGAACCGCTGATGGAGGAGTTCGACGGTCACTCGAACTGCTTCATTGAGTCCGGCAACGGCAAGGCGCTGCTGATTGACTTCAACTACGAGTATGAGCCGCACGAGGGCAACTTCCCCTTCGCCTTTGGGCCGCTGAAGCTGCTGGAGGAATCCCGGCTCAACCACCTTGGCAAGCTGGCCTTCCGGCACGTGTACTGGAACGTGCTGCTCAAGGCCCGGCCGCTGCCGGGCATCCCGCGGCGCAAGCCGAAGCCGGTGGAGGGATGAGGGAGAAGGAAGAAGGAAAAAGGGAGAAGGAAGAAGGAAAAAGAACTGAATCATGAAAAAGACCATCGCAGGAACCGAAGTGGACGTGAACGAAGAGGGTTACCTCACGGACATGAGCCAGTGGAATGAGGCCATTGCCGCCGCCATTGCCGCGGAGGAGGGTGTTGGTCCGCTGACCGAGGCCCACATGAAAGTCGTGCGCTACCTGCGCGAGCAGCAGGCCAGGGGCGCGGCGCTGACCATTCGCAGCATGGGCAAGAGTGGTGTGGTGACGACCAAGGAACTCTACGACCTGTTCCCGGGTGGCCCGCTGAAGAAATCCTCCAAGATCGCCGGCATCCCCAAACCGGTCGGCTGCATTTGATTTTGTTGAGGGGTTCGCGGTTCCGGGTTCCCGGTTGAACCTCGAACCTCGAACCTCGAACCTCGAACCGTCCCCCATGTCCACCCCCCCCCATCCCGTGAAGAAAATGTCCATCATTGTCAGTCGAGGTTCCCTCGACGGCATTTACCCCGCGTTGATCATGGCCAACGGTGCGCGCATGGAGGGCATTGAGGCTTCGCTGTTTTTCACTTTCTTTGGTCTCAATGCCCTGGCCAACAAGACGATGGATCATTTGAAGGTGGCGACGGTGGGCAATCCGGCGCTCAACATGGCCATGCCGATGCTGGGGTTGCCAATGACGCTGCCGTTCCCGACTTGGGCGGGCGCGCTGCCGGGCGTTTCGGCCTTTGCCACCCACCTGATGAAAGAGGAGATGGAGAAACTCGACATTCCGCCCGTGCGCGAGTTTCTGGAACTGATCTCCGATTCCGGAGGCAAGATTTACGCCTGCAAGCTGGCGATGGACATGTTCAAGCTGAAGCGCGAGGATCTTTTGGACAGGGTTGACGACGTGCTCACGGTCGGTCAATTCTATGAGGCTGCGGCCGGCGAGGGCAGCCACATTCTCTTCACCTGACATGCCTGCCCTGACCAACGACCCGGCCCGCTGCGAGGTGATGAACCTGGGCTGGGGGGCGCACGGGCATGGCCCCTACCTGGTGCGCCAGGAAGGGTATGTGCCGGGCGGCAACGACCTGCGGCCACAGCGTTTCATTTTGCAGAAGGACGGGCGCTGGCTGCTCAACCTGGCCTTTGTGCTGCTGCCGGAGGCCGAGCAGGAGCAACAGCTTTTCACCTCACTGAAGGACGTGCTGATCTGTCTCGACGGCCTGAGCGGGCGGCCCGTGCGTGCCGACGCGGCCCTGCCGCCCGGGATCGATGAAGCCGAGATTCTTGCGCACTTCGAGTCCTGCACCCGGCGCCTGCTGCGCGGGCTGCGCGACTGCGAAGCCAAGCCGCTGGTGCACCGCGTTTGAAACCGGGTTTTGGCGCATTGACAGTGCGTAGTGAACTGGGTAGCCTTGGGGAAATTCAGCGGTTATTCGACTTATGAACGTTCTCCACCCCCGGTTCCTGGGCCGATCAGCGATTGCAGCGGCGGCGCTGACCCTGAGCGGCTGCAAGGAAGCGGAGCAGGTGCAGGCGGATCATGAGGCCACCCTCAAACGGCAGACCGAGTTGAAGGCCGAGTTTGACAGCCTCGAGCAGAAACTGGTCGACCTGCGCAAGGCCGTGCCGCCGGGGCCCACGCCGGAGGATTCGGCGCGGCGAATGACCGTCCGTCTGCAGACCGAACTGGAAGCGCTCGACCAGCAACTCGGGGTCGCCACCAAGGATTTTGAGGCCGCCGATGCCAACCTGAAGGCGTTGCGGGAGCAACTTGAGCAGATGAAGCAGGAACTCGCCCGCTGAGCCGGTTTGCCAATCATGAAGAACCTCTTCGCCCTCCTCCTTTTCGCCGCCGGACTGGCCGGCTGGTACTTCCATGACCAGTTGGAAAAGATGAAGGGCGACCTCGCGGACGCGCGTCGCAACATTGCGGCCTACGAGAAGACCCTGGAAGCACGGCGCACGGAGTTTCAGACCCTGGTCGGCGCCCTGGAGCTGCAGAAGAAGGTGGAGTTTCGCAAGGCGGAGATCCTGGCGATGAAGGGCAAGGCCGATCAGGCGCGCGCGGATGCCCAGTCGGTGCGGCAGGAGCGGGCCCAGGTGGTCAGCAGTCTGCGCCAGCGGTTGATCGGTCAGGTGGTGCCCGAGCTCGTGCTGGCCGATGGGCGCAAGCTCTTCAACGTGCGGATCAGCAAGGTCGATGAAACCGGCCTGGCGGTGACCTCCACCAGTGGTGTCACCAAGCTGCGGCCCGCCGAGCTCTCCGCCGACCTGCGCCGCCGGTTGTATTTCCCCTGAGCCGTTCCGGGCCGTGTGACCCGAAACATCCCGTTGCCTCGGGCGGGGGAAGCTCCATACTGGGCGCCCTCCCCGCATGTCCCCGCCCGTCTCCAAGCGTGTCGTCATCAAGTTCGGTTCCGGCATTCTCACCCGTCTGCAGACGCCCGAGCCCGATCCCGTGCAGCTGCGCAAGCTGGTGGAGGCGGTGGCCCTGCTCAAGCAGGCTGGTCACACGGTCGTGGTGGTCAGCAGCGGCGCGGTCGCCAGCGGATTGAAACCGCTCGGCATGGCGTCGCGGCCCGCCGACCTGACCACCCTGCAGGCCCTGGCCGCGGTTGGCCAGACCCACCTCATGCACGCCTACGAAAACCTGCTGCGCGATCACGGCCTGCATGTCGCCCAGCTGCTGGTGACCCACGAGGACCTGGAGGCGGCGCCGCGCGCGACCCGCTTCAAGGCGACACTGGAGCGCCTGCTTGAATTCCCCCAGGTGGTGCCGGTCATCAATGAGAACGACAGCGTGGCCATCGAGGAACTGCGCTTTGGCGACAACGACCTGCTGTCCTCGCACATCGCCCGCCTCTGGGGTGCCGACCTGCTGCTGCTGCTGCCCAGCGCGCCCGGCCTGCTCCGCGACCCCGACCAGCCCGCTGAAGGCCCGATCCCTGTCGTCGAGGATGTTGCGGCGGTGATCCATCATGCCCAGGAGAAGAAGACCCAGCTCGGCACCGGTGGCATGGTCTCCAAGCTGCGTGCCGTTCAGGATGCCGCCAACGCCGGCGTCGAGTGCATCATCGCCTCGGGGAGGCAGGCCGAGCAAATCCCGGCCGTGGTCGCCGGTGGCGGCGTCTGCACCCGCTTCCGCGCCGCCGCCCAAACGGCCGGTTGAACCCGCCGGGCATCGGCGCTAAGGAAGCGCCCCCATGTTTCGCGCTGTTCTCACCGACCGTCTCCAAGCCGCCTTCGCCGCCGCCGGCATCGATCTGCCGGAGGGCTTTGCGCCCGAAGTGGCCCTCGCCTCGGACACCCGCTTTGGCGACTACCAGAGCAACGCGGCGATGATCCTGGCCAAGCGCCTGAAGACCAATCCGCGCGCGCTCGCCCAGCAGGTCGTCGACAAGCTCGACACTGCGGACCTGTGTGAAAAGGTCGCCATCGACGGTCCCGGCTTCCTCAACTTCACCCTCTCGGCCGCGGCCCTCGAGGGTCGGCTCGGGCGGATCCTGGCCGACGACCGGGCCGGGGTGCCGGCCGTGGCGGCGCCGAAGCGCATCGTTGTCGATTTCTCGGCGCCGAACATCGCCAAGCCGATGCATGTCGGCCACATTCGCAGCACCTTTCTCGGCGACGCCCTGGCGCGCACGGCTCGTTTCCTCGGCCATGAGGTCATCACCGACAACCATGTCGGCGACTGGGGTACGCAGTTTGGCATGATCCTGCATGGCTGGAAAACCCGGCTCGACCGCGAGGCCCTGGCGCGGGACCCCATCCACGAGCTGGTGCGGGTGTACAAGACCGTCAATGCCGAGGCCAAGGCCGACGAGGCCGTGCTGGAGACCTGCAAAGGCGAACTCGTGCGGCTGCAGCAGGGCGATGCCGAAAACCTCGGCATCTGGAAGGAGTGCGTGCGCCTGACCCTGGAGCAGTTGGCGAAGGTCTATGACGCCCTCGATGTCCGCTTCGATCACTACCTGGGCGAGAGCTTCTACAATGACGCCCTGGCACCGCTGGTGCACTCCCTGCTCGCTGCCGGCATCGCCCGCGAGAGCGAGGGCGCGGTCGTGGTGTTCAGCGACGGCAGCCTGCCGCCGGAGGAGGATCCCTTCCTGATCCGCGACAAGGACGATTGGAAGGCGGCGCCCTGCATCGTTCGCAAGAGCGACGGCGGTTTCCTCTATGCCACCACCGATCTGGCCACCATCGACTATCGCGTGCGCGAATGGCGGGCTGACGAGATCTGGTATGTGGTCGGCGCGCCCCAGCAGTTGCACTTCCGCCAGGTGTTTGCCGTCGCCCGCCGCCGCGGTGCGACGACGCAAATGACCCACATCGCCTTCGGCAGCATCCTGGGTCCGGACGGCAAGATGTTCAAAACCCGCAGTGGCGAGACGGTCGGCCTGCTGGAGGTCATCGACGAGGCCATCGAGCGCGCCCGCGAGGCGGTGGCGAGCCGCGATCAGGGGTTGGATGCCGACGCCCAGGAGGAGATCGCCCGCATCATCGGCACCGGTGCGGTGAAGTACGCCGAGCTCAGCCAGAACCGTCTGACCGATTACAAGTTCAGCTGGGACAAGCTGCTGTCGCTGCAGGGCAACACCGCGCCCTACCTGCTCAACGCCTACGTGCGCACGCGCAGCATCTTCCGCAAGCTCGACGCTGCCGAGGCGGCGCCGGCGGCGGACGAGGCCTTCAGCCTGACCGACCCGGCCGAGCGCGCCCTGGCGGTCAAGCTGGCCCAGTTTGCCGAGGTGGTGCATGACATCCTCATCGATCACCGGCCGAACCTGCTGGCCAACTACCTCTTCGAACTGGCCAACAGCTACCATGCCTTCTACGAAGCTTGCCCGGTGCTCAAGGCCGAGGGCAGCGTGCGCCGAACCCGCCTCGCCCTGTGCGAGGCGGCCGGCAAGGTGCTCAAAACCGGCCTCGGGCTGCTTGGCATCCGCACCACCGAGCGCATGTGAGTTGGGAAAACGCCGGCCCGGGCGAAGAACCGCCCGGGTTGCGCCTTATTTGACTTTTTGGCGCGCGGTTTCCGTCCCACCTCGCCCCTTGCAACCTCCCCCGCCGCGCCTACACTCCGCCCACTCATGCGTCAGAATTCCCCCCTTGTCCGCGTCCTGCTGATCTTCGTCTGCGGCTGGCTGATCGCCGCCGGGCTGCAGGCCCAGACCCCCGCCGCGGCACCCGCCCCGGTTGCCGCGACCGCCGCCGGCCCTGCGGCCGAGGACAACCCCTTTGCCAGCGCCCTGACCCTCGACGGCTTCATCCAGCGCACCGGCGTCATGGCCTACCCGCTCATCCTGCTGTCGATGGTGACGGCTTTTCTGATCGTGCTGTTCACCTTCACCGTCCGCCAGGGCACGGTGGTGAGCGATGCCTTCATGAATTCGGCCGACGCCCTCATCCGCAAGCAGGATTACCTCGGCCTGCTCGCCGTCTGCAACCGCCGCAACGAGTGCATTGCCCGCATCACCGCCAAGACGCTCGACTTCGCCACGCGCAACCCGACCGCCAGCTTCGAGGAGGTCAAGGAGGTCACCGAGGCCGAGGGCAACCGCCAGTCGAGCCTGCTGCTCGCTCGCATCGCCTACCTCGGCGACGTCGGCGCGGTCGCCCCGATGCTCGGCCTGCTCGGCACGACCCTGGGCATGATCACCACCTTCCATGCCATCTCCGCCAAGGACTACGGCGGCTCCAGCCAGCTCGGTCTGGCGCAGGGCGTTTCCGAAGCCCTGCTGTGCACCGCCTCGGGCCTGGTCATCGGCATTCCGGCGCTCATCTGCTACGCCATCTTCCGCGGCAAGGCGAACCGCCTGATCTCCGAGATGGAGGCCGCCACGACCCACCTCATGGCCCTGCTCGCCGTCCAGTACAAGCGCGCCGCCCGCGCCGTCGCCAGCGGTCGCGGTCCGGACGGTCAGCCGATGTGATCCCCCATGAACTTCCGCAAGCAGCACTCGATCGAACCGACGCCCCTGCAGCTCGCCCCGCTGGTGGACGTGCTGCTGCTGCTGGTCATCTTCTTCGCTGTCACCAGCCATTACGCCAGCGTTGAGCAGCTCATGGATGTCAGTGTTCCCGCCGCCGACACCGGCAAGGACGACCGTGCGCGCAACGTCGGTGAAATCATCGTCAACATCAAGGCGGACGGCGGTGTCATCGTCAACGGCCAGGAGGTGAACACCGAGCAGCTGCTGCGCAACCTCGCCAACATCGTCTCCGTGAACAAGGATCAGGCCGTCATCCTGCGCGGCGACGAGGTCGTCGATTACAAGCACGTCATCGCCGTGCTCGACACCTGCCAGAAGGCCGGCATCTGGAACATCGCCTTCGCCACCCGTCGGCCCGAGACCCCCGCTCCCCCGCAATGAAGCCCCGCGCCCCGCTCCGTTTCGCCCTCCTGCTCGCCGCCGCCGGTCTCACCGATGTGCGCAGCCAGGAGGTGCCGCGCGCGATCCCGGTCGAGGACGCTCCCGCCGTGCCGCGGGCCATCCCTGTGGAGGACAGCCCGACCGCGCCCGCCCAGCCGGCGGCGCCCGCGGCACCGGCCCGGCCGAAGTCGCCCGGGTCCGACCTGTTCGACTACGCGACGATGATCTACGAGCGCGGCGAGCACGCGCTCGCCGCCGAGTCTTTCGCTCAATACCTCAAGGCGCATCCGAACGGCAGCGATGTGCCCATGGCGATGTTCCGTCTGGCCGAATGCTTCCTCAAGCAGGACAACCCGCGCGCCGCCGAGACCTATTACCTCGAGGTCGTCAGCCGCTTCCCGAACAGCGAGGGCGCGCCGTCCGCGGCCTATCGCCTCGGCGCCATGCGTTTCAACGCCCAGGACTTCGACGACTCCGCCCGCCACTTCGCCTTCTGTGCGGCCAAGACACCGCTGCCCCAGGTGCGCCTGGCGGCGTTCTTCAACGAGTCGCGCGCCCACCAGCAGATCGGCGACCGCCGCAAGCAGGCCGAGGCCCTGCGCCAGGTGGTGGCGGTGCGCGAGGAGAATCCCTACCGCGAAAGCGCCCTGCTGGCCCTTGGCACGGTGTACCTGGCCGAGGATCGCAAGGCCGAGGCGCTGCCGCTCTTCCTGGAACTGATCCAGGCGAGCAAGGACAACCCCGTGCTCTCCGAGGCCTGCGTCAAGGCCGCCGTGCTGCTGGCCGAAACCGGCAAACCCGACGAGGCCCTGCCGCTCTTCGAGCGCGCGCTCAAGATCGCCGAGACAACGCCCGTCAACCGCGGCATCGCCCTGGTCGGCGTGGTGCAGTCGCTCTACGCCAAAGGCGATTACGAGGGGGTCATCGGCCAGTATGCCCGCCACTCCGACGTGCTGCCCGAGGGCGACACCCGCCCGCGCATGCTGCTGCTGGTGGGCAATGCCTACCGGATGAAGAAGAGCTACGCGCGCGCCGTCGAGGTTTACCTCATGGTCGAGCAGGAGTTCGTCGGCACGCCGCAGGCCTTTGAGGCCGGCTACTGGAAGCTCTATTGCTTTTACCTGCTCGACGACAAGCAGTTGGGCGATTTCGCCAATGCCTTCATCGCCCGCCATGCCGAGGCGCAGGCCGATCACGAATTCCTCAATCTCGCGCACCTGATTCGCGCCGACTTCTTCTTCAACCAGGCGGATTACGCGCGCGCGGCCGACAGTTTTGCCGAGGTGCGCATCAGCGGCCTGCCTGAGAAGCTGCGCCCGGGCGCGCTCTTCAACAAGGCCTGGTCCTGCGCCGAGGCGCGCCGCCATCAGGACGCCATTGCGTCATTTGCCCAATTCCTCGCCGAAAACCCGGGTCACCCGCTCACCGCCAAGGCGCTGGCGCGCCGGGGCATGGCCTACAAGGACGCGCGCGAGGTGGCCAAGGCCGTGGCCGACTTCCAGCGGGTCGTCAAGGAATTCACCCACTCCGATGCCGCCGAGGTCAGCTACCTGCAGTTGGGCCTGATCGCCGGCGACCAGCGCGACAGCAAGGCGATGATCGCCGCCTTCGAGATGCTGGTGAGCAAGTATCCGAACAGTGCCGCCGCCGCCCAGGCCTGGTATGGCATCGGCCGCGGGCACTTCGAGCAGAAGCAGTTCGACAAGGCCGTGCCCGCGTTGGAAAAGGCGATCGAGAAGGATCGCGAAAACTACCTCGACCGCGCCAGCCCGATGATCCTGCTCTCGCAGTACGCTCGCCAGGATGTCGAGGCGCTGGCCAAGGCCATCGATGCCTACCGCAAGGCGAACGCCTCGGCGGTCATTCCGCTCAACGCCCTCACCTGGCTCGGTCTCAAGCTCTACGACCAGCGTGATTTCACCCGCTCGGCCGCCTACCTGAAACTGGCGGCGACCCCGGAAGTGCCGGAGAACACCGATCCGCGCGTCTGGAACTACCTCGGCCAGGCCCTGCTGGAAGCCGGTCAATTTGAGGAGAGCCTGCAGGCCACGGGGCACTACCTGGCGGTCACGCCGGAGAGCGCCAACCGCGCCCGCGGCTTGGTCGCCAAGGGCCGCGCCCTGCTCGGCCTGGGCCGGATCGACGATGCCGAGAAAGCCGCCGAAGAGGGGCTCACCTTTGCCAAGGACGGCAAGCCCCAGGCCCTGCTGCTCATTCTCGAGGGCGACATCCTGATGGCGGCCGGCGACAAGCTCGCCAGCGCGGGGCAGTCGGCGGGTGCCAAGGAAAAGTACAGTGCCGCTGCCGGCAAGCTGATGATTCCGGCGCAGTTCTTCGACGACGCCGAGATCACGCCCGAGGCGCTCGACAAGGCGGCGCGTGCGCTGGAAAAGGCCGGTCAGGCCACCAAGGCCGCCGACTTTCGCAAGACGCTGAAGGAACGCTATCCGCAGTGGCAGGCGCGCGGCTGAGAGGATCGACTGCCCCCCATTTGCGGCCCCAGTCGTAGCAATGGCAAACAGGACCTTCGGCTGTGCTTCTCCTGGGCAGTGCCAATCAGGGGTAGGGCAACGAGGGCGAGTCGCAAGCGCGTCATGTGCCATCATGAAACGTCGGTGCGGGCGGTCCTTTCGCGGCTGCTGGGGCCGATCGTGTCACGGCTGGCCGTGACACAACAACGATTCTGGATTCGCTTTTTCGGCTGGACACGGATGGGTCAAAACCCGACGATGCCCGTATGAGAACCTCGACCGAGGTGCGGGTGGCAGGGTCATCCTCGGTGCATCTGTCAAGCAGTTGTACAATGACCCCGTTTCCCTGGACAAGCTTGCAGAGATCAGGTCCGGGCATGTGTATCGAGTGCCGGTAGCAAACGGGCAACTAAAAGACTTCAGCTTTTCGCAATGAAATTTTATCGTCTCGACGCTTATAGCAACTCGCCGATGGCAGGCATGGTTGGTGCAAAAAGAGGAACGCAACCTTGGGGGCGGGAGGTGCGCGACATTCTTCCTGGCAGTTATGAGATTGATGTTTGGTATTCAGCCAAACGATGGCCGGACTACATGGACTCCCTTGATTGCGTTCTTTGGTCCGAGCGTGTGGTTAATGTTTTCCAGGAATTAGGTTTAAGTGGTGTTGAGTTCTACCCTCAAAAACTCCGGAATGTGGATTCCAAAGTGCTTCAAAGACTGCCAGACTCGCATTATCACTGGGCGCATGCACTTTCAGGTGTGCCAGCCGTGCCAGGAGATTTGGAGGTTTACCCCAAGACGGAGGATGGATACATAAATTCTGGGGCGTTCGATTTTAGTCAGGTGGTTCCATATCAGATCAACACCGAAACTGGATTTTATGATCTTTCAAAGAAATCGGGTGTTTGCCTCTGGAAGTTCGATTTCTCGCATTGGCAGGGAGCGGACCTGTTCTACATATCGACCGTCCATACGCGCCACCGTTATTGCACCCAGCGTTTCAAGGACTTGGTCGAGTCCCACAAGTTCACCAACTTCCGTTTCACCGGCGCACTTAATCCCGAAGGAGACTGGTTCTTTGCCTGACTCTCCAGCGCTTCGCAAAGCTTGCGACTCCGTGCCTTGCCAACCGAAGGGATGCTCCGCCCGCTCCCGCCTCTGCCTGGAGCAGCCAGGGAGATGGCGAACGTCAGCCGGCAGATGCGCTGACTGGGCAAGAAGCGAGCGCTGGGCAGGGTGTCGGGAGCTGGAAACGTTCTTTGAAAGAAGTGGCTGGAGATGCCCATGAATGAGATCCATCTGCTCAAGCCGCTGCCGGACCCCCGTTTGGGCTCAAAACCGCAGCGTGGCGCCGAGCACGGCGCCGAAGCCGGGTTCGTTGCTGCCGGAGCCGGTGTAGCGGTATTCCTGGTCGAGCAGGTTTTCGAGCGCCGCGGTCAACTCGAGTTGCTGGGTGACGCGCCAGCCGCCGCGCAGGGTCAGGTGGGCAAAGCCCGGGTTGCCGTCCGGCGGAATGCGCTGGGTGTCACGGCGGTCGCCGCTGTTCATGCGCTCGTACCGGCTGTGCGTCAGGCAGAGGAACTCGCCCCAGACGCGCTTGTCGGTGGCTTCCCAGCGCAGGCCGGCCCGGCCCATGAGCGGCACGACACGGCTGATCGGCTCCTTCTGCTGGTAGCTGCTGTTGGTGCGCGGGTATTGCTCGACCCGGCCCTCGGTCCAGGTGAGGTGACCGAACAGCGTCCAATGCGCATCGAGACGCCAGGAACCGTCGAGTTCGATGCCCTGCATGAAGCCGTCGCCGCTGTTCGACTTGTTGACGATGCCGGCACCGACCGGGCGACGCACGATCATGTCGTCGATGACGGTGTAAAAGTAGCTGAGGCTGCCGCGGAAGCGCTCGGTTTCGGTGCGCAGGCCGAGCTCGAAGTTGACGAATTGCTCGGGATCGAGGCCGGTCGACGGTGTTTCGAGTTCGCCGCTGCGGGCGACATCGAGGCGTGAGAGGTCGGACAGGTTCGGCGCGCGGAAGCCCTGGGAGACGCCGCCAAAGAGTTGGTGGCGCGCCTGTTCATCGAGATCATACAGCAGGCGCAGGCTGGCGGAGAAGTTTTGCCAGTCATCCTGGTAGGAATCCACGGGCGCCGGGGTGGCCGGATCGGCGAAGCGGCCGATGTCGGCGGCGGCATGGGTGAAGCGACCGCCGAGCTGGGCGTGCAGGCGCGGGGTGACATCGAACTGATCCTGCACGTAGAGGCCGAGCAGGTCGTAGCTGGCGTCGTCGCCGACCGGGCCCTGGATGCCCTGGGCCTGGGTGCCGTTCTTGTTGTAGCGCTGACTGCCGCTGGAAACCCAGTCGCGGTAGTAATCGATGCCGTAGGTGAGGCGGCCGATCGCCGTCTCGCTGGCGAGCTGAAGGTCGAGACCGAGAGTGCTGATCTCCACCTGGGAAAAATCGCGGCGGGTGGTGCGCTCGCGGAATTCATATTCGTCGGCGGTCTGCAGCGACACGGTCAGGCTGGCGCTGTCGGCAAAGCCGTCGAGATCGAGGCCGGCGAGGCGCAGGTAGGAGAGCGTGCGTTCCTGGTCATAGGAGCGCTGCAGGTCGGTGCCGACGGTGGTGCCTTCCCAGGAAATGCCGGAGGTGGTCTGGTGGGTTCGCCAGGCATCGTTCTGGCGCAGTTGCTGATGCACGGCAGTGACCGTCCAGTTTTCGTCGAGGGCGAGATCGAGGCGGGCGTCGTAGGCCCATTCGTCGTAGCCGGTGTTCGGCTGGATGCCAAGGCCGGCGGCGCGGACGTCGCCAAAGGATTTCAGGCTGGCGCCGAGGTGCAGGCCCCAGCGACCGCCCTCGCCGAACTGGATTTCCTGACGGCCGACATGGCTGCGTTCGGCCGTGGACGCGCGGTAGGCGGTGAGGCCGTGGAAGAAGAAGCCGGCGTCCTCGTCGCGGAACCCGGAGTCCTTGGTCAGCAGGTTGAGCGTGCCGCCGATGGCATCGCTGCCATAAAGCACCGAGCCCTGGCCGGGCACGAGCTCGAGCCGGTCGATGGCCCAGGAGTCGATGGTGTTCCAGTACTGGTTCGGTCCCTCGCGGAAGGTGGAGTTGTTGAAGCGGATGCCGTCGATCAGGGCCAGGTTGCGGAAGCCGGTGAAACCGCGGATGAAGGGGGACCCCTGGGCGTTGGAGGTTTTCTGGACGTTGACCCCCGGGGTCTCACGCAGGGCCTCGGTGAGGGTACGCACCTGTCGCTCCTGCATCTGCACGCCCTCCAGCATGCGCACGGTCTGGGCGGTTTGCTGCAGCGGCACGGCCTCGCGCGATGTCGTCACGATGACGGCGGGGATGGGCGTGGCGGGCTTGGCAGCCGCTTCGGCAACGGTTGACGGTGGTGGTGCTGCGGTCGGTTCGACGGCGGCGAGCAGGCTGGGAAGAAGGATTGGGAGCAGGTGCTTGGCGGACATGGGAAGCCGGAGGCATAGGCCGGGAGCCTGCCACTTGTCATGTCTGGTCGCACAAGGAAGCGCGGTTTGGACAGCTCCTGACCATGCGGGTGGGGTCCTGGACAAATCCTGTGCGGTTCAGGGCTTGGCGAGCTTTTCCAGGTAGTCGAGCAGGCTGGCGAACTCGAACACTGTGAAGTTCAGCATCAGGCCGGGCGGCATCAGGCTCATCGGCAGTTTCTGGCGCGTGGCGATGTTCGTGGTTGGGAAGGTGAATTCGCGGGCGGCGATGTCGCGCAGCTTGATCTCGGCGGCGCCCTCCAGGGTGATGAAGCCCATTTGCTGGGTGCCGTCCTTGAGGGTGATCAGTTCGCTGGTGAAACCCTGGGCGATCGTTTTGTTCGGGTCGAGGATGTTTTGGGCGAGTTCCGGCCGCTTGTAGGTCTGGGCGATGTTGCCCAGGTAGGGGCCCTTGGGCGCTTCCGACTCCTTGACCGTGTGGCAGGCGCTGCAGGTGGCGCGCTGGAAGATCTGCTCGCCCACGGCGGCATCGCCCTTGGCGGCGAGCACGGCCGACAGGATCTGTTCCGGCTTCAGAGTCGCGAGCTTCGGCGTCTTGTCTTCCGTGGTCGACAGGCGCAGGGTTTTGGCGGCGCGCTCGGCGGCCTGGCGCACGGCGGCATCGGCGTCGCCGAGCGCGGCCCGCACACGTGGCGCGCTGGCCTGGTGCTTCAACGCGGTGATCGCGTCGAGGATCTGGCGACGCCGTTTCGGGTCGGTCCAGCCGGCGTCGAGGGCCTTGGCGGAGAGTTCGCGTGATTCCGGGCTGCCGGTGGTGCGGGTCGCGAGATGGAGCAGGGCGGCATCGGCTTGGAGTGCGACCGGGCCCTCGAGTTTTTCCGCGAGTTGTTCGAGGAGCAGGTGGTGGTTTTCCAGCTTGGGCGCATTGAAGAAGGCGGTGCTGGCGGCCTCGAAGTCCTTGAAGGCGCCGGGCATCTGGCGCAGCGGCTCAAGCGCCGCCAGCGTGGCCTGCACACCTTCGGCGCTGTCGGTTTTCGACAGGGCGATGATCGCCTGGGAAAGAGGAGCGGAGCCGACAGGTCCGACTTGTCGGACGAGTCCGACCAGAAGAGGCACCGCTTCGGCCGGCACCTCCTCGGCCGCGGCGAGCTGGGCGGCCAGTTCGGGCAGGACCTTGGCGTCCTGCTTGGCCAGGGCGAGAATGCGCTGCAGGGCCTCGTTTGACTGGATGCGGTTGCGGTTCATCTCGCCGACGAGGAAGGCGGCCTCCGTGGGATCGGCCTTGGCCAGGGCCTCTTTCAGGGCCGCGGCGATGCGCGGGGTTTCGCTCCAGGCTTCCGGCTGGTAGTAGGGCCCGCGCGTGTCCGGACGCGTGCCCCAGGAATCGCCCTTCCATTCGCCCTCGTGGAAATGCAGTCGGCACAGCGCCGCGAGCAGACCCTGGCGCAGGGCGGGATCGGTTGCCTTGCCGAGGCGGTCGATGAGGCCGGTGACGACCTCGGGGTGGTGCATCATCGCGAGGGCGCGGAGAAGACCTTCACGATACTTGTCGTGAGTCGCTGAGTTTCCTTGTTCAGGGTGCGCTTCACCATAGTCCAGCAATACAAAGCAGCTTTTGAAATCTCCCAAATCAGCCAAATGGCGAATCGCGATTTGTCGCAGCACATCACCAGAAGCTGTCACCGCTCTTCCTGTATCCAAAGCCAAAAAGACCAGTTTGTGTCTCGCCACAGAACGCAAAATCTGAAGTGCGATACGGTCGTCGCCATTGCCAAGAGCCATTTTGAGTCCAGAGGACTTCGGCGACTTGCCCTTCACGCTATCCGACAAAGCACGAATCCTGGCGGCAATCGTCAGCGGCTCAAGGTCACGTTCTAGGTGAACAGAATCCATGTCCAAAAGCTGAAAAGCATCATCAGCCGGTGCTCCCAAAGCAATCGCATGGAGCGCGGCTGTCTTTGATCCAAGACTGACAGTTTTGCCTTCGACGAGTTTTTTGAGACCGCTCAAGAGATCGGAGTCAACACCTCGGCGCACCAGCTCCCTCTGCGCCTCCAACCTCCTGCGATGGCTCGGTGACTCCAGCACCTTGACGAGTTTCTCATCCTTCGCCTTGGCGAAATCCGGCAGCGGCTCGGGCTGAAAACCCTTCGGCCTGACCTGCACGATGTAACCGACGTCCGGTCCTTCCCAGTTGAAGGTGGCGCCCTTCCAACTGGCGACGTAGAGGCGGCTCAGGGCATCGACATCGGCGTCGGTGGGGCGGGTCATCTTGACGAAGGCTTCCGGCGCGCGGGTTTCCTCAAAGGTGGGGCCCTTGGGTTGGACTTGATGGTGCCAGAGGGCACCGCTGCCCCAGTCGGCGGTGAAGGGGGCATTGTTCCAAACCCCGAAACCGGGTTCGTCGATGTAGACCGCGCCGCAGCCGGAACCGCCGCCGTAGTCGGCGAGCGGTGCCACGGCTTCGTCGGCGAAGTTTTTGTACAGCCGCGGGTAGCCGTGGTCGTCGAGACCGGTGAAGTGGTGGAAGCGCACGTTCCAGCCGCCGCCGTCGTTCGTGTTGTCGCGGGCGAACAGGTCCATCAGCGGGCTGATGGCGACCTCGAGGATGTTGCGGGTGCCGGTCGAGTAGGTCTCCAGGCCCGTGCCATCGGGTCGCAGGCGCACGACCCCGCCGCCGCGCATCTGCAGGCTGCGGCCATCGGTGCCGGTGGCTTTCAGGAAGCCGAAGTCGCCGACGGCGACATAGAGCCAGCCGTCGATGCCGAGGCTGAGGCCGTTGGTCGTGTGATCGGCGGGGCGGTCCTTGAAGCCGAAGGCGATGTCCCGGATGAGCACGTTCTGCTTTTCCGCCACGCCGTCGCCATCGGCGTCGATGAATTCGCTCAGGTGCGGCGGATGCACGAGGTAGAGACGGTCGCGATCCCAGACCAGGCCGCGCGGGCTGTCGACCTCGCAGAACACCTTCGTTTCATCGGCCCGCCCGTCGCCATCGAGATCGCGCAGGCGGATGACCCGGCCGTGGCCGGGGTTGCGACCGAGCGAGCCGTTGCCATCCGACGAGACATAGAGCGTGCCGTCCGGGGCGGCGGCGACAAACACCGGGTAGTTGGCGGCGGCGCTGTTGGCGAAGAGGGAGACCTCAAAGCCGTCCGGCACCTTGACGTCCTTGAGCAGGGCGGCTTCCTGTTCGGGGGTGAGGCGGACGATGCGGGGCGGGACATTGCCGGCCTTGGAATAGTCGGACTTGTCGGACGGGTCGGACAGGTCCGGCTTTTCCGACGCTCGCAGGGCGGTGATGCCGGGGCCTTTGAGCCGCACCTCACGGATGCTGGCCCAGCCGCCGCTGGTTTTGCCGAGGGCGTGGATCTTGAGGAAGCGCACGCCATCACGCTTGTCGAAGGCGTGGCGGTAGGGTGCCTTGTCGGTGTTGGTGCTGCCATCCACCAGGGGCTTCCAGGTCTGGCCATCGCTGCTGGCCTCGATGCGGAACTGATACACGCCGCTGTTTTCCCAGACGGTTTCCAGGCCGGTGAGGGTCTGCGGCTTGTCGAACTCCAGTTGCAGCCACTGCGGGTAGGAACTGTTGGCCGCGCACCAGCGGGTGGCGTCATCGCCATCGACCGCGCGCCAGGCGAAGTTGTTCTTGCCGGTCTCCTCGCTGCTGGCCGTGGCCTTGACCCCGAGGGCGTTTTTCGGCGCCGGCGGCGGCTTGGGGGTTTCGACCGGCTTGGCCTTGACGAAACGGACCTCGCCCTGGCCGGCAAAGGGTGTCAGGTAGGCCGGCTCGAGTTTGTCGCAGGCCCAGAGCAGGCCGCGGGTGACGAGGTCGAGGTAGCGGCCGTCGGCGACGGTGGCGGTGTTGTGGCCGAGGCTGGTGCTGAAGCTGCGTGCCCCGGCCTGGTCATTCGTCCAGGCGACGATGGCATCGACCTCGCGCAGGCTGCCGTCCTTCTGCTTCACCTTCTGCCGGCCCATGACCAGCGGGTGGGCGCCGAACAGGTCGACGTTGTTGTACAACTCCTCCTTGATCGTGGTCCAGTCGCCCAGCGGCTGGGTGATGGGATGGGTCTTGTCGACGAAGGTCAGGTCGATGGGCTCCTGCGGGCCGTGCGAGTTCGACTGCAGGCCGAGATGGCGAAACCAGGCGTCCGAGCCGGTGCGAAAGCTGTGCATGGCGCAGTGCAGGTGCACGGCGGGCACGGTGCGATGGACCTCAAGGATGCGCTGCAGCACGGCCGGATCCCTCATGCCGGCGGCGCACTCATCGTGCAGGATGATGTCGTAGCCCTTGGCCCAGTCGGGGTTGTCGTAAAGGGGCAGGGGTGGGTTGACCGATTTGTCATCGGTCCAGACCACATCGACCTGAACCAGGGCGCGCGCCTGGAGGCCCTGGCGGAGCACCTCGTGCTGCCCGGCGTAGTCGTGGCAGCAGCCGCCGGCGACGAGCAGGGCCTTGAGCGGGCGCGGTGCCGCATCGGCGAGGGACGCGAGCATCACAAAAGTAGCAGTCGGGAGGAGAAAACGCAGCATGGAGCCCGAACAAACGCGGGTCGCCCGGCGAATCAATCACGGATGCCGGCCGGCAAAAAAGCCGGGCGACCGCGCCGCTTTTCGCTTGGCGGTTGGCCCGGGAACCGGGATAGATGCGGTCTGATGACCCCCACCTCGGCCCTTTTGCTTTCTGTTTCCGTCGGCTACCTGAGCGGCGCCTTGCCGTTCGGCTACTTTGCCGGGCGACTCAAGGGCATCGACATCCGCCAGCACGGCAGCGGCAACATCGGGGCCACCAACGTCATCCGCGTGCTTGGCAAGGGCATCGGCATCCCGGTGTTTGTGCTCGACCTGCTCAAGGGCTGGTTGCCGGTCTGGCTGGCCTCGCAGTTCTGGCTGACCGATCTGTCCACGAGCCTGCAGTCGGCCGGCGCGGTCCTGGCCGGGCTGGGGGCGGTGCTCGGGCACATGTACACCTTCTGGCTCGGTTTCAAGGGCGGCAAGGGCGTGGCCACCACGGCCGGCGTTCTGCTCGGCGTGCACTGGCTGGCGATGATCGGCGGGCTCGGCCTCTGGCTGATCACCTTCTTTGCCACCCGCTACGTCTCGCTGGCCTCGATGGTGGCCGGCATCGGTGTGGCCGGCACGATGTACGTCGAGATGTCGCGCTCCCGCGTCTGGGACCCGGTCATGCTCGGTTTCGGCCTGCTGGTCATGGTCCTGGTCATCGTCCGTCACCGGGCGAACATTGGTCGCCTGCTCAACGGTACCGAGCCGCAGGCCGGTCAGAAAAAGCCGCAGTGACTCAGGCGGCCTGCTCCGCCGTGGCATCACTGGCGGGCGGTTGGTGGCGGGCGAGGAACTCCTCGGCCAGCGCCTTGTAGGCCTGGGCGCCGCGACCCGAGGGATCGTACTCCCCGATGGTCTTGCCGAAACTGGGGGCCTCGCCGAGGCGGACCGTGCGCGGGATGAGGGTGTTGTAAATGATCTCGGCGAAGTAGGTGCGCACGTCGTTGACGACCTGGTTGGCCAGGTTGGCGCGCTGGTCGTACATGGTCATGACGATGCCCTCCAGGCGCAGGTCCGGGTTGGCGCCGCAGTCGCGGATCTGCTGGACGAGCTGGACGATGCTGGACAGGCCCTCGAGACCGAAATACTCGCACTGGATCGGCACCAGCATCTCGTCGGCCGCGGCCAGCGCCGAGGTCATGAGCACGCCAAGGGAAGGGGGGCAGTCGAGGAAAACGTAGTCGAAGCTGTCATTGTCGCGGAAGCGCTGCAGCACGTCGCGCAGCCGGGTCAGGTGGTTGCCGCGCTGGGCGAGCTCGATTTCGCAGCCGGCCAGTTCCTGGTGCGAACGGATCATCGACAGGTTGGGGCGCGCCGGGGTGACCACCGCCGCCGGGTCGGTGTCGGCCACCAGGGCGGAGTACAGGCTGGCCCCCTCCTCGCGCTCGAGGCCCAGCCCGCTGGTGGCGTTGCCCTGCGAATCGAGATCGATCAGCAGAACGCGCTGGCCCAGGGCGGCAAGGCAGGCCGAGAGGTTGATGGAGGTGGTGGTTTTACCCACACCGCCTTTCTGGTTGGTGATGGCGACGATCCGCATATGCTGGCTTGACGGCCGACTGTGAACGTTAACGGTGGGCCGCGCCACAGAAAATGGACATCACGGAGAAATGGTTGGGGGAAATCGGCGGCTGGGCGGCGATGAAGGCAGCGCGCGGACTGGTGGCGGCGGGGCAGGTGGCCCTGCAGTCGACCGAGCCCGGGCTGATCCGCGGCCTCGCCGGCACGGGACGGCTGCGCCACGCCTGCGGCCTGCGCATCCGCGGTCGCACCGACGTCGACAACCTCTGCACCTGTCCGTCCGGCCGTCGCGGTCTCATCTGCGAGCACTCGCTGGCCGCCGCCCTGCTGTCGCTCCAGCCTGCCGCCCCCTCCCGGCCGGCGGGCGCACCAAGCGTCGTCGCCACACCGAAGGCGGCCGAGCCGGCCGTCGCCTCGACCCGGCGGGTGGCGGGACGCTATGAAGTCTTCCTGCCGCCGGCGGCGCTCTCGGGCGCCGGTGCGACGGCCCTGTCGGTCTACATCAAGTTTCATCCCGGAGGTGAACCCGAAACCTCCCGGCTGGCGGCCTGGCTGGCCGGGCAGGGGGTGGAGGCGACGTCGGCGCCGCTGTCGCTGCGCGGGGCCGACCTCGACGGCTTTCTGCAGGCGCTGGCCGGGCACCCGCGGGTGGTCTGTGGCAAACCCTCCGGCGGGGGCGAAGCTTGGCGGGTGGCGGAACTGCCGGTGCGCCTGCCCCTGCGAGTGACCGCCGCCGGCGAGACCGTCAGCTTCCGACTGCTGGTCGATTCGGTGCGTCCACTGCTCCCGAACCAGCCCACAGGCTGGTGGCTCTGCCATGTAACGAATCAGCTGTTTCATTTGGCGCCGATTCCCGAGAGCTTGCAGGCGTGGGTCACCGCCCTGCTGCAGGCCCCGCAGCAGCGACCCCTGCGCTGGTTGGCCGAACAGGCCGGGTTGCTGGACGAAGCGTTTCATTGGCAACGCGAAGGCGACCTCCTTACCTCGTTCCATGTAACGAATATATCGTTTCAAGTTGTCGCGCAGCTTGAAGGCTCCCTGCAGCAGGTCGAGCTGCGCCTCTGGGCCGAGCATCAGGGCGAACGTTGGGAACTGGGTGTGGAGAATGAAGAACTGAAATCCAAGTTTCCTATTCAAGATCAAAATTCAAAAAGTACTTTTTACGTCAGAAACAAAAAAGAAGAAGCCCGTGCTTTGGCACAGATCCAAGCCTTGGGATTTGTCGCCGGGCCGAGTCGGCTGGGATCCTGCTGGCGTTTGAGTGGCGCTGAACGGGTTCTGGAATTCATCGCCAGCGACCTGCCGCGACTGCGTCGCCACTGGCAGATCGAAGAAGGGCCGGGCTGGCGGGCCGCGACCCGCAGCTTGGTTCGTGTAACGCCTGAGTTACGACCAAAAGTGCAACAGTCAGGCGGCGATTGGTTGGCCATGGAGTTCGCTTATCGGGCTCCCGACGGTTTTCAACTGCCACGCACGGAGGTGCTGCGACTCATGCGTTCGGGTCGCAAGGTCCTGCCTGGCAAGGCAGGTCAGCGTTATCTTCTCGATACAGCAGCGATCGAGGCCTTCGAGGCTTCCCTGCAGGATGTGTCGGTCGAATTGACGGCCGATGGCCTGCGGGTACCGGCCTTGCACGCCGCCTACCTCGCGGGTGATGCCGCACCGGAAAGCCTCACACGCACGGACCATGAAACGATTCTATCGTTACTTAAGCCTCTCAGGGCCGAGCTTCGGCCCTACCAGTTGGAGGGAGTGGCTTGGCTGCATGCGCTCACGCAGGCGGGTCGCGGCGCGATCCTGGGCGATGACATGGGCTTGGGCAAGACCTTGCAAAGTATCGCTTTAATCGTTACATTAAAACAGCAGAATCCTTCGCTTGGGCCGGTGTTGATCGTCTGTCCGAAGTCGCTCACCGGCAACTGGCGTCAGGAGTTCGAGCGCTTTGCCCCGGGGCTGAAGGTGGCGGTGTCGCAGGGGCCGCAGCGGCAGGCGGTGCTGGCGAAGCGGTCGGAGTTCGATGTGGTGCTGACGACCTACCAGTTGGCGATCAACGATCGCGACACCCTGGCCGGCACCGACTGGGGATTGATCGTGCTCGACGAGGCCAGTTTCATCCGCAATCCGGACACCGAGGCGGCCAAAGCCCTGCGTTCGCTGCGGGCGCGGGCGCGGGTGGCCCTGACGGGGACGCCGGTGGAGAACTCCGTGCGCGACCTGTGGTCGATCTGCCACTTCGTACAACCCGGCTACCTGGGCGGGCGCGAGCATTTCCGCGAACGCTTTGAGCAGCCGCTGGCGGCGGGTTTGGACCGACCCGAGGCGCAGTCGGCGGCCGAGCGCCTGAAGCGGCTGGTGAGGCCCCTCTTCCTGCGGCGCACCAAGCGCGAGGTGCTGCGCGACTTGCCGGACAAGATCGAGCAGGTGCTCTGGTGCGAGCCGAGCCCGGTGCAGGCCGAGGTGTACCGTCGCCTGCTCGAGGAGGGCATGGAGGAGATCCGGTTGGCGCGCCGACGCGGCGGTCAGAATGGCGCGCGCATGACCCTGTTCACGGTGCTGCTGCGCCTGCGTCAGGCCTGCTGCGACCTGCGGCTCACCGGCTTGGCGACCGAGCGGCTGGCGGGGCTGGAAGCCGACGACCTGTCCGGCAAGTGGCCGGTCCTGGGCGAACGGCTCGACGAAATCGCGTCGGCCGGTGGCAAGGTGTTGATTTTCAGTCAGTTCGTTCAATACCTGCAGCTGGTGCGCGCGGAGCTGGAGCGGCGCGGCACGGCCTTCGCCTATTTGGACGGTTCCAGTCAGGATCGCGAGGCGCAGGTGCAGGCCTTCCAGACCGATCCGGAGAAGCGGGTGTTCCTGATCAGTTTGAAGGCCGGCGGTTATGGCTTGAACCTGACGGCGGCGGACCATGTCATCCTGCTCGATCCCTGGTGGAATCCGGCGGTCGAGGCGCAGGCGATCGACCGCGCACACCGCATTGGCCAGGAGCGGGTGGTGACGGCGACGCGGCTGGCCCTGCGGGGGACGGTCGAGGAGCGGATTTTGGCCCTGCAGGCGAAGAAGCGCGGCCTGGTCGAGGCGGCGCTCGACGATCAGGCGCCGCTGATGCAGGGCCTGAAAGACGAAGACCTCGAGCAGTTGCTCGAGGTCTCGTGATCGGCGCGGTGCCGGAGTTGGGCGATGGCTTCAGCGGAAGCTCTTGGCGAAGTCGTCGGCGCTGGCCTTGGCGACCACCTTGGTCTTTTGGAAGGTGCTGGTTTCGCCCTTCTCGATGAGCAGGCGCTCGTAGTCGGCGCTGCTCATCGGCAGTTCGATGGTCTTGTCCTGCCAGGTGCTGAGCAGGATGGCGTTGGCGAGTTCGACGCTGTGGATGCCCTGCTCGGCGGGGCTGAGCAGTTTTTCGCCCTTGAGGATGGCGTTGGTGAAGTTCTGCAGGATCTCCACGTGCTGGCCGCCGCTGGCATCGACGGGGATTTCCATGCTCCAGCTTTCCGGCATGGCGAAGGCGGCTTCGGCCTCCATGCAGAACTTGCCCATCGGCTGGCGGTTGCGCTGGAAGTGGATCTTGACGCCGTCGGTGACGGTGAGACGGCCGTTTTCCGCGGCGATTTCCAGGCGGTTGGCGCCGGGGGCCTCGCCGGTGGAGGTGACGAAGGTGGCGGTGGTGCCGTTTTCCCAGGCCATGTAGGCGGTGACATTGTCCTCGACCTCGACCTGGTGATAGCGGCCGAACTGGCAGAAGCCGCGCACGCTCTGGGGCATGCCGAACATCCACTGGAACAGGTCGAGGTTGTGCGGGCACTGGTTCATGAGCACGCCGCCGCCCTCACCCTTCCAGGTGCCGCGCCAGCCGCCGGTGGCGTAGTAGTAGTTGGTGCGGAACCAGTTGGTGACCTCCCAGTGGATGCGGCGCACCTGGCCGAGTTCGCCGCTGTCGATGAGGTCCTTGACCTTCTTGAAGGTGGCGTTCGTGCGCATGTTGAACATGGCGGCGAAGATCTTGCTCTTGTCGGTGTGGGCGGCGATGAGGCGCTCGCAGTCGGCCTTGTGCACCGAGATCGGCTTTTCGACGAGCACATGCAGGCCGTGCTGGAGGGCCTCGATGCCGATCGTCGTGTGCGAGAAGTGCGGCGTGCAGATCAGGATGGCGTCGATGTGGCCCGAGCGGATCATCTGATTGACGTCGGTGAAGGGGTGCTCGCCCTCGAGCAGTTCCGGCAGCGTGCCGACGCTTTCGCAGAGGGCGGTGACGCGCAGGCCGGGGACCTTGCCGGTACGGATGTTGTGGAGGTGGGCCTTGCCCATGTTGCCGAGGCCGACGATGCCGAGTCTGACGTTTTCCATAGTGGCGCGCAGGCTAGCGGGGCGGCGGGACTGGTCAACCCCCGAACTGGGTGCGCGCTTGCGTGCCGGGTCGGATTGTGCAAGGGGCGGGCATGGCGGAACAAGGCACACTTCTGGTGACGGGCGGCGCGGGCTACATCGGCTCGCACACGGTGGCGCGGCTGCGCGCGGCGGGCGAAAAGGTCGTCGTGCTCGACAACCTGGTCTTTGGCCACCGCGAGGCCCTGCCGGACCCGGAGGTGGTCTTCGTCGAGGGCGACCTTGCCGATGCCGCCCTGGTCGAGCGGATCTTTGCCGAGCACCGGCCCGAGGCGGTGCTGCACTTCGCCGCCTACGCCTATGTCGGCGAGTCGGTGACCGACCCGCTCAAGTACTACCGCAACAACCTGGCGGCGCCCCTGGTCCTGCTCGAGGCCATGCAGCGCCACGGCTGCCGCCGCTTCATTTTTTCCTCGACCTGCGCCACCTACGGCGATCCGGTGCGGGTGCCAATGGATGAAACGCATCCGCAGGCGCCGGTGAATCCCTATGGCGCCTCCAAGTGGATGCTCGAGCGGGTGCTGGCCGACTGCGGTCGTGCCTGGGACCTGCGCTCGGTCTGGCTGCGCTACTTCAATGCCAGCGGCTGTGATCCCGAGGGCCGGATCGGCGAGGATCACGACCCGGAAACCCATCTCATTCCGCGCATCCTGATGGCGGCCAAGGGCGAGATCGACAAGGTCACCGTCTTTGGCACCGATTACCCGACCCCGGACGGCACCTGCATCCGCGACTACATCCACGTCTGCGACCTGGCCTCGGCCCATGGCCGGGCGCTGGAGTACCTGCGCGGTGGCGGGGCGACGACGGCGGTCAATCTGGGCACGGGGCGCGGCTTTTCCGTGCGCGAGATTTTGCAGACCGCCGAGGCGGTGACCGGGTGCCGCATCCCGGTGGAGTATGGTCCCCGGCGTGCCGGCGATCCCTCCGAGCTGATCTGCGATCCGACGCGGGCGCGTGAGGTGCTCGGCTGGGAGGCGGAGTTTAAGGAACCGCGCAGCCACATCGACAGCGCCTGGCGCTGGATGACGGGGCCGCGCGGCGGTCGCTACTGATCAGTGCATTTCCACCGCGCAGCTGCCGAGGCCGCCGCGGAAGTAGTTGAACTGCACGTTCGGATGGTCGGCGAGCAGGGACATCGGCACGGCCGAATCGGCGAGGCGCTTGGAGATCATCAGCGCGGTCAGGCGCTGGCCGAGCGGGTTGTCGTGCATGCCGGCCTGCCAGATGCTGACCTTTTCCGCCATCCAGGTTTCCTTGGGACCGACCGTGACCGCCATCTGCGGCACCATGGTGATGTTGCCACCACCTGAAGTGCGGGCGTTCTGCGACAGGGTCACCGGGTGCAGTTCGACGATGCGGGTGCCGAGCTTGCGGTATTCGGCGGGCGGCGGCGGCTCGTTCTTCCACTTGCCGGTGCGCTTGAGCGGGTCGTTGAAGGCCCAGTGCTTGATGTCGCCCTGGCCGCCCTGCATGACGACGCAGCGCACGCCGGACTGCCAGCTCTTCACGTATTCCGTGACGTCGGCCTTGGGGAAGTGCAGTTGGCTGTCGGGCATGACCAGCTTCTTCTGGATGCGGTTGAAGCAGAGTTCGCGGTCGGCGCGCTCGAAGGACAGCGGGTGCTCCATCGACACCTCCTTCTTGGTCTCCGGGTCGTACCACTCGTCCATGCCCCAGAAGTGACCGTCCTTGATCGAGATGCCGAGGTCGTTGATCAGGCGGGCGACCAGCGGCAGTTGCTCGGTCGGGCCGATCGGGCCGCAGATGCCGGCCGGGTTGTCGGGGGTGGCCTGCTTCCAAGCGTGGATGTACTCCAGGGCCTCGGCCAGGTAAAAGTCCTCCAGCGTGTCATACATGACCACCTTGAAGCCGGGGCGGGAAAGCTGGCGCAGGTCGCGCTCGGTGAGGCGGGCGGCGTCGTTGATGAGCTCGGAGTCGAGCGTGGTGTAGTCCCACCAGTCTGGGGCGATGTGGCTGAGTTTGCGGGGCATGGTGAGCGTGGGTTGAGGTTGGTTACGGCGGCAGTGTGCGCGCGGCCGGCCGGTTTGCCAAGCGCGGATGCGGGGGAAAGTGCCGCCGGCCCCCGTCTTGACGGGTTTTCAAACCCGGCCTAGGCTGAAATCCTGAGTCCGCCGGGCGGACAACCCCCACCGCATGAAGCTTTCCATCATTGGTTCCGGATACGTCGGCCTCACCACGGGCGCCTGTTTTGCCGAAGTCGGCCACCACGTCGTCTGTGTCGACAACGACCCGCGCAAGATTGAAAAACTGCAGGCCGGCCAGATCCCCATTTACGAGCCGGGCCTGGAGGCGCTGGTGAAGAAGAACGTCGCCGCCCGCCGTCTGAGCTTCACCACCCGGACCGAGGAGGGGGTCGATCATGGCGAGGTGCTGTTCATCGCCGTGCCCACCCCGCCGCAGCCCGATGGCAGCGTCGACCTCAGCTTCATGGAGAAGGTGGCGCGCGAGATCGCCCAGTACCTCGACAGCTACCGGGTCGTCGTCGACAAGAGCACGGTGCCGGTGAAGACCGGCGAGCGGGTCGCGCAGACGATCCGGCGCTACGCCAAGCCCGGCGTCGAGTTCGATGTCGTCAGCAACCCCGAGTTCCTGCGCGAGGGCAGCGCCGTCGAGGACCTCATGAAGCCGGACCGCATCGTCATTGGCGGCAACAGCGACCGCGCCCTGGCGCTCATGCAGAAGATCTACGAGCCCTTCGTTGCGCCGGTGCTGGTGACCGACATCAACAGCGCCGAACTGATCAAGCACGCGGCAAACAGTTTCCTCGCCCTCAAGATCAGCTATGCGAACGCCCTCGCCGAGATCTGTGAGGCCTCGGGTGCCGATGTGCTCAAGGTGGCCGAGGGCATCGGTGCCGACAAGCGCATCGGCCGCGGCTTCCTCAATGCCGGTCTCGGCTATGGCGGTTCCTGCTTCCCGAAGGACATCGCCGCCTTCATCGCCATCAGCGACCAGCTCGGCGTGCCCTTCCAGCTGCTCAAGGAGGTGCAGCACATCAACGCCCGCCAGCTCGAGCGCTTCCTCGACGCCATGCGCGAGGCGCTGTGGGTGCTCAAGGACAAGAGGATCTGCGTCTGGGGCCTGACCTTCAAGCCCAACACCGACGATGTCCGCTCCTCGGTCGCCATCGCCCTGGTCGAGCGCCTGGTCGCCGAGGGTGCCCGCGTCACCGTCTACGATCCCAAGGGCATGGACAAGGCGCGCGAGCTGCCGGTGGCCGCCTCGATCGAATTCGCCACGAGCCCCCTGGAAGCCGCGCGCGGTGCCGAGGCCCTGGCGATCGCCACCGAGTGGGCCGACTTTGCGGCGGTCGACCTTGCCTCCCTGCGCGAGGTGATGCACACGCCGCTGGTCTTCGACGGCCGCAACCTGCTCGACCCGGTGGCCGCCCGCGACTTCGGCTTCCAATACCGCGGCGTCGGCCGTGGCCTCGTCGAGCCACGCGGCTAATCGACCCACTCCCGATGGGCCGCCGTGGTGCGCCCTTGCCCTTTTTCTCTTGAGCCATCGCCCCTTCAATCTTCGCCGTCTCGTCCTTGATCTCTGCCTCGAATGGCAGGCTTCCGGCCGCTTTGCCGCCGACCTGCTCGACGAGCGGGTGCGCCGCGAGAACCTCTCCACCGCCAACGCGGCCTTCCTGCACGACATCGTCCTGACCCTGCTGCGCAACCTGTCGCTGCTCGACCACTGGGCCGACCAGCTCACCGGCGGTCGCAAGCTCGACGCGCCGGCGCGCTGGGCGCTGCGCTCCGGTCTCTGCCAGTTGCTGCTGCTCGGGGTGCCCGCGCATGCGGCGGTCAATGAAACGGTCGCCGCCGCCGGCCGCGCCGGCGCCCTGGTCAACGCCGTGCTGCGCCGCGCCGAACGCGAGCGCGAGGCCCTGCTGGCCCAGGTCGCCAGCCTGCCGCTGGCGGTGCGCTACTCGCATCCGGAGTGGCTGGTGCGCCGCTGGATCAAGATCATGGGCAAGGACAAGGCACAGGCGCTCTGTGAATGGAACCAGCAGCCCGCGCCGGTCTTCGTCCGTCTCAACCGCCTGCACGAGGAGGCGGTCGACAAGCTGCCCGGCCTGCCCGGGTTGGTGCCGTGGGGGGAGGACGGCGATTTCTTCGAGTGCACCGAGGGCACGCCGCGCGAGGCTCTGCGTCAGGGCTGGTGCTACGCCCAGGATCCGGCCACGGCGGTGGCGCCGCAAATGCTGGCGCCGCAGCCGGGTGAAACCGTGCTCGACGCCTGTGCCGCCCCCGGCGGCAAGACCGCCCTGCTCGCCGCCCTCATGCTCCGCGAGGGACGTCTCATCGCCTGCGATGTCGCCCAGGCCCGCCTGACCCGCCTGCGCGACAACCTCACCCGCCTGCGCGCCCACCACGTCGAAATCCTCCGACACGACCTTGCCGGCGAGGCGCCGCCGCCGTTTGCCGGCACGCTTTTCGACCGCATCCTGCTCGATGTGCCCTGCTCGAACAGCGGTGTCATGCGTCGCCGCGTCGACGTGCGCTGGCGCCTGCGCGAGGAGGAGTTCGCCACGCTGGCCACCCTGCAGCGTCGCATGGTCGAGGCCGCGCTGCCCTGGCTGAAACCGGGCGGCTCGCTCGTCTACAGCACCTGCAGCCTGGATCCCGAGGAAAACCAGGGCGTCGTCAAGGCGGTGCTGGCGGCCCATCCCGAGCTGGAACTGCTGGAAAGCCGGCTGGTGTTCCCGCCCAAGGATGGCATGGACGGCGCCTACGCGGCCCGCCTCGTGCGCCGCGCAGGAGCTTGAAGCGGCGGCTGGATCGACGCATCTTGAAACCGATGCCCTCCGCTGAACCCGCCCCTGCGCAGCGTGCCGACAAGTGGCTGCACCACGTGCGCGTTTTCAAGACCCGCGCCCTCGCCACCCAGGCCTGCCAGAAGGGCCAGGTGACGCTGGGCGGCCAGACGGTCAAGGCCGCGCGCGACCTGCGCGCCGGCGACGTGCTCGAGGTTGAGCGCGGCGACCTGCGGCTGCGGCTGCGCGTGCTGGCCCTGCCGGCGCAGCGACTGGGGCCGCCGCGGGTGACGGAGTTCTGTGAAAACCTGACGCCGGAGGAGTGGATCCGTCGCGCCGCCGAGCTGCGCCGCCAGCGCGAACTGGAGACCCCGCGCGCCCACGAGGTGGTGGCGCGACCGAACAAGCAGCAGTTGCGACAGTTGCGCGAGTGGCGGGAGTCGAACGCCGGGGCCTGAGAGATTGTCGAAAGAACTTCCTTCAGGTCCAGGCTTCTGGCTGTGTGGTTGGCCGGGGGCAGAAGATGGGTTCGCTGGGGAAGGGACAGCTGGTGGAGATCCTATAAATGGAAATAATGAAAATTATGATATTTAGAGAAAGAGGGGCCCGGGTGCCATGAGTAGGAAGACCGCGCCAGGTGGGTACACGGCCCTTGCTTCGCGGCCGCCCGGGTTTAAAGAAGCTTTCCCATGTTTTCCGCCCTCACCGAGAAACTCGAAGACACCTTCCGCAAGCTGCGCGGCCTCGGCAAAATCAGCGAGGCCAACATTGCCGACGCCCTGCGCGAGATCCGCCTGGCGCTGCTCGAGGCGGACGTCGATTTCAAGGTGGCCAAGGACCTCATTGAGGCAGTCAAGACCCGCGCCCTCGGCGAGGAGGTGCTGCGCACGGTCTCGCCCGGCCAGCAGATCGTCAAAATCTTCCACGACGAACTCGTCACCCTGCTCGGCAGCGGCGCCAAGGAACTCGATCTGACCCCGCCGCAGCGGATTTTGCTGGTGGGCCTCAACGGCGCCGGCAAGACCACGACCTCGGCCAAGCTCGCCGCCTGGCTGAAGAAGCAGGGCAAACGCCCGCTGCTGCTCGCCCTCGACCTCTACCGCCCGGCCGCCATCACCCAGCTGCAGGTGCTCGGCCAGCAGCTCGGGGTGCCGGTCTTCGCGCCGGCGGCCGGCGAAACCGATGTGGTTCGAGCCACCCGCGCCGCGCTCGCCTGGCTCGACCAGCAGGGCGGGGGGGTGGCGATTTTCGACACCGCCGGCCGCCAGGAGGTCGACGAGGCCCTGCTCGCCGAGCTGAAGTCGGTGCGCGACCTCGTGCAGCCGCGCGAGACCCTGCTCGTGGCCGATGCCGCCACGGGTCAGCAGGCCGTCAGCGTGGCCTCGCGCTTCCATGAAACGGTGGGGCTGACCGGCCTGATCATGTCGAAGCTCGACGGCGACGCCCGCGGCGGCGCGCTGCTTTCGATGCGCCAGGTGACCGGTTGTCCGGTGAAGTTCATCGGGGTGGGTGAAAAGACCGACCAGCTTGAGGTCTTCCACCCCGACCGCATGGCCCAGCGCATCCTCGGCATGGGCGATGTCGTCAGCCTGGTCGAGAAGGCCTCGCAGGAGATCGACGAGAAGGAGGCGATGAACCTGATGCGCCGCCTCGAGCAGAACAAGTTCGACTTCAACGACTTCCTCGGACAGCTGCGCTTCATGAAGAAGCTCGGGCCGCTCGAGGGCCTGCTCGGCATGATCCCGGGCATGAGCAAGCTCAAGGGCATGCCCGGCGTCGATGACAAGCGCATGAAGCATGTCGAGGCCATCATCCTGTCGATGACCCCCAAGGAACGCAGCCGGCCCGAGCTCATCAACGGCAGCCGGCGCAAGCGCATTGCCCGCGGTGCGGGGCGCCCGGTCGTGGAGATCAACCAGCTGCTCAAGCAGTTCGAGATGATGCGCAAGCTCATGAAAAACAAGGGGGCGATGGCGCAGATGGCCGGCGGCCTGTTCGGTGGCGGCGGCGGCATGCCGCAGCTGCCCAAGGGAATGATGCCCGGCGGTGGCAAGATGCCGAAGCTGCCCAAGGGCTTCCGCTTCTGATCGCCGTTGCCGGCCGCGGCCGGCGCGTCCATGGTGCGCGATGCAGGAAAGCCTCCTCCACGTCCTCACCTCCGAATTCCCGCGCGCCGGCCTGACTGTGCGCGGCTGGGTGCGCACCAAGCGCGAATCCAAGTCCTGCGCCTTTCTGGAACTGACCGACGGCTCCTGCTTCCGGGGCCTGCAGGTCGTGATCGATGCCGGCCTGCCGTCGGCGGCCCTGCTGCCGCAGGTCCTCACCGGCGCCTCGGTCGAGGTCACCGGCGACCTCGTCGACTCGCCCGCCCCCGGCCAGAGATGGGAACTGCAGGCGGCGGAACTGCGCCTGCTCGGCATCGCCGATGCCAGCTATCCGCTGCAGAAGAAGGGTCACACGCCGGAGTTCCTGCGCACGATCGCCCACCTGCGGCCGCGCACGAACCTGTTCGGCAATGTCTTCCGCGTGCGCAGCCGCATGGCCTTCGCCATCCACCGCTTCTTCCAGGAACGCGGCTTCTTCCATGTCCACACGCCGGTCATCACCTCGAACGACTGCGAGGGCGCGGGCGAGATGTTCCGCGTCACCACCCTCAAGCCCGGCTCGAACGCGCCGGCGAGCGAGGACTTCTTCGGCCGGCCGACCCATCTCACCGTCAGCGGCCAGCTCCAGGGCGAGGCCTTTGCCTGCGCGCTCGGCAAGATCTACACCTTCGGCCCGACCTTCCGCGCCGAAAACAGCAACACCGCCCGCCACGCGGCGGAATTCTGGATGATCGAGCCCGAGATCGCCTTCTGCGACCTCGCCGACGACATGGCCCTGGCCGAGGAGAACGTCCGCTATCTCGTGCGCTCCATGCTCGAGGAATGCGGCGAGGAGCTGGAGTTCTTCAGCCGCCTGGTCGACAAGGGCCTGGAGGCGCGCCTGCGCCAGACCCTCGACAAGCCCTTTGAGCGCCTGTCCTACACCGATGCGGTCGACCTGCTGCTGAAGTCGGGTCGCCGCTTCGAGCATCCGGTGGTCTGGGGCGAGGGCCTGCAGACCGAGCACGAGCGCTACCTCGCCGAGGAGCACGTGCGCGGGCCGGTGACGATCTTCAACTACCCGAAGGCCATCAAGCCCTTCTACATGCGCCAGAACGAGGATGGTCGCACGGTCGCGGCCATGGACCTGCTGGTCCCCGGCATCGGCGAGATCATCGGCGGCAGCCAGCGCGAGGAGCGGCTCGACGTTCTGCTCGAGGCGATGCGCGCACACGGCCTGAGCGAGGCGGACTATGGCTGGTATCTTGATCTGCGCCGCTACGGCAGTGTGCCGCATGCCGGCTACGGCATGGGCTTCGAGCGCCTGCTCATGTTCGTCACCGGGGTGAGCAATATCCGCGATGTCATCCCCTTTGCGCGCACGCCCGGGCATGCGGAGTATTAAAACCGTCATGCCCGCGTTTCGTGCCCTCCTTTTGCCGGTCCTGCTTGTCCTCGCCCCAGGCCTTTCCGCCCAGACCGGCCTGCAGCTCGCGCTGGTGCCCGAGTCGACCGCCATCGTGCCGGGGGCGATCTTTCGCGTCGGTCTGCACCTCCAGCCCGAGCCGGGTTGGCACACCTACTGGAAGCAGCCGGGCATCGTCGGCGTGCCGACCCAGATCGAGTGGCAGCTGCCGCCGGGGTTCACCGCCGGCGAACTCGAGTATCCCGGGCCGGAACCGGTGCTGATGTTTCACATCAAGGCCCAGGGCTACAAGCGCGCAGTGCTGCTGCAGACGCAGATCACCGCGCCCGCCGACCTCCAGCCCGGAACCGAGATCACGCTGCGCGGTCGCGCCACCTGGATGTGCTGCGGCAACACCTGTCACCCGGGCAGCCAGGTGCTCGAACTGAAGCTGCCGGTCGCCGCCACCGCCGCGCCCGACCCGCGCTGGGCGCCGGTCTTCGAACGCGAGCGCCAGGCCTACTCGCGGGAGAGCGACGCCTGGCAGGCGGAGGCGGAGGAGGCGGGCATGAAGGTCACCCTGACCCTGCGGCCGGTTGCGGATGCGGCGCGGGCGCTGGCGGCCGACGAACTCGCCGGCCTGCGCTTTTACACCGAGGACGGCTGGATCAACAGCGATGAGGATCAAAAGCTCGAGCTCGGTCCGGACGGCGCCCTGCGGGTTGGGCTGACCCGTGCCGAGGTGTTTCTGGGGCAGGGCACGCCCGAGCGGCTGTTCGGCGTGCTGCGCCGCTCCGGCGGCTGGCTGGCCGGCGAAACCTGGTCCTGCCTGCGCATCGCCCCCAAGATTTGCCGTGCTGCGCCGTTAAAAGAGCCTCAGTCCCGCCATTGAATTGTTTGAACCCGGGACTAGGTTCCCCCCACCATGAAAGGCATCCTCGTCCTCATCCTCGCCGCCGCCGTCGGCTACGTGGCCTACCAGCACGTCTACCCCATTGTCAGCGAGGCGCTGAAATTTGAGAAGCATCAGCCCAAGCCGGTCGAGGTCGCCGTGGTCGCTCCCGCGCCACCGAAACCCGAGGTCAAGGTCGAGGCCCCCAAGCCCGCCCCGGAGCCGAAACCGGAGATGAAGCCCGAGCCGAAGCCGGCCCCGGCCATGCCCGCCATTCCCGAGCCGCCCAAGCCCGAGCCGGTCAAGCCGAAGGAGGGCGAATTCGTCGCCCCGGTCTTCCCGCCCATCGAAGAGGCGGTGAAAAACTGGACGGCCATCCCGCCGAGCGCCTTCCCGCGCCAGGTGAAGCTCAAGCGCGACCTGCAATTGCAGATGAAGATCGGCAACTCGACCGCCGCCACCCAGGTCAAGGCCGGTGGTTCGATCTACGCGGTGGGCCAGGAAGGCACCGACCTGCTGGTCTCACCGACCGATACCTCGCCGATGCGTGGCAAGGTCGGCATTGATGACACCGACCTCAAGGAGGTGCTGACCGAGGTTTATGAGCGCTGGAAGGTGGCGCGCACGGAGACCCTGCGCCGCGCCCATGAATTCAAGCTCGCCGCCGCCGAGCGCGCCAAGAATGCCCCGGCGCCCGCCGCTGGTGCCACGGCCAGCAACGATCAGCCTGCGCGCGATGCCGACGGCACCTACCCGCTGCTGCTCGCCAGCATGCAGTCGGGCCAGGTCACCGAGATCAAGCCCGACAACATCAAGGAGTGGGGCGAACCGCAGATGGTGGACGGTGCCTGGACGGTCATCGTCAAGTATGAGACCCAGACCATGTTCGGCAAGTTCGAGACCGAGGCCCAGGCCACGATCAAGAACGGCAAGGTGGAGAAGTGGATCTACACCGGATCCGGTGAAGTGGTGCCTTAACCCGGTGCCGCAGCAAACGCCCCCTTGAAAGCCTTGCTCGACAAGTTTGAAACCCGCTTCGGCCGCTTCGCCGTCCCGGGTTGCGTCCAACTCATCGCCACGCTCCAGCTCGTGGCACTGGTCGTTTTCGCGCTGCTGCCGCCCGACACCCGTCAGCCCTACGAGGACTTCTTGACGCTCAATCCCGCCCGGGTCCTGGAGGGGCAGGTCTGGCGACTGCTCACCTTCGCGGTCATTCCCGCCAGCAACCTCTTCTTCGCCGTCATCACCGCCCTCTTCCTGATGTGGCTGGGGCGCGGCCTCGACGAGGCCTGGGGCGCCTTCCGCGTCAATCTGTACGTGCTCGGCGGCATGCTCGCCATTGCCTTGGGCACCCTGCTGTTCGGCTACACCGCCGATGGCTATTGGCTGCAGATGAGCCTGCTCTTCGCCTTTGCCACGATTTACCCGAACGAGGAGATCCTGCTGTTCTTCGTGCTGCCGGTGAAGATCAAGTGGGTGGCGATCTTCTCCGCCGCCATGCTCGGCCTCATGGTCCTGGCCTCGCCAGTGGCGATCATCCCGATCTTTTTCGCCCTGCTCAACTACGCCCTGGTCTTTGCGCCGGGCTTTGTTCGCGGCCGTATGCACGCGGCCCGTGTCGCCGGTCGACGCGCCCGTTTTGATCAGGCCGCCGGCGGCCCCGCCGGGTTCTTCCACCAGTGCCAGCGCTGCGGCAAGACCGAGGTCGACGATCCCGGCCTGCAGTTCCGCGTCACCGATGAGGGCGACGAAATCTGCTCGGCCTGCCGGCGATGAGTCTCCCTGCAAGCCGTGCTTGCCTTCGCGTCGGCCGATGACATCTTGAGCCACCCCCACCATGCGCTGCCCCAAATGCGGAAGCTCCCAGGACAAGGTCATTGACTCGCGCGAGGCGCGCGAGGGCCATGCCATCCGCCGCCGCCGCGAATGCATGAAGTGCGGCTTCCGGTTCACCACCTACGAGATTGTCGAGCGCGAGGAACTGCGCGTGGTCAAGCGCAACGGCGCCCGCCAGCCCTTCAACCGCGACAAGCTCATGTCGGGCCTGGTCAAGGCCTGCGAAAAACGTCCGGTCAACATGGAGCAGCTCGAGCAGATCGCCGATGACATCGCCGGCGAACTCGAGGAGGAGGGCTACCGCGAGATCCCCTCGACCGTCATCGGCGCCAAGGTCATGCAACGCCTGGAGCAGATCGACCACGTCGCCTACGTCCGTTACGCCTCGGTGTACCGCCAGTTCGAGGACGTCGGCGAGTTCATCAACGAGATCAAGGGTCTCGACCAGCGCCGCGGCGGCGACGCCGGCCAGTTCGATCTTTTCGGCTGAGCCACGCCCTTTCTGCTTGGAACTTCGCCCGCCCGCAGGCATGCTTTTCTGCGCCATGATCCGTCTGCCCGCCCTTCTGCTGTCGCTGGCCCTGTGGGGCTCAGGCCTGTCCGCCCAGGAAAGCGTGGCGCGTCCGCTCGACCCCCTCGTCACCGGCGAGGCCGCCTGGGCCTGGAGCACCGCGCAGTTCGAGCAGCAGTTCCAGTCGCTGCGTTTCGACTGGCTGTCCGACAAGAAGGATCAGGCGCGCTTCTTCGGCCCCGGCCTCAGCCTCTGGCAGGGCAGCGTGCCGCTCAAGGAGGCCATCGTCGAGTTCTCCGCCGAGGGCAGGCCTGCCCGACTGAATTTTTCGATCTACAACCGCGGCGATGCCGAAGCCCTCATCGTTGCGCGCGAGGCGTTCGAGGCGAGGTTGCAGGAACTGCGCGACCTGCTCAGCCGCCAGCTCGGCGTTCAGCCGGTGGAACGCGGCAAGGACAGGAACAGCGCGGTCGCCGCCGAGGGCCTGGTCTGGAGCCGGCCGCCCAGCGCCTTTCTTCTGGAGTACAGCTTCCAGCGCGAGGTGAAGAGCCGTGGCATCCCGTTCCAGGCGGAATTCATCCGCCTGCGCGTTGCCCCGGTGGGCGGCAGCAGCTCGGGGCTCGCCGCCACCGCCAACGCCACCGTGCCGGTTGGCCGCGGCAGCCTCACCGCCAACGTCACCCGTGCCGACAACGGCGATGTCGTCATCAGCGGCGTGCCCATGGTCGACCAGGGCCCCAAGGGCTACTGCGCGGTCGCCACCGCCGAGCGTGTTTTCAAATACTACGGCCTGCCGGTCGACCAGCACGAGATGGCCCAGATCGCCGGCAGCAGCTCCGACGGCGGCACCAGCCCCGACAAGATGTACGCCGCCCTCAACAAGCTCGAGGGCCGGCTCGGCGTCAGCGTCCGCGTCATCGAGGACTGGGACTTCCGCAAGTTCATGGACCGCGTCGCCGACTACAACCGCGAGGCGAAGAAGGCGAGAAAACCCGAGGTCGACGCCAGCCCGCGCAACGGCGTCATCTACATCGACGAGATCGTCGGCAAGATGGATGGCGAAGTGCTGCGCACGGCGCGCACCGAGCGCGACCGCTCGGGCTTCGGCAAGTTCCAGCGCACCCTCGCCAGCCTGGTCGATCAGGGCATCCCAATCATGTGGAGCGTCTCGCTCGGCCTGCTGCCCGAGCCGGAGATTCCCCAGGCCAGCGGCGGCCACATGCGCCTGCTCATCGGCTACAACGCCAAGACCCAGGAGGTACTCTATTCCGATTCCTGGGGTGCCGAGCACGCCCTCAAGCGCATGCCGCTGGCCAATGCCTACGCCATCACCAACGGCCTCTACTACATGCAGCCGCGCGCCAAGTGACGGCGATTCCCGTTTCGATCATGCCCGACAAGACCCTGTTCCAGAAAATCCTCGACCGCGAGATCCCGGCTCCGCTCATCTACGAGGACGACCTCGTCGCCGCCTTCCACGACATCGCCCCGCAGGCACCGGTGCATGTGCTCATCGTGCCGAAAAAACCCATCCCGAGGGTGGGCGCTGCCGAAACTGTCGACCGCGACACCCTCGGTGCCCTGCTGCTCGCCGCCGGCCGCATCGCCGAACAGCTCGGCGTCAAGGACCGTGGCTTCCGCCTCGTCATCAATCACGGCCCCGATGCTGGGGAGACGGTGCCGCACCTGCACGTGCACCTGCTGGGCGGTCGCGACCTCGCCTGGCCGCCCGGCTGAAAAAAGTGCAGGCCCGTGCAACTTTGCCGCGCCGGCAGGGTTACAAACCTTGTCATGGACCCCCTCACCCCCAACGATCCGCTCTGGAAGCTGCTCGGGCAGAGCCGGCGGGTCGAGGTGCGCCCGAACTTCACCCAGAACGTCCTGCGTGCCGCCCGCCAGACCCCGCAGGAACGCGGCTGGTTCGCCCGCCTGCGCGCTTGGACGACCGCTCCGGAGCGTCCCGGCCTCGCCTGGGCCGTCGCTGCCGCCGTGGCCCTGGCCGCCGGTCTGGTCTTGATGCAGCCTGCCGCTTCCGGACCCGAAGTGACCCAGCAGCAGCCGGCCGAAGTGCCCGCCCTGCTCCTGGAAACGGATTTCCCCCTGGTCGACGGCTACGACACCCAGTGGCAGAACCTCGAACAGATGGGTGACCTGCTCGCCGTTCAGGACAGCGCCCTGCTCACGGATCGTGAGATTCACCTGCTGCTGTATTGAGGCGGGGAAGGGGAGCGTGGAGAGTTCGGCGGGATCTGAGATCTGAAATTTGAGATCTGAGATCCCTTAACTCGTAATGCCGGGGGCCGCTGTCGCGTAGTCGTTCGATGCCCGAAGCTCCCACCCGCGTTCGCCACCAGATCCTCGCCACGGCGACGGCGGTGGCGTTCCTGATGTATCTGGATCGCATCTGCCTGGCCAACATCCTCAGTTCGGATTCCTTCCAGGAAAGCATTGAGCTGTCGCCGGGGCAGATCGACTGGATCAAGGGCGCCTTCTTTTGGGCCTACGCGCTGGCCCAGGTGCCGGCGGGCTGGTTGAGCGATCGCTTTGGCACGCGCATGCTGATCACCCTCTACATCGCCACGTGGTCGGTCTTCACCGCCGCCACCAGCTTTTCCTGGGGCTTCACCACCCTGCTGCTGGCGCGGCTCGGCTGCGGTCTCGCGGAGGCCGGTTATTACCCGGCGAGCAGCGGTCTGCTGACCAAATGGGCGCACATCGAGGCGCGCGGCTTTGCCAGCAGCCTGATCTCCTGGGGCGGCCGTGTCGGCGGCGCGGTGGCGCCGGGCCTGACCGCCTATGTCATCCTGCAGGCCGGCGACTGGCGCTGGGCGGGCTGGCTCTATGGGGCGGTGGGCGTGGCGGTCGCCGTCGCTTACTGGACGGTGTTCCGCGATCACCCGCGCCTGCACCCGCGCTGCAACGACGCCGAGATCGCCCTGCTCGCCGAGGGCCGGGGCGACTTCCAGCCTATGCGCCAGCCGCCGCGCCGCTTCCCGTTCGTCGCCGCCTGCGCCAGCGGCAACCTCTGGCTGGCCAATGCCGTGCAGTTCTTCACCAACATCGGCTGGGCCTTCCTGATCCTGTCGCTGCCCGACTACCTCAAGCTCGTCAAGGGACTCAACGATGGTCTGACCGGCCTGATCACCACCGGGGCGCTGACGATCGGCATCGCCGCGCTGCCCTTCGGCGGCTGGCTGACCGATGCCCTCACGCGCCGCCACGGCCGTCGCCTCGGCCGCATGCTGCCGATGTCGGTCACCAAGTTCGCCGCCGCCGCCTGCTACCTGCTGGCCCTGTGGACCGACACCGGCTGGGGCATGGCGATCGCCTTCGGCTTGGTCGCCTTCTTCGCCGACATCGGCCTGCCGGCCATGTGGACGACGATGCAGGACATCAGCGGCAAGCACCAGGCCCAGCTCTTTGGCTGGTCGAACATGTGGGGCAACTTCGGCGCCGGCATCCAGCCCATCCTGTTCACCGCCGTGCTCGCCGCTTACGACACGAACCGCGACTTCCATGAGGGCGTCTGGCTGTGCGCCGTCGCCTTCGTGCTCGCCGGCGTCTTTGCCCTCTTCGTCGATGCCAGCAAGCCGGTGCTGAAAGAAGCGGAGGGGTAACGGGTTCTTTTACTCATGCGCCCGCTGCTCGCCTGCCTGCTGTTGCCCGCCCTGACCGCCCTCGCGGCCGACAAGCCCAACGTCCTCTTTGTCTACTGCGACAACCTCGGCAATGGCGATGTTGCCTGTTTCAATCCGCTGACGAAGCATCGCACGCCGCACCTCGACCGCATGGCGGCCGAGGGCATGAAGCTGACCAGCTTTTATTCGGCCAGCGGCGTCTGCACGCCGAGCCGGGCCTCGGCCATGACCGGCTGCTACCCGCGCCGGCTCAACCTGCATGTCAGCGACAAGAACACCTTCGTGCTGCAGCCGGTCGCTCCGAAGGGCTTGAACCCCGCGGAGACGACCGTGGCCGAGGTTTTCAAAAGCGCCGGTTATGCGACTGCCATCATCGGCAAGTGGCACCTGGGCGACCAGCCCGAGTTTCTGCCGACGCGCCAGGGCTTTGACGCCTACTTTGGCATTCCCTACAGCGATGACATGACGAAGGACAAAATGCCCGAGGTCTGGCCCGAGTTGCCGCTGATGCGCGGCGAAAAGGTCGTCGAGGCGCCGGTGGATCGCGACTACCTGACGAAACGCTACACCGAGGAGACGATCCGCTACCTCGAAGCCAACCGTGACCGGCCGTTTTTCCTCTACCTGCCGCACGCCATGCCCGGCAGCACCGCCCACGCCTACGCCAGCCCGGCCTTCAAGGGCAAGTCGGCCAATGGCGACTGGGGCGACAGCGTCGAGGAACTGGACGGGTCGATGGGCGAGATCCTTGCGGCGCTGAAGCGGCTCGGCCTCGACGAGAAGACGCTGGTGGTCTGGACCTCCGACAACGGCGCGCCGCAGCGCAATCCACCGCAGGGCAGCAACCTGCCTTACAAGGGCTGGGGCTACAACACCAGCGAGGGGGCGATGCGCATGCCCTGCATTGCCCGCTGGCCGGGTCGCATCCCCGCCGGCAGCGAATGCCGCGAGCTTGCCTCCATGCTCGACCTGCTGCCCACCTTTGCCGCCCTGGCCGGCGCGCCGCTGCCGAAGCAGCCGATCGACGGGCATGACATCCGGTCGCTGCTCCTGGCCGAGCCGGGGGCGAAGTCGCCGACCGATGCCAGGGGCTTTTTCTACTACCACATGGACCAGTTGCAGGCGGTGCGCAGCGGGCCGTGGAAACTCTATTTGCCGCTGGCGGCCAAGCGCGCCGGCGGCAAGGGCAAGGCCGGGCCGTCCAAGCTGGAACTCTACAACGTCCGCGACGACATCGCCGAACAGCAGGAGGTGTCGGCGCAGCAACCGGAGGTGGTGCAGCGCCTGCTCGCCTTGGCTGAGGCCGCGCGTGAAGAGTTGGGCGACGAGGCTCGCGAGGGCCGCGGCCAGCGACCCGCGGGCTGGGTGAAGCACCCGACCGCGCGCGTGCTGGAATAGCCCGCCTTTCTTGCCATTGCTTGGCTCGCACGACACCTCATGACGAAACGTCAGAGGCAAGCGGGCCATGCCCAAAACAAAGCGGCACGGATCGCGCCGTGCCGCTTGTCGTGAAGGTGCAGGCCGACTCAGCCGAACAGGTTCGTCAGCGGCTTGCCCTTGTCGGCCAGGGTGAAGGGTCGCTTCGAGGGTGAGAACAGCACCTGGTCGAGCGGCAGGCCGAGCGCGTAGCCGATGGTGGCGTTGATGTCGGGCACGTTGACCGGGCTGTCGGTGATCTTGGCGCCCTTCTCATCGGTGGCGCCATGGACCTGGCCGCCGCGGATGCCGCCGCCGGCGAGCACGCAGCTGAAGGCGGCCGGATGGTGGTCGCGGCCGTCATTGGCATTGATCTCCGGCGTGCGACCGAACTCGGTGGCGAGCACGACCAGGGTTTCCTGAAGCAGGCCGCGGCTTTCGAGGTCGCTGAGCAGCGTGCTCATGGCGGTGTCGAGTTCTTCGCAGAGCTCGGGCACGCGGGTGAAGTTGGCGTTGTGGGTGTCCCAGCTGCCGAAGCTGACCTCGACGAAGCGCACGCCGTGCTCGACCAGACGGCGGGCGAGCAGGCAGCCCTGGCCGAAGCGGTCGCGGCCGTACTTCTCGCGCAGGGCGTCGGGTTCGGAGGCGAGGTCGAAGGCCTTCAACTCCTCGCTCTTCATCATCTTCACCGCGTCATCGTACATGTCGCTGTAGGCGCGCACGTTCTTGACGTCGTAGGTTTCGGCAAACTTGCGGTCGAGCTGCTTGGCGATCTCGAGCCGGCTGTTGAAGCGCTCCTCGGTGAACCAGCCGTTGCGGCGCACGTTGGCCAGCCCGCCCTCGGGATTGTTGAGCATGAGCGGCGCGAAGCGCGACTCGAAGAAGCCGGCGCCGGGGTGGCGGCTGTCGTTGCCGATCATGACACTGCCGGGCAGGGTGGGGTTGCCGCGGTCCTGGAACTTCTGCAGCCAGGCGCCCATGGAGGGGTGGCGGATCGAGCTGCGCAGGGTGTAGCTCGTGTGCATGAAGTAGTTGCCCTGTTCATGCGCCCCCTGGGTCGAGCTCATCGAGCGGATGATCGCCAGTTTGTCGGCCTGGCGCGACAGCAGCGGCAGGTTGTCGCTGAGCTGGATGCCGTCGACCCGGGTTTTGACGGTCTTGGTCAGGCCCATGACCCCCGAGCTGGCCGGCTTCGGATCCCAGGTGTCGAGGTGGCTCATGCCGCCGTTCATGTACAGGTAGATGACATTGCGGGCCGTGGCCGCCTGGCGGGCCGTGCTGGCGTCCTTGCCGGCGGCGAGGGCCTGTCCGCCGAAGGTCTGCAGGGCGGTGACGCCGAGAAAGCTCTGCGCGGCGCCGGTAAGAAACTGGCGGCGACCAAAGGGGGTGGAGGTGGGATTCATGGGCAGGGGAGGATTTTCACGCGCCGAAACGCGGGGCACATGAAGGACCTTGCACGAAAATGTGCGGGCGGCGGGCAGGGGAGAGGTGAGATCTCAGATTAAAGATCTCAGATCACAGATTGGCCAAGCCGTCGTTCGGGCGAACGATCCTACTGGGTGAAGGCGGGCAGCTTGACGATTTTGCCGCCGGCCAGGGCGGATTCGTGGGCGCAGAGGCCGACGCAGGTCCAGTTGGCCGACTGTTTGGCATTCGGGAAGGGCTCGCGGTCCTCGACCAGCGCCATGGCGAACTCGTGGGCCAGGTGCGGGTGGCTGCCGCCGTGGCCGCTGCCCTGGGTGAAGCTGAGGTGGGTCTTCTTGGCGAGGTCGTACACGCCCTTCGTGGTGAAGTCGCGGATCGGCTTGGGCAGGCGCTTGGCGTAATCGGGCGCGCGCACCAGGCTGGGGATCTTCGGCTCGGGGCGCTTGGCGGTGTGCAGGACGAGCGGTTCATGCTCGATCAGCGGCCATTCGATCGAAGCTTTGTCGCCATAGACATCGATGCTTTCGCGGTACTGGCGCGCGGTGTCGAACAGGCTGCGGATGATGCGGGCGCTGACGTCGCTGCCCTTGAATTTCACGTGGGCGGTTTCGACCGCGAAGGGCGAGCCGTACTGCTTGACCAGCTCCTTGCGGATCGTGCCCGAGCCGAAGCAGCTCACGTACTCGGCCGGTGCGCCGGCGAGGGCCGCCACCGGGCCGACGCAGTGGGTCGCGTACCACATCGGCGGCAGGCCGGGCCAGTAGTTCGGCCAGCCGTCCATGTCCTGCTGGTGGCTGGCCTGCAGGAACTGCAGGCGGCCGAGGCGGCCCTTGTCGAGCTGCTCCTTCATGAACAGGAACTCGCGGGCATAGACCACGGTTTCCATCATCATGTACTTGAGCCCGGTCTTCTTCACCAGGTCGCAGATCTTCTTGCAGTCCTCGATGCTGGTCGCCATCGGCACGGTGCAGGCGACGTGTTTGCCGGCCTTGAGGGCGGCGATCGACATCCAGCCGTGGTCGGGGATGGGCGAGTTGATGTGGACCGCATCAATCTCCGGATCCTTGAGCAGCTCCGCGTAGTCGGTGTAGCGCTTGGCCACGCCAAAAGCATCGCCGATGGCCTTCAGCTTCTTTGGATCGCGCTGGCAGATCGCCTGGCAGGTCGTGTTCGGATGACGCTGCCAGATGGGGATGAATTCCGCCCCGAAACCGAGGCCGACGACGGCGATGTTGATTTTTTTGGCGGGCATGGTGCGCGGGATGTGGCCGCGTTATAGCCCGCCGGGCGTGGCGCGGGAAGGACAAATTTTGCGGGGAATCGGACGCCGTTCAGTCGTCGCCCCGCACCCGCCCGCGCTGTTTCTTCACGCCGGAGCGCTGCTTCTTGCCCTCGAGGATGCGCTTTTTCAGCCCGCGCGGCCGCGGCCGGTTCTGCCGGCGCGTCTTTTCCCGCTCGTTCTGCTCGGCCAGTCGCGCCTCCTGCCGTGCGGCCTCGACGCGGTCGCAGAGTTCCACCCGCGCCCAGTGACGGTTGAGCACCTGCGAGCGCTCGCGCTGGCAGCGCACCTCCAGGCCGCTGGGCACGTGGCGCAGCACGACGGTTGACGAGGTTTTGTTGACCTTCTGTCCGCCCGGGCCGCTGCCGCGGATGAAGCTCTCCTGCAAATCCTCCTCGCGCAGGCGCAGCTTGCGCATGCGCTGGTGCAGGGCGTCCTCGTCGGGCAGGGGCATGCTTCAGCTTACGCCGCATCGGCCGGCCTGACAACTGCCGCGGGTTTTTGACACATCGCCGCCGTGCCGGCGTTGTCATCGGCCGATGAAACGCCTGCTGCTTTCCCTGCTGCTGCCGGTCGCCGCGCTGGCGGCGCCGCGCCCGAACGTGATCTTCCTCATGGCCGATGACATGGGCTGGGGTCAGACCAGTTACAACGGCCACCCGCGGCTGAAGACCCCGAACCTCGACGCCATGGCCGCCAACGGCCTGCGCTTCGAGCGTTTTTACGCCGGCAACCCGGTCTGCTCGCCGACTCGCGCGACGGTGCTGACCGGCCGCACGAACGACCGTACCGGCGTGCTTTCCCACGGTTACGCCCTGCGCCTGCAGGAAAAAACCATCGCCCAGGCCTTGCACAAGGCGGGCTACGCCACCGGCCACTTCGGCAAGTGGCATCTCGACGGCTTCAAGGGGCCCGGCGCGCCCGTGCTCGCCGAGGACCCGCGCAGCCCCGGCGCCTTCGGCTTCGACACCTGGGTGTCGGCGACCAATTTCATCGACATGAACCCGCGGCTGGGGCGCCAGGGCGTGCCCGAGCAGTTCAGCGGCGATTCCTCCGAGGTCGTTGTCGGCGAGGCGCTGAAGTTCATCGAGGAGCGCCACCGCGCCGGCAAAGCCTTCTTCGCGGTCGTCTGGTTTGGCAGTCCGCACTCGCCCTTCAAGGCGGCGGCGGGCGACAAGGCGCCGTTCGAGGATCTCGATGAGGTCTCGGCCCATCACTACGGCGAGCTCGCCGCCATGGACCGCAGCATCGGCACCCTGCGCGGGCGTCTGCGCGAGCTGGGCGTGGCCGACGACACCCTCGTCGTTTTCAACAGCGACAATGGCGGCCTGCGCGAGGTCAAGCCGTCGAGCACCGGCGGCCTGCGCGATTTCAAGGGCAGCGTCTACGAGGGCGGCCTGCGCGTGCCCGGCATCTTCGAATGGCCGGCCGGCATCCAGCCGCGCGTGACCCGCCATCCGGCCTGCACGCTCGATCTGTTCCCGACGGTGGCCGATGTGCTCGGCCTGCCGGCCGATGTCTTTGTCCAGCCGCTCGACGGCGTCAGCCTCAAGCCGCTCTTTGCCGGCGAGACCGGTGCACGGTCCCGGCCGATCCCGTTTCGTTTCGGTGCCAAGGCGGCGCTCATCGATGGTCGCCACAAGATCCTCACGAACGATCTCGCCAAGGGCCGGTTTGAACTTTACGACGTTGAGGCCGATCCCGCCGAGGCGCATGATCTCAGTGCTGAACAGCCCGAGGTCTTTGCCCGTTTGAAGGCGGCCCTGCTGGAGGCGAATGCCGGCATCGAGGCCAGCTTTGCGGGTCGCGATTATCCCGAGGGCCGGGTGGTGCCGGCCGATCCCGTGCCGGTCTCCTGGTATGAGACCGAGGTCTATCAGCCCTGGCTGAAGGTGTGGAAGGACGACTGGAATTATGCCAGCTACATGAACCGCGCCGCCGGCAAGGATGGCAAGGCGGGTGCCAAGAAAAAGAAAAAGACCGACCGCCCGTGAACCGATTTGCCTTGCTTTTTTGCCTCGGTGTCGCCGCGCTCAGCGCCGCCGCGACGCCACCCAACCTGGTGTGGATTGTCGCCGATGACATGTCGCCCGACATCGCCGCCTATGGCACGCCGGGCGTGCGCACGCCGAACCTGGATCGTCTCGCCGCCGAGGGACGCCGCTTCACCCGTGCCTATGCCACGGCGCCGGTCTGCAGTTCCTCGCGCTCGGCCTTCATCCTGGGCGTGAATCAGATCACCACCGGCCTGCACGCCCACGATGTCGAAAACCCGCAGCCGCTCGCCGCGCCCTATCGCCCCCTGCCGACCCTGCTGCGCGAGGCGGGTTGGTTTGTCACCAACGCACCCGCGCCCGGCACCGTGCGCAGCGGTCGTGTCATCAAAAGGGCCAAGACCCACTACAACTTCGCCCATGATCCGGCGCAGCTGTACGACGGCGATGACTGGCGCAAGCGCCGGCCCGGGCAGCCGTTCTTTGCCCAGTTCCAGATTGTCGAACCACACCGGCCCTTTCCCATCCCGGAGCAGTACGACGCCGCGCGGCTCGCCGAGTTACGCCTGCCGCCGAACTATCCCGATCACCCGCTCGTGCGCCGCGATTGGTATGCCTACCTGCGCAGCGTCGAAACAGTGGATCAACGGGTCGGCGCCATCCTTGAGCAATTGCGTGCCGAGGGCGTGCTCGACAACACGCTCGTCCTGTTCTTTGCCGATCACGGCCGACCCATGCCCTGGGGCAAGCAGTGGCTGAGTGTCGAAGGCCTGCAGGTGCCACTGCTGGCGCGTGGTCCCGGTCTCAAGGCCGGCAGCGTCGAAGAGGGCTTGGTCAGTCTGATCGATCTCGCGCCGTCCATGCTGCAGCGCGCCGGTCTGCCGCTGCCGGCCTGGATGGAGGGTCGCCCGCTCTTCGGCGACCGCTTCCCGCAGCGCACCCAGGTCTTCGCCGCGCGCGACCGCTGCGGCGATGCGGCCGACCGCATCCGCGCGGTGATCACGACTGATCATCTCTTCGTCCGCCACTTTCAGCCGGAGCTGCCCTGGATGAACTGGTCGGGCTACAAGGAGGCCAGTTATCCCGGCCTGCCGCTGCTGCGTGAGCTGCATCGCGCCGGCACCCTGGATGCAGCGCAGGCGCGGTTTCTCGCGCCTGGGCGACCCGCCACCGAGCTCTTCGACCTGCAACGCGATCCGCTCGGTTTAAACAACGTCGCCGCGAGCGAACCGGCGCGCGCGACCGAACTCGCCGACGAATTGCAGCGCTGGATCCGCGCCACCGGCGACCGCGGCGCCCTGCCGGATCCGGTCACCGAGCCATCGCTGGCGGAGATTCAGTCGGCCAAGCGCCAGGACTATCAGCGCACGTGGAGCAAGCGCGGTCTCGGCCCCGAGCCGAGCGATGCCGAACGCGTGCGCTGGTGGTTGGGGCAGTACGGCCTGGCGCCGGAGAGCCTGCCGCCGCGCTGATGGGCGGTTGACCCGGCCGCGTGCCGTTCCACTGGTGTGCCGTGTCGAACGAGCGTCCCTGTCTGTCCCGGCCCTGGCTCTGGCCGCACCTGCTCAGCCTGGAAGCACCGGCGGTCGCGGTTGGCTGGACCTGGGCGCTGGCCCAACTGCATGGCCTGCACCTGACCCCCGCCGTGCTGCCGGGACTCGGCCTGGTGGTCTGGGTCATTTACCTGCTCGACCGCCTGTTCGACACCTGGGGGGTACCCGAGGCGCTGCTTGATCGCCGCCACCGCTTTTACCGTCGCTACCGCTGGCCGTTGCTGCTGCTCGGTGTGCTGCCGGGGGCGGTCGCCGCCGCCTGGCTGGCGCTCTGGCACCTGCCGGCCGGTCTGCTGCTCGAGGCCGTGACCCTGACACCGCTGATGGCGGCCTACCTGGTGGTCTATGCCAGCGCCGGCCTGCGCGAACGCCGGCTCGCCTTCCAGGCCGGCCTGTTTGTGCTCCTGCTGGCCGTGCACGCGCTGCCCTTCGACCGCGGTTTCCAAATCGTCGCCACGGCCCTCGCTTTCGGGCTGTTTTTCCTCGTCTGGAAAACCACTCTGCTCGACCGCTTGCGCGGCCTGATGCGCAAGGAGGCGGCCGCCGGCCTGCTCTTTGCCCTCGGCTGCACGGCGCACGCCCGCTTCCAGCAGCCGGCCGGCCTGTTGCCGTGGTTGGAGATGCTGCTGCTGGCTCTGCTGTTCACCGCCAACCTCAGCCTCATCCTCCAGATCGAAGCGCCGCCGCCGCAGCGCCGCGGCCAGTGGCCCAACCTCGTCCTCGCGCTACTGCTCGCCCTTGGGCTCGGCTTCAGCGGTTTCGCCGGCGACAGCCGGCCGCTCGCCAGCCTGGCGCTGCTCGTCGTCGCCGGCCTGCTGCTCATGGGCCTGCTCTGGCGCTTCGGTCAGCGACTCGAAGCCGACGCCTTTCGAGTGTTCGCCGATCTCGCCCTGCTGCTGCCGCTGCTGGCCCTGCTGCTGGGCTGACCCTCAGCGACCCGCCATTGAGCTGTCGGGCAGGGTGAAGGCGTTTTCGATGATGTGCACGCGCGGCAATTCGTCTGGGATGAGCCAGACCTCGGCGATGTCGAAGCGGAAGCTCAGGCGCGGCTGACCGAGCTGGCGCAGCCAGTCGTGCGCGCCGCGCTGGATCAGCCGCTGCTTGTCCGGCGTCACTGCATCGGCCGGGCGACCAAAGGCCGTGCCGCTGCGTGTCTTCACCTCGACAAAAGTCAGCACCGCCCCGTGGCGGGCCACCAGATCGACCTCGCCGCGGTGGGCACCGCGGTAGTTGCGGTAAAGAATCTTCCGCCCATGCGCGCGCAGCCACTTCGCCGCCAGGCACTCGCCGGCATGACCGAGTTCCGTCCGGCTCAGGGCCCGGCCCCACAGCTGGGCGCAGTGCAGTTGGTCGACCGCCACCCGCCAGCCAAGCACCCGTCGCCGCAGGGCGGGGGAATCCCGCAGTCGCCGCCAGCCAGCGCGCAACCACGCCTCAAAGTCCGGCGCCGGATCACGACTGGCCAAGGGTGGGGGGGAATCAATCAGCACAAGTCTTAGATAAAGAGATGAGTTTCGACTGCAAGTGCACAGCGTTTCTTGTCGGGCGTTCAGAGCCTCGGCTGGGCGAGGGTTCGCGAACCCAATTTCGCACGGAGGACACGGAGGTCACCGAGGTCAGAAGACCGGCCCCTGACCGCGCGACGCGCCTTGGTGCGGCAGTCCGCCGTCGCTCAGCCACCTCGTGCTATAGGTGGCACCGCAGAGGTGGGGTGCCGTAGCGAAGAGCAAGGCTTCCATCTCTGTGTTTCAACCCATCTCTGTGGTGCTCCTTCTGGGATTGGGCCTTAGGCGGTGACGCGGTCGAGGGGCGTGAGGGGAAATTGGCTGGCATAGTGCCTGCTTGGACTGCGTAACCCTCCCTCTTCCCCCCTCACGTTTGTATGCCCCGATTTCCCACTGCAGGTCTCCGTCGTTTCGCCTCTGAACTCGGAGTCTTGCTGAGTGGCTGGCTGATGGTGGTGTCCGCGCCGGCGGCGAGCCTGACTTGGGATGCGGATGGCGTGGCCGGCGATCCCACGGGTGGGGCGGGCATCTGGGACACCAGCTCGCTGTTTTGGAATGAGGCCGGGGTCATGAAGGCCTGGAACAATGCCGGCAACGACACGGCGATTTTCGGCGGCACAGGTGGCACGGTGACGCTGGGCACGGCGATCACGGCCGGCGGTCTGACCTTCAACAGCACGGGCTACACCCTGGCCGGCGGCGGCCACAGCCTGACCCTGGGGGGTGTCGTGACGGTGACCCCTGCCGGCACGCTGGCCCTGCTACAGACGAACCTGACCCTGGCGAGCAATCTCAGCATCACCGGTGCCGGTGACCTGACCCTGGATGCGGCGAATGCGGTGAGTGCGGGCGGCTTCGCCTTCAGCAAAGGCGGGGCCGGCACGCTGACTCTGGCGGGCATGGTCGCCGAGGCGGGCCAACTCAACGTGAGTGGCGGCGTGCTGAATCTGTCGGGCAGCTACAGCCGCAGTGCCTACTTGAGCGCCGCCGGGATGGTCGTGTCCGGTGGCACGCTGAACGTCACGGGCAATCTCGGCACCTCCGCGGCCGTGCCGCTTGGGCAAGTCGGCTTCAGTGGCAACAGCACCACCAACTTCTCCGGCACGGCCTTCATGACCGGCGCCAGCTCCACCTTCCGCGTTGGCGAGGGCAGCAATGCCACGGTCAATGTCACGGCCGGCACGCTGACGATTGGCACCAGTTCGGCCGGGGTCGTGCTGGGCCGCAGCAACGCCAATGCCCGCGGCTTTCTCAATATCTCCGGTGGCGCCATGATCATCGGCGGGAACAGCACCCTGGTGCGCATCGGGGCGGGTTACTCGAACACCGAAACCAGTGGAGCCAGCGAGATGACCCTGTCGGGCACCGGCCTGTTCGACACCCTCACCACCGGTGGCACGATCCTGCTGGGCTCGAACCTGGCGGGCAACACGGGCAGCAGTGGCACGATCCATCTCAACGGCGGCACGCTGGCGAGCGGTCGCACGATCACCGGCGGTACGGTTGGTGCCTCGATCTTCAACTTCAATGGCGGTACCCTCAAGGCCAACAGCGCCAATCTCACCCTCGCCACCAGCCTGACGACGGTGAACGTGCGCGATGGTGGCGGCATCATCGACAGCAATGGCTTCAACCTCAGCTTCAGCAAAGCGCTCGGGCATTCGACGATCGACGGCGATGCCGAGATCGACGGCGGCCTGACCAAGGTCGGCAATGGGGTGCTGACCTTTGCCGGTGCGGATGCCAACACCTACACGGGCATGACCCGTTTGCTCACCGGCGGTCTCGATCTCGCCAAGACCGCGGGGGTGCAGTCCATCGCCGGGGATCTCACGCTTGGCGATGGCAGTGCCGGTGTGCTGCTGAAGCTGGTCAACAGCGAGCAGATCGCTGATGACAGCGTCGTGCACCTGTTGGGCACCGACGCCCTGGCCGGTGTGTTCCGGCTCAACGGCAGGACCGAGACCCTCGGCGGACTGAGCAGCACCGGCGGTGCCGGCATCGTCGAGAACGAGAGCGTCAGCAACGCCACCCTCCTCCTCAACACCCGCGGTATGCAGAGTTTCAGCGGTCTGCTGCGCAATGGCAGCCTGGCCGGAACGCTGGCGCTGGTGAAGGGCGGTGCCGGCACGCAGATCCTCGCCAGTGCCAGCAGTCACACCGGCGGCACCACCCTCAACGAGGGTGTGCTGCGCTTTGGCATCGATCAGGCCCTCAACAGCACCTCCGCTGTGGTGTTCGCCGCCGCCGGCGGCGCGGCGGAACTCGACCTCGACGGCCACGTCTGGAGCGCGCCCGCACTGAGCTTTTACAACGCCAGTTCGACGTCGGCCAGCCAGGGCATCCTCCGCCTCGGCAGCGGCGGTCAACTGACGCTCGGCGGCAACCTGGAGGTCAACAACGACAACCAGCCGCACGGCGCCCTCATCACCGGCGGCTCGGTCGATCTCGGCGGTGCCACGCGTACCTTCACCGTGGCCGACAGCAGCAACGCCCTTGCCGATCTCACGGTCGCTTCGGACCTGATCGCCACCGGCGGCAACTTCGGTCTGGTCAAGGCGGGTGCTGGCACGCTGCGCCTGAGTGGTGCGGTCAGCCTGACGAGCACCCTGGTGCTCACGACGGGTGCGCTGGAGGTCGCCGGCAGCTTCTCCACCGGCACCGCCTCCACGCAGGTCGGCACCGCCACGCCCGGGGTGCTGCGACTGCAGTCCGGTGGCGAGTTCCTGAGTGCCAATGTTTTCATCGGTGCCGGCAGCTTGAATGACACCACACAGAATCGCGTGGGTGCCGTGGTGGTGGCCGGTGGCAGCCACGCCACCACGACCAGCAGCACCTCCGGTGGCATCGCCCTTGGGGCGGCGAGTTACGGCGGTCTTTTCGTCACGGGCGGCGCGCTGAGCACGCAGCGGGTCGATTCGCAGGACAGTGCCCTGGCCAGTGCGGCGTCGATCCTGCAGGTGAGCGGCGGCACGCTCAACACCGCCAGGTACATCATGTTCCGCAATCAGCGCTGGGAGTTCACCATCACCGGTGGCGAGGTCCAGCGCACGGGCGATCACATCGCCCTGGCCTTTCGCGGCAGCGCCAATGCCCGGGGCGCCATGACCGTGGCCGGCGGCCTGGTCAACAACGCCGGCTTCATGGTGACCCTCGGCCAGCAGAACAACACCACCGCGCTCGCCGCGGCCGACCTCAACCTCAATGCCGGCACCCTGATCACCGGCAGCATGGTGTATTACAACGGCTCCGGGGCCGCCACGACGGCGCGCGTCAATTTCAACGGCGGTCTGCTGCGTGCCGGCGCCAACAGCTCGGGCTTTGTCACCACCAGTGGCAGTGGCGGCACCGGGACGTTCCAGGTCTATGTGAACGGACCGTTCGGCGACTTCACCGGCGGCGCGCGCCTTGATACCAACGGCTACACCGTCACCCTGCCGACCGCCCTGCTCGCGCCCCATGGCGATGGCGTCACCCACATCCCCGTCACTGCCGGTGGCAGCGGCTACTTCGGTGCGCCCTATGTCGAGATCACCGGGGGTGGTGGCAGCGGCGCCACGGCCTCGGCGGTGGTCGACCTCGATCCCGCCAGTCCGACGCATGGCCAACTGCTGCGTCTCCTCGTCACCAATCCCGGGGTGGGTTACACCTCGGCGCCGACCTTCACCCTGGTGGGCGGTGGCGGCAGCGGTGCGGTTCTGGGCACGGCCACGTTGTCGCCCAACAGCTCCGGCGGCTTGCACAAAACCGGCAACGGCATCCTGACCCTGAGCGGCGCCACCGCCAACACCTTCACCGGCGCCAGCAGTGTCACGGCCGGTGAGCTGCGGCTCGGCAAAACCGCCGGCGTCACCGCCATCGGCGGAGATCTGAGCATTGGCGACGGCACCGCACCCGCGGTGGTTCAACTCAACGCCAGTCAGCAGATTGATGACGCCAGCCGGGTCAGCTTGGCCGGCAGTGGCGCCAACGCCGGCATCCTGCGCCTCAACAATCAGTCGGAAAGCCTCGGCGGCCTGGGCAGCAGTGCCGGCGCCGGCATTGTCGAAAACGAATCCGGCAGCGCCGCCACTGCCACTCTCACCCTCAACGTGACGAGCAGCATCTCGTCGTTCGGCGGTCTGCTGCGCGATGGCAACGGGGTCGGTACCGATGGAGTGCTGGCCCTCATCAAAACCGGTGCGGGCACCCAGGTGCTCGGCGGTCTCAACACCTACACCGGCACCACCACGCTCGCCCAAGGCGTGCTGCAGCTTGCCAGCGGCGCCAGCACGGGCAGTGGCGCGGTCAGCATCGAGAACGGTGGCATCCTGGCGGGCACGGGCAACGTGCGCGGGGTCAGTTTCACTGCTGCCGCGGGAACCGTGATTCACGCGGGCGATGGCATTGCCGCAGACGACTTTGGCACCCTGCACCTCGCCCCGCTGAGCGGCTCGGGCAGCCTGGACTTTCAGGCGGGCAGCACGGTGGTTCTGGGCCTGAATCCCGGAGGTGCTTCGGATCGGCTCAACGTGCAGGGCACCGGTTCCAACACCCTGCAGTTCCTCGGCAACCTGACGGTCACCGCCCCGGGTTTCACCCCCACGGCACCGGCCGTGTTTGATCTGCTCGACTGGTCCGGCCTGTCCGGCGACCCCAGCTTCGCGACCCGCTACAGCCCGGACAGCCTGCTCTATGGCCATGGCGACGAAGCGGCCGGGCTCGACCTGCCGGACATCCTCGGCAGCGGTTACGCCTGGGATCTCAGCCAGTTCACCAGCACCGGCAGCCTGGCCCTGGTCGTGGTGCCGGAACCCTCGCGCCTGCTCCTGCTCGGCTTGGCCATGGTCCTGCTGCTGGGACGGCGTCGGCGGGGGGTGGGTGGTTGTTAGAGGATGGTGGATGGTTGATGGAAAAGGTAGGGCGGTGCGATCCCGTGGGCGCATTTGCCAAAATGCGGGGGTTTGGAAACAGGGGCACACCCCCCCATCCGGCGAGCAGGCTTTGCCAAGCGCGCGCCCCGATCATCAAAGTCGTCCTCACTCTCCGAGTGAGGCTTCAAAGGGGAACATCCCACGGAGTGTGATGGCGACTTTCCCTGCGGGGTCGATGCCCCCGCCTACAGGCCAGGCCCAGCACGGCGCTCTGGGACAGAGCGCCCTACCCGGGAGCCTCCTCCGTGCGCTCCGTGTCCTTCGAGCGAAACCTCTTCATCTGCGCCATCTGCGAAATCTGAGGGCGGGGGAGATGATGGAGGATGGTTGATCGTTGATGGCGCCCCGAACTTGAAACCTGAAACCTGAAACTTGGAACCGGCTGCCCCCTCAGGGAAGTTTCGCTTCCATGAGCGAGGTGCGGCAGAGGTTGGCGTAGAGGCCGTCGGCGGCGAGCAGTTGCTCGTGGGTGCCCTGTTCGATGAGGCGGCCGCGGTCGAGCACGTAGATGCGGTCGGCGTGGCGGACGGTGCTCAGGCGGTGGGCGATGACGAAGCTGGTGCGGTTTTCCATGAGGCGGTCGAGCGCCGCCTGGATCTGGCGCTCGGTCTCGGTGTCGACACTGGCGGTGGCCTCGTCGAGCAGCAGGATGGGCGGGTTGCGCAGCAGGGCGCGGGCGATGGAGACGCGCTGTTTCTCGCCGACGCTGAGCTTGATGCCGCGCTCGCCGACCCGGCTGTCGAGGCCGTGCTCAAGGCGGCGCACGAAGGCGTCGGCATTGGCGCTGGCGAGCGCCTGCCAGAGTTCCTCCTCGGTGGCGTCGCGTTTGCCGATGAGCAGGTTCTCGCGCAGCGTGCCGTTGAAGAGGAAGCTCTCCTGGGTGACGTAGCCGATCTGGCGGCGCAGGCTGGCTTTGTGGAGTTCGTGCACCGGCTGGCCGTCGAGGGTGATGACGCCCTCGTCATACTCGTAGAACCGGGTGAGCAGGTTGATGAGGGTCGACTTGCCGGCGCCGGTCGGGCCGACCAGGGCAATGGTTTCTCCGGGTTTCGCCTCGAGGGTGATGCCGTGCACGGTGGGGATGGTGCCGCCGTAGCTGAAGCCGACGTTTTCGTAGCGGACATGGCCGCTGACCGGGCCGGGATCGCGACCGCCGGTGGTGTCGGACTCGGGTTCGGCGTCGAGCACGGCGAAGACGCGTTCGCCGGCGGCGCGACCGCCCTGGAGGATCTGGTTGAGCTGGTGGAGCTGCTCGACCGGGTCGTAGAAGAATTTCAGCAGCAGCAGGAAGGCGGCGAGGTCGCCCTTTTCAATGCGGCCCTCCATCAGGCCCTGGGCGCCCTGCCAGAGGACGATGACCATGCCGACGCTGGTGAGGAAGTGCATGCCCGGGCGGTAGATGGCCCAGATGCGCATGACGTGCAGGGCGGCCTGGCGCAGGGCGCCGCTGGCGGCGTTGAAGCGCGCCTTTTCCTCGGCCTCCATGGCGTAGGCCTTGATCTGGCGCATGCCGGCGACGTTGTCGTGGAGCAGGGAATTCATCGCGCTGCTGGCGCGGCGCACCGCGCGGTGGCGGTCGCGCGAGGTGCGGGTGTAGGCGAGCGCTCCGGCGGCGAGCAAGGGCAGGGGGGCGAGCGCCCACAGCGCCAGTTCGGTGTCGGCGCGGAACATGAAGACACCGACGACGGCGATCTGCAGCACGGCCATGAGGCCCTGCTCAATGCCGTCGATGAGCACGCGTTCGACCGAGGGAATGTCCTCGCCGACCGTGGTCATGATGTCGCCGGTGGGACGATTGTCGAACCAGCGCAGGGGCAGGGTCTGCAGGCGCTCGTAGAGGTCGCTGCGCAGGTCGTAGATGACCTTCTGCTCGAAGGTGTTGTTGAGCAGGATGCGCAGGCCGTTGAAGAAGTGCTGGGCGAAGTAGGCGCCGAGGGCGAGCAGGATGACCTGCGGCAGGCGCTGCCACTGTTCCTGCGGCACGATGACATCGAGCACCTCGCGGGTCACCGCCGGGAAGACCACGACCATGAGCGTGCCGGTGATCGCGCAGAACAACTGGGCACCGGCGAGCAGCGGGTAGCGGCGGAGGTAGGCAAAGACGCGGAGGATCGTTTTCAAGACAGGAACATACGGGCGATAGCCGGGTTTGGCCGGCGGTGCAACCTGCGGTGGCCGCGGTCGGGCGGCTATTCCTCGTCGCGCGCCTGCTGGCCGACCACGCCGAGCAGGAGGCGGAAGCCGACATCGGGCAGGCGTTCGCCGGCGCCGAGCTCGCGGCGGTAGGAGGCGAGCAGTTCGACGCGCTCGCGGGTGCTGTAGGCGGCGCCGCGCACCGCGCCGAGCGCGGGATCGGTTTCCCAGGGGTCGGCGATCCATTCCCAGACGTTGCCGGCGAGGTCGAACAGGCCGCGGGTGTCGGCGCGGTAGCTGCCGACCGGAGCGACGCCGGCCTGACCGTCGTCGTAGCCGTTGATCGAAGTCTTGCCGGAGGGGTCGGCGGCCTTGTCGAGCAGGTTGACGGATTTCGCCGGTGGCACGGGCGTGAAGCCCCAGGGGTAAATGCCCTCGATGCCTTGGCTGCGCTCGGCCGGGGTCGAGCCCTTTTCGCGCGGCAGGTAGGCGGCCATGCTCCATTCGTCGTCGCGCGGCAGGCGGTATTCCTGGTCGGGTTCGAGCAGGCCCTTGGCGCGTTCGCGATCGGTCAGCCAGCGGCAGAACTGTGTGGCCTCGTCGCGGCTGACGTGGGTGACCGGCAGGTCGGGCCCCTTGTCGAGTTCACGGCCCTCGACCGTGGGCAGGTTGACGCTGCGGGCGAATTCGGCGAAGTCGCGTCGGCGGGTTTCGGTGGCGGCGAGCAGGGCGCGGCCGAGCGGCATCATCTTCATGCCGAGGCTGTTTTCCCAGGGCTTGCCAAAGACGACCGAGCCGGTGGCGCGCAGGCGCAGGTTGAAACTCGTCGCCTGGCCCTCCTTGAGCGTGCCGCGGGCGTGCTCGCTCTTGTAGCCGGGCAGGCGGATCTCGTAGTCGAAGGCACCGGCCTGGACCTTGGGCAGCTCGAGCGGCGTGCGACCGACGCGCAGTTGGCCGTTGAAAACATCGGCGCCGGAGGGCGTGCTGGCGAGGCTGAGGCGACCGTAGGCGACGCGGACGATCCGGGTGCGGATGACCTGCCAGTCCGGCCGAGGTGCGGCGCCCTCGGGCATGGGCACGCTGGTGGCGGGTCGCCAAGTGTACTCGTGGTCGAGATCGAGCCGGCCGGCCTGGCGGTCGCGACTGGTCATCCAGGCGCAGAAGGCGTCGGCGTCGGCGGCCGGGATCATCACCAGGTTGAGGATTTTCTTGTCCGGCGTCTGGAAGGGCACGACGCTGAACTCGGCGGCACGCAGGCTGGATTCGAGGAAGGCGCGGTACGTGGTGACCTCGACCGCCTGATCGGCGAGGTGATGATCCTTGGCGAAGCTGAACCACTGGCCGCGGACGTTTTGCCAGGGTTTGCCGGGCTGGGGCGGTTCCGGGTGCGGCGGCTCGGGTTTCTCCGGCAGCGGCAGTTGCCAGGCCCACTCGCGCTGGTACTTTGCCGCAGTCAGGCCGGCGCCGGCGAGGAAGGAGCCGGCGAGCGTCAGCACGGCGGCGCGGGCAAAGCGGCGGGGGAAACTCTCCGGCTGGCGCAGACCCACCTGCTGCAGGGCCTCGGCGAATTCCGCAGCGGTCTGGAAGCGCTCGTTGAGGTCGGGCGCGCAGGCCTTGCAGATGACGCGGTTGAGGTCGACCCAGAACGGCCATTCGTCGTCGCCGAGGTTGGCCGGGATCTCGGGGAACTCCATGCGGTCCTTGCCGCTGCTCATCTCGTAGAGCACCTTGCCAAGGCTGTAGATGTCGGCCTGCGGCGTGCCGGGTCCCTCGGGCGGCACAAAGCCCTCGGTGCCGACGAAGGTGCGTTCGCCGAAGGCGGCGACCAGGCCGATGTCGGCCAGTTTGCAGACACCGCCGACGAAGATGATGTTCGAGGGCTTGATGTCGCGGTGGGTGAGGCCGCGGTTGTGCATGTAGTAAAGCGCGTCGGCGAGGTAGACGCCGGCATCGCGGCAGAACACCAGGTCGAGACGGCCATGGCGGCGCATGTCGGTGCCGAGCGTGCGCGGCACGTAGCTGGCGACGTCCTCGATGGTGGCGCCGTTCTCGGCGTCATCGGCCAGTTCCATGACGCAGTAATAAAACCCGCGCTGCTCGTTCCAGCCGACGTGCAGGATGTGCACGAGGCAGGGGTGGCCGCGCGAGATGGGTTCGAACTGCTGGATGCCGAGGAACTCGCGGTGGAAGGTGCGGGTCAGCTCAAAGTCCTCGCGCCAGACGATCTTCACCGCCCGGTAGGCACCGGTGACACTCTGCGCCAGCCAGACCTCGCCGTAGGCCCCCGAGCCGATGCGCTTGAGCAGGGTGTAATCGGGGATGAGGATGTCGTCGCGGTGCGAGGGAGGTCCGTCGCGCCCGCGCGGCGCCTGCGGTGGCGTCGGCAGATCCGGCGCCAGGGTCGACTCCGTGCGGGGCGTGAGCCCCGTCGCGTCGTCCGGCGTCGGGTTGGGGTCGGCAGGCGGCATGCGGGATGACCCTTAGAATAAGCCGGTCCTTCGGCGGGCACAACCTTTTCTCGGCGCCTCAGACGCGGCGCGCGCCGAGGCCCAGCAGCAGCCAGCCGAGCATGAGGCAGAGGCCGCCGAGAGGTGTCACCGCCCCCAGTCCGCGGACCTGGGTCAGGGCCAGAACGTAGAGCGAGCCGGAAAACAGCAGGATGCCGGCGAAGAACAGGCGCCAGGCCCAGGCGTGAGCGCGGCCCGTGCCACCGTGCAGGGCCAGCACGGCCAGCAGCAGGGCGTGCGGCAGGTGGTACTGCAGGGCGGTCTGCCAGTGCTCAAGCTCACCAGCTGCCTTCAGGGTTTCATGCACGGGACCGTGCGCACCGAGGGCGCCGAGCAGGACGGCGGTGAATCCGAGCAGGGCGGCGAGGCGGAGGCGGAGCACGTGCATGCCGCACCCAAGGACGCGCGGCCGCGGGTGCAACGCAAAAGTTTGCAGACCGGCGGCTTCCGGTGCAGAAGATCCGGCAACATCCGCCCGCCTGCGGCGTTTGCATTCGCACACCCATGAAAAAGCTTTTTGCTCCCGTCCTCCTGCTCGGCGCCGCCTGCGCCGTCTTCCTCGCCCAGGCCGCCGATCCCGCCCCCAAGCCGCTGCGCGTGCTCATCGTCGCCGGCGGCTGCTGCCACGATTACGAAACCCAGCAGTCCCTGCTCAAGGAGGGCATCGAGAAGCGCCTGAACGCCAAGGTCGACGTCGCCTACAATCCCGACAAGACGACCAAGGCGGTCTTCGAAATCTACAAGGCCAAGGACTGGGCCAAGGACTTCGACGTCGTCATTCACGACGAATGCTCGGCCGACGTCACCGATCCGGCCTACGTCGGCAACATCCTCGCCGCCCACCGCGAGGGCGTGCCGGCGGTGAACCTGCACTGCGCCATGCACAGCTACCGCTGGGGCAACTTCCGCGAGCCGGTGCAGAAGGGTGCCGACAACGCCGGCTGGTACGAATTCATCGGCCTGCAGTCGACTGGCCACGGCCCGCAGGAGCCGATCGACATCACCTTCACCGACAAGACGCACCCGATCACCCGCGGCCTGGGCGGCTGGACCACGATCAAGGAGGAACTCTACAACAACGTCCAGATGCTCGGCGCCAAGCCGCTGGCCACCGGCCACCAGGTCCAGCCGCCGAAGGGCAAGAAGGGGCAGCCGCCGCCCGCCGGTGCCAAGGCCGTCAACGCCGAGGCGGTGGTCGCCTGGACCAATGAGTTCGGTCCGAACAAGACCCGCGTCTTCAGCACCACCCTCGGCCACAACAACGAGACGGTCGCCGATGGCCGCTACCTCGATCTCATCAGCCGCGCCCTGCTCTGGACCACCGGTCGCCTGGCCGAAGACGGCACGCCGGCCGCCGGTGCGATGAAGTAAGGGCAGGGGAGATCGGATTTTCGATTGCGGATTGCGGATTGCGGATTGGGGAGAGTCCCAGCATCGCCTTCTGGCGAAGGCGCCTACGCGGACCCGACGGCGGCCACCCTCCCTTCGATCAACTATCAACCATCCGCCATCAACTGCCTCTCCCCGGCTCAAAACGCCGGTTCGGCGTATGGAAGCGGTTGATACCGACGTTTTGTCGGCCTGATTCCATGCGCCCCCTTCTTCTGCTTTTGCTTGTCCTGCCCGTCGCCCGGGCCGCCGACCCGCTGCCGGGTCACTCCTCCCACGGCGAGGCCTTCAACGAGGGCCCCCGCCAGGCGGCGGTGCTGATCGAGGGCACGGGCGGGGTCGATTTCCCGGTGCAGACCTCCAAGCCGATGGCCCAGCGCTTCTTCGACCAGGGCGTCGGTCAGCTCCACGGCTTTTGGTTCTACGAGGCCGAGCGCTCTTTCCGCCAGGCGGCCGCCCTCGACAAGGACTGCGCCATGGCCTTCTGGGGCATGGCCATGGCCAACGTCAACAACGAGACCCGCGCCAAACAGTTCACCAGCAAGGCGGTCGCCCTCAAGGACAAGGCCTGCGACAGCGACCGTGCCTGGATCCGGGTGATGGAGAATTTTTACCTGAAAAAGGACGACAAGCGCGACAAGAAGCAGCGCGAGCTCGACTTCATCCGCGACCTCGAGGAAATCGTCCAGGCCCGGCCGGACAATGTCGAGGCGAAGGCCTTCCTGGTCTGGAAGATCTGGCATGCCAAAAAAGACGCGCCGATCTCCAGTCCGCAGGCGGTCGACGCCCTGCTCGACCAGATCTTTGCCGTCGCCCCCAACCATCCGGCGCATCACTACCGCATCCATCTCTGGGACGACCGCAAGCCCGAGCGTGCGCTGAAGTCCGCCGCCTTCTGCGGCCAGGCGTCGCCGGCCATCGCCCACATGTGGCACATGCCCGGCCACACCTACTCGAAGGTGAAACGCTTCGATGATGCCGTCTGGCAGCAGGAGGCCAGCACCCGGGTCGATCACGCCTACATGCGCCGCGAGTTTGTCCTGCCCGATCAGATCCACAACTACGCCCACAACGAGGAGTGGCTGGTGCGCAACTACAACGAGCTCGGCCGCGCCACCGATGCCATCGCGCTCGCCCGCAGCCTGATTGCCAACCCGCGCCATCCCAAGTACAACACCCTCGACAAGGCCGGTTCTTCGGCCTCGTACGGTCGCCGCCGCCTGCTCGAGACCCTGGAGAAATGGCAACTCTGGAAGGAACTGCGCGCCACGGCCACCGACTTGCTGGAACCGGCCACCCAGGCCGAGGTTGAGGTGCCGCGCCTGCGCGCCCTGGGGCTTGCTGCCTTCCAGCTCGACGATGCCGCCGGCCTCGATCGGGCCATTGCCGATCTGGAGAAATTTGATCGCGCCCAGGCTGCCAAAGCCGTTGCCGAAAAAAAAGCGCAGGCCAAGCCGGCTGCGAAGGCGGAGAGCAAAGCGGCCGCGAAGCCGGTGGCCAAGCCCGCCGTTGCGGTTGCTCCCGCCAAGCCCGCCACCCCGGCGGCGCCGGCCCCGAGCCCGAAACCCGCGGCAGGGCAGGTGAACAAGCCGGCACCGGCGAAAGCCAGTCCGCCTGCCGTCGCCGCCAAAGCCAAGGACGCCGAGCCGAAGAAGGCCGACGCCAAGAAACCGGAGCCGACTGCCGCGGCCAAGGCCCTCGTCGAACTGCGTGTCCTGCGCGCCGTGCACAGCCAGCAGGGCGATGCCGCCAAGCAGCTCGAAGCCGCCAAGGATCTGCCGAAGGACCTCGCCGCTCGGCTCTGGCTGCGCCTCGGCGACAAGGCCAAGGCGGCGACCGCCGCCAACGGCCTCGGCAATGATCTTGCCGGTCAATCGGCCAAGGCGGATCTGCTGCATGCCGCGGGTCGCACGGACGAGGCGCGCAAGGCCTTCGACGAGGCCCGCAAGCTCGCTTTTGCCATGGACCGCGACCTGCCCGCGGCCAAGCGTCTGGCCGAACTCGCCGGCACCTTTGGCGTCAAGGGCGACTGGCGTCTGCCCGCGCCGAAGCGCACCGACAGCGGCGTGCGTCCGCCGCTCGACAGTCTCGGTCCGATCCACTGGTCGCCACCCGAGGCGCCGTCCTGGCAGGCTTTGACCCTCGAGGGCAAACCCTTCTCCAGCCGCGAGCTGGCCGGCCGCAACCACCTGCTCATCTTCTACCTCGGCTCCGCCTGCACCCACTGCATGGAGCAGGTCAACGCCTTCGCCAAGGTCGCGCCCGAGTTCGAGAAGGCCGGCCTGTCGATCACCGCCGTCACCAGCGAACCCATGTCGCTCGCCGGTCGCCTGGTCGAGCAGATGAGCGACAAAAAGCTGCCGCCCTTCCCGGTGCTTTGCGATCCCTCGCGCGAGGCCTTCAAGGCCTTCCGCGCCCATGACGATTTCGAGGAGGAGCCCCTGCACGCCGCCGCCGTGATCGATGCCAAGGGACGCCTGCGCTGGCTGGACGTGAGCTGGGAACCCTTCACCGACACGAAGTTCCTGCTCGCCGAGGCGCGCCGCCTGCTGGCTCTCGACGCCGACTGACTCAGGGCTTCTTCGGGCAGTCGCAGCCGCCGCCACAGCCAATGTTGCCGCGTCGGCGACGGCGCAGGGCGCGCACGCCGAAAGCGAGGGCGGTGACCGTCACCACCACCAGGGCTGCCCAGGCTTGCCAGTCGTCGTTCATGCCCCCATTGAACGGCCTCAGGGGGCGGCTGGCAAGCCCGGGGTCACAAAAGCATCATGTCCGGTTGCAAACGGGAGGTGACCCGGCGCAAAATTGCGGGCTGCGAGGCGTACCTTCTCCGCCATGAGATTCACTCCGCTGTTGCTCGTCCCCCTGCTCGTCGCCCGCGCCTGGTCCGCCACGCCGGTTACCGAGAAGATCAACATTCTCGACCTGATGAAAAAAGGCCAGGTCGAGTACCACATCAATCCCGACCAGGACTTCGCCGATCCGCCCCAGCAGGTTTTCCAGCTCAAGGGCGAGGAACTGCACATCAGCGGCCGAGGCTACGGCTACATGGTCACCAAGGAGAGCTACAAGGACTACCACCTCGTGGTCGACTTCAAGTGGGGCCCGAAGACCTGGGGCAAGCGCGCCGACCGCTCGCGCGACAACGGCATCCTCGTCCACTCGTACGGCCCGCACGGCGCCTACGGCAACACCTGGATGGCCAGCATCGAGGCCCAGATCATCGAGGGCGGCATCGGCGACATCCTGGTGCTCTCGCCCAAGCTGCCCGACGGCACCGAGCTGGTCACCAGCCTCAGCGCCGAGATCGAGCTCGACCGCGACAAGGAGAAGCGTTGGAAAAAGGGTGCGCCCAGGCAGGTCGTCACCAAGGGTCGCGTCAACTGGGAGAAGCGCCATGAGGACTGGGCCGACAAGCTCAACATCCGTCACCCCGACGATCCGGATTCGCCGGTCGGCGAATGGAACCGCATGGAAGTCATCGCCAAGGGCGACACCCTGCAGTACTTCGTCAATGGCCGCCTGGTCAACGAGGCCTTCGACTGCAAGCCGGCCGAGGGTCGCATCTGCATCCAGACCGAGGGTGCCGAAATGATCGTGCGTCGCTACGAACTGCACCCGCTCGGCGGCTTCACCGAAAAGTGGTCGGCCATCCAGGCCAGCGGCGGCAGCGACATCAGCGTCCGCCAGGGCCAGGACAAGCCGCTGACCCCGGAGCAATCCCTCGCCCAGATCCGCCTCGACGGCGCCTATGAGGCGCAGCTCGTCGCCGCCGAACCGCTGGTTCTCGACCCCGTCGAGGTCACCTGGGATGCCCAGGGCCGGATGTTCGTGGCGGAAATGCGCGACTACCCGCTCGGCCCGCCCAAGGCGGGCGATCCCTGGATGTCGCGCATCTCCCAGCTCATCGATGACAACGGCGATGGCCGCATGGACCGCAGCGTCGTCTTTGCCGACCACCTCGACAACGTCCAGGGCCTGCTGCCCCACGACGGTGGCCTGATCGCCACCACGCGCACGCAGATCCTCTTCCTCAAGGACAGCGACGGCGACGGCAAGGCCGACATCAACCGGCCGCTCATCAAGGGCTTCAACCCGCGGCACAGCCAGCTTCAGGTCAGTGCCCCGCGTTGGGGCCCTGACGGCTGCGTCCACTTCAACAACGGTCTCGACGCCAAGGAAATCTACCCCGCCGACGCCCCCGACAAGGTCGTTGGCGTGCCTGGCGCCAACTTCAAGTGGGACCCGAAGACCGGCGCCATCTCGCCGACCGGAGGCAAGGGGCAGTACGGCGGCGCCTTCGACGACTACGGCCACCACTTCTACTGCTCGAACCGCAACCCGCTCATGTTCACCGTCATGCCCTGGGAGGCGATGTCCCGCAACCCTCACGCCGGCATCACCCAGGTGCATGAGGACATCGCCCCGCCCGGCGCCGACACCCGCGTTTTCCCGCTCAAGATCACCCACACCACGGCAGACGCCCACGCCGGCACCAACACAGCCTGTTCCGGCCTGGGCGTCTACCGTGGCGATCTGATGCCGGAGCTGCGCAACAACGTCTTCGTGCCCGATCCCACCGGCCAGCTGGTCACCCGCTACAAGGTCGAACCCAACGGCGCCAGCCTCAAGGCCACCCGCGTCGGCGACCGCACCGAGTTCTTCCGCAGCGGCGACGAATGGTGCCGCCCCGTCAACATCACCACCGGCCCGGATGGCGCCCTGTACGTCTGCGACATCTACCGTCGCTGGATCGACCACGCCCGTTTCTTCCCCGAGGAATTCGTCAAGGCCAACGACATGCGCCAGGGCGAGCAGCAGGGCCGCATCTGGCGCATCGTGCCGAAGGGCACAACGACCCTCGCCGCCAAGGTGCCGGGTCGCTACCACGCCATCCCCGAGGCCGGCTGGGGCGAGCAGCCAGCCGATCACAAGGAGCGCGCGCTCCTCTTCCGCATTTTGCAGAAACCTGACGAGGGTGGGATGAGCACGCCGGAGGAAATCAGCTTTCGCGCCAAAAGCATCACGGATCATCCCGAGGACGAGTGGCTTGCCAAAGCCGTCCTGTCTTCCTCCGAATACACGGAAGGTTATGTCCTGAAGGAGGTTTTGCAGTCTCCCAACTTCACCAAGCACTTCTCCTCGGCCAGGTCCGCCACAATCCGTGCATTTGCGGCAGGTGCCATCGTGTCCGGGGACAGCCATGACGCCGCTGCTTGCATGAGCAGTCTCGAACTGGCCAAGGGCGAGCTTCTCTGGTGGAAAGCCCCTCTGCTGCAAGGTTTGGCCGATGGTTTCGCCAAGGGGCACAACTTTGAGGCAAAATCACTTCCTGCCTTCATTGCCAATCCAACACAGAACTTTGGCAATGGCGACCACTCACGGGTTGAAGTCGCCGCCAAAGAAATCGCCGCGCTGCAATTGCAGTTGGACGCGATCATTGCCGATTCGAAAGCCCCGCTTGATCAGCGCCTCGCCGTCCTGCCCCTGCTCGCCCAGCGCAAGTGGGAGGCCGTGCAGCCAGTCTTGAAGTCGCTCTTCACCACCGCCCAACCCGTCGAACTCACCACCGCCGCCCTGGCTGTGCTCAAGCGCTACCCGGCCACCAGCACCGCGCCGCTGATCTACGAACTGCTGCCCACAGCCGGCCCTGCCCTCAAGCGCGACCTCGTGCCGATTCTCACGGCCAATGCCACCACCGCCCTGGCGCTGTTCAAGCGCATGGACCAGGGCGAGTTCCCGACCGCCTGGGTCGATGTCGAAACCCGCTGGCGCTACCAGCGCGGCACCGGTGAAATGGCCGACCTCGCCAAGAAGCTCTTCGGCCAAGCCAGCGGCAACCGCGCGGGCGTCGTCAGCGAATACCTCGCCGCCACCACCCGCAAGGGCGACCCTGAAAAGGGCCGCCAGCTCTTCGCCATGGTCTGCGTCACCTGCCACAAGCATGGCGAGCTCGGTGTCGACGTCGGTCCGCCGCTTTCCGACGTCAAGGCCAAGCCGCCGGAGGCGCTGCTCTCCGACATCCTCGATCCCAACCGCATGTTTGAAGCCCGCTGGAGCGCGTATCAGATCGACACCCAGGACGGCCGCACCCTCAGCGGTCTGATCCAGAGCGAGACCGCCGATCATGTTGTCCTGGTCATGATGGGCGGCGCCAGCGAGACCCTGCCGCGCAGCGCCATCAAGGCGATGAAATCCCTCGACCGCACCCTCATGCCCGACGGCCTCGAAGCCGCCATCAACAAGGACCAGATGGCCGACCTGCTCGCCTTCCTCGGCGGCAAGTGAGAGTGGGGAAGTGGCGGGTTTGGCCTCTCTCCCAGCCCGCGTGGCAGAGGGCGTTTTTCCTTGAAGGCGCAGGTGCTCCCGCCGTTGGTGGGGCATGCAACGACGTTCCTTTTTTGCTGCCGCCACCGCCGCACTGTTTGCCTCCTGCGCCCGCGCTGTCGCGGCGCCCCTGAAGGTTGGTCAGATCGGTGCGGCGCATCCGCATGCCGCCGGCAAACTCGCCGCCCTGCGCAGCCTGCCCGAACTCTGGCAGGTGGTTGGGGTGGCCGAGACCGACGCCGCCCTGCGCGCCAAGGCGGAGAAGGTCGCGCCCTACGCGGGCCTGCCGATTCTCCCGGAAGCGGACCTGCTCGCCCAACCGGGTCTGCGCGCGCTGGCCGTCGAGACGCGCTTGGAGGACGCCTGTGCGACGGCGCGACGCTGCCTGCAGGCCGGGTTGCATGTGCATCTCGACAAGCCGGGGGCGGTCGATCACGCGGAATTTCGGGCGATGCGGCTCGAGGCCGAAGAGCGCGGCCTGACGGTGCAGATGGGCTACATGCTGCGCTACAACCCGGCCTTTGAGCTGCTCTTCCGTGCCGTGCGCGAGGGCTGGCTGGGCGAGATCACCGAGATCGATGCCGCCATGGGCAAACTCGCCGATGCCGGCACGCGCGCGGCGATTGGCGCCACGCCCGGCGGCGGCCTGTTTGAGCTGGCCTGCCACATCATCGACGCCGTGGTCACCGTGCTCGGCAAGCCGGCCTCGGTGACGGGTTTTTCGACGCCGACCCGTGATGAAGGCGTGCAGGACAACCAGATGGCGGTGCTGCAGTACCCGCGGGCGACGGCGGTCGTGCGCTGCAACCATGCCGACCCTTTTGGCGGCCCGCGCCGCCGCTTCAATGTCACCGGCACCGAGGGCAGCTTCGAGATTCTGCCGCTCGAATCGGGGCGCGTTCAGTTGTCGCTCACCCGGGCGCGCGGCGGCTACAAGAAGGGCACACAGACCCTGCAGCTCAACGTGCCCAAGGGACGTTACGACCAGGAATTTGTCGACCTGGCCGCGGTGGTGCGCGGCGACAAAAAGCTCGCCTGGGATGCTGCCCATGACATCGCCGTGCACGACACCGTGCGGCGGGCGGCGGGGCTGGTTTGATGGACTTGCTTTGTCCGGGTTCTGTCCGTGAGACAGAAAAAAGCCCGGCGACCGTGTGGCCGCCGGGCGGGTGAGAGTGAGGGATCAGAAGGCAAAGCTGCGCGCCGCATTCAGGACGTCCAGCGTACCGCGGGTCGTCTGCATGAAGTTGTTGCGCTTCTGCTGCTCAAGCATCATTTCTTCCGAGACCTGCTGGCGCTGGCGGCTGTACTGGTTGGCCTGTTGCTCGCTGATCTGGGCGTCGGCCCGGCCGCGGGTGGCGTTCAGGTAGGCGGCGTCGGAGCCGGCGCCGAGACTGGAGACACTGGGTCCGCCGGTGGTGCAGCTCGAAAGCGTCAGACCGAGGAGGGTGGCAAGGAGGAGGGTGGGCTTCATGGGAGTGGATTGTCTGGGTGGGGGATCAGTAGCCGACCGAGGTCGAGTTGATGTTGGTGGTCGTGTTGAGCACGCGCGGAGCGTTGCGGGTGGCGTGCTCGGTGGCGATCGCCTGGCTCATGCGTTCAGCATGGCGAAAGCGCTGGCTGTCGGCCTCAATGCTGTGGGTGTGCGCCCGATTCGCGGCAGCCTGGGCCGGATCGAGGGCAAAATAGCCGGCATTGGGCTGATTCGGATTGACGCAGGAAACGCTCAGCAGGGGGAGCGCCAGCAAGGCGGAGAGGAGGTGGGTGCGCATGGCGTGCCCAGATTGGAAAAGTTGACGATTGCTGTCAACGTGAAATGCGCAGCCTGCCGGTTTGTCTTATCTAAGATTACCGGGCGGAAGTTTGGCATTCGAAAAATGCCGATGGGGCCATGCCTGCGGCGTCGCCGTCGAACGACCGCGACGCCGCCTGCGTTTGTGGCTTCAATTGACCGGGATCTGCACGGCCGCCGGCTTGGCGGGTTCCTGCTTGGGCAGGTGCACGCGCAGCAGGCCGTCCTTGAACTCGGCGTTCACCTTCGCCGCGTTGACGTTGTCGGGCAGGGTGAAGCTGCGCACGAAGCTGCCGTAGGAGCGCTCGATGCGGTGGTACTTCTTGTTTTTCTCCTCCTTCTCGAACTGGCGTTCGCCGGTCAGGGTCAGTTCGCCGTTTTCGACGCTGACCTTGACCTCGTCCTTCTTCATCTCCGGCAGTTCAACCTTCAACAGGTACTCCGCATCGTCCTCGGTGATGTCCACCAGTGGGGTCCACTGGGAGACGGTCATTGATTCCTTGCCGCCCGGTCGCGGGCCAAAACCGAGGCTGCGCTGCAGGCGCTGCTCCCAGTCCAGCAGGTCGCGGAACGGGTTCCATTGACTCAGGGTGCTCATGGCTTGGATGCATGCGGCGGAAATCCTTGCGCCGCCGGGTCCGCCTGTTCCCGGCTTCCGTTTAGGAGAATGCCGCGTGGCGGTGCTCCGCGCTCAGCCTGGCTTGGCGGAACCTGAGCGGATATTGAGCCGGGGGCGGGGTGGCATGACAGGCTTCCGGCTTCAGCCCGCATGGGGTTGAAGCCGGGGTGTCGGCCCAGGTTGGAAACCCGAGATCAGGATCGCGCGGTCACAGCCGGCGTTCCTTCACCTCGTCGGTGATCGCGGCGAGGAAGTCGGCCACCGACTGCACGCCGAGGTCGCCCTTCTTGCTGTGGCGGACGGCGACACCACCGGCGGCGGCTTCCTTCTCGCCGAGCACGAGCATGTAGGGCACCTTGTCGAGCTGGGCGTTGCGGATCTTGGCGCCGATCTTGTCGGCGTCGTTGTTCAGCGTCGCGCGCAGGCCGGCGGCCTTGAGCTGGGCGAACACCTCGGCGGCAAAGGCGTCGACCTTCTCGCTGATGGTCAGCACGCGCACCTGCTCGGGGGCGAGCCAGGCGGGGAAGTGGCCGGCGAAGTGCTCGATGAGCACGCCGCAGAAGCGCTCCATGCTGCCGAAGGGCGCGCGGTGGATCATCACCGGGCGGTGCGCCTTGTTGTCGGCGCCGTTGTAGCTGAGATCAAAACGGATCGGCAGCTGGTAGTCGACCTGCACCGTGCCAAGCTGCCACTCGCGGCCAATGACATCCTTGATGACGAAATCGATCTTGGGGCCGTAGAAGGCGGCCTCGCCGGGTTCCTCGGTGAAGGGCACGCCCAGGGTCTTGGCGGCCTCGCGGCAGGCGGCCTCGGCGCGGTCCCACTGCTCGGGGCGGCCGGCATACTTGGCGCTGTCGGGATCGCGCAGGCCGACACGGACGCGGTAGTCCTCCATGCCGAGGGTGGTGAGCACGGTCTTGACGAGGGACAGGCAGCCGAGCACTTCCTGGGCGACCTGGTCCTCGGTGCAGAACAGGTGGGCGTCGTCCTGGGTGAAACCGCGCACGCGGGTCATGCCGTTGAGCTCGCCGCTCTGCTCCCATCGGTACACCGTGCCGAACTCGGCGAGGCGCACCGGCAGGTCGCGGTAGCTGCGCGGCTGGCTGGCGAAAATCTTGATGTGATGCGGGCAGTTCATCGGCTTGAGCAGGAAGCCGTCGAGCAGCTTCTCGGCGTCCATGACGCGGTCCTGGCCGATGACTTCCGCGCCGGTGCGCTCGTTGATCTGGGCGGCGAACTGCGCCGAGACGGCGTCGAGACGCGAGGTCATCTCCGCGCAGCTGCAGCCTTCGTGGGCGATCTGTTCGAGCTGGTCCTGCTCGACGATGGCCGGGAACTGCGACTCCTTGTAGTAGGGGAAGTGGCCGCTGGTCTTGTACAGCGCCAGCTTGCCAATGTGCGGGGTGAAGACCTGGTGGTACCCCTGCTTGCGCAGCTCCTCGCTGATGAAGTTCTGCAGTTCCTGGCGCACGACCGCGCCATTCGGCGTCCACAGGATCAGGCCCTGGCCGACGTCCTCGTCGATGTGGAAGAGTTTCAGTTCCTTGCCCAGGCGACGGTGGTCGCGCTTCTTGGCTTCCTCCAGACGGACGAAGTGGGCTTCGAGCTCCTCCTTGCTCTCAAAGGCGGTGCCGTACAGGCGCTGAAGCTGGCCCTTGCTTTCGTCGCCCATGTAGAACGAGGCGCTGACCGCGGTCAGCTTGACGTTCTTGCACTTGCTCGTGTAGCCGACGTGCGGACCGGCGCAGAGGTCGAGGAACTCGCCGTTCTGGTAGCAGCTGATCTCCTCGCCCTCGGGGATCTTGGCGATGAGGTCGAGCTTGAACTGGCTCGGGTTGCCAGGGCGCTCGCCCAAACCGCCGAGGCGGCCGCTCTCGGCCAGGGCGATGGCTTCCTCGCGACTGATGACCCGGCGCTCGAAGCGCTGGTTCTCCTTGGCGATCTTCTTCATCTCCGCCTCGATCTTCTCGAAGTCCTCGGGCGTGATGCGGTGCGCCATCTGGAAATCGTAGTAGAAGCCGTTCTCGACCGGCGGGCCGTAGGCGAACTGGGCATCCGGCCAAATCCGCAGGATGGCGGTCGCCATCACGTGGGCACAGGAGTGGCGCAGGCGCTCGATGTCGGACATCAGGGCGCGTTCTTCAAGGGTCTTGCGTTCGTTGGCCATGGCAAAAAGGGGATGTACCTTGGCGCATCCCGGCGGATTTGCGACAAGGGATTTTGAGGAAATGCGGGCGGGTGGCTGGCCAGACGGCGGGCTTGGAGCATGGAGCGCAGGGCAAAGAGCCGCGTTTCCGAACTCTTGGCTCCAAGCTCCAGGCCCTGCGCTCCCTCCGGCCCGCGTTTTGGCCAAGCGGTCATGAGATTCGGGCGGCGGCCACGTATGATTTGCATGCGCCGCCTGTTTCCGCTGCTTGTCCTGCCGCTGGCTTTGTCCGCCCAGCAACCGCCCGCCGATGCCGCGCGCCGTCAGCCGCAGGGGGTGGCCGAGGGGCTGGCGCGGCCGGAGATTGCCCGCCACGGCGGTGCCCGCTTCCTGGATCTCAATGGCGATGGTCACGACGACCTGGTGGTCTCGAACCCGCGCGGCTACGGGGTCTTTCTGTACAATCCGGTCGAAAAAAAGAACGTCCAGTGGGAGGTCGGCTGGACCCAGGTGCTGCGCGAGGGCGGGGCAGGGGATGCCAACGGCCTGCCGCTGCTCGCGGATGATCAGGGGCGCGACACCGGCGCCCGTTTCGAAGGCCTTGATCTGGTGAGCGCCGACGGTGCCACCCGGGTGAAGCGGGCCGACCTGCTGCGTGTGCCCGGCCCCGCGCCGATGTCGCCCCAGGCCTCCCTGGCGGCCCTGCAGGTCAAGCCGGGTTACCAAGCCAGCCTGGTCGCCCACGAGCCGCTGGTGCAGGACCCGGTCTATTTCGACTGGGATGCGCGCGGCCGGCTCTGGGTCGTGGAGATGGGCGACTACCCCTTTGCGCCGGGCGAGACCACCCGCGACGGCAAGGTCGGTCAGGAACGGGTGTCCGATCTGCAGGCCGGCCGGGTGAAAATCCTCGAGGACACGAATGGCGACGGCGTCTACGACAAGGCCACCGTCTTCCTCGACGGCCTGCGGCATCCAACCAGCCTGATGCCTTGGAAGAACGGCGTCTTCATCGCCCACATCCCCGAGATCCTGTTCGCCGAGGACACGGATGGCGACGGCGTTTGCGACCGCCGCGAGCCCTGGTTCAGCGGCTTCACCGACGGCAATCCGCAGCACCTGGTCAATGGTTTCTGCCTTGGCCTCGACGGCTGGTTGTACTGCGCCAATGGCGACAGCGGTGGCGATCTCGTCTGTCACAAGACCGGCAAGCGCGTGCAGCTGGGTTCCAACGATTTCCGTTTTGATCCGCACAGCGGTGCGCTGGAACTGGAGGCCGGCCGCACCCAGTACGGCAAGTGGCGCGACGCCTACGGCAACTGGTTTGGCAACAACAACAGCACCTGGGCCTGGCATTACCCCCTGCCGCTGGCTTATCTGGCCGCGCATCCGGAGCGCCAGCCGCGCGCGCTGCGCTCGGTGACGCTGGAAGACAAGCAGGTGTTTCCGATCAGCCCGCCCGTGCGCCGCTTCAACTGGGCCAGTGCCACCCACACCCTCACCTCCGGCTGCTCGCCGGTGCCTTGGAACGACGGTCGCCACGACCTGCTGCTCGTCTGCGAACCCGCCAACAACCTTGTGCATCGCCAGGTGCTCGATTACACTTCGTTCCCGATCCGCGCCGCGCGGCATCCGGACGATGCCGACAGCGAGTTCCTCGCCAGCCGCGACAACTGGTTCCGCCCGGCCCTGGCCCGCGAGGGGCCGGATGGCGCGCTCTATGTGGCCGACATGTACCGTCTCGTCCTCGAGCATCCCGAGTGGATCCCGGCCGAGATCGCCCGCGGGCTCGACCTGCGCGCCGGCGAGGCCATGGGCCGCATCTACCGCATCGCCCGCCGCGATGCGAAACCGGTGGCCTTGGCCCCGTCGCCGGAGGCAACCGTGCGCTGGCAGCGCGACACCACCCACCGACTGCTGATCGAGCGCAACGACCCGGCCGAGGCGGCCGGTTTGCGCAGTCTGGCCGAGCGGAAGGAGTTGCCCTACGAGGTGCGCCTGCAGGCCCTGTGCACCGCCCAGCGTCTTGATCCCGTCGGCGATGCCAGGGCGCTGCAGGCACTGCTGCGCGAGGGCCACCCGCGGGTGCGTGGCGCGGCGCGCGTGGCGCTGGGGCTGATGGACATCCATTCCGACGAACTCGCCTCCTGGTTCCCGGCGCCGGCCAAGGCCGCGGCGGTGGTGGCCGCGCCCGTGCTCGGGCGCGCGAATCCGGACCGTCAGAAGGTGGTGGCGCGGTACAGCGCCGCCTTGCCGAAGCTGCGCGGCGATGCCGCCCGCGGCGCGGTCATCTATGAACGCAACTGCATGGCCTGCCACCGCTTTGGCGGTCGCGGCGTCGAGCTGGGGCCGGATCTGGCGACGGTCGCCGCCAAGCCGGACGACCAGTTGCTGGAGGCGATTTATGATCCGAACCGCGCGGTCGAACTGCGCAATGCCGCCGTCGAGATCCGCAAGAAGGATGGCGGTGCCGTGCTCGGCCTGGTGGCGTTGGAAACGCCGGTGGCCGTGACCCTGCGCCTGGCCGGTGGTCTTGAAATGGTGGTGCCGCGCGCGGAGATCGTCGGTCAGCGCCAGTTGCCGGTCTCGCTCATGCCCGACGGCCTGGAGGCCGTGGTGACCGAACAGGACGCCGCCGACCTGCTGGCCTACCTGCGCGCTACAGCCGCGCGTTGACGCCCGCGCTGCTCCGGCTATGAACTGACAACGATGCTTTTCGACGCCCACGCCTACCAACTTGCCGGTTTCACCGAGCAGGAGGTCCTTGAGGTCCTCGACGATCTCGATTACCTGCTGCAGAACTCGACCTGGCCCTACAGCCGCGAGCGCACCGCCGACATGATCCAGGAACTGCCGTCGATGCTGGTCGACTTCCTCCGCTCGGTCCGCCGCGACGCCCTGCAGAACGCCATGGTCTCGCGTTCCGTGAAGCGCGCGGTGCTGGGGTGAATCCGCCTCAGCCTTCAAGGGCCGCAGATTTCGCAGATTTTTCAGATCGGGCAGGGAACCCGGCAGGCTGGCATTTCACGCTTTGCCCGACACTTTTCCCCCTTCCGGCACAGCTCCGCCCTTTACACGCGCGTGGCTCCGTGCAAGATGCCGCGCTTTCCGGCACGACGCCCGCAGCCGCCTGCGCAGCGACCGGACCCGAAAGCGCCTCAATCCAACGCTTTCCTTAAGAAGACCCCCATCTTCGATCTCCCTTCTTCGCTCTCAGCCCTCCGCCCTTCGCTCCTACATGCCCAAAGACACCTCGATCCAGCGCATTCTCGTCATCGGTTCCGGCCCCATCGTCATCGGCCAGGGCTGTGAATTCGACTATTCCGGCGTCCAGGCCTGCAAGGCCCTGCGCGAGGAGGGCTACGAGGTGGTGCTGATCAACTCGAACCCGGCCACCATCATGACCGATCCGGAATTCGCCTTCCGGACCTACATCGAGCCGATCACGCCGGAGATCGTGGAGAAGATCATCATCAAGGAAAAGCCCGATGTCCTGCTGCCGACCCTCGGCGGCCAGACCGCGCTCAACACCGCGATGTCGCTGCACCGCGCCGGCACCCTGGAAAAGCACGGCGTGCGCATGATCGGCGCCAAACCGGAAGCCATCGAGAAGGGCGAGGACCGCCTGCTCTTCAAGAACGCCATGCTCAAGATCGGCCTCGACCTGCCGCAGTCGGGCGTTGCCCACAGCATGGAAGAGGCGCGCAAGATTGCCGACGAGATCGGCACGCTGCCGCTCATCATCCGCCCCGCCTACACGCTCGGCGGCACCGGCGGCGGCATCGCCTACAACCGCGAGGAGTTTGAGACCATCACCGCCCGCGGCCTCGACCTGTCGCCGGTGAGCGAGGTGCTCATCGAGGAGTCGCTGCTCGGCTGGAAGGAGTTCGAGATGGAGGTCATCCGCGACAAGGCGGACAACTGCGTCATCATCTGCTCGATTGAGAACCTCGATCCGATGGGCGTGCACACCGGCGACTCGATCACCGTCGCGCCGATCCAGACGCTGACGGACCGCGAGTACCAGATCATGCGCGACTTCTCGTTCGCCTGCATCCGCGAGATCGGCGTCGAGACCGGCGGCTCCAACATCCAGTTCGCCGTGCACCCGGAGACGGGCCGCATGATCGTCATCGAGATGAACCCGCGCGTCAGCCGCAGCTCCGCGCTCGCCTCCAAGGCCACGGGTTTCCCGATCGCCAAGATCGCCGCGAAGCTCGCCGTCGGTTACACGCTCGACGAGTTGAAGAACGACATCACGCGCCACACGCCCGCCGCGTTCGAGCCGACCATCGACTACGTGGTCACCAAGATCCCGCGCTTCACCTTTGAAAAGTTCCCCGGGGCCGACGAGGTGCTCACCACGCAGATGAAATCCGTCGGCGAGGTCATGGCCATTGGTCGCACCTTCAAGGAGAGCCTGCAGAAAGCCCTGCGCGGCCTGGAGATCAAGCGCTTCGGCCTCATCGGCGACGGCGCCGACAAGCAGATCGACGACGAGGGCCTCGAAACCAAGCTCAGCGTGCCGAACGCCGAACGCATCTTCTGGCTCGGTGTCGCCTTTGCCAGGGGCTGGGACGTCGAGAAGGTGTTCTCACTCACCAAGATCGACCGCTGGTTCCTGCGCCAGATTGAGGAGATCGTGAAGGCGTCGTCGGACCTGTCCGACACCTCCGACCTGTCGGACGAAGGCCTGCGCCGCGCCAAGAAGCTCGGTTTCTCCGATGTCCAGCTGGCGAATGCAGCCAAGACCACCCAGGCCGCCATCCGCGCCGCGCGCCAGAAGGCCGGCATCATCCCCACCTACCGCCTGGTCGACACCTGCGCGGCGGAGTTCGAGGCCTACACGCCCTACTACTACAGCACCTACGGCATCGAGGACGAGGTCCGCGAGGGCGACAAGAAGAAGGTCATCATTCTGGGTGGCGGCCCGAACCGCATCGGCCAGGGCATCGAGTTCGACTACTGCTGCGTGCACGCCAGCTTCGCCCTGCGCGAGCTCGGCTTTGAGACGATCATGGTCAACTCCAACCCCGAGACCGTCTCGACCGACTACGACACCAGTGACAAGCTCTACTTTGAGCCGCTGACGCTCGAGGACGTGCTCAACATCTACGAGCGCGAAAACCGCCACGACCAGGTGCTCGGCGTCATCGTCCAGTTTGGCGGCCAGACCCCGCTCAACCTCGCCAAGGGCCTGGAAGACAACGGCGTGCGCATCATCGGCACCTCGCCGAAGAGCATCGAGCTCGCCGAGGATCGCAAGCTCTTCGCCAAGCTGCTCGACGATCTCGGCCTCGCCCAGGCCCCGAGCGGCATCGCCACCTCGCTCGAGGAGGCCCTCGCCGTCACCGCCCGGATCGGTTACCCGAGCCTCGTGCGCCCGAGCTTCGTGCTCGGCGGTCGCGCCATGCAGATCGTCTACAGCGACGCCGAACTCGCCCACTACATGCGCACCAGCCTGGATCTGGAGGGCGGGACCGCGCCGCTGCCGGGCGAGGCGAAGGTGCCGGACATCGCCAACAAGCCGACCATTTCCGCCGACAAACCCCTGCTCATCGACCGCTTCCTCGAGGACGCCACCGAAGTCGACGTCGATTGCATCAGCGACGGCGAAACGACCGTCATTGGCGCCATCATGGAGCACATTGAGGAAGCCGGCATCCACTCGGGCGACAGCGCCTGCGTCATCCCGCCCTTCAGCCTGACGCCCGCCATGCAGGACCGCATCCGCGAGGCCGCCAAGAAGCTCGCCAAGGCCCTCAACGTCCGCGGCCTGATGAACATGCAGCTCGCCGTCAAGGGCGACGACCTCTACGTCATCGAGGTCAACCCGCGCGCCAGCCGCACCGCCCCCTTCGTCAGCAAGGCCATCGGCGTCCCGCTGCCGAAACTGGCGGCGAAGATCATGACCGGCAAGACCCTCAAGGAACTCGGCTTCACCGAGGAGGTCATCCCCGCCCACTACAGCGTCAAGGAGGCCGTCTTCCCGTTCAGCAAGTTCCCCGGTGTCGACATCATCCTCGGCCCGGAAATGAAGAGCACCGGCGAGGTCATGGGCATCGATCCCGACCTCGGCCTCGCCTTCGCCAAGAGCCAGATGGCCGCCGGTGGCACCCTGCCGACGAAGGGCAACGTCTTCATCAGCGTCAAGGAGGCCGACAAACCCAACGTCGTCCGCCTCGCCAAGGGCTATGCCGACCTCGGGTTCGTGCTGTATGCGACTCCCGGCACCGGCCAGGTGCTGGCGGAGACCGGCATCCCGGTCAACATCCTGCCCAAGCTCGCCAGCGGCCAGCGCCCGAACGTCATCGACCTGATGAAGAACAAGGACATGGCCCTGGTCATCAACACCCCGAGCGGCAAGAACCCGCGCGAGGACGAGGTCAAGATCCGCACCGCGGCCATGCAGAACCGCATCCCGATCATGACCACCCTGCGCGGCGCCGACGCCGCCCTGAAGGCGATCCAGTCCCTCCAGGCCAACGACGTCCAGGTGAGGGCGCTGCAGGAGTATCACGGGTGAGGAGGAATCGGAGGTGGTCACAAACTGTGACCACCTTCCGCCCGCCCATGAACCTGCCTCCAGAGTCTAGGCTAGCATTTTAATCGTTCGTGGCCAGCGGGTGCTCATTGATGCGTGTCTAGTTGAGCTTTCTGGAGTGGCGACCAAAGCGATGAACCAAGCCGTCATGTGCAACGCCGGCCGCAGTTCCGAAGGTTTTGCCTTTCCCTGACAGGTGAAGAGCACCATATTTGGTCAAAATCAACTAAAAGTATGCTTGGTTTTGGCGTTTAAATGTGAGTTGTATTGGGTGTGCGACTCCTGACTTCGGTGTTTTAGTAATTATACTATGAGTGCTACTTCTGAAAAAAACTATTCGCCTGCAATTACTGGGTTTAAGTGGTGGCTGCGTGAAATTGTTTCAATTGCATCGTGGGCCGTTATTTTCTTCACCCCCTTTGCACCGTTTTATCTTGATGAGAAGGTCTTGAGTTGGATTTCAGGGGTTCTCACTGCTGAACATGTGGCTATCGCGGTGTTGCTAATTCTTGGGTCGAGTTGGCTGATCGGATTTCGGGCTATGTGGCATGTTGCCTTTGTGGCTGCGTACCCACTTATTTTACCCATGAGGGTGCTGCCAAAGCTTTGCATGCGCCACTGGCCAATTTTATTTGTATTTCTGCCCGGAATTCGAGCTTTGATTAGTGGTATGCGACTAAGAGCTGGTTTGTTGTGCATTGCTATAGCTGCGTCAGTAACAGCTTTCAGCTTTGAAAATGCTACGACATTGATGATTTCTTGGATTATTCTATGTTGCTACTTGGTCTGGATATTTGCTCATCAGATTTACATGGCGTACAGGCCTGCTACTGCCTATTCTGAGTTGGTGGAAATCCTTCAGAAAATCTCAACGAAATTCCCATCGCCCAAGGTGTTGGTAACGACCTTGCAGAGCTCACAGCAAAAAGCTGATGAGACTAAGGTGGAATCTGAAAGATCTCAGGCCGCAAATCTTTTTGTTCTTTATGGTGTAAGTACGGCTTTGCACTATGTTGCACGCCACCTTGATAGGCTTCAAAAATCATTTAAGCTTGATATATATTTGGTGTGGTGTGTGGTGAAGGCATTTGTGTTCACGGTTGCCGTATTTACGGTGATATTTGCAAGCATGGGTTTTTCTGATGTGTCGAATTTCAGGTCGGAATTCGAGGAGTCGATTGGCTTGGTTGGATATCTTATGTTTAGTTTTTGTAATTTGATGACTTCTGATGTCAGTGGTATTCAGGCGGTATCAAATATCGCGCGTTCATTTGCAGGCATACAGCTCGTTTTTGCATTTGGTCTTCTTGTTCTTATGGTGTTTGTCGTGTTCACGAGTTTGCGCGATAGACATCGAAATGATTTAAAAGCGGTTGTTGATAAATTTGAGAATGCTTCTCTAGCAATTTCTGAAGTATTTGAATCGGATTTTGCTCTGACTCAAAAAGCCGTAGAGGGAATCGTCTTGGGATTCGCGCCTCCTTTGGCTAAGCATTTGATTGCTTTGCAACATGGCAAAACTTATGCGGAAGATTTGTATGATGAATATAAGAAGAAAGTTAAGAGTGGCAATACGGACCCTCCTGGGGTAAGATTGGAGGTGAGTGATAACGAGGAACAAGGAGGTGTTTAATAATTAACTGACTATTTGAGGGGGTGCATAATGTGCCATCTCCGTCCGAGATTTTTCGAGAATGGTCTTGATGGACCCGGGTGAGAACCACTGTGACCTTAACTGGCGACCGTGGAGTGCAGTCGATGAATGGAGAAGGGAAAGTCTCCATGCTTGCCCTTCGGGCATCCTTCGGCTGGCTACCTTCGCTGCGCGCCGGTTCGGCCGGAATGGGCCACTTCTCCTTGCGCATGAGCTGGCGTACTTCCTATATTGGTGTCTGACCCTGCCTAGAGGCTGTGGAGCAGTTCAGACTCCCTGCCATTAGTTTGTACTGCTAAAGATCACCAGTTGCAGGGCCGTATTGCAAAAGCCGTGTTCGCGGCCACCGATGAATTTCCCGCGCATGTCTCTCTCCCGGATCCTCGCCCTGCCGTTCTTGTTTTGTGTCTCCACGGTCGCCGCCCAACAGGCAGGCGCTCAGGCGGAGGTGCCGCCTTCGCTGGTGCCGGCGGAACTGGTGCCGGACACGCGGCCTTTGTCGCCGGAGGAGGCACTGAAAAGCTTCCAGGTGGCACCGGGCTACCGGGTGGAACTGGCGGCGAGTGAGCCGCTGGTGGGCGATCCGATCTTTGTGCAGTTTGGTCCGGACGGACGGCTCTGGGTGGTGGAGATGCGCGGCTACATGCCGGACATTTACGGCAACCACGAGGATGAGCCGGTGGGCCGGATCGTGATCCTCACGGACACCGACGGCGACGGGCGTTTCGATCAGAGCAAGGTCTTCCTCGATCAACTCATCATGCCCCGCACGGTCCTGCCCATTGGCGATGGCGCGCTGGTGGGCGCGCCGCCGATGCTGTGGTATTGCCCGGACAAGGATGGCGATGACAAGGCGGATGAGAAGATCCTGGTGGCGCAGGATGCCGGCGCCCAAACCATCCCGGGCCGCCCCGAACTGGCGAATCCGGAACATGGCGCGAACTCGCCGCTCTGGGCGCTGGACAACTGGATCTACTTTGCCGAATACGCGGCGCGGTTTCGCTGGCGTGGCGCGGGCCAATTTGAGCGCAGCCTCTCCTCCATGCGCGGCCAATACGGGCTCAGCCAGGACGACTTCGGCCGGCTCTATTACAACTACAACTCCGGCCACCTGCAGGGCGACATGTGGCCCTCGCATTACCGTCTGCGCAATCCGCACTTTGCGCGGTCCGGAGGCCGCATCAGCCCGCCGGTGAATCAGGCCGTGTGGCCCATCCGTGTCACGCCCGGCACGAACCGCGCCTACCTCCCGGAGAACATGGACGGTCACAAGATCAAGAATTTTACCGCCGCCTGCTCCCCGTGGATTTACCGGGGCGATCTCTTCCCGGCGGATGCCCTGGGCAATGCCTTCGCCTGCGAGCCGGCCCTGCACCTGGTGAAGCGGGACTTTCTCACGATGGAAAACGGCAAGCTCGTGGCGCGTGAAGCCTACCATCAGCGGGAGTTCCTCGCCTCCACCGATGAACGTTTCCGGCCGGTCAGCATGACCACGGGACCTGATGGCGCGCTTTACGTCGTCGATTTTTACCGGGGCATCATCCAGCACCGCATCTCCCTCAGTCCCTACCTGGAAAAGTACATCCAGGATCACGACCTTGTGGATCCGCGCGGCCTGGGGCGGATCTGGCGCATCGTGCCGGAAAAGGCCAAGACACGCCCTGCGCCGAATCTGGCGAAGCTTGGCAGTGCCGAACTCGTCCCCCTGCTCGCGCACGCCAACTCCTGGCACCGGGAAACCGCCCAGCGTCTGCTGGTCGAACGTGCGGATGCCGGTGTCGTCCCGGCGCTGGAAGCGCTCGCCCGCGGCGAGGTCGCGCTCGGCCGTCTGCATGCCATCTGGACGCTCGACGGCCTGGGCAAGAGCAGCTGGCCGGTGGTCGAGGCAGCGCTCGCGGATGCCGATGCCCGCGTGCGCAACGGTGCCGTGCGCATCGCCGAAGGTTTCTTCTCCGGAGAAGGTCGTGCCGCGGCGGTGGCCCGGCTCATCGCCCTTTCCGCCACCGAACCCGACTCGCAGGTGCAGACGCAAATCGCCCTGACGCTGGGCGAGTGCAACGACTCGGCGGCCGATCAGGCCATGGCGGCGATGGCCAGCCGCGTGCCCGATCACCCCTATCTGGCCGAGGCCATCCTCAGCGGGCTCAAGGGCCGCGAACTGGAACTGCTGGAGCATTGCCTGGCCAGCGGAAGCGGCAGGACGCTGATCCCCAGTCTGGCGGGCTGTGTGGCTGCCGAGCGTGACCCGGTCCGTGTCGCACGGTTCCTGGCCCTCGCGGCAAAGGCCGGTGCCACACCTCGCAAAACGCTGCTCGCCGGTTTCACCGCCAATGCGGCGGACTTCACCCGCCGGAAGGTGAAGCTCGCAGCCCGACCGGCTTTTCTCGACACGCCCGGCACCGACAAGCTGGCCGACATGTTGACCTGGCCGGGTAAGCCGGTGCCCGCCGGCTTCAAGCCGCCGCGCCCGCTGACGGCGGAGGAGCAGAGCCGGTATGAGATGGGCAAGGCGCTGTACACCGGCATCTGCGCGGGCTGCCACCAGCCCAATGGTGCAGGCCTGGAGGGCATCGCCCCACCGCTCGTGGATTCCGAATGGGTCACCGGCTCGCCCGACCGTCTCAGCCGCATCGTCCTGCACGGCGTGCGCGGCTACATCACGGTCAAAAAGCGGCGATACCAGCTCGACATGCCTCCGCTCGGCGCCTTGGGCGATGAACCGCTGGCGGCCATTCTCACCTACATCCGCCGCGAGTGGGAGCATGGGGCGGAGCCCATCGCCCCGGACTTCCTCAAGGCGGTCCGCGCCAAGGAAGCGCAGCGCACCGATTCCTGGACGGAACAGGAGCTGCTCAAGATTCCGTGACCAGAGGGGGCGAGGGGGGAATCCACCCTCTTCCGCCTCGCCGCCCAAGTTGCCCGGCGAAGTGGATGGCTGGGCGTCTGATTTGGCGGTTGAACCGGTCACAGACAACGGCACGTTTTCACCCTCAACCCATCCAGAAGTGCCATGGCCACCTACGTCTATGAAACGATTCCCACGAATCCGGATGCAGCGCCGCGCCGTTTCGAGGTGCAGCAGAAGATGAGCGATCCGCCGCTGAAAACCGATCCGCAGACGGGCGAGCCGGTGCGGCGCATCATCACGGGTGGCAGCGGCCTTGTCACGCATGGGGCAAGCATCCTGTCGATGAAGACGCGCGGGCGCTGAGGGCGCTGGCTTGACACCGGAAAGGGCGGCCGATAGAGGCGGGGCCTGTCTTCCGCTTACTGCTGCATGAAAACTTCCGCCTGCCTTGCCGCCGCCCTGGCTCTGCTCCCCCTGATGTCCGCCCAAGCGGCGATGGAGGGGCCGACCCGCTCCGCCATCGGGGTGACGCGCGCGGGCATGCCGATCGCTTGCCTGCTCGCGCCCGAGTCGCTGGACCCCGCTTCAGCCAAGCCGCGGGTGCTGCTGATCGGTGGCCTCGATGGCCGGGCCGAGTCGGTGGCGGCGGTGACGGCGACCCTGCAGGCCTGGCGTGCGGATGCGAAGATCGGGTCGCGTGTGGCGGTGTCGGCGGTGCCGAACGCACGTCCCGACGCCTCGGCCCTGGCGCCGAGTTTTCCGCCGGCCGGTGAGGCTTATCTGAAGCCGGAAACGGATGCCGCGCACTACCTCTGGCGCTGGATTGGAATGCAGGCGCCGGACCTGGTGCTCATCGTGGCGGCGGCGGGCGATGCCTCGGCGGCCTCGCTGGCCAAGGCCCTGGGCGAAACCGCGCCCTGCGGCATGGGCACGATCCCGGCGACCGTGATCGCCACGGGTTCGGCCGTGACCTTGCCGGAGACGATCGCACCGTCGCCGGCCCGCCAGGAGTGGCGGCGCCGGGTGGCGCGCACGCCGGTCGGCGTGGCGACCGAACTCGCCGCAGTCTATGGCCAAAAAATGGATCCGGTGGTGTACATCCCGGCGCTGGCGGTGGTGGGCCGGGTGCGGCTCGGGGAACTCACCGGCGATGCCACGGCCCTGGCCGCTGCCGAGCGCATCGGTGCGCCCTTCCGGGACGGGGGCAAGGAATCGATGCCGGCGAATGGCAATGGCAGCACGATCTCGGGGCACCTGCTGTTCTCGGAGTTGGCGCGCCGCACCGGCGATGCGAAATGGACGGCGCTGGCGAAGAAGGCGGCCGATTACGGCTTCGAGGCCGATGGCCGGCCCAAGGTGTCGATGCCCTTTCACAGCGAGATGAGTGACTCGGTGTTCATGGGCTGCGCCATCCTCGCCGAGGTCGGGGCGTTGACCGGCGACACGAAGTACTTTGAGCAGTGCCTGCGCCACCTGCGCTTCATGCAAGCGCTCTGCCTGCGCCCGGATGGCATCTACCGGCACTCGCCGCTCGATGCGTCGGCCTGGGGTCGCGGCAACGGTTTCCCGGCGCTGGGCCATGCACTGTCGCTCAGCGCGCTGCCGGCCGACTCCGCCGAGTTCACGGCTTTTCTCAGCAGCTACCGCCAGCATCTGCAGGCCCTGAAACCGCATCAGGATCCGACCGGCGCCTGGCATCAGGTCATCGATCATCCGGAGAGTTATGCCGAGTTCACCAGCACCTGCATGATCAGCTTCGCCATCGTCCGCGGCCTGCGTCGCGGCTGGCTGGACGCGGACGAATGGCAGCCGGTGGTCGACAAGGCCTGGACGGCGGTCCGCAGCCGCATCGGTCCCGGGGGCCAGCTCGTCGATGTCTGCACTGGCACCGGCAAGATGAAGTCGCTGCGCGACTACTACGACCGCACCGCCATCCTTGGGCGCGACGAGCGCGGCGGCGCCATGGCGCTGATGCTGGCGACCGAGCTCGCCTACTGGCAGCGCGAGCGGCGGTGACCCTCTCAGGGTGTCTTCGTCAGCTGCACCCGCCGCAGTTTCAGCCAGCCGCCGGCTTCGGCCTGGCCGACCGGATCCAGGCGCAGGCGAATCATGGCACCGCGGTAGTGGGGATGCTCGGCAAGCGGCAGCACGATCCGCCGGAAGGTGCCATCGCCCTGAATTGGAAAGTTGAGCCTGCGTTCGCCGCTGAAATCGGTTTCGCCATGCGCCTGCCAGAACAGGGTCGCCTGAGTTTGCCGGGTCGAGAAGGCGGCTTCGATCACCAGGTGCGTGGCGTCCTCGGCGCGCCAGAAGGTGAGGGGACTGAGCAACTGCGGATCGTCGGCCTCGAAGCGCAGTTCCAGCTGATCCTCGATTGGCCAGCCGGCATCGCCGAGGTGGCGGTGATGCCAGCCCTGGCGGTCGCGCTGAAACCGCCAGTCCGGCGGCTCCTGCGGCCGGGCCTGCGCGGCGCGGTCGCGGATCGCCTGCAGCGAACCGAGCACGAGTTCGTAGCGGAATTCATAGACGATGTCGGCATCAAGGATCTCCAGGCCCTGACCGGCGAGGTAGCCGGTGCTGTTGCCGTGGGTGTCGTTCGGGCCGGGGCGACCCGCGAAACCGCCGGTGAAATCGACGCGGCCGGGCGTGATCAGGCCGAGCCCCCAGTCGGCCTCATTGAGCAGGGCGGCCCAGCCTTCCGTTCCGGTCCAGAACGCCCAGGGATGCCCGGCCTTCGCGGACGGAACCGGTGTCGCCGGGGCGTGGGTGAAGGGGCGGTCGCCCTGGTAGCTGACGACGCGGTGGAAGGGCGCGTTGGCATAGACGGCGGGCAGTTCCTGCAAACGGGCCGGGTAGAGTGTGCGATCCGTGCGCGCGTTGTTGAGTCGCGCCCGCGCCTTGACCACGGCGCCGTCGAGCTCCAGCCAGGATTCGAAGGTGCAGTCGCCGGGCACGCCATTGAGCGGCCACTGCATCGGCCGGCAGACGAGGTGCAGGCGCCGGCCGTCATTCTCATGCCGAAGCACCTGACCGCGGTTGTCGAAGTCGTCGCCGCTCTGGATCGGGTTCCAGCCGAGGTGACGCCAGTGCGCGGCCGGTTTCTGGCCGTTCGCCTCAAACGGCACCGGGCCGCCGTAGAAGGAAAGCTGGACCTGGCGACCCAGGTCAAAGTTGTTGATGACATTGGCGCCGTCGGAGGTGGCGGCGAGGAAGGTGATGGCGCCGCCGCGATCGAGATCGACCCCGAGCTTGATCTGCTCGTTCTCCAGCCAGCTCATCCGCTCGGCATGGGCGCAGGGCAGGGCGGTGCAGAGAGCGAGGAGCAGGGCAGGGCGGAGGGGCATGGGCGGGACAGGGTCGTGCTTGGGGCGCCGGACGCAATCCGGAAGGGTGGCGTCTCTGCGGCTCACCGCGGCCGCTGCAGTTCGAACTGGTCGCGGGTGCGGCAGTACCCGTTCGGGGCTTGCATGCGGCCGATGGGGTGGTAGACCGCCGGGTTCACCAACCAGGTCTCGGGATCGAGGATGCCCTCGCGCACATGCACGCGCAGGACTTCGCCGATGACGAGCCGATTTTCGCCGATCTCGAAGATGCCGATGTTGCGGCATTCGAGGCTGACCGGGGCCTCGGCCAGGCGGGGCGGTTTGACGGCGCTGGAGGGCAGCGTGGTGAGTCCGGCGTGCCGGGTTTCGTCCTCGCCGGCAGGCAGGGAGGCGGCACAGCGGTTCATGGCCTCCGCCAGGGTTTCATCGACGAGGTTGACGACGAATTCCTGGGTGACGCGAACGTTGCGGGCGGTGTCCTTGGGCACGCCGGGAGCGCGGTCGCCGGGGCAGAAGCCGACGATGGGCGGGCTGTCGCCGAGCACGTTGAAAAAGCTGAACGGCGCGGCGTTGACGCGGCCCTGTTCATCGAGGGTGGTGACGAGGGCGATGGGCCGCGGGGTGACCAGGCCGGAGAGGATGGCGTAGGCGTCTTCGCGATGAGGGCCGGTGAGATCGAGTTCCATAAGGGGCGCAAGGACAGTGGCGGGATGGAGGGAAAATGCAAAACGCGGCTTGGGGCAACCGATGCGGCGAGTTCCGAGGCTGGCCACGGGGTGTTGAAGGTTTGATTCGGCTCCTTCCCCCAGCGATTCCCCCCCCAGGAAGGCAAAAGCCCGCCCCGGACGAACCGGGGCGGGCGTGGGGGTTTGGGCTTGCGGCGGACAGCCGCCGGAAGGTCACTTTTTCAGGTCGAAGCGGTCGAGGTTCATCACCTTGGTCCAGGCGGCGACGAAGTCCTGAACGAACTTGGTCTTGGCGTCGGCGCTGGCATAGACCTCGGCGATGGCGCGCAGCTGCGAGTTCGAGCCGAAGACGAGGTCGACCGAGGTGGCCATCCACTTCATCGCACCGCTCTTGCGGTCGGTGCCCTCGTAGAAGTGCTCGCAGCGGGGCGAGACCTTCCACTCGGTGTCCATGTCGAGCAGGTGGACGAAGAAGTCATTCGTCAGGGCGCCGCGGTTCTTCGTCAGCACACCGAGGTCGGGATGACCGGTGTTGGTGCCGAGCACGCGCAGGCCGCCGACCAGCACGGTCATTTCCGGCGCCGACAGCGTCAGCAACTGGGCGCGGTCGACGAGGTTTTCCGGCGCGGGCCGGTCGAGCTCGTGGCCGAGGTAGTTGCGGAAGCCGTCGTGCTTGGGCTCGAGGTAGGCGACGGAGTCGACATCGGTCATCTCCTGGGTGGCGTCGGTGCGGCCGGGGATGAAGGGCACGGTCACGTCGTGGCCGGCCTTCTTGGCGGCGGCCTCGATGCCGGCGCTGCCGCCGAGCACGATGAGGTCGGCGAGGGAGACCTTCTTCCCGCCGGTCTGGGCCGCGTTGAACTCCTTCTGCACCTTCTCGAGCACGCCGAGCACCTTGCTGAGCTGGACGGGGTTGTTGACCTCCCAGTCCTTCATCGGCGCCAGGCGGATGCGGGCGCCGTTGGCGCCGCCACGCTTGTCGCTGCCGCGGAAGCTGGCGGCCGAGGCCCAGGCGGTGCTGACGAGTTCGGAGACGCTGAGGCCCGAGTCGAGCAGCTTGGCCTTGAGGGCGGCGATGTCCTTGGCGTCGATCAATTCATGATCGACCGCCGGCACCGGGTCCTGCCAGGTGAAGGTCTGCTTGGGCACTTCCGGACCGACGTACCGCGAGACCGGGCCGAGGTCGCGGTGGGTGAGCTTGAACCAGGCGCGGGCGAAGGCGTCCTCGAACTCCTTCGGGTTTTCCAGGAAGCGGCGCGACACTTTCTGGTAGGCCGGATCCATGCGCAGGGCGATGTCGGTCGTGAACATGATCGGCGCGTGGCTCTTGTTCTTGTCGTGCGCGTCCGGCACGGTGCCCTGGCCGGCGCCGCCCTTGGGCACCCACTGCTGGGCGCCGGCCGGGCTCTGGGTCAGCTCCCATTCGTAGGCGTAGAGGTTCGACAGATACATGTGCGACCAGCGGGTCGGCGCGCTCGTCCAGGCGCCTTCCAGGCCGCTGGTGATGGTGTCACCGGCGTTGCCCTTGCCGTGCTTGTTCTTCCAGCCGAGGCCCTGCTCCTCGAGCGGGGCGCCCTCGGGTTCCGGACCGACGTTGTCGGCGCTGGCGGCGCCGTGGGCCTTGCCGAAGGTGTGACCGCCGGCGATCAGGGCGACCGTTTCCTCGTCGTTCATCGCCATGCGGGCGAAGGTTTCGCGGATGTCCTTGGCCGCGGCGAGCGGGTCGGGCTTGCCGTTGGGGCCCTCGGGATTGACGTAGATCAGGCCCATCTGGACCGCGGCGAGCGGGTTTTCCAGCATGCGCTCATCCTTGTAGCGCTTGTCGCCCAGCCAGGTCGTTTCCGGTCCCCAGTAGATGTCCTCCTGGGGTTCCCAGACATCGGCGCGACCGCCGGCGAAGCCGAGGGTTTTAAAGCCCATCGATTCGAGGGCGACGTTGCCCGTGAGGATCATGAGGTCGGCCCAGGACAGCTTGCTGCCGTACTTCTGCTTGATCGGCCAGAGCAGGCGGCGGGCCTTGTCGAGGTTGGCGTTGTCCGGCCAGCTGTT
>CBINON010000010.1:0-122558 GCA_966252325.1 uncultured bacterium | reverse complement strand
TGCAGTAGGTGACCAGGCGGACGCCGCAGAACTCGCTCATCTTCCAGAGCAGGCGACGCAGCGCCTCCTTCTCGACGTCATCAAAGAAGACCTCGCCACCGCAGGTGCGCGACATGACATGGTAGGTGTTGCTCGCCCAGATCTCCCGTCCCAGCACCCGCCGCCGCCCGCCCGACCACGACCGCGCGGCAGCATAGGGACGGGTCTTGGCTTCCACCCCCAAAATTGCATCATCGACCTCATCCAACTGTGAGTCAGCGGTTTGAACCGATTTCATGGACCCATTCTAGGCCCATTTTACATTTCATGCAAATAAACATGCCTGGCATTTATTCGAGTTGTTTTGTGCTGGACTGGCGGGGGCTTCCTGGGGAGGGTTTGCGGATGCGACGACGTCATCTGCTGCAGCGACTGGGAGCCCTGGTGGCGGGGACGCCGCTGGCGGGTGGGGCGATGGAGGGCGATCTGATCGCCTCGGTGAGTCGCGAGGTGGTGCTGCGCGGGCGCGAGGGCGCGGGCACGAACTGGTTTCACCCGCGCGCCTGTCGTCTGCCGGACGGTGGCCTGTTCATGACTTTGCAGCCGATCCTCGGTTCGGACGACTTCGGGCCGGTGCATGCGATGACCAGCAGCGACCTCGGCCACACCTGGACTGCCCCGCAACCTGTGCCGCCGCTGGGCCGGGTGCCTCAGGGAGGGCCGCGGGTCGAGGGCGTCTGCGACGTCGTGCCGGAGTGGCACGCCGCGAGCGCCAGCGTGCTGGCTCTGGGCCACAACGTGTTTTACTCAGGGCCCGGCTTTTCCAAAAACCAGCCGCCGCGCTGGCCCGTGTATGCGGTCTGGCGGGATGGCAGCTGGGGGCCGCGGCGCCGGCTGGCGTGGGACGACCCGCGCGGCGCGGAGATCTACACGAACAACTGCGGCCAGCGTGTCACCCTTCCCGACGGCCGCATCGCCATGGCCTTTACCTACGGCGTCAAAGGCCGGGCGCGGGCGGTCAGCGGCGTGATCAGCACCTTCGAGGACGGCCTGCTGCGGGTGAGCCAGGTCGGGCCGGCGCTCGAGCATCCGCACGGGCGTGGCCTGCTGGAACCGTCGGTAACGCGCTTTGGCGAGCGTTTTTACCTGACCCTGCGGGCCGAGGACGGCCGCGGTCATGTCAGCACCAGCGCGGACGGCCTGCAGTACGCCCCTCACCGCCCCTGGTGCTGGGACGATGGCGAAGCGCTGGAGATGTCCACCACCCAGCAGCATTGGCTGGCTCATTCCGAGGCGCTTTACCTGGTGTACACCCGACGCGACGCCAGCAACGCCAAGGTCCTGCGCTGGCGTTCGCCCCTCTGGATGGCCCGGGTCGATCCGGATACCCTGCGCCTGCAGCGGGCAACCGAGCGGGTTGTGCTGCCGCTGGTCGGCGATGGCGACGGCGATCCGGACGGGGTGGCCCTGATGGGCAACTTCCATGTCGCGCACGCCTCGCCGGACGAATCCTGGGTGACGGTCGGCGAATGGCATCCGCGGCGCCTGGCGCGGGGCGGCGATGTCCTGCTGGCGCGGATCCGCTGGCGGCGGCCGAACCGGCTGGCCTGATCCCCGCTGAAAAAGCGCTTGCCGTTTCCCGGCTCCCCCCTACTGTCCCGGCCCCGTTCGTCCGGCACGGTTGCCGGCGCATGGAATTCAAACCACAACGCCCCGCCCCTGGATCGGCGCCCCATGCGTCGAGCGTCCTCCGGACGTGCAGGAGCAGGCAACCCCACCCACATGTCCCAAGCCCTCGCTGAACTCGTCGAAGCCGGAGTCCATTTCGGCCACCAAACCCGTCGCTGGAACCCCAAGATGAAGCCCTTCATCCTGGAGTCCCGCAACCAGATTCACATCCTCAACATCGAGGAGACCGTCACTCAGGTCGCCCAGGCCGCCGAGTTCCTTGCCGACCTCGCCCGCAAGAACAAGCGCATCCTGTTCGTCGGCTGCAAGCGCCAGGCCCAGGAGGCCATCCGCGAGGCGGCAGAAGCCTGCGGCCAGTTCTACGTCAACCACCGCTGGCTCGGCGGCACGCTCACCAACCTGGAGACCATCCGCAAGAGCGTCGCCCGTCTGAACTACCTCGAGGAGATCGAGAAGAAGCCGGAGTTCAAGATGATGTCCAAGAAGGAGCTCGCCAGCCTCAACCGCGAGCGCATCAAGCTCGAGCGCAACCTGCGCGGTGTGCGCGGCATGGACAAGTACCCGGACGCCGTCGTCATCGTTGACTCGGCCCGCGAGCACATCGCCGTCCACGAAGCCCGCCGCCTGCGCATTCCGATCGTCGCCCTGGTCGACACCAATGCCGACCCGGACATCATTGACTACCCGATCGCCGCCAACGACGACGCCATCCGCTCGATCCGCATCATCCTGCAGAAGCTGATCGACCCGGTGATCACCGCCATGGCCGACGCCAAGAAGTAACCCCCAGCCCCGACCCGATCCCCACCATGGCAGAAATCACCGCCAAACTCGTTCAGACCCTGCGTGAAAAGACCAACGCGGGCATGATGGAATGCAAAGCCGCCCTCAAGGAAGCCGATGGCGACCTCGAAAAGGCTGAAACCATCCTGCGCAAGAAGGGCACCATCAAGGCCGAGAAGAAGGCCGACCGCCAGACCAAGGAAGGCATCATCGCCTCCTACATCCACATGGCCGGCCGCATCGGCGTGCTCATCGAAGTGAACTGCGAGACCGACTTCGTCGCCCGCAACGAAAACTTCCAGGCGCTCGTCAAGGACATCTCCCTGCACATCGCCGCCTCCAACCCGCGCCATCTCAGCCGTGACGACGTCCCGGCCGATCTGGTTGCCAAGGAACGCGAAATCGCCGCCGAACAGGTCAAGGGCAAGCCCGACAACATCGTTCAGAAGATCGTCGACGGCAAGATGGACAAGTTCTATGCCGACCACTGCCTGCTCGAGCAGGCCTTCATCAAGAACCCCGACATCACCATCGGGGACCTGATCAAGGGCAAGGTCGCCGAGCTCGGCGAAAACCTCGTTGTCCGCCGCTTCACCCGCTATGCGGTCGGCGAGGATATCTGAGCCTTCGAAAACACAACACCTCACGGAAAGGCGGGCGCGAGCCCGCCTTTTCTTTTGGGCTTGGTCCGGTCTGGCCGCCTTGCCCACCAAGCTCCCGCCAGACCGCCGGCCTCAGGCCAGCAGGCCCGGAACGACATGGCCGTGGATGTCGGTCAGGCGATAACGGCGGCCCTGGAACTTGTAGGTCAGGCGCTCGTGATCGATGCCGAGCAGGTGCAGCAGCGTGGCATGGAAGTCATGGATGTGCACGCCGTCGCGGATGACGTTGTAGCCGAACTCATCGGTCTCGCCGTGCACCGCGCCGGCCTTGATGCCGCCGCCGGCCATCCAGGCCGTGAAACAGCGCGGGTGGTGATCGCGGCCAAAATTCGCCTGAATCTTGCCCTGGCAGTAGTTGGTGCGGCCAAACTCGCCGCCCCAGACGACAAGGGTGTCATCGAGCAGGCCCCGCTGTTTCAGGTCCTTGATCAGCGCGGACGCGGGTTGGTCGGTCTCCCGGCACAGCTTCGGCAGGGCGCCCGGCAGGCCGCCGTGATGGTCCCAGTCCTGGTGGTAGAGCTGGATGAAGCGGACGCCGCGCTCGGCCAGGCGACGCGCCTGCAGGCAGTTGGCGGCGAAGGTGCCCGGCGTCTTCACATCGGGCCCGTACAAGTCGAGTACGTGCTGGGGTTCCTCGTCGATGCCGGTGGCCTCGGGGATGCTGCTCTGCATGCGCCAGGCCATCTCGTAATGATCCATGCGGTTTTGGATCTCCACATCCGGCGTGCCGGCAAACTGATGCTCGTGCAGCTCGCGCAGGCGGTCGAGCAGCAGGCGGCGACCGGTGGCATCGACGCCGGACGGGTTGCCGAGGTAAAGCACCGGATCCTTGGCCGCGCGGAACAGCACGCCCTGGTGGCGGGTCGGCAGGAAGCCGCTGCCCCAGAGGTGGGCGCCGAGCGGCTGGCCGCCCTTGCCCTGGGTGATGAGCACGGTGAAGGCGGGCAGGTTGGCGTTCTCCGAACCGAGCCCGTAGCTGAGCCAGGCACCCATGCTCGGCCGGCCGGCGATCTGCGACCCCGTCTGAAAGAAGGTCACGCCCGGGCCATGATTGATGCTCTCGGTGAACATTGAGCGCACCACGCAGAGCTCGTCGGCGATCGACGCGGTGTGCGGCAGCAGCTCGCTGAACCAGGCGCCGGCGCGGCCGTGCTGGGCGAACTTGAAAGGGGAACCGACCATCGGGATCGACGACTGGTTGCCCGACATGCCGGTCAGGCGCTGGCCGCCGCGCACGCTGTCGGGCAACTGCTCGCCGTGGCGCTGGTTGAGCAGGGGTTTGTAATCGAACAGGTCGAGGTGGGAGGGGCCACCCGACATGAACAGATAGATGATGCGCTTCGCCTTGGGCGCCAAATGCGTGCCAACCGGCAGCCCGGCCGCGCCAGCCTGTTCGGCGGCGAGCATTTCAGCCAGCGCGACACCGCCCAGTCCCTGCCCGAAGTGGTTCAGCCACTGGCGACGGTTGAGCAGGTTCACGGGTCCGGCCTCGGAAGCTGGGGAAGAGTTCATCATGGGTTCAGCGTTTGACGACGCAGGCGTCGTGATTGAGCAAGGCAAGGGCGAGCTGGCCGGCTGCGGCGGCCTCGACAGCGGACAGTCCCGGTTCGGGCGGTGCGGCGCCGTTCTGCAAGAACGCTTCCGCCTCCTGCGGCCGGGCCTGATAGTGGGCGAGCTGCTCGGTGTAGAGCTGCCGGCAAATCTCCAACTCGCGCGCCTCCGGCAGTCGGCTCAGGCAGCGCAGGAAACCCGCGCGGATCATGGCATCCACCTCACCGCCATGCTCGCGGTGCAGGCGGGTGCCGAGGACGCGCGCGGCCTCGACAAATTGCACGCCATTGAGCAGGATCAGGGCCTGCAGAGGGCTGTCGGTGCGCTCGCGCTTGGCCGCGCAGACCGCGCGGCGCGGCGCATCGAAGGCGATGAGGGCCGGCGGCGGGCTGGTGCGCCGCCAGGTGGTGTACAAACTGCGGCGGTACAGGCTGGCGCCGGACTTGGCGATCTCGAAGGGCTTGAAGGCCTCGGCCAGCTCGTAGGGATTGACCGGCGGGCCGCCGAGGCTCGTCTCGAGCAGGCCGGCGGCGGCGAGCGCGTTGTCGCGGATCATTTCCGCGGGCAGTCGAAAGGCCGGGCCGCGTGCCAGCCACTGGTTCTCCGGATCATCGGCCATGACCGTGGCGGCGGCGAGGCTGCGCTGGCGATACACCCGGCTGCCGGCGATCTCGCGCAGCAGCGCCTTCACGTCCCAGCCGCTGTGGATGAGGCGCAGCGCCAGGTAGTCGAGCAGCTCCGGGTACAGCGGCTTTTCGCCCTGGCTGCCAAAGTCCTCGCTTGTCTTGACCAGCCCGCGACCGAACCAACTTTGCCAAAGGCGATTCACCGTCACGCGCGCGGTGAGCGGATGCCCGGGATCGGTCAGCCAGCGCGCCAGGCCCAGCCGGTTGCGTGGTGCGTCGGCCGGAAAGGGCGGCAGCGAGGCCGGGGTCATGGCGGTCACCTCCTCGGCGCGCTTGTCGTACTCGCCGCGGGTCAGCACATAGGCCTTCTTCGGCTCGGGCAATTCGCGCATGACCATGATCTCCTGCTGCTGCCCGGCAAAGGTGGTCAGTTCCGCGCGCGCCGCCCTGAGTTCGACGAGCAGGGGGTCGAGCTGCGGATTCAGCGGCTGCGACAGGTCGCGGTTGAAGACACGCAGATCATCGATCAGCCCGCCCTTGAAACCGCGGTCGCGGAAGCGCTCGCCAAGCGAGATCGTGTCGCCACCGCCGCCGGTGATGTCCTGGGTGAGATGATCGCGCACGATGTCGACCGGCACCGCCCTGCCGTTGACGAAGAGGCGCAGGCCGGCGGCGCGGCTGCTGCCGTCGTTGGTGACGATGACCTGCACCCACTCGTTGAGCGGCAGCGCATCGCGGGTGCGCACCGAGATGGCATTGCCGGGCCAGAAATGGATGAGCGACCACTTCAAGCGGCCCTCTTCAATGAGCAACTCGTAGCCGCGGCTGGCCGCATCGGTCCAGGCGCGTGAGCGGTGGAGGACAACGGCGCGTTCCTTGACGTCCGGCGTCTTCAGCCAGAGCGACACACTGAAGGGATCGTGGCGGTGAAAATTCCCCACCGGAGTGTCCACCGGATCATCGCCGCTGAACTGCACCGCCTGGCCAAGCAGGCCGGGGGCGAGACGGTTCTCGCCCTTCAGCAGGGCCGAGGGACTGGGGGCCGGCGGGGTCTTCGCGCCGGCTTTCTTTTTCACCGGCGGCGGCTCGGGATGCAGGCTGTCGGCGAGCTTGTTGCCGTCGAGTTGATCGAAGGAGTAGTGCGCGATCTGGCCTTCCAGTGCGGTAGGCACCCCATCGCGCAGCGGGATCTCCGCCAGGGAGGCAACCCCGGTCTCGGCCAACCGCTTTTCCACATCCGCCACCCGCGCCTGCAACGCGGCCATCTTCTCCTTGGCCGGCGGGTCCATCAGCATCAGGGCCGGGGTTGGTGGCGAAGGCGTGAAAAAGGAATACAAGCCGGCCTCGTCGATGTTCTGGAAGAACGACGCCAGGCCGTAGTATTCGCGGTGGCTGATCGGGTCGTACTTGTGGTCGTGGCAGCGCGCGCACTCGAAGGTCAAGCCGAGAAAAGCCGTCGCCACGGTCTGCACGCGGTCGGCGACGTACTCGACACGGTATTCCTCCTCGACCGATCCGCCCTCGCTCTCCTGCTGGTGCAGCCGGTTGAAGGCGGTGGCCAGCACCTGCTCATCGGTCGCCCCCGGCAACAGGTCGCCGGCCAGCTGCCAGGTGAGAAACTGATCAAAGGGCAGGTTGGCATTGAAAGCGTTGATCACCCAGTCGCGCCACCTCCACACGTCGCGCGGGCGGTCGACCTGAAAGCCGTAGCTGTCGGCGTAGCGGGCGATGTCGAGCCAGTCGGCGGCCATGCGTTCGCCATAGGCGGCTGAAGCGAGCTTGCGCTCGGTGAAAGCCTCGAGATCGAGCCGGCCCTCGGCGAGTTCGGCCAGTTCCGCCTCGGTCGGCGGCAGGCCGGTGAGGTCGAAGCTGAGGCGCCGTGCCAAGGTGGCCGTGTCGGCCTCCGGCTGCAATTCCAGGCCGCGGGCCTTCAGGCCTTCGGCAACCAGCCCATCGATCGGCGTCGCCTGGCCGGCAGCTGCGGCCTGGCGCATCCAGGCGTCGAACTGAGCCTTCTGCAGCGGCACAAAGGCCCAGTGCGCCTCGTACTCCGCCCCCTCGTTGATCCAGCGCTTCAGGGTGTCGATCTCGCGGTCGGAGAGCCGGCCGAGCTTGGACTCGGGCGGTGGCATGACCTCGTCGGGATCATGGCTGAGCACACGCTCGATGATGGCGCTGCGCCCGGCCTGGCCGGCAACGATGCCGCCGTCGGCAATCGCGCCCTCAAGGGTGTCGAGGCGCAGGCCGGCCTTGCGGTTTTTCGGGTCGAACCCGTGGCAGTGAAAGCACTTGTCAGACAGGATGGGCCGGATGTCGCGGTTGAAACGCAGCTTCTCCGCCGCGGACAGGCCGGGGCCGACCGGCAGCAGCAGCGCACCGAGCAGCGGCGCCCAGGAACAAATCTGGCCTTTTCTCATGCCGACAACAACGTCTGGACAGGGTGCCCTATTCACGTCAGTTTGTGTCTGATTGTGAAATCCCGGCGCAAGTACCTCAACTACACGACCCCCTGGGGTGTCGGTTTGACCCGCGCCGCACGCGCCGGCTGGTCGGCTTTTTTGCTGCATGAATGCGGCTACCAGGCGGAACTGGAGGATTGGAACCATGAGGGAGTCGACAGTCCGTTCTGGCGCTTTTACCACAATCCGAAATCCGGCTGCCATGTGCACTTTCAAGGCCAGGAGATTCCTTTGGAGCCTTCGTCCTGCCTGCTGATCCCGGCCGACACCGTCTTCGACTGCCACGGGCCGGTACCGGCCTGCCATCTGTGGATGCATTTCACCGTCAGCCGGCCGGGGCCACCGATCACGCCCGCGCCGCTACGGCTGCCGGTGGACGACCTGCTGCGCGCCCTGATCAAGAGCGTCATCGCCCTGCATGGCGAGTCGGCCTCGGAGGCGCGGGACCAGCGGCTGCAGCACGAGAGCAGCGCCCTGCTGCACGCGGCCTTTGCCCGGCTCGACCTGCCCTCGCCGCCGGCGATTCCGGAGCGGCTGTTGGAAGTCATCGCCCTGATCCAGCGCGCCCCGCATGCAAGGTTGTCGAACCGCCTGCTGGCGGCGCGTGCGGGCATGAGCCTGGAGCGTTTCATCCGCGCCTTCCGCGAGCACACCGGCCGGACACCGGCGGCTTATGTCACCGCCGCGCGTGTCCGCCTCGCCCAGCAGTTGCTGGTGCTGACCGACAAGACGATGGACCAGATTGCCTTCGACTGCGGCTTTCCGAACCGTCACTACCTGACCCGGGTGTTCAGCAAAACCACTGGCTGCGGCCCGGCCGAGTTTCGCGACCGTCAGCACCGGCGCGCGGGTCGCTGAAGGCGCGGCTCAGGGTTGCCTGCGGGCACGACCGCGGCAAGGTGGCGGGCCGATGCGATTCGCTTCCCTGCTGACCTTTCTGCTGCCCGCCTTGGGCGGTGCGCTGCTGGCTCTGGCCTACCCGGGCTGGGACTGGGAGCCGGCGGTCTGGCTCTGGCTGTTGCCGGTGCTGGCCGTGCTCTGGCCCTGCACGCGCAGCGGCGCGGCGCCCACGGGCCGGCGCGCCTTTGCCGTCGGCCTGGTCACCGGCCTGGCCTTCTGGCTGCCGAATCTGGTCTGGCTGCGCCACTCGTCGCGGGTGATCGCCGGTGCCCGCGACGCCACCTGGATCGGCTGGGGCCCCGAACTTCTCGGCGCGGCGGCGGTGTTCGGTCTCGCCCTGGTGTGTGCCTTGTACTGGGGCCTGTGGGCCTGGTTCAGCGTGCGTGTGGCGCGGCCGGATCCGCAGCACCTCGTCAACCGCTCCTGGCAGGCCAGCACCTGGCACTCCCTGCGCGCCGCCCTGCTGACTGCCGGCGCCTGGACCGCCTGCGAATGGCTGCGCGGCACAACCCTGTTCAACGGCTTCGGCTGGAATGGCCTCGGGGTCGGCCTGCACCAAAACCGCGTGCTCATCCAGGCCGCCGACCTCGTCGGCGTCACCGGCCTGTCTTTCCTGCCGGTCTTCGTCGCCGCCACCGCCTGGAACACCGTCAGCCGCCTGATCCGCGTGCATCGCGGCGAGGGCAGCTGCCGCTCGCGGCTCGACCTGACGCTCGCCCTGCTGCTACTCTTGGGCACGGCGGGCTACGGTCTGCGCCAACTCGGCCGCGACCCGGGCGAAACCGTGAAGGTGCGCACGGTGCTTGTGCAACCCAACGTCGCCCAGGTCGATGCCTGGAGCGGCCGCTTGGACGACCAGACCTACCGTCGCCTGCATGACTTCACCCGCCTCTACGCCGAGGCGCGCGCCGGGGTCAGCCCGGTCGATCTGGTCATCTGGCCGGAGAGCGCCCTGCCCCGCCCCTACACCGAGGATCCCGGGGGTCACGACCGCTACTTCGATGACCTGCTGGCCGCCGGGGATTTCAGCCTGCTCACCGGCAGTGAAATCTACCACGAGACCGGCAGCCATGTCTCGGCCCTGCTCCTGCGCGGCCGGGCCACCAACCGCCAGCAGTACGACAAGATGCACCTGGTGCCGTTCGGCGAATACCTGCCCTTCCGCGAGATCCCGCCGTTCGCCTGGCTGCGCGGCGTCTTGCCGGGCGACTTCCAGCCCGGCAGCTCCACTGAGCCGCTGCGACTGGAGAAACCCGCCGTCGGTATCATTCCTCTCATCTGTTTTGAGGACACGGTCGGCCGCCTCGCCCGCCGCTTTGTCCGGGACGGACCGCAGCTCATCGTCAACCTGACCAACGACGGCTGGTTCCTGCAGAGCCTCGAAACCGAGGTGCACCTCGCCAACGCCAAGTTCCGCGCCATCGAACTGCGCCGGCCCATGGTGCGCGCCGCCAACACCGGCGTCAGCTGCTTCATCGATGCCAGCGGCAGGATCACCGCGCGACTGGCCGATCCCAGCACCGGCAGCAGCTTTGTCGAAGGCTGCCTGCCCGGCGAAATCGCCGTGCCCCTGCACCCGCCGACGACCTTTTATGCCCGCCATGGCGACGCCTTTTCCCTCTCTCTGCTACTGCTCTGCGTGACGACAGCCGGCCTGCAGACCCGCCGTCACCGGCGCGCCTGAGCGCCGGCGCTCGACAGCCGGATTTTCCGCGCCAAGGGTGCTGAATGCGCCTCATTTCCGGCAGCGCCGGCGGCCTGCCGCTCGACGTCCCCAAATCCGTCACCCGCCCCACCCAGGACCGGGTGCGCCAGGCCGTGTTCAACATGCTCGGTGATGTCAGCGGCCTGCGCGTGCTGGATCTGTTTGCCGGCTCGGGTGCCCTGGGCTTGGAATGCCTGAGCCGTGGTGCGACGAGTGCCCTGCTGGTCGACCAGGACCGCGGCGCCTGCGAAACGATCCGACGCAATCTCGCCAAGGCACGGCTGGCGGGCGCGCTGGTGCGCCAGGGCGACGTCTTCAAGCTGCTGGCACAGTTCGTCCGCGAGGGCCTGAAGTTCGACCTCGTCTTTGCCGATCCTCCCTACGCGCACCGGCCGGACGCGGTCGATCTGGCCGCCCAACTCGTCGCCACCCCCGAGTTGACGGAGCTCGTCGCCCCGGGCGGCAGCGTCGTTCTCGAAAGCCTGGCGCGGCGCGGCGCACCCGCGTCCTGGCCGGGCTGGGAACTGGTGCGGGATCGGGAGTATGGCTCGACCCGCATCGTCTGGCTGCGCCGGCCGGAGGCCGCGGTCACAGCGACCAGCCCGCGCGCGGCTCCCGGCGAATGAAGCGGTTGGCCGCCTCGTCGTTGGTGATGCGCATCGCCTTCGCGTCCCACTCGATGCGGCGGCCGGCGCGGAAGGCGACGTTGCCGAGGTGGTTCGCCTCGCTGAGCGGGCCGGCGTAGCTGAAGGGACTGCCGGTGGGCGTGCCGTTCTTGATCGCGTTGAGCCATTCGATGTGCTGCCCGGGCGAGTCGGCGATGAAGGGCTTCGGGCGCTGGTAATCCTTGAACGCCGACTCCGGCAGCAGCAGGTGCTTGTTGTAGTCGGAGAGCAGCATGCCCTTGTCGCCGATGAACAGCACGCCGCTCTGCCACTGGCCGATGACGGGATCGTTCTTCCACACGTCCGGCTTGGTGGCGCCCTGGTGCCAGTGCAGCTTGAGGCCGGGGCGACCGTCGCGCGGACCGTATTCATAGACCGCGCTCATCGTCGCCGGGGCGATCTCCGGGTGCGGTTCCGGGCCGAAGGCCTCGACGGCGAGTGGCGCGTCGAGGTTGAGCGCCCAGAACGGCAGGTCGTTCCAGTGGCTGCCGAGGTCGGACATCGTGCCGTTGCCGAAGTCCCACCAGCGATACCACTTCGGTCCGGGGAAATAGACCTCATGGTAGGGGCGCCAGGGTGCCGGACCGAGCCAGAGATCCCAGTCGAGGTAGGGCGGCGGCGTCTGCTCCTCCTTGGGGCGCTCGGTCACAAAGACAACATCCTTGTTCTTGGCCGCGTCCTCCTGGCTCTGCAGCCCCCAGGCGCGCGAGACGCAGACGTGGACTTCGGAGACCTTGCCGATGGCGCCGCTCTGCACGAGTTCGACGACGCGGCGGTAGTTCGGCATGCCGTGGATCTGCGTGCCCATCTGGGTGGCGACGCCGGCGCGGGCGGCCTCCTCCGTGACCAGGCGCGCCTCGGCGATGTCGCGGGTGAGCGGCTTCTCACAGTACACCGGCTTCTTCAGGCGCAGCGCCGGCATTGTGGCGTAGGCATGCGTGTGCTCGGTCGTGCTGACCACGACGGCATCAAAGTCCTTCGACTCCTCATAGAGCTTGCGGAAGTCGCGGAAGGTCTTCGCCTTCGGAAACAGCTGGCTGGCGCGGTCGAGGTTCTGGCCGTTGACGTCGCAGAGGGCGACGACGTTTTCGCTGGGTTCCGTCGCTGCCGGAGCGCCCTTCCGCGCCGCGGTGGAAACACCGACCAGGCCCATCAGGTTGGCGGCACCGCGGCCGCCGACACCGATGAAGGCGAGGTTCACCTTCGCATTGGGCGAGCGCGAACTGACGATGGCGGGAAAACCGAAGGCGGCGGTGGAGGCTAGGGCGCCGCGGGCAAGGAAGTCACGACGGGAAAATTCGGGCTTGGACATGGGCAGGGAACGCCGCGGCGGAGCGCGCTCTTGCCATTCCCGCGCAGCAGAAGGCACGATGCTGGCCAAGCGACGCCGAGCCCGTGGCGGCAACCAGGTGCGGCGGGTCTCAGGGACGCGCGGCCAGCGACAGCTCGATGATGCGCCGGCAGAGCTCGGGGAAGCCGATGCCGGCCGCCTGCGCCGCCTTGGGCAACAGGCTGCTGCTGGTCATGCCGGGAATCGTGTTGATCTCCAGGACGAAGGGTTGCCCGTCGGCGCGCAGCATGACATCGACGCGGCCATAGACCTGGGTGTCACAGGCGCGAAAGGCGGCCATCGCCGCGTCCTGAACCCGTTGGGTCGTGGAGGCATCGAGATCGGCGGGGCAATGATACAGGGTCTTGCCCGTGCCGCTCAGCCACGGGTACTTGTTGTTCATGTCGTAAAAGCCCTCGACCGGCTCGATGTGGATGACCGGCAGGACCAGGTCGCCAAGGATGCCGACGGTCAGTTCCCTGCCCTCGACGAACTCCTCCAGCAGCGTGGTCGTGCCATGGCGGCGCGCCTCTTCCAGCGCATCCTGCCATTCGGCCTCGGTGCGGACGATGCGCACCCCGACGCTGGAACCCTCGCGCGGCGGCTTGGAGACGAGCGGCAGGTCGATGGCGCGCGCCACGCTGCCATCGAGCGGGTAATCCTGGGCGCGCGGCGTCGGCACGCCGGCGGCGAGAAAGCGGGCCTTGCTGAGCGACTTGTCAAAGGCGTTGCGGCTGTCGGCCACACCGGCGCCGGTGTAGCGGATGCCGCGCGCCTCGAGCAGGGCCTGGATCTGACCGTCCTCGCCGAAGGTGCCGTGGATCAGGTTCATGGCGATGAGGACATCCCCCGGGCAGTCAAAGTCCGGTCCGGTGACATCGACGGGCAGCACCTCGGCGCCAAGCGAACCGAGCGCAGCCATGACGCTTTCCGCCGTTTTGACCGAGACCTGCCGTTCCGAGCCGGGGCCGCCAAAGAGGACGGCGATGCGTTGTCCTGTGATGTCGAGCATGCGTTACCAGCTATGCCGCGCGGCCGCGCGGGTGCAAAGGGGAAATCCAGCCGCCGCCGAATGCCCTTGTTTCCCTGCCCGCCTTCGGTCATCTTGTCGCTTGATGAAACGATTGATCCTGCCTTGGCGACGCCTGCTGCCGGCGCTGCTGGGTTTTGCTCTCGCCCCGACCTGCCCGGCGGCGATGTCGGCCGCACGCCTCTGGAATGAGGAAAACCTGGCCGCCATCCGCATCGACCGCCCGAATCCTCCGGTGCATGCCCGCAACCTCTTCCATGTGGCAACGGCAATGTACGACGCCTGGGCCGCCTACGACGGCACGGCGGTCGGCTACCTGCATCACGAGCGGGTGACTGCGGCGGATCTGCTGACCCAGCGCCAGCAGGACGCGCAGACGGTGGCCGCCTTCCTGCGCACCCTGGCGGCGAGCGGGCTGCCCGGCTTGGGCAATGCCTCGGCAACCCTGCGTCGTTACATGGCGAGTCCGCGCTTCAACACCATCAGCAGCAAGGACATCGAGGCCGCACGCCGTGAGGCAATCAGCTACGCGGCCTACCGCGTGCTGCGCAGCCGCTACCTGAAGTCGTTCAGCGCGTCGGCGACGGCCCTGCGCCTCGACAAGCGCCTGCGCGGCCTCGGCTACTCGCCGGCCAACACCGGCACCACGGGCAACTCGGCGGCCGCAGTCGGCAACCGCATCGCCGCCGCCATCCTCGCCTGGGGCCTGGCCGACGGCTCCAACCAAGCCGGAGGCTACCGCGATGCCTCCTACGTCAACCCGCAGCCCGAACTCATCGTGTTGGAGGGAGGCGTCGCCCAGGCCGGCATTCCGGCCGGCACCGACCCGAACCGCTGGCAACCGCTTGCCTTCGACAATGCCGAAACGCAGAATCAGTTCCCCGGTGAACTGCTGCAGACCTTTGTCGGTGTCACCTGGCTGAACACCCTGCCCTTCGCGCTGACGCGCAGCGCGCCGGGTTTGCCGTGGATCGACCCGGCTGCCGGCCCCTCCTTTCTGGGCACGGCCAGCGACGCGGAATACAAGCAGGGCGCCCTCGACGTGCTCTGGGCCTCGAGCCGACTCAACAGCACGGAGATGATGGACATCTCGCCCGGACTCGGCGGTTACGGCAACAACCCGCTCGGCGAAGACTCCGGGAACGGCCATGCGGTCAATCCGGTCACCGGCAAACCCTACCGGCCGAACCGGGTCGAACTCGGCAATTTTGCGCGCGTGCTGGCGGAGTTCTGGGCGGACGGACCGGATTCGGAAACCCCACCGGGGCACTGGCACAAGATTGCCAACCAGGTCAGCGACAGCCGCCTTTTGGAACATCGCATCGGCGGGGCCGGACCCGAGGTGGACCGTCTGGAATGGGACGTGAAGCTCTACTTCGCCCTGGCCTCGGCCACCCACGATGCCGCCTGCGCCGCCTGGTCGCTCAAACGCTACTACGAGGGCCCCCGGCCGATCACCATGATCCGCTATCTGGCCAGCCTGGGCCAGAGCACGGATGCCGAACTGCCCTCCTATCATCCGGACGGCCTGCCGCTCGAGCCGGGCGTGGTCGAGTTGGTCACGGCCGAGACGGCCGCCCCCGGTGGCCGCCACCACAGCGCCGGCGAGCCGGGCGACCTTGTGGTGTATTCCTGGCCGGGCGAGCCGGCCGACCGCAAAAAGCAAACCAGCCGTGTGCGCTGGATGCGCGCGCTCGAATGGATTCCCTATCAGCGCAAGACCTTCAACACCCCCGCCTTCCCGGGTTACATCTCCGGTCACAGCACCTTCAGCCGTGCCGCCGCCGAAGTGCTGGCCGCCTACACCGGCTCAACCTGGTTTCCGGGCGGCATGGGCAGCTTCATCGCCCGCAAGAACAAGCACCTGGTCTTCGAGCGCGGCCCGTCGCAGACCGTGGTGCTGCAGTGGGCGAGTTATTTCGACGCCGCCGATCAGGCCGGTTTGTCGCGCCGCTTTGGCGGCATCCACGTAAGCGAGGACGACTACCACGGCCGAGTGGTCGGCGCCGAGACCGGCCAACAGGCCTGGGCCCTGGCGCAAAAGTACTGGGATGGCAGCATCCTCAGCGAAACGCTGACACCAACCGTGACCGCCGAGGAAGAGGGCGTGCGCGTGGCCTGGACCGGCCGCCGTGGCCTGCATTATGCCGTGCAGTGGAGTGCCGATGGCGAGACCTGGAGCACCGTCTCACCGGCTGCACAGGCGACCGACACCGCGCTCGAACGCCTCATCAGCCCGGCCCCCGATGGCGGCAACTACCGCATCGTCAGCGGCGCCGCTCCGTTTTAAAAAGCGCCGGCTCAAACCAGCGCTTCCAGTTCCAACACGCCGAAAGCCGAGGGCACATGGAAGTCGGGGCGCTCGGTTTGCGGATCCACCCAGGTCACCCAGCCAGGCTGCACGGTGCCGTCGGGCCGATGACGGAATTCGCCGCGATGAACACCGGTAAGCAGCTCGCCCGAGCCGGGTCGCAGCACGCCCCAGGCGCGCAATTCCGCCAACGGCAGGCAACCTTGAACGCGGTAGCCGGCCTCGCTGAGCGAGGTCTGCAGGCGCAGGTCCGGCGCCGGCCAGTCCCAGTCGAACTGCCGGTGAAAACGGCCGCGGTAGGCAAGCACGGCGCCGCGCGGCTCCATCTCGAAGCAGTAGTAGGGATCGAGCCTCGAGTCGGCGGCGAAGAACAATTCGACGCGGTCGGAACCGAGCACGCGCGCACGGGCATCGCCCTCCGCAAGCACAAGATCGGCGTCGACACAGTCGAAGCGGAAATGCAGGTGCGCGCCGTCGTGCAGGGAACGGAATTCCGTGGCCGGCGCGGGCCGGTCTTCCCAGGGAAAATGAAAGTCGCGCAGCACGGACGCGCGCACCCAGTCGGGAGCGTTGAGCTCGCAGCGGCGCACAGAATGGCGAAGCATGACCGCCAGCATGGGGCTGGAGCGCGCGCCTGGCAAGCCGCGGCGGAGAAACCCGCTTGCGGCGACGCGCGTTCGGGCGTTTGGTACCGTTCGATTGAACCCGCCTGACTTCAGCAGCCTGCTGGAAAACCTGCAGCGCGCGCCGGCCGGCACTTACGTGACGGCGGGTGGCGCGGCCCTGGTGGCCTTCCTCGCCGGCATGGCCATGGCGCGCGGCGTCATCCGCCAGATCCTCAGCATGGTCAGCCTGGGGCTGTCCGTGCTGGCCGGCATGTACGTCTTCCAGCATCGCGCCGAGGTGTTCGGCACGCTCGGCGCCGGCATGAGCAGCGACCGGTTGCTGCTGTTCTCGGTCGCCGCCGGCCTGCTCACCTACCTGCTCTGCCGCAGCCTCGTCCACCTGCTCGCCGGCCTCGGACTGCTCAGCCTGCTCGGCGGTCTCACCGGCTGGAAGGGCGGCCTGATCAGCCTGATCCCCTCCGGTTTCCTGATCTGGGCCGGCGCCCTGATGCTGCGCGTCACCGGCGGCCTCTTTGGCATGGAAAACGCCGCCGAGGTCCAGCAGCAGGGCGAACCCATCGGCCGCCGTCTCACGGCCTGGATCCACCAGTTCAGCCAGCAGGTCGATCGCAGCAGCCTCGGCCAGGTCGCCGCCCGGCTCGATCCCTACGACCTGCGCGCCCGCGCCAACCTCGCCCGCCTGCTCATCCTCTGGCCCGACGGCCGCGTCTGGCAGGAACTCGCCCAGCGCGGGCCGCAAACCGCCCAAGCCCTCAATCACCCGGACATCGTCGCCCTCGGCAAGGATCTCAAGGTGCGCCAGGCCATTGAGCGCAGGGATTTCGCCGGCCTCATGCACCTGCCGCAGGTGCGCGCCGCGGCGGCACTGCCGGAACTGGAGCCGATCCTGCGCGACCTCGCCCTGGAGCAGTCGATGGACGCGATCGTCTATCAGCGCTGAGCGCGGCTCAGGCCGGCCGCAGCGAAGCGAGCACGGCGTCGAAGCGCTCGGCCATGCGGGCGACGCTGAACTCGCTGCGCACGCCCTGCAGGCCGCGGTTGATCATCTGCTCGCGCTGGTAGTCGTCGAGCAGGAGCGACTCGAGCGCATCGGCGAGGGCGCCGGCATCGTCCGGCTTGCAGAGCCGGCCACTGCCGGCCAGTTGGAGGATTTCCGGGAAAGCGCCGTGCTCAGGCTGCACGACCGGCACGCCACTGGCCATGGCTTCGAGCAGGTACAGACCAAAGGCCTCGCCATAGGTGGCGGGCACAGACAGCACGGTGAGGTTGCGGAAGAACTTCACCTTGTCGGCGAAGCTGAGGTTCGGCAGCCACTCGACACGCGTGTCACAGCCCGCCTGCTGAAGTTTTTTTTGCAGCCCGGCGACGTATTTTTCATCGGCCGGTGTCTTGGCTCCGCCGATCTTGAGCTTGAGGCGGGGCACACTGCCGCGGCGGCAGAGCTCGATGAAGGCGTCCACCAGCGTGGTCAGGCCCTTGCCGTGGATCATGCGCGCGAAGTATCCGATCACCGGCCAGTTCGGATCCGGATCAGACGTGCCAAACGAATTGCTGTCGATGCCGTTGTAGACGACGGCCATTTTCTCCTCGCCCACCCCCAGACGCTCGCGCATGACGTCGGCGTAGTAGCGGCTCGGGGCGACAAAACGGGTGACATGACGGGCATTGGCGCGCATCGCCTCCCAAGCGCGGGTACGGTAGGGTTCAATGAGCGTGTCAAGAAAAGCGTCCTCGCCCTGCAACGAGACCACCACCGGCAGGCCGAGGTCGCGCTCGAGGGCAGGACACAGGCCCATCAGCAGACTGTTGGAAAGCGACACCACATCGGGCCGAGCCTCGTCGCGGATCCACTGGATCAAACGCTGCCACTCCGGCCACTGCGGCCCCTGTTCGCCAATAAGGGCGCCAAGGGTCATTTCGCCGAGGTCACGCGCCCGGGTCATGCCCATGAAACGGGCGGCGGCGCGCAGGCGCTCGGGCTTGTTGAGCCAGCGGTGGAAGGCGCGCGGCAGCAGGCGCGTCCAAGGCAGCTTCTGCTGGAGGTAGAGCGACAGGCCCCCCACCTGCACCGGAATCTCCGGGCTAGCGGCCTCGCGGTCATTGACCAGCGGCAGGTACAGCGGCGCCATCAGGGCGTCGTGCCCGCGCACGCGCAGCGCCTTGATCAGGGCGTTGTCACGCAGGCAACTCCCGCAGTGGAAGGTGCCGGTGCCGGGCGTGAGATGAAGGAGGCGCATGAAGGGAGGGGCGGGATGCTTAGCGCAGGCGCCGGGCCAGGGCAAGCCTCTCGCTGCAATCCGGGTGAAAACGCGCGCCGGTTGCGCCGCGCAGCCTTTTCCCGTATCAGAAGCCGTGCGCGATCTGTTGCCCAGCCACCGGCCGGGGCTGGTGCTGGCCCCCATGCAGGACGTGACGGACCTGCCCTTTTTCCGGCTCATGGCCCGTCACGGCGGCCCGGATGTCTTTGTCACCGAGTACTTTCGGGTGACTCCCGACTCCAGGCCGGAACCCGTCATCCTGCGTTCGATCACCGAAAACGACACCGGCCGACCCGTGATTGCCCAACTCATCGGCCGCGACATCCCGGCCCTGACCCGCACGGCGCGCGAACTGGAGGAGCGGCACCCGGTGGCCGGCATCGACCTCAACCTCGGCTGTCCAGCGCCGATCGTCTGTCGCAAGGACGCCGGCGGCGGCCTTCTGCGCCATCCGGAGCGCGTCGACGCGCTGCTCAGCGCCCTGCGCGCCGCGGTGCGCGGCCACTTCACCGTCAAATGCCGGGTCGGCTTCGACAGCCCGGACGAATTCCCGCGCCTGCTGGAAATCTTTTCCCGGCACCAAATCGACGGCCTGACCATCCACGGCCGCACAGTGCGCGAGGGCTACAAGACCGCCGTGCACCCGGAATGCGTGGCCGCCGCCGTCGCCACCCTGCCCTGCCCGGTCATTGCCAACGGCAACGTCGTCGACACCGCCACCGGCCTCGCCTACCTGCGGCGCACCGGCGCCGCCGGCCTCATGATCGGTCGCGGCGCCATCCGCCATCCCTGGATTTTCGACCGCCTGCGCGCCGCTTGGGACGGGCGCCAGGCGCCGGTGCCCCGCGGCCGCGACCTGCTCGCCTACATCCGCGATCTGTACGAGCTGACTGCCTCCTTCCAAGACCGCTTTGACCCGCTGAAGCATGTGCAAAAAATGAAGCGCTACCTAGGCTTCATCGCCGCCGGCACCGACCGCGAGTTCGACTTCCAGATCCGCCGTGTCAGCACGCCGGAGCAGTTCGATGCGGTCTGCCGGCACTTTCTCGACCACGACGCCCCCCTGACCGAGACGCCGCCCGCCGACTCCGCCGTGTTCTGTGGCTTTGGCGAGCTGACCCAGGCACCTGCGCTGGCCTGAACACCCAAAACCCCCGGTCCTGCGCGAACCGGGGGCTTGGGAAGATCGAAGCTTCAGGCCTTGGCGGGCTCCGACTCGACGGCGGGTTCATCCTCCGGCGGCACCTGGACAGGTTCCGCCTTGCTGACAACCTTGACGAACTTGGGCAGCCACTCGTCCCAGCGGTCGAGGATGTCCTGGGCGCGCTGACTGCCGGTGCGTTCGAGGTGATCGGACACCAGCTTGCGCAGCTGGTTGACGTCCTCGGGATCACTGACGGGGTCACCCTTGATCATTTCCGGGTTGTGCAGCTGGCCGAACCTGCCCTGCTCGTCGAGCAGGTAGGCGACGCCGCCGCTCATGCCGGCCCCGAAGTTCTTGCCGAAGCTGCCGAGCACGACGGCGACACCGCCGGTCATGTACTCGCAACCGTGGTCGCCAATGCCCTCGACGACGGCCGTGGCGCCGGAGTTGCGCACGCAGAAGCGTTCGCCGGCGCGGCCGGCGGCATGCAGGCGGCCGCTGGTGGCGCCGTACATCACCGTGTTGCCGAGGATGCTGTTCTCCCAGGACTTGAAGTCCGGGTGCGCCTTCGGGCTGGGCTTGATGATGATCTCGCCGCCGCACAGGCCCTTGCCGACGTAGTCGTTGGCCTCGCCGACCAGGGTCAGCTGGATGCCGCCGCAGAGGAAGGTGCCGAAGCTCTGGCCGGCGCTGCCCTCGCAGGTGACATCGACGCTGCCGGCAGGCAGGCCGTGGTTGCCGTGGTGGAAAGCGATCTCGCCGCTCAGCTTGGTGCCGATGTTGCGGAAGGTGTTCTTGATCGGGTAGCGCAGCGGCATGACCTTCGCCTTGTCGCGGATGGCGAACTGCGCGTTCTGAATGATGCGGTCGTCGAGCGGGTGGGCGTCGAGGCCGTCGTTCTGGTTCATCAGGCAGATGCGCGGCGCATCCTGGCCGAGCTCCTTGCCGACGTCCTTGAGCACGCGACTGAGGTCGATCAGGTTGGCCTTCTTGTGGCCGGGCACCTGGCGCTGGCGCAGGAACTCGGGACGGCCGATCAGGTCGTCCATGCGGGCGACGCCGAGCTGGGCCATGATCTCGCGCACTTCCTGGGCGACGCCGTTGAAGAAGTTGACCACGTACTCGGGCTTGCCCTTGAACTTGGCGCGGAACTTCGGGTCGGTGGTGGCAACGCCGACCGGGCAGTTGTTCAGGTGGCACTGGCGCACATAGACGCAGCCGAGCGCAATGAGGGCGATGGTGCCGAAGTTGTACTCCTCGGCGCCGAGCATGGCGGCGATGGCGATGTCCCGGCCGTTGCGCAGGCCGCCGTCCGTGCGGAGCGTGACGCGCTCGCGCAGGCCGTTGAGCATGAGCACCTGCTGGGTTTCGGCGAGGCCGAGTTCCCAGGGCAGGCCGGCGTACTTGATCGACGAGAGCGGGCTGGCGCCCGTACCGCCGTCGTGGCCGGAGATGAGGATGATGTCGGCATTCGCCTTGGCGACGCCGGCGGCGATGGTGCCGACGCCGGCCTCGGCGACGAGCTTGACGCAGACGCGGGCGCGCGGGTTGACCTCCTTGAGGTCGTGGATGAGCTGGGCAAGGTCCTCGATCGAGTAGATGTCGTGGTGCGGCGGCGGGCTGATCAGGGTGACGCCCGGCGTCGTGTTGCGCAGGCGCGCGATCATGCGGTTGACCTTGTGCGCGGGCAGCTGGCCGCCCTCGCCGGGCTTGGCGCCCTGGGCCATCTTGATCTCAATCTCCCAGGCGCTGCTCAGGTACTCGGCGGTGACGCCAAAGCGGCCGGAGGCCACCTGCTTGATCTTCGAGTTCGCCCAGTCGCCGTTTTCATAGGGGCGGAAGCGCTTCGGATCCTCGCCCCCCTCACCGGAGTCGGACTTGCCGCCGATGCGGTTCATGGCGATGGCGAGCGCCTCGTGGGCCTCGGGCGAGATGGCGCCGAGCGACATCGCCGCCGTGGTGAAACGCTGGCGGATGTCCTCGATCGGCTCCACCTCATCGATCGGAATCGGGCCTTCGCTGCTCGGCACGAACTCAAGCAGGTCCTTGAGCGCCACCGGGGTGTTTTCCAGCTGGGCTGCGACGTATTTCTGGTAGTCCTCGGCCGAGCCGGTCTTGACGAAGGTGTGGAAATTCTTGATGACCGGACCGGTCACCGCGTGCATCTCACCCTTCTGGCGCGGGCGGTAGAAGCCGGGGTCGCCCAGGTCGACCGGCGCCGGGCCGGCATCCGGCACGGGCTGGCCAAAGCCAAGCGCGTGGCGGGCCAGCGCCTCCTCGGCGATCTCGGCAAAACCGATGCCCCCAATCTGCGAGGGCGTGCCGGTGAAGCAGAAGTCGATGACCTCCTTGCCGATGCCGACGGCCTCGAAGATCTGCGCGCCGGTGTAGCTGCTGAGCACGGAAATGCCCATCTTGCTCATGATCTTGAGCACCCCCTTTTCGAGCGCCTTGCGGAAGTTGCCCAGCGCCTTGGCGTAATCGATGCCTTCCAGCTGCGGCTTCTTGGCGGTCTTGTCGGCCTCGAGCGCCTCGCGGGCGGTCTCAAAGGCCAGGTAGGGGCACACGGCGGAGGCACCAAAGCCGAACAGGGTCGCCATGTGATGGGTGTCGCGCGCCTCACCGGTGTCGACCACCAGGCTCAGACGCATGCGCACCTGCTTGCGATTGAGGTGCTGATGCACGGCACCAACGGCCAGCAGGGCCGGAATGGCGGCACGGCCGGGATCGACGGCGCGGTCGCTGAGGATCAGAATGCGCACGTCGTCCTGAACGGCGCGGCCGGCCTCGTGGCAGAGGCGGACCAGGGCGTTCTTCAGACCTGCCGTGCCCTCGGCCACCGGCCAGGTGATGTCGAGCGTGCGGCAGGGGTAATCCGGCAGATTCTTCAGGGTCTCCAGTTCGTTCTCAAACAGGAAGGGGCTGTCCAGATGGATGACCTTGGCGTGGTCGGGCGTCTCATCGAGCAGGTTGCGCTGCCAACCGAGCACCACGTCGAGGCTCATGACTGCGCGCTCGCGGATCGGGTCGATCGGCGGGTTGGTGACCTGGGCAAAGGCCTGCTTGAAGTAGCTCGGCAGCAGGCGCGGACGGGTCGACAGCACCGACAAGGCGACATCGTCGCCCATGGAGTAGATGTTCTCCTCGCCCTTCTGCAGCATGGGCACGAGGGTGAAGTCGAGTTCCTCCTTGGTCCAACCGAAGGCGGCCTGGCGCTGGGACAACGTCAGGATGTCGAGATCGCCCGCGGGCGGATTCGGGGCCTGGGCGGTGAGACGGGTGCGGTTCTTCAGCCACTCGCCGTAGGGCTGGCGGGCGGCGAGTTCGGCCTTGATCTCGTCGTTGAAACGCAGGCGTCCCTTCTGGGTGTCGACCTCGAGGATTTCGCCCGGGGCGAGGCGGCCCTTGCGGATCACCTTGGCGTCGTCGAGATGGATGATGCCAACCTCGGAACCGAGGGCGAAGATGCCGTCCTCGGTCAGCTTCCAGCGGCTCGGGCGCAGGCCGTTGCGGTCGAGACCGGCCACGACGCGGGTGCCATCGGTCATCACCAGGGCGGCAGGACCGTCCCAGGGCTCGCTGAAGCAGGAGTGAAACTCGTAGAAGGCCTTCAGCTCGGGCGAGGTAGTCGGGTCGATGCCGTAGGCGCTGGGCACCAGCATGGCCAGGGCATGGGTCAGGCTGCGACCGCTCAGCACGAGCAGTTCCAGAGCCTGGTCAAGGCTGGCGGAATCGGAAGTGTTGACGTCGAGCAGGCGCTTGAGCAGGTGCTCCTCGTTGGTCCAGAACTCGTGCTCGAAGTCGCTGGTGCGGCTGGCCAGCCAGTTGCGGTTGCCGCGCACGGTGTTGATTTCGCCGTTGTGGGCCAGCATCCGGAAGGGATGGCTGAGCGCCCAGGTCGGGAAGGTGTTGGTCGAGAAGCGCTGGTGGAAAAGCGCCAGCGAGGTGTCATACTCGTCCTGCTGGAGGTCGGTGTAGAACTTCTGCAGCGAGGAGGGCAGCAGCAGCGCCTTGTAGACGATGGTGCGGTGGGAGAGCGAGGCGACGTAGAAGTTCGTCATCTTCTGCTCGCGCGCCTTGATCGCCAGTTCACGGCGGACGAGGTAGAGCGTGCGCTCGAACTCGTTGTCACCCATGTCCTCGGGCCGTTCCAGGAACAGGTGCTGGATGTGCGGCATCGTCCGGCGGGCCTTGTCGCCCAGCTCGTTCGGGTTGACCGGCACATCGCGCCAGCCGAGCACGGGGATCTTGCGCAGGCGCAGGATGCTCTCCGTCATCATGTGGATGCGCATCTGCTCCATCGGGTCGTGCGGCAGGAAGAAGACGCCGACGGCGAGATCGAGAGGGTGGTCAAGGGCGTGGCCGAGCTTCTCGACCTCGGGCATCAACACCTCATAGGGGATCTGGGTGAGCACGCCGGCGCCGTCGCCGGTGACCCGGTCGGCATCGACCGCCCCGCGATGCTGGACGCTGCAGACGCCGCAGATCGCCATGTCCAGGATCTCGCGGCTGCGTTTGCCATGGATGTTGGCCACAAAGCCGACGCCGCAGGCGTCCTTCTCATTCTCAATGAGATGCAGGCTGCCTTCGTTGGGGATGTCCTGGTCGTAATGGGGATATTTCATGGGGCGAAAAACCCCGCGCCGGACGACGGCCGTCCGGCCGGAGGGGCGGGTAGTTTGTACCGTTCGGGGAAAAGCGCAAGCAGGGAGAATGCCAGAAAAGAGGCCTCAAGAATCCCCCTATCCCCCTTCAACCCAGGGTCGCCGCGTCCCCGTACAGGGTGAAATGGTGGTGGCTGGCCACCCGGACCTCGAAAATTTCGCCGGTCAGCCGGGCGGCATCCCCCTCAAACACGACGATTTTATTGGTGCGGGTGCGGCCCATCAGGCGGGTCTCGGTGGTTTTGCTCGGGCCCTCACAGAGGATCTCGACCCGCTGACCGACCAGTTCCTCGTAGCGCGGCAGAGCGTGGGCGTTGACCAGGGCCAGCAGGTCCTGGTTCCGCTCCTCCTTGACCCGCTCGGGAACCTGCAGGGCCTCCTCCATCTCCGCCGCCGGGGTGCCGCGGCGCTTCGAGTAGCGGAAGACAAAGGCGTTGTCGAAGCGCACCTGCTCAAACAGGGCGCGCGTCTCCTGGTAGTGGGCCTCGGTCTCGCCTGGAAACCCCACGATGACATCGGTGCTGATGGCGATGCCCGGGCGGGCGGCACGGATGCGGCCGACCAGATCGATGAATTTCGCCGCCGTGTAGGGGCGGTGCATGCGCTTGAGGATCGCGTCGCTGCCGCTCTGCACCGGCAGGTGGACGTGCTCGGCGAGCTTCGGCAGGTGGGTGAAGGCCTCGATGAGATCCTTCTTGTAGCCGATCGGGTGCGGACTGGTGAAGCGGATGCGCTGGATGCCCGGAACTTCGTGCACGGCCTCCAACAGCTGCACGAAGGGGCTTTTGCCGTCGACCGCGGGAAACTCGTGGCGGCCGTACAAATTGACGATCTGGCCAAGCAGGGTCACCTCCTTGACACCGCGGTCGGCCAGCCGCCGCACCTCCTCGACGATGTCGGCAATGGGCCGCGCGCGCTCGCCGCCGCGGGTGTAGGGCACAATGCAGAAGGTGCACTTCATGTTGCAGCCCTGCATGATGCTGACGAAGGCGCTGCCCTGACGGTCCTTGAGGGCGTGATCGCGGATGGCATTCTGCGAGGCCGCCTCCTCCTCGACATCCACGATGGAAAAACGCTCATCATCCATCTGCCGCTCCTCCTTGGCGCGGATGATCTGGTCGACATAGTCGACGACACGGTGGTACTTCTGGGTGCCAACGACGAGATCGACCTTGGCCGTGTCGACCAGTTCGGGCCCGCGGCTCTGGGCCATGCAGCCCATGAAGCCGGTGACCAGCGGCACGCGCCGGCGCCGGGCCATGCCCATCTTGCCCAGGGCCTTCTGCTCGGCCTGGTCGCGGACCGAGCAGGTGTTGATGAGCACCACGTCGGCGTCCTCGTCCGAAGGCGTCATCGTGTAGCCGCGCTCAACGAACATCTGCGACACCTGCTCCGTGTCGCGCTCGTTCATCTGGCAGCCATAGGTTTTGATGTAGACTTTGGGCATGGGGGACCGCCAAAATACGGGCAGGCGCGGCTTTGACAACCCCGGAGGGCGGCCGCCGGAAAAAGCCGGGCGCGGCGGCGCGTATGGCCGGCATGCCCCCGCGTCTTGTCCCCTTGCTGCTCGCCACCGCCGCCCTCGCCGATGACCCCTTCGAGACCTACGTGCGCACCTCCGAGGACTTCCGGCCGGTGCGCCAGGACAAGGAGTGGGCGCTGAAGGCCTGGCCCTCCTGGACCTACATGCCGTGGACGCACCAGTGGACGATCGGTTACGACGAGGCAGCGGGCCAGTGGAGCCGCGAGCATGGCTACAACGGCGCCTTCATCGATCACGGCAACATTTCCCTGCCGGGAGGCGCAAAGACGGGCCGCCTCGACTGGATCGAACAGCACGGACTGCGCTTTTATGTCGATCACCTCGCCGGCAAGGGCAGCCTGCACCTGTTTGGCGGCGGCAGGGAGAAGGCCCACCTCGACGCCCTGCACGGCAACGGCGTGCGCCTTGTGCCGCTCAACGAGGCCACCGCCCAGCACCTGCGGGAAGAGTTCATTCGCCCGCGCGTGGCCAATGTCCGGGGCTCACGACTGCGCGCCGCCTACGCCTTCGACGACGAGGTTTCCTGGGGCCACTTCGTCCACCCGACCATGTGGCAGGTGACCGACGACGCCAGCGCGTACCCGCGCTGGCTGGAGTCGGTCTACGGTGCCGGACGCGCGCCCAAGCGCGACCGCTGGCACACCTACGAGGACCTGCGCGGCAAGCTGAGGGACTGGAGCATCGGCGAGTTCGACGCCAGTCCACTCATGGACCAGTGGAGCTTCAACGACTCGCACTGGGGCAACTTCCTCGGCGGCCTGGTCGAGTTCACCAACTCGCTCGATCCCGACACCCCGTGCGGCATCGTCGGCGGCCAGTCACCCAACGCCTTCGGCGGCTACGACTACGCCAAGCTCATGCGCAAGGTGCAGTTCATCGAAAGCTACAACCTCGGTTCCTCGCAGGCGATCATCCGCTCGTTCAACCCCGGCAATGCCCTGCCGGCAGTGACCACCCACTTCCACAAGAGCGTCGCCGACAGCATCTGGCAGACCTGGTACTACCTCGCCCACGGCAACCGCGGCTTCATCGGCTGGGTGCAGGACTGGTTCGACGACAAGACCCCGAAGGACTGGCATGCCCAGGTCGCGCCCACCTACCGCGAAGCGGCGGAGAAAATCGGCCCGCTCATGCGCGGCGCCACCTGGCGGCACGACGGCGTGGCCCTCTATTACAGCCACGCCAGCATCCAGCTCGGCTGGATCCTCGATGCCGAGGCCCATGGCAGGACCTGGGTGAACCGCAATGCCGACGAGCGCCTGGCCAGCGCCAACCACGTACGCCGCGCCTGGGAAAACCTGCTGCGCGACGCCGGCCTGCAGTACAACTTCCTCAGCTACGTCGACGTCATCCAGCACGGTGTGCCCGAGGAATACCGCGTGCTCATCCTGCCCGCCTGCCTGTGTCTCTCGGACGCCGAGGCGCGCGCCCTGCGCACCTTTGTCGAGCGCGGCGGCACGCTCATCGCGGACTACCTGCCCGGCGTCTGGGACCAGCACGGCCGCGGCCGGCGCGAGGGCGGCGTGCTCGATGACCTGTTCGGAGTGCGACACGACCCGTCCCTGCGCGCCGGCGATGTCTTTGGCGACAAGCTCTGGGTCGAGGTCGACCAGGACGCCAACTACTCGTGGAAGAGCTACGAGGAATTCCTCGGCAAGGGCAGCACCTGCCTCAAGCATGAGAGCGGCTTTCATCTCGCCGTGCGCCAGATGCCCGCCGTCCAGGAGCGCTCCCAGGACCGCGGCCGCGCCGTGCTCATGAACCTGTCGCCGCAGTGGTACAACGCCTGGCGCGTCGAGGGCGCGGCCGCCGCACGCCGGGGCGAGATTTTCCTTCAGCCGATCCGCGCCGGCGGCCTCGCGCCGGAGGTCAGCCTGGTCGACGCCGGCGAGGCCGGGCACGGCCACGAAATCACCCGCTGGCGCCTGCCCTCGGGTCGCGAACTGCTCTTCCTCTGCCTCAACCCGGAGATCCGTGGCACCTCGCTCGGCGGCGGCAATTCGGTCGGCTTGAAAACCGCCAGGCTGCCCGTCACCCTGCGCTTCGCCCGCCCGGTCCGCGGCGTGCGCGACGAGCGCACCGGACGCGATCTTGGCGACGGCGCCGAGTTCCGCTGCGAGTGGATCCAAAACGAGGCCGTGGTGCTGTCTTACGAGCCGGACAAAAGCTGATCCCGGCGCAAGGCTGGCGCGCCGGAGGCAAGCCAGGCACGGCAGCCGGAACCAGAAATCGGTCAGCGGTAGATGCGTGCCACGTACTCGCCGCTGCCGATCGATAGGACCGTGAAAATCTCCCCGAGATCGTTGATGGCGGCGCCCATGCCACCACAGCCGCCCCCTGTGCCGGAACCGTCGGAGAAGATGCTCAGCGAATAAATGCTGCGCGGCGCACCCCCGACGCTGACGGTGTCACCCGCCGCCACAAGCGAGGTCAGAGGCCCGCTCGGCAGGGCCCGGAACAGCCGGGTATTGCCATCACTCAAGACCGCCGTGAGAGCGATGGCCCCGCCGTCACTGACCGAATGAACTTGCAGGATGCCGAAAGTTTCCGCCGTGCCTGGCGCCGAGGAACCGGTGCGAGCGAGAAGCTCCAGGCCACCGGCAACGGTCCAGCGATACAACACGTCGGCCGTATCGGCGGCAGCACCATCGAGTTTGGCGCGGAAGATGACAGCGCCCGTGCTGGTCACGGCGAAATCGCCAAAAGTTTTTGGAGTGAGCCCGCCATCCAGCACGGTCACCCCCTCGCGCGCCACCAGATGCAGTGTTCCGGCAACTTCCGCGACGAGGACCTGGTCGTCGGCTGTCGTCACACCACCGGTTCGAGCCATGAGTCCGAGGAACGCATGATGATCGCCACTGGCGCGAGACAGGGCGGTGAAGCTACTGAAGGTGCTGGGGGAATCCGGCACCGAATCGCCCTTGCGGGCCACCAAGCGCAAGCCGTCGGCATCGCTGACCAGCACCACTTCATTCTTCGCGGCCAGCGTCTTCTGACTGCTGTCATCCGGATTGTTCTGCAGCATGGCATTGACCAAAACGCCATCGCCACCGGCGGCGATGACATTGGAAATGTTGCCGAGCCAGGCGGGATCTCCCGTCACGCTGCTGACATCGCTGCCTTCGATCAACCGCAGCGACAGCACACCGGCGTCATCCACCCAGAGGCCCGTGTTTCTGTTGGCAGCCACACCGGTGAGGTTGCTGCCGAAATAAATGCGGCCATCCGCGTCCAGTGCGGGCTTGCCGGTGTGGCCGCTGAAGGTGCCGCCGTCGGGAGCCGCATCCCCTTCCCGGCTGATCACCTCCAAGGACTGCCCAGCCGCCGCGGCAAGGTGCGCGACATCGGCCGTCGGAGCGGCGCCGTTGATCTTGTCGTGAATCACGGTCAGACCATCATCGGTCAGCAGGTAGTCGTAAAAAATCCCCGACAGCCCCTGCCCCGCCTCAACCTCCGTGCCCATACGCGCCACGGCCTGCATCGACCCGGTGACATCGGCCATCAGGAAGACATTGGAAGCGCTGGTGATGGTGCCGGTGCCGACGATGCCGTAGGCTTTGAATGCAATGCGTCCGGCGCCATTGATGACGCCCGGCATCGGCCGGTAGATATCCCCCTGCGGCACGCCGGCGGCATCGACCAAGGGTTGGTCCGTGACGATGGGCGGATCCGAACTGAAGGATTGGATGTTGCCGCGACGGATGCCGGCCTCGTTTTCCGCGACGATGCGGAAGTAATAGGCCGAATCCGCGAGCAGTTCCTCAACATTCGCCTGCGCCGCCTGGGCCGAGGTTCCGGAACCGGCCGACTGGCCCGCCGTGCTCAGCACGCCCTCAGTCATGGTGGCGTCCGGCGAGTACTCGAACCACACTGTGGTGGTGCCGTGGTTGGCGTTCACCGTGCCGTGAAGCGTGGCGGTGTAAGGCGTCACCGCGGTGGCACTGCCCGTGACCAGGATGGGCGTGAGAATCACGTCCACCTCCATGCTGTCGCCCTGACTGGCCGCCTCGTCATCCTGCAGGCTGGTGGTGACGGTGTAGCGCCCCCCCAGAGTGTAGGTGTGGCTCAGACTGAAGCTGCGGGCGCCCTGATTCACACTGAGAGCCCCGCTGCCACCTCCGGCACCGTAATTCACCGTGCCGCTCCAGACGTCCGCTCCGGCGTCGGTGAAGCTGATCGTGCGCGAGAAGTCCCCCGAACCCGGCGTCAGGAACAGCGGATCCGGCAGGCCAAGTTCATAGGATGGCGTGGCATTGTTGACCACCAGGCTGAAGGTCGTGGCAACCGGCGCACTCACCCCATCGTCGGCCGTGATGGTGACCGTCTGGCTGTCGCCCGGCCCGTCCGCCGGTGTGTGACTCCAGCTCCAGGTGCCGGCCGCATTGTTGGCAATCACGCTGCCGACGCTGGCACTCAGGGTCACCGAGGCGTTGCCTTCAACATCGCTGAACGTTCCCGTGTTGGCTGCCGCGGCGCCTTCATGGACCGTCACCGAAGCGTTGTCACGCGCGATGACCGGCGGCTCGGCGGCATCGGTGACAGTGATCTGCAAGGTTTGTGTGCCGCTGCGCGCCGGCGTGCCGTTGTCGGTGATCTGGACAATCACTTCATAGACGTTGTCGGTGTCGGCATCGGCGGGGTTTTCGAAGTCGGGTGCACTGAGGAAGGCAAGCGCTCCGGTGCCGGGATCGATGCTGAACAGACTTTCGTCCGCACCGCCGTCCAGGCTGTAGGTGAAGCTCTGCGCCGGCTGATCAGCATCGACCGCGCCCATGACTTTGACGGCCGTGCTGTTTTCCGCAACCTGCACCGAGGCGGTTTCGGAGGGGCCTTCAATGTAAATCTGCAACTTCCAGCCGTCCGTGCCGAGGCCGTTGACGCCGGAGAATGTCCAGTCGGGATCCCCGGTGAGCCGGTTGCCGAAACCCACATCCGGAGTGGCAACCCCATGGTTGTTCCAGGCCAAGACCGTCTGCTTGGGAACGGAGGACAGGTTGTGCACCTGGAAGGAACCGTAACTATCCGTGCCTGCAGAACGGTCGTCGAAGTCGTACTGCACGTTCGAACCGCCAATCCCGTTGTCCGCCTCCGGCCCATAGTTGTAGTTCCAGATTTCCAGGCGTCCCGTCTGCGCGCTGGCGTTGACCACGCCGGCGTAGTTGGATTCAACGCTCAGGTTGTCGACATTGCGCTGAACGACGAAGGGATCGTTGGGTGTCGGCACGCGCAGCCCCTGGACGGTCAGGCCTGGCCAGGCATCGAACGACACATCGGCATAGCGCACCACGCCGCCCACGGTCGTTTGCATGCGATAGCGCACGCGGTTGAAGGGCACGCCCGCCAGCGCGGCGGCGTTGTTGACGGCATACTGGATGTCGTTGGCCACGCGAACCGGATTGGTGGTTTCGTACACCAGCAGGCTGTTGGTCAACGCGGGTGCGTCATTGGCATCGGTGATGGTGACGGTCAGCACCTTCTCAAAGGCGAGGTTGCCGGCGCCGCTGTCAGTGGCGCGCACCCGCAGGCTGTAACTGCTCTTGACCTCATAGTCGGCCGCCTCATCCAGCTCCAGCGAGTCGCCGTTGATCGTGAAGCTGTCGTTGTCCGTGTCACCGGCGCCGGCCACCAGGGCAAAGACATGGGTGTCGGCCAGGTCGGCGTCGACGGCGTCCAGGGTGCCCACGGCGTCGCCGGCGGTGTTGTTCTCCGCGAGGCTGGCCGGCGTCAGGGTGATGTCGGTCGGCGCGCTGTTGGTCGTGAAGATGTAGGTCTCGCCCCCGTCATAGGGGCTGTTGCTGAGGGCGTTGCCGGCCAGGTCAAAGGTCTGCGGACCGCTGCCCGTGCCCTGCACACTGAAGTTGAAGGGATTTTCGTCGCTGTCATTGGTGCTGAAGCTGACCGTGCCGGTGCGCAGCCCGGTGCCGGAGGGGTCGAAGCGGATCGTGAAGGTCGTCGTGCCGCCACCGGCCGCCACCGTGCCGGCAGGCTGGGTCTGCACGGCGAAGTCGCCCGTGGCCGACACCGTCCCCAGTGTCAGGGCCGCCGTGCCGCTGTTGGTGATCGTGAAGACATGGTCCTGGGTGACCCCGGCCACCGGCAGGCTGCCGAAGTCTGTGCCATTGAGCGTGGCGGGCGAGGCCGAACCATCGGCCACGACGTTGCCGGCAAAGGCGACGGCGATTTCCGGGGCAGGTGCAGCGCTTGTGGTGAAACTGATCTGGCTGCCATAGGCCGTGCCCGCGCTGTTGATCGCGTAGGCGCGCACGTAGATCAATGTGCTGGAAGGCAGCCCGCTGACGCTCTGGCTGAAGGCCCCCGTGCCGCTGCCGATCTGCACCTTGTTGTTGCTGGTCGTCGGGGTGGCGCTTGTCGCCCAGACAATGCCGCGCTCACTGACGGCGGCGCCGCCGTCGGCGGTGACATTGCCGCCCAGCGTCGCGCTGTCGTGGGTCACCGAGCTCTGCGTGGCCGAGGTCACGGTGGGGGCGGCCACCACACTGACCGTGCCGGCGATCAGCTGTACGGCGCCGCCAGCCCAGATGTTAGAGCCCGTGGAGTTGGACCAAATGGCATTCATGCTGTTGCTGTAACCCGTGTTTTCGCGGGTCCACGACGAGCCATCCCAGTGATAGACATGATTGCTGCCGTCGCCGGTCGCGATGTAGAGGTTGCTGGCAGAAGATCCCGTGATGCCATTGACGGCCACCGCGCCCGTGATGCCAGTGGCCGAGAAGGGTGCCCAATTGCTGCCGTTGTAGCGCAGAATCGTTGAGCTATTGCCGGTGGCAAAGATGTTGTTCGCATCCAATCCCCAGACATTGAGCAGGGCATTGGAGGTTCCGGAAGTCTCCATGTTCAACTGCGTGCCATCCCAGCGCGCGATCAATCCCCCGGTGGCCACCATGACCACGTTGTTGGCCGAGGTGCCCCAGACCGACATGAGTTGCTGGGTGCCAAAGCCGTGCCCAGTCACCAACGTCCAGGTCGAGCCATTCCAACGGTAAATGGCTGCACTCCCGGTGTTCGTTTCAACTCCAACCAGCCAGATGTCCGTGTTGACCGCACCCCACATGCCGTAGGGCGTGAAGGTGCTGCTCAGCCCCGAGTTCCGATTGGTCCAGGTGGATCCAGAGTCCGTGCTCTGCTTGGCATTGCCAAACCGTCCTGCCACCCACACTTCCGTGGCACTGAACCCGATGATGCCACGCATGGCAAAGGTGCTGAATTCCGATGCGGCAGGCTCACTCCAACTGGAGCCGTCCCAGCGATAAAAAAGCCCCGGGCTTGAAGTGGCTCCGCCGACGGCATAGACATTCGTGGCGCTGGTACCCCAAAAGTTGCGAATGGCACGCCCGGACGTCAATGTACCTGGGGTGTCGAGAGTCCAGGTCGCGGCCTGGGCAAAGGAGCTGAGAAGCAGACCAGCCACAGCCAAAGCCTGAAGCGCTTTCGACCAAACGTGCTTTCTGGAGACGTATCTTTTCATAATGGGATTTGGGCAAAGATGGGAACCGACCGCTATCAATCCAGCACGCGCAGGCGGAACTCGCCGTCGCCGCCCGTCACACTCACGGCGACATCGTAAACCGAGGCACTCACCGGCGTGACTCCCGTCACCGTGCCGGTCACCGTGCCGCCATTGACCGCCTGCAGCGCAAAACGCCCGGTGCCGACGCCGGTCACCGCCTCCGTGTAGGTCACCCGGAAGACCAGGCTCGTCGCGCTCGTCGTCTGCCCGGCCGGCACCTGCCGCACCACGCTCTGCACCTGCGGCGGTGTCTTGTCCATCGTGTAGCTCTGACCCGTGTAAGGCAGGCCGTTCACGGCCACAGACAAACCTGTGGCATTGGCCAGGCGCAGGGTCAATTCACCATCCGTGCCGCCGGTCGTCACCGGCACCGTCCAGGTCAAGCCGGCATTGGCCGTGGTCGGTGTGCCCACGCTCGCCCCGGCCGCCGCCGCGCCGGTCAGCTCAAAGTTCGCCGCCGTCATCCCGGTCACGGCCGAGGCCAGGGTCAGCGTCCAGTTCACCGTCGCCGCATTGCTCGGCGTCGCATTCGCCCGGTTGAGATTCACCACCGCCACCGGGGCCGGCGCCGTCGTGAGGCTGTCCGCGCTGCTGTAACTCGTGCCGGCGCTGTTGGTCGCGTAAGCCTTGTAGGTGTAGCCCGTGCTGAACACCAGCCCGCTCACCGCCGCCGTGAACACGCCCGTCGTTGTGCCGCTGGCGACCGCCTTCGTCACCCCAATGCCGCCGATCTCCGGATTGCTGTTGATCGAGGTCATCGAGTACACCACGCCCCGCTCGCTCAGCGCGGCCCCGCCGTCGGCCGTGACATTGCCGCCCAGGGTCGCGCTGTTGTGGGTGATCGACGCCTTCGTCGGTGACGCCACGGTCGGGGCGGAGGCCGACGCCGTTGTCGCTTCTGCAAAAGCAAACCAATGATAGGTGTTCGGGGCTGTTGTACCATTGATGCGGTTGCCGGCGGTACCGATGGTGAAGCCGTCAGCATCCAAGCTGAGAATGGCGTTGGTGGCATACCAACTGGAATTAGGCTGCAAAGTGACATCCGCTGAAGCTGAGGCCCCAGTCGAGGCAAAGCGCAGATTACCGATGGTCGAACCATTGCGCTTGATGAACAATCCTTCCGGGGCAAAGCCGAGGCCTGTGAAACTCTGACCGCCCCCGGTACCGGTGTAACTGCCGACCTTGAACTTGCCGGTCACATTTTTGCAGGCGATGTAGTGGTAGGTACCGCCGCTGCCGTTCACGCGCGCATCCGTGCCCACTTGGAAGCCATCGGCCAGCAAGCCTTGAATCAGGTCGGCCGCCGGCGTGAGGTCCCAGAACATGGACTCATCGGCTGTCATCTCACTCGTCCGCCAAGTACTGGTAGCTCCGGTGCTGCTCATCGTCAGCACTAAATCCGGTTGAAAGCCGACTCCGGTCAGATTGCGATTGTCCACTCCGTCACCCGAATAGTTGCCCACGGCAATCTCGCCGGCCACAGCCTTGATGGCGAGGTAGTTGTATTTGATGGTTGAGGAATTCACCAAGGTGCTGGCACCGACCGTGAAGCCGGTGCTGGTGAAAGCTGTGATGCGATCCGTCGCCGTGGAACCCGATGCCGCCTGACCAAAGTGCTTGGTGAAGGACATGGTTGAAGTCCGAATCTGCATGCCTGCAGACGCTGCCCCACCCGAAGCGATCTCGTCCTTGATGATGACAACATCCGGCTGAAAACCCACAGTGATCGTCTGCGAACTGCCATTACCAGTATAGGAACCCGAGACCGATTCGGCCCGGACAGGCAAGGTCGTCAAAAGCCCCAGAACGACCAGCAGGAGAGGCCGGGCGGAACAGGCTCGATTCGGGACGATGGATGCTTGCATAAGAGTGAATTTGAAAAGTTGAACCATGTTGGCGATCGGAGACTGCGGAGGCTTGTTACGCATCAATCCAGCACGCGCAGGCGGAACTCGCCGTTGCCGCCGGTCAGACTGACGGCGACATCGTAGACCGAGGCACTCACCGGCGTGACTCCCGTCACCGTGCCGGTCACCGTGCCGCCATTGACCGCCTGCAGCGCAAAACGCCCGGTGCCGACGCCGGTCACCGCCTCCGTGTAGGTCACCCGGAAGACCAGGCTCGTCGCGCTCGTCGTCTGCCCGGCCGGCACCTGCCGCACCACGCTCTGCACCTGCGGCGGTGTCTTGTCCATCGTGTAGCTCTGACCCGTGTAAGGCAGGCCGTTCACGGCCACAGACAAACCTGTGGCATTGGCCAGGCGCAGGGTCAATTCACCATCCGTGCCGCCGGTCGTCACCGGCACCGTCCAGGTCAAGCCGGCATTGGCCGTGGTCGGTGTGCCCACGCTCGCCCCGGCCGCCGCCGCGCCGGTCAGCTCAAAGTTCGCCGCCGTCATCCCGGTCACGGCCGAGGCCAGGGTCAGCGTCCAGTTCACCGTCGCCGCATTGCTCGGCGTCGCATTCGCCCGGTTGAGATTCACCACCGCCACCGGGGCCGGCGCCGTCGTGAGGCTGTCCGCGCTGCTGTAACTCGTGCCGGCGCTGTTGGTCGCGTAAGCCTTGTAGGTGTAGCCCGTGCTGAACACCAGCCCGCTCACCGCCGCCGTGAACACGCCCGTCGTTGTGCCGCTGGCGACCGCCTTCGTCACCCCAATGCCGCCGATCTCCGGATTGCTGTTGATCGAGGTCATCGAGTACACCACGCCCCGCTCGCTCAGCGCGGCCCCGCCGTCGGCCGTGACATTGCCGCCCAGGGTCGCGCTGTTGTGGGTGATCGACGCCTTCGTCGGTGTGGTGACGGTGGGGGAGGAAGCGGAACTGGCCTGGCGCAGGTTGACCGCCAGGTGGATGACGGCCGTGCCGTCGTGGGTCCAGCCCATGGGAACTGAGGCCGCACCGGGCCTCATGCTCATCGCGTAGGTGGCTTGACCAGTGCCCAGGGCAGAACGGCCGTAGTGGGTGAGACCGCGGGTCTCCACCGGTGCGATCGTGGGCGCGGCCGAGGGCGCAAACAGATCGATCACATCCAGCACCAGATCTCCTGACGCACTGTTCACGGTAAGGCTTCGCGGACTGCCGGAACCGGCGAACTGCAGGGCACCGCTGGTGGGGGTGGTCTGATCCACCCGGGCAAAGGCCATGGCGCCGATGAACTGCACATCCCCGGCGCCCGCGTGCGTCACCACCACATCCCCGCTCGTTGCCGATGCGGAGGTACCGAGTGCCAGCACCCAGAGGGAATCCACCGCCGCAGTGTCATTCTGCTCCACCACCTGGGCCATGGCAGTACCGCCGAAGGTCACAGCCGTGATGTCGAGCGAGCCCGAGTTGGAGGCCGCCACCACCAGAAGGCGATTTTCACCGGCGGGAACCAGGTAGCTGGGCAGTGTCAAGGCGCCCGCGCGCAGGGAGGTGCGCGGCGCCCCAAGCGGCAACACGCCCGAGGCCGGATCCGGCAGTATGGTCAGCGACGGAATGGTGGCACCGCTCGCATAAGGCGTGGCGTCATCGCTGTCCCAGTTGGCCGGATTGTTCAAGGCGAAGAGCAGCTGCGTGCGGGTGCCGCTGGTGGGTGCCGTGAGCTTGTACCGTGCATTGTCCTTCTCCCCGTAATACGACAGGTTGGGTGTCACACCATCCTGGTGCTGCGGATTCGGAAAGAGGGAGACTGCCGTGTGCGCATTCGTCAGCCCCAGGGGCTGGTGCGAATCCGAAGTCGCCGTCGTCGTGCCCGTGTCCCAGGTGGTGATGGCATTGTAGCGGGGATCGAGGGCCGTCCCCCAGTTGTAATCGCCATGCACCCCGCCCAAAAAGACCGGTGCCGCCGGCGCCGCGCCACTGCTGCTGGTGTAAGCCAAGAATTGATCGCCGGCCAACAAGTTCAGTTCCGGCGAAATTGTGCCTGCCAACTTGACCACCGTGCCGCCTCCCCCCGAGACCGTGACTGGTGTGCCAGTCTCGAAATGCACCACCGTGCCCGCGGTCAGTCCGCCCGCCGGCGCGGTGTACAGAAAATGCGTCTCCCCGTTGGCCTGCCAGGCGCCATCCACCCAACCCTGATCGGTAAAATAAACTTCCGTGCCAGCCGCCAAATCCACCATGGGAGCCCAGGAGAGGGAATCTGGAGCGTCTGTGTTGAAGCGCAGAAAGACGATGTCCCCGGGGACAAGCTGTGCACTGGCCATCGCAGGCAGCAAAGGCAAGACAAGCAGCAGCACCGCGAGGCGGCACCGACCATTCTTGAAGAAAGGGAGCGGAGTTCGTTGATTCATGGCTGAAAGGCACTGCCGTCTCCAAGGAAGAGTTTGTTTCGTTTCGCTAAAAAGCTGGCAGCGGCACACCTGCTATCACTCGCCCTTTTCCGAGTTCTGCAGAGCCAGCTTGCACCAAGACCAGCAACGGACTTCAAGGCCGGTTCGTCATGCTTGGACAAGGATCCCATGAGTGGATGGATGCCGGCGTTGCGGATAGATCGGCGGACTCAACATTGGTAACCCACCTTATAAAACCAACCCCTGAGTACAAGAAGCCCTGAGCCAATTCCAGTCCTTTTTCATCAAGCGTCGAAACTTTTGCAGAGCATGGTCGATTTTTATTCCTTCGCATTCATGCAATATCCGCAATGAAACATAGGTCGTGCCCGACAAATAAGAGAAACCTTTATTCGCGGCTCTCTGTAAGTGTGCGACAGGGAGCCTTCGCCATTGAGGGCCCCCAATGGCTTTAGCTTCCGCCTTCGATGCGCAAGCCCATGACCCTGGCCCCGGCCTCCCGGAGAATTGCAGGCTGCTCCAGATCCACTTCAAACGGCTTGCTCAGGGAGTTGCCTGCCAAATCCTCCAACTCTGAAGCGGCATGCAACTCATACTCGCCAGCCTCCCAGGGGCGCAGCGGATGCAGGGTCCAACTGCGACCGTCTGCGGCAGCCTCGACACGCCCCATCACGAGGTGACCCGCGTGTCGCAACTGCAGCCCAGCCGCCAGCATGCCGGGATCGAATGGCTCCGCCAAGTGCAGAACCAGCGGCATGCGGCTGCCCGCGACGGGCAACTCAGGGCGGCAACCTTCGATGCTGGGCACCGCGTGATCCACCGGGCCGGCAAGCCATTCAAAGACGCGGTCCGCTCCTAGCGGGACGCCCGTCACCGAGCGCCAGGTCCCCGAAACCATGAGTCGATAACAGACGCCCTCACGCAGCACCGGCCCCTCGTCGAGGTTCAAGTTGACCCCCGTTTTCTGTCGGCCCGGATGAAACCAAACGGTCAGGCGGCGACCGTCGGGCGACCACAGTTCGGTCTCGCGGAACGGTCCGAGGATCTCCCTGCCGTCGCTCTCAAAAAGGCGCAGGCGGTCCAGGAACACACCCCGCTCCATGGGCTCGCTGAAGTGCAGGTAGATCTTCAATGCGTTCGCCGGCAAGGGCACCCCGGCGGGACGCAGTTCGACGGTCGGCACAGCCGCCGTCGGGGCGGCCGTGCGGAACTCATGGCGCCGCGCCACGCCGTCGGTCTGCCATTCCAGGGCGAAGCCCTGCCCGGCCGGCAGCGGCAGGGCTGGCACGAAGACCACACGCCCCTCACCGCGCTCCCAGCGCCCCAGCAGCGGTGTGCCGCCCTCGGCACGCCGCAGCACAAAGTCGCCCTCGGCCGCGATGACCACCCGGTCGCCGGATTCGTCCACCACGACCTCGGGAGGATTCTCCGCACGAACGAAGCCGCAGGCAGCGAGCACCAGCAGGCAGTGGCATGTGCGCGCCCGGTGCGGCGGACGCCAAGTCGCCGGTGGAATTGCCGCAGACATGAGGCCGATGAGGCAATTCAGGGCAGCGCCGCGACTTCCAGGCTGAAGCGGCCGTCCTGCTCGCGCAATACGACCATGTCGCGTTCGCCCAAGCGATCGACCTGCACGGCACCGAAGAGGGCGTCGAGGATCTCAATGCCCTCCGGACCCTGCTTTTCCTTCACATCGCGCCAGACGGCCTTTTCATTGATCTCTTCGACCGCGTTGACGTGGTCCATGCTGATGCGTGCGCCCCAGAACTTGCTCGGGCCGAACAGGTTGTCCTTGAAGCGCTGGGTGTGCACGACCAGCCACTCTTTGCCGCTGGCATCGGTGTACTCGAACAGGTCGAGCGGCCGGTTGCCGCTGCCCAACTCGACCATGCTGACGCCCTTGACCTTGGCGCCGCTGTCGATGTCATCGACCCGGAACCGCGCCACCGGCGTGCAGGCAAAGGCGCCGACAACATATCGACCGTCCTTGGCGTGGTAGGGGATGAAGCTTTGAATCGGCGCCTTGGTCTCCCACTTGCGGTGGGCAACGTGGTAGGTTTCGGCGCTGAACACCGCGGCGCTGTCGCCATGGCGCACGGGCACCGGGATCGTGAAGATGCGACTGGCAAACTCCTCGTTGGCCGATCCCGTGGCGAAGACGCGGTCGCGATCGAAGGCGACATCGGTGACGCGGGTGACCTTGCTGTCCGTTCCGCCCGGCAGCGTCACCGCAGCCCAGGCCACGGTGGTGTCGAGCGGCTGGACGCGACCGGCAGCATCCACGGTCAGCACCAGACTGGCGTTGTCCGGCCGGCGCTGCACCGCCAGATAGATTTTGCCGCTGGCCGGATTCACCGCCAGGTCGATGAAGTTGAGGTTGTCCGCTGTCGTGCCCAGGCCCCCGGCGACCACCGAACCGAGGTCGGCCACGGGGGCAGCCAGTTTGAGGAAGGGACCGGTGTCACCGGTGTCGATGGCGAGCACGGCCGCCTGGCCGTAATCCGCCACCAGCAACAGACCGTCTGGGCCAAAACCGAGCGCACTGACGTTTCTGAAGGTCAGGCCGCCCTTGCGGGCGTCCTGCAGAGGGGCGGCCGCGACGGCGAGGCTGGCAACAGCAAGAAGGGCGAGAGGCAGTTTCATGGCGGTGTACCATGAACGCCACAGCCGTGCCCCGGTTATCCATCGACATCGAAACGCCGCTGGCGCGGCGGACGCAGCACGCTGCGCCCACCGTTGCGCCGCCTCAGCACGTCAAAGACCGCGTCGGAACCATCGGCCTTCATCTGGTGGACCATGCGCAGCAATTCCCCGAGCCGACCCTTGGGGAACCCCGCTTTGGCGGCGAACCACCCCAGATACTCGGCTGGCAGATCATAAATGGGCAGGCCTTCGGGCGGGTGCGCAGCCGGTCCATACTTGCCGAAAGGCATGCGCGTGCGGCCGATCTCCTCGAGATCCGCGCGCATCCGGGCCGCCAGGTCATCCATGGCGGTTACCCGAGCGCCGACGGACGCCCTTGTCAAAGACCGCTCGCGCTTGCGCGCCGGGCGGGGCGGGTTTAACCCTGCCGCCATGAAAGCCGCCGCCCTCCTCTGCCTCGCCCTGCTCGGACTGCTGACCAGCTGCCGCACCCTGGAGGCGCCGGTGCATCACGCTCGCGACCTTTCCGGCTGCAAAACTTTTCATGTGACCCAGGCCGACAACGACCGCCTCGGTTTGGCCGACTTGATCGCCGCCGAGATGAAAGCCCAAGGCTTCACCTGCCGAACCGGCGGCAAGCCGGCTGCCGGTGACAGCCGGCTCAGCTACCGCCACGAAACTTTGCCCGGCCGCAGCGACCGCCTGGGCCGCCTCGTGCTGGAGGTGGAGCAGCCCAACGGAGAACGACTCGCCACCAGCCGCAGCGACCAGCCCGCCTCTTTGATGCCGGCCGACAACGCCGAGATGACCCGCCTGGCCGTGCGCAATCTGCTCGCCGCCACCCCCGGTCCGAATGGACGCCCGCGCGGCTCGCTCATGGAGCGCGAAACCCTGCTGTGGTAAGAAAATCAGGGCCGGGATTCGACGCCACGAATTCGAGTCCGCAGCTCCCCTTGCCCTCCGGCAGGAAGGGATGTGTTTCGACGAGCTGACCCATGGCCCGGCTGCCGCGCAGCGGCCTGCCCCCCAGCTGCCTGCTCCGCGTCTCGCCGAACTGCGCCCTCAGACCTCGTCGGGCCGCCCCCCACAAAGCGGCCCCCATGCCGGCCAAGGCATGGAGGACCGTTTTTCCCTGCTGGGCGTGAACCCGGCATGAGCAGACGATCTGGAAATCCGCAAATGCATCAGCCAACGGCTGCCGCCTTCAGATCGCGCAGGGCGTAGAGCCGCTCCTCGCGCGCCAGGCCCCGCAACAGCCGCGCCCCCGTCTGCCGCTTCGGCCCAAACCTCTCCCGCAGCACCCCAAACACCCCGTTCACATACGCCCGACTGCCAATCACCGCCCCGTCGGTAAAATACCTCACCCGGCAGCGCAGGTACTCGCTACCCGGCAACCGCCCGCCCTCCGCCACCACCTGCCGCGCCGCCTCCCGCGTGAAACCCGCGCGCAGGGCTTTGCCATCCTTCCCCACGCCACGCTCCTCGCCGCGGCCATACAGCAGCACCCGGTGTCGCTCCAGCACCTGCTTCTTCACCTGCCGCGGCGTGCGCTGCGCGCGCTCCGCATGGCGTTGCTCCAGAATGGCCTCCGCCACTCCGGCGTCCTCCACCCGTTCCAGTTCCTGCAACCCCGCCAAGGCGTCCGCGTCGCCGCCCATCGCCGCGCCGTAGCCGCTCCACCGGTAATCCTTCGGATCGACCACCAGCCCCGCCCGCACCGGATTCAGGTCGATGTAGGCCGCCATCGCCCGCAGCGGCTCCCCGGCCGACTCCACCAGCACGCTTTTGAAGCGATCCTCCCACAGCGTGCCCTTGCGCTGGTGCAGCTTGTTGAACCACTGCGTGAAACGCTGCTTCAAGGTCTTCATGAACAGCGAGATGTCCCACATCCGCCGCAGGTAGCGCTCGCGCACCGCCGCCTGCGCCAGAGCCACGCTGGCGGCACCCGCCCCGGCCCGGCCGACCTGCTCCAGGTCGTACTCGAGGCGCGCCGCCTCCAGATCGCCGAGCGACTCCCGGACGATTTGCAGCAGTTGCGCATGGGAGGGCAGCACCTCCGGCTTTTTGGGCACACCGACGAGCAGGTGGAAGTGGTTGGACATGACGCAGTAGGTCACCACCCGCAGCCCGCAGAAGCGTTCATACATCCGCAGGAAGCGCACAAAGGCCTGCTTCTCGGCCGGGCCGAAGACAAAGTCGCGGTTCACCACCCTGGAGACGCAGTGGTAGTAGGCCATGTCCGAGAACGCCCCATCCGGAGCCTTGAGCCGCCGCTGCCGCATGCCCCCAAAGAACGCGCAATCCGCAACACGTCAACCCTTTTATCAACAAAGGGACAGACACTTTATAGAATATTAGACGGAAGCGGTTCGTCTTTTAGGTGGCGGGCGGGCTGTTAGCCTGATCGGAGGGTTAACTGCCGAAGTAGTGGCGCAGGGCCTCCATCATGCCCTCACTGGCGGGTTTGTTGGCGACGAAACCGCCGTGGCTGCGCACTTGGTTCTTCACGGGGTCGAGGGCGTTGCCGGGCGCCGCCAACAGGTGGGCGCGCGCCGGGTGCAACATCGACAGGTCATTGTGGTTGTCGCCGGCGGCGAAGCAGTGTGAGGCATTCAAACCCAGTTGGCGGGCGAGTTCGGCGAGGGCCGTGCCCTTGCTGTAGCCGCTGTGGGAAAAGCGCAGGTAAATGCCATTGCGATGGTAGCCGATGTCGGGAAATTCGGTCGCGTGGGCGTCGATGAAGGCGGCAATGCGGTCCATTTCCACCTCACTCTCGGCGACAATGCCGAGCTCACCGTAATCGCCGGCGAGAAACTGGGCTCCGGTCTCGGTCTCGACCCAGCCGCGGATGAGATCCAGCGAGGCTCGGTGGTCGCGGACAAAACGCTCGTGGGCCCGTCGCGCCTGCCGGTTCCAGGAACCGGCATCCTTCCAAGCACCCAAGAGACCCGGGCGATGAATGTCGCACTCCATGGCGATGATGAAGTCCGGCTCCATGAACAGGCCGTACTGGGCGATGCCCTGCAGGGTCTGTGGCAGGCTGCGGCCGGTGTTGATGACCCAGGCAGCTCCCTGAGTTCGCAGGTGGCGGATCATGCGCCCGAGCTCGGGATGGAAGACCGGATCCGACCCGGGATGCACGAGTGTGCCGTCGAAGTCGAAGGAAAGCAGAAACGTGGGCTGCCGGGCCATGAGCGCCATGGATGCGCGTGCTTGAGACCGGCGTCAAGACGGGCTTGCGGACTCAGCGGCGGCGAAAATCACCGTTGCCGTTCTGCCGAAAGTAGGCGTCGCGCTGGCGGCGAAGTTCCTCGAGCCGCGAAGCCAGGCCGGTGTTGCCGGGCGCCATCGTCGCCGGCTCGTCCTGCGGTCGCACAAAGGGATTGTTCATGCCCAGGCTGCGCCAGGGACCGGGCGGCACCTCGTCGAGATCGACAAAACGCCAGTCGCACTTCGCCTTGCCGGCCATGCCGAGGAAATCGCGCACCGCCGGCGAGACATCGATGCCGGCAGCGTTGTTGTTGGGGTTTTTCGGCCGGGCATTGCCGAAGACATAGGCATGATCATCGGTCACAAAGGGCCCGCAATCCTCCCACTGGGCGTAGCAGACGCGGTTGCCGTAGCGGATGGCGACCCAGGTGCCCTTGAGCACCGACTTGCCGGGGCGTGAGAATTTCTGCTGGAACCAGGGGATCACTTGCGCAGCCTCGGGCTTGTGGGTGCGGTAATCGACGCAGTCATTGTAGGGCAGCGCCACATAAAAGGGATTCAGACCGGGTGTAAATCCAGGAGGACAGAAGTTCGCCGTGCGTTTGGCCGGATCCGGATCGTCGAAGCCGCCGAAGTTTTGCATCCACGCCGTGTCCCAGGAACTTTTGTGATTCGGTGTCGGGTTCTTTTCCGTCGGCTCCTCGCCCACCCAGAACACCGTCGCCGTGATGTCGGTCTTCCAAGGATAGCGGGCGTAGCCGAGTCGAGGCAGGGTCGGCGAATTCACCCGCGGCGCCGTCATTGGCGGCAGCGCGGCGCCAGGTGCGCCGGCACGGCCTTGGAAGGCGGCGACACTGGCGGTGGTGGAGACCTTGGGCACCGACTGGGCCACGGCAGACGGCCCCCAGGCCGCCAGCAGGAGGAACAGCGAGGAGGGAAGGACTCGGGACATGCGGAAATTCAGGCGGAGGTAAAATTTACCAGAAGCGACCGGCATCGGGCAACTGCAAATCGCTTGGGATCCGGCCTCAGGTCAGGCGAAAGGCCTCGGGCAGCAACTCGGCCAGCGTGCGCACCACCGGCCGACCGCCGCCCAGAAAGATCACCTCGGTCGCGCCGCCGGGCAGGGCAAACTCGGCGAGCACCTGCCGGCAGGCACCGCAGGGGGAAAACTCGTGGCCGAGGCAGACGACGGCCAGGCGGGCGATGCGCAGCATCGATCCTTCGGCGGTCACGGCCTGGCCGACAGCAACGCGCTCGGCGCAGACGGTCAGCCCGTAGCTGGCGTTTTCGACATTGACTCCGGTGAAGCGACCACCGGCAACAGTCTCCAGAGCGCAGCCGACCCGGCAGCCGGAGTAGGGCGCGTGGGCGTGGACGGCGGCGGCGCGGGCGAGTTCGAGGAGGTCCATGCCCTCATCCTGCACCAAAAAAAACGGCTGCGGAAGCAAATCCGCAGCCGTCGAGAGGAGTGGCGCAGCAGCGCCCGGACTCAGAGCGTCTTGAACTTCACGGCGCGCCACTGCACCTGGAAGGGGCCGGTGCCCTTCTTGATGCCATGCACCTGGAAGCCGATGTGGCCTTCCGGATCGCCCGGCTGCTTGAAGTCGGCGGTTTTGACGCCGTTGACGAAGCTCTGGTAGTGATCGCCCTGCACGACGATGCGGTAGTGATTCCACTCGCCCTTTTTGAAGGCGGCCTTGGCGGCCTCGGAGCGCACGGCTTCCGTGCCGGTCAGGATGCTCCACCAGGTGCCGCGGCGGGCTTCGTCGTAGAAGTCACCGGCTGTGCCGTTGACTGCAATCTCGCACTGCGGACCGTAGAGGCGACCGGCCGGCAGCGGCTTGCCGCTTTTGCTGCCTTCGGGCACCGGATCACCTTCCTTGGCGAGCTTGCTGCGCACCTGCACCCCGGAATTCAGTTCGTCGTCCACCTTGACCTCAAACTGCAGTTCGAAGTCCTTGAACGGTCCCTTGACCAGAAAGGTGTTCGGGCTGCCGTCGACCGTGGTGCCGGTGAGCACGCCGTTTTCCGCCTTGTAGGTGGCGGTGCCGCTGACGATTTGGGCGTCGCCCAGACCGTCGGTGAACCAAGTCTGCCAACCTTCATCGCCAGCAGCACGGGTGGCTGAAGGCGTGGCGGCTGGATTGCAGGCGCCGAGGCAGGCCACGGCGAGAAGAGCGGAGAGAGGGAGCAATTTCATGGGAACAGATTGCCACCAAAGCCGGATTGCCGCGCCCTGCATCTGCTAAATCGCCGATTTGCCGCGATTGCTTAACTAAGCTTAATAAAATCAGGCGATTAAAACGGCATAAAAACGCCAAAAGAACCGAATTGGAACTTGCCCAAAACGACGACTGGGATTTAAATGGCATTGAAATGGGGTTTTAATCACCCCGTCAGCCACATGGCTCGCCCCTCCAACACCTTCGACTCGGTCAGTCTGACCATCGCGATCACGCCCCAGATCCGGGCGTATCTCGATGATCTGACCCTGAAGGGCACGTTCGGCTGCAGCCCCGCGGAAGCGGCGCGCATGCTGCTGAGCGCGGCGATCGAGCAGAAGCTCCGGGATGGTGAGTTGGACAAACGCAAATTCATTGTGCAGGACGGCACCGTGGTGCCTGCGCCGGAAACCGCCTGAACCTCCCTCAAAATCATGACTCTGCAACCCGACACCCAGGCCGACGTGCTGCTTTTCCACGCCATGATGAGCATCGAAGTCGAGGACCACGAGCGCGACCGTCGCGAAGCGTGGAAATCGGACACCAGCCTGGAGATCCTGGCTCGCGAGATTGTCCGCCACACGCCCGACCTGGCCCGCCTGCTCGTCGACGACGGCATGGTGCGCCTCGCCGCCTGATCGCCACCCACTTCCCCGCACCGGCCTCCCTGCCGGCAGAAAGGCCGACGTCTTCCGACGTTGGCCTTGTCATTTTCAGGGCCGGCATCCATCATGCTGGGTCCGCACACCGCTTTCCATGATCGCCCTGACCCGCCTGCTGTTCCCGGCCCTGCTTTTGCTCGGCGCCTGCGCCACTGTCAAAAAATACACGCCGGACCTCAGCCGCCTGCCGAAGCCGCCCCTGCCCTCCTTGGCCGGCCTGAAAAAACTCACCCGTGTACTGCCCGGCATGCCCGAGACCGACAGCACGGGCGTCGAGGATCCCAAACTGCCCTTTGAAGCCGGTCAAAAGCTCGCCCAAGGCCACAGCCTGCGCCTGCACATCTACGAGGGTGCGCGCTCGACCAAACGCATCTACAACGGCGTGGTGATGGTTGATGCCGACGGCTTGGTCCACTTCGACGAGGCCGGCAGCGCCCGGATCGGCGGTCTCGACCTCGTTGAGGCCGCGGAGACGATGGCGCGCACCTTCCGCCTCGGCCTGCGCCTGACCCGCCAGGTCACCGTGCATGTGCTCTCGGTCGAGGACGTGCCGCTGGTCGCGGTGAACGGCGACATCGCCCGGCCGCGCTACCTGCCCGCCTGGGAGGGGATGACGATTTCACAGGCGGTCGCCCATGCCGGTGGTCGCCGCGCCGGTTCATCGAACCGCGGTGTCTACCTCATCCGCGAGGGCCTCAGCCGCTACTACACCGACCTCGAAACCGCTGATGTCAAGATGACGCCGGAACCGGGCGACATCATCCAGCTTTCCACGGATTTTTGATCTCATGATCGAACAAGTTGGCGGCAATCCGGAGGCGAACCAGAATCCCTGGTCGCAGCTCTTCCAATCCATCCTCGTGCTGCGTGCCGGCTGCGGCCTGCTGCTCCTCTATCGCCATGGTTGGCAGGCCGTGCGCGATGCCTATGAATTCCTCTGGAACGAACAGCCCTGGGCCTGGGTGACCCTCGTCAAGGACGCCGGCCTGCCGCTGCCACACCTGCTGACGCCCGTGCTCGCCGTCGTCGTCGCTGTCGTCGCCCTGAGCTGGATCACCGGCTTTCTCACCCGGCTTTTTGCCTTCCTTTTCCTGCCGCTGGTCGGCGCCTTCGTCATTTTCGCCGGCCGTGCCGGCAGCGACGCCGTCGAGACCGGCTGGCTGTACCTGCTGGCGAGCCTGACCCTGCTGCTCTTCGGCTCGGGAGCCATCTCGCTCGATCAGCTCTTCCGCATCGGCGAGAGCTGGAGCGCGGAAACCCGCAAAAAAGGCTGGTGATGACCGCCACCTCCCCGGAGCGCCTGCTCGCCCTCGACCCCGCCCTGCGCAACACCGGCTGGGCGGTCCTCGAGAAGGCCGGTCGCGACCTGCGAGCTGTTGCCTGGGGTGTCGTCAGCAACCCGCCCAAGCTGCTCCACTCCGGCTGCCTGGTCGCGATTCGCGAGCAACTCACCGATGTCATCCGCACCCACGCTCCCACCGCCTGCGCCATCGAATCGACCATCTATGTGCAGAGCTACAAAACCGCCATCGTGCTCGGCACCGCCCGCGCCGCCTGCCTGATCGCCGCCGCCGAGCACGGCCTGCCCATTTACGAATACTCGCCCAGTGAGGTGAAGCAGGCCGCCGTCGGCCGCGGTGCCGCCCAGAAGGACCAGGTCGCCTTCATGATCCGCTCCCTGCTGCGCCTGCGTGAAACCCCGCCCGCCGACGCCGCCGACGCCCTCGCCGTCGGCATCGCCCACTTCCAGAGCAGCGAAGCCAGCGCCGCCCTGCGCCGCGAGGCCAGGCGGGTGTGAAGGCGTGCGGAAGCAGGACGTGTTTCGTGATGGGTGTTAAGTGTTTAGAAGCCGCCCATCCCTCACCACTAAGCACTCAACACTCTCCCCTCCCCATGCCCCGCCTCGCCCTCCTCCTCTGCCCGCTGCTGCTCGTCGCCTGCGGGGAGGGGCAGCCGCGCGCCGACTTGGTGTTCCTGCAGAGTGCCGAGCCGGAGACGCTCGATCCCGCGCTGGCCACCGATCAGGTGTCGATGCGCGTCTCGTCCTCGCTCTTCGAGGGCCTCTGCCGCGTCAATGAACACGGCCGACCCGAGCCCGGCATGGCCGAGCGCTGGGACATCTCGGAGGATCGCCGGACCTACACCTTTCATCTGCGTGCCGGCACGACCTGGAGCGACGGCGCGCCGGTGGTCGCCGGGGATTTCATCGCCGCCTGGCGGCGTGTCCTGACGCCCGAGACTGGCGCCGACTACGCCAGCCTGCTGCACGTCATCCGCGGCGCGCGCGCCTTCACGGAAGGCAGCGCCGGCTTTGATCAGGTCGGCCTGCGCGCCCCGGACCCGCGCACCCTCGTGGTCGAACTCGACAACCCGGTACCCTACTTCATTGATCTCTGCGCCTTCCTCACCCTCGCGCCGGTGCCTCTGCGCACGATCGAGCAACACGGTGGCGCCTGGATCAAGCCCGGTCGCCTGGTCGGCAACGGAGCCTACCTGCTCGAGGATTGGCGGCTCGACGACCGCATCCGCCTGCGCAAGAACCCGGCCTACTGGGATGCCGCCAACGTCCGCCTGGCCGCCGTCGAGATCCGCCCGGTACAGGATGCCGGCAGCGCCCTCGCCGCCTTCCACACCGGCCAGTGCGACCTGCTCATGGACAAGGGCATGGTGCCGCCCACGCTCACGCGCAAGCTGCGCGAGCAGCCCTGGTTTCACACCGGACCCTTCCTCGGCACCTGGTTCATCCGCATCAACACCAAGCGTCCGCCCTTCACCGACCCGCGCGTGCGGCGGGCCTTTGCCCTGGCGGTCGACAAGCGCCGCATCGTCGACAACATCACCCAGCTCGGCGAGAATCCCGCCGCCGGTGTCGTGCCGCCGGGCACGGGCGCGAACTACCAGCCCCCGCCCGGCCTCGACTTCGATCCCGCCGGCGCCCGCCGTCTGCTGGCCGAGGCCGGTTTCCCCGACGGCCGGGGGTTTCCACGCGTCGAGTACCTCTACCTGCCACTCGCCGTCGAGCGCAACATCGCCGTCGAACTGCAGGCCATGTGGCAGAAGCACCTCGGCATCACCGTCAATCTCATCAAGCAGGAACAGAAGGTCTGGCTGAAGTCGATGCGCGAACTCGAGTACGACCTCTGCCGCAGCAGCTGGGTCGGCGACTACAACGACCCGAGCACCTTCCTCGACCTGTTTCAGGGCGACAACGGCCAGAACCGCACCGGCTATGCCGATCCCGAGTACGACGGTCTCATCCGCGCCGCCGCCGCCGAGGCCGATGCGGTCAAGCGCAATGGCCTGTTTCAACAGGCCGAAAGCCGGTTGATCCGCGACCAGGCCGCCGTCATTCCGGTGTACACCTATGTCGGTGTGCAGTTTTACCACGCCGACCGCCTCACCGGCGTCCGTCCGAACCTGATCGACGACCATCCGTTCCGCTGCATGGGCTGGAGATAGGGGCTTGTGCTGACAGGATCTTCCCTTGAAAACCCCGGGTTTTGCCTTCCTGTAAACGCACTCACCCATGCCCTCCCCGATCAAGTCATCTGGCTGGAAGCTGGTCCGCTGCTCCAGCATCGAAGACATGCGCCACAAGGGCATCCGCCTCTGGCAGCGTGCCAGTGCTGATGCCCGCGCCAACGCCGCATGGGAAATGGTCCAGGAAGCATGGGCGCTAAAAAAGCGCCCTCCCCATGAACTCCGACTTCAGAGAACTGTTACAGTGCTTCGCAAGGCATAGGGTTCGCTATCTGGTCGTGGATGGCTACGCCGTCATCCATTATGCCGAGCCGCGGTTCACCAGGGATCTTGACCTGTGGATCGAACCCACGAACTCCAATGCCAAGCGCGTGGCCGCGGCTTTCCGGGAATTCGGCATTCCGCTCGTCGAGGTCACAGAATGCGATCTCGCCCAACCTGGCACACAATTCATGCTCGGCCGCTCACCGGTGATGTTGGACTTTCTCACCACCATCCCGCCCCTGGATTTTGTCACCTGCTGGCAGCGTCGAAAACGTGTCCGACATGACTTCGGCCGAGTGAATTACCTTCACAAGGAAGATCTCATCACCGCCAAGCGCCAGGCAGGACGCCCTCAAGACCTGACGGACCTCGAGGCGTTGACCAGCGGCCAATCCTGAGAGGGATCGCCACGCTGTGCCTTTTCCCAACGTCCGCCCCAACCTGATCGACGATCCTCCCTTCGCTGCATGGACCGGTAGTAGGGCTGGCTCAGGGCTTTTCCTCGCCGAGCACCTCCTCTGCGAGGCGCAGCAGCAGGCGGTCGCGCGGGTCCGGATTGAGCTGGCACCAGCCCTGCCAGACGAGGTAAGTCGCCAGCAACAGTTGGGGCAGAAGCCAGCCCCAATCCTTTGCCGGAGCAATCAGGATTGCCGAAAGTACCAGACCGCTGACTCCCACCGCGAACCCGCAGACAAGGCTGCACCACCCCGCCAGTCGCTGCGGCGTGGCGCGTTTGCGCAGCGCCTCCAGCCACTGCTGCTCCTCCTGCCGGCGCTGGCGCTGGCGGCGCGCGTTTTCCAGGATCTCGATGGCATCGACCTCTTTCATGCCGGCATTGCACTCGCACTCACGAGCTTTGGCAAGCTTGCTCTGCCGTGCCACTCCGCAGCGACAGCCTCAGGGCGCCATCGCCGCGCGCAAGCGCAGGAACCGACTTGGCTCGTCCTCCGCCAGCGGCAGGCTGACCCGGATGCGCTCGCCTTCGCGCGCGATGACGACGCCGTCGAGGCCGTGCACGAGGTCCTGCCAGTCGTTCGCCGCCAGGGTGGCCGAGGCCTGCACGGTCCAGTTCACCCCCGTGCGCGCGGCGGGTTGCTCAAACTCGAACACTGCCTGAGGACCGCCGCCCGGCGCCGCTGCCACGGACAGCTGCGGCAAGCGAGCGGCATCCCCGGGCGCGACCCCGAGCGGATGCGTGCCGAGCAGGAACTCGAGCAGGTTGCCCAAACCATCGGCGTCGGGATCGCCCTCGGGATCGGGCTCGCCGTTGCCCAGGTGGTAATGCCCCCAGCTCGACCACGTTGCCAGAGTCGGCGGATCCAGTTGCAACAGCGCCTCACAAGCAGCCGCCAGATCCGGCAGCGGTCCGATCGGCGCGGTGGTGGCATTGCTGCCGGTCTGGGCGCGGCCGGTGCCGACCAGAATCTCGCGCACTTCCGCCGGTGTCAGGCGTCGCTCCAGCACGCGGATCGCCACCGACTGCAGCAGGGCGACCGCGGAAGTCACGATCGGCGTCGCCGAACTCGTGCCGCTGAAGGCCGAGGTGTAGCGTTGGTTGGCATCGCCGCCATACGTGGCGTAGCCGCCATAGCCGGTGGTGAAGACGCTGTTGCCCCAGCCCTGCAGATTGACGCGCGCGCCATGGGTGCTGAAGCTCAGTTTCGTGCGCTCCGTGCTGCCGGCCCCGACAAGGATCGCGCCGCTGTCGCCACGCCCCTGATAGCCGGCAAACAGCGCCGTGTCATTGAGGTTTTGATTGCCGTTACCGGCGGCGGCGACGGTGATCACGCCGGCGTCGCTGCCGGTCTTCACCGCATTCCAGACACTGAGGTTGAACTCAGCCGGCACGTAATCGCCCGATCCCGAAGCCGGTCCGTCGGCCTGCATCTCCAGCATGACGATGTCGCCGGCCGCCGAGGCCGCGATGGCGGCGGTCACGCAGGCGGCGCGATTCTGCGAACCGGTCGTCAGCTCGGAGAACTCCGGATAAAACCAGACCGAACAGTCCGGCACACTGCCGGTGGTGCCGTAGGCATTCCAGCCCGAGGCCAGCACGCCGAGCACCGCCGTACCATGGTCGTCGCCGAAGGCCGTGTACATCGACACCACGTTCGGCTGCAGCTGAACCAGGCCGGCGAGATCCTCGTGGGACGGGTTGTATAGGTACTCGCAGTCGGTCACGCGCAGGCCGGCATCCCCACGAATGCCGTAGCGCGACCAGACATGCTCGACATCGACGCCCGAGGTCGCGGCGCGATAGGTTTGCAGCGACTCATGCAGCGGGGTCGGCGGGGCAATGTCCGTCGCGGGCGGCGGTGGCGGGGCATCGAGCGACTCAAGTTCCGCGTACTCGACCTCGGCCAGGGCATGCAGGCGCCGGGCGAGGGCGATCACCCGCTCGCGGTCCGGTTCCGCCAGCAGCACCTCCACCAGCGCGGCCAGATCCGGCTGGGCACGGCCGCTCGCCTCGGCAGCACGCCGGCGCAGGGCGGCGAGTGTGGCGTCGTCGGTTGTGTGCAGGCGCGCGAAGCGCAGGTCCTCGCTGCGGGCCAGACGCTCCAGCGGTTCCAGCCGAGCCGGATCCACACTGATCACGCGCAGCCGGCCGTCCGCTGCGGCGCGGGCAGCAAGGTCGTCGACCCACTTGACGCTCAACCGCAGGTGGCGGCCCCCCGGGATCTGCAGGGGTTCCTTGGCGGTCGGAATCCGCGGCTGCAGGCTGTTCCGAAACGCCGTCTCGGCGGCCGGCAGAGCCGGCGGCGGCCGAACTTCAAGTTTGACAAAGCCGACAGCTCCCGGGCGCTCCGCCCCACCAGGTGTGGCACTCGGAACCGCCTTGCCGACAGCGATCACCTCTGCCTTTCCACCTGTCTCGCTCCCCGGCGGTGCCAACGGTTTCCAGACCAGCCCACCCCCCCCCGCCAGCAGCAGGATCAGCAGGAGCCAGCGAGACCGCTTCACGCCGGCATCCTACGGGCATGTGCCGGGAGCGGACAACCTCTATTTGGCCCCGCAGCGTTGCGGGGGCTGTCCACGGGGGGACGCAGCGGCTGAGGGCACCCGGGGCCGTGGACAAAAATCCTCCGGGAAGCGATCCAGCTTGGCAAGGGGCGGAGCGTTCCGCTAGGCTGGCCTTCATGTCGCTCACCGCCCTGGTCTGCCCTGCGTGCAACTCCCCCATTCAGCAGGAGGATGTGCACCTCGCAACGGGGTTGGCGACCTGCAGCGGCTGCGGATCGCAGATGAACCTCACCGCGAGCCTGGGTCTGGACGAGATGCCGGTGCAGCGGCGCGCCCCTGTGGCACTGCCGAAGGGAATGTCCTTTGAGCAGACCCTGCACGGCATCCAGATCACCCGCGCCTGGTTCACCCCGGCGGCCATCGGCCTGCTGCTGTTCTGCGTGCTCTGGGACGGTTTTCTGGTGTTCTGGTACTTCACGGTCACCCAAACCGGCGCACCCGACATCGCCAAGCTGCTGCCGATTGTGCATGTGCTGGTCGGCCTCTTCCTGAGCTACTTCGCCGCCGCCTCGTTCGTCAATCGCACGCGCGTGACGGTGGAGCGCGGCGTGCTGCAGATCCGCCATGCTCCCCTGCCCTGGCCCGGACCGCGCGGACTCGGCACCGCCCAGATCCGCCAACTCTTCTGCAAGCGCCACGTCTCGCGCAGCAAGAACGGCCTGCGCGTCAGCTGGCAGCTCTGGGCGACGACCGACACCGACACGCGTCGCAAGCTGCTCAGCGGCCTCGAACTCGACCAGGCCCTCTACCTGGAACAGGAAGTGGAAAAAGCGCTCGGCATTCAGGATCGGCCTGTCGGATGAATCTCAAATTTGAGATGAAACCTGAGATCCCTTTTACCTGGGTTTGTCGAGCTCCAGCACGCGGAACGAACGCCCGAGAAAAGCCGGGTGCGTCAGGCTGTGGAACTGGCGCAGCAGGGCGGCGTCGGGCGGACGGCCTTCCAGACTGCGCAGCCAGTCCATGGCCAACCGGCCGAGGCGCCGCCCCTGCAGCTCATAGCCGTGCTCGACGAAGCCACAGGCGGCGGCCTGCTCGCGCAGGCGGCTGAAATCGACGTGGGCGGTCAGGTCGGAGTCGCCCAACGCCTCGAGCACACGGTCATCGCACTGGTGCCCGCGGTAGCGCCGCAGGGTGCCGGCGCTGCGCTCGGGGGCGGCGCGTTCATCGGCATCCAGGCCGTAGTCGGCGATCCAGACACGTCCGTAAAAGGGTGCCTGGGCCAGTTCCGTCAGCCAGTCGAGCGCCGCCAGGCCGATCTCGACCGTGTGGCCCTCGGCCAGATCGGTGGGCAGGCGTTCCGCCTCGGCGGCGAGGCGGGGATTCTCGATCTCGGCCGTTGTGAAGCGAAAGCCCCCGGCCGGATCGGCCTCGACACAGAGCTGGCGCCAGGCGCCGGCCGACCAGCGCAGCAGGTGCACGGGCATGGCGTCGGGCAGTTCATTGCAGACGAAAAGCGCCGGCACGGCCGGCAGATCGGCGGGTCGGGCCACCCAATGCACCCGGCCGGCATAGGCGGCGAGGCGGTCGCGCTGGACGGCCTCGTAGCGCGGGTTCGGCTCGACCAGCCAGAGATTGAAATCACCGGCGGTGAGCAGATCGGCGGCGAGTTGGCCGTCGTGGGCCGCCTGTTCGATGACGACAAAGTCTGCCGGTTCCCCCAGGTCGCGGCGGACTTGGTGGGCGAGGTCGGCAAGCAGGCGGCCGTAGAGTGGGCCGACGCTGACCGCCGTGTAAAAATCGCCCGAGCGGCCGATCCGGCGCGGACCGGGACCGTAGTAGCCCAGCTCAGGATGGTAGAGGGCCAGGGCCATGACCCGGGCAAAGTCCAGTCGCCCGCCCGGGGTGGCGGTCAGGGCGGCGTGGAGGAGGTCGGCGAGGGCGGGCATGGGAAAGCGCTGGCAGGAGGCCGGGAACGGCTTTAGTCTGGCTGCCCCTGGAAGCAAGGACCACCTGACATGTTTGGCAACGACCTGGAACCCCTCCGAAACTGGCGCGGCGAGCTGATCCGCCGGAAAAAGCCCTTCTACCGTCGCCTCTGGTTCCAAGCGCTGCTGGTGCTTGCCCTGCTTGGTGCCGCCACCGGCTTCGGGATCTGGGTCATGGTCGTGCGGCCGCTCAAGGAGCGCGCCGACACCTACGACCTTGCCGAGGTGCGCAAGCTCGAGTCTGCCAGCATCATCTATGACCGCAACGGCGAGGAGCTGTCGCGCATCTTCGTGCTCAACCGCACGCCGGTGCCGATTCAGGACGTGCCCCAGCACCTGGTCGACGCCCTGGTGGCCCAGGAGGACAGCCGGTTCTTCCGTCACAACGGCGTCGATTACATCGGCCTGGTGCGTGCCGTCATCGAAAACCTCAAGGCGGGCCGCACGACCCAGGGGGCCAGCACGATCACCCAGCAGCTCGCCCGCCAGACCTTTGGCCTGATGGAGCGCAGCTACAAGCGCAAGCTCATGGAGGCCTTTGTTGCCCAGCGCATTGAGCGCCAGTTCAGCAAGACCGAGATCATCGAGCTGTATCTGAACCGCATCTTCTTCGGCAAAAATTTCTACGGCATCCAGGCCGGCGCGCGCGGTTACTTCGGCAAGGACACCAAGGACCTCAATCTGGAGGAAGCCGCCACCCTGGCCTCGCTCATCAAGAGCCCCAACAACATCCAGCCGCTCGACCACCCCGAGCGCGCCCTCAAGGAACGCAATTACGTCTTCGATCGTATGGTCAGCGAGGGCTTCCTCACCCGTGCCGAGGCCGAGGCGGCCAAACTGCGGCCCGTGGTCACCGCCCCCCAGGGCAGCGATCCGCGGTTGAGCTATGCCTTCGACGAAATCCGCGCCCAGGTCGTCGCCATCGTCGGCGAGGAGCGCGCCGCCATCGGCGGCTTCCAGATCTACACCAGCATCGACCGCGACCTGCAGCGCGCCGCCGAGGCGGCGGTGAAAAAGCGCCTCGCGGAGGTCGAACAGCGTCCGGGCTACGCCCACCAGACCCACGCGCAATTCAAGACCATCCTGCGCGACTGGCGCACCACCACCGGCAAACAACCTGCCGGCGCCGAAATGCCGGCACGGCCGCTGCCCGAGTACCTGCAGGCAGCCGCCCTGGTCATCGACAACCGCGACGGCGCCGTGCTGGCCCTGGTCGGCGGCCGCGACTTCATCGACAGCCAGTACAACCGGGTCACCGCCACCCGACGCCCCGTCGGCACCGCCTTCATCCCCTTCGTCTACGCCGCCGCCTTCACCCGCCCGGACTTCTACCCGATGTCGCCCCTGGCCGACGAACCACTCGGCAATGACCGCGTCATGATCGGCGGCTTCACCGGCATTCTCGGCGAGTACGGCATGGAGGTGCCCGACCCGAAGTGGTCGCGCAGCACGATCAGCGCCCGTGAGGCAGTGGTCGTTTCGCACAACTCCGCCACCGTCCGCCTCGGCGAACGGGTCGCGCTCGACAAGGGCCTGATCACCCCGGACTTCCGCGACTTCGTCAAGCGAGCCGGTGTCGGCTCGCCCCTGCGCGACGGCCCGGCCACCTTCCTTGGCGCCAGCGAGGCGCGACTCGACGAGATGGTGCTGGCCTACTCCTGCTTCCCGACCCTCGGTCGCCGGCCCTCGCGCACCCACATCATCCAGCGCATCACTGACGCCGATGAGCAGACCGTGTACCAGGTGCCTGAGGCGCACCTGCAGACCGAGCGTGCCATGGACGAGATTGCCGCCTGGCAGACCCACACCTGCCTCGATGAAGCCCTGCACCGCGGCACCGGCGCGCTGGCGCAGAGCGAGTACGGGCTGGGCGACTTCCCAGCCGCGGGCAAGACCGGCACCCATCACGAGTACAAGGACCTGTGGTTCCTCGGCTACACCAGTGCCATCACCTGCGGCGTCTGGGCCGGGTTCGACAAGCAGAAAACCATTTATGACATGGCCTTCTCCAACCAGATCGCGCTGCCGATCTGGACGGACATCGTCAATGCCGCCTCGAAGAGCCGCACACCGCAGGAATTCACCCCGCCGGAATCGGGCGAGCGACTGGAGATCTGCCGGAAGAGCGGCCTGCGCGCCACCGACTTCTGCTACGAGAAGGTGCGGGGTCAGGACGGTATTGAGCGTTCCGTGCGCAGCACCTACACCGAGTATGTGCGCCCCGGCACGGTCTTCAACGCCAGCTGCACCCTGCATACCGGCGAGGGGCTGCCGGCCGATCTCGCCGCCTTCCATCAATCCCTGACCCAGGGCAACGATCCCCTGCAGCTCGCCGACACCGGCAGGTTCGCCCACGTCGAGCCGGTGCACGTGCGCGATCCGATCATGGTCGGTGCCGACCCCTACAACGCCTACCAGCCCATCCTGCGCGCGCGCCCGGTCAACGACGACGGCAGTCCGATCCTGCGCGCGCTGCCGGTCGAGGGCGAGGAATCGGTGGATCCGGCCGAACAGCCGGCGGTGCAGCTGAAGCCGCCGCCGCCGCTGAAGATCGAGCTCTGAGCCGGCTCAGGCGGCCGGCTTGCGCCCCGGCTTGGGCGCTTCCGTGAAGGAGGCGAGCGCCAGCAGGATGGCCGCGCTGACCACGCAGGAGTCGGCGACGTTGAACGAGGGCCAGGGATTGAAGGGCGGGAAACCGAAGTCGAAGAGCAGGAAGTCGACGACGTAACCGTGCAGCAGGCGGTCGGTGAGGTTGCCAAGCACGCCGGCGACAAGCAGGGCGACCGCGAGCCGGCTCATCCAGCCAGGAAAAGCGCCCTTGCGATGCAGCCAGGCGAGCAGGGCGAGGGCGCCGAGGGAGATCACACCGAAGGCGTAATTCGCGTAGTCAGTGCCGTTGAACATGCCGAAGGCGACGCCGGTATTGGCGGTGTGATGCAGCCAAAACACCCCCGGGATGACCTCGCGCATGTCCTCGTGCAGCCTGAAGGTGCGGACGATCCAGAGCTTGGTTGCCTGATCAATGACGTACAGGGGCAGGCTGAGCAGGAGCAGGAGGCGGATCATGGAGCCGCATTCGTTACCCCGAAAGCGCCGGCCGGCAAGGCGGATGGCGGTGCGTTGCGCGAACAAGGATTCCGGCCTAGACTGCACGCCGTCGCCGCCATGCCGATTTACGAGTTCTACTGTCCCGACAACCACAGGCTGTACCAGTTCCTCGCGCGCACCCCGGCACAAGGCGGTCGTGTGCCGATCTGTCCGGACAACCCCGCCTTCCGCATGGAAAAACAGGTGAGCCGCTTTGCCGTGCTCGGCCGTGCCCGGGAGGAGGAAAACGATCCTTTGGCCGGACTCGACGAGGCCGGCATGGCATCCATGATGGAGGGCCTGGCCGGGGAGATGGACGAGCTCGACGAGGAAAACCCTGATCCGCGCCGGCTTGGCCACTGCCTGCGCCGGCTCACCGATGTCATGGGCGACAAGGCCCCGCCGCTGCTGCGCGAGGCCGTGCGCCGCCTCGAGGCGGGCGAGGACCCGGAAAAGCTGGAGGCCGAACTGGGGGGCGAGGCCGGTGGCGACGACCTGCTCCTGGCCGACGTCCGACGGCTGGTGCGCCAGGCACGCGGCCCGGAGCGCGATCCGAAGCTCTACGACCTGGCGGACTGGCTGCCGCCGGCGTGAACCTTGTCAGGCGAGGATCTCGCGGGCGACGCTGCCGTAGACATCGGTCAGGCGGAAATCGCGGCCGGCGTAGCGGTAGGTGAGCTTCTCGTGATCGAGTCCGAGCAGGTGCAGGACTGTGGCGTGCCAGTCGTGAATGTGCATGCGCTTCTCGACCGCCTCATAGCCGAGTTCATCGGTGCTGCCGTGGGTCATGCCACCCTTCACACCGCCGCCGGCCATCCACATCGTGAAGCCCTTGTTGTTGTGGTCGCGGCCGTCGTCGCCCTGGCTGTGCGGCGTGCGGCCGAACTCACCGCCCCAGATGACCAGGGTGTCCTGCAGCAGTCCGCGCTGCCGCAGGTCCTGAAGCAGGCCGGCGATGGGCTGATCCATCTGCCCGGCCATGCGTTCCAGGCTCGCCTTGAGCGTGAAGTGATGGTCCCAGTTGCCCAGGCTGACCTCAACGAAGCGGACGCCGGCCTCAACGAGCTTGCGCGCCATCAGGCACTGGCGGCCGAAGCTGTCGGTCGCCGTTTCGCCGATCCCATACAACGCCTTGGTGGCGGCGCTTTCACCGTCGAGATCGAGCACCTTCGGCACCTCGGCCTGCATGCGAAAGGCGAGCTCATAGGATTCGATGACGCCCTCGACCTCGGGATTAACGCCACCATCGCGACCGAGTCGCTCGCGGTTGAGCGACTGCACGAGATCGAGTTGCGCGCGCTGGGCCCCGGTGCTGTGGCGTTCGTTCCGGATGTTGGCGATGCTGGCCTCGCCGCCGCCGCGACCGAAGCGCGCGGCGAACTGCGGAGGCAGGCCGGGCAGGACATTGCCGCCGACCTTGGCGCCCTGGTAGATGGCCGGCAGGAAGGCGCTGCCATAGGTGCGGGTGGCGTTGCCGGGCGGATTGATCGTGACAAAGCCGGGCAGGTTCTCGTTCTGGGTGCCGAGGCCGTAGAGTGTCCAGGCGCCGAGCGAGGGCCGCACGAACTGGGTGCTGCCGGTGTGCAGCTGGGTGAAGGCCTGCGGATGCGCCGGCAGGTCGGTGGCCATGGAGTTGAGCAGGCAGAGCGAGTCGGCCTGCTTCGCCAGGTTCGGCAACAGGTCGGAGATCCAGAGGCCGCTGCGGCCGTGCTGCTTGAACTTCCAGGGCGAGGCCATCAGGTTGGCACGACCGTAGCGACCCGCGGCCGCCGGCGCACTCTTGCCCGCCGCCTCGGCCAGTTTCGGCTTGTAGTCGAACAGATCCACGTGCGAGGGCCCGCCCTGCATGCAGAGGAAGATGACGCGCTTCGCGCGGGCCGCATGATGGGCCGGCTTGGGCGCCAGCACCGAGGCCGCCCGCAGACTCTGCTGATGCGCCAGGGCCGAGAACGCCAGCCAGCCGAAGCCATTGGACGTGGTCTTCAGGAAGGAGCGGCGCGATTGCGGATTGGGGATTGCGGATGGCAGATTGGCAGAGCTGGAAAGCGGGTTCATGGCGAGGGGGGCTGAAGGTTGAAGGTGCAAAAAGTTCTGGAAGGCCGGGTGATGAAGTCATTCCGCAATCCGCAATCCTAAATCCGCAGTCGAGTCAGTTGAGGTACCGGAACTCCGCGCTGGCAAACAGGCCCTGGCAAAAGGCGGAGAGGGCGGCGTTGCGGGCCTGTTCCCGGGCCTGGGCGGTGCTGCGACCGCCGGCGGCCTGGCGCGGAAACTCCTGCCAGAAGCGGCGGATGGCCTCGGCCTCGGCCGCGCTGGGCGGGCGCGCGAAGACGAGCTCGTAGGCATGGGCCAGACGCTGCGGGCCATCGCCCTCGAAGGCGGCAAGGCGGCGGGCAAAGGCATCGGCGAGCATCATCACCTGCGGGCTGTTCATCAGGAAGAGGCTCTGGCCGGGCACGTTGGTGCTGTCGCGTTCGCCGCTGACCAGGCTGGCATCGGGGAAATCGAAGACGTTGAGAAACTCGGGGATTTGATCGCGGATGATCGGCAGGTGGATGCTGCGGTGATTGAAGGGACGGCCGGTCAGTTCGCGGGCGAGATTGAGCAGGCCCTCGCGTCCCTCGCCGGCGCGCGCCACGGGCGAACCATCGACCGGATAGAGATCGAGTTCGCCGGAGACGGCGAGCATGGCGTCGCGGATCGCCTCGGCCTCAAGCCGGCGCGGGGTCATGCGCCAGCGCCAGGTGTTGTCGGGATCGACCGCGTGGTTGCCGGGATGATGGCCGGAGCCGAGCTGATAGACGCGGCTGAGCAGGATCGAGCGGATGAGCCGCTTCACCGACCAGCCGTCCGCGACGAACTGGACGGCGAGATGGTCGAGCAGTTCCGGATGGGTTGGTGCCTGGCCCATGAGACCGAAGTTGTCCGGTGTCGGCACGATCCCCTGCCCCATCAGCTTGAGCCAGACGCGGTTGACGAGCACGCGGGCGGTGAGCGGGTTTTCGGGTGCGGCGATCCAGCAGGCCAGATCGAGGCGGCCGCTGCCCTGCCCGATGCTCAACGGCTCGCCCTCGGCGCAAAGCACCTCCACCAGGCCGCGAGGGATGACCTCGGACGGCTGCTTCACATCGCCGCGCACCAACAGCGGCGCGGCGATCGGGCGCTCGCGGTCGAGCATGCCCATGGCGAGGGCGCGCGGGGTGCCGTCCTCGTGGAAAAGGTCGAGGTCGGCCTGGATCGCCGTGGCGCGATCGCGCGCCAGGCGCACGCGCAGGAAGTTGGCCGCCGGATTGCCGGCGTTGCGCTGGGCAAGCACCTCGCGCTGCTGGGTGTCCGCGGCTTCCTCCGCCTCGCGCAGGCGGCGCTGCAGTTCGGCCACCTCGGCGGGTGAGATCGGCGCCAGCGCGGCCACCTGGCCGGCGGCCGAGTCGAGTTCGATGAGCGAGCTGGGGTTGCCGTTCTGTTGCTGCTCGTAGGTCCCGTACAGCGTCTCGCTGCTGAGGAAGATGCCGGCGAGCGCATAATAATCGCGCTGGGTGACGGGATCGAACTTGTGGTCGTGGCAGCGGGCGCAGGCCAGGGTCAGGCCGAGCATCGACTGCGAAACGGCGTCGATCTGTTCATCGACCAGATCCATGGCAAACTGGCGGCGGTCGCGGTTGTTGTGGCCCTTGGAGCCGAGCGCGAGAAAACCGGTGGCGACGATTTTTTCGGCCTGATCGCGCTTGTCCTCGAAGCGCAGCAGGTCGCCGGCGAGCTGCTCCTTGAGGAACTGGTCATAGGGTTTGTCGCGGTTGAAGGCGTCGATGACGTAGTCGCGGTAGCGCCAGGCGTGCGGGTAGAGGATGTTGGTTTCCTTGCCGCTGCTCTCGGCGTAGCGGGCGACGTCGAGCCAGTGGCGCGCCCAGCGCTCGCCGTAGCGCGGCGAATCGAGATACTGGTCGATGACACGCTCAAGCGCCTTCGGCGAGGTGTCTGCAAGAAAGGCCTGCACTTCGTCCGGGGTCGGCGGCAGGCCGGTGAGGTCGAAGGCCAGGCGGCGGATCAGGGTGCGGCGGTCGGCGTCGGCCACCGGCTGCAGGCCCTTCGCTTCCAGGCCGGCGAGGATGAAGCGATCGATGTCGGTCTTCGCCCAGCCCTCGGTCTGCACCGCGGGCAGTGCCGGCGCAACCGGCTTCTGAAAAGCCCAGTGCTGGCGGCCCGCGGCCATGTCGATGACGCGGCGTCCGCCGGCGGGATTGGGCACCTCCTGCTCGCGCGGGTCGGGCGCGCCCATCTCGATCCATTTCTTCAGGTTGGCGATGGCGTCGTCGGGCAGCTTGTCCTTGGGCGGCATCTGCATGTCCGGATTGGCCCAGGTCACCGCCTCGTAGAGCGTGCTTTGGTCGGGTCGGCCGGGCGTGACACCGGGGTGCCCGGATTCGCCACCGAGCTGCAGCCCCTGGCGGGTGTCGAGCGTCAGGCCGCCCTTGACCTTGTCGGCCTCGGCCGAGTGGCAGGAGTAGCAGTGCTCGACGAGCACGGGGCGGACATGCTTTTCGAAAAAGGCGAGCTGGTCGGCCGGCAGGGCGGCGTGACCGGCAGGTGCGGTCTCCGCGGCCCAGGCGGCGGCGGGCAGAAAGGCGAGCAGCAGTAAGCGGGACATGGCGTGCGGAGGTTGGCCGATGAAACCCGCCTCGGGCCGGGCAGTTGCGCGGGCCGGGCTCGCGGTGGCAGGGCTCACCGGCACGGCGCCCGCTGTGCGGTTGCCTTTTGGCACGTTGGCCGCTATCATCGCAGTCCATGCCCAAAACCAGCACCGCTCCGCGGATCGAGCCCGCCACCATCGAAGACCTGCCGCAGCTGGTGGAGCTGCTGGTGGCGCTGTTCAGCGTGGAATCGGACTTTCGTCCGGACAAGACCAAGCAGGAGCACGGCCTGCGACTCATCCTCGAGCAGCCGAACCGCGGCCGCATTTTTGTGCTGCGCACCGATCATCAGGTCATCGGCATGGTCAACCTGCTGTTCACGATCAGCACCGCCGAGGGCGGCCTGGTCATCCTCATGGAGGACGTCATTGTCCACCCGCAGCACCGTCGCCAGGGCTACGGCACCCGCCTGCTCCGCTACGCGATTGATTTTGCCCGCGAGAAGAACTTCCGTCGCATCACCCTGCTGACCGACAAGATCAGCGCCGAGTCACAGGCTTTCTTCGCCCAGAACGGCTTCTCGCACTCGAGCATGATCCCGATGCGCCTCGTCTTTCCCTGACCGCGTCATGCAGCTCGCCTTTGCCGTCTTCCTGCAGCCTCCACAAGCCGGTGCGCACACGGCCGACACCGCTGCGATGGACATCTTCGTGCTGTTCACCCTGTGCACCCTGTTTTTCCTGCTCGGCTGCCTGGCCACCGCCGCCTGGCAGATCTGGCGGCGGACGACGCGGCCGCAGCCGCACGAGCGCCTGCTGCAGGAGCTGGCGGAGACGGATGCCGACAGCCTGCTGCGCGGCGGTGACCGCACGGACGACAAGGCGTCCGAACCCTGGACCAAGCCGGCCGACTGGTGGCGGCGCTCCTGATCGAAGCGGCGCCGCACGCGGCGCGCACGTAACCTCGACATGCGCATCGGCCTGACAGGAGCGACCGGATTTGTCGGCAGCCACTTTGTACGCCTGGCCTGCCAGCCCGGCGAGCTGGTGGCCTACACCCGCGGCTCGCGCGCACTCGCCGGCGCCGGCACGGTCCTGCGCCAGCCGGCGGCCGCGCCGCATGCCCTGCCGGAGACGCAGCTCGACGCCCTCGTGCATCTGGCGGGTGAATCGCTCATGGGCCTGTGGACCCCGGCGAAGCGCGAGCGCATCTGGCGCAGCCGGGTCGATTTCACCGAGGGCCTGGTGCGCCAGCTGGCAAGCTGGCGACCGGAGAACCGGCCGAGCGTTCTGGTTTGCGCCTCCGGAGCCGGTTACTACGGCGACGGCGGTGATCGCCTGATGGACGAGACCTCCCCGCAGGGCGGTGGATTTCTGGCCGAGCTTTGCGGTCGCTGGGAGGCGGCCGCGCGCGGGGCCGAGTCGCTTGGCCTGCGCGTTGTCACCCTGCGCACCGGCATGGTGCTGGGGGCGGACGGCGGTGCCCTGCCCCTCCTGCGCCGGGTCTTCAGGCTTGGACTCGGCGGCCGCCTCGGCAGCGGCCGGCAGTGGCTGTCCTGGATCCATGCCGACGACGCCGCGCGGCTGATTCGCCTGGCGGTGGAGGACGACCGCCTGAGCGGGCCGCTCAACCTCTGTGCGCCGGGTGCAGTGACCAATGCCGACTTCACCCGCGCGCTCGCCGCCGCGCTGCGCCGGCCGGCCTTCTGTCATGCCCCGGCCTTCGGCCTGCGCCTGCTGCTGCGCGACCTGGCCGGGGAGATGCTGCTGGCCGGGCAGCGGGTGGTTCCGCAGGCCGCGCTCAACGCCGGTTACCGCTTCGCCTTCCCGCGGCTGGAGAACGCCCTGGCCGACCTCCTGGGCTTGCCGAGCCCGGGTTCCGCGCGTTAAGTGCGGCATGGCCGCCCTGCAGACCACCATCGGCATCATCTACGACTACGACCAGACGCTGAGTCCGACCTACATGCAGGACGAGACGCTGTTCCCGCACTTCGGCATCCACCCGGGGCAATTCTGGAAGAAGAGCCGGCAACTCGTCGACAATGAGGGGTACGACGGCGAGCTCGCCTACCTCAAGTGCATGCTCGACTGCCTGGAGATGGACCGGCCGACGAATGACGAGCTGCGCGCGCTGGGCGCCAAGCTGCGCTACTACAAGGGCGTGCCCGAGGTGTTTGGCGAGCTGCACCAGGTGCTCAGCGACCAGCATCGGTCACTCGGCATCCGCATCGAGCACTACATCGTCTCCTCCGGCTTGAAGGTGCTGCTTGAAGGCAGCTCGCTGGCGCCGCACGTCAAGCGCCTGTTCGGCTGCGAATTCGGCGTCGATGCCGAGGGCCGCATCAGCTTCCCGAAGCGGGTGATCAGTCACACGACCAAGACCCAGTACCTGTTCCGCATCAACAAGGGCATGCTGGAGCCGCATGAGGACGTCAACGACCACATGGATCCGGAGCTGCGGCCGATTCCCTTCCAGAACATGATCTACATCGGCGACGGCCCCACCGACGTACCCTGCTTCACCCTCATGAAGCGCTACGGCGGCCATGCCATCGCGGTGTACAATCCCGACGAGTCCCAGCGGGCCAGCTTCCGCAAGTGCTACCAGCTCTCGGCCCTGGCCGACCGCGTCAAGCACATCGCCCCCGCCGACTACCGGCCGGGCAGCCACCTGCGGCTGCTGCTGGAGGAGATGGTGCTCGACATCGCCGACGCCATCGTCCGGCGCAAGAAGCTGGAGATTGAGGAGGGCACCGTCTCGGCACCGCACTTCTGAGGCGGGTCAGGCCTTCGGCACGTGCGGCACCAGCACGTCGGGCGACTGCCCGCGCGTGCGCGCGCGCTGTGCCGCCTGGCGCGTGAACACCGCCTGCGAGCGCACCGCCTTGGCGCTGGCCGGCGGCAGCACCCAGCTGCCATCGGCGCGCAGCACCCGGCCGCGCGAGGTGTCGGAGTAATGCGTCTCGAGCAGGTGGGTCAGGCGCTTCTTCGCCTCCTTGTACTCGACCGGCACCAGCAGCTCGACGAGCTTGGACAGGTTGCGGTTCATGAAGTCGGCACTGGATATGAAGATGGCCGGGCGGCCGCCCTGGCGGAACCAGTAAATGCGCGCGTGCTCGAGGTAGCGGTCAATGATGCTGACCACCGAGATGTTGTCGCTGACGCCGCGCACACCCGGCCTCAGGCAGCAGATGCCGCGGACATTGAGGCGCACCTGGACGCCGGCCTGCGAGGCCTCGTACAGTGCCTCGATCATGCGCCGGTCCTCGAGCGCGTTCATCTTCAGCCAGATGGCGGCCTCCTCGCCCTGGCGGGCACGGTCGGTCTCGCTGCGGATGAGCGACAGCAGGCGTTCGCGCAGGCCGAAGGGTGCCATGGACAGGCGCTCGAAATGGACGAAGCGCGAGCGGCCGGTGACGGTGTTGAAGAAGGCCGAGGCGTCGGCGCCGAACTCCGGTCGTGCGGTGAGCAGGCTGACGTCGGTGTACAGGCGGGCGGTGGCCTCGTTGTAGTTGCCGGTGCCGAAGTGCATGTAGCGGATCAGGCGGCCGGCCTCGCGGCGCATGACCAGGCAGATCTTGGCGTGGGTCTTCAGGCCGCGCACGCCGTAGATGATCTGCGCGCCGGCGTTGAGCAGCTCCTCGGCGCGCTCGAGGTTGCGCGCCTCGTCGAAGCGCGCCTTCAGTTCAACGAGCACCGTGACGTGCTTGCCGGCCTGGGCGGCGCGGATCAGGGCGCTGATGATGCGGCTGTTGCGCGCGGTGCGGTACAGGATCTGCTTGATGGCGATGACGTTCTCGTCGATGGCCGCCTCCTCGACCAGCTGCAGCACCGGATCGAAGGACTCATAAGGGTGGTGCAGCAGGATGTCGCCGCGGCGGATGGCGTCGAAGATGCTCTCGCCGGGCACGATCTGCGGCGAGGGCTGGCTGTCCCAGGGCTCGACCTTGAGATCGTCAAAGCCGGACAGGCCGGCGATCTGGAAGCAGGCGCGCAGGTCGAGTTCGCCCGGCACGGTGTACACTTGAGCGGTGCGCGCGCCGCAGAGGTCGCGCACGGCCTTGGCGAGGTCGCGCGGCGCGCCGGCCTCGATCTCCAGGCGGATGGTCGGGCTCTGCAGGCGGGCCTCAAGCACGTCCTCCATCTCGCTGGCGAGGTCGGAGGCGCTTTCGTCGTCCACGGCGATGTCGGAGTTGCGGCTGATGCGGAAGCGGGCGGTGGCGGTGACCTTCTCGGACGGGAAATAGCGCGGCAGGAAGAGTTCGAGCAGGTCCTCCAGGTTGACGTAGCAGTGGGCCGCCGCCTCGAGGTCGGGCACGGGCACCTGGCGCGGCAGGTTCGAAGGCAGGGTGAAGAGTACCCGCCGGCGCGAGCTGCGCCCCTCCTGTTCGGAGGTGACCGAGCACAGCAGGGCGATCTGCAGGGCGGGCACGGTGACGCGGGCGGCATCGTCGTCGAGTGCGACCGGCGACAGCACCGGGAAGACATGCTCCATGAAGTAGTCCTCGAGGTGGGCGCGCTGCGCCGCGCTCAGGTTGTCGACCCGCAGCCGGCGGATGCCGCGCTCCTCGAGCAGCGGGCGCAGCTGGTTCTCGAGGATGTCATACTGGCGGACCACAAAGGCGGTCGCGCGCTGCTGGATCTGCTCCCACTGCTGGGTCGGCGTCAGGCCGGCGGCATCCTTGCCGCGGCGGCCCTGCTCGCGCAGCAGCTGCAGGGCGCCCACGCGCACCATGAAAAACTCGTCGAGGTTGGAGGCCGTGATCGCCAGGAACTTGAGTCGCTCCAGGACCGGCAGGTCGCGCCGCGCCGCCTCGTCCAGCACGCGCTCATTGAAGGCCAGCCAGCTCAGCTCGCGGTTGAAGAAATGCTCCTCGGTGACGGGAGCGACGGGCTTGGGGATGGGCATGACGCATGATTGCCCGGCCCGGGGCGCGCGCAAGTGACGTTGCAGCCGGAGCGGCTCACTCCCACTCGATGCTCGCCGGCGGCTTGGTGCTGATGTCGTAGAGCACGCGGTTGACGCCCTTGACGCCGTTGAGGATGCGGTTGGAGGCGTTGCGCAGCACGCCGTAGGGCAATTCCACCCAGTCGGCGGTCATCGCGTCCTCGCTGACCACGGCGCGCAGGGAGATCGCCTGTTCGTAGCTGCGTTCGTCGCCCTTGACACCGACCGTCTTCACCGGCAGCAGGGCCGCGTAGGCCTGCCAGACCTGCTCGTACCAGCCGCTGCGGCGCAGCTCGCTGATGAAGATGGCGTCCGCCTGCTGGGTGATGGCGACGCGCTCCGGGGTGATTTCGCCGGGGATGCGCACGGCCAGTCCCGGGCCGGGGAACGGATGGCGCCAGAGGGCGCGGTGCGGAATGCCGAGGCTGGCGCCCAGGGCGCGCACCTCGTCCTTGAACAACTCGGCGAGCGGTTCGAGCACCTTGCCCTGCTCCTTGAGCTCCATGATGCGGTCGACCCGGTTGTGGTGGGTCTTGATCTTGCTGGCAATCGAGCCGCTGGTGGCGCTCTCGATGACGTCGGGGTAAAGTGTACCCTGGGCGAGCAGCTCGACGTTGTCGGCGACCTTCCAGAATTCCTCGACAAAAAGCGTGCCGATGATGCGGCGTTTCTGCTCGGGATCGGTGACGCCCTTGAGGGCGCCGAGGAAGATTTCGCTGGCGTCGATCTGCTCGATGGGCACACCGACCTCCTCAAAGAGTTCCTTGACCTCCCTGCCCTCGTTGAGACGCATCAGGCCGGTGTCGATGAAGATGCAGCGCACCTTGACGCCGGCCTTGTGCAGCAGCACGGCGAGCACGGTGCTGTCGACACCGCCGGAAACGCCGCAGATGACCTCGCGGCCGCCGACTTCCTCGCGGATGCGGTCGAGCATCTGCGCCTTGAAGGCCTGGATGTCGAACTTCGCCAGCGTGGCGCCGCTGCGGGTGAGGAAATTGCGCAGGATGGCCGTACCTTCGTGCGAGTGGGTGACCTCGGGATGGAACTGGATGCCCCAGCAGCGCTCGGACCATTTCAGGGCCACGGGAACGGCGTCCTCGTTGGTGGCGATGACCTTGGTCGTGCCGGCCAGGTTCGCGCAGGTGTCGCTGTGGCTCATCCAAACCTGGGACTCGTGGGAGATGCCCTGGAAGAGGTCCTCGTGGTCGGTGACGACCAGCTTGGCCGGGCCGTACTCGCGGGTGACGCCGGGCTTGACCGTGCCGCCGTGCTTGATGTTGAGCAGCTGCATGCCGTAGCAGACGCCGAGCACGGGCACCCCGAAGGCCATCAGCCGTTCAAAGTCGACATCCGGGGCGTCGGCCTCGGAGGTGCTGCGCGGGCCGCCGGAGAGGATGATGGCGCCGGGTTTCTCCAAGGTCGCCAGGGCGGCCGGCGGGTAGAGGTGCGAGGCGAAGCCCAGTTCGCGGACGCGGCGGACGATGAGCTGGCTGTACTGCGAGCCGTAATCGAGGACGGCGACTTCGTTTTCAGTCATGGAAAAAGGGATCGTTGGGGAGCGCTTCAGGAGGGCTCGTAGTTCACCGGCTCCTCGGTGATGACGACGTCGTGCGGATGGCTCTCCTTGAGACCGCCGGCGGTGATGCGGACAAAGCGCGCACGGGTGCGAAGTTCGTCCAGCGTGCCGGCGCCGACATAGCCCATGCCGGAGCGCAGGCCGCCCATGAGCTGGAAGACGACATCGGCGAGCGGTCCCTTGAAGGGCACGCGCGCCTCGACGCCCTCGGGCACAAGCTTGCCGGAGGAGTTCTGGCCGTAGCGGTCGCCGGCGCCCTTGCGCATGGCCTTGAGGCTGCCCATGCCGCGGTACTCCTTGAAGGTGCGGCCCTGCCACTTGACCATGTTGCCGGGGCTCTCGGAGGTGCCGGCGAGCAGGGAGCCGAGCATGACGCAGTCGGCGCCGCCGGCGATGGCCTTGACGATGTCGCCCGAATAGCGGATGCCGCCGTCGGCGATGACGCTGACGCCGCGGGCGCGGCAGACCGAGGCGACCTCGGTGATGGCGGTGAACTGGGCCATGCCAACGCCGGAGATGACGCGGGTCGTGCAGATCGAGCCGGGGCCGACGCCAACCTTGACCGCCGAAGCGCCGGCCTCGACGAGGTGCAGGGCGCCATCGGCGGTGACGACGTTGCCGGCCACCACGGGCAGGGCGTCGCCCAGACGCTCACGCAGGCGCCGAACCACCTCGGCCACGCGCGTGGTGTGGCCGGTGGCGGCGTCGATGAAGAGGGCGTCCGCACCGGCGGCGGCCAGGGCGGCGCCGCGCTCCACGCAGTCCTCGCCGACACCGACGGCGGCGCCGACGCGAAGCTGGCCGTTGGCGTCCTTGGCGGCATTGGTGAAGGTCTGGCGCTTGACAACGTCCTGCTTGGTGATCAGGCCGGCGAGGCGGCCGTCGGCATCGACCAGCGGCAACTTCTCGATGCGGTGGGTGTAGAGGATCTTGAGCGCCTCCTCGTAGGAGGTCGCGGCGGTGCCGGTGGCGAGCTTGTCGAGCGGCGTCATCATCGCCGAAACCGGCGTCTGCTCGTCGTCGATGTACCACATGTCGCGGCTGGTGACCATGCCGACCAGGCGGCCGGCGGGGTCGACCACCGGGAAGCCGCTGACGCCCTTGACGTGCATGAGCCGCTGCAGCTCGCCGAGGGTGGTTTCCGGACTGACCGTGTGCGGGTTCTGGATGACGGTGTTCTCGGAACGCTTCACCCGGGCCACCTGCTCGGCCTGATGGTCGATCGGGCAGTTGCGGTGGATGACGCCCATGCCGCCCTCGCGGGCCAGGGCAATGGCCAACTCGGCCTCGGTGACCGTGTCCATGGCCGACGACAGCACGGGGATGTTCAGACGGATGCTGCCCCCGAAGGAGGTGCCGATTTCCACGTCTCCCGGCAGGACCCCGCTCAGCCCGGGGAGGAGAAGAACGTCGTCAAAACTGAGTGCAAGGGAAGGTGTGTCGCCCATGTTCCATTGAAGCGACACTTTGCCTCCTGTCATGCGGAAAGTGAGGCCGGAACCGCGCTTTTAGGGGCGGTACACGCGGGTCTTGCCGGTGTAGGAATCGATCTGGACGCAGAAAAAGTTGCGCGGCTGGGTGCTCTGGGCGTCCTTGCTCTCAGTGATGGTCAGGTAGCTCTGATCGTAGGCGGGCACAGTGTAGGCCCTGGCCTGGGCTTGCAGATCGCCATTGACCGCGGCGGCACCGGTGAGCATGCGCATGGAGCCATCGGGGTAAAACCGCATCGCCGCGTAGCTGACGGTGTCAGGCTGGGCACTGCCCGGCGGCTTGAACAGGTAGTTGCCGCTGGCGTCGGGGCGCTGGTTGTTGACGGTCTGCAGCAGGGGCGAAAGCTGCTCAAGCCGGGACAGGATGATGCCGGACTCAAGGTAATAGACCTCGGAGAGGGCGCGTTCGACCCCGGCCTGCGGGCTGTGCACGACCTGATAGGCGTAGTACAACTCCTCCCCGGGGCGTTCGGCCGTGCTGTTGAGGTAGCGATAGAAGCGCATCTCCACTTCCGAGCCCATGGAGACGGCGCTCTGCTGGGCCAGGCTGAGACGGTTGACCAGGGAATCCCCCGAAGCGCTCAGCCGCGTCGAGCGAATGACGTCCAGCAGGGTCGGCGTCACCAGCGCGACCAGGAGGGCAATGATGCCGATCACGGAGATCATTTCGATCAGCGTGAAGGCGCGGTTGTGTCTGCGGGGAGGAAGGCTCATGGGAAACGGCGGCCGACGTTGCGGGACGAGGGATGGACGGGATCAGGTGCTCCACTTGGCACCGCGCAGCGACACGGTGGCGGAGAAAATGCGGTAGTTGACGCGGTATTGCTGGCGCAGGATCTCACCGACATCCTCCAACGTCTCGTTGAGACGGGAAGCCGGACGACCGGTGATCAGATCGCTGATCTGGGTGCCGAAGGGCGCGGTGCTGGCGTCGCCCGAGGTCTGCGAGAGGCGGTCGGCGGAAGTTTCATCAATCGCCACCAGCACGACGCGAACCAGCGGCGGCAGCAGGTACTGCGTGCCCTGCTGGCCGAGGCCCAGCTGATTTTCCATGCGGATCAGCTCGGAATCGTACTCGAAGTTTTCCGCGATCTGGGTCGAGGAACGGGTACCGCCGCCGGCGGCGGCGCCGGTGGCGGCGAGGTCGACCATCGGCGAGATGACCAGGGCGATGATGTTGTCGGCCACCGGGCGCGTCAGGCTGCGGTTGAGGGCGGTCTCACCCCGTTGCAGGGGGATGCCGGCCCGGTTCATCCAGGCGGTCTTGGTGCTCGGATCGGAATAAATGAGGTTCTGCTCGGCCGGCGGCGAGTACTCCATCAGGCGATAGCGGTAGCGCAGGGTGCTGGAGGCGATGAAGGTCGGGCGGAAGAACTCGTCGGAAGTGAACTGCACAAAGTAACCGCGGCCACAGAGCAGTCGATCCAAGCCGGCAAAGCTCGGGTCGTGGGCGACGCCGAGCGGCGCCTGGAAAAAGACCGCATGCCCGGGCAGGATGCCGGCGCCACCGCCGGACTGCACCAGGTTGGCCGCCTGCCCGCAGACGAAGCGCAGGTCGGACTTGCGCACGTAGCGGGTAGGCGCGGTCGTCGTGGCGCTGGCGGGATCGGCGGCGGTGAGGTAGTTGTTGTCGTAATCGAGGTACGTGTTCAGCGTCGCCTGGCTGAGGTTGCGCGTGATGATGTCGAAGGCGGTGCGCGCCTCGCGGAACTGGCTGACGCGGGCGTTTGTGCTGGTCCAGGTGGTCTGCACGGTGCCGATGACCTCGGCGCTGATCAGCAGCAGGATGGCCAGCACCCCGAGGGAGACAAGGATTTCCACCAGGGTGAAGGCGCGGGCTGCGCTGCGGCGCCAACGACTGGCCGGCGGGAGGGAGAAGGCTTTCATGGGCGGGGAGGGCGGGCGATCAGGGGGCAAAGCGCTTCGATTCGAGGATGCGGAAGCGGTAGTAGTTTTCCAGCGGGTCGAGCGCGAACGGATCCGAGGCGGCGGCGAAGTCCACCTGGGCACCGGCGCGCTGCAGGTCACCCTGGTCGATGTAGCGCTCGATCAGGAAGGAGCCGCGGAACTCGCCGGTCATCAGGTCGCGGTTCGGATCAAACCGGTTCGGCTCGACCGAGCGCAGCGACTTGCGGATCGACTGGGCGCGGACGTGCACGCGGAAGGTGTTCGAGCGCGTGGTCAGGCGCGCATAAAGGTTGGAGTAGGGACGCTCGCGGGTGTTGTCGCCGGTCGAGCAGTGGGACGCCCAGAAGTTCTCCATGGCGTCCACGCGATCGGTGGCCTTGGCGACATCGCCGGCGTTGATGTTGTAGGCGCTGCCACCCGGCACCGGGTTGGGGATGAGGTGGATCTCGCAGATCTGCGAAGCGGAGCGGAAGAGACCGCCGCGCATGCCCGGCGGCAGACCCTCCGGGGCGGTCGGACCTCGGCCGAAGTTGAAGCGTTCCTCGAACTGGCGCAGGGTGCCCTGAACGCGCTGACCGACGGCGATTTCCCACCAGCGCTGGTCGGCGCCGCTGAGCGGCTTGAAGCGGTCGATGGCAATGGTGCGGTGCCAGTAGGAGTTGGCATTGGACTCGTTGCGCATGATCGGGGCCGAGTTGCCGTTCGGCCCCCAGCCGGTGCGCACATCCTTGGAGGCGTTGTAGTCGGCGTTGGGCAGCGCGGCGAACACCTCGCCCTTCATCAGCGCGTGCAGGGCGGTGGCACGGCGGATGTGGGTGAAGGGCAGCATCTGATAATTCATGTTGATCTTGCCGGCCGTCGACAGCGACTCGCTGATCGCGTAGGGCTCCACCACCGGCATCCAGAACAGGTCGAGCAGGTAGTGATCGGGCGGCGTCGCTTCACCCGGGTGCACGGCCGCGGATGGCTCGCCCTGGGTGATGCCGTTGTTCAAGGCCACATGCGGGCGGAACAGCAGGTTGGTCCAGGCGCCGTCGCCATTGCTGTCCCAAACCCGTGACGGCAGGGAGCCGAACATCACCGGCGAGGAGATCATGCGGTTGGGCGTGAAGAAGCTGCCCTGGCCGGCTGCAAAGCGCTCGCCGACGCCATTGCTGCGGAAGTAGGTGCCGCGCCACACCTTCGGCGCGCTCCAGCCGGTGAGCTGGTATTCACCGATGGCGTAGTTGCCCTCGTCGGGCTTGTTGATGAAGGGACCGATGCGGCCGCCCGGGTCACTGTCATCAAAGTCATAGTAACGCTGGATGAGTTCGTTTGCGGACTTGGTGCCCGGGGCATAGCTGCTGAGACCGTGCGGCGCGTCGGGATGGCGGGACGCGGCCACGGTGACGGCAAGCGGCAGCGGCCGGGTGGGGACCTGGGCGACGTTGGCGTTGCTGGTGTTGGGAACGCCGTAATCGAAGCCGGGTTCGTTGCCAGCGGTGTAGGAGGAGAAGTTGTGGGCGATGTACTCGTTGGGATCGCTCCACATGCGGTGCGGCGTCCATTCATTGGCCTCAACGACCTTCTTGGCGGCGAACAGGCGGGCGTCGCCGTGGGCCGGCTGCAGGGTGCGAACCGTGTCCGAACCGAAGTGCCAGGGGCGGTCCCACGAGGCCTGACTGTCTCCCTCCCGCGGGCCGTACTTGATGCGCTGAACCATGGCGCCGGTGGCGTTCGCGTCGATGAGACGCACCCCGAGGTAGTTGCCGGGATCCTTGCCATAGATGAGGGCACGGGCTCCGGGCACGCTCTGGCGTGCCACGCCGGCGTAGAGCGGATCATTGCCTGCGCCTGGCGAGTTGTCGACGGCGCGGGTTTCGGTGTCGACACGCGGGCTGGACGGGTAGTCGCGGTTGAACCGGCCGCGCAGCGAATCACGCGGTGCCACACCGAGCGAGCGGCCGAGCACGCCGTCGCGATGGAAGCCCCACCAGCGCGGAGCCTGCAGGGGCGGGTGGTGGTAGAGGGTGCCGTCCGTGCGGGTCCATTCCACCTTGTAGGAGCCCATGGTGATGAGGTCGGGGGTCGGGGCCTGGCCGGCATCGAGGCGGAAGCGCACCGTCTGCACCGGCGCGGCGCTCTGCCAGTCGTGGGTGTCATAGATGTTGACGGTGATCGTGCCGGAGGAGAACTGCAGGGGCTGGTTGCGGTCGACCGTGAAGAAGCTCGACACCAGGTCGAGGTTGACCAGGCCGGAGTGGGTGCTGGAGGTGGCGCTGGTGTCGTAGCCGGCGTCTTCCGGCATGCGGCCGAAGGCCTTGACACGGCGCCCCTGGGCAATCTTGCGGAAGGTGGCGAAACCGCCAACCTCGGGGGTGCCGTCGATGTCATACAGCGGACGCTCGGTGCGGATGACGACGTTTTCCGTGGTGCTGAAAACGGCGGTGGGACCGTCGATGGTGCTGACCTGGATGTTGCTGATGTCACTGCCGGCAATGACAAAGGTCATGTCCGGATTGAGCTGGGTGTAGCCGACCGAGGGGCAGAAGAACTCGAGATGAAGCAGGGCCTGAACGCGCTTCTCGTTGACGTTGAGAGGCTTGTCCTCTTCCAGGGTGTGATTCCAGTTCTCCGGGCGATAGCCGGGGTGGCGGATGGGGTTGCGCATCGGATCGGCGCTGGAATCCGTGCTGGTGTTGTAGAGGCCGCCGGCTCGGTACAAATTGAGCGGCGGGAAGTTCGAGTAATAGCGGGACTTGATGGAGCGGGCGATGTTGCCGGCCCAGTTGACGGCAGCGAGGTTGCTGATGTTGTACTCGTCCATGGCCAGACCGCTCAGCGGCTGCGCATTGATGGCGAACTGGTTGGCGAGGGTTTCGTTGATCTCCAGCGCCGTGCGGCCGCCGCTGACGTTGGGCGTGTTGTCGCTGTCGGCGAGGTAATCGACGTAGTTGACCAGATTTTCATCGGCCTCACCCTCGAGCGGAATGCGATAATCGTTGGGATCCGCCCCGGGCGCCGTGTTCTTCATCGGGATGCGCCAGCTGTACATGTCGGGCTGGCCGTCCGCGGTGCAGATGAACTGCAGGCCAATTTCGCTGATGCTGACGAAGCGACCGAAGCCGCGGTAGGTTTTGCCGCCGACCGTCCACTCCGCCGGCGTGACCTGGCCGTGACCGGGCAGGAACTTGTCGGCCCAGGCGCGGTTGATGTTGGCACCGTTCGAATCGCGCACCACGCCGTCGGTGTAGGTTTTCCAGTTCGGCCGCTCGCGGTCGCGAACGACGTAGAGGCCGGTGGTTGGGTTGCCCCAATTGATCGGCGCCGACGGCCAGGAGTTGCGGTTAGGCGGCACCAGGAAGCTGTCGTAGAGGTTCGTCGAGCGGATGTAATCGAAGAACTGCACGAGCAGCTGGCGGGCATTGTCCTGCTGGTACTTCTGCACGAAGGAACCCGAGGGGCCGGGGATGAAGGTCGAACCCGGGAAGGGCCTGGCCAGGAGTTTGTCGAGCATGTCCATCAGGCGGCGGTTGCGCGCGATGTTGATGTCGTAGGAGGGGCCGCTGACCGACGGCGGGATCGTGCGCGCGTGGGAGCGCTGGAAGATGTAGGAGTTGCCGGGTGAGCCGAGCCGGGAGCAGAATTCGATGAGGTTGTCGAAACCGGTGCGGCGGTCGGGGCTCTCGGCGATGGGCCACATGGCGATGCGCGGCAGGCCGTAGAGGTTGATCTCGCTGGCGCGGCTGTGCGCTGTCAGGAAGGCCGAGGAGCGCTCAAGGCTGGTGCGGTTGAAGAGTTCGAGTCCTCCGGCGTTGGCGTTGTTGAGCACGCGCCGGCTGCCGGAAACCGTCTGGGCAAACAGCAACTCGTCGACGCTCGCATACAGGCGTTCGCCGGCAGCCTGCTGGATGGCGACAAAGTCGGAGTTGGTGGCGTCGCCGCTGAGGGTGCGGTAGGCGTCCTGGGCGAAGGCGCGGGTGCCGGCGAGGCTGCCACCGGTGTGAATGCGAGGAATGAGGTCATAGAGGCGCTCCTTGACGGCGAGGGAGCGCGACAGGGCAGCGCCGGTGATGCGGCCGCGCGGACCGTAGGTGTCGAGGCTGCGCTCGTCGGTCTGCAGCGGGTTCGGGTACAGGACGCTGCTCAGGGCGACAGTCGCCGGATGGCCCGGGAACCGCTGGTACTCGCCGCGCGCGGGCGGGAAGTCGGCCCAGCTCTGGTCGCGCTCGTGGTAGTAGATCGGCTGGCCGGTGTAGGTCGGTTCGGCGGCGGTGTTGATGTTGATCTTGCAGCTTTCGTCGTCCGTCCAAAAGGCGACGCGGCCGACGATGGGGTTGGTCTCCGAGGGCACGCCATAGACATCCTGGGGGCCGCTGCTGGTGCCGGCGGCGGCGGCGAGTCCGCCGCCATTGCCGTCGAGCACATTGAACTGGAGGTTGTCGTTGAGGTAGCCGACGGCGCCATCGCGCAGGATGTAGAGCCACTGCACGGGCATGGCGAGCCGCAGGTCATCGATGCCACCACCGGCGGTGCCGGGCAGGACGATGGGGCGCTGCTGAGGGGTGGCCGCCGAGGCCTGGCTGAGGTTGCTGTTTTTGAGCGCGGTGGTCTCCGTGTAGGAGAAGCCTTCCACCGGCACGTCGTCCCCCGTGTTCTGGTCAATGTCCTGGGCGGCGCGCGGGTCGATCACCGGGAAATAGGTCTGGGTCTGGGCGGCATTGCCGGCGGCATCGAGCACCCCCTTGACCACGGGCTCGTTGATGTCGACGTAGCGGGCAATGTTGAGCCCGGTGTTCCAATCCGTCGGCGGCTCCGATTCACGGACAAACTGCTCCTCAAATTGGTTGGCGTTGTCGGCTCCGGCAACCGGGGCGCGGAAGACCATGTCCTGATCGGAAAACAGTTTGTAGCCGCCGATGAAGATGCCGTCGGCGTTGTACTTGCGCACCGCGCCCGGCTGGGTGGCATGAATGACCGGTTCCGTGTTGTTGTCGCGCTGACTGCCGGCGCGAATCTGCGCGACGACCAGATTGACCGCCGTGTCAGCCAGCCGACGCGAGGTCTGGGCCGACGAGTAGGTCACCGTCGCCTTGTGTTCGGTGTCGGCAATGCTCAGGAAGGCGAGGATGACAATGGTCGCCAGGGCCAGCATCGACAGCACGATGATCAGGGCCAGACCCCGGTGGCGGCGCGCATCGGCCAGGAGGGAACGAAAGGGTTTCATGGCAGGTCGAATTCGTGGGATTTTTCGGATTTTCCTGATTTAACCGGAAAGCCGCGAGCATTTCAAGTCAATGCAGGGTAAATACTTGGTTATTACACGAGGGGAACTCCGGCAGTTGCTCGGTGGGCGACAGGCGGGTCCGGGGTGGCGGTCCTCAGGGGGTCACGGGCCGCGCCTCGAAGATGACCTCACCCGAACGGATCGGCGTGGTCTTGAGGGTGAGCGGCGGGTCGGCGACCGGCAGGTCGTTCGGGTGCTGACGCAGCAGGAAGTAGCCAGCGCCGACCTGGGCGGCATCGAGCGCGCCGTTGTCCTCATCGACGACGATGCCGAAGAAGCTGGTGGCACGCTTTTCCACATTGCCAGTGACGTCGCTGAAGTCCGCCAGGGTGAACTTGCCGCTAAAGAGGCCGGTTTTGGCCACGAATTTCAGGCTGGTGGTGCCCGGGTTGGGATCGAGCCCCTTGGGCACCACGATCCGGCTGCCGGCAAGGATGGAGACCCAGCCGCGGTCCGGCGGCTGGGGCACGGTCAGCTGACCATCGAGGTTGGGATTGGTTCCCGAGTCCTCGACGCCGCCGTTGACGAAGGTCAGCATGGCGTTGTCGTTGCCGGGTTCGAGACCGAAGAGGACGTCCGGATTCAGGTTGGCTTCCGAAGGCAGGGCCGGCGGCGTGTACTGGCCGCCGACGGCGGTGACTTCCACCGCGTCGCCGCCGGCATTGCCGAAGCCATCCGGGTAGAGGAAGTTCTTCAGCGGGTTGGCCGGGCAGTTCCAGCTGAGGGTGCCGTTGACCTGGTTGTCGGACAATTCGGCGACCAGGTTGCGGTCGAGGGTCAGGTGACCGAGCAGGGAGCCGCGCGGCTTCGACTTGTAGAGCGGCTGGAAGACAATGATCTGGCCGTTCGGGCCGAGGATGGTGGCGTTGGCGATCGTCTGGCCGTCGGCGGTGCGGCCGGCGAGGGTGAGGCGGCCGTCGGCGGTGGCGGTGAAGGCGGCGTAACCACTGCCCTGCGGGATGTCGGCCGCGGGGTTCGGGTGGCCGGGCGGCAGCAGGGCCAGGGTGTGGTAACCCTCAAGGGCGGTGACCGCCGGGTTGGTGAGGGCGTTCCACGGGTTGCGCCAGGTGGTGGCGCCGAAATCCAGCTCGACACCATCGACCTCCACCGTGCCTTCCTCGAGACGGTTGAGGGCGGTGTTGATGCGGAAGGACAGCGCGATGGGGGGCGGCAGCGGCTTGCCCTTGCGCGGGATCGAGACGCTGACCTCGGGGAAGTTGCCCCCGGTCGGGTCGAGCTCGAGCAGCCCCTTGAAGGCATAGGTGGTGGCACCGAGCATGAGTCGGCCGGACAAGGCGCCGGTGCTGGCGATGGTGAAGTCGATGCGGCCGCCCATGAAGTCGTTGACCTGTGCATCGCGGGGGATCCAGCCGGCGAACACACCGGTGGCCTGTGCGGGCACGGACTGGACGGTCAGCGGCAGGGTTTGCGTGACCAGCTTGGCGTAGACGTTGCCGGCGCCGAGCACGACCTGCAGGTTCTCGACGGGAGCCTTGGGGATGCCGGTGATCCAGCCGGTCTTCGCATCGAGCTTGAGACCAACGGGCAGCGGCTTGGCAAAGTAGGCCGTCGGGGCGCGTGCCGGGTCCGGGTCGACCTCGATCTGGTATTCAAACCAGGCACCGACCATGGCCGGCGGGAAGGGCTGCAGCGCCAGCACCGGGCCCTCGGAGAAGACACGCAGGTCGAAGGCGCCGCCGTCAACCGACTCGGTGAAGGCCGGGGCCGGGCCGCGGCTGGTGACGCGGCAGGTGTAGATGCCGGAATCGTCGGCGTTCGTGCGGGCGATGGTGAACTTGGCGAGGTTGTCGGCGCTGTAACGCAGGTCGGCCGGCAGGTCGGCGCCATCCTTCTGCCACTTGAGCTGGACGCTGACGCCCTTGGGCGCAACGAACGGCAGGGTGAGGGTGATGTTCTTGCCGGTCTGCACCGGCACCACCGTGCCGGGCGCGCCAACGACGGTGATGAAGGCCGGATCGCTGAGGCGCACGCCGAAGGCGTTGGTGATTTCGCAGGAGTAGTCCCCGGCCTGCTTGAGGTCGATGTTGGCGAACGTCAGCACCGGCGTGTTGACGCCGCTGATGCCGGCGCCTTCCTTGAGGCTGGCCTTGCCGCGCTTCCACTGGTAGCTGCGGCCTTCAGCGGAGCCCCCTGCCTCCACTTCCAGCGTGAAGCCGGCGCCGGCCAGGACGGTGCGCGATTGCGGCTGGGTGCGCACGCTCGGGTTGACGACGGCGATCGTGGTGAGGGCCTGGGCCGTGCTGAAACTGTTGCTGACGGTGACGCGGATGACCGCGCCATGGTCAGCCGGCGTGGCCGCGGGCAGGACCAGTTGGGCGGCGTTGGGCGCACCGCCGATCGGGGCGAAACCGGCGCCGTTGTCGCGTTCCCACAGGTAGGTGAAGGCCGGGTCACCCGGGTTGGGCAGGTCGGGCGTGCCGCTGCCGCTGTGGCCGAGGTTCAGGGTGATGGCATCGCCTTCGGCAACGCCGGTGGTGGCCGGGAAGTTGGTGATGGCGACCGGGTCGCGCACGGTCAGGCTGAAGAAGTTGCTCTGGGTCGGGCCGGCGACAACGCTGGCGCCATTGCTGACCAGGACGTTGTAGTTGGTCCCCTGCTGCGCCTTCTGGACGTTGGGAATTTCGAAGGTGCTGAGGCCTTCGGTGGGCGGCGTCAGGTTCGTGGTGCCGCGGCGCCACTGGTAGAAGATCGGGCCCGGGCCGGTGGCGGTGACGCTGAGCACGGCGGTTTCACCCGGGTTGACGGTGACCGGGGCGGGCTGCTGGGTGATCGTCGGCGGATCGTTGACGACGAGGGTCACCGGCGCGCTGGTCGCCGTGTAGGTGTTGGCGTCCTCGACGAGCAGGCTGCCGTTGACCGCGATCAGGCGGTAATCGGCCTCGTCGGCCTCGAAGATGCCGGTCAGGGTGAGCGTCGCGGTGGTGGAGGTTGAGAAGACGGGCGCGCCGAGATTGGTCCAAGTGTTCATGCCCACCGGGCTCTTCTGCCACTGGTAGCGGAATTCCGGACTGCCGCTGACGGTGGCCGTGAAGCTGACGGTGACATTGCCGCCGGGATTGACCGAGCCCCCTCCGGCCGGGGTCGTGATGGCGGGCGGGGTCACGATCGCCACCGGCACGGTGGCGCCGAGCACACGCAGGGTGCCGTCGCTGACAAAGGCCGTGGTATCCCAGCGCAGGTTGCCGGGCAGCACCAGGTGGTTGCGCAGGTTGGCACCGGCCGGCAGGTTGATGGTGCCATCGACGAGATCGATGACGGTGTCGACGGCGGGCGTGTAGCCGTCGAGCAGGGTGAGCAGGAAGCGGCCCGTGCCGGTGAGCGCCACCGAGCTGGCGGCGAGGCGGGTCAGGCTGGCGGCACCGGCGGCGAACTCGACCACCGAATCGGGACCCACGGTAAGCGCACCGCTGAGGGTCAGGGTTTCGACGGCTGCCGTCGCCGAGGGATCGCCGGGACGCAGGATGGCCTGGACGCCGGCCGCGCCGGCGAGGTTGACCGGGCCGCCAAGGAAGCCGGTGCCGCCGAGCACCGCGCCGGCATTGACCGTGACGGTGCCGAGGCCGGTGGCCGAGCCGGCGTTGTTCATCGCCAGCAGCGTGCCCTCGGCGACGGTGACACCGCCGTGGAAGGTGTTGGCCGCCGTCAGGGTGGCGACGCCGCTGCCGGTCTTGCGCAGGTTCAGGCGGTCCTGGGTCGCGCCGGTGCCACTGTCGGACTCGGCAATGACGCCGGTGAAGCTGACCCCGTAACCGGTGCTGGTGAAGGACTGCAGGTCGACGTTGCGCTCCTCACGGACACCGGAACGGCGGTTCTGCAGCAGCACGCCGCCGCTGAACTGGACATTGCCGGAGGTCAGCGAGGCCATGCCGCCGAGCACGCCGCGGCTGCCATCGCCGATCGACAGCGGGTTGCCGTTGATGTCGACGGCGTTGGAGATGTTGAGGCCGGCGACCTCGGCCAGCAGGGCAGCGCTGGCGTCGGCGACGTCGCGCACCCAGTTGACGGCGGAGGCGTTGACTTCGTCGACCTGGCTGGCGATGAAGAAGCTGCCCCCGGCGTGGGTGCCGTTGCTGACGCGCACCTGGGTGCCGTAGGCAAGCTCGGCGGCGGTGTCCATGGCGGCAACGCGGACCAGGTTCATCGTGCCGTCCGGCTGCAGGTCGGAGTTGAAGATGATCTGATAGACACCGTTCCACTGCGGGTTGTCGCGCTCATCCTTGACCAGGATGAGAACCGGTTCCGCCGGCAGGGTCTCGGGTCGGTAGGTGAAGCCGTCGATGGTGGTGTCGACCTCGACGAAGGCGCCGGGGCCGCCGGCGTTGTCGAAGAAGCCGTTGTGGTCGGGGTCGAAGCGGCCGGCCAGGGCGGTCAGGCTTTCAAAGGTGGTGGCGCGATCCACCGTGAGAATCTGCGGCAGGGCGTCGCCCAGTTCCACCGTCGCCGTGCCGATGGCGCCGTTGACAGCCAGGGCCAGGGTGCCGGAGCGGACGATGACCGCCGAGTTGATGGTCGCCGCCGGGCCCGGCAGGGTGGCGCCGAAATTGTTGGTCTCGTTGGTCAGGCGCAGCGTGCCGGAGCCGGACACCTTGATGCCGGCCGCCCCCTGGATGGCGCCGGAAACCGTTGCCAGAGCGTCGGCGCCGACGTTGAAGAAGAGGTCGCCATCGATGTTGACGCCCCCCTGCCAGTCGGTGCCATCGGCGAGGCTGATGCGGCTGTAGCCGGTGGCATCGGCGAGGTGCAGGAACTTCAGGTCACCGGCGGTGGCATCGTGGTAGGCGATGCCGGGAACGCCGTCGGTGAGCACCAGGCCGGCGCTGCGGCCGACATCGCCGATGCTGACGACGGTGCGCGGCGTGCCCCAGGCGCTGCCGGTGATGTTCTGGGCGCGCACGTACTTGAGGTTGAGCCCGGCGGCATCGTAGTAGGCGATGGCGGGACGCCCCTGGGCGGAGGTGCTGTCGGTGATGATGTCGAGGCTGGCGAAGGTGCCGACCTGGCCGCCATCGACGAGGACCGGCGCGCCCCAGTTGTTCGTGTAGGCGAGGGCATTGATCCCGGTGGTGAGAATGTTGCCGTTGACGTCGCGCAGGTTGCTGGTGAGGCCGCCGGGCGTGGTGGCGCGCACGTAGCGCAGGCCGGCCGTCGCATCGTAGTAGGCGATGGCCGGACGACCATCGACGACGGCGAGGGAGAGGTGGCTGCCGACATCGCCCGAGCTGTGAACGGTGGTCGGCGTGCTCCAGTCGGTGCCGGCGGGGTTGTTGGCGAGCACGTACTTGAGGTCGCCGTTGGTGGCGTCGTAGTAGGCGACGGCGGGGGTGCCGTTGATGGCGATGCCGGAGATGGTGACGGTGCTGTTGGCGGTGTTTTTGGTGATCACATCGCCGCCGATGTTGACCATGCGCATGGAGATGGCCGTGCCGACGTTGGCCGAGGCGTCGAGGATGAGCGGCGGGTTCCAGTTGACGCCGTTGACGTCGACGGCGCGGGTGTAGCGGAGCAGGCCGCCGGCGACGTCGTAGTAGGCGATGGCCGGGCGTTCCTCGCCGGCATTGAAGGCGGCGGCGTGGCGCACCTGGGTGAGCGAGGAGTGGCGGCCGCGGTCGAGCGTCTGGCGCTCGAAGGTGAGGTCACCGAGGCCATCCAGCGTCAGGCGGGCGAGGAAGTGGCGGGTGCCGCCACCGATGTTGCTGAAGCTGCCGCCGACCAGCAGCTGGCCACCGGCCAGCTGGGCGACGGAAAGCACCTCGTCGTTGGCGTCGGGGTTGAAGCCGGCGTCGAGGCTGTCGTCCGTGTTCAGGCGGGCGAGGTTGAAGCGCGGCGTGATGCCGATGCGGGTGAAGGCGCCGTGCAGGAGGATCTCGCCGTCGGCCTGGCGCAGGAAACCGCGCACCTCGCCATCGGCGTCGAGGAAGAAGCTTTCGTCGATCGAACCATTGTTGTTGAGCCGGGCCAGGCGGTCCCGGCGACGGGCGCCACCGTTGATGGTCGAGAAGACGCCACCCACCAGGATCTTGTTATCGGGCTGGATCAGCAGGGCGGAAACGGCGTTGTTGAGATTCGGGTTGAAGCTGCCGTCGAGCACCCCCGTCGAGCTGACGCGGGCGATGCGGTTGCGATCGACACCGCCGACCTGGGTAAAGGTGCCGCCGAGCACGAGGCTGCCGTCGGTCTGGCGCGCGACCGCGCGCACCTCGTTGTTGGCGTTGGCGTTGAAGCCGCTGTCGGAAGTTCCGTCGGCATTGAGGCGGGCGACGCGATTGCGGTTGGTGCCGGTGAAGCTGCCCCAGACCAGGACGCGGTCGTCGGGCTCGATGAGCAGGCCGCGAACCGTGCTGTTGAAGTTCGGGTTGTAGCTGGTGTCGAGCGTGCCGTCGGCGTTGAGGCGGGCCATGCGGCCGCGGGAAATGTCGTTGACGCTGGTGAAGGTGCCGGCCACGAGAATCTTGTCGTCGTCCTGAACCGCCAGGGCCAGCACATCGCCATTGAACTGCGGCGCGAAGCTGGGATCGAGGCTGCCGTCCGTGTTGATGCGGGCGAGGCGCAGGCGCACCTGGCCGTCGAACTCCAGGAAGACACCGCCGATGATGGTGCGACCATCGGACTGGACGGCGATGGCCGACACCGGCGAGGAGTCAACGATCACCGGATTGCTCCAGAAGACACCGCTGATGTCGGTGGAGCGGACGAACATGAGCAGCTTGTTGGTGGCGTCGTAGTAGCTGATCGCCGGGTTGCCGTTGACGATGGCCAGCGAGGGGAACTGGCCGACATCGCCGCGGCTGGCGACGGTGACCGGGGGCAGCCAGGAGGTGCCGCGCGGGTCGGCGGCACGGACGTACTTCAGGTCGCCGGAGGTGCTGTCGTAGTAAGCCATGGCCGGGTGGTTGTTGACCAGGGCGGTCGAGGCCTGGCTGCCGACCAGGTCACCGGAAGTGTCGACGCTGCCGCGGACAATCCAGTCGGCACCACGGCTGTTGACGCTGCCGACGCGCAGATCCTTGGTCAGGGTGCCACCTTCAACGACCATCTCGATGGCGGCGTTCTTCGCGGTGTGGGTGAGGTCGGTGCCGAGCACAATCGGGCCGGCGCCGGTGCCGAGAGCGTCGGGCACGTTGGCGACGACGAGGCGGCCGGCGGCGATTTCGATGCCGCCCGTGTGGCTGCTGCTGCCGGAGAGGCGCAGGCTGCCGGTGCCGAACTTGATCAGCTTGCCGAGGCCAATGAGGCCGCCGGCGAGTTCGCCCTCGATGGCGGCGGGGCCGTCGATGACGCGCACGGCCTGGCTGAAGCTGCCGAGGTCGATCGGGTTGAGCACCAGGGTCTTGTGGGTGGCGTCGCCGGCGCCGAGCAGGAAGGACGAGCCGTCCGGAACGAAGCCATTGTTGCCGTAGCGCAGGATGTCCGGCACCTCCTTGCCGCCGAGGTTGACGGTCCGGTCGGCGCCGTAGGCGGCGAAACCACCGCTGCCCTGGAACTGGACCTGGGCGCTGCCGGTGCCGCCGGCGCGAGTGAAGTCGCCATGGCCGAGACCGACGACGCCGCCCTTGACGAGCAGGTTGCTGGTGCCGCCCAGGGCGCCGATGCCGCCGGGGACGGCGTTGGCGCTGTCGAGGCGGAGCACGCCGCCGTGCACGTAGGTGGTGCCGTTGTAATCATTGTTGCCGGCCAGCACGGTCGTGCCGGTGCCGGTCTGCACGAAGCTGGTGGCGGAGGTGAAGCTGAAGGACTGGGCGGTCTGGCTGCTGAGTGCCGGAGCGCTCAGGTAAACACGGCGGTTGTCCTCGTCGATGGAGCTGATCGTGGTGCCCGGCTGGATGCCCGGGCCGCTGATGCTCATGCCGACGCGCAGGCGACCCAGGGTGTCGATGCCGGCGTTGAGGACACGCAGGGAATTGCTGCCGGCGACAATGGTGCCGGCGTTGTTGAAGCGCAGGACGTTGTCGGTGACCCGGGTGCCAATCGTGAAGGGCGTCACCGGGTTGTAGTTGTGGATGATCAGGTCACTCTCCGCAGAGCCGACGGCGCCGGAGAGGCTGCCATCGCCAACAATCGACTTTTCGCCCCCGCGGACGTTGGCGGCGACCAGGATGGCACCGGACAGCAACTGCAGGGTGTTGCCGGCGGACACGTTGATCTGGCTGTCCGCGGGGCTGAAGTAGCGCAGGGTGTTGACGGCGCGGCTGGCGGTGAGGGTGCCGAAGTAGGCGCGCGGGCGGCGGAAGGTGTAGGTGGCGTTCGGGTTGGTTTCGTTGGGATTCGTGCTGGTCGCGTTCTGACTGAGGACGATGCGCAGAGGGCTGGTCTGCAGGGCGACGATCTTCGTGTTCGAGGGGATGCCGGGGCCGAAGACGCTCATGTCGGGCACCAGGTTGCCGAACTGGAAGGACAGGAAGTCGGCCACATTCAGGACATTGCTGCCGGCGGTGGACTCGACGCCGACGCTGAAGCTGACCTCGACCTGACCGCCCTCGGAGACGTCGAGGGAGAAGGACGGCGAACCCGTGCCCCAGTTGTTGGCATTCATGAAGCCGTCGCCGATGTCATGCTGGCTCTGGCTGTCGGCGGAGACCACCGCGCCAGTGGCCAACGAGACCGCGGCGAAGTTGTTGACGCCCGGCTGGGCGATGTTGGTGGTGTCCTGGTAAACCGCCCAGGGCAGGATGCGCCCGCGGGCGTTTTCCTCAAGGTTGAGCAGGACGTTGGCGACCGCACCGCCGACGAGCGGGTCCTCGACGAAGAGCACGGAGCCGGCGGCGCTGCGCTCGACACGGGTGAGTTCCTCGGCACCCATCAGGCTGATCTGGGTCGTGCGCGGCAGCGTGCCCGCATTGAGGTTGTTCGGGTTGATGCCGTTGACACCCACCGCACGCACCTCCGAGGCGCCGGCATCGACGTACATCTGGCCACCCAGCGTCAGCGTGCTGTTGCCGTTGGCCGTGCCCCGCAATTCCAGGGCGCCACCGGCGAGACGCAGCTCGCCGAGACCGGACTGGGTTGGCGTCAGGCCAAAGTTGCTCTGCGAGAAGGTTGCCGGCGAGTTGTTGAGGTCGGTGGTCTGGATGCGCAGGCGGCCTTCGAGCACGCGCACTTCAGCGGGTCCGGCGTTGCCGCGCATTTCCAGGGTGCCGGAACCGGACTTGGCGAAGATGTCGGTGCCGGTGATGCTGCCGTTGAAGACGGAGGTGGTCAGTTCGTGACCCACGTTGATTTCCGCGTAGTCGAACAGGGTCAGGCCGCGGTTCGTGGTCGAGTTCGGGCCGACATACTGGAGGACACCGCCGTTGAAGGTCAGGTTGCCGTTGGCGTTGGAGGAGGCGCCGAGGCTGCCGGGCACACCGCCATCGGTGAGCTTGTTGGCGCGCAGGCTGCCCTCGCCAAGGTAGGTGAGGCCGGTGTAGGTGCTGTCGCCGGAGACCACGAGCGTGCCGGGGCCAAGCTTCTCGAGGCCGATCGCCGGCGTGAAGGTCAGGTCCGTCCGCATGCCGTTGTAGGCATGGTTGTTGGTGTCGACGGTGATGCCGTTGCTGCTGAGGGTGCCGATGGAGATGTCGGACTCGTTGATGATGCTCTGCACCCGGTAACCGGGCGGGATGCCCGGGCCGCTGATCGGCATGCCGACGTACAAGTCGGAGGTGGCCAGCTGGCCCTGGGCGTTGACGACGCCGGTGATGCGGTTCTGGCCGGACTGGCGGATCGAGCCGCGCATCTGGATGACACTGTCGAAGGTGTAGATGTTGCGCGAGTTGTCGCTGCCGGTGAAGTCGGCACTGATGATGACCGTGCGATTGTCCGGGATGGCGACGATGGTGGCGCCGCCCGGCGCGCTGGTGCCGGTGACGCTCATGCCGACGCTGAGCTGGGAGGTGTCGCCGGTGCCATCGAGGCCGACGAGGCCGGTGATGCGGCGCATCTGCTCGCTGCCGGCGGTGTTGGGGGCGCTCAGGTAGCCGCTGCGGCTGAACGGCTGGCGGTCGACCAGGGGCACGTCCAGGACGAGATCGCCCAGCTCGTTGTACTGGTGGATGAGGAAGTTCTGCAGGAACCCCTCATTCTGGGTGGTGAGGGTGCTGGTGCCGGTGAGGATGGAATCGTTGCGACCCACCGTCGGCGACACCAGGATGGCGCCGGTCTGCAGGGTGTGGCCGAGCGTGCCCTGCAGGTTGATCGTGGCGGCGAGGGCGTTGGCGAAGCGTAGGGTGTAGGTGGAGGCGCCGGCGGCGATGTTGATCGGGTTGCCGGCGCTGACGACATCGGTGTTGAAGCCCGAGGACCAGAGGTTGGTCTGGAAGTCGTTGGCGGACTCGACCGGGCCGTCGTTGAAGTTGCCCGGCGTGGTGCTGCCATTGCGCGCCCAGGACAGGGACTGGCGACCGGTGTCGTCGACACCGCCGTCGAGATTCAACCAGGAGACCGTGGCGGGATAGCTGTTGCTGTCCGGGCTGAAGTCGAAACCGCTGCTGACCACCTTGATGCGGCCGGTGGCGTTGGCGTAAGTGCTCAGCGCGTCGGCGATTTCCGAGGCGGAGCTGGCCGCCGCCGTGGTATTGATCGTGAAGTTCCAGGGGGTGGTCGTCGTGCCCGAGCCGCTGAAGCCAATGGTGATCCCCCCAAAGCTGACAGAATTGTGGGCGATGCGCACGCGGATCGCATTGTTGGCGGCGGCGCCCGCCATGCTCGCCCCCGTGCTGTTTTTGCCGCGCGGGTCAGCGGTGAAGATGAGCGAGGCCGGGCCGGGGCGGCGCAGGGCGCCGTAGGTCTCCACGGTGTGCACGCCGGTGCCGGTCGAGGTGATCTGCACGGCCTCGCCAAACGGGGTGGCGGAGACGCGGAAGCTGCGCGCCGTGGTGTCGAGGGCGTAGTAGGTGGTGTCCGGGGCCAACCCGGCGGGCAGTTCGCCGGTGGTGGTGAAGCGCACCGGCACCCCGGCGGCGAGATAGTGCACCGCCTGGTTGAGCGGGGTGAACAGGGTGGCGGTGGCGGGGTCCGCGGTGAAGGTGCGGCTGACCGTGCCGGGGATGACCAGGAAGGCGTCCTGACGGGCGTCGCGGATGATCGCCCAGCCGCCGAGGATGCCGTTGAGGTTGGCGTTGTCGACCTTGGCGATGCGCTCCTGGTCGAAGTAGAGCGAGGCGCCCGTCTGGCGGACGATGTTGTTGAGGCGGATGACGCTGCTGCCGCCGTCGCGGTAGATCTTGCTGGCGCCGGCCTGCAGGCTGAGGGCGTTGACGATTTCCTCGTGCGTGCCGTTCTGCAGGCGCAGGATGCCCCCGCGGCGGCCGCCGCCCATGACGAAGGTGGCGCTGTCGGTCAGCTTGGAGTTGTTGTTGAGACCGTAATCGAGAACCAGGGTGCCGGCCTGCAGGGTGTAGGTGCGGCGGGTGTTGTCCATCTGGTTGGTCGTCGAGTCCGGCGCGGTGAAGTTGAGGGCCTCACCCTTCAGCACGACCGTGCCCTCACCGAGCTGGGTGATCGTGCGGTTGCCGAGGATGTTACCGGTGAGGGTGAGTGTCGAACCCGCGTTGATGGCCCAGCTGGCGTTGGCCTGCATGTCGACATTGCCGGCCCAGGTCGCCGACAGGCCGCGCGGCACGCCGAGGCCGCCGCCCTGGAAGATAAGGGTTTCCGGCGCGGTGTAATCGACGTTGCCAATGTCGAGGCGCCCGCCCATGACGTAGATGCCCTCGGAGGTGTTGCCGGCGACGGCAGCCGAATAAAAGACGTTGGTGCCAGCGGTAAGAATGTCGATGGCGGCGCCGCCGGGGGTGCGGGCGATCTGGAAGGTGCCGTTGGTGCCGTTCGAGTTGACGACGTAGTAGGTGGCATTGTGAACGATGTTGCCACCGCTGGCCGTCGGCAGGCCGGGGTTCACCAGACCGATTGCTCCGCTGGGGTCGTAGACCGCGCGGGTGCCGAAGCTGATCGCCGTGCCGTTGGCCAACCGGCCGGTGAAGGTGTTGGTGTTAGAGTTCACCGTCGTTGAGGCGACGCCCTGGATGTTGGGAACGTAGCTGACATTGACGCCATCGCTGGTCAGGTCGATGGCGGGTCCGCCCAGGGTTTCGGCGAGTTGGAAGCTGCTGCCGGTGGAGCCGACGACGTAGTAGCGCTGGCCGGCGACGAGGCCGCCCGGCAGGCTGCCGCCCTTGAACAGCGGCAGGGTGACGATGACACCATTCGGCAGGTTGCCGGCGAGGGTGTTGGCCGCGGCCGAGGCGGTGGTCGGAATGCTGGTGGTGCCGGCGGCGTAGTTGGCGTCGATGCGCAGCACGCCGTCGATCAGGGTGGTCTGGCCGCTGTAGTTGGAGGCGGCACCGAGCAACCAGACGCCGGAGCCGATTTTCATCAGGGCCGTCGGATCACCGACGGCGGCATCGCCCAGTTCAAGGGCGAGGGTGTTGAGGCCGACGTTGACGCCACCGAGGGTAAGGGTGCGCGGGCCGCTGCCCTCGAAACCGATCGGCTGGCTGACGACACTGTCGAGTTCGGCGCCAATGACGACGCGGGCGGTGCGGTTGTTGCCGTTGGCCACGAGAGTGCCGGCCTCCGAACCGGCGCCGAGGGTGAAGCTGCGGTTCGTGGTCAACTGGGCCACCGGGGTGAAGGAGAGCACGCCGCCGGCCAGCACCAGCTGCGAGGCCGAGCCGTTGCCGCCGGTGCCGAGGGAGGAGGGCAGGCCGGCGAAGCCCATGACGCGAACGTCGATGACGCCCTGCTCGATGCGGGTGACCCCGGAATAACCACTCTCGTTGTCGATGAGTTGCAGGCGGCCCGGACCGGTCTTGGTCAGGCTGAGCAGTCCGGCCCCGCCATTGTTGATCTGGCCGCTGAAGCTCTGGTTGTTGTCGAGGTCAAAGGTGACGGTCGCCGGCGTGGCGGCGGTGTTGGCGATGAGGGCCGAGGTGTTGGTGTTGCTGGAGATCTCACGAATCGTCTGGTTGTTGCCGCGCAGTTCGACCTGGCCACCGGCGCCGAGGGCAAGGGACAGGCCGCCGGTGCCGAGGGCGGCGGTGTTCTCCAGGCGCAGGGTGCCGGCAGGCAGGTTGACCGTCGGGAAGGTCTGGCCGCCGCGGAAGGTGTTGGCACCGCTCAGGGTGAGCAGGCCGGAGGTCAGGCGGACGCCGCTGGTGAAGTCATTGTCACCCGTGATCGTCATCTCACCGCCTTCCACCAGCAGGCCGCCGATGTCGTTGTTGCCATGGACGGTGACAATGCCCTCGAAGCTGCCCTCGGTTTTCAGACCGCCGAGGAACTGGTTCGTGCTGGCGGCATCGCCGAGGGTGAGGGTGTTGGACTGGCCGAGACCGGGTGTGGCGCGCACGGCCAGCTCGAGCAGGCCCTCGGCAAAAATCGGGTTGGTGATGGTGACATGCACCTCCGGCTCACCGGTGGCAGCCGTAGGCGCGTTGTTGGGGTTGTTGACACCCACCTCAAAACGGCCGCCCGAGCTGCCGATGGTGAAACCGCGGTTGCCGTCGTTGAAATTGAAAATCTTGTCGGGCACCAAGCCGGTTTCGAGGCTCTTGGCCGTGTCGAAGCTACCGTCTGTGCGGCGGGCGAACTGCAGGAAGCCGCCGTCGAGGCGGACGTGGTCGGCGACAAAGCTGTCCGGCGCCGGGCCAAGCACGCCACTGCCGCCGAGCATGAGGGTGCCGTTGGTGACGACGGTGCGGCCGGTGAAGCTGTTGGCGTCGTTGTTGAGGCGCAGGGTGCCGGCGCCGCCCTTGACGAGGCTGACCCGCTGGCTGCTGCCAAAGCTGAGGGACGAACCCGCACCAATGAGGGCGGTGGTCGGCTGGCTGAGGGTGAGCTGGGTGCCGTTGATGCCGGTGATGGTGGTGCCGGGGGCAATGCCCGCCCCACTGACTGCCATGCCGACGCTGAGGCCCGTGGCGGTGAACCCGTTTTGCAGGGTGATGAGCGGCTGGTTGGAGCCCACCGCGTTGATGTTGCGGGCGATGACGAAGTCGCGGACGCTGGCGTTGATGGTCAGGATGCGCGCGGAGGTGGAGTTCGCGTAGTTGCCGACGATCGTGTACAGCTCGCGCTCGCCGGGCGTCGCGGTGCCGGCGGTCAGGAAGCCGGCCCCCGCGGTGATCGCGTGGTCGCCGTGGCTGGAGAGCAGGCCGCCGCTGGTGATGTACAGGGGACTGGCGCCGAGGTTGAGGGTGAGGTTGGCCGGGCTGGCGCCGATGTCGGGCTGAATGTTGAGCGTGTTGAGCGAGCGCTCGCCGTTGGCGCTGAAGGTCTGGCCGGTCGCCATCTTGACGTTGATGGAGGTGCTCTTCCAATCGGCGTTGAGGGAGGTGTTGTAGCTGGTCAGGCGGGTGACGCCATTGGCGCCGTAGGTGACCCACTCGTTGTTGGCATAGGCCCAGCCGCCGAGGATGCCGTTGGTGAGCGTCGGCGCGGTGCTGAAGAAGATGCGGTTGCGGGTGTCGACGCCGAGATTGTCGGTGTCGAGCACGGCGGCTCCGCTGGAGAGGTCGCGGCCGCCAAACTCGAGGATGCTGCCGGCATTGCGCTGCAGGCCGGCGAAGGTGAGGGTGGAGGTGCGGCTGGCCCCGGCGCGGTAGCCGATGACCTGAAAGGCGCCGGGATTGAGCACGAGATTGCCGACCGTCTCCGAGAAGTTGGCGCCGGCGACGGTGCTGCCGTTGTTCATGAACTCCATGACACCGCCGTTGCTGATGATCGGGGTGGCGTCGGGGATGCGGTTGCTGTTGTTGGAGAACTGGGTGTTGGAGAGGATCAGGCTCGAACCGCTGCTGGTCGCACCGACGAGGTTGGGGCGGCCGCTGATCGTGATGTCGGTCGGATTGCCGACGATTCTGCCGTCGGTGTTGTTGGAGTAGCTGAAGGTGAGCGGGGTGGAGGCAGCGATGGAGGCGTTGTTGCTGAGGGTGATGACGCGGCGGATCGGGTCGATGGCGGTGACCGTGGTGTTGGCGGGCACGCCGCTGCCACTGACGCGCATGCCGACGAGCAGGTCGGCGCTGTTGGTGACGGTGACGGTCTGGGTGTTGCTGGTGCCGCCCGCGGTGGTCTTGCCAATGGAGAAGTCGCTCTCGAGGATGAGGTTGGCGTGGTTGAGACGGATCGAGCCGGCGACATTGACGGCGGTGTCAACCCAGGTGGCCGACTCCTGATCGCCGCGGCCGAGCGCGGCGCCGCCGATGCTGAGGGTGCTGCCGGTGTTGATGAAGCGGCCGCCGAACTCGATGTCGCCGCCGACGTTGACGACGCCGCGCAGGTTGAGGTTGCGGTTGAGACCGGGGTCGCCCCTGCCGATGAGGTCGCCGCCGATGCTGATGCCGGCGGCGTCGGCGTTGAGGTTGACGGTGCCGTTGTCCATCGAGAAGGTGCCACCGATGTTCTGGGTGCCAAACAGGCCGAGGGTGCCGTTGCCGGTCTTGTTCACGGAACCGGTTCCGCTCACCGACAGATAGGCATCGGGAAAGGTCCGCGCCGGATCGGAGTTGGGGATGGTCGGGAACACCTTGCGCATGTTGAGCGTGCCGGTGACGTCGAAGTTGAGCTGGGAGTTGTTGGTGATGTTGCTGCGGAAGTTGGTGGTGTTCTGCAGGGTCAGGCTGCCGTTGGCGATGAGGGTGTTGCCCGAGTAGATGATGTTGGCGCCGACCAGGCGCAGGTCGCCGGTGCCCTGCTTGGTGATGCCCAGCTTGGTGGAGTTGGCACCGATGAGGGCGTTGGAATCGCCCTGCTGGATGTTGCTGCCGCTGGCGTCGCGCAGGAAGCCGTTGATGCGGGAGTTGAGGTTGCCGGCGGCGGTGTCGCTGCCGATGGTGAGGATGGAGGAGGTGCCGACCCCCTCGCCCTCGCGGTTCTCAATGACGGCGCGGTCGCCGACGTCGAGGATGCGGCCGACGGTCTCGCTGCCGCCCATGAGCTTGAAGTAGGCGTTGCGGCCGACGCCGTTCATCGAGTCGAAAATGAGAGTGGAGCCGTCGGCGATCTGGTCGAGGTTGCTGCGGCCCAGCAGCAGCTGCAGAACGGCGTGACCGGCGGTGCCGCGCAGGGCGTTGCCGACGGTGATGTCGCCACTGACCGCATGACCGGTGGTGGCCCCCAGCTCAACCTGGGCATTGGTGTTGTTGGAACTGCGGTTCCAGAGCACGAGGTCCATGCCGGTGCCGGTGTTGTCGCCGGTGATGGCGAGCAGGCCGTTGCCGGTGGAGGTGAGCACGCCGGGGCCGGAGATCGTGTTGCTCACCGTGATGCGGTTGGACTGGACGCGGGCGATGAGGTTGCTGTTGATGGTCAGCGGCGTCTTGATGAGGTCGGCGCCACCTTGAAACTTGTTGAGGAAGGCGTGACCGCCCGCGTAACCGCCGTTGTCAAAGGTGAAGCGGCCGCCGGTACCGACTTCAAAGCTGTAGGCCTCCCCGCCGCCGAGATCGCCGAGGATCATGCGGCCGTTGATGTAATTGCCGTCGACGGTGAGCAGGCGCGGGTTGACGGTGATGTCGGTGTTGAAGATCGCGGTGGAGCCGACACCGCCAAGCAGCGGAGCGCTGAAGGCCACCGTCGGGCTGGAGGTGTAGCCGGAACCGCCGTTGACGACGTTGACACTGACCACGGTGCCGGTGCCACTGAGCACGGCGACCGCGACGGCGCCGCTGCCGCCGCCGCCGGTGAGGGTGACCGTGGGCGGCGACGTGTAACCGGCCCCCTGGTTGGAAATGTTGAAACCGGTGACCTGACCCCCGGCCACCGTGGCCGTGGCGGCGGCGGTCGTGAAGCCGCGCGGGCGGTAGTAGCTGCCCACCGCGCTCAGATTGCCGTTGCCGTTGGTCAGCCAGGAACCGGAGAGCCGGGAGAAGTTGAGATCCTGGGCACGGGCTGCGCCGGCTGCGAACGCCAATCCGGCCAGCAGACACCAGGTCGAAGGTTTCAGGAAGGGGGAAAACCTTTTCATGGGGGAAGCGGGGAGGGCATGCCGACCACCGATGGCGGTGGCGGGCAGCCAGGTTGGAAAAAGAAGGGCTTCAGGGAAGGTCGACCAGCGGGCTCATGTTGGCGATGAGCTGGGTGAAATTCTTGACCGGCACGCCGGGGGGCGGGCTGTCGAAATTGAAGTCGGGCAGCGGGGCCGCCACCATGCGGATCGTCACCCGGCGCAGGTTCTGGTCGACGGCCACGGTGGCATTGTTGGTCGGCAGCCGCACATCGAGGGCTGGCACATCGACACGCACCACGTAGTTGAGAGCAAACTGAGCTTCGGCACTGTTGATGTTGGGCAGCTCCAGGCCCTGGTCGTCGAAGTACCGCTTCTGCTGGCCGTACGTGTTCAGCGACTGCCAGTCCGTGCTCTGCATCTCGCCGACGATGTGCTCGATGATGCGCGCCTCGGCCATCTCGTTGGCGGTTTTGCGCGACATCTCCAGGCCGTGCGGCAGCAGACCGAGGATGGTGACGACGCCGAGCGCCATGATGCCGACCGCCAAAACCACCTCCACGAGGGAGAAGCCGGCGGCAAAACGGCGGGCACGGACAGGTTGGAGCTGCGGCATTTTCATAACTCGATGAGCGTCAACGGTTGATTTTTCGGACCGATATTTCCGGTTTTTTGTTCAGAATAACCCGCCTGCGCTTGTACCGTCAATTCAAATACATGGTAAATACCGGTTTCAGCCGCCGCAGGGGCCGCCGGGCGCAAAAACGCCGGGCCGGAAGTCCGGCCCGGCTGGGAGGATGCGATGCTTGAACTAGGCTTGCCGCTGTGACGCTTGGCGGGTTTCAAGAATAGCCAATTCCCCATGCACGGGGGCGATCAGGCGAGCAACTCCTCAAGGCAATTCAAGATTGACGCGATCAAAGGTCATCGTCGAGACAGCAGAGCCCGACTTGGACGAAGGATACCAGACCGCTGACAGCTCCCCAAACAGGGCTCCAGCTGGCAGCGGCTGGGACGGTGCCAGAAGGGTTCCGTTCATTGTCGCTGACCAGATGCCTTGCGCGAGATCCAAATCGATCACGAAATATTGGGCGGAACCCGCGACAAGAACCGGCTCGGCCGTCACAGTGCGTCCATCCGCCTGCACCAATTCGATCGCACCCGTGGCACTGTTGAGGCGCAACTGCAGGAGAGGCGAACCATCCCCAGACGAAACTTGCCAGGCAAAGAGATCCGCCACGCCCTCACCGATTCGGTCGAGTCCGGCATGAAAGCCGAGACGAACCGAGTCCGCCTCGGGCGCCTGCGGCAACTCTTCATTGAACAGAACCACGGGCTCACTTTTGGCCTGGGTGCCCCCGAGGCGAACCGCATCGAGACCATCTTCGGTCGTCGTCATGGAAAAACTTGCGGGATCACCTTCGGCCTGCCAATTGGCCGCAGTGCTCGAACGGGTGATCGACCCTGCGTTCAACGGTGGTACCACAGTGGAATTCTCCACCAAGGGCGCCCCGCCCACACGCGTGAGATCCATTGCAAAGGGGCCTTCATCCGGAAGCGTTGGATGAATGTATGCCGAAATGCCGAAGAAATAGTCACGCCCCACCTGGTTTTCGGTGACTGTGAAATTGAAAATCTCCAGATCGTCGAAAACCGGGCTGTCGAATGTGCGCCGTGTGTAGTTTCCATTGGCGTCGGGCGTAATGTTGACGACCATGGGGTCATAATCGTCGGTCTGCACAGTGACGCGATAGGAACCGGCCTCGGGCGGACGCCAGCTGTACCAAGCGACATTCTGATCGTCGACAGGGTCGTAAAGTCCGGTGTTGTCACCGACGATGCCCGTGTGGCTCGTCCCCACCAGAATGCGCGGATTCAAGTAGCTGTTTTCATAACTGCCAGTGCGCCGAAAGGCGTCGGGGGCGGACAGATACGTTTGCGCAAGTTCACCACGGCTCGTCAACTGAAGAGGCGATGCAACCGTCGGCGCCACGCCAGGAATGGTCACCAACAGGGAGTCGTCGAACTCGCGCACAAAGGTGGCATTCACCGTGCCACCAGCGGCTGGCAGAATCGACACCGTGCGGACGTACTTCAAATTCTGGCCGGTGATTCGAATGAATTCGTCGGTGCGACCAACCGGCGGCGTGATGGTGACATTGGTCGCTGCGGGAATGGGAACAACATCCAGAGACAAGGGAGCGCTATAGGCAGGCTCGTCGAGAATATTATTGACGATGCAACGATAATAAGCGTCGTTTACAAGTTGTATTTTGCTGAAAACCAGCTTGTTAAGCGTCTTCCCCTGCAGATTCGACCATGTCGTTCCATCGTCACTGATCTGCCACTGATACTTGAGTGGCGGGGTGCCATCCCCCTGCACGGCGAGCGTCACCAAATCCTCTTCAGTGACCGGCGAAACCGGTGTTGAGCTGGTCTGCTGGGCGATCATCGGTGGGATGACCACGATCACCTTGGCGGCCTTGCTGGTGACGTTGGCGAGGTATTTCGAGGTCCCGGGGATCAGGGCGTTGCGGACGATGCAGCTGTAGCTGCCCTGGAGCGCCGGCTGCATGCCGTTGATCTGCAGGTTGGCGGTGTCGGCCCCGGTCACCACGGCCGAGCCGAGCGGGCCGTTGACCAGCCGGGTCTTCTTGTTGAGATACCACTCGTAAACCACGGGGTCGTCGCCGGTGATGCCGACGTTGAGTGCCAGGTTGTTGCCAACGCGAACGCCGTTTGCGGGCGCCTGCGGGTGGGTGATGATCTTGACCGGGTCATAGACGACCAGATTGGCATCCGCGCTGCGGGTGGCCGTGCCGCCGCCGAGGCTGTCGGTGAACTCGTTGCGGACCTCGCAGTAGTAGTCGTCGCCGGTGGTGTTGCGCAGCAGCTTGCTGAGGGTGAGCTTGTTTTTGGTCGCCTTGGACAGGGGGATGTCGCCGCCGGGATCCTTCTTGAACCACTGGTAGCTCAGCTTGCCGGAACCGCTGGCGATGACCGTGAACACGGCCTTGCCGCCGGTGACGGCGACGTTGGTGGCGGCGGGCTCGGTCACGATGACCGGCGGCGAGTTGACGCCGAGCACAAAGGTCTTGGAGGTGACGACGCTGACCTGGTTGCGGACGATGCAGCGGTAGACGCCGCGATCGGCCCAGGCGAGGTCGCTGAAAACGAGCTGGCGTTCGTCGGTGCCGGTAACCGTGGCGGAGTCAGCAATGTCGCGACCGTCCTTCTGCCACTGGTATTCGAGATCGCCGGTGCCGTCGAGGCTGGCCTGCACTTCGAGGACGGGGGCAGTGCCCGTGTCGAAGGTGAAGCCCTTCTCATAGGTGTCCATGCCGAGCGTGCCAGTGACCACGGGAGCGACCAGCTTGTTGATGACCCGGATGGTGGCACCGCCGCTGACCGCAGGAGGATGCCCTCCACCGGTGGCGGCGTTGGTGACGGTCACTCGAAACACCTTGCCATCGTTCTCGGGCACGCCGGCAATGCTGATGCTGGAACCGTTGCCACCCTTGAGGACATTGCCCTCGCCGTCGATCGACCACTGATAGGACAGCTTGGGGGTGCCGCCGGCGAGAACGCTCAGCTTGCCTTTCGCCTTGGTGGCGATGAAGAACTCGGTCGGCAGGTCGGACAGCAGGACGGCGGCCGAGGCGACCTTGACGGAAACCGCTTTGCTGAAGACGTTGATGCCGGTGGCGTTGGTGACACGGACACGGTAGCTGCCGGCATCGGCCCATTGCACTCCGGGGGTGGCCGCGGGATCCATCGGGTCGCGCGCCGGAATCACGAAGGTGTCGGTGGCGGCACTGGGGTTGGCCATGGCGTCGATCGGCACGTTGTTGCGCTGCCACTCGTAGACGAGCGGCTGCTCGCTCTGGGCGCTGATGCCGACACTGAGGCTGAGGGTGCCGTCCTGCTGAACGACCGCTGCCGGGGCGACCGGCTGGACCGTGATGATCGGGCGGACATTGACGGCCACGTCGATGGGGTCGCTCAGCACCGGGGTGTCAACACCACCGCCGGTGAGCACTTCGCGCACCTGAACGCGGTAGGCGCCTTCATCAGCCTTTTGGATGCCCTTGATGACCAGTTTGTTGGTGGTGGCACCGCTGATCCGGCCACCGTTGCTGAGGCTGACACCGTCCTTGTACCAAAGGTAGAGGGCAAAACCGCTGTCCGGCTGCGCCTGAGCCGTGAGTGTCACGGTGGCGCCGTCGACGGCAGGCAGGGCCGGGGAGGCTTGGATCTGTGGATCGCCGAAACCCACAGCGGCTGGCAGGCGCGGAGTCAGGCAGAGGCAGGCGGCCGCCAGCGCCGCAAACAGGGGGATTTTCATGCGAAACACTCGGAAAGGTTGTTTTTCGGGGAATATGTACGATAGCCGAGCGGGCCACCGCGTGACAATGCAAAAAAGCGTCTTTTTTTGCCCAGAGAATTGCCTAGCCTGCCCGCTTGCCCGTCGTGATGCCCACCTCGCCAGCCGCCCTCGCCCGCCGCTTCGGCACACCGCTGTACGTCTATGACCTGGCGGCCGTGGCGGCGCACACCCGGGCGCTGCGGGCGGCGCTGCCGGAGCCGTGCCGGCTGCTCTACTCCTTCAAGGCCAATCCGCTGCCGGCGGTGGCGGCCGAGGCGCGGCGCGGTGGTTGCGGCGCCGAAATCACCTCGGAGGGCGAACTGGCTGCCGCCCGCCTGGCCGGCTTCGACCTGCGTGAGGCCCTGTTCGGCGGCCCGGCCAAGACAGAGGCTGCCATTCGCGCGGCATTGGCGGCGGGGGTGCGCTGGTTTTCCTGCGAGAACTGGAGCGACCTCCAGCGCGTCGCCCGCCTGGCCGAGGCAGAGGGCGCGGTGGCCCAGATTCTTCTGCGCGTCAACCCGGCCGGGGCGCCGACCGCGCGCCTGGCGATGACCGGCGTGGCCAGCCAATTTGGCTTTGAGGAGGCGGACCTGCTCGCGAGCGAGGCGCGCGCGCGCCTGCATCACCCCGGCCTGCGCGTGCGCGGCGTGCACGTCTACTTCGGCACCCAGGTGGCGGATGTCGCCGCCCTGACCGAAAACACCCGCCGCGTTCTGGACCTGGCGGCGCGCCTGGAGGCGTCGCTCGGCTTCGTCTGCGCCGTGGTGAACGCCGGTGGCGGGTTCCCCTGGCCCTACGCGCACGCGGCCCCGGAACCCGACCTCAGTGGCCTGCGCCCGGCCCTGGAGGCCGTCTGGCGCAACTCTCCCCTGTCGGAAACCGCCGAGCTCTGGTTTGAAGCCGGCCGACACCTCGTCGCCGCTGCCGGCACCCTGATCGCCCGGGTGATGGCGGTGAAAACCTCGCGCGACCGCCGCTTCATCCTGCTCGACACCGGCATCCACCACCTCGGCGGCATGGCCGGCCTCGGCCGCATCCCGCGCGCGCCGGTCGACTTCCAGCGACTGGCCGACGATGCGGCGACACGCGCCCCCTGCCCTGCCCTGCCCCCGGCGGATGTGGTCGGTCCGCTGTGCACGCCGCTCGACGGCCTGGCGCGCGGGCTCGCCCTGCCGGAACTGCGCGAGGGCGACCTGCTGGCCGTGCCCAACGTCGGCGCCTACGGCCTGACCGCCAGCCTGGTTGGCTTCCTCAGCCACCCGGCACCGCTGGAGGTCGCCCATCGCGACGGCGAAATTTTGTCGGTCTGGCGCTGGCGCGGCGGTCATGAGCAGGTATGTACCCCGCCCTGAATCCGCCCATGCCCACCGCCACCGACCTCGCTCCGCGCCTGCTCAAGCTCCTGCGCCCCCGGCTGCGTTTGGTCGCTCCGGACGCCGAGATCCCGCTCGACGAGGATCTGAGCCGGCTCGGCCTGGACTCGCTGGAGTCGATCGACCTGCTGATGGACATCGAGGCGGAATTCGGCCGGCCGCTGCCGGACGACAAGGTCAGCGTCGACACCTTCGCCACCGCCGCCAGCCTGCTGCGCGTGATCGAGGAAGTGGTGGAGTGAAAGGAGCTGCCGGCGGCGTGCGCTTTGCTCCTGCATGCTCACCTTTGACGCCCACCTCGACCTCAGCCTCAACGCCCTCGGCGGATTCAACCGCGACCTGCGCCTGCCGGTGCACGACATCCGCCGCCGCGAGGCGGGCCTGACCGGCAAGGGCCGGGCCTGCGGCACGACCGCCTTCCCCGAGATGCGCCAGGGCCGGGTCGGTCTCTGCGTCGCCACCCAGCTCGCCGGCTGCATGCCCGGCGCCTCGCCGATCGCCGGCTGGATGTCGCCCGAGCAGGCCTACGCCGAGACCCAGGGCCAGCTCGCCTGGTACAAGGCGATGGAGGAATGCGGCGAGATGCGCCAGGTGACCAACCTGGAGCATCTCGAGGCGGCGGTGGCACTTTGGCAGGACACCTCCATCCCCGACGGCGACAAGCCGATCTGCTACATCCTCAGCCTCGAGGGCGCCGACAGCATCCTCACGGTTGGCCACCTGGAAAAGCACTGGCAGCAGGGCCTGCGCGCGCTCGGCCCGGCCCACTACGGCGTCTGCCGCTACGCGCTCGGCCACGACCAGGTCGGCGGCCTGCCGGCGCAGGGCAAGGACCTGGTCCGCGAGATGGATCGCCTGGGCCTGATCCTCGACGTCACCCACCTCTCCGACGGCTGTTTCTGGGACGCGCTGGAGATTTTCCACGGCCCGGTCTGGGCCAGCCATTCCAACTGCCGCGCCCTGGTGCCCGACCCGCGCCAGTTCTCCGATGACCAGCTCAAGGCGCTCATCGAGCGCGGCGCGGTGATCGGCGCGGCGCTCGACGCCTGGATGATGATCCCCGGCTGGATCCGCGGCGAGACCACGCCGCAGCAGACCGGCCTCAAGCTCGAGGTCATCTGCGACCACATCGACCACGTCTGCCAGCTCGCCGGCAACGCCAAACATGCCGGCATCGGCACCGATCTCGACGGCGGATACGGCACCGAGCAGACGCCGGAGGATCTCGACACCATCGCCGACCTCGCGCGCATCCCGGCCATGCTGGAAAAGCGCGGCTACTCGCAGGCCGACATCGCCGGCATCATGCACGGCAATTACCTCGACCTGCTGCGCCGGGCCTGGAGTTGATGATGGATGATGGTTAGGCCTCGGAGGCACCCTGTGCCTGACTCATGCCAGACACCCTCTTCACGCCTTGGCGTGAGCAACATCCACCCGACACGCGGCTCTCAGCTCACGGCGCGCGCCGCTCCAGGGTCGCGGCCATCTGCTCGAGGGCCTCGGTGATCTTGGTCGCCGCCGGCACCTCGAGGTAGCTGCTGCGCGCGCGCCAGGTTTCGTAGCCGCCCATGGCGTGGGCCTGCTCCGTCGGCAGGTAGCCGTTGTAACCGTTCGCCAGCGAGATGGTGAAGTGGCGGGTGAAGGGCGAGGTGCGCTTCAGGCGCAGGCCGATCTCGACAAACACCTCGCAGGGGATGGCGCCGATCGAGAGGTCGTTGATGCGGTGCATCTGCAACTGCACCGGCACGCGGTCGGGATAGTCCGCCAGCAGCACGGCTTCGCGCGCGTAGATCGCCTTGCGATCGCCCCACTGGCCGTCCTTGTCCTTGGGAATCGTCGCCAGCCACTCGCGCGCCTGCGCCAGCTCCTGGGCGTTGGCCTTGCGCACGCCGAGCTGCAGTTCGGTCTGCTCGCTGTCGAGGGTCACCTGTTTTTTCCAGTCGATGCTGCCGTAGGCCGCGAGCGCGGCGTTGGCGACGCTGCGTGCCACCGCCTCGATGCGCGAGCCGGGGTCGCGCTTGTGGCGCAGCGACAGGCCGTAGTTGGCGTTGTTGACGTCGCCACTGGTGCCGTTCGAGAGGATGCCGACAAAGGCCGGCTTGGCCGCGTAGCGCGCGTCGCCGGCCTTGAGCAGGCGGCCAATCTCGGCGGCAAAGGCGCCGAAGTAATCGGCGCTGATCGGCCGGTTGCCGCCGACGTAGTGCAGGCTGTAATTCGCCAGCAGGCCGAGCGGCCGCTGGTCGGCAATGGCGCGCACGGCCAGCACGGCGACGTCCTGATCGACCGGTGCGGTCGGCACCGAGACGGCGGGATTGCCCTGTCCCGGGTTCATGCGCGCGCGGTCGGTGGTGATGCCGAAAGGGTTTTCATAGTACTGTCCCGGCTTCATGTGCCAGCGGCGGTTGAAGACCTGGCTGGGGTCGCTGCTAAAGGCCCAGCCGAGTTCGGCCGGCTCCAGGTTTTGCACCGCCTGGACGATGCCCTTGGCGATGAGGCCGGGCACGGTTTTCACATACTCGGGATCGGGATCGCTCTGGAAGGCCGGCGTCAGGGCCGCCGCCGAATGCGTGTGAGTGGCGGAGATGAGCAGGTGCTCCTTCGGAATCCCGGTGGCCTGCGAGGCGATCGCCTTGGCTTCCTCGCAGATCTCGCGCGGGATCAGGCAGGCATCGACGACGACAAACACCAAAGCGCGCTTGCCATCGTGCAGGGCCAGGCAGCGGGCGTGCATGGGATCGGTGACGCGGTCCGCGAAGTTGCCCTTCATGCCGCCGTTGACCGGCGCGGGAAACTTCGTCGGCGAGATGTCCTGGGCGAAGGCCCCGGCACGAAATTCGGCGCGGACCGTGAGGGTGGCCAGCAGCACGAGCAAGAGGGAGACAACCTGGATCATGGCGCGGAGGCATACGCCCTCAAATCCGCGCTTCTTGGCGCGGACCGGCGCTTACTCGACCGGCGTCACCGGGGTCAGGACGGCACCCGCCGCGGCATCGGCCAGGGAAGCCATCTCGGCGACAACTCCGGCAGGCAGGCCGGTTGGCTCAGCCAAACTCATGACCAAACCCTGAGAAGAGCCGGCCCCCATTTGCCTAACATCGAGGGTGTACCTTGCCGCCATCAGGCCTGCCGTCTGCGCCTCCGCCTCCCCCGTGGCCATGCGCACCACCTCCTGATTCAGTGCGGCGAGATCCAGGCTTCGCAGCGGTGACTGGCCCACCACCACCACGGCATCGTGCGCCTGCGAATAGAGCATGGCCACCATCTCCCCCCAGAAGGCAGTGGGGCGGACATACATGAGGTATTCGAGTTGGCCAACGCCCTGGCCGGCAATTTCATACGGCACGCGCACCCGCACCGGGCCGCGCAGGCCGGCAGCGGCAATGGCCTGACGCGCATCCGCCGCGCGCAGCACCGCCAGGGGCGCGGGCGGCGGGGCGGTGGGTGGCGCGGACGACGCAGGCGTTGCGGCTGGCTCGGTGTCGACCAAGGCCGGTTCCTGCGCTTCCGGCACGCTGGACGCGGTCGCCGCGACGGCGGGGTAGTCGGTGAACTGCAGCTCGTACTCCGGCAACGGCAACTGGCGCACCGCCTCGCGGGCCTTCGTCATGGCCTGCAGGGCCTGAAGCTGACCGGACGTGAGCCGGGCCAGATGCCATCCGGGCTGCGGCGCATCGAGCTCGATCCCCAGGCTGCGCGCGTCCACCCGCAGCTCCGCCAGGCGCGCCTCATCCTGCCAGGCGGGCAGACCGTCTTCGGCCTGCAGCCCCCGCAGCACGTCCAGCAGGTCGGCCGCCACCGCCATCTGCGGCCAGCGCTGGCCGTCGGACGCCAGCTCCAGGGTGGTTTCACCGGTCTGCCGCAGCTCGCAGCCCACCAGGCCCGCCACCGATTCGAGAGCGTTGAGAAACGGCATGGCACCCGCGCGAAAGCTCACCAGCCGACTGGCCACGGCGGTCGGCACTGACAGGCGCAGGTGCGGCAGCAGCTCGCGTGCCTCCGCATCGTCCGCGCGCAGGCGCTCCATGAGCAGCTGTGCCGCCTTCTGCAGGGGCACGCGCTCCAGCGCCAGGTCATTGAGATAAAAGCGCCCGAGCAGGTCGCGCACCGGCTCGCTCAGCGGCTGCCGTGCGGGTTCCTCCACCCTGACCCGGCCCGGGGGGCGCACGGGGACCGACCAGACCACCGCGGGCTTGCGCGGCGGCTTCTGCTTGGGCGCGACCGCTGGCGGCTCGGTCGCCGGCCCGGTCAGGGCAAACCCGATCGCCAGCACGCCCAGGCCGGCCGCCAGGCCCAACCCCACCATCCGGCTGAAAACGGCAGGTTGGGAATTGCTGACAGGACCATTGAAGGGGGGCATGGACAGAAAAGAACTTTTCCCACGCTAGAGGCACCCCCACAGGATGTCAGGCCTTTTCCGCAGCAACACAGGGATTATCTTAACTCGTTCCAACCCCTTCAACAAAGCGCGCAGCCGCGACCCGGACAACCTCAGGCCTTGGGTTTGACAAAGAGCACTTCGGCGCGCTCGATCCAGCCCTTGCGCAGGTCCATGCGGAACCAACCGTCGCGGTTCTTGCGCTGCAGGCGCACGCCCGAGCGCGGCCCGGGCTGCTTGAGGTCGTACTGCGTCCAGGTGCGGCCGTGGTCGCCCGACCAGATCAGGCCGTTCTGATAGGTCGAGGCCGGCGCGCAGTGGGTGGCGAGGAAGATGCCATCCTGGAAGATCATGTTGGCCGACTCGAACTCGGGGTTGAACAGCAGCACGTGCTTCGAGCGGTCGGTGAGCTCGCGCGGGTCGCAGCGGAAGATGCCGCGGTCCCAGCGCTTGGCGAGCGCCGGGCCGTTGGCATCGGCGATCCAGTAGCACTGGCCGTCAATGAAGTTGATGCCGCCCGACTTGAAGCGCGAGTTGGCATCGACACTGAGAATCACCTTCCAGTCCCAGCGGTCGGCCGCGGCGTCGTAGCTGCCGCGCAGCCAGTGGCACTCCTTGCCGTGACCGCGGTCGATGTCGCCACTGCAGGCGTAAAAGGCGCGCTCGGCCGGGTTGTAGGTGACGCTGTGCACGTGGCGGGCGATGACCGGATTGGCCGGGTCACCGAGCGGCGTTGCGTCGACCGGGGCCTGCTTCTGCTGGAAGTGCGGATTGACGCCGAAGCGGTAGGCGAGCTTGACCGTCTCGCCGCCGTCGACGGAGTAATACAGGTTCACCGGCACGGCGCCGCCGAGCACGTTGCAGTAGTTGCCCCAGACCAGCATTTCCCGGCCGTCGACATCGAAGCAGTGCTCGCCATCGAGCGAGTGGAAGTACCAGCCGGGATTGGCCGGATCGACCGGCACGTGTGGGCGGTAGGGCTGGCCGTCGGCGGTCCGGACGATGATCTCGCGGTGGCTGCGCAGGTTGTCGGTGCTGAGGAAAAGCCGCTCGCGGGTGGCGAACAGGACGTTGCCGCTTTTCAGCAGGACACTGAAGGTGATGTTCTGCGCCTCGGCAAACTCCGCGCGATGCGGCCAGGTCTTGCCGCAGTCCTCGGACAGCAGGATCTGCGTGCCCTGGAAGGCGAACATGCGGGCGTCGCGCTGGCTGTCGACGTAGGGTTCCTCCGGCCCGGGGATGCGCCAAAAAAAGTGCTCGGTTTCGCCCTCAAGGGCGGCGGCGGCCGGCAGGGCCAGGAGGCAGAACAGCAGCGGGAGCTTCATGATGAGGACACTACGGCGCGCACCGCCCGGACCTTCCGGCGGCTCACTCCGGCGCGTTCGCCGCCAGCAGCTCGGGCAGCAGGCCGCGGCCGCGGTAGAACTCCGCCTCCGCCAGCCCGGCCGCGCGCAGACCGGCCTCGATCTCGGCCGCCGGCCGGACCCCGAGCACGTGGTCGCGGATGAGCGCCGACTTGCGCGCCTGGATCGCCAGGAAACCGGCATCGACCCCCGGCGTGGCCGGGTAGCGGCCGGCGGCCTGGCCGTCGCGCAGCACCTGCTTGAAGGGCGCGCCGCTGCGCTGGGCCTCCTGCTTGGCGGCGTTGACGCCGGTATACCAATCCTTGCAGGCGAGGCGGTAGTAGTCGCGCATGGCCTGCTTGTTGTGATGGATGATCAGCCGGCGGCCGTCGACCTCGACGATGCCGGTGGCGCGGAAGCTGTCGGCATCGATGGTGTCGACGAAGAACAGCTCCTCGCGGTCGACGGCGAACTCCCACTTCAGGTCCCAGAGCTGCAGGCCGATCTCGTCGAGCAGGTCGCGCACGGCCCAGGCGCCGAGCAGGGCCATCTTGATGGTGTCAGTGAAGTGCCGGGCGCTGAGGCCGGACATGAGCAGGGCCTCCTGCTTGGTGACGGCGCGGTCCTCGGGCTCGTACTTGCTGGTCAGGTCGAACACCGGCCGGTCGAGCATCTGCCAGGCGCGCATCGGCCCGGACAGGCCGAGCTCGACCTCGTAGGCGCGGCGTTCCTTCTCCGTGAGCGACTCATACTTGCGCAGCACCGAGCTGCCGCTGGTGACACCGAAGCGGACGATGTACTCGAGCGGCACCACGTACATGTCGCTCTGGTGGAACTGGGCGTAGTCGTGCACGAAGCTGCCCATGACCTGGCGCTGCGGCGGCCGGATCACCGGGAAGCGCTTGACAACGTTGTAGCGGCTCGGCTGCACCGGCATGCCTTCGGTGGCGATGGCGCCGGTCGCGGCGTCGAGCATGCCGAGATGGTGGGTGCGCGCGCCGGCCTCGAGCATCGCCTGCAGCGGCCCGCTGAGCAGTTCGTCGCGCCAGGCGTCGCCCAGGCCGGCCTCGCGGCGGATGGCGGCGACCACGCGTTCCCAGGTCGCCGGCCGGCCGAGGCGCAGGTACATCGCGTGGCGGAAGATCGCCCGGTTGAGATCATTGCCCTCGATCTCGAAGATGCTGCCGACATCGAACACCGAGCCGGCCGGCGTCGTCTCGCAGACGACGTAGCCGGGGTGCTCCGGCACGGCATGCAGGTTCTGGACCGAGCCGCGGTAGACGGGCTCGCCCAGCTTCGAGAGATCGACGGCGGCGGGGACGGTGGCGGGATAGGACATGGGCGTGCCAAGCTGTCCGCCGGAAGCGGCGCTTTTCAAATCTTTCGTGCCCCGGCCCGCGCTTTCCCGGTCACGGCACGGCGGCGGCCAGCGCCTGGTCGAGGTCGGCCAGGATGTCGTCGATGTGCTCAAGGCCGATGCTCAGGCGCACCAGGTCGGGCGTGATGCCGCCGGCGGCCTGCTGCTCCTCGTTGAGCTGGCTGTGCGTCGTGCTGGCGCTGTGGATGGCCAGCGACTTGGCGTCGCCGACGTTGGCCAGGTGCGAGAACAACTGCAGGTGGTCGATGAAGCGCGCACCGGCCTCGCGGCCGCCCTCGATGCCGAAGACGACCATGGAACCGCCCTTGCCGCGCAGGTACTTCTGGCTGGCGGCGAACTGGGGGTCGCCCTCCAGGCCCGGGAAGCGCACCCAGCGCACGCGCGGATGGCTCTGCAGGTGTTTGGCCACCGCCAGGGCGTTTTCGCAGTGGCGCTCCATGCGCAGCGGCAGGGTCTCGATGCCCTGCAGCAGGAACCAGGAGTTGTCCGGCGCGATGCAGGCGCCGAGGTTGCGCAGCGGCACGGTGCGCATGCGCAGGATGTAGGCGAGCGGCCGCAGCGGCTCGGGCAGGTCGACGCCCCAGCGCAGGCCATGGTAGCTGTGATCCGGCGTCGTGAACAGGGGGTGCCGGCCGGCGGCCCAGTCGAAGCGGCCGCTGTCGACCACCACGCCGCCAATGCCGGCGCCGTGGCCGCCAAACCACTTGGTCAGCGAATGCACGACGATGTCGGCACCGTGGTCGAGCGGCCGGGTCAGGTAGGGCGTGCTGAAGGTGCTGTCGACGATGAGCGGCAGGCCGTGGTCATGGGCGATCTTGGCGATCGCCTCCAGGTCGGCGACCTCGAGCGCCGGGTTTGACACGGTCTCGCAGAAGAGCGCCCGGGTGTTGGCATCGATCGCCCGACGGAAGTTCTCAGGGTCATTCGAATCGACCAGCTTCACCTGGATGCCGAGCGCCGGCAGGATGTCGTTGAACTGGGTGTAGGTGCCGCCGTACAGGTTGCGGGCGGAGACGATGTTGTCGCCGGCCTTGGCGAGGTTGATGATCGAGTAAAACACCGCGCTGGTGCCGCTGGCCAGGGCCAGGCCGCCCATCTCCGGCGCGCCCTCGAGCAGCGCCACGCGCTTCTCCAGCACGTCGGTGGTCGGGTTCATCAGGCGGGTGTAGATGTTGCCCAGCTCGCGCAGGGCGAACAGGTTCGCCGCGTGTTCGGTGTTCTTGAAGACGTAGCTGGCGGTGCGGTACACAGGCACGGCGCGGGAACCGGTGGTCGGGTCGGGCTGCTGGCCGCCGTGGAGACAGAGTGTTTCGAGTTTCATGGTGGGATCGCGGGTGAAACGGGTTGGGCCCTTTTCATACGCCAGCCGACCCGCCGCGCGCAATGCCAAAACCCCGCGGGTCGATGCCTCCTCTTAGACGCGGGCAGTGACCGCGCCCTCCCAGGCGGGTCGATGCCACGCACGCCAGCCAATGCCCCGCGCTTGCCCATTCAACAAAACCGTTGCATGCGTGCGCCTCCATGCCCGCCCGTCGCTCCGCCCCCCGCCGCTCCGTCAAGTCCCGTTCCACCGCCCTCGAGGCGCCGCCCGTGCAGGCGCAGGTGCGCACGCTCGGCAACGGTTTGGAAGTGCTGGTGCGCGAGGACCGCGAGCACCCGCTGGTGAGCGTCCAGTTCTGGGTCAAGGCCGGCAGCCTGCACGAGGGCGAATGGACCGGCGCCGGCCTGGCGCACTGCCTGGAGCACATGCTCTTCAAGGGCACCTGGAAACGCTCCGCCCCGCAGATCTCGCAGCAGATCCAGCAACTCGGCGGCTCGGTCAACGCCTACACCACCTTCAATCGCACGGTGTACTACATCGACGGCCTCGCCGCCCACGCCGAAGCCTATTTGGAAATCCTCGCCGACATGGCGCGCAACTCGAAGCTCGACGCCGCCGAACTCGAGAAGGAGCAGGAGGTCATCCGCCGCGAGATGGCGATGTATGACGACGATCCCGGCTCGGTCGTGCAGGAACTGCTGCAGGCCACCGCCTTCCGCCAGCACCCGCTGCGCGAGCCGGTCATCGGCCACCGCGCTGTCTTCGACCAGGTGCGCCAGCCCGACCTCGCCGCCTTTTACCGCCGCCAGTACGTGCCCAACAACTGCTTCGTCGTGATCACCGGCGCCATTGATCCGCAGGCGGCCTTTGCCGCCGTCGAACGCCTGCTCGGCGACTGGCCGCGCGCGCCGCGCGAGGAACCGCGGCTGCCCGCCGAACCCGTCCAGCGCGGCCGCCGCGAAACCCGCCGCAACTTTGCCACCGAGCTGACCCGCGTCATGCTCGGCTGGCCGGTGCCCGGCGAGGGCGACGAGGACAAGCCGGCGCTCGACGTGCTGGCCTTCCTGCTCGGCTCGGGTCGCAGCTCGCGCTTTTACCAGGAGCTGCGCGAGAAGCGGGGCATCGCCCACTGGGTCTGGGCCGGCACCTGGGGCGCCCAGGAGTGCGGCCTGTTTGCCGCCGAGGCCGAATGCGATCCCAAGGATGAGGTCGCCTGCCGCGACGCCCTGCTTGAGGTGATCGAACAGCTGCGCCAGCGCGGCCCCGCCGCCGCCGAACTCGCCAAGGCCGTGCGCGCCACCATCGGCGGCCAGTTGCGCAGCCTCAGCACCACGAAGGGCCAGGCCGCCTCGCTCGGTCACGGCTGGCTCGCCGCCGGCAGCCTCGAGTACGCCCGCCATTACCTGGACGCCGTGCGCGCCCTCACCCCGGCCCGCATCCGCGAGGTCGCCCTGCGCTACCTGAGCCCCGCCAGCCTGACCCTGGCCGTCGTCGGCCCCGAGGTCGAAACCGCCAAGGCCGCGCCGAAGGCGTCCGCGGGCAGCGGCGACATCCAGCGCCATGTCCTGCCCAACGGCCTGACTTTGCTGGTGCGCGAGAACCCGCGCCTGCCGCTCGTCTCCATCCGCGCCGGCTTCCTCGCCGGCGTGCCGGCCGAGACCGAGGCCGATTCCGGCGTGACGATGCTCTCCGCCGGCCTGCTGCTCAAGGGCACGAAAAAACGCCCGGCCGCGCGCATCGCCGCCGAACTGGAAAACCTCGGCGGCAGCCTGCACTGCAGCGCCGACGCCCATCGCTACGTGCTTGGCGCCGATGTCCTGCGCGGCGACGAGGCGCTCGCCGTTGAACTGCTCGCCGATCTCGCCCGCCAGGCCACCCTGCCGGCGGCCGGCCTCGCCGAGGTGAAGAAACGCCAGCTCGCCGCCCTGCAGGAGGAGCAGGAGGATCCGCTCACCGTCGCCCTGCGTCGCGCCCGCCGCGAGATCTTCGCCGGCCTGCCCTTCGCCCGCACCGCCCTCGGCAGTGAAAAGTCCATCCGCGCCATTCAGGTCGCCGACTGCCGCGCCATGCTGCGCGCCTCGCTCACCGGCGGCAACGGCGTCATCAGCATCGATGGCGACATCCGCGCCGCCGACATCCGCCGGCTCGTGCAGGCGCACTTTGGCAAGCTGCCGCGCGGCGAACGCCGGCCGGTCAGCCTGCCCGCCGCCGTCGTGAAGAAGGCGAAGGCCAAGCCCGGCCACTGGCGCCAGACCCTCGACAAGGAGCAGGCCGTGCTGGTGGTCGGCTTCCGCACCCCCGGCCTGCACGATCCGGTGACCCAGGCGCTGACCCTGATCGACGAGGCCTGCAGCGACATGGGCAGCCGCCTGTTCAACCGCCTGCGCGAGGAGCTTGGCCTGGCCTACTACGTCGGTGCCCAGCACTTCGCCGCACTCGGCGCCGGCGCCTTTTACTTCTACATCGGCACCGATGCCGGCAAGCTCGACCTCGCGCGCACGGAAATGCTGCGCCAGGTCGCCGACCTCGCCCGCCGCGGCCTGAGCGCCGCCGAGATCGACCGCGCCAAGACCGCCTGGAAAGCGTCCTGGATGCGCTCGCAGCAGGGCACGGCCGCGCGCGCCGACGCCCTCGGCTGGAATGAACTCAACGGCCTCGGCCACGACCACTTCCAGAAGCTGCCGGGCCTGATCGACGCCGTCAGCGCCGCCGACATCCGCCAGGCCGCGAAGACCTGGTTCAACAAGGACCAGGCCTTCCTCGTCGAGGTGGTGCCGGAACCGGCCGCGTGAGGGCGGCCGGCCGACCTGCCCCCGCTTACTTCGCCGCCTTCAGCGGCGAATCGGCGGCGAGGGTGAAGGCCGCGCCCTTCTCGTGATGGCTGAGCAGGAAGGCGGTGACTTCGACGACACGCTGGATGCCGAGCTGCGGCTCCCAGGGCGGCATGCCCTTGGTGAGGTCGGGCGCGCCCTTGCGGATGATGTTGAGGATCTGGGTCGGGTTGCCGCCGTGCTTCCATTCCTTGTCGCTCAACGGCAGGCCCGGCAGCTTGGCGCCGGCGAGGTGGGCGCTCAGGTCGGGCGCATGGCAGGCGACACAGGTCGTGCTGTAGGTCGCCTTGCCGGCCTCGACGACCTTGGCGTCCTTGGACATCTCCCAGAGCTTGTCGTCGTCGAGCGACGCCAGCTCCTGGTTGCGGTGCTCCTCGACGGCGGCAATGGCTTTCTCGATTTGTTCGACATCGGAATCGCCGCGACCGAGCTGGTAGTAGGCGACCCAGGCAATGACGAACCAGACCATGGTGATGTACCAGGTGAACAGCCACCAGTTCGGCAGCTTCTGGTCGTATTCCTGGATGCCGTCGTAGACGTGCTCGCGCAGGACGGGACCGTTGTCGGGATGGGGATTGGCGGACATGGCTTCAAATGGCTTGGACTCTCTTCGCTCTAGGCTCTCAGCTCTCGGCTTCCTCCTCCAGCGGCAGGCGCGCCATCTGGTCGGCACGCTCGCGCCGCAGGGTCACGGCGCGCACGACAAAGGAAAGGAAGACCAATGCCGTGACGCCAAAGGCGAGGTAGGGCACCCAGTCGGCCCAGTTTTCATAGAGGACGCGCTTGTACATGGGCGGAGGAGGGGATCAGGGGTTCTGGCTGACGGTCTTGCGGTGGCTGTCGGGCAGGGCCGGCTGCAGCGGGAAGGGCACGCCCTGCGGGCTGAGCTTCCGCTCGACCTCGGGAGTGTCGAACTTGCCGAGCTTCTGCAGGTAGGCGATGAGGGCGACGATCTGGGTGTCGGGCGCGGCGACCTTGCCCTGGGCCTTGAGTTCCTCGGCGATCTTCACCGCCTGCTCGAGCGCCTGCATCTTGATCTCGTCGGCGGTCATCGCCGGGTAGGGCACGCCGAGGCGGGTCATGACGGCGATCTTTTTCGGCAGGGTCTTCTGGTCGAACTTGTCGGTGAACAGGTGCGGGTAGGCGGGCATGTTCGAGCCGACCGAGGTCGAGCGCGGCTCCATCATGTGGTCGTAATGCCAGCTGTGCGGATACTTGCCACCGATGCGGGCGAGGTCGGGACCGGTGCGCTTGGAGCCCCACTGGAAGGGATGGTCATAGATGCTCTCGCCCAGGCGGGAGTAATCGCCGTAGCGCAGCACGTCGGGCAGCATCGTGCGGATCATCTGGCTGTGGCAGTTGTAGCAGCCCTCGCTGACGTAGAGGTCGCGGCCGGCCAGCTCGAGCGGGGTGTACAGCTGCTGGATGCGGTCCTCGACGTTCTTCGCGCGATTGACGGTGACCGTCGGGATGATCTGGATGAGGCCGCCGAGGGCGACGGCGACAAAGGTCAACACCGTGAAGGGCAGCCAGTTGTTGAGCAGGCCGTCGTACCAGTTCGACCAGCGGCTGTGCGATTCGCGGAACTTCTTCACGGCGATGACGCTGAAGACACCGGCGCAGAGCAGCGCGGCGACGTCGGCCCCGGGCGGCAGGAAGACCCAGGCGAGCACCAGAAACAGGCCAATGCAGAGGTAGGCGACCGGGTCGTTGAGGAAGGTGTCCCTCATGCCCATCGTGTCCTTGGCGCCGCGCTCGATGACGGCGACCTCGCGCGATTCCACGACGGGCTTGCCCTTGCGCATCGTCAGCCAGAGGTTGACGGCCATGAGCAGGAAGCCGGCGAGGTAGAGGGTGCCGCCGATGATGCGGAAGCCCATCATGGCGCGGATCGAGGTGAGGGTCTCGATGAAGTTCGGGTACACCAGCGCCGTGCCCTGGGCGTTGGTGGCGTTGAGCATCAGGCCCTGCATGATGCCGGACACCCACATCGAGGCGACGTAGAGCAGGATGCCGATGGTGGCGATCCAGAAGTGGAAGTTCGCCCAGGCCACTGAGTGCAGGCGGGTTCCATAGAGCTTCGGCGTCAGCCAGTAGAACATGCCCGCGGCCATCAGGCCGTTCCAGCCGAGCGCGCCGGCGTGCACGTGGCCGATGGTCCAGTCGGAGTAGTGCGAGAGGGCGTTGACCGCGCGGATCGACAGCAGCGGCCCCTCGAAGGTCGACATGCCGTAGAAGGTGATGGCGGCGATGTAGAACTTCACCACCGGGTCGGTGCGCAGCTTGTCCCAGGCCCCGCGCAGGGTGAGCAGGCCGTTGAGCATGCCGCCCCAGCTCGGTGCCCAGAGCATCAGGCTGAAGAACATGCCGAGCATCTGCAGCCACTTCGGCAGGGCGGTGTTGAGCAGGTGGTGCGGGCCGGCCCAGATGTAGATGAAGACGAGCGACCAGAAGTGGACGATGGACAGCCGGTAGGAGTAGACCGGACGCTCGACCGCCTTCGGCAGGAAGTAGTACATGATGCCGAGGATCGGCGTCGTCAGGAAGAAGGCGACGGCGTTGTGGCCGTACCACCACTGCACCAGGGCGTTCTGCACGCCGGCGAAGATCGTGTAGCTGTGCGTCCAGGAGGTCGGGATCGACAGGTGGTTGACGATGTACAGCATCGCCACGGTGATGATGGTGGCGATGTAGAACCAGAGGGCCACGTACAGCGAGGGCTCGTTGCGCTTGGCCAGGGTCCAGAAGAAGTTCACCGCAAACACGACCCAGATGAGGGCGACGGCGACATTGATCGGCCAGATCAGCTCGGCGTACTCCTGGCTGCGGGTCAGGCCAAGCGGCAGAGTGATGGCGGCGGCGACGATGATGAGCTGCCAGCCCCAGAAATGGACGTTGCTGAGGAAGTCCGAGGCCATGCGCGCCTTGCACAGGCGCTGGGTGGAGTAGTAGATGCCGGCAAACATCATGTTGCCGACGAAGGCGAAGATGACCGCGTTGGTGTGCAGCGGGCGCAGGCGGCCGAAGGTCAGCCAGGAGGCTAGGTTGAGCTCGTGAAAGTTGAGCTGCAGGGCGATGAACACACCCGCCAGCATGCCGACCGCGCCCCAAACGATGGAGGCGATCATGAAGCGGCGAACGGAACGGTCGTCGAAGGTGACGGAGGTCTTGGCGGCGGAGGCGGAGGTCATGACGAAGTGGGAGGGGGATCGGCTCAGCGGCGGTTGGCATCCGCGCCCGGGTCGGTGTCAAGGGGAAGCAGGGCCATCTGTTCCACGGATCGCCGCTGGCGCTGCGAGCGCTCGGCAAAAAACAATACCGCGAACAGCACGGCAAAAGCCAGGCTCATGAAGATGGTGACGGCGAAAACTTCCATGTTGGCCCCACCATGCCCCGGACTGCCGTCTTCGCAATCCGCCCCTTGCTTTAGGCTGCCCGAATCTTGCTTTTGGCGGCCGGCATCATGCTGCGGTTCGCCGTGCTCAACTTCCCCGGCCAAGCGACCCGCCGCCCCCATTGCCGCCAGGTCGAAGACACGGCCACGTCTTTTCACTACATTTGTAGTTGACCAATCACGACAAATGTAGTGAGGTGGGTGAAATCAAAAAAATATGCCTTCCTCACCTGATATCACCGAATCGGAATGGGCCGTGATGGAGGCCCTCTGGGAATCCTCCCCGCAAACCGCCTCCGAGGTCACGAAAAGGCTCCGCGCCACAATGAATTGGGCGGAAAACACCGTCCGCACGCTGCTCATGCGTCTCGTCGAAAAAGGCGCGCTCAAGACCGCCGAAAACGCCTCCGGCACACGCACCTTCCTGCCCGCCGTGAAACGCGAGACCTGCGTGCGCTCCGAGAGCCAATCCTTCCTTGACCGCGTCTTCGGCGGTGCGGCCAAGCCCTTGCTCGTCCACTTCGCCCAAAACAGCAAACTCACCGCCGACGAAGTCAACGAGCTCAAAAAGCTTCTCGACGAGCAGCTCTGAACGCACCCATGCCATGACCACCCTTGCCATCCTCTTCGACTGGCTTCTCACGGCTGGCTTCCGCGCCTCGGTGCTCACGCTTGCAGTGCTCGCCGCTCAGTTTGTCCTCCGCAAGCAACTCAGCGCGCACGCTCGTTACGCGCTCTGGCTGCCCGTGCTCATTGTTTTGCTCGCGCCTGTGTTTCCGCAGAGCCGTTGGAGCATCGAAAATGTGCTCGTGAAGGCTTCACTGCCTGCTTGGATGCCTCCGCACGTCGAAACGGCTCCCGCAGGCCCTTCAGCGGCAGCGCACCCCATCACTGCTCAGCCGCACAAATCCGTGGATTGGTCGAAAGTTCGTCTCGGAACCTGGATCAGCGTTTCAGCCGCCTTTGGGATCTTCTCCGGCTTTTCTTGCTTCCACACGCTGCGCCGCTTTCGGCGTGCGCGCCGTCCTTTGGGCGAGGAATGGAGCGTGCAAATCTTGGAACTCTCCCGCGAGGCCGGCTTGCGCCGCGCGCCCCGCGTCTGGTGCAGCGCCGCTGTCACGACGCCAGCCGTCGCGGGTCTGCTGCGGCCTGTTTTGCTGATTCCGGCGGACTTTGAGAGAGCTTTCACTGCGGCGGAGGCGCGGCTCATCCTTCGACACGAGCTCACGCATCTGAAACGTCGCGACCTGCCTCTCAACGCGCTGCTCTGCGTGCTCCTGGCGCTGCATTGGTTCAATCCGCTCCTGTGGCTGGCCTTTTTCAAAGTCCGTCTCGACCGCGAGGCAGCTTGCGACGCGCAGGTTCTCGAAAACGCACCGCCGCGCCGCCGCGCCGAGTACGGTCACGCGCTTCTCAAGGCGGAAATGGCCTTCACACCGCCGCGGTTCAGTCTCGGCTTTGTCGGGTTCTTCCAGAGCGGCGCGGCCCTTCGCTTTCGCATTCACTGCATCGCCAACCATCAACCACCCCACCCCGCCATGAGGCACGTCACCACCCTCTGCATCACGCTTTTCACCTTCCTCGGCATCACCCGCGCCGCCACGGACACAGAACCCGCGGCCCGAGTCGTCATTGAAGCCCGCTTCATCGAGTTCAACGGCGAAAAAAATCTGCCCGCCTCCGCAGACGCCGAACTCGAAAAAGCCCTCGCCGGCTTCACTCAGACGAATGCCGCTCCCCTCAAAGCCGTCTTCGATGACGCCGATCATCAACTTTTCCTGCGCCGAATCAGCGCTGTTAAAGGTGTTGATCACATGGCAGCCCCCCGCTTGGTCACTCACGCCGGACAGCACGCCGCGGTGGAAGTCACCCGGGATTTCATCACCGCATCCGGTCAGCCGGTGGATGCGGGCGGACCCAAAGTGGGCGTCACTCTGGACGTGCTGCCCAAACTGACCGCGGCGGGATCCTTTGAGATCGACATCAACTCCAAGATCGTCGAGTTCGACGGCTTCGTTGACGCTCCAAACAACAAGAAAAAACCCGTCTTCAGCGAACGAAAGGCCCAGGCCCATGCCGCGCTACTCCCGGGCCAGGCCGCCCTCCTCGACCTCGGCATCCGCACCGACACACAGAACGTCAGCGATACAAGCGAGAACGGAAGCATCATCAGCCAACGCCAGGACACTTACACCCGTCGAGCCATCGTCCTCATCACTGCACGCCCCGCAAATGAGAAAGCTTCGTCACATGATGATTTCACGCCCGGCAAATCCGCTTTCCGCCCCGGTGACAACATCCGCATCCTTGAAGTCCAGCGCGGCGAGGACTTTATCACCGTCACCGCCGATTATGAACTCGCCAGCGCCGATACCGCACGAGTCGGCCTTTTTATTACCAGCACCAAAGCCGCCGGCAGCACAACGGTCACGGACACCCAGCACAAAGTCATCGCCAGAGGCAAAGGCACCGTCGTCTTGCATCACGCGGCCCCCCATGAGGGCCTGCCACACGTTTCCTTTTATCCTGCGTCACACGGCGGCCAGGCTTTTGGAGGCATTTACTTCGGCACAACGGCGGAGGCGGAGCAGTCGCAAAAGCTCGAATTGGATTATATGACCCTGCAGGCCAAGTGATCCTCTCCCCACGCTCGCATCCAACGTCCGCCGCTGCATAACCATGAACGCGGCGCGCGCGGTTGCTTTGGAGCAAAGTGCGGCAAACGGCTGTGCGGCACGCCGAATCTCCTGCCTGCCACCTCCAACGCGCACAGAACCGCCGAAGTCGCCGCCACGCTCGGCGCGGCCAGACAGGCAGATGCCAGGCGCATGAAGAGGGTGACAGCAAAACTTCCATGCGAGGCAAACCATGCCTTGCCTCCTTGCTTTAGGCTGCCCGAATCTTGCTTTCGCCCTCGCGCAACCAACGGCTGGGCGATGCCCCCTTCTCGGCGCGAAAGGCCTGGCTGAAATGGCTGAGGCTGCGATAGCCCACTTCCAGCGCCACTTCGCTGACATTCATCCGCCCGGCAGCCAGCAACTCGGCCGCGCGTTCAACCCGCAGGCGCCGCAGCAGCAGGCTGATCGTCGTTCCCGTCGTCTCGGAAACGCTGCGCGACAGGTACTGCGGGTGACAGCCGCAATGACGCGCCAGCACGTCGAGCGAAGGAGGGTTGTCCAAATTCTTCAGCAGCAACTCACGCACCTTCGCCACCCGTTCCAGCGCCAGCCGGCGCGTGCGCGTGCAAAAATGCTCCTCCCCGCGCGCCTCCAACAGCACCTTGCGGAAGAAAAACTCGCTCATCCGGCTGCCCTCCACCAGCGCACGCGCCGCCGCACCCAATGTCGGCACCAACAGGGCTTGCGCCCAGACCCGGTCCTCCGGCTCCAGTGCACGCTGCAACAGCGGGTGCGGCGGGTAGGGCCCCAGGAACAGGGCCCGGAAATCGGCCGACAATTCCTGACGCAGGGTGCCCAGACTCTCCCGCACCCAGGCCAGCGGATAGGCCAGCGCCAGCACCTGCCGGCCGGCAGCCTCACCGGCAAGCCGGCAGTGCACGGGTCGACCCGCCGCCAGATTCAGCCAGGCCAGGCGTCCCGCCGGCAGCTCACTCATGCCGCCGTGGCCCCACTCAAGCCTGGCTTCCCCCGCCAGCACCAGCAGGGCCACGATCGCCCCCGACCCGGCCCGCCCACTCCAGCTCCGCGGCTCCGCCAGGTCCACCCCCAGCCAGCGAGCCTCCAAACCCGGCCTTTCCGGCGTTGCGACGTCGCATGAGAGGGTCGAGAGCGGGTACATGGCACGGGCAGACTCGACAACCTGACCCGGAAAGCTGGACTTGCAAGTCTAAGTGATAATGTGTCTCATTATTAAGAGACTGGACAGCGGGTTTCGTGGTCCAGAATGACCAGCAGGTCGGTCTCGCCCTCGGTCCGCAGCTCAAACGCGCACTCCGGTTCGACCGAGAGCCGTTCGCCCTCGCGCAGCCGGCAGATGCGACCCGCCACGCAGGCTTCCGCCTCCCCATAGGCCACCACCAGGGTGACGGCCCCGGCCAGTCGCCCAGTCACCGGACCATCGGCAGGCTTCAGGCCGACCAAATGCGCCTGCAGGCACTCATTGCGGAACAGGCAGCGGCCGCAGCCGCGGTTGAGGACGGCGGCGAACGAGGTCATGGCCGGGCGCTGGCAAAGGTGGCCTTTTTCTCCGCCTGGGTGCGCGCCCGCTTGCTGGCGGCGCGGACGCGGGCAATGCGGCGCAGGAACTCGCGATTGAGCGGCGGCCGCGGTGTCAATCGACTGGAAAGGTTGTTGTAGTTCATGGCCCGCCACTCTCGCCCCGCCGCCAGAGGCTCGCTGCCGGCGGTTTGACGGCTTCTGTCGGCCTCTTGTCCTCCAACCTGCCAGACCCCTGACGTCGGCAGGTCCGGAGGCTGGAAAAAAACGCTGCACATCGTCGCTGCCGCCGCGTTATCCTCCCCTTCCCATGATCCGCCCGCTCGCGCTCCTGCTCGCCACCGCCTCCGTCGTCCTGGCCGACGGCCCCAAGGACAACCTCGCCGACAACGTCCGGCCGATCCCGCCGCCCGGGATCGAGGTGCCGGCCGCTGAGGCGGCTGCCCTGCAGGCGGAACTCGCCAAGCTGCGCGCCGCCATCGACGCCGCCGCCAAGGCCCAGGCGAAGAACCCGCGCCTCGCCGACCTGCTGCCCGATGTCGAAATCCATCACAAGGCGGTCGACTGGGCCCTGCGCCACGGCGAGGTCCACAAGCCCGGCGAATTGAAGAGCGCCCGCGAAGTGCTCGCCGAAGGCCTGGAGCGCGCCGCCCAGCTCAAGGACGGGCGCGCCCCCTGGACCACCCAGAAGGGCCTGGTGGTTCGCGGCTACCGCTCGAAGATCGACGGCTCGGTGCAGCCCTACGGCATGGTCGTTCCGGAAGGCTACAGCGGCGCACCCGCCCGCCTGGATGTCTGGTGCCATGGCCGCGGCGAAACCCTCAGCGAGCTGGCCTTCCTCGACCAGCGCCGCAAGCAGGCCGGTCAAATCGCCCCCGCCGGCGCCCTCGTCCTGCATCCCTACGGCCGCTACTGCTGCGCCAACAAGCTCGCCGGCGAGATCGACCTGCTCGAAGCCCTGGAGCACGCCGGCAAGTTTTATGCGATCGACGAGGACCGCGTGATGATGCGCGGCTTCAGCATGGGCGGCGCCGCCGCCTGGCAGTTCGCCGTCCACTACGCCGACCGCTGGTGCGCCGCCAACCCCGGTGCCGGCTTCTCGGAGACCCCGGAATTCCTGAACGTCTTCCAGACCGAGGACGTCTCCTCCGTCCCCTGGTACCAGCAGACCCTGTGGAAGTGGTACAACGCCACCGACAGCGCGCTGAACCTGTTCCACTGCCCGACGGTGGCCTACAGCGGCGAGATCGACCGCCAGAAGCAGGCGGCCGACATCATGGAAAAGCACCTGCGCGCGGAGGGCATCGACCTGGTCCACCTCATCGGCCCGCAGACCGCCCACAAGATCCACCCGGACTCACTGGTCGAGATTGAGCGCCGTCTCGCCGAGATCGCCGCGGTCGGCCGCGAGCGCACGCCGCGCGAGGTGCACTTCGCCACCTGGTTCCTGCGCTACCACCGCATGCACTGGGTCCAGCTCGACGCCCTCGAGCAGCAGTGGCAGCGCACCCGCGTGCACGCCGAGATCACCGGCCCGGCCGAGGTGACGGTGAAAACCCAGAATGTCACCGCCCTAACCCTCGACATGGCGCCCGGCCACTGCCCGCTGAGCATGCGCACGGCGCCGGTCGTGGTCATCGACGGCACCCGCCTGGAGGTCACCCGGCCGAAGTCCGACCGCTCCTGGCGCGTCCATCTGCGCCGCAGCAACGGCAAGTGGCAGCAGTCGCTGCACGCCCACGAAGCCGGCGTGCTGGCGAAAAAGCACGGCCTGTCCGGACCCATCGACGACGCCTTCCTCGACCGCTTTGTTTTTGTCCGCCCGACCGGCCAGCCGCTCCATGAAAAGACTGGCGCCTGGGCCAAGGCCGAGCTCGAGCGCGCCGTCTTCGAATGGCGGCGCCAGTTCCGCGGCGACGCCCCGGTGAAGGCCGACACCGAGATCAACGACGCCGACCTCGCCGCCAGCAACCTCGTGCTCTGGGGCGACCCGCAGAGCAACGCCGTGCTGAAGAAGATCCTCGCCAAGCTGCCGATCGAGTGGACCGCGGAAAAGCTGGTCGCCAACGGCAAGACCTACGACGCCGCCAGCCATGCGCCCGTGCTGGTCTTCCCCAACCCGCTCAACCCGGAGAAGTACGTGGTGATCAACAGCGGCTTCACCTACCGCGAGTACGACTACCTCAACAACGCCCGCCAGGTGCCCAAGCTGCCCGACTGGGCGGTGATCGACCTGTCGAAGCCGAAGACCAGCCAGGCGCCCGGCGGCATTGCCGACGCCGGCTTCTTCGACGAAGCCTGGCAGTGGCGGAAGGGCGACGGCCGCTGACGCCATCCAAGCGCGGCCGCGGCGCGTAATCCGGGAAATGCGCCGCTTCATGCCCCTGCTTGCCGCCTTCTTCTCCAGCTTCTTCGGCGCCGCCCAGGCCGGCTCCGGGGAGCGGGTCGACCGCCCCGCCCCCGAGGTCACCGGCCTCAATCAGGACGGTCGGGAGGTGCGCTTCGCCGAGGTCTATGCCAAGGGTCCGACCGTGGTGTTCTTTTATCCCAAGGCCAACACCCCTGGCTGCACCGCCCAGGCCTGCTCGCTGCGCGACGCCTTCGCCGAGCTGCAGCAGCAGGGCGTGCAGGTGCTCGGGGTGTCCACCGACGGCGCCGAGGCCCAGCAGAAGTTCAAGACCCAGCACCGCCTGCCCTACGACCTCATCGCCGATCCCGAAGGCAAGATCCTCGCCGCCTTCGGCGTCGGCAAGGTGCTCGGCCTGCTGCCCTTCGCCTCGCGCCAGTGCTTCCTGATTCAAAACGGCCGCATCGTCTGGCATGACGCCAGCGCCTCGACCGCCACCCAGGCCGACGACATCCGGCGCGTGCTGAAAGAGGGGCGGTAAGCGGGGCCGGGAGCCTGAAGCTGAGAGCGCAGAGTACGGGAAAACCACCGTCTCTCCACTCTCCACTCTCCACTCTCCACTCTCCACTCTCCACTCTCCACTCTCCAC
>CBINON010000009.1:0-128106 GCA_966252325.1 uncultured bacterium | reverse complement strand
GACGGCTATCCCGAGGTCGCCGGGCCACCAACCCCGGGGCAGGGGGTGCGTGCTGTGGCGGCCCCAGGCGTGCTGAGCGCGCCGCCGCTCGCCTCGGTGCAGGCCGAACTGCAGCGCGCGCTCGACCTGACCCGTGGACTGGATCCCAGCTGGGCCCGGCTGTTTGAAGCCGATGCGCCTTCGGTCGATTTGCTCCAACATCTGCTGCCGCCGGCGACCGCCGAGGCCGTGGCGGCGCGGTTGGCGTCGCCGACGACACCGCTGACGTCAGGCGCTCCAACCTCGCCCGAAGCCGTGCGCGAGCGCCAGCGCAGCCAGGTGCGCGAACTCGAGACTTTCACCCAGCGCCGCTTGGCCCTCGTCGAGACCGAACGCAACGACAGCTTCTGGAAACCGCTGCCGCTGCAGCCGCTGGACGCCTTTGAGAAGCACACGGCCGGCGAGCGCGAGCGTTTCTGGAACGAGGTGATCGGGCGCTTGCCGGATCCCGACCGACCCGCCAACCCGCGCAGCCGGTTGGTGCGTGAGACCGACACCGTTGCCATTTACGAGGTCGTGCTCGATGTCTGGGACGATGTCTTCGCCTGGGGCTGGCTGGCCCTGCCCAAGGACCTGCAAGCCGGCGAACGCCGGCCGGTGGTGGTCTGCCAGCACGGCCTGGAGGGCCTGCCCGAGCACTGTTTTGAAACTGATCCGGCCGTGCGTGCCTTTGGCGCCTACAAGGCCTTTGCCCTGCGCCTCGCCGAGCAGGGTTACATCACCTTCGCCCCGCACAATCCCTATCGCGGCATGGACGCCTTCCGCTCGCTGCAGCGCAAGCTGCACCCGCTTGGCCTGAGCTTGTACTCGGTCATCAACGGCCAGCACCAGCGCATCCTCGAATGGCTCAAGGCCCAGCCGTTTACCCGGCCCGACAAGATCGCCTTCTACGGCCTCAGCTACGGTGGCAAGTCGGCGATGCGCACGCCGGCGGTGCTGACCGACTACTGCCTGAGCATCTGCTCGGGCGATTTCAACGAGTGGGTGCGCAAGTGCGCCACCACCGACCTGCCGCTCAGCTATGTGTTCACCCACGAGTATGAGATCTGGGAGTGGGACCTGGGCGGCACCTTCAACTATGCCGAGATGGCCGCCCTCATCGCCCCGCGCCCCTTCATGGTTGAGCGCGGCCACAACGACGGTGTCGGCATCGACGAATGGGTCAACTACGAGTTCGCCAAGGTCCGCCGGCTCTACAACAAGCTCGGGGTCGGCGACCGCACGGAGATCGAGCACTTCGACGGTCCGCACACGATTCACGGCGTCGGCACCTTCGACTTCCTGCGCCGCCACCTGGGCGATCCGCGCGCGGCCCGCTGAGGTGGTCGCAAAATCCCGTTTGCCAGTCGCGTGCCGCCGTCCAAGCTGCGGGCATGCACGACCCCCGCGTTGACCAACTCGCCCGCCAGCTCGTCCGTTACTCGACCCAGGTGAAGAAGGGCGACTTCGTCTGGATCGACTGCTTTGACGTCCCTTCCTGCGTGCCGCAGGCCCTGATTCGCGCCGTGGTCGAGGCCAAGGGCCGGCCGATCGTGCGCCTGCACGACACCACCGTCAGCCGCGAACTGCTGCGCCATGCCGACGCCGCGCAGTATGAGGCGATTGCCGAGAGCGACCTGGCGCTGATGAAGAAGATGGACTGCTACATCGCCGTGCGCGGCAGTCACAACATCACCGAGCACAGCGATGTGCCGGCCGAGAAGATGAAGCTGGTCATGTCGCTCCTGCGCCCGGTGCAGAACCAGCGGGTCAACGAGACGCGCTGGTGTGTGCTGCGCTGGCCGACCCCGGCCATGGCCCAGCAGGCCGGAATGAGCACCCAGGCCTTTGAGGACTTTTACTTCAAGGTCTGCCTGCTCGATTACGCCGCCCTGCTGCCGGCCATGAACGCGCTGAAGAAGCTCATGGACAAGGCCCGCGAGGTCCACATCACCGGGCCGGGCACCGACCTGCGCTTCAGCCTCAAGGGCCTGAAGGCGATCGCCTGCGGCGGCCGTCACAACATCCCCGATGGCGAATGCTTCAGCGCGCCGGTGCGCGACAGCGTCGAGGGCGTCATCAGCTACAACGCGCCGACCATCTATCAGGGCATCGCCTTCGACTCCGTGCGCCTGGAGTTCAGCAAGGGCCGCATCGTCAAGGCCACTGCCAACAACACCGAGGCGATCAACCGCATCTTCGACAGCGACGAGGGCGCCCGCTACATCGGCGAGTTCGCCATCGGCTTCAATCGCGAGATCCGCGAGCCGATGCGCGACATCCTCTTCGACGAGAAGATCGCCGGCAGCTTCCACTTCACCCCGGGTCAGGCCTACGAGGGCATCGCCGACAACGGCAACCGCAGCCAGGTGCATTGGGACCTCGTCTGCATCCAGCGTCCCGAGCACGGCGGCGGTGAGATCCGCTTCGACGGCAAGCTGATCCGCAAGGACGGCAAGTTCGTCCTGCCGGAACTGAAGCCGCTCAACTGAACGGCGGATTCCGGAAAAAAGCTGGCGGGCGCACTGATGAATCGGTGCGCCCGCTGCCGTATGGGCTTGATCCTCTTCATGAAGCCCGTCCTCCTCTCCCTGCTCGCCGTCGGCTTCGCCGCGGCCCAGTCGCCGTCCCGCGAAGCGCGCGACCTCAACGGCTACTTCCCGATGACTCCGGTCGCCTCCAAGCAGGCCTGGCCGGCGCGCCGCGCGGAGATTGAGCGGCGTGTCGCAGTCGCCGCCGGCCTCTGGCCGATGCCGGAGAAGACCCCGCTCAACGCGGTCGTGCACGGCCGGGTCGAGGGCGATGATTACACGGTGGATCGCGTGTTCTTCGAGAGCCTGCCGGGGCACTATGTCACCGGCAGCCTGTATCTGCCGAAGCAGCGGCCCGCGAAGATGCCGGCCGTGCTCTGCCCGCACGGTCACTGGCCGGACGGCCGCTTCATGGACCGCGGCATTGGCACGGCGGCGACGAAGAAGGAGATCGACACCGGTGCCGAGGAGTTGGAGTGCGCGGCGCGCTCGCCACTGCAGGCGCGCTGCGTGCAGCTCGCGCGCATGGGCTGCGCGGCCTTCCTCTATGACATGCTCGGCTACGCCGATTCCGTGCAGTTCACCGAACACCGCCACGGCGCGGCGAAGACGGGTTTTCTCAGCCCGGGCGCCGACCTGCGCCTGCAGACCTACTTTGGCCTGCAGACCTGGAACGGTCTGCGCGCCATCGATTTCCTGCTCAGCCTCGAGGGCGTCGATCCGCAGCGCATCGGCTGCACGGGCGCCAGCGGTGGCGGCACCCAGACGATGATGATCGCCGGTCTCGACCCGCGTGTCAGCGCCGCCTTTCCCTGCGTCATGGTCTCCACCGCCATGCAGGGCGGCTGCACCTGCGAGAACAGTCACCACCTGCGCATCGGTCAGGGCAACATCGACATTGCGGCCCTGACCGCCCCGCGTCCGCTCGGCCTGACCGCCGCGGATGACTGGACCAAGGAACTCGAAACCAAGGGCCTGCCCGAGCTGAAGGACCTTTATGCCAAACTCGGTGTGCCCGACCGCCTGACGGCCCACATCGCCACCCAGTTCCCGCACAACTACAACCTGCCCTCGCGCCAGGCGATGTACGCCTTCTACAACCGCCACTTTGGCCTCGGCCTGAAACAGCCGGAGCAGGAGCGCGAGTTCCGCGTGCTCGGCCGCGAGGAGTTGTCGGTCTGGACCGGCGGTCATGCCGCGCCCGCGGGCGACCAGGTCGGCGCTGCCCATGAAAAGGCCGTCTGCGCTTGGATGACCGCGCAGGACGACACGCAGATCCAGTCGCTGGTGCGCGGCAAGGACAAGGCCGCCCTGCGCGCCACGGTCGGCGCTGCCTGGCAGGTGCTGATCGGGCGTCAGCCGCCGACGCCGGCCGAGGTCGACTACGAACTGCTCAGCAAGGAGGATCGCGGAGACTACCTGCTCATGGAGGGCGTCAGCCGCCTGAAGGCGCAGGGCGAGGAGGTGCGCGCGACCTTCCTGTATCCAAAGAACTGGCGTGGCGAGGCGGTGCTCTGGCTCAGCCTGGAGGGCGCTGCCTCCGTCCACGGGGCCTCGGGCCCGACCCCGGCCGCTCGCGACCTGCTCGATGCCGGCAAGGCCGTGGCCTGTCCCTCGCTCTACCTGCAGGGCGCCACCGAACAGCCCAAGGCGGGCGACAACCTGCGCGCCAAGCCCAACGACTTCCGCGAGTTCAGCGGCTACACCTTCGGGTACAACCCGAGCCTGTTCGCCCGCCGGGTGCACGATGCCCTGACCATGGTCGCCATGATGCGCGGTCGCTCCGAATACCCACTCAAGGGCCTGCAACTGCGCGGCAGCGACGGTGCCGGCGCCATCGCGCTGGCGGCGGGCGCCCTGCTCGGCGAGACCGGGGTTGAGGCCGAGACCGACGGCTTCCGCTTCGCCGATTTGACCGATCCCTGGCACATCCATTTCGTGCCCGGGGCGGTGAAGTATGGCGATGTCGAGGCCCTGCGCCGCCTGTGCGAGCCCTGAGGGTGCGCCGGTGGCGAAAAATCCTGATCGTTTGGCGCTGGTAGGGCGTTATCGGTGGCTCATGAACACGCCCCTGACCCGTCGCACCAGCCTCAAGCTTTTCACCGCCGGAACCCTCGCCAGTTTTGCCGGCGGCAGGCCACTCGGTGCCGCTTCGGCGCCGGCGACCGTCGATCCCTGGGCACGCACGCATGACCGGGTGTTTCTCGGCGGCGAGTTCTGGGCAAACCCGATGGAGGATTGGTGCGTGCGCGACGGCGGCGCGGAATGCCTCAACCCGGGGCCGGGGCGCAGTGTGCATTCGCTGACCCATCAGATCACCGGCGCCGGTGCCTTTGTGATGGCGGTGACGCTGACGCGTCTGGAAACGCTCAAGACCGACGGCGGTGCCGGTTTCCGCATCGGCCTGCGCAGTGAGATCGACGAGCATCGCAGCAACTGCTTTGTCCAGCGCGGGCTGAATGCCGGCTGGCAGGGCGGGCAGTTGGTGCTGGGACCGAAGTCGGCCGCCATCGCGGAAGGCACCACGCGGCCGCGCCTGCGCCTCGCCCTGCAGGGAACGACCGAGGGCGCTGAATGCCGCCTGACCCTGCGCGCCCTCGAGGCTGACAGCGGCGCCGAACTCGCGGTCGTGACGCACCGCGTGCCGGCCGATCAGGTGCTGGGCAATGTCTCGCTTGCCAACAACTTCGCCGCCGGTGCGGCCGGGGCCGCCAAGGGTAAAAAGGCCAAGGCCGCGGGCAACGCCATGGGCGGTCGCAACCGCTTCCACAACTGGACCCTGGAGGGAGACGCCTTCACGGTCACCGAGGCGAACCGCTTCGGGCCCATCCTTTGGACGATGTACTCCCTGAGCGACTCGCGCACTGCCGAGGGTTTTGTCATGAAGCTCAGTGTGCTCACCGGTCCGCTCGGCGCCCGGGACAACCCCGAGGTCGAACTGCGGATCGAGAAGGACGGCGCCTGGAAATCGCTCGGCACCGCCAGGCTCGATACCGACGCCTGGACCGCGACCTTCCGCCTGCCCAACTGGGACGAGACACGCGCCACGCCCTACAAGGCGGTCTACCGCGAGAAGCACCGCGATGGCAGTCACACCGACCATGAATGGTCCGGCACGATCCGGGCGAATCCCGAGGGGCGGCCGCTGCGTCTGGCGGCGCTCACCTGCCAGAACGATTATGCCTTCCCGTATGCACCGGTGGCCGAGAACGTCCGCAAGCTCGATCCCGACCTGGTCTTCTTCTCCGGCGACCAGCTCTATGAAAACCACGGCGGCTTCGGCATCATCCGCGACGATGCCGAGCGCGCAATCCTGAATTACCTGCGCAAGTTCTACCAGCACGGCTGGGCCTTCCGCGAGGTCATGCGCAACGCTCCCACGCTCTGCCTGCCGGACGATCACGACGTCTTCCAGGGCAACATCTGGGGCGAGGGCGGCAAACCGATGGACGTCGGCGACAGCGGCGCCTCGTCGAAGGGCGGTTACATCCAGCCGGCGCGCATGGTCAATGTCGTTCACAAGACGAACTGTGCCCATCACCCCGATCCGTACGACGCCAAGCCGGTGCTGCAGGACATCAGCGTGTACTATGGCGACATGGTCTACGGCGATGTCAGTTTCGCCATCCTCGCCGACCGCCAGTGGAAGAGCGGGCCGGAGAAGGTCGACACCGGTGCAGGCCGTGCCGACCATGTGCTGGAGGCGGACTTCGATACGGCCAAGCTCGACAAGCCGGGGTTGATCCTGCTCGGCGAGCGCCAGGAGCAGTTCCTCAAGCAGTGGGCGAACGACTGGCGCGGCCACAAGCTGAAAGCCGTACTCAGCCAGACCGTCCTGGCCAACGTCGCCACCCATCACGGCGACTACAACGGCTACCTGAAGGCCGACCTCGATTCCGGCGGCTGGCCGCAGACGCCGCGCAACCGCACGATCGAACTGATGCGCCCGAGCATGGCCCTGCACATCAATGGCGACCAGCATCTCACCACCTTGGTGCAGTATGGCGTCGAGAAGCAGCGCGACAGCAACTGGTCGTTCTGCACGCCCGCCATCGCCGCCGGTTATCCGCGCTGGTGGCGGCCCGATGAACTGAAGATGCCGCATGCCAACCGTCCGGCGCACGGCTTGCCCGACACCGGCGAATTCATCGAGGGCCTCGGCAACAAGGCCTATGTGTATGCGGTCGGCAACCCGCTGGTCGGGCAGGCGCCCAACCGCTACGACAAGGCCCATGAAAAGGGCAGCGGCTTCGGTTTCATCACCTTCGACACCGCCAAGCTGACCTACCAGGTCGAGTCCTTCCGCTTCCTCATCGACGCCACCGATGGCAAACCCTCGAACCAGTTCCCCGGCTGGCCGGTGACGATCCAGCAGAAGGAAAACCGGGGCGAGAATGTCTTGAAGTGACCCCCGTAGGCGCGTTGGCCACAACGCGGGCGTTGGAGAAGGGGAGTCCCGCGCTGCCAGCACCGCCTTCTGGCGAAGTCGCCTACCCGGCGCAAGCTCGGGGCGGGCGCGACGTTCCCCTGCGGTGATGTTGCCCCGTTTGCTCCTTCTCTCCCTGCTTCTCCCGCTCGCCCTGCCGCTGGGATCGATCGCCCAGCAGCCGCCGGCGGCGAAAAAGAAAAAGGCTGGGGCAAAGGCTGCAGCCGCACCGCGCCTGACCGCCCCGCTGGCCCAGCACCTGAAGAGGGCGGACCCGGTGCTGCACCACGATCAGCCCGATTTCGTCATCGCCGGTGACCTGCGCCTATGGTCGGTCGCCATCGAACACGACGGCAAGGCCGACACCCTGCGCCTGTTCACCCGCGGTGAGGGCAGCTGGCAGCCGGTCGCCGCACTTTCGGAGCCCGGGGTCATTCATCAGCCGGCCATCGCCGCCGATGCCGAAAACGGCGTCTGGGCTTTTTGGAGCCAGGCGAACGCCCAGGACGTGATGACCCTGCGCGCATGTCGCTTCGCCAAGGGCGAGCCCGGGCCGCGCCTCGAACTCGCCGCCCATGCCGACGCCGGCTGCGGTTTTGCCGATGCCGGCACCGACGCCGCGGGTCGCGTCTGGGTGACCTGGCAGGAGATCCGCCCCGGCGCTTCGCAGGTTTGGACACGCCATTGGAGTCCGGACACCCGCGTGTGGTCGCCACCCGTGCGCGTCTCCTCGGTCGACAAGGCCGGCAACTGGGAGCCGCGCCTCGCCTTCACCGATGACAAGGGCGCCTGGATCGCCTACGACAGCTCGGCCGGTGGCGAGTTCAACCTGCGTCTCGCCCGCGTCGGGCTCGACGGTGCCGTGCAGGATCGCGAACTGCTGGCCACGCCCGAATACGAGGCGCGCGCCAGCATCGCCGCCGATGCGCAGGGCGGGCTCTGGATCGCCGCCGAACGCGGTCGTCGCCAGTGGGGACTGGATTCGCGCGGCCATGAGAACGATATGGGGCTCAACGCCCACAAGCGCCTGTTGCTGGGTCGCTACGATCCCGACACCGGCGTGTTCACCGAGGTGGCCGTGCCCGACAAGGGCCGCCCCACCCCGGCTCCAGACCCGAGCCCCGGCTTCGCCGTCAACCTGCCCTCGGTCGCCGTGCGCGAGGGTCAGGTCTGGCTGGGCTACCGCAGCTTTGCCAACGCCTTCTGGCGCGTGGCCGTCACCCGTTACGATCCCGCCAGCGGTCGCTGGGCCGAACCGGCGGCGCTGCCCGACAGCACCCTGGGCCAGGACCGCCGCCAGGAACTGCATGTCGGTCCCAAGGGCGGCCTCTGGATTTCCTGGGCCACCGACAAACGCACCACCAAGGCGAGTGGCATCGCCGAGATCCACACGGCCCAGCTCCGTCATGACGCCGACTGGCCGCTGCTGCCGGAGGAAGCCGACGCCGTCATCGCGCGCAGCCCGGAACCGAAAGCCTACCTCAACGAGCCGACCCCGCCGCGACCGCTCGACGAGCATCACACCTGGACGATCGGCGGCAAAACCTACCGCCTGGTCTGGGGCGACCTGCACCGCCACACCGACCTGTCGAACTGCCGCACCGGCTTCGACGGCTGTGCCAACGAGCACTACCGCTATGCCCTCGACCTCGCCGGCCTCGACTTCCTTGGCACCTCGGATCACACCGACATCGGCAAGATCTATTCGCCCTACGAGTGGTGGCACACCCAGCGGCTGGTCGATGTCTTTTATGCGCCCGGCCGCTTCACCTCGCTCTACGCCTACGAGCGCGAGCAGCCCTTTCCCTGGGGGCATCGCAACATCGTCTTCGCCCGTCGCGGCGGCCCCATCGTCTACATCAACCGCGCCACCTATCGCGCCTCGCCCTGGCAGAAAACGCTGCCGGTCGCCGCGGGCATTCAGCCGATCCAGCCGACCGAACTCTGGGATCTGCTCAAGCGCCATGGCCAGCCCTGCGCGGTGATCAGTCACACCGGCGCCACCGGCATGGGCACCGACTGGACCCGCTACGAGCACGGCATCGACAACACCCATGAGAATGCCGTCGAGATCTTCCAGGGCGCCCGTGTCAGTTACGAGGGCCTCGGTCTGCCGCAGCCGACCGTGGGACTGCGTGAGGGCGAGCCCTACACGCCGCACAAGCTCGCCGGCGAGGAGCATCCCAAGCCGCCCGGTGTCATCACCGACTTCGATGCCGGTTTCAAAAAGCCGCAGGGCTACAACAACGGCGTCTATCAGAAGGCACTCGCTGTCGGTCACAAGCTCGGCGTCTTCGCCTCGAGCGATCACATCGCCACCCACACCTCGTTTGGCGGCGTCTATGTCGAGGCCTTCACCCGCGAAGGCATCCTCGCCGGCCTCAACGCCCGGCGCAGTTGCGCGGCCACCGACAAGATCTTCGTCGAGCTGAGCTGTGGCGACCGACCCATGGGCGAGGTGTTCGAGATCGACGGCAAACCCGAGCTGCGGTTCCGCGTCGAGGGCACCGCGCCAGTGCAGCGATTGACCGTGGTGCGCAACGAGCAGGATCATCACGTGCTCGAGCCCGGCGCCAAATCCGTCGATGGCGCCTGGACCGATCCCGCACCGCTGCCCGGCGAAAACCGCTACTACCTGCGCATCGAACAGGCCGACGGCAACATGGCTTGGTCATCGCCGCTCTGGATCACCGTGAAATGAACCCGCCTTCGCTTCGTTCGCCCTTGATTGTCATGCAACGCCTCCTCTGCCTTCTCCTGCTCGGCCTTGCCGGCAGCGTTTCCGCGCAGCTCAGCCTGCCGCAGTTCTTCTCCGATCACCTGGTGCTGCAGCGCGAGCGCGAAGCCGCGCTCTGGGGCCGGGCTGCACCCGGGGCGACCGTGAAGGTCGGCTTCAAGGGCAGGGAAGTCACGGCCCAGGCCGACGCCGACGGTCGCTGGCGCACGGCCATCGCCACCGGCCCGGCCGATGCCAAGGGCGCGGAGCTGACCATCAGCTCCGGCAGCGAAACCCGCACGCTGCGCGATGTCCTCGTCGGTGAGGTCTGGCTCGCCTCCGGACAGTCGAACATGTTTTACACGATGAACCGCTCGCCGGAATACGCCGGGCTCATCGCCGAGTCGAACCATCCCGGCCTGCGTATGTTCAACGCCCCGCTCGTCACCGCGGTGGAACCACAGGAGGACATCGCCGGCACCTGGACCACCGCCACTCCTGAGAACGTGGCCAACTGGTCGGCGGTCGCCTTCTTCTTCGCGCGCAAGCTGCACCTGGAACTCGGCGTGCCGGTCGGTGTGCTGAAAACCGCCTGGGGCGGCAAGCCGGTGGAAACCTTCACCAGTCGCGAGGCCCTGAACACCCTGCCGGGCACCAAGGCCCTGGTCGATGCGCTGCTGCAGGAAGACGCCAGTTACGATCCCGCCAAGGCACAGGCCGCCTACGAACAAAAGCTCGCCCAGTGGCAGGCCACGATGGCTGCCGCCAAGGGCAAGTCCGCGGCGGAGCGGCGCCGACTGCCCAAGAAGCCGACCCCGCCGAAGCGCCCGCTCGACACCGAGGGCCGGCCCGGCGTGCTGTTCAATGCGATGATCCATCCCTTCGTCGGCTACAGCCTGCGCGGCGCGATCTGGTACCAGGGCGAAGGCAATGCCAAGCCCGGCGCGGTGCCTTACGACCAGACCCTGCCGCTGATGATTGGCGACTGGCGTCAGCGCTGGGGCGATGACTTTTCCTTCCATTACGTCCAGCTCGCCGCCTACCGTGCACCCTCGACCGCGCCCGGCACGCCCGATCCCTGGCCGCTTCTGCAGGATCGCATGCGCCTTGTGCTCGCCACCACACCCAAGACCGGCATGGCGATCACCAACGACGTCGGCGAAGCCGATGACATCCATCCGAAAAACAAGAAGGATCCCGGCGAACGCCTGGCGCTTTGGGCCCTGGCCCGGGATTACGGCCGCGAGTTGGTCTATTCCGGCCCGCTCTACCGGGAAAGCCGGGTCGAGGGCGACGCCGTGCGGGTGGTGTTCGATCATGCCGGCGACGGCCTGCGAGCCCGCGATGGCGGCGCCCTGAAGCGCTTTGAGATCGCCGGGGCCGACAAGGTCTGGCACTGGGCCGAGGCCGAGATCGCCGGTCCCGACAGCCTGCTCGTGCGCAGTTCCGCGGTCGCCGCGCCGGTGGCCGTGCGCTATGCCTGGGCTTCCAACCCCGAAGGCGCCAACCTCATCAACAGCGCCGGCCTGCCCGCCTCGGTCTTCCGCACCGATCCCTGGGACGACGTCGAGCCCAAGGTCGATCCCGCCGCCGCACAGGCCAACGCTGCCGCCACCGCCCGTCGCGCCCTCGGTGCCGAGATCCGGGTCCTGGCGGCCGAGCGCGATAGCCACCCGCGCGGTTCGCCCGAGTATCAGGCCAAGCAGAAGCGCTTCCTCGAACTCATGGCCCGCTTCAAGGCCGGAGCGGGAAGATGATGGAGGATTGTTGAGGGTTGATGGAAAGGGTCGGGTGCCGGAAAGTAGCCATCACACTCCGTGTGATGATCCCTCTTCAAACCTCACTCGGAGAGTGAGGACTACTTTAAAGGCCACGGGAGCGCGGCCACTCCTGGCCGCCGGAAAGTCGCCATCCCACTCCGTGTGATGCTCCCTTCAAACCTCACTCGGAGAGTGAAGACGAATTTGGGATTCCCCGGGCACATCGATCTTGGTGTGAGGGCAAACCGATATTGGTACCCGGGCACAGTGATCTTGGTGGGAGGGCAAACCGATATCGGTACCTGGGCACATCGATCTCGGTGTGTGGGCAAACCGATATTGGTACCTGGGCACATCGATCTCGGTGTGTGGGCAAACCGATATCGGTACCCGGGCACATCGATCTTGGTGTGGGGTCACACTGATATCGGTCCCCGGGCACAGTGATATCGGTGCGGGGTCACAAGGATATCGGTCCGTGGGCACAGTGATCTTGGTGTGTGGGCGGACCGATATCGGTCCCCGGGCACATCGATCTTGGTGTGGGGTCACACTGATATCGGTCCCCGGGCACAGTGATATCGATGCGGGGTCACACCGATATCGATCCATGGGCACAATGATCTCACTGTGAGGGCACAGTGATCTCCGATTTTGCAAATCGGATCTCCGATTTACCAAAAGTGATCTCCGATTTGAGAATGACAAGTGCCTTGTTGAGACTGGAGGGTGGGTTCCGGCGATTTGCGGGTCTCGACCCTGGGGTTTGTGGCACGGATCGCGCGATCCGCCCTTGCTGCTCAACCCGGAATCGTGGCCAATGCGCTGCGGAAGACCAGGCTTGCACCGGCCCCAGCTTGGGCCAGGAAGGTCAGAGGCTTTTCTTTTGTGCCCCCATGGATCGGCCTGAAGGCTGCGGAAAAAGGTGGGTTCAGGGGGTGATTTGCGTTGACTGGACCCCTGTTGTTTTGCTGGATGGGGATGTGAATTTTTCTCGTTGGCGCTCGGCGTTTGATTGGGGGGCTCGGCTCGTGGTTTTCTGGGGGCTCACCGCCGCGGCCTCGGCTGCGCCGGGGGATGTGGATCCGGATTTCAAGCCGGGGGTGTTCTACACCATGTCCAACCAATCCAGGGCTTTGACCCATGTGGCGGCCTTGCCTGAAGGAGGCATCTTGCTCGGAGGTTTTTTCCGGCACGCGGGCGGTCGTGACCATCCCAACTGGGACCGGATGCAGAATGAAGGGGTGGGTCTGGCCAATCTGGAAAGAGGGACGGGGCTGGGGCAGGTCATGTGCATCAGCCTGCACTGGGACGGGTCGCTTTGGTTGGCGCACTACCGCGGCAGCAATCCGAGTGCTGATGCCGAACACCTTTTCCGTTTGAATCCGGATGGCACCGTGGACGAGTCCTTCACTCCGCAGTTGCGAGTGGGTGTTGTGCAGAGCCTGCAAGTGCAGCCGGACGGCAGGGTGCTGGTGGCGGGGGGATTTCAGGAAATCGGTGGCACGACGCAACCCTACCTAGCGCGGCTGCATTCCGATGGCAGTCTCGACACCACGTTTACGCCCATCTTCAACGGCACCGTCTACACGTTGGCCTGCCAACCCGACGGCAAATTGCTGGTGGGTGGCAGTTTCACTGCCGTCAATGGCGTGACCCGCAACCGCTTGGCGAGGCTGCATCCCGATGGCAGCCTGGACGCAAGTTACAATCCCAACGCCCAGGGGAGCACGGACACGGCCTTGGCGACGGTGACGGTGCTTGCCCTTCAACCGGACGGACATGTTCTGGTGGGGGGGAGTTTCAGGCGGGTCCAAGGGGATTCTGCGGACCGCTTGGCGAGGTTGCGACCGGATGGCAGTCGTGATCTGTCGTTTGCGGCTTCGCTCAACAACACGCCCTACTCGTTTCAGTTCCAGGCCGACGGCCGGATTATTGTCGCAGGGGCCTTTGGAACGATCGGCGCCAATCCCAAGCACCGCGCGGTGGTACGGTTGAACGCCAACGGTTCGCTCGACACCAGCTTCGCTTCGGGGCTGACGTATTCCTCATGGAATGATCCCCTTTACGGCGACTACACGCTCTATGGCGCCGCCCTGCATGCCGACGGCTCGTTGCTGGTCGGTGGCTATTTTCCTCACTATTCTAACACTTCCAGAAACCTGCTTCATCGCCTGCAGAATGACCCTGCCCAGGATGAACTGGTGAAGGTCGATGACACACGCCTGGAGTGGCGGCGTGGCGGCACGGCACCCGAGATTCAGGAGGCCCGTTTCGAATTGAGCACGGATGGCGGTGTCACCTGGCAGTCACTGGGAACCGGCAGCCGGATGAGCGGCGGTTGGGAGCTTACGGGTCTGACTTTACCACCCACCGGCACGCTGCGCGCCTTCGGTCGCACCACGAGTGGCCAGTACAACGGTTCGATGGGCTTGATCGACCAGGTCGCCAGCTACGGTGGCGGCGCGCCTGAACTCGTGCTGGAAGGTCCGGCGGGTGTTCTCGCGCAGGATGGCAGCGCGCAGGTGGATCTCGGCACGACGACCGAGCCGCAGGTTTTCACCGTCCGCAACACCGGCACGGCTCCGCTGCGGCTGGGGCGTTTGCGCCTGACGGGTTCGCCGGTCTTTCGGCTCGATACCTCGTCGCTGCGCCGACTGCTACCCCCGGGCGAGTCCACCGAGTTTTGGGTGACGCGAGTGCCCAACGGCAGTGCTTCACCGACCGGCACCCTGACGTTGAGTCGCGACGGCGGCAGCGCCTTCAGTGTCGCACTGCGTGCCGAAGGTGGCTTGAGCGCGGATTCCACATTGGATTCGCTTTATTTGCTGAATCAGGTGGCTTCGCCATCAACGCCTTTGCTGTACGGATGGATCCCCGCATCAACCCAGCAGTATGTGGTCTTCGTGCCAAGCGATCTGACCACCCTTGTTGTCGGTAATGGGTTGTGGTCCGGCACCCAAAAAAAACTGCGCATTGAAGGGGTCGATGAGGTGTTGGATGCGGATTACTTCGAGCGCCCAGTGACCCTGGAACCCACACCCGCAGCGCTGCGGCTGGAAGTGACGGCAGCCGATGGGGTCTCCAAGACCCAGTATGAAATCAGGATCATCCGCAATGCCCCGAAACCCGGTGAGGTGGAACTGGGTTATGCGCCTGCGGGGACGCTGGTTCCTTGGGAAGGTGTCAATTACAGAGCCAGTGCGGGATATAACAGTTTCCAGAGCCTGCAAGCCGACGGTAAACTGCTGTTGCGCACGTCCCAGGGCACCACTCGCGTGACCGAGGATGGCATGGAGGACACGACCTTTGGGCCGGTTCCGCGACTCTTTCAGACGTTGCTGCCTTCAGGTCAGTTCATGGTCATCGGGTACTCTCTAAACATCCTAGGCCGTTATCAGGAAGACGGTTTGCAGGATGGCACCTTCAACCCGGTGCTTCGCGAAGGTTCTGGCTCTCACGCCATTCGCCCCATGGATCAGGGACGACTCCTTTTGTACGGAAGCTGGTTCTATTACCCCGACCTGACGGGTCTGTCCTTTGGCCTTTGTCGGCTGCTCTCGAATGGCGCGTTGGACACCTCCTTTGCCCTGAATGTCACGGGTTCGGTGGCAGGCACAGCGATCCAGGAGGATGGCAAAATCCTGATCTGGTCGTCCTCCGCCATTTCCAGTCGCCTCAGCCTCGGTTCCTCGACCACGCTGGCACGGCTGCATCCCAATGGTGAGCCGGATCTGAGCTTTCCCGCGAGCCAGGTGCGACAGGCCTTTCCCAACAGGATTAACGGCATCGCCTTTCAGGCCGATGGCAAGGCGCTGGTCTATGGCGATGGCATGGTGAAGCGCTATCTGCCGGACTGGAGCCTGGATTCGTCCTTCAGTGCGCCCCTGGTCTCCTCTGACGAAGTCCTTGGTTTGGTGGTGCAGGCGGATGGCAAGATTCTGCTGAGTGGGGATCTTGGCACGGCCACGGGCTATCGAACTAGCGATTGGGGGGTGCGTCGCCTGCTGGCGAGCGGTGCCTTCGACACGAGTCTTGCCGTGCCGATGCAGAGAAAAGCGGTGGGGATGGCCGTGCAGGCCGACGGACGCATTCTGGTTCAGGGCGAGTTTGAAGGCATCCGTGGCGTGGCCCGCTACGGCCTCGCCCGCCTGCACAATGACCCCGCCACGGAGTCACTCGAGGTTGCCGACGGGCATCGCATCGTCTGGTGGCGCGGTGGCAGTTCGCCGGAGGCACGGCGTGTGGACTTGGCGGTGAGCACGGATGCGGGCCTGACCTGGACGGAACTCGGTCAGGCGACCCGCATCGACGGTGGCTGGCAGGGCGAGGGCCTGCTGCTGCCACCGGCTGGGCGTGTGCGTGCGGTCGCCCACTGCGAAAGCGGCTCGGGCAATCGCTCGCTCAGTTTGCTGGAAAGCCAGGTCGATTACGCCTTCACCGCGGCGCCGCTGGCCTGGCAGACCGGTGAAGGGGTGCCGGTCGAGTCGGGGGACAGCGCCGACTTCGGCGAGGTCGGCCTCGGCGGTTTGCGCCGAATGACTTGGCAGGTGCACAACACCGGGGAGACGGGCTGGAGCGGCCTGTCGGCCGTTCTCGAAGGGGCGGGCGACTTTCGTCTGCGGTCGCCCCTGCCGGCGAGCCTGCTGGCCGGTGAAAGCGTGGATCTGCAGGTCGAATTTCAACCGCTCAAGACCGGCGTGAAGCAGGCGCAGTTGCGGCTGCGCGTGGCGGGTGCCGCCGACCGCCTGCTGTCATTGCAGGGCAGCGGCGTGGCGGCCACGGCGAAACCGGGGGTGAAGACCCTCGCCGCCAGCGAGGTCGGGCTGCACACCGCCACCCTGAACGGCACGGTGACTGGCGCGACCGAGGGTCTGGAGATCTTCTTCGAGCACGGACCGACGGTGGCCCTGGGCGAACGCGTGCCGGCGGTCGATGCTGAAACCGTCAACGGCGTGCGCCACTACACGGCCGCGCTCGCGGATCTGCCGGCCAGCCAGTGGCGTTTCTTCCGCCTGCGTGCGGCCGGGCCGGCCGGTGGGGCTGCCGGCAAAACCCTGGGCTTCACGACGGGGAACCGGCCACCCGTGGCGGTGGCGGACTCACTCGCGGTGGCACCGGGTGCGCGCATGACGCTGCCGATCTTCGCCAACGACAGTGATCCCGACGGAGAGCTGCCGACGCTGGCCTCCTTCACGCCTCTGGTGCCGGCCAGCGCTGGCAAACTCGCCAAATCGGCGGGTGGACTGGTCTTCACCGCCGCCGCCGACTTCACCACCGCCAGCTTCAGCTACCGCGCCCGCGATGCCGCCGGGGCGTTGTCGGAACCGGTAGAAGTGACACTCTTGCCGCCGACGCTGAGCCTGTGGTCGAACGGCGGGGCGCCGCCCTTCGAGCGAACCGGCGCCACCTACCAGATGCTGGTTTACACGGTCGATGCCTGGCAGGTGGTGAATCCCTTGCCCTGGGTAACCGTGCAACCGAGCGAGGGCGTGGGTGATGCCATCCTGACCGTGACGGTGGCCCCCAACCTGACGGCCCAGGAACGCCAGGGGGCGATCCTCATCGGCGACCTCGGGCATGAAATCGCCCAGAAAGCCACCACCCTGCCGGTGCTGACGCAGCCCGGATTGCCATTGCCGCCGGCGCGGGTCGGGGCGGAGTTCGAGTTGCTCCTTCCGACCACGCAATTGCCGGTCACTTACACGGTGAAAAATCTGCCGCCCGGCCTCAGCATCGACGGCGCCACCGGCTGGCTCCGCGGTGTGCCGCGCCAGGCTGGCAGCTACAGCTTGGAGGTGCAGGCGCGCAACGCGGCTGGAACTTCGGCCGAGCGCGTGAGCTTCGTGCTGGACGTTCAGGAACTGCCGGCGGCGTTTGTCGGTCGTTTTCAGGGCTTCTTTGTTCCGGACGGAGAAGCCAATGACTGGCTCGGCGGTCGCTACGAACTGACCACCACCGCCTCCGGAGCCTTCACCGGCAAGGCCTTCTTCGGCAAACGCAGCGAGGCCTTCAAGGGACTGCTCGAGGTCGAGGCGAATGCGCCCACGGAAGCCACGGCCGAGTTTGCCTGGCCGCGCAAGGGGCTGGCTGGACAGCAGGGGCGACTGACCCTGCAAACGGATGGGGAGCCCGCCTGTCGCCTGGAGCGGCGGGTTGGTGAAGCAACGGTCGAGGCGGGGCAGGGCTGGCACATCCCCTGGGATGGACGCGAGCGACGCGCCGATGCCTTTGGCGGCCGCCACCACCTGGCCCTGCGCGTGACCGACCCCGGCGAGACCGATCCCGCCGGCAGCGGTTTTGCGGTCGTGCTGGTGAACGCGGCCACCGGTGCCGTGAAAACCACCGGTCGCCTGGCCGATGGCACGGCCTTCAGTTCCGGCGGCTTCGTCGGTGCGGCGGGCGAGGCGTTGCTCTATCAGTCGCTCTACGCCGAGCGCGGGGCCGTGGCCGGGTCGGTGCGTCTCGGCGCGGAAGGCGCGGCGGCGACCGGATCGCCCACCTGGGTGAAACGCCAGGCTCTGTCGCCGAAGGACCTGATCCATGCGGCGGGCTTTGGTCCTCTGGAGCTGGAAGTCGAAGGCGAGCTCTGGATCATGCCTCAGCCAGGCGAACTGGTGATGGGGCTGCCGAATGAGGTGGCGGACAACGCCCGGTTGGTGTTTGCCGGCGCGGGACTCGATTTCGCCAGAACAGCCACCCTCTTCAACCCGAGCCCCAAGGGCATTGCCCACAAGACAACGATCGCCCCCGGTGAGCCGGCCGTGGTGCTGGCCAAGCTCGACGCCAAGACGGGCCTGTTCAGCGGCACGCTCACCGTCACTGGGGCGAGCAAGGCGCTGGATCGCAAGACCGGCTTTTTGGGTTTGATCACGGGTGACGGAGCCGGGGCTCGCGGGCAGGGGTTCTACGTCCTGCCGGCTGAGCCTGAGGAAGGTCAGACAGTGAAGCAAAGCCCGCGTGCGTCGGGCAGCGTTCGGCTGGAGCCGGCGCCGTGAAGGGGGCAACTTCCGCGTGACGACGGGGGCTTTCGGGTGCTTGTGGGTGGGGTGATCGGTCATCTTTATTACCACATCCCGTTCTGCCACCGGGTGTGCCCGTACTGCAGCTTTTACAAACACACGCCGGGCGCGACGCCGATGGCGGAGTTTGTGGATGCCCTGCTGCGGGAGACCGAACAACAGGCGGCCACGCGGGAGCTGCGTCCGCGCACCTTGTACTTTGGCGGCGGCACGCCGACGGCACTGAGCGAGGGACATCTGGAGCGTCTGCTGACGGGGCTGCGCGAGCGGCTCGATCTCGGCAGCCTGGAGGAATTCAGCGTCGAGGCCAACCCGCGCACGGTGACGGCCTCGAAGGCGGCGATGCTGCGCCGGCTCGGGGTGACACGCATCAGCCTGGGCATCCAGGCCTGGGACGAGGCGACCCTGCGCACCCTGGGCCGTGATCACGCGCCGGCCGAGGCGGAGGAGACCTGGCAGGTGCTGCGCGAGGCGGGTTTTCCGAGCCTGAACATGGACCTGATGTTCTCCATCCCGGGGCAGTCGGCCGACACCTGGAAGATGACCCTGGAGCGGGCCCTGGCCCTGCAGCCCGATCACATCTCGGCCTACAACCTCAACTACGAGGAGGACACCGAGTTTTTCCAGCGCCTGCGTCGCGGTCTATACCACGAGGACGAGGCCAAGGATGCCGAGCATTTTTATCTGGCGCTCGATCTCCTGGAAGCGGCCGGCTACGAGCACTACGAGATCTCCAACTACGCCCGGCCGGGGCATCGCTCCCGCCACAATGACAGCTACTGGCTGGGCGCCGACTACCTGGGCTTTGGCCCCGGCGCCTTTTCGACGGTGGCGGATCGACGCTGGAAAAACGTCGCCGACACCACGGCCTACCTGGAGCGGGTGCAGGCTGGGGTGGATCCGGCGGAGCCGGCGGAGGAACTGGATGCCACGGCGCGTCGCATCGAGCGTTTTGGCCTGGAACTGCGCACCGCGCGCGGCCTGCCGCGGGATCTGGTGCGACCGGGGCAGGAGCGCCTGCTGCGCACGCTGGAGGAAGAGGGGCTGCTGCGGGTCGTGGGCGAGCGGATCTGCCTGACGCGTGCCGGCAAGCCGCTGGTGGATTCGGTGGCGGTGGCCCTGCTCGGCGAGTGAGGGCACAAAAAAGCCGGCCCCAGCGAAGGGACCGGCTTGAGGGGGAAGGGGATTATTCCTTGATCTTGGCGCTCTTGATGAGCACGGCCTCGGTCGGCACGTTCTGGTGGCCGCCCTTGGAGCCGGTCTGGACCTTGGCGATGGCGTCGATCACATCGAGGCCGGTGGTGACCTTGCCGAAGACGCAGTAGCCCCAGCCGTCCTGGCCCGGGTAGTCGAGGAAGCTGTTGTCCTTGAGGTTGATGAAGAACTGGGCCGAGGCGCTGTGCGGGTTCGAGGTGCGCGCCATGGCGATCGAGCCGCGGACATTCTTCAGACCGTTCTTGGCCTCGTTTTCGATCGGGGCATCGGTGGCCTTCTGGTCCATGTCGGCGGTGAAGCCGCCGCCCTGGATCATGAAGTCAGGGATGACGCGGTGGAAGATGACGCCGTCGTAGTGGCCCTTCTTCACGTAGTTGACGAAGTTGGCGACAGTGCCGGGGGCCTTGGCGCGGTCGAGTTCGAGTTCGATGGTTCCCTTGCTGGTCTCCATCACGACGGTCACGGTGGGGGTGTCACTCACGGGTTTGTTTTCCTGGGCTGGGGTTGAACCGGTCAGGCCGGCAAAGATGAGAACGGCGAGAAGCGGAAGGGTGGTTTTCATGGCAACAACGGGGTTGGTGACTGCAAAGAGACATGGGGGTGGCGCTTTGCCAAGCGGAAAGGTGCGGCAAAAATATTGCCTCGCGCGGTCGCGGACGCCCCGTATGTTTTCCCATGCCCCTGGACCACCGAGACTACATGCGCGCCGAGCCGCAGGGCTCCGCGCCGGCATGGCTGCCGCGCTGGAATGCCTTCCAGTGGGTGTTTGCCGTCAATGTCGCGGTCTTTGTGCTGCAGTGGCTGTTCCGCATTGGCTGGGTCGAGGATCCTCTTTCCGGGCGCGCGCTCATGCCCATGGGCGGGGTCAGCCTCGATGAATTGACCCGAGGCCATGTCTGGACGCTGGCCACCTACATGTTTGTGCACGGCAGCCCTGGGCACATCCTGGTGAACCTGCTCTTCCTCTGGTTTGCCGGTCGCCGTGTCCAGGAGCTGTATGGCAGCGGCAACTTCCTGCTCATCCACTTCATGTCCGGCTTGGCCGGGGCGGTGCTGCAGATGGCGGTCGGCAGCCTGGTGCTGGACGACACATCCTCGCCGCTGATCGGTGCCTCGGCCTGCTGCATGGGCCATCTGCTGGCCTGTGCCCTGGCGGCGCCGCGCGAGGAACTGACGCTGCTGCTGTTCTTCATTGTGCCGCTGCGAGTGAGCCTGCGCGGCCTGGCCCGTTTCCTCCTGCTCTCGAATGTCGCGCTCGGCCTGCTGGAGTGCTTGGGCGTGCTGCCCGCCTGGCTGGCCGGTGGCAGCGCGGTGGCCTACTGGGCCCATGTCGGCGGTGCCCTCGCCGGCTGGTATGGGGCGCGCAGCACCGGCCACGAAGGCATCCTCTTTGCCGGGACCGCACTGCGTCCCCGCCACCGGCAACTTGTGACCCGTCGCCCGCCGCGACTGCCGCCCCGGGTGTCCGTTGAGCCTTCGCCAGCGCCGCCCGAGGCGGATCTCGCGGGCGATGAGGTGGATGCCATCCTGGACAAGATCAGTGCCCACGGGTTGAAGAGCCTGACCGAGCAGGAGCGACGCGCCCTTGAGCGGGCCAGCCAGCGGATGAGCGGGGGTGTTTGAAGCATCTTGCATGCGCGCCAACCCCGGTGCAAAGCATGGCCATGCCCGAACTGAAAAGCGCCATTGTCCTCGGAGCCGGCAGCTGGGGAACCGCCCTCGCCGGCCTGCTTGCCGAGCGCGGTCTGGCGGTGCAGTTTTGGGGCCGCGACCCGTCCTTGATGGCGGAGATGGCCGTCACCCGGCGCAATGCCCGCTACCTGCCCGGCCTCGAATTGCCGGCCACTGTTGCAGCCACGGCCGACCTGAACACCCTCGCACCCGCCGAGTTGCTGGTTTTTGCCGTGCCTTCAGGGGCGGTGCGCGAAACGGCGCGACTGGCTGCCGCCGCCGGCCTTGGCAAGGGCGCGCGGGCGATCGTTTCCTGCGCCAAAGGCATTGAGCGTGGCAGCGGACGACGCATGAGCGATCTGCTGGCTGAAGCCCTGCCGGACCCGCCCGTGGCGGTGCTGACCGGCCCCAACCATGCCGAGGAAGCGGCGCAGCGGCTGGCGACAGCGGCGGTGGTGGCCTGTCGCGACGAGGCCGTGGCGCGCGCGGTGCAGTCCTGCTTCACCCTGCCGTGGTTCCGCACCTACACGAGTGACGACGTTACCGGCATCGAATGGGCGGGGGCGATGAAGAATCCCTATGCCATCGCCGCGGGCGTGGCGCTCGGTCTGCGGTTGGGCGACAACGCCATCGCCGCCCTGGTGACGCGGGCGCTGGCCGAAATGGTTCGCCTTGGCGTGGTCATGGGCGGCCGCGCTGAATCGTTTTATGGCCTGGCCGGAGTCGGCGACCTCGTGGGCACCTGCTACTCGGCCCACAGCCGCAACCAGCGCCTTGGCCGCGCGCTTGGCGAGGGAGCCTCGCTGGAGTCGCTGCTGGCCGGCACGCGCATGGTGACCGAGGGCGTTCCCAACACGGCGAGCCTGCACGAGGCCGCACGCGCCGCCGCTGTGCGCACGCCGCTGCTCGACGAGGTGCACGCCCTGCTTTACGAGGGCAAACCGGCACGCGAAGCCCTGCGTGCGCTGCTCTCGCGTGATCCGCGACCGGAGATCGACTGACCTCATGGCCGCCCACGCTGACAGCTTCACCGTGCCGACACGAGGCAAGGGCACGATCGAGATCACCGGGGCCTGCGCGCGCATCGTGAGCGCCTCCGGCATCCGCACCGGCGTTGCCACGGTGTTTGTGCGCCACACAAGTTGCAGCCTGCTCATCTACGAGAATGCGGATCCGTCGGCGCGCACCGACCTGCACGAGTTCTTCGAGCGGCTCGTGCCAGAGAGCACACCCTGGTTTGTGCACACCCAGGAAGGGCCGGACGACATGCCCAGCCATCTGCGCATGGCCCTGACGCGCACCAGCGAGGTCATCCCGGTGGTGGAGGGGCGGCTGGCATTGGGCACCTGGCAGGGGATCTACCTGTTCGAGCACCGCCGCGACCCGCATCAGCGCCAGATCGTCGTCAGCGTCGTCGGCGAATGAGCCGTCCTGCAAGAATGCTGGCGCCGGCCTGACTCGGGGCGCGTACTCCCTTTGCCAACGACCGAATGGATTCTCCTGCCCCCACGCCGCCGCCCCTGCCAGACACACTGCCCGTCATGGTGCTGTCCGACTGCTGCCTGTTCCCCGGGTGCCAGTTGCCCCTGTTCATCTTTGAGGAACGCTACCGGCGCATGCTCGGCCACGCCCTGGCCACCGACCGCATGTTCTGCATCGGCACCCGCCAGGGACGTGAAGCGGCACGCAGCGAGATCTTTCCCGTCAGCACCGCCGGCTTGGTGCGCGTCTGCAAGACCCAGCCCGATGGCACTTCGCATGTGCTGCTCGTCGGCCTGCAGCGCATCCGCCTGCTCGGCTGGGAGCAGCAGGAGCCCTTTCTGCAGGCGCGGATTGAACCGCTGCCAAGTGTCCAGGACTCCGCCGTCGAGCTCGAAATCCTGCGTGAGCGCGCGCTGGAATTGCTGCCCTGTGGTGGCGATTCCACGGCGCACGAGCAGATCCAGGACCTGCGGCGCCAACTCGCGGATGTGGCATCGGCGGAGATGGTCTGCGACTTTCTCGCCCACCGCTTCGTGCGCCGCCCGTCCTGCTCGCTGCGGTTGCTCGCCGAGACCAATGTGGCGGTGCGCTATCGGGTTCTCATCGACGAATTCAGTCGCCAGCGCACCTCGGCCTGAAGCGCTTGCCGCTTGCCACGTTCCGCTCTAGCCTGCGGACGCATGACGCCCGCCGCCCCTGTCGCCGAAGATCCGCTCGCTGCGGCCTTCCTCGGCTTCCTCGAGTCCGAGCGGCGCTGCTCGGTCCGCACGCTGGAAAACTATCGGCATGCCCTCGCGGAATTTCGCCGCCGGCACACCGGCTTCAGCGGCTGGCAGGCCCTGGATGCCGAGGACTTCCGTCGTTACCTTTTTGAGCAGATGAAGCGCGGCCTGGCCCGGGGCACAATCCGCCTGCATTTCGCCGCCCTGCGCTCCTTCTTCAAATGGCTGGCTCGCCGCCAGGGCTGGGCGCAGAACCCGCTGCTCGACGTGCAGCTGCCCAAGGCTGAAAAAAAACTGCCCGTGGTGCTCACCCTCGCCCAGGTCATCGAGATGCTCGAACTGCCGCTCAAGCTGCCGCCCGACAAGCAGGCGCCGGCCTGGGCGCCGGAGCGCGACGCGGCCATCCTCGAGCTCTTTTACAGCACCGGCATGCGTCTTTCCGAACTCGCCGCCTTGGACGTTGCCGATCTCGACAGCTACAGCGACACGGTGCGGGTCTTCGGCAAGGGCGGCAAGGAACGCCTGCTGCCAGTGGGCGGTCCGGCTTCCGCGGCGGTGCAGCGCTACCGGCTCAGGGCCGGCGTGCACGAGGGGCCGCTTTTTCTCAGCAAACTGCGCCGGCGCATCACCACGCAGGCGATCGCCGACATCGTCGAAAAATACCGGAACAAGGCTGGCCTGCCGATTCATGTCACCCCGCACAAGCTGCGCCACAGTTTTGCCACCCACCTGCTCGACAACGGCGCCGACCTGCGCAGCGTCCAGGAACTGCTCGGTCACGCCAGCCTGAGCACGACCCAGATCTACACCCACGTCTCCATCCAGCGGATGAAGGAAGCCTACGAGGCCGCCCATCCGCGCGCCTGAACCGTCATGCCCGTCGTCAACCTGCAGATCACCCGCGGCGCCACACGCGCGCAAAAGGCGGCCGTCGTCGCCGAATTCACCGACGCCCTGGTCCGCCACCTCGGCAAACGCCCCGAGCACATCCACATCGTCATCCAGGAAGTCGCCGAGGAGGACTGGGGATATCAGGGATTGCTGACCGACACCTGGCGGCGGCGCGAGGAGGAAGCTGCGCCAAAACTTGTCCAAACCCCGTCCGCAAACGACTCTTGAAAGCCATGACTTCCCGCCGCCATTTCCTTGCCGCCGTCACCGCCGCCCTGGGCGGCACCGCCTTCGCCGCCGGAGGACGGCCAAAGACCCTCGTCCTGCAGTCCGCCTGGGACATCGTCAACATCGGCGACATCGGTCACACGCCTGGCACGCTGCGCCTGCTGGAACAGCATCTGCCGGAGCTGAAGGTCGTGCTGTGGGCGGCCAAGCTCGACGAGCGTGTCTCCTCCATGCTGCGCCGCCGCTTCCCGAAGGTCGAGATCCTGCAGGGCAGCCTGACCGGCAAATCCGAGCGCGACGAGGCGCTGCGCCAGGCCATCCGCGGCTGTGACCTGTTCGTGCGCAACTCGGGCATGGGTCAGGACATCAGCTTCATGCAGTTCTGCCGCGACCATGGCCGCCCCTACGGCCTGTTTGGCCAGTCCTATTTCCCGAGCATGGTTGAGGGACCGGGTGCCGAGGAGCGCGTCGCCCTGCTCAACGCGGCCTCCTTCATTTACACCCGCGAGACGAAGACCTTGAAGATCCTTCAGGGTGCCGGCCTGCGCACGCCGGTGCTGGAGTTTGGTCCCGACGGCTGCTTCGGCATCGACGTGCGCGACGAGGAACGCGGCCTGGCGACGATGCGCAAGCTCGGCCTGGAAGAGCGCAAGTTCATCACGATCCAGTTGCGCACCAACACCGCCAAGCTGCCGGGTCAGGATGATTCGCGCACGCCGAAACTGAATCCCCTGCATCCGACGCCGGGGCAGGTGGCCGACGACGAGCGCCGCGCCGCCAAGTATCGCGAGCTGATCACCCGCTGGGTGAAGCAGACCGGCCACAAGGTGCTGATCGCGCCCGAGGTGCTCAAGGAGATGGGCCACAACCGCCGCCTGCTGCACGAGCCGCTGCCGCCGGAGGTCCGCTCGCACGTCGTCAACCTGGAGTACTTCTGGAACGCCGACGAGGCGGCCTCGGTCTTCGCGCGTGCCCACACGGTCGTCTGCCATGAACCGCACTCGCCGATCATTGCGCTCGCCAACGGCACACCGATCCTGCACACCTACTCGGAGTTCCACAGCCCGAAATGCTGGATGTTCCAGGACATCGGCCTGCCCGAGTGGCTGCTGGAGATGGACGAGACACCGGTGGAGAAGATGGCGGAGGCGCTGTTCGCCATCGATGCCGATTACGCCGCCGCGCAGGCCAAGGTGCAAAAGGCCATGGCCCACGTGCACGACTGCTTCGCCGGTTCCATGCGCCGGATCGGTGAGTTGACCGGCGCCTGAGTCGCTTGCCTGCATGTCGAGTGCGTTGAGCGACGTTCAATGAGGATGCACTCGCGCCGTCTCTTCCTCCAGCAATCCAGCCTCTGCCTCGCCGGTTTCGGTGCGGGCCGGATGCTGGCCGCGGATCCCTCTGCCAGACCGCTGCTGCGCGCCGGCTTGATGACCGACCTGCACTACGCCGACAAGCCGCCGACCAAGACACGCTTCTATCGCGAGGCCCTGGCCAAGCTTGATGAGGCGGTCGGGGTGATGAACCGCGAACGGCCGGCTTTTGTCGTCGAGCTCGGCGACTTCATCGATCAGGCCGACAGCGTTGAGCGCGAGACAGAGTGGCTGCGCACCATGGAGTCGCACTACGCGCGCTTGGCGATACCGCGCCACTACGTGCTCGGCAACCACTGCGTGGGCACCCTCAGCAAGGCCGAGTTTGCCGCTCACACCGGCGCCACCGGCGGCCATGCAGCCTTCGAGCAGGGCGGGGTCACCTTTCTGATCCTCGACGCCTGTTTCCGCGAGGATGGCACGCCTTATCAACGCGGCAATTTCCACTGGCAGGACGCCAACCTGCCGGCTGGTGAACTCGCCTGGCTGGAGGCGGAACTCGGCCGCGCCGCCGGTCCCATCGTGGTGTTCGCCCATCAGCGGCTCGACGAAGACAAGGCCCATGCCGTGCGCAATGCGGCGGCGGTGCGGGCGCGACTGGAAAAATCCGGCAAGGTGCTCGCCGTCTTCCAGGGCCACTCCCACAGGAACGACTGCCAGCAGATCGCCGGCATCCCCTACGTCACGCTCGCGGCCATGGTCGAGGGCTCGGGGGAGGAAAACAGCAGCTATGCCCTGCTTGAGGTTCTGGCCGACGGCTCGCTGCGCCTGCAGGGGTTTCGTCGCCAGGCCCAGCATGAATTCCCCCGCGCATGAAAACCCTCGCCCTGCTCCTCGGTCTTGCCGTCGGCGCACCGGCAATGGAACCCGGTTTTGAAGCACTCTTCGACGGCCGCAGCCTTGAGGGCTGGAGTCATGACGGCAACTGGGGCGTGGTCGACGGCGTCATCGCCACGACGGGGCGCGGCGGCTCGCTGGTGTATCGCCGCGCCAAGGTGCCCGACGACTTTGAGCTGCGCTTCGACTGGAAGGTGGCGAAGGGCTGCAACAGCGGGGTCTATTACCGGCCCGGGCAGTACGAGTATCAGTTGCTCGACAATGTCCACAGTCCCTATGGCGAAAACCCTCGCCAGGCGGCGGCCTCGCTGTTCTTCTGCCAGGCGCCGACCCGCGACGTGACGCGCCCGTACGGCGAGTGGAACCAGGCGCGCATCGTCTGCAAGGGCACGGTCATCCAACACTGGCTGAATGGCGAGAAGGTCGTCGACTTCGACTATGCCGATCCGCGCTGGGCGGAGGCGGTGCGACTGCTGCGCATCCGCGGCGGCGAACTGTCGGCACGGGGTGCGCATTTGTCGCTCCAGGACCATGGCGCGGATGTCTGGTTCCGGAACTTGCGCTGGCGGGCACTGCCAGCCAACGAAGCGCTCGTGAGCGAGAACCTGCAGCCGATGCCGGTGCCGCCCGCGGCGCTGGCCAAGGAGCAGGAGCGGGTGAAACGCATGCTCGCCGAGCAGGGGCAATTGAAGCGAGGCCTGAAGCTGGCTTATGCAGAGCTGCGCCGTTATCCGGCGGCGGAGGCGCACCAGGGCGTGGCCGCGGACGCGGACCATTTTTTTGCGATCAGCAACCGTGCCATCGGCAAGTACCGCCGGGACAACGGCGAGCGCGTTGCCGGTTGGGAAGAGGAGAAAGGCGGCCGGCTCAAGCACCTGAATGCCGGCCTCGTGCTTGATGGTCAGCTGTTCTGCGCGCACTCCAATTACCCGGAGCAGCCGGCCCAAAGTTCGGTGGAAGTCTGGAAAACGGACGGCCTGGAGCACCTGCAGACGATCGATCTCTCGCACGAGCTCGGTTCGCTCACCTGGATCGACCGCCGCGGTGATTTCTGGTTCGCCTGCTTCGCCGAATACGCCAAAACGGGGGATCCCGCCGACACCCGGCTCGTGAAGTTCGACAACGATTGGCGCCGCCTCACCGAATGGCGGTTTCCGCGTGAGGCGGTGGTGCGGTTCGGCGCCAGCAGTTCGTCCGGCGGCGGCTTCGGGCCGGGCGGGTACCTTTTCTGCAGCGGCCATGACGAACGCGAACTCTACGTGATGGAGCTTGCGGAGAAGGGTGGGGCGCCGATCTGGCTTGGCGCCTTGCCGGTCAGCACGCCCGGCCAGGCCTTCGCCTGGGATCCGCTAATGACGGGCCAACTGTTCGGCATCGAGCGCAAGACACGCGAGGTCATCCTCGGGAGGGTGACCGGTCCTTGACCGGTGTCAGGCTCGGGCCGCTCCCACCCGGTGCACCAGGCAGCGAAAGGCCCCGCCGGCGCCGTCCGGATCGAGCAGGGCGGCCGGATGCCGCTTGGCAGGCAGTCGGCGGACAAGGAACTCAGCCAGCGTGCTGAACTCAGTTTCGCACCAGCCCAGGCCACGGGCCCAGCGCTGCAGGTCGGTGAAGTTGATGTCGGCCGTGATGTCCTGTCGCCCGGGATTGGCGTACACCGCCGCGCCATCGAGCCGTTGATGCAGCAGGTAGGCGCGCAGCGTGCCGCGCGGGCGACGCCGGTACAGCTCGGGGAAGGGGGCGCCGTAATCGACGGTCAGCATCGAGCCGCGTTGCCAGTTCGGCGCCCAGCCGCGCAGCCAGTCGCGCACGCTGCGGTGCAGTTCCACGCGCTGGCCTTCGTGTGCCTGCCAGGGGCCGAGCGCGCTGAAATCAGCGCGCTCGTGTTCCGGCCACGGCAGCTCAACGAGGCTTTCGCCGCCATCGGCCCGCAGGTGCACTTCCTGCCACACGCCATGCCGTCGTTCGAGCAGTTGGGCGGGAAAGGCGTCGAGCAGTTCGTTGTGGTAGATCAGAGCCTCGCCTCCCGCCGCGGCCAGGGCCTGTTCGAGATGGTCATGCCAGAGCACCGACTTGCCCAAACGGGCACGCTGAACGTCGCGCAGCACGGGCGAGGATTCGACGATGTGCCAGCGCCAGCGCAGGCGTCGCCAGAGGCCGGTGGCACGGCGCACGGCCGCCATGAGTGAACCATCGCCGGCCCCGACCTCAATGACATGGCGGAGACCCGGCTGGGCGCGGGCCTCGTCCTTGAGCCAGTGCGCCACGGCCTCGCCAAAGGCCGGGAAAAGGGTGGCCGCCGTGGCGAAATCGCCGCGCGCGCCAACGGTGCGGATGCGCCGGGCGTAGTAACCTTGATCCGGGTCGTGCAGGGCGCGCGCCATGAAGTCGGCGAACGACACTGCCTGCGGCGGAACCGGCGGGTTCACTGCTGGGCCTGCAGTTCCTCCATCGCCCACTTGTCCCAGGCGGCCCAGTCGTTGCCGAAATCCTCGCCGGCGAGAATGGTCAGGACATCGCGCACCTCCTGGCTCTGTGGATGCTGGGGGTTTTTCAGGATGTTCATGAACAGTGGCATCTGCAGTTCGCGGTTGCGGTTCATGAGGTCGGAGAAGAACACATCCAGCACATCCGGGTTGGTCTTCGGATCCACCAGGAAGCCGGCGATGAGGCCGTAGTCCTCGTCACTGGTCAGGTTGACCAGATGTTGGCTGGCGTTGACCTGGGCTTCACCGTTGGTTTTCTTGACCAGTTCATGAAGCTCGCGCGCCATCTCCGGGATGTCCTTGTCCGAGCGCAGGATCTCATCAATGAGCGCGTCGCCCTCTTCGGCGGTCATGAGGCGCTGGCTCTGGTCCTCGGCCTTTGGGGGGACGGGTGCGGTCGGCTGCGGGGTGTTGAGCAGGTTGGGCTCGGTGCGCGAGCCGGGGCGCTCGGCGGTTTTCGGCGCTGGCGCCAGGGTGGCGGGCTCGCGACCGGCGTATTGCCAGCCGAAGTACAGCGCGGCGGCCAAGCCGGCGGCGGCCACTAGCAGGAGGATCTTGTTTTTACCGCTGGAATCTTGGCTCATGGGGAGTGGGACAGAATGACGGCCGGGGCGTGTTCAAACAAGCGGCAATTTTGCCACTCATGGACGCAGTTCCTCGCCGCTGACGGCGCTGGTAATCTTCATCTCCTCGCGATGCAGGGTGGGGTCGCTGCGGAAGGTCAGGCGCGCCAGGTACTTGCGCTCCAGATCGACGAGCAGTTCGCCATCCTCGGTCTTCAGACGCTGCATGACGTCGGGATGGACGACCACGATGAGGCTCTTGTGCTCCTCGCGGCCGGTGCCTAGGATGGCGGAGAGGCGGCGCTGCAGCTCAACGCTCATGGTCGTGGTGGTCTTGACCTGGCCGTGGCCCTTGCAGTAGGGGCAGGGTTCGTACAAGGCGCTGCTGAGCGATTCGTGCAGGCGCTGGCGGGTCATCTCCATGAGGCCAAACTGGCTGATCGGCAGCACCTGGGTCTTGGCCTTGTCGCGCTTGAGGTGGTCAAGCATCGACTTGTACACCGCCTGCTGATCCTTGCGGTGCTTCATGTCGATGAAGTCGACCACGATCAGGCCGCCCATGTTGCGCAGGCGCAGCTGGCGGGCGACTTCCTGGGCCGCCTCGAGGTTGGTTTCGAGGATGAGCTTGTCGACATCCTTCGAGCCCTTGTTGCGGCCCGTGTTGACGTCGATCGAGACGAGGGCCTCGGTCTGGTCGATGACGATGTAGCCGCCGCAGGGCAGCCAGACCTGGCGGTAGAAGGCGTTGTCAATCTGCTTCTGGATGCCGTAGTGCTCGAACAGGGCGGTCTGGCCCTGGTAGAGGCTGATGCGGTTCTTGGCGCGGCGGGAGATCTGCGCGGCCATCTGCTGCATGCGCTCAACGGTCGCCGGATCGTCGCAGGCGACCTCGTCGATCTCGTCGGTGAGGAAGTCGCGGACCGTGCGCTCGATGAGTTCGGGTTCCTGGAAGCAGCAGACCGGCGCCTTCTTGCCGTCGCGGATGGCGACGATGTCGTTCCACTGCTCGATGAGCAGGCTGAGGTCGCGGATGATGTGGCGGTCGCGCTTGCCGGAGGCTTCCGTGCGCATGATCAGGCCCATGCCCTCGGGCAGGTTGACCTTCTCGACGATGCGGCGCAGGCGGGCCCGCTCCTTCGGGTCCTCGACCTTGCGCGAGATGCCGAACTGGTCGTTCTGGGGCATGAGCACGAGCAGGCGGCCGGCCAGCGAGATGTTGGTGGTGACGCGCGGGCCCTTGTTGCCGATGGGGCCCTTGGTGACCTGCACCATGATTTCCGAGCCGACCGGGTAGAGCGAGGGGATGTCCTTGGCCTCGATGCGCTTGCCCTTCTTCTTGCTGCCGCCGCGGTTGACCTCCTCCATGCCCTGGTTGGAGAGGGCTTCCGGAATGGCGTCCCAGAAGTGCAGGAAGGCGTTCTTGTCGAGGCCGATGTCGATGAACATCGCCTTCAGGCCCTGCTCGATGTTCTTGACGCGACCCTTGTAGATGGAGCCAACGATGGTGCTCGTGCCGGTGCGCTCGATGGTGTATTCTTCAAGCACGCCGTTGTCGAGCAGGGCGACCCGGTTCTCGAGTTTCTCGCAGTTGATGACCAGGCGGGTGCCCTGGCGAATGTCCTTCTTTCCGGTGATGAATTCCTTGATTCGCTGAACGATTCCAAGTGGCATAAGAGTGGGTGGTTGAGGGGTAAGGGAGTTACTGACGGAAAAGTCGGCGGAAGAAACCGCCAGGGGCCGGGTCGGGCTCGGCGGCGGGTGGAGGCGGATTCTGGCCCTCGCCATTTTGAAACATGGGGGCGCGGCGCACCGGAACGGCTTTCGGCACCGCCCGGCTGTTGCGCACGCCGGCGCTGCCGGCGCGGTCGGCTTCGCGACGAATGCTCGGGGCACTGGCAGCGGCGCGGGCGCGCGGTGCGGTGTCAGTCGCCTCGCGTTCGGGTTCGGTGCCGACATCGCCGTCCTCGTCCTCGCCGAGACCGGCGATCAGAATCGGCGAATCCTCGTAGCTGACGACCTCGATCTTGTTGAAGTCGCCCTTGACCTCCGGAATCGGTTCGGGCTTGACTTCATAGCCGTTGTCGAGCGCGAGCGCCTGCTCGAGCACGCGGTGGGCCACGGGCGCCGCACAACCGCCGCCGGACTTGCCGCCCTGAACGAGGATGCAGACAGCGAACTTCGCGTTCACATACGGGGCGAAGCTGATGAAGAGGGTGTGGTTGTCCTCGACGCGGACATTCTTCTCGTTGCGCCGCCAGTTCTGCGCCGTGCCGGTCTTGCCGGCCACCTCGACGCCGGAGATGCGGGCACCACGGGCGGTTCCGCCCTGGGCGTTGACCACCTTCCACATGCCGTTGCGCACGGTTTCGAGATCCTTTTCGGCAAAGTGCTCCAGCAGGTCGGCACGCAGCTCCGGCTGTTTTTCCAGCACGAGCTGGTCGCCGTCCATGACCTTCTTGAGCAGGTGCGGCTTGAAGGACTTGCCGGAGGCGACTGCGGCGGTGACGCTGGCCATTTGCAGGGGCGAGGCGAGCACGCTGCCCTGGCCGATGGAGACGTTGGCGGTGTGACCGTTGCTCCAGCGCTCGTTCGGGCTGGCCTGGCGCAGCCAGTCGGGATTGGGCAGGATGCCGGGGTCGTCCTCCTCGAGCTCGATGCCGGTGCGCTGGCCGAGGCCGAGCATGGCGCCGACCCGGGTGATGCTGTCGACCCCGGCGGTGTTGCCGTACTGGTAGAAGTAGCAGTTGCAGGAGCGCATGAGGGCGTCGCTCAGCTCGAGCGAGCCGTGCGAACCGCCGCTCTGGCGCTTGATCCAGCACTGCATGGCCTTGTTGCCGTAGGTGACGCTGCCGGCGCAGTTGTAGTGGTGGTTTTGGATGCCGGCGAGGCAGCCGGCAAGGGCGATCGGCACCTTGTAGGTGGAACCCGGAACAAAGCTGCGGATCGAGCGGTTGAGCAGCGGCCATGTCCTGTCGTTCTTCGTCAGGGCATCCCAGTCGGACTGCTTGATGCTCGGGATGAAGCGGTTCGGGTCGTAATTGGGCACCGAGGCCATGGCCAGCACCTCGCCGCTCTGCGGCTGGATCACGACCACCGAGCCGCGGCCGATCTTGCCGTCGAGAAGGGCCCGCTCGGCGATGAACTGGATGCGGGCGTCGAGGGTCAGGTAGACATCGTCGCCCTTGCGCGGTTCCTCGTAGCTGACCTCGCCAACCGGGCGCCCGCGCTCGTTGAGCTGCATGGTGCGCACGCCGGGCTTGCCACGCAGGTGGCTGTCGAAGCTCTTCTCCACGCCGGCGCCGCCGAACTCGTCGGGCATGTAGTAGTCCCAGCCCTTGCGTTCCTCGACCGAGACGCGCTGGTCATCGGGCATGCGAACGTAGCCGAGCAGGTGGCAGGCGAGGGCGCCGTAGGGGTAGATGCGGGTGCCGCGCGCGGCGACGGTGACGCCCGGCAGGCCGAGGTTGTGCTCGGCGAACCGGCTGAACTCGGCGAAGCTGAGGTTGTCGCGGTACACCCAGGGAATGGCGCCGCCGAAGCTGCGGTAGTGCACGCGCAGGGAGTCGGAGTTGTAGGGCGTGGCCAGGCCCATCTCGTTGAGTCGGGTGATGATGAGTTCCTGAAACATCGTCACGATGTCCGGTTCCAGGCGCCGGCGCGGCAGGCCGCGATCAAGAAATTCAAAGGCGACCGTAGGGACATCCATTTTCTTGATCCGGCACTGGCGCGAGTATTCGTCGTACACCTCGCGCAGGTTGACCTGAACCTCAAAGCTGGCCTTGTTGCTGGCGAGGACGAGGCCGTTGCGGTCCTTGATTTCGCCGCGCACACCGGGAATGCGCGCGCGCTGCAGCCGAGCCTCGGGCACCTTGACGACGAATTCCGCATGGCGGTCGATCTGCAGCGACCAGAGCCGGTACACAAGCAGGGCGAACCCGCACAGCATGGCGAGGGTGAGCAGGTGCAGCCGGAAGCGGTATTTAACGACCATCGAAGGAGAGTCTGAGGCCCTCGTACTTGATCTCGTAGCGGGACAGGCCGGCGAGCATGTAGAGGAGCAGGAAGAGCAGGGGGGCGGCGAGCATGGCGAGCAGGGCAGCGGTGACGATTTTGGTCCAGATGACGGGCGGGAAGTAGAAGCTGCCGCGGCCCAGGGTCAGGACGAGGTACTCGGCGAGCAGCCAGAGCGAGGTGGTGAAGCCGACCATCACTACCGGCCACTCGAGGCGGCCGCGCTTGAAGAGCGGACGCACGCCCTGCAGGAACATGCCAAGCACGCCGAACAAAAAGAAGGAAATGCCGAGGCCAAAGCCGGTGGCGGAAAGTTCGTCGGAGCCGGTCATCAAGCTCTGCACGGCCTGGCTGGCGGCGCCGGCCGGCATGTGCCGGGCATCCCACAGGGTGCCGGCGACGAAGGCCAGCAGGATCATTACGGGAAAGGGCACGGCGACCGAGGCGGCGAAGAAAAACACCGGCGGCAGGAACAGGGTGGCGTAGTGCGCCATCGGGATGCCCGGGATGAACTCCTGCACCACGAAGGTGGCGAGCAGCAGCAGGAAGGTGACGGGATAAAAGATCATGGCCTTCCTACGGCTCGGTTTCTGGCTGCATTTCCACCACGAAGACGTGTTCCAGCGTCGAGAAGTCGGCGGCCGGCTCGACGACGGCGACGCCGAACAGCTCGCGATTTTCGAAGCGCTTGACCCGGCCGATGAGCAGGCCGGGGGGGAAGACGCCGCCCTCGCCGGTGGAGAAGACGTTGGCGCCGGGGGTGATGAGGGCGTTTTTGCTGAGGAACTGCAGGCGCAGGTCGGGGCGAAGGTCAAAGCCGCCGCGCTCGCCGGCGACGATGCCCTGCTCGAGGGTGCCGTCGACGCGGGCGGAAACGCGGCAGGTCTCGTCGGTGAGCAGGATGACCTCGGCCAGATGCGGGGCGAGCTTGCCGGTCTTGCCGATGAGGCCCGAAGCGCTGATGACGGGGCTGTCGGTGGCGAGTCCATCAAGCGAGCCCTTGTCGATGATCATCGTGTTCCACCAGGTGCTGGAGACGCGCTTCACGACCCGCGCGGCCGTCATCTTGAAGGGGCTGCTCTGCTTGAAGCCGATCAGTCCGCGCAGCTTGTTCGCCTCCTCCTGCAGTTGGGCGTACTTTTGCGAGACAATGCGCAGGCGCTCCACCTCAAGCAGCAGGCGGTCATTCTCGCGCTTGAGCTCGCGCGGATCGCCAAGCGGGGTGGCGATCTCGGAGAGGCCATCCTCGACCGCGCCACTGGCGTGGATGAAGGGCGACAGCACCGCCATGACGCGGTCCTGGATGCGGCGCGTCACGGGTGTGTCCAGCGTGAACATCGCGAACACGCCCGCGAGAAACAGGAACAGCGCCAGTAGGTTCAGTTTGTTCATGGCAGGTTGCCGGATGGACGGCGGGCCGCGCGGGGCATGGAAGCGCCGCGTCGGCGCCGGCCGTGCCTCAGACTTCCGTCGTGCTCACCTTGCGCAGGAACTCCAGCTCGCTGAGCACGCGACCCGTGCCCTCGCCAACGGCGCTGAGCGGATCCTCGGCCACGTGCACCGGCAGCGCGGTCTCCTCCTGCAGCAGCTTGTCGAGGCCGCGCAGCAGGGCGCCGCCACCGGCGAGCATGATGCCGCGGTCGACCAGGTCGGCGGAGAGTTCCGGAGGGCAGCGCTCCAGGGTGGTGCGCACGGCGTCGATGATGGCGTTGAGCGGCTCAAGCATCGCCTCACGCACTTCCTGGCTGGTGATGGTGATGGTTTTTGGCAGGCCGGCGACCATGTCGCGGCCCTTGACCTCCATCGTCGTTTCCTTGCCGAGCGGGAAGGCCGAGCCGATGCGCAGCTTGATCTCCTCCGCCGTGCGCTCGCCAATCATGAGATTGTAGGCGCGCTTCATGTAGTTGATGATCGCCTCGTCCAGTTCGTCGCCGGCGACGCGGACACTGCGGCTGTAGACGATGCCACTGAGCGAGATGATGGCCACCTCGGTGGTGCCGCCGCCGATGTCGACGATCATGTTGCCCGCCGCTTCCTGGACCGGCAGTCCGACCCCGATCGCCGCAGCCATCGGTTCCTCAATGAGGTAAACCTCGCGCGCACCCGCCTGCTCGGCGCTCTCCTTGACGGCGCGTTTCTCGACCTCGGTGATGCCGGAGGGCACGGCAATCACCACACGCGGACCGCGCATGGCGCGCCGGTTGTTGTGCACCTTGCGGATGAAGTGGCGCAGCATCGCCTCAGTGACGCGGAAGTCGGCGATGACGCCGTCCTTCAACGGCCGGATGGCGGTGATGCCGCCCGGCGTGCGGCCAAGCATGCGCTTGGCGTCGTCGCCGACGGCGACCACTTCGTTGGTGCCGCTTTTGACGGCGACCACCGAGGGTTCGCGAAGAACGATGCCGTGATCCTTGATGTAGACGAGAGTGTTGGCGGTGCCGAGGTCAATGCCGATGTCCTGGGCGACGAAACCGAAAAGTTTGCCGAGCATGGGAAAGATGGGAACAGATTGTGAATGAAGAAATTGGAAGTCGGAATCCTGTGTGGCAGTGGAGGATTTCCGGCTCGTTCAAGCATTCACGAAAAGCAGCGCCACCCACGGGGTTCCCGACAAATTTGAAACTAAGACCGGGCCTTTGGAGGGTCAAGAAAAGTTTCCCTTGCTTGAAAATAAGCCTTTTTGGCGAGAACCCACTGAAAGACTGCTTGGTTGTTTTGCCAAATGGTCGGCCGCTTCAGTAAATCATCGTGTTCTCAGGTTCGGTGGTCTCCTCGACCTTTTCCGCCTTGAGCACAGGCACGGTCTGGTCGCCGTCCTTCTCATAGGCCATGGTGCCGACGATTTTGACCCAGGTCATGTCCTTGTAGGCGGGGGCCTTGTCGGCGAACTCGACCGGGATCGAGTAGGGGCGGGCATCGGCGGCGCAGCACTGGACGAGCATGCGGAAGATGCGCAGGCGGCGGCCATCGGCGTTGTTGACCTTCTCCGGAAGGACCTGGGCAATGGTCTCGACCTTCTGACCGGCGAGCACGCTCTGCACCTCGATGTCGCCGCCGGTGTAGTAGATTTCCGGCACCTCGAGAATGAAGTTGCCGTCCTTGCTCTGCGGCACCTGTGCCTTGAGGTCGTCGAGGGTGAAGCTGCCGTAGCTCTGCGCCTGCGGCTCGGCCTTGGCAACTGCGGGTTCGGCGACCGGATCGGCACCCGCAGTGGCAGCCGGTGCGGCCGGTTTTGCCGGCGCTGCGGGAGCGGTCTTGCTGTTGTCGTCCGTGCGCAGGGAGAACTTTTCGGCGTTGGCCGTGCTGCTGTAGTTGGGATTGTACAGGCCCTTGTTGATGACGGCGTTGGCGCTGTAGCGATCGGGTGTCATGAAGGCTGCCCAGGTGATCGGCGCGGCCAAGATGAGGATGGCCACCAGGCGTCCCGTCCACGAGCTTTCCTCAAGCAGGCCATGGCCGTGGGCGGTGCCAGGGGCATGATCGTGACCACAGCAGGCGTGCTGCGCGTGGTCATGGGTATGGCCGCAGTCGTGGTGATGGTCATGCGCGTGATCGTGGCCGCAATCCTTGTGGCCGGCGTGGGCGTGATCGTGGCCGCAGTCGTGGTGATGGTCGTGCGCGTGATCGTGACCGCAGTCGTCGCCATGCGCGTGGCCGTGGCCTTCGCAGCCTGGATCTTCGGCGCCGAGGGTCAGCAGGTTGAACAGGGCGAGCACCGCCAGGCCGATGCCGGAGACCAGCACCATGGGCCGGAAGATGCCGTCGCCCGGCAGGTACTGGGCGATGCGACCGGTGGCGTAGAAGTAGAGAAGGACAGCGCTCCAGAGCAGCAGCAGGGCGACGCTGACCAGGTGGAGGAGGGTGCGGGTGGCACTCATGGCTTGGGGGAGGTTTGCAGCAGTTCCATCAGGCTGATCCACGGCTGGGCCAGCAGGCCGATGAGCAGGAAGGTGCCGAGCAGCATGAGGAAAACGACGCGGCGGCGGAACACCACCGAATACATGAACATCAGCTTGATGTCCATCATCGGACCGAAGACCAGGAAGGCGAGTTTGGCGGCCTGCGAGAAGGCGGCCATGGGCGCGGCGATGAAGGCGTCCGAGGTGCTGCACAGCGAGAGCACGAAGGCCAGGCCCATGATCGAGGGCAGGGCCAGCCACTCGTTGCCGGCGACGCCGTCGAGGATGGCCTGGTTCACCTGGGTGTTGAAGACTGAGGTGATGATGACGCCGATGGTGAAGTACATGCCGGTGTCGAGGAAGTCACGCATCGCGGTGCGCATGGCGTGCACCAGGCGACCGTTGAACGAGACCCTGGGGGCGGTCGGATTCTGAGCGCGCGGCGCCTCGATGCCCGCGACGATGCTGGGCTTGAGAATGCGTTCTGGGCGGAAGCGCAGGACGATCAGTCCGACCGCGACCGCGACCGCGTAGCCGAGCGAGAGACGGGCCAGGGTCATGGTGGCGTTGCCGATTTCCAGCCAGCCGTTGACCTTCTGGAACTCCTTGAAGGCGGTCAGGGTGCTGACGGCGACAATGGGGTTCATGATCGGCGCCGCCAGCATATAGGTCAGGGCGCATGACAGGGGCAGACCCTTCTGCACGAGGCGGCGGATGACCGGCACGACGGCGCATTCGCAGACCGGGAAGATCAGGCCAAGAAAGCCGGCGATCAGGGTGGAAAGCACCCGGTTGCGCGGCAGCAACCGGTCGAGCAGCTTGGCCGGCAGAAAGGCGTCGATCAAACCGGACAGCAGGGTGCCGATCAGGATGTACGGCGCCCCCTCGAAGAGAATGCTGAGAAAGGCCATCAGCACGTCGCCAAGACGGCTGGGATCAGGGAGCGCGGCGGGAGTCATCAGGGGTGCAGTGATAAACGGGACGCGGGGTTCCCTTCAAGCGGGAAAGTGCGTGCCATGCTCGCCAAGACTCAGGGTTCGTAGAACGGAAACAGCTTGCGCAGTTCGTCGGCGGAGGGACGGCGGCCGTACTCGCAGACCTCAAAGGTCTCGGCGTAGCGCACGGCTTTGCCGCGCTCGGGGCCGTACCAGCGCACCAGCAGCTCGCGGTGGCGGTCGGCCTCGCTGCCCTGGCGGGCGCCCCAGCGACGCTTCAGCCAGGCGCGCCGGGCGACCTCGTCCGCGGCCGGCGGCACCTGCGTTGCGACATACTCGGCCGAACCGCTGGCACCGCCCTCATAGGCCTGCGAGGTCAGTTCGTGCAGGCCGTCGAGTTTCTGCTCAAAGGCGTCGTCCACCGCTACGGCGATGTCCGGTGTGAAGGGGTAGGGCTTCTGAAAGCCGTCGCTCGAATACAAAAAGACCGGGTTCTTCTTCAGCGGCGGCACGTCCGGGCAGATGAACGGAACGGTGACCATGAAGGCGGCGTCCTGGATGAGCACGCCGACATAGCGGTGGTCGGGATGGTAGTCCCAGGGGCGGTGGGCGATGACGATGTCGGCGCGCCATTCGCGGATGATGCGCGTGATCAGCTTGCGGTTCTCGAGGGTCGGCAGCAATTCGCCGTCGTGGATGTCGAGCACCTGCGAGGTGACGCCGAGTTTCTTCGCGCAGGCGGCCGCCTCGGTGGCGCGGCGCAGGGCCAGCGGACCGCCGGCCTCGCGCCAGTGGCCGATGTCGCCGTTGGTCACCGACACCAGTTTGACGTGGTGCCCCTGGCGGGCCCACTTGACGGCGGTGCCACCCGTCTTGTACTCGGCATCGTCGGGATGGGCGCCGAAGACGACGATGCGCAGCTTGCCATCTTCCGATTGGGCGATGGCGGTGGCAGTGAAGAACAGGCTGGCAAGCAGGAGAAAGGCGTGGCGCATGAGCCTTCCTACGCGTCCGCCAGCGGCGAACTTCCAAGCGCTTGCACCCCTGCTCAGCGGGCGGCCTGTACAGCGTTGGCTGCCTTGAGCGGTTTTTGCAGCGGCTTCGGGTAGACACCGATGACCACAATCGCGGCAGCCAGAACGAACAGCACGACACGGGTTGAAGCGCTCACGCTGAGCGGCGCACCGGCAGTTGCGGCATTGCCGTACATGGCGAGCACGGGACGCAGGTAGTAGTAGAAGCCGGCGGCGGCACCGATGACCGCGCAGGTCAGGGCCGCCCAGGAGGCGTGGTCGACCAGGCCGAGGAAGACGAACAGCTTGCCCATGAAACCGGCGGTCAGCGGCAGGCCGGCCAGCGAGGCAAAGGCGAGGGTGGCGGCGAGGGCAAGCGCCGGCTGGCGGCGGCCGAGGCCGGCGAGGTCGCGCAGGTCATCGCCCAGGCCGTTCTGGCGCAGGATGGCGAGCACCAGGAATCCGAGAACGGTCATCGGCAGGTAGGTGCCGAGATAGAAGGCGGCAACACCGGCGCCTGAGAGATCGTAGCGGGCGGTCGGCGCGGCGGCGAGGGCGAGCAGCAGGTAGCCGGCATGGCTGATGCTGGAGTAGGCGAGCAGGCGCTTGACACTGGTTTGAAAGAGGGCGGGCAGGCTGCCGAGCAGCACGGTGGCGGCACCGCCGATCAGCAGCAGGGAGGTGATCTCCGTGCGGATCAGCGAGGCGGGACCGGTGAAGGCCTCGACGACGCGGCTGAGAACGACGAAGCCGGCGGCCTTCGAGCCCACCGAGAGGAAGGTGGTCACGGGCAGTGGTGCGCCCTGATAAACGTCGGGCACCCAGAGGTGGAAGGGGGCGGCGGCGACCTTGAAACCGAGACCGGCGAGCAGAAAGGCGGCCCCCAGAAGGGCGGCCTGGCGCGGGGTGTCCGGTTCGGCGAGGGCGGTGGCAATGCCCTCGAAGCTCATCGAGTCGGTCACGCCATAGATCCAGGCGATGCCATAGACCAGCACGCCGGTGCTGAGGGCGCCGAGGATCAGGTACTTGACGCCGGCCTCCAGCACGAGGCTGCTCTTGCGGGCGAAGGCGACAAGCACGTAGAACGACACCGTCACCAGTTCCAGGCAGACGAAGACGGTGATCAGGTCCTTGGCCGAGGCCATCCACATCATGCCGGCACAGACCAGCAGCGGCAGGCTGAACATTTCACTGTGACGGCCTTCCGGGCAGTGGCGCTCCAGGTAGCCGCGGTTTTCGACGGTCATCCAAAGCACCGCCAGGGTCGCCACGAGGGCGAAACCCTTGTAAAACAGCGCCAGGCTGTCGATCTGGTGGAAGGGTTTGACAAAATCGGGCAGGGCGGCGGTCGAGGTGTCGGCGAAGGCGAACAGCAGCAGGGCCAGGGCGGTGCCGCCAAGGCTGAGGGCGGCGAGCGTGCGCCGCGACACGGTGGACAGCAGGGCCTCAAGGCAGAGCAGGCCGACGCCCAGCAGGACGAGGAGGATTTCGACGGCGAAAACGGACATGATCGGGAGAAATGCAGGTTACGGGGCCGCCTTGAGCAGGTCGAGCAGCAGCCAGGGGCAGCAGCCGGCGACCAGCAGGGCGGCGGCGAGCAGGATCAAGGGCAGGCGCTGGGACAGAGAGGGATCGTTCATGAACAGGCCGGTGGCGGCGGTGCCCTGGAAGATGTCGCGGTAGGCGCGCAGCATGTACACGGCCGACATGACGACGCCCCAGAGCGCCAGCACGACGGTCCACTGCAGCGGTCCGAAGGTGGTGCTGCCATCGCTCCCAAAGGCGCCGAGGAAGACCAGCACCTCACCGGCAAAGTTCGCCAAGCCGGGCAGGCCGATTGAAGCGAAGGCGCCAAAGGCGAAGAGGATGGAGAAGACCGGCGCATGCGAGGCCAGGCCGCCGAGCTTGGCGAGTTCGAGCGTGCCGAGCTGATTGCGCAGGCGGCCGGCGAGGGCGAAGAGCAGGGCGATGGAGACGCCGTGGGCGAACATCAGCAGGATGGCCCCCTGCAGGGCCAACTCGGTGCCGGCGGCGATGCCGAGGAAGATGTAGCCCATGTGCATCACCGAGGAGTTGCCGAGGATGCGGTCGAGGGACTTCTGGGCGATGGTGACGAAGCCGACGACGAGAATGTTGCCGAGCAGCATGAGCAGCAGGGCTTTTTGCACCCAGGCGACATGCGGTCCCTGCGGCAGCAGCGGCAGGGCGATCTGGATGAGGCCGTACAAACCGAACTTTTTCAGCACTCCGGCGTGCAGCATGGCCACGGGCACCGGCGCGGTGGCGTAGGCCGGCGCGGCCCAGCTGTGCAGTGGGAACAGGCTGACCAGGGTGCCGAAACCGAGCAGCAGGACAAAGAAGATGAGGCCCTGCTTCTCCACCGGCAGCGGGTTGGCCGCCGCGACCGCCTTGAGGGCGTTGAGGTCGAAGGTCAGCTTTTGGCCACCGCTGTACTCCAGCACCAGCCAGCCGAGACCGGCGAGCAGGACCAGGCTGCCAGCACCAAGATACAGGGTCGTCTTCCACGCCACCGCCCGCCGCGTTTCGTCGTCGGCCCGGCCGTGCAGGGCGATCATGAGGAAGGTCGGGATCAGCGCCAGCTCATGGAAGGCGTAGATGAAGAAGAGGTCGGTGCACAGGAAGGCTCCGAAGGCGCCGGCGGCGATGAGCTGCGAGGCGGTGTGATAGATCGGCGGCCGGTCCTCGGCGATCTGCCAGACGGCCGCAAGGGTGACCAGGGCGGTGAGCAGGCCGAGGATGAGCGAGGTGCCGTCGAGGCCGACGGCAAAGCTGATCGACGGGTTGTCGAGCACCACGCGGGCGCTGGTGAAGGCAAGACCGCCGGCGGCGGCGGCCTTGAACTTGGCGGCCGCGCCGAGCATGAGCGCCAGGTTGAGCAGGGCCGAACCGACCGAGACGATGCGTGCGGGCGCGCCCAGCCAGACGGCGACGGCGGCGAGCAGCGGGAGCAGGATGACGATTTCGAGAAGGCTCATAGCACGTCAGTGGCCCGGGGCGGGCAGGACAAACACAACCACATAAATGACCAGAAGAACGCCGAAACCGAGCAGGAAGGTGTAGGCCTGCAGGTGGCCGCCCTGCAGCCCGCGTGCGGCCGCACCGGCACGGCGGGCGACAAAGGCGGGCAGGCGGGAGAACAGGCCGTCGACGATGAGGCGGTCGAGGCCGGCGACGATCCAGGCCAGGCTGTCCTGCAGCACGCGCACCAGCACGGCGTAGATCTCGTCGAAGTAGAACTTGTTGGCAAACAGCGGGATGCGCACCGGGTCGCGATCCTTGCCTCGGTAGAGTTTGAAGGCGGCACCGGTGCCGATGACCAGGGCGGCGATCGAGGCGACCATGACGGTGGCGTGCTCCTCGGCGTGATGCGGCTTCATCGCCTCGAGCAGGCGGGTGACGCCGGGCACTGCGGACACCAGGGTGAGCAGGCCGAGGGCGAGCAGCGGCAGCAGCATGACGATTGGCGCCTCGACGGCGTGATGGGCGGAATCGCTCCGCGGTTTGCCGAGGAAGGCGACCACGAAAAGACGGGTCATGTAGAAGGCGGTCAGCATGGCGGTGCCGACACCGATCCAGAACAGGGGGCTGCCGCCCTTGACCTCGAAGGCGACCCCGAGGATGGCTTCCTTGCTCCAAAAGCCGCTGGTGACGAAGGGCACGCCCATCAGCGAGGCGGTGCCGAGGGCAAAGGTGACAAAGGTCACCGGCATGTGCTTCATCAGGCCGCCCATCTTCCACATGTCCTGCTCGTGGTGGCAGGCGTGGATGACCGCGCCGGCGCCGAGGAAGAGCATGGCCTTGAAGAAGGCATGGGTGTAGAGGTGGAACATCGCCGGATGGCCGGGCACGGCCTCCTGATGGGCTCCAGCGTGCTGCATGGCGAACAGGCCGACCGCCATCACCATGTAACCGAGCTGCGAAAGGGTCGAGTAGGCCAGCACGCGCTTGATGTCATTCTGCTGGGTCGCCATGAGCGCGGCCATCAGCGCCGTGATGCCGCCGATCCAGGCGATGGTCTGCGCGGCGACCGGCGCGGCCTCGATGAGGAAGGCGACGCGGACCAGCATGTACACGCCGGCGGCGACCATGGTCGCGGCGTGGATGAGGGCGGACACCGGGGTCGGGCCCTCCATGGCGTCAGGCAGCCAGACGTGCAGGGGGAACTGGGCCGACTTGCCGACCGCGCCCATAAACAGGCAGAGCACGGCGATCGTCATGTAGGTGCCCTGGGTCTGGGCGATGTGTTGAAGGGTACCGCCGGCGAGTGCCGCGCGCAGGCCGTCCTCGCCGGCGAAGCCGACGTTGCCGTGGTTGGCCGCGAACAGCATGAGGATGCCGATCATGAAGCCGAAGTCGCCGATGCGGTTGGTCAGGAAGGCCTTCTTCGAGGCCTCGGCGGCCGAAGGCTTCTCAAACCAGTGGCCGATGAGCAGGTAGGAACTGACACCGACCAGCTCCCAGAAGATGAACATCATGACCAGGTTGCCGGCAAGGACGATGCCGGTCATCGAGAACATGAAGAGGGAGAGCGAACCGAAGAAGCGCACCCGGCCCGGATCGTCCTTCATGTAGCCGAGCGAGAAGATGTGCACGAGCAGGCCGATCGAGGTGACGATGAAGAGCATGCCGCGGCACTGCTGGTCGAGCAGGGCGTCGATGGCGAAGCGGAACTTGCCGACCTCGAGGAAGGGCAGCAGCGGCACCGCCTCGGCGGGATTGGTCGAGCCGAGCATGAGCAGGCTGACCACGAAGCAGGCGGCGGCGGAGAACAGCGAGAGGTAGACGCCGGCGCCCTTGAGCAGGCGGTGGCCGAGAAGCAGGACGAGCGCCGAGAAGAACGGCAGCAACAGCAGCAGCGTCGGGAAGGCGGCGAGGGAGGTTTCCTGGGCGGGCATGGGACGGGATCGTGGTTCAGCCCTGCAGCTGGGTGACGGACTCGGTTTCGACGCTCTGCTTCGCGCGGTAGAGCGCCACGATGATGGCGAGGCCGACGGCGACCTCGGCGGCGGCGACGGTGATGGTGAAGAAGACGAGCGACTGGGCCGCGAAGTCGGGCAGGCCATCGGTGACGCGGAAGCGGCTGAAGGCCACCAGGGTCAGGTTGGCGGCGCTGAGCATCATCTCCAGGCACATGTAGATGATGAGGATGTTGCGCCGGGCGATGACGCCCGCCAGCCCGAGCGAGAAAAGCAGGCCGCTGACAATCAGGTAATGGTTGAGGGTGATCACGTCAGTTCGTCTCCTTTTCGCGTTTGCTGAGCACGACCACGCCGACCGTGCCGACCAGCAGCAGCAGGCCGATCACCTGCAGGTGGAAGCCGTAGCGCTGGAACAGGCTCTGGCCGACCAGTTTGGCATCGGGCAGGGTGCCGGCGCGCAGGTCGTTGGCAATGGTCGGCAGCTTGTTGTATTCCGCGGCCGCCGGCAGGTCGAGCCTGGCCTCGCTCAGCGCCTGGCGGCCGGGGCCGTAGCCGGTGGCGATGGCGGCGACCTGCACGGCGAGGATGGCGGCGAGCACGATGCCGCCGACGACCGCCTTGAGGTTGAAGGTCTTGCCCTGCTCGGCCTTGATGTCGAGCAGCATGATGATGAAGAGGAAGAGCACCATCACCGCGCCGGTGTAGACGAGGATCTGAATGATGCCGATGAAGTAGGCGTCGAGGCTCAGGAAGAGCGCGGCCAGGCCGACAAAGCTCATCGCCAGGCTGAGGGCGCTGGTCACCGGGTTGCGCGCGGTGACCACCAGCAGGCCGAAGCCGAGCGTGATCAGCGCGAAGAGATAAAACAGGAGGGAGGGCATCGGAAGTCGGGAGGGGGCGGACGCGTCACTTCAGCTCGTTCCACTTGTTGACCAGGCCGACGCGCACGCCGCCGATCTCATACAAGCGCTTCTTGTCGTGCACCATCTCGGCGCGCGACTCGCCGGTGATGGCGTAGTCCTTGCGCAGGAAGATGGCCTGCTCCGGGCAGACCTCCTCGCACATGCCGCAGTAGATGCAGCGGATCATGTCGATCTCGAACTCTTTGGGCCGCTTCTCGACCTTGGCCCAGGGATCGTCGGACGGGATTTCGCCGGGGGTGATCTTGATGGCCTTGGGCGGGCAGATGAACTCACAGAGCTGGCAGGAGACACAGCGCTCGCGGCCGTGCTCGTCGGTCACCAGGGCGGGCGCGCCGCGGTAGTGCTCGGGCAGGTTTTCGTCCCACTTCTGCTCGGGGTACTCCATCGTCACCTTGGGTTTGCCGCCGACGATCTGGCGGAAGGTGCGCAGGGCGTGGCCGAGCGTGATCTTCAACCCCTTGACCAGGGTTGAGAGGAAGAGTTTTTCGTGCCAGGCGAGTTTGGGGCGCTGAACGGTGACGGTGGCCATGGGGATTGTCTCAGCGGTTGAAGGCGATCAGGATCAGGGCGGTGAGCACGACGTTGGCCAGCGCGATCTCGAACATGAACAGCCAGCCGAGCTTCATGAGCTGGTCGAAGCGGAAACGCGGCAGCGACCAGCGGATGAGGATGAAGAAGAGGATGAAGAATACGATCTTGGCAAAGAAGGTGGCGATGTGCAGCAGGCCGAGCCAGAGCGGGGTGTCGCCGGGCTTGTAGTCGAGCCCGAGGAGCGGCGCGAACGGAATGCTCCAGCCGCCCAGGAACATCGTCACGGCCATGCCCGAGCCGATGATCATGGCTGCGTACTCGCCCATGAAGAACAGCGCGAATTTCATCGAGCTGTACTCCGTGTGGTAGCCGGCGACGAGTTCGGTTTCGCACTCGGCCATGTCGAAGGGCAGGCGGTTGGTCTCGGCGAACATCGCCACGACGAAGACGCAGAAGGAAATGACGATCGGCACCAGCAGCACCCAGCGCTCCAGGCTCAGGCCCTCGCCCCAGAGCGGCAGCAGCAGCCAGCCGTGAGCGTCCTGGAAGACCGACATCTTGGACAGGTTCAGCTCGCCGAAGATCATCAGCACGGGCACGATCGACAGGCCCAGCGAGAGCTCGTAGGAGATCATTTGGGCACTCGAACGCACGCCGCCGAGGAAGGGGTACTTCGAGTTCGAGGACCAGCCGGCGATGACGATGCCGTACACGCCGAGCGAGGCGATGGCGAAGACGAAGAGCGGGCCGACGTTGAGGTCGGCGATCACCGCCTTGACCGGCTGCGCCAGGCCGAAGACGGAGAGGTCGAGCTCGCTGCCGAAGGGCAGGACGGCGCAGGTCATCAGCGCCGGCACGATGGTCAGGCAGGGGGCCAGCCAGAAGTAGAAGGTGTTGACCGTGCGCGGGGTGAAATCCTCCTTGAGGAAGAACTTCAGGCCGTCGGCCAGCGGCTGCACCAAACCGCCGATGCCGAGAATCTGGATGTCCTTTTTCAGGCCAAACAGGGTGAGCGGGATGCCGACACGGTTGGGACCGACACGATCCTGGATCACCGCGGAAAAGCGCCGCTCCGCGTACACGGAGTAGGCGACCATCGGCATGATGACCAGAAAGGTCAGAAAGATGATTTTGACCACCGAAGTGATCAGCAGGACAGAGTCAAAGCTGGCGAGGAGGCTTGCCATGGGCTGCGCCATTATCAGGAAGGCACGCAGGGCGGCAACTCGAATTTGTGAAAAATTTCACAAGCTCTCTTCAAGAGCGTGCGGCCAAGCGTTGAGCCCAGGCGTTTTAGGCCGGCGTTGACGGTTCGCCCAGCACCTCGCGCAGGCGTGTCGCCGTGGCCTGCCAGGTGTCTTCAGCGACGGCCGGCACGGCCTGTTCCAGCAGGGTCAGACCTTCTTCTGGAAGGTTGACCCAGGAACGGCAGCCGCCGTAGCTTTTCGAGTAGGGGAAGGTCCAGCGCCGGGGCAGACGCCAGGCACGGACGAGGGCGATGTGCAGACAGCTTTCGTCGTCGTAGACGAAACGCTCGCGCACGACCTCCTCCTTCCACGCGTGCAGGGGCGCAATGGCCTCGACCCGGGCCCAGTCGGTGACCTTCCAGACCTCGGCAAGCTCGGCGTAGCCATCGATGTCGACGCGGGTGCGCTCCTCTTCGGGCGGGAAGGCGGTCGCCGCAAAGTCGCCGCGCAGCTTCTCCGCCTGGGTGTGGAACCAGGTCGGGAACAGGAAAAAGCCGCGGTGCTTCCATTCAAAACCGCCGCGGCCCTCATGAATGCCGCCCTTGCGCAAAATCAGGCTCTGCTGGCCGCTCGTCAGCAGGTCGCAGACGAGGGCCCATTCCTTGAAACCAACGGCGGCGGCGGGCGGGGTGGGTGGCATGTCAGTAGCGGGGCACGGTGGGGTCGATGCGGTCCGACCAGAGGTCGATGCCACCGCGCATGGACTGGGCGCGGGCAAAACCCTGCTGGCGCAGCCAGAGGGCGGCGCGCTGGCTGCGCATGCCGTGGTGGCAGTAGATGATCAGGTGCTCCTCCGCGTCGGAGAAGCGGTGGCGGGCGAGTTCGCCAAATTGCGACAGCGGCACCAGTTCGGCTCCCTCGATACGGCAGAGGCGCCATTCATCGTCCTCGCGACAGTCAATCAAGCGCGGTGGCTTTGCCGAGGCCAGCAGGTCTTGCACCTCCTCGACGCCGGTTTCCAGGGGCAGTTCTTCGCCAGTCATGCCGGGGTCAGGGGCGCACGGTCACCGGGGTGCCGATCTCAACGTTCTTGAAGAAGGTGGCGGCCATGTGGCCGGGCATGCGCACGCAGCCGTGCGAGGCCGGGTAGCCGGGCAGAAAACCCTCGTGCATGCCAGTGCCACCGACGAAGCGCATGAAGTAGTGCATCTTCGAGCCCTCGAAGCGGGTGCCGGGCGGAGCCTTGTCCTTGGTGACATCAATGTTGGCGACGACGACATTGCCATTGGCGTCGACGAAGTCCCCGTAGAGGTTCGATTTGTGCCACTGGTTCTTCTGAATGATCTTGAATTTGCCGGTGACCGTGGGGTGCTTCTCGTCGCCGGTCGACAGAGCCGACACCCCGGCCAGGGCTTCGCCCTTGTAAAAATAGGCCTTTTGATCGCTCAGATCGATGATGATGCTGGGGGCACCGCTGAGGCCGTCGCCATCCCAGTAGGAGTCAAGATCCTGATTGTACAAGGCCGAGGTCGGCACCGAGGCCGTCGGGAAGGCTTCCAGGTAGAGAGTCTGTCCGCGCGGAGCGGCGGAGAACTGCATCAAGTTCGCGCAGGAACTCAAGGCCAGGCTCAGGCCGGCGAGCAGCGTCAAACGGAGGGCGGGGGAAGGCATGATCAGACGGGGGTGAGGGCGTTTAGCCATGCCTCAGGGGCGTGCTCCTGTCCACTGCTTCCTGCCTCAGGCCAGGGCTGCCTCGATCCGGGTCGCCCAGTCGCGCGCCACCTCGGCGAAACCGCGGCCGCTCTGGCCATGGTAGAGCAGGCCGCGTGAGACATTGACGAGCAGGGGCGCCCGGCGGCCGCTGCCGCGCAGCGCCGCCAGGTCGCCGCCCTGGGCGCCGAGACCGGGGATGAGCAGCGGCACATCGGGAACGCGCTGCAGCACTTCCGGGGCGGCATTCGTCAGGCCCACGACCAGGCCGGCCTGGGGACTGGCGGCGGTCATGTCGGCGACAATTTCATAGACCTGGCGGTCGCCGGTCCGCTGCAGTTCGATGTCGGCCGCCCCGGGGTTGGAGGTCACGCCGAGCAGGTAGAGGCCCTTGTCGCGATACTGCAAAAACGGCTCCAGGGTGTCGCGCCCCATGTAGGGGTTGAGGGTGACGGCATCGACACCGAGTTGGTCAAAGGCCGCCTTGGCGTAGTAACCCTGGGTCTCGCCGATGTCACCACGCTTGACGTCGAGCACGATGGGGATGTCCGAGGGAATCTCGCGCAGCACCTCCTCAAGCAGGCGCAGGCCGCGCCAGCCGAGCGCCTCAAAGTAGGCGGAATTCGGCTTGAAAGCCGCGGCGTAGGGGGCGGTTTCGGCCATGAAATCGAGGATCCAGCGCTTCGTGGCTTCGTCGGCCTGGTCGGCCCGGACGTCCAGCCCGACGCAGAGGCGGGTGCCGGCGGTGGCGATGCGGGTTTCGAGTTTCTCGCGGAAGGTCATGGCCAGTCATCTTGAAGCGGCGCGGCCGCTTGGCAAACGCAAGCGCGGCTTGCAGCCGACATTTCTCCGCGCTATTTCCGCCCATGACACCTCCCCAGGTCGGCATCATCATGGGCTCCAGCTCCGACTGGCCCACCCTCGAAAATGCGGCGCGCGTGCTGGAAGACTTTGGCGTGCCCTTTGAAAAGAAGGTGGTCAGCGCCCATCGCACGCCGCAGTTGCTCTACGATTACGCCACCAGCGCCGCCGGCCGCGGCCTGAAGTGCATCATCGCCGGCGCCGGCGGTGCCGCCCACCTGCCGGGCATGACCGCCAGCATGACGACCGTGCCCGTGCTCGGCGTGCCGGTGCAGAGCAGGGCCCTGAGCGGGGTCGACAGCCTGTATTCCATCGTCCAGATGCCCGGCGGCATCCCGGTGGCCACCTTCGCCATCGGCAACGCCGGCGCCCTCAATGCCGGCCTCTTCGCCATCGCCATGCTCGCCAACAGCAACCCGGATCTCGCCACCAAACTGCAGGCCTTCCGCCAGCGCCAGACCGAGAAGGTGCTGGAAAGCCAGCAGGAACTGGAGAAGCCGCTCGCCTGATCCCATGCCGCCCTTCCTCCCGCCCTCCACGATCGGCATCCTCGGCGGCGGCCAACTCGGCCGCATGCTGGCGCTCGAAGCCCGCCGCAGCGGCTACCGTGTCGCCGTCTTCACCGATGAACCCCCGGGCTGCCCGGCCGGCCAGTTCGCCGACCTTGAGTTCAACGCCGCCTACGACGACAGGGCCGCCCTTGAGCGCTTCCTGGCCGCGGTCGACGTCGTCACCGCCGAGTTCGAAAACATCCCCGACGCCTGCCTGCAGGCCGTCGAGGCGCAGCGGCCGCTGCGTCCCTCCCGGCTCGCCATCCACACCACCCAGCATCGCGAGCGCGAAAAACTCTTCCTGCGCGGCCAGGGCATCGCCTGCGCCGAATTCCGCATCGTCGAGGACCTTGCCAGCCTGCAGGCCGCCGTGCGCGAGCTCGGCCGCCCCTGCGTCATCAAAACCGCCGCCTTTGGCTACGATGGCAAGGGCCAGCGCAAGGTCGAGGCCGGCACCGATCTTGCCGAGGCCTGGCAGGCCTTTGAGGGCCACCACGCCGTCGTCGAACAGTGGGTGCCCTTCGCCTGCGAGGTGTCCGTGGTCGGCGCCCGCGGCATCGACGGCCGCATGGCCGTGCACGGCGTCGTTGAAAACCGCCACGCCCATCACATCCTCGACGTCACCCTCGCCCCCGCGGCCGTCGAGCCGGCGGTCGCCGCCCAGGCGCTCGACCTCTGGGAGGCCGTGGCCGAGGGACTGGGCTACGTCGGCACCCTTGCCGTGGAAATGTTCGTCACAACTGATGGCCGGGTGCTGGTCAACGAGATCGCCCCGCGCCCCCACAACAGCGGCCACCACACGATCGACGCCTGCGTCAGCAATCAGTTCCAGCAGCAGTTGCGCGCCGTCTGCGGCCTGCCGCTCGGCGACCCCACCCAGCACACCCCGGCCGTCATGGTCAACCTGCTCGGCGATGTCTGGCCTGCCGATGCCGCCGCGCCCGACTGGTTGGCCGTGCTCGGTCACCCGCGCGCCAAGCTGCATCTCTACGGCAAGGCCGAACCGCGCTCCCGCCGCAAGATGGGCCACTTCACCGTGCTCGGCGACGACCTCGACGAGGCCCTGGCCTCCGCCCGCCAGATCCGCGCGGCGCTGGGCATGGAAGACTGACGGATTCCCGAAGGTTGCCGGCCGTAGCGACGTTCACCCTGGCCGATGATTCCTCCCGCCGCCCTGCTTCGCTGCCTGCTTCTGGTTCCATTCCTCGCCTGCGCCTTCACGCCGCCGCCCGGCGTCAAAGTGGACCGTTTCATTGCGCTGGCCGACGCCCCCTGGCAGGGAGCCGAGGGAGCGGGGGCCAAGCTGCGCGCTCGGGAAAACCTGGAGATCGTGGCGCGCGGTTCGGTGACGGTGAAGGCCGATGTCTACCGGCCCGAGGATGCGCGGGTGCTGCCGGCGGTGTTGATGGTCCATGGAGGAGGCTGGACCGGTGGCAGCAAGGAGGCGATGCGGCCGCTGGCCAAGGCTTTGGCGGCACGCGGCTGGGTCGTGGTCTGCGCCAGTTACCGCCTTGCCGGGCAGGCAGCCTATCCGGCGGCGGTGCACGACGTCAAGGCGGCGGTGCGCTGGCTGCGTGCCCACGCCGACGAGTTGGGTCTCGACCCACAGCGCGTCGGTGCGGTCGGCGGTTCGGCGGGCGGACATCTGGTCGGTCTGGTGGCGACCACGGCCGATCGTGTTGTGGAGGAAGCCAACGGCCCTTGGGCGGGGCAGTCCGCGCGCCTCGGCGCGGCGGTGCTGATGGGCGCCGGGGTCGACCAACTGGCCCGGGCTATGGAAGCGCCCAAGCCCATTCATAGCCAGCTCGTTTTCTTCGGAGGACCGGTGACCGTGCGCCGCGAAATCTACCGGGAGGCCTCGCCCATGCACCAACTCACCGCCGCCTGCCCGCCGCTGCTGTTCCTCGATGGCGAGAAGGACGATCCCGGCGTGCGCTACGTGACGATGCGCCAGCGACTCGATGAGCTCGGCCTGCCCCATGAACTGGCGGTGGTCGAGGGCTGCACCCATGGCGCCTGGGGCAAGTCGCCCTGGCTGGAGCGCATGGTCGGCGAGATGGACCGCTTCCTCAGTGCCAGGCTCAAGGCGGTCGGTCGCTGACGGCTGACCGCCCACCGGAAAGCCTTGCCGGCCGGGCCGGCCTGCGCCAGATGGACACTAGAACCGCCCCTGCTTCCGCGTTCGTATCCCACCCGCCATGCTCCGTTCCCTTTTCCTTCTCAGCCTGCTCCTTGTCAGTCCGCTTGCCGGCCAGTGGCCGCAGGAGGGCAGCGATCTCAAGCCGGATCCCAAGGCCGTGTTTGGCCGCCTCGACAACGGCCTGCGCTATGTCGTTCTGCCCCACGACGAGCCGCCCGGCCGCGCCAGCCTGCGCATCTACATGGATGTCGGCTCGCTCATGGAGGCGGATGACCAGCAGGGCATGGCGCATTTCCTGGAGCACATGGCCTTCAATGGCTCCCGCCACTTCCCGGGCGGTGAGATGGTCGAGTACTTCCAGCGCCTGGGCATGGGCTTCGGCGCCGACACCAACGCCCACACGTCCTTCAAGGAAACGGTGTACATGCTGGAGCTGCCGAAGGTCGAGCCCAAGCTGATCGAGGAGGGACTGCAGCTCTTCCGCGACTACCTCGATGGCATGAATCTGGAAGCCAAGGAGATCGACCGCGAGCGCGGCATCATCCTCAGCGAGAAGCTCAGCCGCGACTCGATCGAGTACCGCACGATGATCGAGGGCTACAAGTTCGCCCTGCCGGAATCGCTGCTGCCCAAGCGCCTGCCGATCGGCATTGAGGAAACCCTGAAGACGATGCAGCGGCCGCGCTTCGTCGATTTCTACGAGACCTGGTACACGCCCAAGCGCGCCATGATCGTCGCGGTCGGCGACTTCAAGGACGTGCCGGCGGTCGAGGCCGAGATTCGCCGGCAGTTCGCCGACGCCAAGGCTCCGCGCGGCGATGCCGCCGATCCCTCGCTCGGCAAGATCAGCAGCGGCCGCGGCCTGATTGCCAAGCTGCACACGGAGATGGAGGCGAAGGCGGTTGATGTCTCGCTGGAGATCCTGCGCCCGGCGAAGAACCGCCCGGACAGCGCGGCCACGCGCCGCGACAAGATGGTGCGCGACCTTGCCGATGCCATGCTCAACCAGCGTTTCTCGAAGCTGGCCAAGGCCGAGGGCGCGCCCATCCTCGGCGCCGAGTCCTACAGCTACGAGTACCTGGAGTTCGTCGAGGTCATCGGCGCCATGGCCCAGTGCGCGCCCGAGCAGTGGCAGGCGGCCCTGGCGCTGATTGAGACCGAGGTTCGCCGCGCGGTCGAGCACGGCTTCACCGATGCCGAGTTCGAGGAGGCGAAGGCCAGCCTGCTGAAGAACGCCCAGCTGCGCGCCGCCCAGGCCGACACCCGCAAGTCGCGCGACCTCGCCAGCGGCCTGGTCAAGGTCATGGCCGCGAAGCAGGTTTTCACCCATCCCACCGCCGACCTTGACCGCATTGAGGCCGTGCTGGCGGCGCTCGGCAAGGACGAGTGCCACCGGGCCTTCGCCGAGACCTGGAGCAGTGCCGACCGGCAGATCTTCGTGGGTGGCAAGCTCAAGCTGGAGGGCGAGGCCGAGGCGCAGATCCTCGCCGCCTACCGCGCGAGCCAGGCCCAGCCGGTCGAGGCCCCGGTGGCCGAAAAAACCGCCGCCTTCGCCTATGCCAACTCCGGGCCGGCCGGCAAGGTGGTGTCGCAGCAGGTTGAGGCCGATCTCGAAGTCACCCGCGCGGTGCTGGCCAACGGCGTGCGCGTCAACCTCAAGCCGACCCCGTTTGAAAAGGGCAGCGTTCGCGTCACCCTCAACTTCGGCGGCGGCAAGCTCAGCGCCCCGGCCGACAAGCCCGGCCTGATCGCCTTTGCCAACAGCACCTTCATCGCCGGCGGGCTGGAGGCGCACAGCGCCGACGACCTGCGCCGCATCTTCGCCAGCCGCACGGTCGGCATGGACTTCAGCGTCGGCGACGAAGCCTTCCTGCTCGCGGGTCGCACCACGCCGCAGGATCTGGAGGCCCAGCTGCAACTGCTCGCCGCCTACCTGACCGCGCCCGGCTACCGCGAGGAGGCGCAGCGCCAGTTCGAGAAGAATCTGGAGCCGCTCTACGTGCAGCTGCAGCACACCGCCGAGGGCATCATGAACGACAAGGTCGTGTCCTTCCTGCATGGCGGCGATTTCCGCTTCAGCTATCCGGAGATCGACGAGATGCGCCGGCGCAACCTCGCGGAGTTGAAGGCCTGGCTGACGCCGGCCCTGACACGCGACTACCTCGAGGTGTCGGTCGTGGGCGATTTTGAGCCGGCGGCCGCGCTCGAAGCCGTGCGCAAGACCCTCGGAGCCCTGCCAGAGCGTGTGGCGGCGAAGCCGGACTATGCCAAGGAGCGCCGGATCGACTTCCCGGCGCCGCAGACCAAGGACCTGCCGTTCAGCACCGAGATCCCAAAGGCGGTGGCCGCCTTGTACTGGCCGACCGGCGACATGCTCGACATCCGCCGCACGCGCCGCCTGAGCCTGCTCGCCGCCATCCTCGACGACCGCCTGCGCCTGAAGGTGCGTGAGGAACTGGGCGAGACCTACAGCCCCGCCTGCTACCATGTCGCCAACGACACCTTCACCGGCTACGGCTACATGACGGCGATGATCGAGTGCAAGCCCGAGCAGTCCGGAGCGCTCGCCAAGCTGGTCACCGAGATCGCCGCCAAGCTGGCCGAGGGGCCGATCACCGCGGATGAATTCGAGCGCGCGCAGAAGCCGCTGCTCAGCCAGCTCGAGCAGATGCGCCGCGACAACCGCTACTGGGCGCAGAACGTCGTGCGCAACTGCCAGGAACACCCCGAGCGGCTCGACTGGGCACGCTCGCTGCTGAGCGACTTCGAGGGCATCACCATCGCCGAACTGCAGGAACTGGCCAAGACCTACCTGCCGGCCGCGCGCGCGGTGGCGGTGAAGGTGCTGCCGCAGTGAGCCCCCGGCCTCAGCCGCGGCCCTCGCCGCGACTGGCGGCATGGCTGAAGTAGTGTTCGGTGAGCAGGTCGGACAGTCGCTCCAGGCCGTCGATGAAGCGCGTGCAGAACGCGTCAATCGCCGCCGGCGCCTCCTCGGGGCGACGGGCGATCGCGTCGAGGCTGAGCGCGGCGAGGTCGGAGCGCAGGGCGTCGGCCTCACGCCGTTCCGGCGCCGTCAGGTCGCGGTGCAGGCCGGCCGGCAACTGGGCACACTGGCGGCCGATGACGGCGAACTGGCGGGCCACCGAGCGCGGGTTGCTCTCGTTGAGCAGGAGCAGGTCGAGCACCGGCAGCAGGGCCGGGCGGGCAAAATGCAGGCGACGGTAGGTCATGCTGCTGTCGCAAACCTCCAGCAACGGGACGAGCACGGCATCGTCGCTGGCCGCCAGCCGGGCGGCGGTGCGGGCCAGGCGGGCCAGGCTGGTGGCGCGTTCCAAGCGGCGGCCGATTTCCAAAAAGCGCCAGCCGTGGCCGCGGGTCATGTTCTCCTGCTGCATGCCGCTGACCGCCGCGAGGTCGAGGATGAGGGTGTCGAGCATCGCCTGGGCGGCACCCGGCTGGAAGGCACCGGCAGGCAGGCGGGCATCGCGTTCGATGCGGTGAACGAGCCGCCAGGTGTCGTCCGACAGGCGGTCGCGCGCCGCCGAGGCATTGAAGAGCAGACGTTGCACGAGATCCGGCAGGCTGCCGATTTGACGCCCATCGCCGAGCAGGCCCGGCAGCTGCGCCTCGAAGTCGCCGGCCGACACTTCAAGTTCGCCGGCGAGCGCGGCGCAGGCGGCAAGTTCACGCTGCTCGGTCTCCGCGGCCTCACCATTGAGGCGCTGCAGCACGGCGCGCAGCAGACGTGCGGTCTGCTCAAGCCGCTCCGCGTAGCGGCCGAACCAAAAGAGGTGGTCGGCGGCGCGACTGGGCACACCGCTCGGCGGCCGCGCCGGACGCAGGGGCACACTGGCCGCGGGTCGCGCGGCATCGTGCGACCCCGCTTCGTTGTCGGCAATCACCCAGGTGTCCTTGCTGATGCCGCCGCTGCGCAGGGTGATCAGCCAGCGCCCGGGTTCGGGGCTGACGCGCGCCAGGCCACCGGGCATCGCTTCGTAGCGGTCGCCATCGGCCACGGTGAAGGTGCGCCAGACCAGGGGCCTGGGTTCCAGGCGGTCGCCAGTCCAGGTCGGCGTGGTCGACAGCGCCAGCACCTCCTGCGCCACCCAGTCGTGCGGTGCAGAACGCAGCTGTTCCAGCAGGCGGGCCTGGGCCGCCGCATCGAGGTCGGCTAGAAAGACCGGGTCACGGCCGCCGCGGGCGAAGGCGGGTTTGACCACCCAGCGGCCGGGTTGCGCGCAGATCCGTTCGAGTGCCTCCGCTTGGGCGCACCAGAGGGTGTCAACACTGGCCAGGTGCAGGTCCTCGCCAAGCAGGTGCCGGCAGAGAGCGGGCAGGAAGGGATGCAGGGCGGGGGTGTCGACCAGGCCGGCACCGAGGCCGTTGGCGAGCGCGACATTGCCGGTGCGCCAGGCCTCGGCCAGGCCGGCCACGCCGAGCAGGGATTCGGCCTGCAACTCCAGGGGGTCGCACCAACGGTCGTCGACATGGCGCACCAGCACGTCGATCCGGTGCAGTCCCTCGAGCGTCTTCAGGTGCAGGTGCCGGTCGCGCGTGGTGAGGTCGGCGCCCTCGACGAGCGGGAAGCCGAGGTGGCGGGCCAGGAAGGCGTGCTCGTAGTAGGTCTCGTGATGCGGCCCGGGCGTGAGCAGGACGATGCCGGGACGGCCGTGGCGGTTGTTGGGGGCCAGCCCCTGCAGGCGCTCGCGCAGCCGATCGAAATGCCCTGCCAACCGGCGCACGCGGGCGGCATGAAAGGCCTCGGAGAAGACATTCGACAGAATGACGCGGTTTTCCAGCGCGTAGCCATGGCCGGCCGGACGCTCGGCACGATCGCCCAGCACCTGCCAGCGGCCGTCGCTGCCGCGGACCAGATCGCAGGCGAGACCGGCCAGCCAGCAGCCTCCGGGCGGCAGCACGCCGAGGGCCGGGCGCAGGTAGCCGGGGTTGGCATGCAGCAGGCGCGGCGGCAGCAGGCCGGCGGCGATCACGCTTTGCGGCCCGTAGAGATCGGCGAGCAGGGCGTTGAGCAGGCGGCCGCGCTGGTCGAGGCCGGCGCTCAGTTCGCGCCATTCGGCCTCGGCGACCAGGAAGGGCAGCAGGTCGAGCGACCAGGGGCGACGGGTGCCAAGGGCGTCGTCATAGACGTTGTAGGTGACACCGTGGTCACGCAGCAGGCGCTGCATGGCGACGGCGCGGGTTTGCAGTTCACCTGGCGGGCATTGGGCGAGGTAACTGCCGAAGCGGCGCCAGTGCGGTCGCAGCAAGCCGTCGGCCGTCAGCATCTCGTCGTAACCACCCGCCGGCGGTCGGTAGGCCGGCACGCCCACCGACCCGGCCAAGGCAGGGGTGAAGGTGGAGTCGGCGGGAGTCAGCATGCGGGGTCAGTGCGGCGGGCAGTGCGGCGGGTCAAGGAAACAGGTTCGGTGCCAAGCGAGCGGTTTTTGCCGCAAGACTCAGTACGTGAACAGGTCGCGGACGGTCCAAGCGGTTTCCGGCGCCTGGCCGGCGGCGGTGGCGGCACGGCCGAGGGCCTCGGCGATGCGGCGCTGCATGTGCACCGTGAGCCGGCGCCCCTTGCGCGCGCGCTGCACGGCCTTGTGGGTGAGTGGCAGCGGGCTGGCGGTGACGAGGTCGTGGTTGTCCAGGCCGAGCCCGGTCAGGAGGGTGTCCAGAGGCTGGACGCCGAGGTTGCGTTCGACGGGTTCGGTCATGTTCAGACGAGGCGGAGGCGGGTGAGGTCCTGGGTGTCGACGAGGCCGACCGGCCGGCCCTCGGTGTCGATCACGACGATGTCATCGACCCGGTTGGTGCGCAGGGTCGACAGCACCTCCGCGGCCAGACGGTCGGCCTGCAGGGTGACCGGACGCACGGTCATGAAGTCGGCCACGGGGAGCAGGGCGATGTCGGGCTGCTTTTGGAAAGCGCGCACGAAGTCGCCATGGGTGAAGACGCCGGCGAGGCCGCCCTCCGGGGTGATCACCACCGCCGCGCCGCTGCGCGCGCGGGTCATGGCCTGCAGGGCATCCTGGATGCTGGCACTGGGCGGAATGAGGGCGAGTTGGTCGCCCCGGCGCATGACGTCGGCCACGCGGGTGAGCAGGGCGCGGCCGAGGGAGCCCCCGGGATGCAGGCGCGCGAAGTCCTCGGGACGGAAGCCGCGTGTCTCGAGCAGGACCATGGCGAGGGCATCGCAGAGGACCAGCATCGTTGTCGTGCTGGCGGTCGGCGCCAGGTTGAGCGGGCAGGCCTCCTGGGTGACATGGACGTCGAGCACGACGTCAGCGTGACGGGCGAGCGTCGACTGCGTATCGCCGGTCAGGGCGATGAGCGGCAGGCCGAGGCGCTTGAGGTGCGGCAGCAGGTTGAGCAGTTCGGCCGTCTCGCCGCTGTGGCTGAGCACGATGCCGAGGTCGCCGGGATCCAGAACCCCGAGGTCGCCGTGCAGGGCGTCGCCGACGTCGAGACAGACCGCCGTGGCGCCGGTGCTGTTGAGGGTGGCGGCGAGCTTGCGACCGATGTTGCCACTCTTGCCGACGCCGCAGACGATCAACTTGCCACGGCTGTCCAGGCAGCTTCGCATGCGCTCGATCGCCTCGGTGAAACTGGCGTCGATCCGGCCATGCAACCGCTCCAGCTGGTCGATCTCCAGGCGGATGACGCGGCGGGCGAGTTCGGGGGCATTCATGCGGTCGGAAGGGTCACGCTAGGCCGAAAATGCCCCGCTTGCAAAGGCGGAGTGGCGACCCGGTCTTGCCGGGGCGGGCATGCGGGGGTAACTTGTCGAATGCTGCCCTGGCTTCAGCCCGACCGTTTTCCGCTCTACCTCGCCCCGATGGCGGGGGTGACGGATCTCACCTTCCGCACGCTCTGCAAGGAACTGGGCGCGGATGTCATGGTCACGGAGTTTGTCAGTGCCGAGGGCATTCTGCAGCGCGACGACCGCACCCGCCACTACACCGAGTTCGACGAGACCCAGCGCCCGCTTGGCGTGCAGTTGTTCGGCGCCGACGGCCAGCGCATGGGCGAGGCCGCGCGCAAGATTCTCGACTGGAAGCAGCCGGATTTCATCGACATCAACTTCGGCTGCCCGGTCAACAAGGTGGTGGCCAAAAACGGCGGCTCGTCGCTGCTGCGCAACTGCCCGCTGCTGGAATCGGTCGCGCGCGGCATTGTTCAGGCCGTGCCGGTGCCGGTGACGGCGAAGATGCGCATCGGCTGGGATTCGGCCAACATCAACGCGGTCGAGGTGGCGCTTCGGCTGGAGGACTGCGGCGTGCGCGCCCTCGCGGTGCACGGTCGCACCCGCGCCCAGGGTTACAGCGGCGTGGCGGACTGGGAGGTCATCGCCCGGGTGGCCGAGGCGGTGCGCATTCCGGTGATCGGCAATGGCGACATCGCCAGCGGCGCCGATGTCGAGGTGCGCCGCGCCCAGAGCGGCGTGGCCGGCATCATGATCGGTCGCGCCGCCATGGCCAATCCCTGGGTGTTTCAGGAGGCGAAGCAGTACCTGGCGACCGGCGCGCAGCCGGCGCCGGCGACCGCCGAGCAGCGTTTTGATCTGATGCGCCGGCACTGCCAGATGGCCATCGCCCGCAGCACGCGCGGCGAGTTCGAGGTGATGCGCGCCATGCGCAACCGGCTCATGCATTACACGCGCAGCCTGCGTGGCGGCAAGTTCCTGCGCGCGCGCTTCAGCCAGATCGGCAGTGTCCTGGAACTCGATGATGTGCTGGCTTCCTACCTCACGCACCGCGACGAGCTGCTCGAGGCGGCTGAGACCGGCGAAGCCGATGGACTGCCCGCCTGAGTCGGGCTCACAGACCGACCGCGGCACGAACCTCGTCGGCACCGACGCCGCGCAGCTGGAAGATGCGCAGCAGGGTGTCCTCGATCAGGTTGTTCGGGCAGGAGGCGCCGGCAGTGATGCCGATGACCACCGGCTCGGGCGAACCCAGCTTGGCGGAGTAACTCGTCGTCTCCTGTTTCAGATGCAGGTCGAAGTGAACGATCTGTTCGAGCGAGGCCAGGCAGGAGGCGGTGCGGATGAAGAAGGTTGGCAGTTGCTGCTCGCCGATCTCGACGAGGTGGGTCGTGTTGGAGCTGTTGTAGCCGCCGACCACGAGCAGCAGGTCGAGCGGTTGGCGCAGCAGCAGAAACAGTGAGTCCTGGCGCTCCTGGGTGGCGCCGCAGATGGTGTCGAAGACTTGGAAGTTCTGGGCGCCGAGCTCCGACCCGTCGCGGTCGACGATCGCCTGCTGCAGGCGTCGCTGGATTTCCTCGGTCTCGGACTTCAGCATCGTCGTCTGGTTGGCGACCCCGATGCGGCGCAGGTGCACGTCGGGATCAAAGCCCTCGGAGAGGGCGCTGGCACCCTTGAAGCGGTCAAGAAAGGCCGCCTTGTCGCCACCGTGGCGGATGTAGTCGCAGACGAAATCGACATCGGCCAGGGTGAGCACGACGAGGTAGTGACCGTTGCCATCGTCGCCAAGGGCGCGCGAGGAGGTGGCGCGGGTTTCCTCGTGCTCGGCCTTGCCGTGGATGATCGAGGTGAAGCCGGTCTTGGCGTAGTTGCGCACGCGCTTCCACACGCTCATGACGTCGCCACAGGTCGTGTCGACGACCATGCAGCCGCGCTCGGCAATGCGCTTCATCAGCCGCGTCTCGGCGCCGAAGGCGGGCACGATCACCACATCGTCGCTGTTGAATCCGTCGATCGCCGCCTCGTGCTGGCCGACCGGGATGCTGACAATGCCCATCTCGGAGAGTTGGCGGTTCACCTCGGGGTTGTGGATGATCTCGCCGAGCAGGAAGACACGGCGGTCGGCAAAGACGCGGCGCGCGGCGTAGGCGAGGTCGATGGCGCGTTCGACGCCGTAGCAGAAGCCGAAGTCGCGCGCCAGGCGCACGGTCGTGTTGCCGAGCGACAGCACGCTGCCGCGGGCGCGCACCGCCTCGACGAGGGGGCTGCGGTAGTGGGTCTCCACCTCGGCCTGGACGCGCTCCATGACCTCCGGCGTGCGGACGTTGACGCGACGGGACGGGGTGGCGGACATGGGATCAGTAGTTGTAAACCTTGCCCTGGGCGGCGTCGGCGAAGACCTGCGGGCTGAGCATGTAGGAATTCGGCGGGTCAGCCAGGGTGGAGTCGTCGAGCAGCGGCAGGTGGCTGCCATGGTTGGCGTCCTCGGCATGGCTCGCGGCGACATGCACCGGCGTGCCGACCTTCACCATGTCGAACATCTTGCGCGCGGTCTGGATCGGCAGGCGCACGCAGCCATGGGTGCAGGGGTAGGGCTTCACCCAGCCCCAGTGCATGCCGTAGGCGGGCGCGTAAAACGACATCCAGTAGGTCATCGGGTAGCCGGCACCGGGTTGGCTGACGCGGCGGCGCTGGGCGGTTTTGCTGAGGATGCGGTGGTGACCGGCCGGGGTTGGTGAGCTGGCGGTGCCAACCGAGCAGGGGCTGGCGAGCAGGACGCGGTCGCCCTCGACCACGTAGATGCGCTGGGCCTTCGTGCTGATCTTGACCTTCACGGCCGACGGATTCTTCACGGGCTCAACCTTCGGATCAAAACGTGTCGAGTACTGGGACTTGCTGGTTTTGCGGGTCGCACAGCTGCTCAGGCCGGCGGCGAGCACGACCAGCAGGGCACCGAGAGCGAGGCGGGGGAAGGGGACGTTCATGCGAATGAGCAATCTAGCATGCCCTGGCGGCGCATCCAGTGGTTTTGGCCCGGAAAAAACCGTGTTTTTTTGCTGACGCACCACGTTCCAGCGCGGTAGAAAAGCCGCACCCCATGAAATTGCCCCTGCTGACGCTTGTTCTGTCCGCCGCCCTGACCGCCGCCGCCAATGCCCAGGAGACCCCGGCCAAGGCCGCACCTGCCGCCGAGGCGCCGTCGCAGTGGGTGCTCTTCGATGGCAAGTCGCTCAAGGACTGGGAGACGGTCGACATCGGCGGCAGTGGCGAGGTGACGCTGGAAGGCGGCCAGCTGGTCATCGCCCAGGGCGACAGCCTCAGTGGCGTCGTATACAGAAAGGCGGCCGAGCTGCCGCTGACGAACTATGAGATCAGCCTGCAGGCCAAGCGGCTGCAGGGCGTCGATTTCTTTTGCGGCCTGACCTTCCCGGTCGGCAAGCTCGACCGCTGCGCCAGCCTCATCCTCGGCGGCTGGGGCGGCAGTGTCACCGGCATCAGCAGCATCGACGACCTCGATGCCGCCAACAACGCCACCGGCAGTTACCAGCGCTACGACGACGACAAGTGGTACAACGTGCGCCTGCGCGTCACCCCGAACCATCTCAGCGCCTGGGTCGACGACAAGCAGGTGGTCGACATTGACATCAAGGACCGCAAAGTCAGCCTGCGCGCCGGCCCGATGGAGGCCTACGCGCCGCTGTCGCTGACCACCTACAACACCATGGCGGCGATCCGCAACGTGGTGCTGCGCAAGCTCTGAGGCTTGGGGCTGTGCCCATCGCAAATCTCAGATTACAGATTTCAGATCTGCCGTTACCGCATCGGGCAGGCGCAGGTTCCAGCCATCCCTGCATCGCTGCAAAAAAAGTCGGGCTGCCCGTGCGTAGGTACGATTTGCCCATGTTGCGTTCCGTTCGTTTCCTTCTTCCGCTGCTGCCCCTGGCCGCCGGCGCCGCACCGCTGTCCTTCGAAAAGGACGTGCGACCCGTGCTCAAGGCGCATTGCACCCATTGCCATGGCGAGGAGGAAAAGCCGGACGGCGGTGTCGACCTGCGCCTGCGCCGCTTCATGGACCTGACCCTCGACAGCGGCGAGCGCCTGCTGGTCCCGGGCAAGCCCGAGCAGAGCGCGCTCGTCCACATCATCCGCAGTGGCGAGATGCCCAAGAAGGGCAGCCCCATGCCCGAGGCGGAACTGGCCATCATTGAACGCTGGATCCGCGAGGGCGCCAAGACCCTGCGACCCGAACCGCTGGCGCTGGCGCCGGGTGCGGTCATTTCCGAGGAGGACCGCGCCTGGTGGGCCTTCCAGCCGGTGCAGCGTCCTGCAGTGCCGAAGGCCGACCCCGCGCAGGTGCGCACCCCGGTCGATGCCTTCCTGCTGGCCAAGCTGGGCGAGTCGGGCCTGGGCTTCGCCCCGGAGGCCGATCGCCGCGCCCTGATCCGCCGGCTGTCGCTCGACTTGACCGGCTTGCTGCCGACCCCGGAGGAAACCGAGGCCTTCGTCGCCGACCGCTCACCGCTCGCCTATGAAAACCTCGTGGAGCGCCTGCTTGCCTCGCCGGCCTACGGTGAACGCTGGGCGCGCCACTGGCTTGACGTCGCCGGCTATGCCGACTCCAACGGCTATGCCGAGGCCGATTCGGTGCGGCCGCACGCCTGGCGCTACCGCGACTACGTCATCCGCGCCCTCAATGAGGACAAGCCCTGGGACGAATTCATCCAGGAACAGCTCGCCGGCGACGAACTTGCCGGGGCCACCCATGGCGATTACCAGCAGGCGGTGCTCGACCCGCGGCGCACCGACCAGCTCATCGCCACGGCCTTCCTGCGCCTGGCGCCGGATGGCACGGGCGACACGGTCGATGACGCCAAACTTGCCCGCAACCAGGTCATCGCCGAGCAGATCAAGGTCATGACCTCCTCGCTCATGGGACTGACGGTCGCCTGCGCGCAGTGCCATGACCACCGCTACGACCCGGTCACCCAGCAGGACTACTACCGCCTGCGCGCGGTCTTCGATCCGGCCTACCACTGGGAGGCCTGGCGCACGCCGGCCCAGCGTCATTACTCGATGTATTCCCCCGAGGAACGCGCCCGCGCCGCCGAGATCGAGGCGAAGGCCAAGGAGATCGAGGCCGAGGCCCGGGCCATGAGCAAGAAGTTCCTCGACGAGATCTTCGAGGTCGAAATCCTCAAGCTGCCCGAGGCCGAACGCGCGCCCTACCGCACCGCCCGCGCCACCGCCGAGAAGGACCGCACGCCGGAGCAGAAGGCCCTCATCAAGAAGTATCCCTCGGCCCTCGCGACCTACTCGCTCAACCTCTACGACCAGAAAAAGCAGGACCTGGTCGACGCCAAGATGGCCGAGGCCGCCAAGCTGCGCGCCACCAAGCCGACCGAGGGTTTCCTCATGGCGCTCATGGAGGTGAAGGGACAGGTGCCGAAGTCGAAGCTGTTCAACCGCGGCGACCACGAGCAGCCGAAGCAGGAGGTCCAGCCGGGCGAGATCGGCATCCTCGCCGGTCCGTCGATCGAGCCCTTCAAGCCGGTGCCGGTGAGCAGCGGTTCCACGGGGCGCCGCCTCGCCTATGCGCAGTGGCTGACCAGCGGCAAACACCCGCTGACCGCGCGCGTCCTGGTCAACCGCTTCTGGCTCCATCACATGGGCCGCGGCCTGGTCAACACCCCCGGCGACTTCGGTCGCCAGGGCGAGCGGCCCAGCCATCCGGAACTGCTCGACTGGCTGGCCGATGCCTTCGTGAAGGGCGGCTGGAAGCTGAAGCCGCTGCACCGTCTCATCGTGCTCAGTTCGGCCTACCGCCAGTCCTCGGTCCACGAGGCCTCCCTGAGCCAGGATCCGGAGAACCGGCTCTACGGCCGCTTCAAGCTGCGCCGGCTTGATGCCGAGACCCTGCGCGACTCCCTGCTCGCCGCCTGCGGCGCGCTGGTCAGCGACCGTTTCGGGCCCTCCAGCGGCGTCGGCATCGACCCGCAGGGCCGCGTCGTGGTCGGCATCGACAAGGGTACCATCACCACCCACAAGGTCGAGCCCGGCGGCGCCGCCGACTTCCGTCGCTCCATCTACGTCCAGGTGCGCCGCACCCGGCCGGTGACCGTTCTGGACACCTTCGACGCCCCCAGCATGGTGCCGAACTGCGAGATGCGCGCGCAGACGACCGTGGCGCCGCAGTCGCTGCTGCTGATGAACGACACCTTCATCCTCGACAGCGCCAAACGCCTCGCTGAGCGACTCGAAAAAGAGCGCCCAGGCGACCTGAAGGCCCAGTTGGAACGCGCCTGGAGCCTGCTCTTTGGCAAGCCGCCCACCGCTGAGGACCTCTCCCAGAGTCAAGCATATCTGGACGAGCAGACCCGACAGCTCATCGAGTACCACCGCGCCACCCCGCCCGCCAAGGGCGCACCCGCCCCCAACCCGCCCCGCGAAGCCCTCGCCAGCCTCTGCCAGATCCTCTGCTCCTCGAACCGGTTTTTGTACGTGGAATGAGGCAAGGTGCCAAGTTCAAGGTCTGAAGTTTCAAGTTCCGGCCAGTCTAGGGTTCTTCTCCTCAAGGCGCCCTGACGAAACCCTTGCCGGTTCGCTCGCCTCTTCCACTTGGCATCCCGCCCAATGCCGCGCATCCTAGGGCCATGAAAGCCTTCTGCACCGCCCTGATCCTGGCTGCCATCGTCACCCTCCAGGCCGCCGACCCGGGTCCGGCCGTGCGGGCAGTGAATGCGCTGGGGCTGGATCTGCAACGACAGTTGCGGGCGCTGCCGGGCAACGGGTGTGTGTCGCCCTACTCGATCCAGAGTGCCCTGGCGATGACCTATCTCGGGGCCGCGGGGGCAACGCGCGAGGAAATGGCCAGGGTCCTGCACTATGGTGATGCCGACATCGGCCCGGCCCTGGCCAGGCTGGCGGAGGCCTTGGAATCCACCCGACAGGCGTCGGAAACGCTTGTGAAGCAGAGCAAGGATCATGGCGGCCCCACCGAGCCGCTGCAGTGGTCGGTCGCCAACCGGCTCTACGGCCAGGAGGACTATGACTTCCGGTCGGACTTCCTGAAGCAGGTGAAGCGCGACTTCGGGGCGCCGCTGGAGACGCTGGATTTCATTCGCGAGGCCCCGAAAGCGGTGCGACGGATCAATGCCTGGGTCGAGCAACAGACGCGCGAGCGCATCCGCGACCTGATCCCTGCCAACGGCCTCACCGAGGACACCCGGTTGGTGCTGGTCAATGCCCTGCACTTCAAGGCCGCCTGGGCGGAGGAGTTTGCCGAGTCGGCCACCCAGGACCAGCCCTTCCACCTGCCCGGCGGCAAGACGGTCGACGTGCCGATGATGCAGCGCCGGGACCGGCTCGGCCACCTGGCCGGCAAGGGTTTCGACGCGGTGTCAGTGCCCTTTGTCGGGGGCGATGTGCACCTGCTGCTGATCGTGCCCCAGAAGCGCGACGGCCTGGCGGCGGTGGAGTTGGCGCTGACGCCGGAGACCCTGGCTGCCTGTGCGCGGATGGAGCGACGTGACGTGGCGCTGCATCTGCCGAAGTTCAAGCTGGAGCCGCCGACCCTCGATCTGGCCGGGGTGTTGCAGGCGCTGGGCATGAAGCAGGCCTTTGATCTGCCGCCGGGCAGTGCCAACTTCGAGGCCATGGCGCCGCGTCGGCCGGATGACTACCTCTACATTTCCAAGGTCTTCCACAAAACCTTCCTGGCCGTCGACGAGCGCGGCGCCGAGGCGGCGGCTGCCACAGCCGTGGCGATGATGCGGGCGACCGCCATCCAGATCGAGCCGGAGAAACCGGTGGAGGTGCGGGCGGATCGTCCCTTCCTGTTTGCCCTGCAGCATGCCCCGACGGGCGTCTGCCTCTTCCTGGGGCGGGTCAACGACCCGCGCTGAGCCTGCGAGAACCGGCCGGTGGGCGGCGTAGGTTGAGTTACCCCATGTCTCGCGCCCCGCTCTGTTCCCGTCGACATTTCCTGCACGCCAACGGCTTTGGCCTCGGTGGTTTGGCCCTGGCCACGCTGCTCCAGCGCGATGGCCTGCTGGCCGCGCCGGTCAAGCCGCTCACCCAGGGCGGGGAACGCTACGATCTGGCGCCGAAGAAGCCGCACTTCGACGGCAAGGCCAAGGCGATGATCTCGCTTTTCATGATGGGCGGTCCCTCGCAGATGGACCTGTTCGATCCGAAGCCGATGCTGACCAAGTACCACGGTCAGAAGTTCCCGGGCGAGATCAAGTACGACAACCTCGCCCAGGCCTCGTCGAAGGTGTTTGGTTCGCCCTGGAAATTCCAGAAGCACGGCGAGTGCGGCATGGAACTGAGCGAGTTGCTGCCCAATCTCGCCAAGGTGGTCGACGAGATCACCCTGATCCGTTCGATGAGCTCGGGCGTCAACAACCATGCCCAGGGCCTGTACGCGATGAATGCGGGTCGCATCACCGCCGGCCGGCCGGCCCTCGGTTCCTGGCTGACCTACGGCCTTGGCAGCGAGACCGATGAACTGCCCGCCTACATGGTGCTGTCGCACCCGGGCGGCCTGCCGACCTTCCAGGGCGAGCACTACACGAACGGCTGGCTGCCGGCCCTGTTCCAAGGCACGCTGGTGCGCGCCACCGAGCCGCGCATCCTCAATCTTGATCCGCCGCCCTCGCTGGCCGGCAGGGCGCAGTTGCGCCAGCTCGAGCTACTGCAGGCCTTCAACGAGGCGCACCTCGCCGAACACGAGGGTGAGCTCGACCTGCAGGCGCGCATATCCAGCTACGAACTCGCCGCCAAGATGCAGGGCGCGGCCAAGGAGGCGCTCGACATCTCCAACGAACCGGAGTCGATCAAGAAACTCTACGGTGTCGACAACCCGATCACCCGCGACTACGCGACCCGCTGCATCATTGCGCGTCGCCTCGTTGAGCGCGGCGTGCGCTACGTCCAGGTGCTCAACGCCGGCCAGTCCTGGGACCAGCACAGTTCGCTGCTCAGCAGCCTGCCGAAGAACTGCGCGGCGACCGATCAGCCGAGCGCGGCTCTGCTGCTCGACCTCAAGCAGCGCGGCCTGCTCGACAGCACCGTTGTCCATTGGGGCGGCGAAATGGGCCGTCTGCCGGTGCTGCAGAACGACGCCGGCCAGGAGAAATGGGGGCGCGACCACAACACCTATGGCTTCAGCATGTGGGTGGCCGGCGGCGGCTTCAAGCGCGGCTATGTCCACGGCGAGACCGACGAGTGGAGCCACAAGGCCGTCATTGACGAGGTGCGTCACTTCGACTGGCATGCGACCCTGCTGAAGACCTTCGGCCTGGATCACAGCCGTCTGACCTACAAGCGCAACGGCCTGGCTGCCTCGCTGACCGACAACCAGGGCGCGAAGGTCGTCGACCAGCTGCTGGCGTGAGGGACTTGGGAGCAAAGGCCCTATGGGACTGATGCGACCTATGAGGGGCGATCCCGCCGCTCACTCCCGGGTGATTGTCTCGTCGAGGTTGAGCAGTACACGCGCCGCCTCGAACGGGGTCAGGGGCGCCAGCGTCGCCTTTTCCTCGGCGGAGGGCAGGCGCCCCGTGCAGCGGCGGAAGGCGGTGTCGAGCCCGTCGGTGCGGAGGATCTGTTCCAGGGCCTTGGCAAACTCGACAAAGGCCGCATCGTTGAGCAGGGTCAGGGCCTGCAGGGGCGTGTTGCTGCGCAGGCGGCGGGTGCAGGTGCTGAAGCCGTCGGGCGCGTCAAACACGCTCAGGCCGGGCGGCGGGGTGGCGCGAAAGACGAAGGTGTAGAGGCCGCGGCGGTAGCGGTCGGCTCCCTGGCTGACTGGCCAGGCGCGCTTGACCTGGCCGAGCGACATGACGCCCTCGGGGATGGGCGGATAGACCGGTGGACCGCCAAGCTTGGGCGCAAGCAGGCCGCTGGCGGCGAGGCCGACATCGCGGACGATCTCGGCGTCGAGGCGCAGGCGGTTCTGGCGCCAGAGCAGGCGGTTGTCGGGATCCACTGCGGCTGCGGCGGCACGCGCGGCGGGCGACACCGTGCTGGTCTGCCGGTAGGCGGCGCTGCTGACGATGAGGCGGTGCAGGTGCTTGAGGCTCCAGCCCTTCGCCATGAACTCGACGGCGAGCCAGTCGAGCAGTTCCGGATGACTGGGCAGGGTGCCCATGGTGCCGAAATCGTTTTCGGTTTCGACCAGGCCGCGACCGAAGTACTGCTGCCAGACACGGTTGACGATGACGCGGGCGGTGAGCGGGTTGTCGCGGTGCACGAGCCAGCGGGCGAGGTCGAGTCGGTTCGGTTTTTCCACCTCGAGCGGCGGCAGCACGGCGGGGGTTGCCGGGGTCACCTCCCCGGCCGGCCGGGTGAAATCGCCCTTGGTGAAAACCGTGGTCCTGCGCGCTTCGGCGCGCTCCTTGAGCACGAGGGTGGTGACGCCCTTGCTGAGCGATTCCTCCAGCTGGAGCTGGCGGTCGTAGAGCGGGTTGAACACAGGGTCGCCGGTCCCGGTCATGGCCTTGAACAGCGCGCGTCGGTCGGCGGCGCTGCGCTGGGCTGCAGGTTTGGCGAGGATCCGCGCAGTGGCCTTCGGCAGGGCCTTGCGCGCCGTCGGATTGAGCCCGGTCTCCCATTTGGCAAGTGCATCGAGGCGGGCGCCGACATGGGTGTCGAGCTGGCTCTGGACTTCGCGAAGCTGGGAATTCAGCCGGACCGAGTCCTGGCTGGGATCAGGCACGGACAGCGTCGGTTCGTCCTGGTTGTTGAAGAAGGCGAACAGCTGGTAGTACTCGCGCTGGCTGAGGGCGTCGAACTTGTGGTCGTGGCACTGGGCGCAGGCAATGGTCAGGCCGAGCCAGACGGTGCCGGTGGTGGCCACCCGGTCAAAGACACTCTCGATGCGGAACTGCTCCTTGTCGATGCCACCCTCCTGATTGATCTGGGTGTTGCGATGGAAGCCGGTGGCGATGAGTTGCTCGTTCGTGGCGCCGGGCAGCAGATCGCCGGCGATCTGCTCGAGGGTGAACTGATCAAAGGGCTGGTCGGCGTTGAGGGCCCGGATCACCCAGTCGCGGTAGGGCCAGATGCTGCGCGGGGCGTCGATGCTGTAGCCGTTGCTGTCGGCGTAGCGGGCCTGGTCGAGCCACCAGCGGCCCCAGCGCTCGCCGTAGGCGGCACTGGCGAGCAGGCGCTCGATCTCGGCCTGTTCATCGCCGCCGGCCAGAAAGCGGTCGATCTCCGCCGGGGACGGCGGCAGGCCGGTGAGGTCGAGGGCGAGACGGCGCAGGCGGGTTTCCGGAGCGGCCGGCGGCGAAGGCTGGAGGCCGGCCCTGGCCAGGCGGTCCTGAATGAAGGCATCGATCGGATGCGCGGCGCCGTCGATCTTCGGCACCGGCGCGCGCACGGGGGCGAGGTAGGCCCAGTGGCGGTCGTCGCTGGGCGTCTCATCGGCCGGGGCAACCGCCCCCTCTTGCACCCACTGGCGCAGCAGGTCGATCTGGGCGGAGTCGAGCGGTCCGCGCTTGTAGGGCATCTGCGGGATTTCGTCGTGGCTGCCGGTCACCACCTGCAGCAGCAGGCTGGTGTCGGGCCGACCGGGGGCGAGGGCGCTGCCACGGCCGCCGCCCTTGCGGGCTGCGGTCGCGGTGTCGAGACGCAGGCCGGCCTTCTGGGTGCTGGCACCATGGCATTTCACGCAATGGGTCTGCAGCAGCGGCTTCACCTGGGTCAGGTAGTCAACCGCCGCCGGCAGGGGCAGCGGGGCGAGCAGGGCAGCGCAGAGCAGGGCGGGCGACGGACGCATGGAAGAAGTAATTCGCAGCTTGGGGCGACCGGCTTTCAACGTGGGTCAGCCGTCTTTCTCACAACGGTCGGCCTCGTCTGGCACAGGGGCGTCAGCCGAAGCGACAAAAAAACACCGCACTCGCGCGGGGCGGGTGCGGTGCTGGGAATCTCAATCCGATGGAGGATCAGGCGCCCTTCTTCTTTTTCTTGGCGGGGGCGGCGGCGAACTCTTCCTTGCTGAGGCTGCCGTCCTTGTCCTTGTCCTTGGCGCCGAAGGCCTTTTCGGCCATGGCGGCGTCCTTGGCGCCCTTGGCGAATTCTTCCTTGCTCAGCTTGCCGTCGCCGTTGGCGTCCTTCTTGGCAAAGACCTTGGCCGGGTCGGCCTTCTTCTTCTCCTGGGCGGAGGCGTCGACGGTGAAGCCGGCGAAGACGGCGAGGGTGAGGAGGGATGCGATGAGTTTCATGGTATCTGGTGTGTTGGTTTGAAAGCGCCGGGTTTTGGCGGGGGCCAGCCCTGTGCGATGCGGCTTTAACGCGGAGCTCGTGCGGCAGTTTCAGGAATTTTTTGCTTCCGACAAAAAGCGGGCGCGCAGATGCTTCAAATGCCACTTCGCCTCGGTGGGCTTGCCGGTGGCCTGTTCCATGATCTCGCCGGGCAGGGCGGCGCCGCCGCGGGTGTGCACCTTGTCGCGCAGCCAGGCAAGCAGGGGGGCGTAATCGGCGCGCTCCAGACCGGTGGCAATCCGGCGCTGCTTGCGGGCGGCGGCGAAGAGTTGGGCGGCATTGAGGTTGCCCAGGGTGTAGGTGGCGAAGTAGCCGAGCCCGCCCATGCTCCAGTGGATGTCCTGCAGGCAGCCGCGAGCGGCATCGGGCGGGGTCAGGCCAAAGAGCTCGCGGAAGGCCTCGTTCCAGGCCTCGGGCACCTGCGCCACCGGCAGTTCACCTTGGATCAGGCGTCGCTCCAGGGCGAAACGCAGCAGGATGTGCAGGTCGTAGGTGGCCTCATCGGCCTCGACGCGGATGAAGGAGTAGCGGGCGCGGTGCAGGTGGCGGAGGAAGTCGTCGAGCCGGACCTTTTTCAGGTGCGGGAACAGCTCCTTGGCGCGCGGCAGCCACTTCTCCCAGAAGGGGCGCGAGCGGCCGACGTGGTTTTCCCAGAGCCGGCTCTGCGACTCGTGGATGCCGAGCGAGCAGGAGGTGCCGGACGGCAGGCCGAAGTCGTCGACCGGCAGGCCCTGCTCATAGAGGCCGTGACCGGCCTCGTGCAGCACGCCGAAGAGCGAGGAGGTGAAGTCGCTTTCGTCGTAGCGGGTGGTCAGGCGCACGTCGCGCGGGCCGAGCGTGGTGCAGAAGGGGTGGGCCGTGGTGTCGATGCGGCCGCAGTTCAGGTCGAAGCCGATGCTGGCGGCGATTTCGGCATTGAGCTGCTGCTGCTTCGCCACCGGGTAGCGACCGCGCAGCAGGTCGGTCTTGCGGCGGGCGCTGCGTGCCACCGCCTCGCGGGCAATGCCGGTCAGTTCGGGGCGCAGGCGCTCGAACAGGGCCGCAATCTCGCGGGTGCGGGCGCCGCGCTCATAGGTTTCCAGCAGAGCGTCGTAGGGTTCGTCAGCGTAACCCCAGAGCTCGGCCTTGCGCCGGGCCAGGTCGACCAGGGCCTGCAGGTGCGGGGCGAAGCCACTGAAGTCGGACTGGCGGCGCGCCTCGATCCAGGCCGCCTTGGCGTGGGCGCAGACGGTGCTCTCCTCCTGGACCAGTCGCTGCGGCAGACGCACCGCCCGTTCGTACTGGCGGCGCAGCTCGCGCAGGTTGCCGACGTGCCGCGGGTCGCCCTCGGACTCGGCCTTGTCGAGCAGGCGACGGAAGGCGGTCGAGGTGGCGAGGGCGTGGGCCTTGCCGTTGAGGTAGGCGAGCTGGCGTGCGCGATGGTCGAGCGCGCCGGCCGGCATGTAGGTTTCCTGATCCCAGGAAAGCAGCGCCTCGGTCGAGGTGAGCAGGGCGATCTCGCGGGCGAGGGCGGTGAGATGGTCGTAGGCGGCCATGGTCTATTCGTTGCGCACGGGGTTGGTGAGGGCGCCGATGCCCTCGATCTCGACGGTGACAGTGTCGCCGTCCTTCAGCCACAGCGGCGGCTTGCGCGCCATGCCGACACCGTGCGGGGTGCCGGTGAGGATGACCGTGCCGGCCTCCAGGGTGGTGCTGCCACTGAGGAAGGCGATCAGGGTGGGCACGTCGAAGATCATGTCGTTCGTGTTCCAGTCCTGGACGGTCTCGCCGTTGAGCACGGTCCTGATGGCGAGCGCGTTCGGATTCGGAATCTCGTCGCGGGTGACAAGCACCGGACCGAGCGGGCAGAAGGTGTCGAAGGTTTTGCCCCGGCACCACTGGCCGCCGCCGCCGTTCTTCTGCCAGTCGCGGGCGCTGATGTCGTTGGCGCAGGTGTAGCCGAGCACGTATTCCAGCGCTTCTTCCCTGCGGACGTTCTTGGCGGTCTTGCCGATGACCACGGCCAGCTCGCACTCGTAGTCGACGGTCTCGCTCTTCAGGTGGGTGGGCAGCAGGATGGGATCGCCGGGGTTCTGCACCGTGCCGGGCAGCTTCATGAACAGCACCGGGTTCTGCGGGATGGCGGCACCGCTCTCCTCGGCGTGGAACTTGTAGTTCAGGCCGATGCAGAGGATGGCGCGCGGCTTGATCGGGGCGAGCGGCTTGACGACGTCGGCCTCGCGGTCGGTGACGTGGTGCTCGCTGAAGATGCAGCCTTCAATGGCCAAAGCGCGGCCGTCGGGCTGCAGGGCGGCATAGGCGGTCTTGCCGGAGGAATCGAGATGGCGGAGGATTTTCATGGCGGGGAAGGGGTCAGGGCCTGGGGCGGCGGTTGAAGGCGACACAGTCCTCGTAGCGTGCGCCGCTGCCGCCGAAGAGGTCGAGGGCGCTGCCGATGGTGCCGTCGAGGCGACCCGCGCTGAGTTCATCGAGCCGGCACAGGTCGTCGAGGTGGCGGATGCCGCCGGCGTAGGTGGCTGGCACCGGGCTGTGTTCGGCGAGGTAGCGCACCAGCGCCTCGTCCATGCCCTCGCACTTGCCCTCGACATCGACGGCGTGGATGAGGAACTCGGCGCAGGAACCAGCGAGATGGCGGAGTGTGGCGGGCGTGACGTCGAGGTCGGTGAGGGTTTGCCAGCGGTTCATCGCCACCGTCCAGCCGCTGGCGGTGGCCTTGCAGCTGAGGTCGATGACGAGCCGCTCGCGACCGGCGGCACGCACAAGCGCGTCGAGGCGCGACTCGGAGAAGCGGCCGTCGCTCTCAAAAAGGTGGCTGGTGACGATGACATGGCTGGCGCCGGCGTCCAGGTATGTGGCGGCATTGTCGGGGCGGATGCCGCCGCCGACCTGCAGCCCGCCCGGCCAGGCGGCGAGAGCGGTCCTGGCGGCCGCCTCGTTGCCGGGGCCGAGCAGGATGACGTGGCCGCCGGTCAAGCCATCCCGTCGGTACAGTTCCGCAAACCAGGCCGGATCGCGGTCGCTGACGAAGTTGACTTGCGGGCCCGGGCCGTCGTCGCGGAGGGTGGAACCGACGATTTGTTTGACCTTGCCTTCGTGGAGGTCGATGCAGGGGCGGAAGCGGGTCATGCGCGGAGCCCCCGACCTAGCCTGCATTTCTCCTGCTTGTCCACTGCGGCTTGCGGGTGCCCCTCAAGCCCGGATGGTGTTCTCCGCCTCGGGACGATGTCGGGCAAGCCAGGCGCGGCAGGCTTGCTCGCCCATGTATTTGCCCAGCAGGCGCGGTTCGGTGTCCGTGAGGTCGACCAGGATGAGGCCGTCGATGACCGAGGAAAAGTCCTTGTCGACGTTGAAGCTGAGCAGGGTGCCGTTGAGGCGCAGGTAGTGCTTGAGCAGGATCGGGATGCCCTTGCCATCGGTCTCGACGCTGGAGATCAGAGCCGAACAGTCGTCGACGTCGCGCAGGTTGGCGCTGATGAACTCGCGCATCAGGCGCCGGCCGCGCAGGTAGCGGAAGGGGTTGCGCGGCTTGACGTAGCTGGCGAGGTCCTCGTGCAGGCAGTTTTCCTGGAGGAACTCGACCATCATCTTGCGGCTCAGGCTGTCGTAGTCCCTGCTGATGCTGACCGGGCCGAAGAGCTTGGTGTAACCCTCGTTGCGGACCATCCACTGGGCGATGCCGCGCCAGAGCAGGGGCAGGGAACTGAGGTTGCGCTGGTAGTCCTTGATGATGAAGCTGCGGCCCATTTCGACGGCGCTGCCGAGGCTGGCGAGGAAGGGTTTTTCGAACTTGAACAGGGTGCTGGTGTAGAGACCGGCTGGCCCGTACTCGCGCAGGATGAGATCGGCCCGCCCGAGTCGGTAGGCGCCGGCGACACGGCCCTCGGCCTCATCCCAGAGGAAGAGATGCTCGTAGTAGCGGTCGAAGCGGTCGAGATCGATCTCCTGGCCGGTGCCCTCGCCGACGGCGCGGAAGGTCTGTTCGCGCAGCCTGCCGATCTCCTGCAGGGTCGCTGGAATCTCGTGGCTGTGCGCGGCATAGACCCCGAAGCCACCCTGATGGACCAGGCGCGCACCGTGTTCGCGCAGGGCGGCGACCTCGGCCTGGATGCGGCTGCAGCCGGTGCGGGTGCCGGAGTCTGCGCGGGCTGCGAGCGGGGCCTCTGCCTCCTCTTCACCGCCCGTGCGGCGACCGGCCAGCACGAAGGTGTGGATGCGCAGGTACTTGGTGAGCGACTCGTCGTCCTCGAACTTCTTGAGTTTGGCGTAGGGGATCGGCGCGCCGACGCGCATCGGCGTGCGGCTGCCGCGCCGGTTGCAGAACTCGCGCAGCAGCAGGCCGGTGCGCAGGCGCGGGTGGAGCAGGCCGGCGGCATGGAAGAGCGCGCTGTTGCGCCCCGGAAAAAACACCGGCAGCACGGTGGCCTGGGTGCGGCGCACGAGCGAGCCAACATGGCTGCTCCAGGAAGGGTCCTCGATGCCGCGGCCGGGACGGTAGCGCGAGACCTCGCCGGCGGGGAAGATGACGAGGGTGCCGCCCCCGCGCAGGTGGCGCAGGGCCTCCTTCATGCCGGCGAGGTTTTCCTTGGCGGCCTCGGCGCCGCCGAAGGGGTTGACCGGGATGATGTGGGGGCGCAACTGCTCAAAGGCGCCGAGCAGGGCATTGGTCATCACCTTGACGTCGGGCCGGCGGCATGCGGCGTAGTGCGCGAGGATGACCGGATCCAGGATGCCGAACGGGTGGTTGGCGACCACCACCAGAGGACCGGAGCGGGGAAAGTCAAAATCCGCTGGCTCTTCAATGTCGCCGGCAGCGTCCATGGCGGTGAGCACGGATTCAAACCAGGTCCGGCAGTCGCGCCCCTGCGGGTGCGCCGCGTGCAGGTCGACCGCGCGCCGGTAGATGGTTTCCAGGCCGCGCAGGCCGAGCGGTCCCTCGATGGCGGGGGCGAGCAGGCGATAGAGTTGGCGTTGGTACGGGCGCGGCAGGCGGGCTCCGAGGTCGAAGGTCATGTGGGGGGGACGCCCACAGTGGCGCCGCCGGCCGCGCTGGCAAGATGCAAAAGCGGGCGAACTTGTCACCGATCCGGACCGGGCCGGATGCGGACATCAGCGGCGGATTCCACCGCCGCAGGTGGCGGGTTTCCCGGCGCGCGCAGCCAGGGCAGGATCATGGAACCGAGCAGCCAGATCAGGCCGGCCCCGAGTCCGGCGCCGATGGCGATGAGGCGCCGCTGCCAGACGTTCTCGCGGCCGATGAGGGTGTAAAAGCGCAGGCACAGCAGGCCCCAGAGCAGGCAGAGGGCGGGGATGGCGAAGTCGAGCAGCATGCCGGCATTGAACCGGAAAGCGGCAGGCTTGGCGAGGGACAACTGCGAAAAATCCGGGCGGGCACGCCGGCGAATCGCGCAACTTGAAACTTGCATGCGCAAACCCCCGCGCCGAAGGCTGGACCGCACGTCCCGCATGAGCACCTCCCAAATGCCACGCCCGAGCCTGACGCGGCGTCCCGAGACGCCGCCGGAGGCACCCGCAGGCATCCGGCAGCGACTGGCGCGCAGGCTGGCCGGCTGGCTGGGGCGCGGCGACGAGGCTGCCGGCGGCATGCTGGCGGCGCGCGATGGCAACGCCATGCTGCCGGTGCTGATTGAGGTCTTCGCCGGCTTTTCCAAGCTCGACGGCTCGGTGGCCGAGGACGAGATCGAGTCATCGCTGGGCTACCTGCGCTACGACTACAGCGGCGCGCTCTATGCCGACCTGCGGCGCCTGTATTTTGAAGCCCTGCAGCAGCCCCAGGACCTGTCCAAGCGTGCCAGCGAGCTGAGCGATGAACTCAACCTCGAGCAGAAGATCCTGCTCTGCGTCCAGCTCTACCTGCTCATTTCGCGCTCGCTGACCGACCAGCGCATGATGGTCGAGTTCTACCTGTTCATGACCAACCTGGGCATCGCCGCCCAGGCCATCGACATCGTCTACCAGCTCAATTCCGGCGACCGCCCGACCGACGAGGACTTTGCCTCCAAGACCGGCCAGCCGCTGGAGACCCTGCGCATCGGTTCGGGCGAGGGCAGCGACGTCCTGCTGCGCTCGCTGTCGGCGGGCTGTTCGGTCATGGCCTTCCGCTACCAGACGCTGGTGCTCCTGAAAAACACCGGCGAGCTGCCGGTGCTGGTGCGCAGCCGCCGCCTCGTGGCGGGCGACTTCTCGCGCCTTTACCCCGGCGAGCGCGTGGTGCTCGAGGACGTCACCCTCGATTACAACGACCTCATCGCCTACTTCAACGCCAAGAAAACGGTGGCCGGCACCCAGTTGTACCTGACGCTGACCGACACCGGCGACGCCGAGATTGCGCCGCAGCGGACGCGCGGCACCGACCTGCGCATCAGCTTCGGCCTCGGCGTCACTGTCGAGGCCCTGCGCAACGCCGATGCCGCCCTCAACGGCGTGCCGCTGCGCGCCGGCACACGCGTCGAGGCCTCGATCGAGGACAGCCTGATCGCCAAGGGCGAGATCGAGATCTCCCTGCGCGACCTGCGTGTGCGCGCCCAGGAGTTCGGCGGCCAGTTCCGCCTGGAGGGCAGCCGGAACACCTACCTGGTCTCCAACAACCCCGAGCTGCTCGACGAGGGCGACATCCTGCTTTCGCAGGACACCGAGGGCGAAATCCTGCTGCGCATCGAGTGCAACTACGCCCAGAAGACCGGCGCCCTGGAGATCGTGCGCGCGTCGCGGCCGGTGCACGTCGGCCAGGTGCTGGTGCGCGACCGCATCGCGCTGAGCGACGGCGACACCATCACGCTCGGCGAGGGGCAGTTCCTGCGCTGCCACTTTGCCGACCGGATCATCGAGGAGGAGCGCAACATCATCCGCCAGATCGAGGTGCGTGAACTGGCGCATCGCTACGACAGCAAGGACACCGCGCTCGACGGCATCAGTTTTCTGGCGCGGCGCGGCGAGATGATCTGCGTCATGGGCCCGAGCGGCTGCGGCAAGAGCACCCTGCTGCGCGCGCTCGGCGGGCACCTGCGCACCCGTTCCGGCGAGATCCTGATGAACGGCCTGTCGCTGTATCAGAACCTGCCGAACCTGACACCGTACATCGCCTACATCCCGCAGGAGGACGCGTTCGACCCGCTGCTGAAGGTGCAGGAGAACCTCGACTTCTCCGTGGCGGTGCGCTGCCCGCACCTGAAGACCGAGGAACGCCGCAAGCGCGTCGAGGCCAAGCTCGCCGAACTCGGCCTGGCCGACCTGCGCAAGCGCCTGGCCGGCACGCCGCAGCAGAAGTTCCTGTCCGGCGGCGAGCGCAAGCGCCTGAATGCCGGGCTCGACATGATTGGCATCTCCGACGTGTATCTCTTTGACGAGCCGACCTCCGGCCTGTCGTCGAAGGACAGCGAGCACGTGCTGGAGATCATCCGCAGCCTGGCGCGCCACAAGATCGTCATCTGCTCGATCCACCAGCCGAGCATGAAGCTGCTGCAGATGTTCGACAAGGCCCTGCTGCTCGACAAGGGCGGCAAGATGGCCTTCTTCGGCACGCCGCAGGCGATGCTCGAGTACTTTTGGAAGGCCTACAACGACGAGACCGGCCAGCCGGAGGCGGAGCTGCCCGCCAGCCTGACCCCCGACTTCGTTTTCGACGTGCTGGAGACGCCGCTGCGCGACATCGGCGGCGACATCATCCAGGAGCGCAGCGCCGACGGCCATCTGGTCGCCGCGCGCCGCTTCCCGCCGAATTTCTGGCGCGACCGCTACCAGAGCCACCTGCTGCTGGAAAGCATGGCCAAGGCGCAGTCGGCGCCGGGCAGCACCAACCTGATCGCCCGGCCGCGGGAGGACACCCACACCGGCAGCCGGTCGCGCACCGTGCCGCGGCCGCCGCGCCACACGGTGCGCGAGGAGAGCATCCTGTTTTACACGATGCTCAAGCGCGCCTTCCTGTCGAAGCTGCGCAACCGCACCAACCTGCTGACGACCCTGCTCGAGGCGCCGTTGCTGGCCTTCCTGATCTCCAGCGTGCTCAAGTACAGCGAGGAGGACAGCTACACCTTCGCCACCGCCTTTCACATTCCGACCTGGCTGTTCATGAGCCTGGTGGTTGCCATGTTCCTCGGCCTGACCAACAGTGCCGACGAGATCATTCGCGACCGCCACCTGCTCAGCCGTGAGCGCAACCACAACCTGCGCACCTTCTACTACCTGTCAGGCAAAATCCTCTCACTGAGCGCCTTTGCCCTGGTCCAATGCTTCATCTACCTGCTCATCGGCAACTGGATGCTGGAGGTCCGGGACATGTTTCTGGTGCACCTTTGGTGGATGTTCCTGACCGCCCTCACCGGCGCCTGCCTCGGACTGCTGGTGTCGAGCCTGGTCAACGACAGCCGCACCGCCATCAACGCCATCCCGCTCCTGCTCATCCCGCAGATCATCCTCGGCGGCGCCCTCATCAAGTACGAGGAGATGAACCGCAACCTCGACCTCATTTACTCCCTGCAGCCCTGGCTGGCGAAGGCCGGTGTCGGGGCTGAGGAAGACACCAAGACCAAGCTCAAGGTGCCCTTCATCTGCCAGTTCATGCCGTTGCGCTGGAGCTACGAGGCGATGCTCATTTCCCAGGCCAAGCTCAACCCGCTGACCCGTGCCCAGGATCTGCTGGAAGCGCGCATCCAGCAACTCGTCAACCTGCCGCCCGAAGTCAAGATGACCGCCAGCCAGCAGCGCGAACTTGACGCTGCCAAGCAGGGGCTGGCCGTCGTCTCCGGCTTGTACGCCGAGGACAGCACGGCCGCCGCCGCCATGCTTGGCGAAATCTGGGACGCCACCCTGCGCGGCCGTCTCACCCCCGAGCTGCTGGAACGCGCCCTGGAACAGCAGGACGGCGTCAGCGCCGAGGAGATTTACGTGAATCGCAAGGTCCTCGACCTCGTCACCAAGGCCGAGATGGAGCGCACCGACTACCGGCGCAAGACCAGTCCGAACGTGTTTTTTGGCACCTCCAAGACCTACTTCGGCACCGAGTTCGAGACGCTCTGGATCAACAGCATGGTCATCCTGCTCAGCCTGGGACTCATCGTCACCGGTTTGGAAATCTCCCTGCGCCGCCAGCTCACCCGCGTCTGAGGCGGCTGCGCCGGATTTGCGCTTCCTCAGGCCGCCTTGGTGCATGACCGGCTTTTGCTTGTTGCCTGCGCGCGACCGTGGTATGAAACCGCCGGCCCGCTCCCGTCATGCCGACCTCTTCGCGTTCGAACCTCCTGGCCCTGGTGGTGGGCCTTGCCTACCTCGTCGCCGGAGTGATCTGGATCCTCGTCTCCGACGACCTGCTGCGCGCCCTGGCCGCGGACGCCGACAGCCTGAGCCGGATGCAGACCCTGAAGGGCTGGTTTTACGTCGCCAGCACCGCCGTGGCCCTGACCCTCGGCCTGCGCTGGCTGCTGGCTGGCTGGGAAAGGACGATTCAGGGTCGTGAAACCATGGAGAGGCGCTACCGGCTGCTCTTTGAATCCAGCCCGCACCCGATGTGGATCCACGATGCCGACAGTCTGCGCTTTCTGGCGGTGAACCAGGCCATGGCCGACTTCTACGGGTACAGTCGCGAGGAGCTGGCACAGATGGCCCTGCCGGACATCGAGGCGCGCAACGCCGGCGGCGATCGCGAAGCGGAAACGTCTACCGCCGCGCTGCACGGCAGCGCCGATGTGGTCCGCCGCCACCGCCGCAAGGACGGACGCGAGGTCTGGATGGAGCTGTCCCGGCATGAGATGGAATTCGCCGGGCAACGCGCCGGTGTGGTCTTCGCCCATGACGTCAGCGCCCGCGTCGAGGCGGCCCGCGGCGAGCGCGAACTGCAGGCGCGTCTGGAGAAACTGGTGGCGGAACGCACGGCCGAACTCGAGGCCAAGAACCGCGATCTGGAAGCCTTCACCTACTCCGTCTCCCACGACCTCAAGGCGCCCTTGCGCGGCATCGACGGCTACAGCCAACTGCTGGCGGAAGACCATGCGAGCCAGCTTGATGCGGAGGGGCAGAATTTTCTCCGCTCAGTCCGTCAGGCGGCCGCGCAGATGGGGCAGCTCATCGACGACCTGCTTGCCTACTCGCGGCTGGAACGGCGCGCGCTGCAGCGCGTCAGCACGCCGTTGCGGCGACTGGCCGACGAGGTGCTGCGCGAGTTCGAGGGCGACCCCCGGCTGGCGGCCGCGCGCCTGCGGGTCGATCTGCCCGAGGTCACCCTGCAGACCGACGTCGCCAGTCTGTCGATGGCGCTGCGCAACCTGATCGACAATGCGCTGAAGTTTTCGCGTGAGGCCCAGCCGCCGGAAGTTCGGGTCAGCGGACGGATGGAGGATGGGCGCTGCCATCTCTGGGTCGAGGACAACGGGCCCGGCTTTGACATGAAGTTTCACGACCGCATTTTTGAGATCTTCCAGCGCCTGCACCGGGCCGAGGAGTACCCCGGCACCGGCATTGGTCTGGCAATAGTCCGCAAGGCCATGGAACGCCTGCAGGGGCGGGTCTGGGCCGAGGGACGCCCCGGCCAGGGCGCCTGCTTTCACCTGGAATTCCCCCTGGCGACGCCATGAACGACCATCTCCGCCCCATCCTGCTGATCGAGGACAATCCCATGGATGTCGATCTGACCCTGCGCGCCTTTCAGCGGCGGCGCATCACGAATCCGGTCGAGGTGCTGCGCGACGGCCAGGAGGCGATCGACTGGATCCAGCGTCAGGCACCGGACAGTGTGCCGCCACTGGTCATCCTGCTGGATCTGAAACTGCCCAAGGTCGGAGGGCTCGAGGTGCTGGCGCAACTGAAGTCCCACGCCAGTCTGCGGCACCTGCCCGTTGTGGTGCTGACTTCGTCCGCCGAGGGTTGTGATGTAAAGTCAGCATATGACCTAGGCGCAAACTCCTACATCGTCAAACCCATTAGCTTTGAAAAGTTTCTTGATGTAGCAACTCAGATTGAAGTATATTGGACTCTCCTCAATCAGCCGCCGGTCTAGAACGCATGAAAATCCTGCACGTCGAAGACAATCCGTTGGATGCAGGGCTTGTGGAGGCGGCGTTGGGGCGCAAGGGCGATGCCGTGCAGTTTCGCCAGGTGGCGACCATTTCCGAGGCGCGCCAGGCGATGCTCAAGCATGGCGCGCCGGACATCCTGTTGACGGACCTTGCGCTGCCGGATGGCAGTGGTCTCGAATTGCTGCGCGATGTGCGCGACCAGGGCTTTTCGACGGCGGTCGTGGTGTTGACCGGCTCGGGTGATGAAAGCCAGGTCGCGGAGGTGCTGCGGGCGGGCGCCGACGACTACCTGGTGAAGCGTGCGGACTGCATTCGCACGCTGCCGGGCCTGCTTGACGCGGCCCTGCTGCGGTTCCACGACGACAGCCGGTTCCGCCTGCGCGGGCTGCGTGTGCTGTATGCCGAGCACAATGCTCAGGATTTGGAACTGACAGTGCATCACGTGCGCCGGCATGCGCCGCAAGTTCAGTTGGAGGGCGTGGCCAACGCCCAGGCGGTTCTCGATCGTCTGCCGCAGTCGGCGGAGGCGCCGTGTGACTGGGACCTGGTCCTGGTCGACTACAAGCTGGCGGGCATGAACGGTCTGGAGGTGCTGGAGGAGATCTGCACGAGGCGCAAGCTCACCGTGCCGGTCATCCTCATCACCGGTCAGGGGGATGAGGAGGTGGCGAGCCGCGCCCTGCGCCTGGGCGCCTCGGATTACCTCGTCAAATGCCCCGGCTACCTGAACACCCTGCCCGAGGCGATCATTGAGGCCTACAGTCGCCACCAACTCCGTCGCGAGCAGGCGGTGCTGCGCGCGAGTTCCTCGCGTTTCCGCAAGCTGACCGAGCGTCTGGGGCACTACCTGACCAGCAGCCCGACCATCACCTACGCGCTTGACATGACCGAAGCGGGCCTGGTGTCGACCTGGGTCAGTGAGAACGTCAATCGCATCCTCGGCCACGCCGTCGAGACGGCACTGCAGGCCGAGTGGTGGTCGGCCAACGTCCATCCCGAGGATCTCACCACGGCGAGGCAGGGCATTCAGCACCTGCTCGAAAGCGAGGATGGTCAGTTTGTTCACGAGTATCGCTTCCGGCACGCGGATGGCGGTTATCGCTGGCTGCGCGATGATTTGCGCCTGCGCCGCGACGAGGCCGGCCGGCCCGTGGAAATCGTCGGCACCTGGACGGACATCACCGAGAGTCGGGCCGCCGAACTGGAAGTGCGCGCTGAAAAGGAGTTTTCCGAAGCGGTGATTCAGAGCCTGCCCGGCCTGTTCTTTCTGTTCGATGAGGAGGGGCGCATGCTGCGCTGGAACCGCCGCCTGCTCGAGGTGCTGGGGTTCGACGAGGCGGAGCTCCTTGATCGGCGTGTGCTTGATTCCATCGTCGCGGAGGATCGCCCGCTGGTGGAGGCCTCGATCCGCGAGGTGCTTGAGCGCGGCGAGTCGCAGTTGGAGGCGCGCGTGACCGGCGCCGGCGGCAAGACCCTGCATTTCCTGTTCAACTCGCACCGCCTGCTCGTCGAGGGGCGCCCCTGCGTGCTCGGCGTCGGCATCGACACCACGGAGAAGCGCAAGCTGGAGGCGCAGTTCCTGCGCGCCCAGCGCCTGGAAAGCGTCGGCCGCCTGGCCGGCGGCATCGCCCATGACCTCAACAACCTGCTTTCGCCGATGCTCATGGTGCCGGAGCTCGTGCGCCTGAAGACCGACGATCCGGACATTGCCGAACTGCTGCGCTTGATCGAGGAGAACGCCCGCCGAGGCGCCGACATCGTCCGCCAGTTGCTCACCTTCGGCCGCGGGGTCGAGGGCCGGCGTGAGCCCCTGCAGATGCTCGACCTCGTGCGCGAGGTGGGCCGCGTCATCCAGTCGACCTTTCCGAAAAACATCCTGGTGCGCGAGCCTTCGGGCGATGTCCAGCCCTGGCAGGTGGCGGCGGATTCCACGCAGATTCACCAGGTGCTGCTCAACCTCTGCCTGAATGCGCGCGATGCCATGCCCGACGGCGGCACGCTGGATCTGGCCTTGGAAAATGTCGAGTTGGACGAGGCCTTTGCGGCGATGACACCCGACGCCCGGCCCGGCCGCTACGTGCTGGTCACGGTCACCGACAGCGGCTCCGGCATCAGCAGTGAGCACCTGGACCAGATCTTTGATCCGTTCTTCACCACCAAGGAGCTCGGTCGCGGCACCGGCCTGGGCTTGTCGACCGTGCTCGGCATCGTCAAGAGCCACGGTGGTTTCATCCAGGTGCGCAGTCAGCGCGATCAGGGCACGCAGATGCGCGTCTACCTGCCGGTTCCGGAGGCGCCGGAAACGGAGGCCGGGACGGGCGAAGGCGGCGATGCCGAGGCTGCTTGCGGACACGGCGAACTGGTGCTGGTCGTCGATGACGAGGAGAGTTTCCGCAAGATCATCCGCAACGTGCTGGAGAATGGCGGTTACCAGGTGCTGGAGGCCGAGGATGGTGCCGCGGCCCTGGCGATCTGCGCCGAGCGCGGCGGCGATCTCGATGCCCTGCTGGTGGATTATGTCATGCCCTACATGGATGGCCGCATGCTGCTGCATGCGGTGTCACGGCTGGGGTTGCGCGCCGGCGTCATCATGGTCAGTGGCCAGTCCTTTGATGAGAAGACCCGCCAGCAGCTGCAACCGCTTGCCGGTGAGTTTTTGACCAAGCCCTTCTCGGCGGCGGCCCTGTTCGGAGCGCTGCGGCGGGTGCTGGCGCCGTGCGCGGGCTGAGGGCTCAGGGTTCGTCGAGCACCTCGCGGATCGCCCTCAGCATGGCGTCGGCATTGTAGGGCTTGGAGAGAAAGCGGCGCGCCCCCAGCTGCAGGGCCTTGTCCTGGGTGTTGGCATCGTTCAGGCCGCTCGCCGCGATGATGCGCACCCGCGGGTTGACCCGTTTCAGCACCTGAATGGTGGCGGAACCGTCCATCACCGGCATCATCATGTCGGTCAGCACCAGGTGGATGCTGCGCTGGTGCTTGGCGTAGAGGGCGACGGCTTCGGCGCCGTCGGCGGCCGTCAGCAGGTTGTAGCCGCGCGCCTCGAGGGTGCGACTGGTGATCTTGCGCACGGCCGGCTCGTCCTCGACCAGCAGGATCAACTCGCCGCTGCCGCTACCGGCGGGCTCGGCGCTGGCCACTGCGGCGTTCGGGTCGGGCTCCAGGCTGGCGGCTGGGAAATAGACTTTCATCACCGTGCCTTCGCCGGGAGCACTCTGAACCTGGATGAAACCGCCGTGGCTCTTGACGATCGCAAGCACGGTCGACAAGCCCAGGCCGGTGCCCTGGCCGAGTTCCTTGGTGGTGAAGAACGGATCAAAGATCTTGTCGCGCATCTCGGCGGGAATGCCGTGACCGCTGTCGGTGACGGTGAAGACAACGTGCGTGCCGGGCTGGGCGCCCGGGTTCATGGCGGCGTAATGCTCGTCAATCTCCGCCGTGTCGGCCCGGACCTCCAGGCTGCCGCCGTGCGGCATGGCGTCACGGGCGTTGACGCAGAGGTTGAGCAGCACCTGGTGCAGCTGGGTGGCGTCGCCGGAAAGCAGCGGCAGGTCGGCGCCGGTGCGGGTGCTGCAGCGGATGTTCTTGGGAAAGGTTTCCTGCAGGATGTGGCCGATGTCGCGCAGCACGTCCTTGGCCCGCAGCGGCAGGCGCTGGCCATCCATGCCGCGGGCGAAGGACAGCACCTGCCGCACCATGTCGGCGCCGCGGCGCGCGCTCGCTTCGACCGTCGCCAGCACCCCGAGCGAGGTCGGGTCGGCCGTTTTCATGCGCAGCAGGTCGACCGCCATGAGGATGGGGGACAGCACGTTGTTGAGGTCGTGGGCGATGCCGCCCGCGAGGGTGCCGATGCTCTCCATGCGCTGGACGCGCAGGAACTGGGCTTCCAGTTGCTTCTTTTCCGTGATGTCGGAATTGATGGCCAGGATCGACTTGGGCCGGCCCCCGGCGTCGCGCACGAGCGTCCAGCGTCCCTCGACCAGCACCTCGCCGCCGCTGCGCGTGGCCTGGCGGATTTCACCCTTCCACTCGCCTTTCTCCAGGACCATGCGCGTCGCTTCCAGGAAATCGGCGGGATCACCGTACAGCAATTCGGAGACCTTCCGGCCAACCGCCTCTTCGGCGCTCCAGCCATACAACTCCTCGGCACTTTTGTTCCAGTAGGTGATGTGATGCTCGAGGTCGCGCACCAGAATGGCGTCATGCGCCTTGTCGAGCAGAGAGGCCTGCTCGCGGATGCGCTCCTCGTTCTCGCGCAGGGTGTCCTCCATGCGCTTGCGCTCGCTCAGATCGGTCATGCCGCCGATCATCCGCCGCGGGTTGCCTGCGCTGTCGCGCAGAACGTAGCCCTGGTCGAGCACGTGGGCAAGGCTGCCGTCGGCGCGCGCGAAACGGTACTCCTCCGACCAGTGGTCGCCGGCGCCCTCCAAGGCGCGCCGGACACTCGCATTCACGCGCTCGCGATCGTCGGGATGGACGTGGCTGCGCCAAAAGGCGAGCCCTGCGTCGGCGGCGGGTTCGTGGCCAAACACCGCCTTCAGGCCCTCGCTCCACCAGAGCGTGCCACTGGCCGGGTCCCAGTCCCAGATCACGTCGGTGGTGGCACGCGCGACCGTGCGGAAACGCTCCTCGCTCTGCTGCAGTTCCAGGCGCGCCGAGCGTTGTTCAGTGACGTCGAGCAGCACGTCGACGACACCCAGCAGCTGGCCGGTGGCATCGTAGAGAGGGTTTGCAAAGGCGAGCACGTGGCTGCGTCCGCCATCCTCGCGTTCGATGATGGCTTCCCGGCCCCGAATCGGGCGCCGTTCGCGCAGGGCAATCGCCGTCGGTCCCTCCTCCGCCAGCATGGGGCGTCCGTCTGCGTGGTACAATTTCGGCGAGCCGCAGAAGCGCCAGCCGCCAGCGTCCCCCGAGCGTCCCCACAGCAGTCGGGCCTGCTCATTGCAATAGGTGATCCAGCCCTCGTTGTTGCAGGTGTAGGCGGCAATGGGAAGGGTGTCGAGCACCAGCCGCAGGCGCTCCTCGCTCTGCTGCAGTTCCAGGCGCGTTTCGATCTGTTCGGTGACATCCTGGATCGTGCCGGAGAGCACGGCGGGCGCGCCCTCGGCGTCGCGCATGAGCTCCGCCCGCTCGTGAACGTGACGGATTTCACCATTGGGTCGCCGGATGCGGTGGGTGACATCGTAGCGGGCTTCGCCGCGCAGGGCGAGGTCGCGCAGGCGCACCAGCCGTTCATGATCCTCGGGATGGATGACCTCGCGATAAAACCACTCGACACTGCCGCCGAAATGCGCCGGCGCGACGCCGGTGATGCGAAAGACTTCATCGGTCCAGCTCAGCCGGCCGTCGCCCAGGCGCGCCTCCCAACTGCCAAGGCGGGCGATGCGCTGGGCATCGCTCAGGTGGGCGGCTTGGCGGCCGAGTTCGGCGTGCAAACGCTGCTGTTCGAAGAGGGCTCGTTCCAGGCGCAGGTGCTGCAGGCGCAGTTCCAACTGGTCGACGGCCCGGTCAGCCAGCAGGCGCAGGGCCTGGGTTTGCGCCTCGTTCAACTGGCGCGGCTGGCGGTCAATGACCGCCAGCGCCCCGAGGGCGGCACCTGCAGCGTTGATCAGGGGCATGCCGGCATAGAACCGAATGTGCGGTTCACCGGTGGCCAGCGGGTTGTCACGGAAAATGGGATCGAGGCGGGTGTCCCCGACCACGAACAGGTCCTGACCGCGAATGGTGTGGTCGCAGAAGGCGACGTCGCGCGGGGTTTCGCGCACGTCCAGGCCTTGCGCCGACTTGAACCACTGGCGTGTCTCATCGACGAGGGTCAATACGGCGATGGGTGTTTCACAGATTTCGGCCGCCTGTCTGGTAAGGGCATCGAAGGCGGTTTCGGGCAGGGAATCGAGCACCTCATAGGCGTGCAGCGCGGCCAGACGCTCCTTTTCGGCGAGGGCTGCGGCGCGCGGCGGGCGCGGCCGGGCGACGGCGGCGGTACTCATTGCGGTGGGCACGCCTCGAGATTGAGCTGGACGACGCGCAAGAGATCGTTCATGCCAAAGGGTTTGGGCAGGTAGTTGACGCCCGCCTTGAGGGCGGAGTGAACGGAGGTGGCGCGCTGGCCGCTGGTGTAGATGACCGGCATGGCGGGTTCATCCTGATGGATGGTGCGGGCCAGTTCGATGCCATTGGCACCGCCCGGCATGTTGATGTCGGTGATGACCAGACGGATGCGTTCCCGATGGCGGCGCCAGAGCCGCCAGGCTTCGTCCGCGTTGGGGGCGGTGATGGCGGTGTGGTGATGGGCCGCCAGCACCTGGATCATGATCTGGGCAATCGTCTCGTCGTCATCGACGACGAGGATCAGATCCCTGGCGGGTTCCTCGTCCGGGGGGCTCTCCGCCGCAGCCGGTCCTCCGGCCAACAGGGCCGCCGCCTGTTCCTGGTGACGCTTGCGGGCGAGCAGGGGCAGCAGTTGCAGCAGTTCGAACTCGTGAACGGGCTGAAGCAGAACGAGCAGGCGGTTGCCGAGGAAGTCGAGCCGTTCGCGCCAGACCGAAATTTCCGCGGGCAGATCGACCAACAGCAGGACATGCAGGTCGGGACCGGCCGCCTCCTCAAGTGCGGCGGTCAGGGCGCCGGTGGCGGCCGGCTCGGCCGGCACCTCGGCAACGAGCAGGCCGAACACGGCCTCCCTGAGCAGGCGCACGATTTCGCCGAATTCGGGATTCTCCGGGCAGAACTGCAGGCTGAGTCCGGCAAGACGGTCCTCCAGTCCGCGCAGCCGGGACTCCGTCGCGGTGGTGGTGCAGGTGGCGAGGATCCTGCAGGCGGGCGGGGCGGTGAGGCGGCAGGGGGACGTCGTCATCTTTGCGAGAACTTAAGAATACATCGGAAGCGGCGACTTGTCATCGCCTTTCTCCAAGCCCGCCGCCACAAGGGAAACGCGCCGTGGATTAACGGATTTTCTGGTCAGGCAGTTCGGATTTGATGCCTTCGTCGAGGGGCATGCGATCGGCACCTTCGGGCAGGCCGGCGGCGGTCATGAGACGGGCGAGTTCGGCCTTCAGTTCAGCGACCACACCGGCGTACTTGGGGTTGGCGATGAGGTTGTGGCGTTCCTCGGGGTCGAACTCCACGTTGTACAGCTCGGCCTGGTGGCGGTCCGGCTTGCCGTCGCCATGCGGGTAATGGATGAACTTCCAGGACTCGGTGCGCACGCCGCGGACGTTGGGGGTGTAGGGGAACTGCTTCTCGTAGTTGTAGTGGTAGAACCAGCTCTTGCGCCAGTCGGGGTCGCCCGACTGGACGAGTTTGACCCACGATTTGCCGTGAATGCCCTCCAGGGACGGCGCCCGGCAGAGTTCGAGCAGGCTCGGGGCGATGTCGAGGGTGAGCACCTGTTGCTCGACCACCTTCGGTTGAGCGACCGGCGTGAGGCCCGGGTACCGCACCACCAGCGGGATGCGGATGCTCGGCTCGTGCATGGTGCGCTTGTCGACCATGCCATGCTCGCCGTTGAGGATGCCGTTGTCGGCCATGAAGACGATGAGGGTGTTGTCGAGCTCGCCGCGTTGCTTGAGCCGCTCATAGAGGCGGCCGACGCTGTCGTCGACCGAGAGCAGGGTGCCCCAGTAGGCGCGGGTCATCGCCTCGAAATCCTTGACGGCCTCCGGACGGTCATCGGGGAACTGCTTGCGCCAGTCGAACAGCGGGCCGTAGATGCCGTGCCAGGTGCGCAGACGGTCGGTGATCCACTTCGGCTTGTCGTCGAGCCGGAAGGCCGACTCAGGGTAGGGGATGCCCACGCCCTCAAAGCTTTTTGCGTACTTGGGTTCGGGGTAATAGAAGCTGTGCGGCGCCTTGTGGCCGACGAACAGGCACCAGGGTTTGTCGCCGCGCTCGCGGTCCAGCCATTGTTCGGCCATGTCGGTGACCACGTGGGTGTAGTAGCCCTTCACCACCTCGCGCTTTGCGCCGTTGAAGTTGAATTCGGTGTCGAAGTAGCTGCCCTGGCCCTTGTGGGTGACGAACCAGTTGAAGCCGGGGCGGGGTTCATCGTTGTTTTCGCCCATGTGCCACTTGCCGATGTAGGCGGTGTCATAGCCCTGCTCCTGCAGGACCATCGGGAAGCTCTTGAAGCCCTCGGGATACTCGGTGAAGTTGTCCACAACGCCGTGCTTGTGGGCGTACAGGCCGCTGAGAATGCTGGCCCGACTCGGCGAGCACAGCGAGGTCGTGCAGAAGGCGTTGCGGAAGTGCACGCCCTCGCGGCCGAGGCGGTCGATGTTCGGCGTCTTCAGGTGTCGGCTGCCGCCCAGTCCGAAGGCGTCCCAGCGCTGGTCGTCGGTCAGGATGAAAAGCACGTTGGGCCGCGGCGCGGCAGCAGCAGGCAGGACCGCGCCGAGGGCGCAGACGGCGGACAGCAGGAGGCGAGGCAGTCGGTACATGGTCGCCTAAACGCATGGCTTTGAGCGTCTTTGCAACCCGGTTTTTTTGACAGTCGCGGCAAGCCGCGATTGCAAGCGGGCGGGCGAGGGCGGATGCTGGCGGACCCGCATGATCGCCAAGCTTTTCCGCCTCTGCCTGTTCGCCACTGCCTGCGCCCGTGCGGAAGACCTGCAGCTGCCCGACCTTGACTCGAAGCTGCACGCGCCGCTGGCTGCCGAGGCACGCCCGACCGTGTTGTTCTTCGTTTCGCCCTTCTGTCCGACGGTGCGCTCCTTCATGCCCGAGATCCTGGCCATTGCCGAGGCACAGGCTGCACAGGCGCGCTTTTACCTCGTTCACTCCGACCCCGCCGTCACGCCGGAGATCGCCCTGCAGCATGCCGACCTCTTTCAGGTGAAGCTGCCGGTGCTGCTTGACCGCGAGCAGAGGCTCGCCCTCCGCGCCGGGGCGCGCGTGACGCCCGAGGCCGTGATGGTGGTCGGCGGCGAGGTGCGCTACCGCGGCCGCATCAACGATCTCTACCTCGGGCCGACGAAACGACAGCGCGCCGCGACCACGCGCGACCTGCGCGACGCCCTTGAGTCGGTCCTGGCCGGGCGGCCGGTGCCGGAACCGCAGCCGGCTGCTCAGGGCTGCAAGATCAGCGGCCTGCCGACGCCATGAAACGGCGCCACCTGCTTGCTTCCGGTTCCGCGGCCCTGCTGGTGCCGCTCGCCGGTTGCCGGCGGTTCCCGCAGGCCGGACTGCATGCGTCCGCAATGCTGGAGGGTGGCTGGCGCGCCAGCGAGCTGGTGGCCGATGCCCTGGCCCGCATCGCCACCTGCGAGCGAAGGGTGCCGGCGCTGCGGGCCGTGGTGGAACTGAATCCCGAGGCGGAAGTCCTGGCCCGCGCGCTTGATGCCACACGGGTTCGCGGTGCGTTGCAGGGCGTGCCGGTCCTGCTCAAGGACAACATCGACACGGCCGACCGGATGCACACGACGGCGGGATCTCTGGCCCTGCTCGATGCGCCCGTGCCCGAGCGTGATGCCGGCGTGGTGGCCCGCCTGCGCAAGGCGGGGGCGGTCCCGCTTGGCAAGACCAACCTCAGCGAATGGGCCAATCTGCGTTCCCCGCGTTCGACCAGCGGCTGGAGCGCGCGCGGGGGGCTCACCCGCAATCCGCACGACCTGCGTCGCACCGCCAGCGGTTCCAGTTCGGGCTCCGCCGCAGCGGTGGCTGCCGGCTTGGTGCCGGTGGCGCTGGGCACGGAAACCAATGGCTCGATCGTCAGCCCGGCCGCCTGCTGCGGCATCATCGGCCTGAAACCCACCCTCGGTCTCGTCAGTCGCGCCGGCATCATCCCGCTCAGCCGCTGGCAGGACACGGCCGGGCCGATGACCCGCACGGTGCGCGATGCCGCGCTGCTGCTGAATGTCCTGGCCGGCAGCGATGTTCGCGATCCGTTCACGGCGGAGGCCGACCGCCGTCGCCCGCTCGACTATTGCGCCGGTTTCGGGGCCGAAGCCCTGCGTGGCGTGCGGCTCGGCATTGTGCGTTCGCTCTGCGGTCGCGAGCCGCGCGTGCTGGCCGTGTTTGAACGCGCCCTTGCGGTGTTGCGTGAGGCCGGGGCCGTCCTGGTTGACAACGTTGAGATCCCGCGGCAGCGCGAGGCCGCGGGCCTGGCCTGGATGGCGCTATTGACCGAGTTTCGCAGCGATTTGAATGCCTATCTGAAAGCGCGCGGGGGGCGCGTTGACTCGCTGGCGGCATTGATCGCCTTCAATGCCGCCCATGCCGACCGGGAACTGCCGCATTTTGGCCAGGAGTTCTTCGAGGAGGCGGAGGGGCGGGCCGGTCGGGAGCGTGAGGCCGAGGAGGCGCGGCGACGGGCTCGTGATCTGGCCGGCCCACAGGGCATCGGTGCCGCCCTGCAGGCGCATCGCCTCGACGCCCTCGTTTGTGCCACCAATGATCCGGCGACCCGGATTCGACTTGATGGCGGCGATCAAGGGGGGCGCACTGCCTCGACGCCAGCCGCGGTCGCCGGCTGGCCGCATCTGACCGTGCCCATGGGCTCGGTGGAGGGGCTGCCGGTCGGGCTGTCGTTGTTCGGCGAGGCCTGGTCGGAGGCGCACCTGCTGGCCATGGGCGACGCCTTTCAGCAGGCCGCCGGGGTGTACCTGGAACCCGGCTTTGCCGGGAGGCGGGAAATTTGACTTTGCGGCGCAAAGTTTTTGTTGCGGGTTTTTGCTTTTTGTCGCAAAGTAAACGCATGAGCCACCAAGCCGACGCCCTCGAGCATCTGCGTGTCATCCGTTCGCTGATGGAGCAGGCCCATGTCTACCGTGCCATCTCGGCGCCCGCCGCGCTTGCCGGTGGCGTGCTTGCCCTCGGACTGTCGCTGTGGCAGTTGCGCGCCGGTCTTGCCCTGACGGAGGCTGCCAGCCCACTCGCCTTCGTTTTGCCCTGGCTGGTGCTGCTGGTCCTCGTCTCGGCCTGCAATACCCTGCTGCTCTGGCGCGAGGCGAGCCGACACGGCCGGCCCTTCGTTTCGGCCGGCATGCGCGCCGCCCTGCGTGCCCTGTGTCCGCCGCTGCTGGTCGGCGGTGTGCTCGGCCTCGGCCTGATGCTGCGCTTTCACAACCTGACGCTCGGCGCTCTGGTCTGGGTGCTTTGCCACGGCCTGGCCCTGCTGGCCACCGCCAGTTTCTCGCCGCGCTCGCTGGTGCGGCTGGGATGGGGCTTTGTCGTCGCCGGCCTGGCCCTGTTCCTGGCTTGGTCGGGCAATGACCAGGTTCGCCTGCTGCCCTCCGACGAGGCGCCGGCCGCCGTCGTTCTCGGCCTCAGCTTCGGCCTGCTGCACATCACCTACGCGGTCGCCGTCTTCCTGCGTCGCCCCACCGATCCGGACGCCCATGATTGATTTCAGCCAGCTCGACAAGACGATCCATGAGAAGGGCCGGCTGTCGATCATGACCCTGCTGGCCGGTCGTGGCGACTGGGCCTTTCAGGATCTCAAGGCCGAGCTCGGCATGAGCGACGGCAACCTGATCACGCATCTGCGCACGCTGGCTGCCGCGGGTTACGTGCTCGAACACCGTGATGAAAGCGGCAGTCGGCCGCGCACCAGCTACCGGCTGAGTGCCGCGGGTCGGCGCGCTTTCACGGGTTATCTCGACCTTCTTGAGCAGATTGTCCGTTCCTCACGCCCCTGAGTGGGTGTTTTTTGCAGATAAGCTTTGCGCTACAAAGTTAGAATCACCTCCACTCAATCCCAGCCATGAACCTGCATCTCGCCCGTCACTACGGCATGTGCTTCGGCGTCCGCGACGCCCTGCGCGCCACCCACGCCGCCGTCGCCCTTGAGCCTGTCACCGTGCTCGGCCAACTCGTCCACAATCCGGTCGTCGACCGCCACCTCGCCGCCGCCGGTGTGCGTCCCGGACGGCTCGATGCCCCGGCGGCCACCCAGCGCGTGATCATCACCGCCCATGGTATCTCGGACGCCGAGCGTGGGCGCTGGCAGGCGGCGGGGCATGCGCTCACCGACACCACCTGTCCGCTGGTTCGCAAGGCCCATGAAGCCCTGGTCCTGCTGGTCGCCGAAGGTTGTCATCCGGTGGTCATCGGCCAGCCCGGGCACGCCGAGGTGCGCGGTCTGATTGGCGATCATGCCGGCGCCTGCGTGATCGACTCGTTGGCCGACCTGGCAGGCCTGCCGGCTGGGGTCGCCCGCTTCGGCGTGGTGGCGCAGACGACCCAGCCGCTCGAACGCGTGCTCGCCTTGCTTGATGCCCTCAAGCGGGCGCGGCCGGCGGCGGAGGTGCGTTTCATGGACACCGTCTGCCGGCCGACCAAGCAGCGCCAGGCCGCGCTCGAGGACCTGGCGACCCAGTGCGAGGCGGTCGTGGTGGTTGGCGGCCGCAACAGCAACAACACGCGGCAACTGGCCGACAAGGCGCGCTCCCTCGGTCTGCGGGTCTTCGCCGTCGAGACCGCCGCCGAGCTGCACCCGGAAGCCTTTGCCGGCCTGCGCGAGGTCGGTGTCACCGCCGGCACTTCCACCCTCGATGAAACCGTCGCCGCGGTGGTGGAGCGACTGAAGACCTTTGCCTGAACAGACACCTCTGAATCGCGAACCCGAGAACCTCATGAACACCCGCCACTGGATCTATCACTTCGAACAGAACACCCCGCTCAACGATGCCCTGCCATTGCCGGAATCGCCTTTGCCGCTGCCCGAGGCGGTGCGCCACGCGCTCGCCGAGTCACTGGCGGTTTTCCAGCTTGGGGAAACGGGGGGCGGCACGCGCCTGCGTCGCTATGCCGCCGGCCTGGCCCGCGAGGCCGGCTGGGCCGGTTATCCGCGCGCGGTCGACCGCTTCATCGCCGAGGAACAGTCGCACGCCCGTCTGCTTGCGCGCCTGGTCGCCCATCTTGGCGGACACTTGAAGGAAAAGCAGTGGAGCAACGGCCTGTTTCGGCGACTGCGCGGCCTGGCTGGACTGGAGTTTGCCATTCAGATGCTGCTCACCGCGGAACTGGTGGCCGAGGTCTACTACGGCACCTTGTTCCTGCGCGCCCCGGACCCCGCCGTGCGCGCGGTCGCCGGCAAGATCCTGCGCGACGAGATGCAGCACCTCGCCTTCCAGCGTGAATTCCTGGCCGCTCGCCTGGCCCGCCTGACGCCGGCCGCGCAGCGGCTCTGGACCTGGCAGTTTGCCGCGGTGCATGCGCTGACCGCTGCGGCGGTGGCCTGGGATCACCGTCGCTGCCTGCGCGCGCTTGGCATGGCACCGGTCGAGTTCCGCCGACGGGCGGCGGCGGCGCGATCGGCCTTTGCGCGCCGCCTTGAGCGACTGCTGGCGACGCCCGAAGCTCAGGCCTGTGTCTCGTAGGCGAGGGCGACCTTTTCCGGCGTGAAGGCCTCGGCGACGGGGCCGAAGGCGATCTGCCGCCGTTTGATGAGCAGCACGTCGTCGAAGATGGCGCCGACAGTCTGCAGGTCGTGATGGCTGGCGATGAGCAAGCGGCCCTCGGCCGTCAATTCGCGGAACAGGCGCGACAGGTTTTCCTGGGCGGGCTTGTCGAGGCCGGTGAAGGGCTCGTCGAGCAGCAGCACATGGGCTTCCTGGGCGAGGGCGCGGGCGATGAAGGCGCGCTGCTGCTGGCCGCCGGAGAGGGCGCTGATCTGCCGGTCCTCGAGGTCGAGCAGGTCCATGGCGCGCAGGGCGCGCTGGACGATGTCGCCGTCGTGGCGCGAGTAGGGGCGCCACCAGCCGAGATTGGGATAGCGGCCCATCTCGACCAGGCCGCGCACGGTGATGGGAAAATTCCAGTCGACCTCGCCGCGCTGGGGCAGGTAGGCGATCTCGTGACTGCTGCGGGTGAGCGGCCGGCCGCGCCAGAGCACGCTGCCGCTGTCAGCGCGCAGCAGGCCGGCAAGGGCCTTGAGCAGGGTGCTCTTGCCGGCGCCATTGGGGCCAATCAGCGCGATGCTGCGCCCGCACTCGCTGGCGAAACCAATGCCCTCCAGGGCGAGCACGCGCTGATAGCTGACGCCGAGGTCGCGCACCTCAAGCCGGTGATGGTGGGGGTGGGCGTGACCGGCGCCCCAGCAGACATGTTCCTCGGGCTTCACCATTGGAAGAGCAGCAGGTCGTTGAGTTCCGGTCCGTCCGACCAGCGGGTCGCCTCGCGCATTTCATGCCCCTCGGGCTCAATCTCGACGCTGATCGCGGTGTCGGGAGTGCCCTCCGGCCAGGCGGCCTCAAGGCGCAGTTCCTCGCCATCGGCCCCGAGGCGCAGGCGGGTTTCGATCTCGACCGGTGAGCTGGAGAAATCCGCGCCGGCGAGCAGGTCACGCTCCTCCTGAAGCAGGCTGACCTGCCGGGGTGGGTGCGCGTAACGCAGGCGGATTAGTGCGGACACTTCCTGCACCTCGACCGCCGCCGGCGCCGCGCGAGCCACGACGGCACCACCACCGGTCAGCCGAGCCAGCGGGAAGGCCAGCAGCGCGAAGGCGAGTGCCAGGAGAAAGAGCTGGATGGGAGGGGAGCCGCGCACAGCAGACGAGTTGTCGGGGCGGATGCCGTTGGCGTCAAGGCTGAGCGAGCTCAGGGTTTCAGGGCCTCGACGATGGCGCGCACATTGTGCGCCAGCATGGTCTCGAACGTGTGCGCCTCGGTGGCCGTGCCGTCGGCGATCAGCGGCCGACCCGTCTTCGCCCCGGTGCTGCGCACGATCTCGGCGAGTACCTTGGGATTGGCCTGGTCTTCGGGGAAAACGGCGCGGATCTGGTTGTCGCGGATGAGCTGGATCGCCTGGGCGATGTACTGCGCCGAGACGTCGTCGCTGCGGCCGATGCCGAGCACGGGCAGGCTCTTGAAGCCGAACTCCTTGCAGAAATAGCCGAAGGCGGCGTGGGCGGTGACCAGCTTGCGGTCGCGGCGCGGGATGGCGGCGATCTCGTTTTGCGCCCACTTCTTCAACTGCATGAAACGCTCGCCGGCGGCCTTGGCTGCGGCTTCGTAGGCATCCTCATTGGCGGGATCGGCCTCGGCAAAGACCTCGGCCAGCACGCGCGCGGCCCGCCGCATGTTGTCGGCGCTGTGCCACCAGTGCGGATCGATGCTGCTGTGGGCGTGATGCGGGCAGCACATGAAAATCTCCTGTCCTGGATCGAGCTTGAGCGAGGGAATGGTGCGGCCGACCTCGACGACCTGCACACCGGCGCCGACACTGTCGCGCAGCTTGTCGAGGTAGGATTCCAGATGCTTGCCGCTGGCCAGGATGAGGCGGGCGCCGCGCATCGCCGCGATCTCTCGGGCCCCCGGTTCGAAATGGTGGATGTCCGAGCCGGGCTTGAGAACCTCCACCAGCTCGATGCGCTCGCCGCCGACCTGGCGCGCCAGGTCGGCAAGCAGGGGATGCAGGGACGCCACCTTGAGGGCCGCCTGCACAGGCAGGCTGAGGGTGGCAAGTGCGAGCAGGCAGAACAGGGTTTTCATGGTCGGATGCAGAGGAGAACGGCGCGGCACCGTCGATCCTTCGTCTGTCTCAGCGCACTTCAGGGCCACCCCAGGCGATGCTGCACTGGGCCCACACCGAGTGGTCGGTACCGCGCTGGTTGGAGCGGTCGCAATTGTATTGCAGGCGCAGACGCAGGGTGCGGGCGGCGTTCGCGTACCAGGTGAGGCCCGGGCTGACACGGACACGGGTGTCCTGCTCGGTCTCCCAGTTGCCGGAGACGAAGTCGCCGCGCAGGCCGACCTCAAAGTCCTCGGCGAAGCCATAGAGCAGGCTCAGGTAGGCGCCAAAATCGCGCTGCGACGCCGGGTGATCGGTCAGGCCGAACTCGTCCTCAACCTGGAAATCGCTGACCATCGCCTCGGAGCGGACGCGGAAGTAGCGGCCGCCGGGATCAAAGCCGTTTTGGCGCCATTGGTACTCGAAATGCGCCCCGTAGACACTGGTGTCGAAACCCGAGTGATTCTGGCCCCAGGCGCCCGAGAAGCCGCCGCGGAACTGGTGGAAATCATTCAGGTTCCAGACGTTCGTCCAGTTGGCGACGACAACGGTTTCATCCTCGGCAAAGTGCGACTCGTCGGGGTTGAAGCGGCCACCAAACGCGCCGTGGTCATGCTCATCGTGACCGGGAGCCACGCCGATGGCGACGTCAAACTGCGAGGTCCAGGGCAGGGGCGCCAGCCAGGTGATCTCGGCGCCGATCGTCGTCAGCGAGTCATCGCCGAACATGCGGGTGTTGACCAGGTACTGGTCAACCCAGTCGAAACCGTGGACGTGGTAGGTATTCTGGATGCCGAAGCGGTTGTACACCCGGCCGCCGCGCAGCTCAAAACCGCCAGGCAGGTTCTTCAGTTTCCAGAACCACTCCTCAAAGATGCCGTCGTAGACGTCACCCTCGCCAAACGGTCCGGCATAGGTGACGAAGAACTCGTTGTACTCGTTGAGGCGGCCCGACAGCGAGAACTCCAGGTTCTGCACGGTGAGCTTGTCACGGCGGATCGGGTCGTGATGACCGGCAGCCAGCTCGTCCTGCGGGATCGAAGCCGTGCCGTAGGCCGTGTCCATGTGCACATGCGGGAAAATCATGTCGGCCAGACTGACATCAAGGCCGGTCAACCAGTCGGCCTGCTCCACCTTGCCATCCATCGGCAGCACGACCGGCGAGGACAGGGCGGTGAAGGGGGCGTAGGCGTAGCGACCCTCGCGCTGGCTGCGAAACTGGTCCTGAGCGACCAGGGGCGCCGTGAGCGGGGCGAGGGCGAGAAGCAGGGTGGGGAGGAGACGCATGGGAGTTGAGGGGTTCACTATGACAACATAGTTGCATGAAGAGTGCAAGCGAAAAAGGCAAGATAGTTGCGTTTTGTCGAGTCCGGGAGGTTTTGAACCCGGTGGCCGTGCCTGTTGAAGGGATTTCGCCTCGTCTTCATCCCCGCTCAAGGTGGCCGCAGCCAGAATCCCGGCATGAAACTCCCGCTCTGGTGCAGCCTTCTCCTGCTCACGACCCGCGCGCTGCTTGGACAGCAGGGGGTGCTGGATTTGACACGGCTGAACAACTACGCGAACCAGCCGGTGCCGGCCTACATCCTGCGCGACAACACCCCCGGTGCGCCGAATCCGAATCCCCTCACCGATGCCGGAGCGACGCTTGGGCGGGTGCTGTTTTATGACAAACGGCTGTCGCGCAACGCGACGATCTCCTGTGCCTCCTGCCATCAGCAGGCGCACGCCTTTGGGGATGCCGCCGTGGCCAGCACCGGCGTGGCCGGCCAGACCGGGAGGCATTCGATGCGCCTCGTCAACAGCCGCTTCTCGGCCGAGCGCCGCTTCTTCTGGGACGAACGAGCAGCCACGCTCGAGCAGCAAACCACCCAGCCGATCCAGGATCATGTCGAGATGGGCTTCAGTGGCACCGAGGGCGACCCGGCCCTGGCCGACCTGGTGGCACGGTTGTCGGCCATCGAGGAGTACCGCGTGCTTTTCGACTTCGCCTTTGGCTCGACGACGATCGACGAAACGCGCATCCGCCGGGCGCTGGCGCAGTTCGTGCGCAGCATCCAGTCGTTCGACTCGAAGTATGACATCGGACGCGCCCAGGTGGCCAACAACAATGACCCGTTTCCCAATTTCACCACCCAGGAAAACAACGGCAAGACCCTGTTCGCCACGCCGCCCAACCAGGGCGGCGCCGGTTGCGCGGGCTGCCACCGGCCGCCGGAGTTCGACATCGATCCGAACAGTCTGAACAACGGGGTCATCGCCGTCATCGCCGGTGGCACGGATTTGACCAACACGCGCTCTCCCTCACTGCGCGACCTGACCCGCCCCGACCCAGCCAACCCAAACGGTTCGCCCAACGGCCCCTTCATGCACGACGGCAGCCTGGCAGATCTGGCCGATGTCATCAGCCACTACATCGCGCCGCCCGACAACACCAACCTCGACCCGCGCCTGCGCCGGCCGCCGCTCAACCTGAGCGCTGCTCAGCGCGCGAATCTGGTCGCCTTCCTGCGCACCCTGTCCGGCAGCGGCCTCTACACCGACCCGAAATGGTCGGACCCCTTCGACGCCGAAGGCCGGCTCGGGCTGATCGTGCTTTCACAGGTCGCCGTCGAGCGCCCTGCGGCCGGCCAGCTGCGCCTCACCAGCAGCGGTGCGCCCGGACTCGGCTATGCCCTGGAGTTTTCCCCGGACTTGAGCGAGTGGAGCCTGGTGACGGAACTGACCGCCGATGCCGAAGGCCGGCTCGCCCATGAGGTGGACAGCGGCGGCGAGCGCGGGTTTTATCGCTTCACCTACACCCCGCCGCAATGACGCCGGCGTGCTTCAGTGCCGGGCATCAAAACAGCATCCGCACCGAGAGTGAGATTCGACTCTGAGTGTCATCACTCATACGGCTCGGAAGGGAATCGTTGACAAACAGTTGCCAGGCGAGTTGCAGGGTGGTTCGCGCATTCAGGGCGTAGCTGGTGTTCACTCCGACGGCCTGCTGTTCGAGATTGGTGCTGAAGGACTGAAAGGCCAGCGCGTTTGCAGGGGTCTCGGTTTGATCGCACCAATTCAAGTGTCCGCTGATGGCTGCGCGCCAACGATGCGTGAGTCGCTGCGCCACATGCAGGTCCAGACCATAGCGGTAAAACTTGTTCTCAGAGGCGAACCAAGGGATGTGATCAAGGTCAGTCTCCACGTGTTCCAGGAAACCGCTCAACGTGGCCTGGCTGCCCTTCCAGAGGCGAGCCGTAAGGCCATAGTTCAGGTAGGTCGAATCGTTGCAGTTGGCGATGAAATCGAGATTGGATTCATAGCCCGCGGCCAGTTCGTGGCTGAGGCGGTCGTTGAGGCGCGAGGACAGGACCAGGTTATAATACGGCAGGCTGGAATTCTGATCGGGACGATTGAGCAGGAGAGGCGGAAAAATGCCAAAAGTTCGGAGGCCCCGTCCACGAAACTTCAATTCCTGCCAACCGCCGGCCAAGCGCAGGTGCGTGTCTCTGGCCGGGTGAATGTCGATGAAGACGCCAAGATTCCAAGCTGTCGCATCATTGCGATTGGGTATGACGCTTTTCTTCGGTTCATGCTCGGTGTAGGCGGCTTCCAGGCCCAGGGCATAGACCGGACTCCATTGCCAGGTCACTTGGCTGGAGATCGTGTTTTGATCCGACTCTTGATCACCCTCAATCTCGAACTTGCTGGCTTGGGTGTCCTGAAATCGGCTTCTGCTGCGCGTGTAGTTCAGCGTCCAGTTCAGATTGTCGAGCACTTGCCAGGTCAAGCCTGAACCCAGGCTGTTTTGCCAGACCGGAACCCACAGGTCGGTGCGCATGGCTGAGGTCGCGTAAACCGTCAGATGCACCGGGCCGAGGTCCGTGTCATAGGCCAGGGTGCTGCCTGGCAGGATGTTGAGGCCCAAGTCCCTGGCAAGGTGGTTGTGGCCCCATTCGACGTAATCAAACAGCAGGTTGACGCCAAGGCCGGCACTCAGGCTGAGGCGATGGTTGTCGGTAAGGCTCCATTGCTGGTCGGTCAGAAAGTAAGTTGAACTGATCCGGTCTGTCGATTTGTCGAAGGATGGGGGAAATGAAGGAACGAAAAGCGGAGGAGCCACTACCGGAATGTACTGTGGATGGAAGGTGGCATTGACCTGGGTGTTGTACTCGAAGCGTTGCTCCACCCCCAGGCCCATGGGCTCGAATTCGCCTTCACCGGCGCTGGCGGGCGACTGCCAGCCATCGTACCACGGGCTCAAATAGGTGCGCCCCGTCTGGTACTGGCTCGCATACGTGGTCACATCCATGACGAGGCGGCGGGCTCCTGCCGTGCTGGTGCTGAAAAAGTCGGGCCGCGACAGCGCCCGCCCCGCTTCCAGATGCCGGCGGTCCTCTCCCAGCACATCCCGGCTGGATTCCGCGAGTTGCGGACTGCGGCTGCGCAACTCCTGCAAAAAGGCCGAAGTCTGCGAGGGGGATACCCCCAGTTGTGCCGAGCTCAGGATCGGCAGTCCGGCGAGAAGCAGTGTCAGCAGGTTTGCCAGGCAGGGATGGGGGCAAAAGCGGTGTTCAGGATCGGTGGCTTGCATCGGGAGGCCTGTCGTTTAGCCAGCCGGCTCGGCTTTGTCATGCGATTTTCTCCGATGCCAAACTCAGGCGCTTTCCCCATGCCGTGGCTCCATTTTTCAAGGCAGACCGGCTGGCCCTCACCTTGCCGGATGCGACACACTCTTTGCCGGCAGGATTGGGAGTGGCACGGCGTTCCCTTGCTTCCACCATGAAGCCGTTTTTCCTTTCCGTGCTGCTCGCCCTGCTGGGCGGGGCGGCGGTCGCTGCGGAGCGCCCCAACATCGTCTTTCTCTTTGCCGATGACCAGACCGCCAGTTCACTGGGCTGCTACGGCCATCCGCATGCGCAGACCCCGAACCTCGACGCCCTGGCGGCGCGCGGCACGCGTTTTCAAAAGGCCTTCGTCAGCCAGCCCATCTGCTGGGTCAGCCGCACCAGCATCCTGACCGGCCTCACTGGTCGCAGCTTCGGCACGAAGGAGCAGCCCGAGCAGCCCAGTCCGGAGGTGGCGCGCACGCTGTACACCGACCTGCTGCGCCAGGCCGGCTACCGCACCGGCCACTACGGCAAGTGGCACACCAAGCTGCCGGCCGGCAGCAAGCCGCAGGATCACTTCGACGTCTTCGAGGACATCGGCCGCAATCCCTACTTCAAGAAGTTGCCCGACGGCACGCTGCGCCATGAGACCGACCTCATTGTCGATCGCGGCATCGAGTTCCTGAAGAACCAGCCGAAGGACAAGCCCTTCGCCCTCAACCTCTGGTTCAACGCCTGCCATGCCGAGGACAGCGACCGCCGCCCCGGCGCGCACTTTGCCTGGCCTGAATCCGCCAACGGCCTGTACACCGACCAGGAGATGTACCGCCCACGCCTCGATGATCCGGCGATCTTTGAAGCCCTGCCGGACTTCTTCAAGACCAGCATCACCCGCGAACGCTACTTCTGGCGCTGGAACACCCCGGAGAAGTACCAGACCAACCTGCGCGCCTACCTGCGCATGGTCAGCGGCATCGACCACGCCATCGGTCGCTTCCTGCAGGCCCTGGAGGCCGCCGGCCTGGCCGAGAACACCATCCTCGTCTATTCCGCCGACAATGGCTATCACATGGCCAACCGTGGCCTCGCCGGCAAGTGGTCGCATTTCGAGGAATCCCTGCGCGTGCCGCTCATCGTTGCCGATCCACGCGTCGCCAAGGCCCAGCGCGGGCAGGTGAGCGAGGCGGTCGCCCTCAACCTCGACCTGCCGGCCAGCTTCCTCGACTGGGCCGGTGTCCCCGTGCCCGCCGCCTACCAGGGCCGCAGCCTGAGGCCGGTCGTCGAAGGCGCCCTGCCGGCTGACTGGCGCAAGGAAAGTTTTCATGAGCACTTTGCCGTGCGCAACCGCATCCCTCCCCACGAGGGGGTGCGTACCGAGCGCTACAAGTATGCCCGCTACTTCGATCACGGGCACGAGTTCCTGCACGACCTCCGGGATGATCCCGATGAGCTGAAAAACCTCGCCGGCGATCCCGCCCACGCCGCCACCCTGCAGCAGCTGCGTGCCCGCACCGATGCCCTGGTCGCGCAGTATGGCGGGCCTCTGCCGCCGCGGAAGGGCGAGTTCCAAAAATCGAGCGACCCGCATCCGGTCACCTCTGCCGCCGTCACCGTCAAACCTGGCCCCGACGGCTTCGTCAAACTCTTCAATGGTCGCAGCCTCAATGGTTGGGAGGGCGACCCGCAATTCTGGTCGGTCGAGGACGGCGCCATCACCGGCAAAACCGACGGCAGCCTGAAGATGAACCGCTTCCTGACCTGGACCGGGTCGACGATCCGCAACTTCGACCTGCGGGTGCGGGTGAAGGTCACGGCCGGCGGCAACAGCGGGCTGCAGTACCGCGGCGCCATGCTGCCCGAGGTCGGTCTCGACATCGTCAGCGGTTACCAGTGCGACATCGTCGCCAACAACCCCGACTACAACGGCATGCTGTATGAGGAGCGCGGTCGCCGCATCCTGGCGCACACCGGCGAGAAGGTCACCATCGATCCCCAGGGCCGTTCCTGGATTGTCGGTCGCATGGAGGTCAAGGCCTTCGCCCCGGACGAGTGGCACGAGTATCGCGTGCTTGTGCGCGGCAACCATCATCAGCACTGGATCGACGGTCACCCAACCGCCGACCTGCTCGACTTTGACGAAAAGGGGCGCTCGCTCGACGGCGTGCTCGGCGTCCAGGTTCACGTCGGCCCGGCGATGAAGATCCAGTTCAAGGACTTCCGCATCCAGCACCTGCCCGACGACCTGCCCCTGCAGAAGTTCGAGGACCACCCGATCCCGGCCGGTTCACCCGGTGTCAAACCCCAGGGCAAGCTGCCCAAGGGCTGGCAGCCGCCGCGCTACGGGCAGGGGACGTGAGGCCTTGAACGGGGGGGGCCGGCCGGCCCGGGCTGAGCCGCAGCCGGCCTTGACGGGCCGGGCGGCTTGGCGGATGAAGACGTTTCCATGAAACAACCCGTAGTTCTCATCATCCGCGACGGCTGGGGCATCAATCCCGGCGGCAAGGCCCTGGCGCAGGCGAACGGCGACGCCACCCTGCTGGCGCGCACGCCCTATCACGACCGTCTGTACGCCGACTATCCCTGGGCCAAAGTCAGTGGCAGCGGCGAGGATGTCGGTCTGCCCGAAGGCCAGATGGGCAACAGCGAGGTCGGTCACCTCAACCTCGGCGCGGGCCGTATTGTCTACCAGGACCTGACCCGCATCAACAAGAGCATCCGCGACGGTGAACTGGCGCACATGCCGGTGCTGATGGAAGCCTTCGAAAAGGCGCGTGGTCGCCGCCTGCACTTCATCGGTCTGATCAGCGACGGCGGGGTGCATTCCCATCAGTACCACCTGGCCGCGCTCTGCAACGCCGCCAAGGCCGCGGGTGTGAGCGACCTCATGGTGCACGCCATCACCGACGGTCGCGACACCTCGCCGACCGGTGGTGCCGCCTACCTCGCCAAGCTCGAGGCCGACCTCCAGCCGAGCGGCGCGCAGATCGCCACGGTGATCGGCCGCTACTACGCCATGGACCGCGACAAGCGCTGGGAGCGCAACAAGATTGCCTGGGATGCCCTGGTGCTGGGTCGCGGCGAAGTCCGCAGCGACCGGCCGAGCGAGGCCGTGCGCGCCGCTTATGCCGCCGAACCGCGCGGTGACGAGTTCCTGCTGCCGATGCTGTTCGGCCACGCCGGTGAGCAGCGCATCCGCGACGGCGATGTCGTGCTCTGGTTCAATTTCCGTGCCGACCGCGCCCGCCAGCTCAGTGATGCCTTCCTGAAGACCGGCTTCGAGGGGTTTGACCGCGAGGTGCACCCGCAGGTGGGTTACTACACGCTCACCGAGTACGACGCCACCTACGAGGCGCTTGGCGCGCGCGTCATCTTCGGCACCGAGACTCTGAACCAGAACCTCGGGCAGGTGGTCGCCGCCGCCGGCCTCAAGCAGCTGCGCGCCGCCGAGACGGAAAAGTACCCGCACGTCACCTTCTTCTTCAACAGCGGCGTCGAGGAGCCCAACCCGGGCGAGGACCGCTACCTGGCGGTGTCGCCCAAGGAGGTGCCCACCTACGACAAGAAGCCGCAGATGAGCGCGCCCGACCTGACCTTCGAGGTGCTGCGCCGGCTGGAGCAGTACGACCTGGTCATCATGAACTTCGCCAACCCCGACATGGTCGGCCACACCGGCGTCGTCGAGGCCGGCGTGCATGCCTGCGAAACGATCGACCTGGGCGTGCGCCTGATCGTCGAGCGCACGCTCGAGCTCGGCGGCAAGCTGTTCATCACCGCCGACCACGGCAACTGCGAGCAGATGCGCAACGCCGACGGCAGCCCGCACACCGCCCACACGACCAACCTCGTGCACGGCATCTACGTCGCCGCCGACGCCGACCAGTTCAGCGTGCGCGACGGCATCCTCGCCGATGTCGCGCCGACCCTGCTCGACATGCTGGGCGTGAAGCAGCCCGCCGAGATGACGGGTCGCTCGCTGCTGGCGCGCAAGTGATCCGCGGCGCCCGCGGGCGGTCCGCCGCCGTCCGCGCGTCACCGCGTCAGATCAGGTGCCGGCCCAGAGCGACGGCCAGGTGGGTTTCGACGATGGCGCCCATGGAGTCGCAGGAGTCGAAGCGGTCGGTGTGATGGTGCTCGCCGAGTTCGCGCGCCAGCTGCAGGACCTTGTCCCGGGGCTCCCGGGGGTTCCGCTTCATGCACTCGATCAGGGCGAAGAGCCGCTGGTGCTCGGAGATGTAGCGGCGCGCGATGAGGCTGCGCTCCTCGTCCTGGTACTGCTGCATCGTCGGCAGGTTGAGCAGGCGGCCGCAAAGCCGCACCACCGGGTTGTTCTCCTTGAAGAACTGCGGCAGGTAGATGTTGCGCCGGCCCTCGTAGCACTGCTGGTCGAAGTCGATGGCGCGCACGCGATACTGCACGTCCTCGAAGTCGGGTGTGATGTCGATGACGTAGTTGTAGCTGCGCATGTCGCCGAGCAGGCGGAGAAAGCAGCGCTCGCTGAACTTGACGAACTCCTTGGCGATGCGCACCCGGTTGACCTCGGGGCGCTCCAGGTGGTCGCGGATGAAGGCGTCGCCGGGCACACCCGCGATGTGTTCCTCGACCAGGGTGCCGCTGTGGGCGAGATAGTTGATGCGGTTGGGCGACAGCAGGTGCTCGAGCTCAAGGCCGTAGACGCGCGAGGCGTCGGCGATCTTGACGTAAAAGTGGTCGTAGTTGTCGTTGTAGTGGTTGACCACGCGCACACGGAAGGGGCGCGAGTTGCCGAACTCGCAGTAATCCACGCGTTCGACGTAGAGATGCGGCACGGCCTGCAGGTCGCCGGTGCGCAGCAGCGAGTAGATGCTGGTCAGTCGCGGGTAGAGTTCATCGCGCACCTCGCGCGGGTACAGCACGCCGGACCAGTGGGTCGGGTTGCCGTTCTTGTCGTCGAGCGGGTAGCTTTCGCTGAAGCCGCGCAGATCCTGGTAGGTGGCGGGTAGGGAGAAGCGCCGGCCAAACTGGTCGAGGTAGTCCTCCAGCTCGTCAGTGATCGGCAGGAAGGCCTTGCGCTTGGAAATCTGCACGTCGTCAGCCATGCGCCGCCAAGATGGCCCCGCCCGCCCGCGCGTCCAGCGCGGAATGCGCAAGCTGTCGCCCTGAAGGGCCGTTTTTCTCCTCCATGCTGTCACGCCCCCTCATCGCCATGCTGCTCGCCGTCGTCCCTCCATTGTCAGCGACCGACATTGTCGCCCATCGCGGCTTTTCCGCGCGCGCGCCGGAGAACACGGTCGCCGCCTTCAGGCTGGCCTGGGATAGCGGGGCCGACGCCTGTGAGCTCGACCTGCACCTGACGGCCGACGGCGGCATTGCCGTGCTGCACGACAAGGACACGAAGCGCACCACCGGCAAGGCCCGGGTGGCGGCGGCGACGCCGCTCGCCGAGCTGCGCCGCCTCGATGCCGGGTCCTGGAAGGCGCCGGAGTATGCGGGTGAGCCGATCCCAAACCTGGCCGAGGCGCTCGCCACCCTGCCGGCGGATCGCGGTCGCTTCCTCTTGGAGATCAAGTGCGGTCCCGAGGTCGTGCCGGAACTGGCGCGCCAGTTGCAGGCCTGGAAGCCGCGCGCCCACCAGCTCTGCATCATCGCCTTTGACCGCGCCGCCGCCCGCGAGGCCAAGAAGGCGCTGCCCTGGGTCAAGGTGTGCCGGCTGTCCTCCGAGCAGACGCGCGACAAACAGCCGGTCGATCTCGACGCGCTGATCGCCGACACCGTGGCCGACGGCCTCGACGGCCTCGACCTCGGCCAGAAGTGGCCGTGGAACGAGGCCTTTGTGCGCCGGGTGCGTGCCGCCGGCCTTGAGGTGCATGTCTGGACCGTCAACAAGCCCGAGGACGTGCGGCGTCTGGCGGCGCTCGGCGTCGACAGCATCACCACCGACGACCCGGTGATGGCGCGCCAGGCGCTTGGCCGCTGAGGCGCCGCGGTTCAGGAGAAGGACTTGCGCAGGTGGCTTGGCAGGATGCCGAGCGCCTCGCGGTACTTGGCGACCGTGCGGCGGGCGACCTTGATGCCCTGCTTGTCGAGCAGCTTGGCGAGCTTGTCGTCGCTGAGCGGCTTGTGCTTCGGCTCGGTTTTGACCAGGTCGGCGATGGCGTTCTTGACGCTGGTGTTGCTGAGATCCTCGCCGGACTCGGTCTTGACCCCGTGGCTGAAGAAGAACTTCAGCTCGTAAACGCCGTGCGGCGTGGCCATGTACTTGCCGGCAATGGCGCGGCTGACCGTGGTCTCGTGCACGCCGACCTCCTCGGCCACCTGGGCCATGTTGAGCGGGCGCAGGTGGCTGGTCCCCCGATCGAGAAACTCCTGCTGGTGGGCGAGGATGCGCACCGCGATCTTGTGGATCGTCTGCTGCCGTTGGTGGATCGAGCGGATGAGGAATTTGCCGCTGCGCAGCTTTTCGCGGATGTAATTGCGCACCTCGCCGGTGCTGTCGGACTGGCTGAGCATGTCCTTGTAGGCGTTGCTCAGGCGCAGGTGCGGCAGTTCGTCGTTGTTCATCACCGGCACCCACTCGCCGCCCTGGCGTTCAACGATGATGTCCGGACTGACGTAGGTGTTGCCCCCCTGGCTGAAGCGCGAGGCCGGGCGCGGATCGAGCGTGCTGATGAAGTCGGCCGCGCGTGAGATCTGCTCCAGCGGCACGCCGAGCTTGCGGGCGAGGATGGGATAGCGTTTGCCGGCGAGGTCCTCGAGATGCTGGTCGACCAGGCGGTGCGCCAGGCTGTGGGTCTTGCCGAGTCGTTCCAACTGCACCAGCAGGCACTCCCGCAGGTCCTCGGCGCCGACCCCCACCGGATCAAAACCGGTGAGCACCGCCTTGGCGGCGTGCAGGTCGTCGACCGGCACGGCATGCTGCAGGCTCAGGTCCTCGACCGACTGGCTGAGGAAGCCGCGGTCGTCGAGGTTGCCGATGAGGAACTCGACGTTGGCGATCAGGTTGGCATCGTCAAACCCGGCCGTGCGCAGCTGGCCGAGCAGGTGTTCCTGCAGCGTGGTCGGCGTGACGATCGAATCCATCAGGAACTGCCAGCGCTCCTGGTCCTCGGAGGTGCGCGCCGAGTTTTGCAGGCGGCTCTGCGCCCAGTACTCGCGCCATTCCTCATCCATCTGCGAAAGAATGTCGAGCTCGTCGCGCTCGCGCGGCGCCTCGTCGGGATCGTCGGGCACCGCATCTTCGAGCGACACTTCCGGCGCCTCCAGTTCGAGCACCGGATTGATCTCAATCTCCTGCTGGATGATCTGCCGCAGTTCCAGGGTGGGCGCCTGCAGGATCTGCAGACTCTGCTGCATCTGCGGTCCGATGGACAGCTTTTGGGTCTGGGTCTGATAGAGTCCCTGGGTCGACATGGGTGGGTTGGTCCCATCCCTTTCATGGGTGGGACCGATAAGCAAGCAAACTGCGGGCCAAGTCCGCTTTTTCTTTGCAGGACTGCAAAGAAACCCATTTTTGGCATGCCGCCCTGCTCAGGCCGCCACGCAGGGCAGCATGACCGCGTCGCGCATGCCGTGCAGGATTTTTTTGTCGGCCGGGCACACCGTCGCCAGCACGCCTGCCAGCGACGTTGAATCCGCGCCCTCCGGCACAAAGTAGTAGGGGCAGAGCCGGGCCCGCGCGCGCATGCTGCGCAGCAGGCCGGCAGCGCCGTCCCAGTAGGGCTGTTCGACAAGGCGACCGGCGTGGAACTCCTGGAGCACGTAGGGGTTCTTGGTGAAGGACGTCAGGGCGGTGTCGAGCGCCTCGGCCCACTGCGCCTGGGACAGGTCGTGACCGATGAAGACGCCGCGCGAGCCCCAGCCGAGTTCGGAAAAGCCGCTGATCTTCAGCACCAGACGTCGCCGGGCGCCGCCGAAGGCCTTGGCTTCCTGCCAGTTTTGAAGGTCGAGACCCGGCCAGACGGCGTGGGGCGGCAGCGGGGTCGGATCGACCACCCAGCCGCGCGGGATGCAGCGCGACAGCAATTCCCAATCGGACATTGTCAGCTGCTCCCGCCACCAGGCCTGCAAAGGCGGAGAGTGGAACAGCGCCAGCCAGAGTTTTTCCTCAAGGAAGGCCTTCAGCGGCGGGGTGAAATCAAGAGCGCCCTCGTCGGCCAGGCGCAGCAACTCGGTCGAGTGCTCGACCTGGTCGAGGTCAAAGAGTTCGAAGAAGCGGTAGAGGCGCCGGCCTGCCAGTGCCGTCGGCGGTGTGCTCCAGGGATTGAGCACCTGTCGCTTTTGGCCATCGCGGCGCCGGGCACGCGCGGCCAGCCACTCCATCTCCGGCTGGTAGTCGGCCGATTCGCGCGAGATGAGGATGTCGGCGTCGGGAAAGGCGCGGGCAAACCCCTCGGTCATGCCATCGCCCCCGCCGAGGACGGCATCGCCGAGCGCGGCGTAGGTGGCATTGAGCCAGGCGGTCAGGCCGATGCCGCCGGGCAGGGAATCCAGTTCGGTGATGCAGACGCCCTCCTCGGTGAGCACCAGGTCGGGGCGCAAAACGCCAGGCAGGGCGTCGCGCCAGCGCGGATGGCGGCCCAGGGCGATGAGTGCCGCCGGCTTGCCCTGATCCAGCAGGTGTGCCACCCAGGCGAGCTGGGGCGATTCGAGGCTGGCGAAGTACAGCCGGTTGCAGGCGTGCTGAAAGGCGCGCAGGGCCGGACCGAGTGACTCGATCAGCCGCACGGTGCCGGCATCCAGGGGGAAGGGCTCGGGTGCCAGCCGCCATTCCTTGTCGCGAAACAGGCCGGCCTCGGGAAAGCTGCGGCGCAGGTGCTCGATGCGTGGGGCGGCGGACATGAGTGTTCCTGATGCCGCATCCGTCGGGCTTTGCGAACGAAAAAACCGGGCGGCGCGCCCGCCCGATCACTTGAGCGTCAGATCCTCCATGAGGGTGCGCAGCTGCTCATGGGTGCGCGCCACCATGCTCTGGGTGGGCGGCCCGAGACGTTCGTCGGCCCAGACCCGCTCCAGCTCGCGCAGCACGAGGATCACCGGCAGCATCTGCGCGGAGCGACGTGTGTCGCGCGAGAGTTTGGCAAAATCCTGGCGCAGATCGGCGAGCAGGGCGGGGGAGCCGATGCAGAGCGGGCGCTTGTCGACTTCCGGGGTTTCGACCACCAGTTTGGAAACGATCTCCAGGGAGCGCATCCAGGCACCGAGATCGACCAGCAGGGACAGATCCTCGTCCATCTGTTCGCGCAGCAGGCGGATGATCTCCTGATGGCCGTCGACAATCTCCTGGCGCAGGTCCTTCCACTCGTCCATCTCCGCCATCTTCGCCTGGGCCATGAGCCGCGGGCGCATTTTCTCGCCGAGTCCGAGCATGCGGCAGTAGTGGACGACGTCCTGGTTGTTGTTGCGAAACTGCTGGGCGTCGCCCGCCTGCCAGATCAGGAAGGTCTCGCCGACCAGGCTGCCGAGGGTGAAGGCGGCCTTGAGGCGGTCGGCCGTGGGGTTCGGCGGCTGCGGCCGGTACAGGGTGCGCCAACGTGCCTTGGTGTGCTGGCCGGCCATTTCCAAAAAGTCCGCCGGGGTCTGGTCCTCGGTCCAGAACACCGGGCGCACCACAAAATCACCGGCGCTGGCGGCGATTGAATCAGGGGGGCGTTCGGCGGGCGTCGAGGCCTGGGCCTGGGCATGCACGGAGGCCGCCGCCAGGAAGGCGGCGCCGAGGGGCAGCAGGCTCCGGGGTGGCGTCACGTCAGGGTAAAGGACTCGCTTATAGAGGGGGTTTCAACACCAAACGTTCAACCGGTTGCAGCCGGTTTATTCGACCGTGACACTCTTGGCGAGGTTGCGGGGCTTGTCGACATCGCAACCGCGGGCGACCGCGGTGTGGTAGGCAAGCAGCTGCAGCGGCACGACGGTGAGCAGCGGGCTGAGGTAGGAGGGGCAGTCCGGCACGTAGATCACGTCGTCGGTCAGTCGCTCCAGCTCGGTGCGCCCCTCGGTGGTGACGCAGACGACCGGGCCCTTGCGGGCGAGCACCTCCTCGATGTTGCTGACGTTCTTGTCGAAGACCGCGTCGTCGGGAGCGATGAAGATCGACGGCATGTCCGGCTTCACCAGGGCGATGATGCCGTGCTTGAGCTCGGCGCTGGGGTGACCGCTGGCGTAGATGTAGCTGATTTCCTTCATCTTCAGCGCCCCCTCCATGGCCACCGGGTAGTTGGCCAGGCGACCCATGAACAACATGCCCTCGGCGTTCGCATGCTTCTCGGCGATGGCCTTGATCTTGTCGGACTGCTGCAGGATGGCGCGAATCTTGTCGGGAATCGCCTCCAGTTCATCGATCATCTCGATGCCGTCCGTGCTCGACAGATGATGGATGCGCCCGAACAGCAAACCGAGCAGGTTCATGATCATCACCTGCGAGGTGAAGGTCTTGGTGGCGGCCACGCCGACCTCGGGTCCGGCGTGGATGTAGCAGCCGCCGTCGCTCTCGCGGGCGATGGTGCTGCCGACGTTGTTGACCACGCCGAGGCAGCGGATGCCCTTGCGGCGCGCCTCACGCAGGGCGGCAAGGGTGTCGATGGTCTCACCGCTCTGGCTGAGCACAAACTGCAGGGTGTTCTTGTCGGCCGGCACGTTGCGGTAGCGGAATTCGCTGGCGATCTCGACCTCGGTCGGGATGCGCGCCAGGGTTTCGATGAGGTACTCGCCAACCATGGCCGCGTGAAAGGCCGTGCCGCAGCCACTGAGGATGATGCGGTCAATGCCGCGCAGCTCCTGCTGGGTCATGTTCAGGCCGCCGAGGATGGCGGTCGCCTCATCGCGCGACAACCGGCCGCGCAGGGCGTTCTGCAGGGACTTCGGCTGCTCATAAATCTCCTTGAGCATGTAGTGCGGGAACTCGCCCTTGTCGGCATCGTCGGCGGTGAACTCGACGCGGCTGACCTGTACACGGGCCTCTCCGCCGGCCATCGAGGCGACATCGTAGCGACCCTCGGTCAGGCTGACGATGTCATGGTCGTTGAGATAAACGACATCGCGGGTGTGGGCGACGATGGCCGAGACGTCGCTGGCGAGGAAGTGCTCGTCGTTGCCGAGGCCGACCACAAGCGGGCTGCCCAGGCGGGCGCCTACGAGGACACCGGGCACGTCGGCGTGCATGACGGCAATGCCGTAGGTGCCCTTGACCTTGGCGAGCGCGGCCTGCAGGGCCTTGCGCAGGCGCACGGCGCCGTCGGCCTCGTCGGAGGCGTCGAAATAGCGCCCGACCAGGTGGGCCAGCACCTCCGTGTCGGTTTGCGACTCGAATGCATGGCCCTGGGCGGCCAACTGGTCGCGCAGGATCTGGTAATTCTCGATGACCCCGTTGTGGACGAGGGCGAGCCGGCCGCTGCGGTCGCGGTGAGGGTGGGCGTTTTCATCGGTGGGCGCGCCATGCGTGGCCCAGCGGGTGTGGGAAATGCCCGCGCTGCCCTCGGGATTGGCCTCGGCCACCGCCTGGCTGAGGTTGTCGATCCGACCCGCACGCTTGATGAAGCGGACACCGCCTCCAGCCTGCAGGGCGATGCCTGCCGAATCATACCCGCGATACTCCAGCCGACGCAGCCCGTCCAGAAGGATGGGGCTGGCCTGCCGCCTGCCAATGTAGCCTACAATGCCGCACATGATGAAGAAACCCCGCCACGGAGCGGGAAGTCATCCATTAGCTGCATTTGTGCCGTCCCGCCAGCGAAAGCACAGTGGCGTGCCATGCGCCGACACTGCCTGAATCCTGCGGGTGTCGCCTGCTGGCGGCGAGCCGTTCATGCCAGCCGCAAACGAGTTGCGTTTTTACTTGTACAACAAGACTTTTCAACTAACGGTGCACGGTCATGCCGACCGAGCTGCCCAGCCTGTCCGACTTCCTCGCCGAGCCCATTGCCCGGCGCGCCCTGCTCGCCTGCCTGATGATCGGCTTCGCCAACGGCTTCGTCAGCGCCTTCGTCGTGCTGCGCCGGTCGGCCCTGAAAATCGGCACGCTCTCGCACGCCCTGCTGCCGGGCATTGCCCTGACGGTGCTCATCTTCGGCCTGGTCGCCTGGAGCGTGCTGGCCGGCGCGGTCTTCGCCGCCCTCATTGTCGGTCTCGGCTCGATCTTCCTGTCGCGCACCTCGCGCCTCGACCAGGACACTTCGATGGGCATCCTGTACACCACCGCTTTCGCCGGAGGCTACCTGATTTTGACCCAGCTCAACGTCCGCCAAAAGCTCGATGAATGGCTGTTCGGCAGCATCGTCGGCATGGCCGACAGCGATCTGTGGATCGCCTTCGCCATCAGCGCCTTCGCCGTGCTGGCCCTGACCGCCCTGCAGCGGCCGCTGCTGATCTACCTGTTTGAACCCAACATCGCCGCCAGCCTCGGCGTGCCGGTGCGCCTGCTCAACTACCTGACCTTTGCCATCACCATCCTGGTGCTGATCTCCTCGCTGCAGGCCGTTGGCTGCATCCTCAGCGTCGGCCTGCTGGTCATGCCGGCGGCGACCGTTTATCTCTTCACCGACAACGCCCGCACCCTGTTCTGGGGCGGTGGCCTGATCGGCGCGATCGGCCCGGTGGCGGCCTTTTTCATCAGCTACCCGCTCGGCTGGAGCGTCAGCGCCACCATCATCGTGGTGCTCGGCGGTTTCTTCCTGCTGGCCTACGTGTTCAGCCCGCGCTACGGCCTGTTCAGCAAGCGCGCGCGGGTTTGAATCGCGGAACCGCCGCCACGCCGGCAACCTGCCGCCGGTTTTCGCGCCACGTCCACCCCCTGCCGAAGTTGCAGCGCCAGCGTGCGAGAGGGTTCCAAAACTTCCAATTAATACGAAATTGGCAGTAAAACCGCCTGGCTCTCAACTCGGAAGGCGGATCGGGACGGTTGGATGGCAAAACCGGTCATTCGCACAAGGAACAAGGAGACAATACCCGCTTGTGCCGATTTTGTCTAGGCAAATGCGAGAATTGCCAGCCTTTTGAAGTTAGGCCAAAAATCCGATGCCAAGTCATTGGAGCTGCCATCTGCATTAGAAAAACTCGCAAAGACACCTAGTTCTATAATTTTAACTCGTACATAATACTTGAGGCGCTGTGGGCCGCGGTGACGGTGGGTCAGGCTCACCATGAAGGGAGCTGTAACCGCTCAAGGCTATGAAAACGCATCGTTCGCAGCGTTTGGCAGTCAAACAAGGTTGGCTGCTCTTTTGGGGATTGGTTGGTGGATGGGTAATGCCAATGCAGGCGGAAACACGGTCGTTCACCACCCCGGGTTCGACCACTTGGACCGCGCCGGCCGGGGTGACGGAAGTCACGGTTGAGGCCTGGGGGGGCGGCGGTCGCGGGGGCTCGCGAACGAACAACGGTTTCGGCGGTGGCGGTGGTGGCGGGGCCTACACGCGCCACAGCGTCACGGTCACTCCGGGCCAGACTTACACGGTTCACGTCGGTGCCGGTGCCACGACGACGGCTGCCGGTGGGGATTCGTTCTTCCACGACGGCAGCACGGTCCTGGCCAAGGGCGGCGCCAGTGCCGGCGACAACGTGTCGGCGGGCGCCCTTGGCGGTGCTGCGGCGGGCGGGGTCGGGTCGGTCCGGCACAGCGGTGGCAACGGTGCCGCAGGCACGGGTGGCAACGGCGGTGGCGGCGGTTCTTCGGCCGGGACCGAGAGTGCCGGCAACCCGGGCAGTGGCAGGCTGGGTGGGGCCGCGCCCACGGCGGGCGGGGCGGGTGGCAACGGCGCGGACAGTGCCGGTGACGGTGAACCAGGCCTGAACCCGGGTGGCGGTGGCGGCGGTTCGCGCGTCACGGCCAACACGCCGAGAATTGGCGGCCGCGGAGCCGATGGCCAGGTGGTTCTCAGCTATGAAGTCGCGGTGCCCGCGGATGAACTCGCCGTGACCGATCAGGTATTGACCGAGGCGCAGGGGCTCGTTGGAGGCGGCTGCATCTACCGTCCGATGCCGGGTGTCATCAATCAGCTCGGCCAGGTGTCCTTTCAGGCCTACGCCAAGGTTGGTACCGGGGATGTTTTGCCCAGTGATGACGCGCTGGTGCTCACGAATGCCAGTGGTGACATGCGTGTCATCGCCCGCGAGGGGATGCGTGTGGACACCGGGTCCGCCAGCGCTCTGGTCGGGGTGCAGTCATGCCTGCACCTGAATGATCTTGGGCAGACCCTCTTCTTCGATCGCATCGCGAGTTCGGGGGTGACGCTTGATCAGGCCTATTTCCTGTCGGACGATGGCGTTCACCTTGAGCTTTTCACGCGCACCGGCGACGGCATGCAGGGAGGTGGCAGCTTGAAGCCTCCGGTTTGCACCCTTGTGGGGGATGCGGCAGGTCGCTGGTATTTCTCCAACAGCCTGTCGGGAGCCGGTGTGACGACCAAGACCAATACGGCCATCTGGCAGGAGGAGGGCGGCACCCTCAGCCTGCTGGCTCGCGAGGGCGCGGATCTGTCGGCCCTGACAGGTGACCCGGCTTGGTTGGGCAACGTGTCCACCAAATTGTCGGGAGCCGGGGATGGCGTGGCCTTCATCGCGAGTTTGCAGAACCATCCGACGCTTGCGACCCGGCGCACGAACTGCCAGCGCAATGAAGTCGTGCTGGATGGCAATGAAGCCGGGTTGGCAATCATTGCACGAAAAGGGGATGTCGCGCCGGACACGGATGGCCAGACCCTGCTGACGCTGCTGGCGGTCGCGCGTTCCTCAACCGGTGCGCACGCGATCCAGGCTCGTTTGAAGAACTCACCGACGGTGGCTGCGAGCAACGACATGGTTTTGCTCTTCCTTGCGGGCGGCACCTCAAAGTTGGTGGCCCGCGAGGGCGTCACGCGGATCGAAGGACTTCCCGTCCGCACCCTGCGCGCGTTTTACGCCATCGGCGATGACGAGGTGATCTTCCTGAGCGATCGTGCCCTCTGTCGGTGGACGGAAGCCGGCGGCATCCAAGTGCTGGCCAGCATCGGCGGTGCAGCCCCCGGCTTGGCCGGCAACTACCGGTTGTTGAACCGGTGGACCGTCAGCGAGGGGGGCGCCGTGGCCTTGCTGACCACCCTGAGCAACAACCGCGTCACCCTCTGGCGGGCACTGCCGGGAGGTGCGCTGACCTACGTTCTCGGCACCGGAGACGCCATCACGGTCCGTGGGGCGCCGGCGACCCTCTATGGGCTCAGCATCCGTGCCGATAGCACGACTGCAGGGGGCGGCCTGGGGGCGGGGATCAACGACGGCGGCACCATCCTGGCCACGCTTTCTGTCGGCGACGGCGTCCATCTCACCCGTAGATTGCCCCCCTGAGCGACGCCAGGCAGAGCCTGCCGGCGGTGTTCACCCGAAACGGGCGGACGCCGCCTTGAGGAGGTTAGCTTGCGGCCTTGCAGGGACGCGGCCAGTGACTTTGAGGGTGCGCCAGATGCGCGCAAGGTACCGCCATGCAGGCGTAGTCGAAACCTTGAACTGGGGTCATTATAGCCTTGTAAACCTAAGCAACGCCATGAAGAATTATCGTCCGATAGATACGATTCAAGATGAAATGAATCGGGGGCGCCAGGCTGGCGCCGAGTCTGAAATCCCGGCTGGGCGCGCAGATGATGTCGCGCACAGGCAACCTCAAACAACCCATTCACAGTGCCATCGAATGAAAACGAAACTCATGATCGGTTGGATTCTTTGTCTCGCCGGTTGGTTGCCTGCGGCGCCACCGCCGCAGGGCACGGTCGAGGCTTGGGGACAAAACCTCTTTGGCCAGTCGGATGTGCCAGGCGGTCTCAGCGGCGTGCAAGCCATTTCCGCTGGCATTGGTCACAGTGTCTTGCTGCTTGAGGATGGCACGGTGGAAGCTTGGGGCGACAACCTCAGCGGCCAGTGTGATGTGCCGCCAGGACTGGGTGGCATCACCGCCATCGCCGCTGGCGGCTTCCATACGGTCGCCTTGAAGAGTGATGGCACGGTTGTGGCTTGGGGTTTGAATCTGGCGGGTCAGTGCGACGTGCCGCCGGGTTTGTCCGGCGTCACCGCCATTGCGGCGGGGCGTTATCACACGCTGGCACTGAAGAGTGATGGCACGGTGAGAGCTTGGGGTTATAACCTGTGGGGACAATGCGATGTTCCTCCCGGACTGGGCGCTGTCAGTGCCATTGCCGCTGGCGGCAACCATAGTGTGGTTCTCAAGAGCGACGGCACCGTGGTGGCTTGGGGTTACAACCTCTGGGGGCAGTGCAACGTGCCGCCGGGATTGAACGGCGTCACCGCCATCGCGGCCGGCGGCTTCCACACGTTGGCGCTGAAAAGCGATGGCACAGTGGCGGCTTGGGGGTTGAACCTTGAGCAGCAGTGCAATGTGCCAGCGGGCCTGACCGGTGTTCGTTCCATTGCCGCCGGTGCCTACCATTCCATGGCGGTGACCGCCTATGGCACGGTCCAGGCCTGGGGGGCCGATTCGCTGCTCTACGATTACGGGCAGGCCGATGTGCCAGCGGGATTAAGTGCGGTGACGGCCTTGGCTTCGGGCGGCTATCATTCACTCGCCCTCATCAACCAAAACTGGGATGACGTGGTCGTGACGGGTCAGACCTTGACCCCGGCGGAAGGTCTGGCCGGTGGCGGCGCGATGTACCGTCCCATGCCGGGCGTGATCAACGAGGCGGACCAGGTGGCGCTCAAGGTTTACGGCAAGGTTGGCACCGGCGGCATCCTGGCGGCCAATGACAGCATGGTTTTGACCGACGCCAGCAGCGTGTTGCGAGTGATCGCGCGTGAGGGCACCCTGACGGGACCCACGCCCGCCGCCAAGCTCAACGGGCTGTTTTATCACCCCCTGTTGACCGCTGCGGGTGCCACGGTCGTTCATGACCGCATTCTCGGATCGGCGACCAGCCGTGACTATGCGTACCTGGCCTCGCCGGACGGTGTCGCTCTGATCAGCATGGTGCGCACGGGTGACGTGTCGCCCGTCGGTGCCGGCACCCACTTTAGCGCACCGACCTCGGCCTTCGTCGCCGAGGCGGGGGGCGACGTCTATTATTCGCTCGCCCTGACCGGTGCCGGGGTCACAACGCGCACGGATTCGGCGCTCTGGAAGGATGACCTCCATGACATCACCTTGATCGCGCGTGAGGGGGATGATGTCTCGGCGCTGACCGGAGATTCGGCATGGATCGGCGCCATCTCGGCGAAGATTTCCGCCTCGGGCGACGGCACCGCGTTCATCGCCTCCCTGCAGAACAACCCGGCCGATTTCCGCCAACGCACGGACATCAACAGGAACATGCTGGTGCTCGACAGCAATGGCGCCGGCCTGAGAAAGGTGCTGCGCAAGGGGGATGTGGTTCCGGACACGGCTGGGAAGGTGCTCAAAATCCTCAACGGCGTGTCGCGCTCGGCCACCGGCGCGCACGCCGTGCTCGGCCTGTTGAAACTGGCACCAGGCGTGACGGCAGCCACGGATCAGGTTCTGCTGTCGGTTTCTGGGGGTGTCACGCGACTGGTGGTTCGCGAGGGTGTCACGCAGATTGGCGGCAAGACGCTTTCCGCGGTGAAGTTTTTTTATGCGATCGGTGATGAGGAAATCGTCTTGATGACCGACAACGCATTGTGCCGCTGGACGCTCGCCGGCGGACTGGTGCCGCTGGCCTGTGTCGGAGAACCGGCGCCTGGGCTGGGCACGCATTTCCTCCAACTCGCCCAGGTAAGCGTCAGCGAGGGCGGGGCCATCGCCCTGAACAGCAGGCTGGGTGACACACGCAGCGCCCTTTGGCGGGCACTGCCTGGGCAGGCTCTGAGTTTCGTGCTCGCCAGTGGTGATGCCACGACCGTGCAGGGGGTTCCCTCGGTGATTCGCGCCTTTTCAATCCACAGCACCGGCTACGGGGCCGGCGGTGGCGGCGAAGGCGAGTGCGCGGGCATCAACGACCAGGGCACGCTGCTGGTTTGCCTCTCGACCGGCGGCGCGAAGCATGCCGCACGACGGCTCTACCCCTGATGGATGGAGCCGGAGCGGCCGCGCCCTACGTGGCTTGCGCAGGGTTTCTTTCAGAGTCGGTTGACGCTTGAGGGCTTTGTGGCATGCTCCGGTCTCGCTGCGTGCAGCCCCTATGAGTCTCCCCCATCCCGCAGGACGCGCTGTTCTGTTTGTGGCCTGCCTGGCCGCCCTCGCCCCCGCCGCTGAACCCCGGCCGGAAGAAGTCACCGACCACGCCAGCTTGGAGGCACTCGCCGCCGCCCTGGCAAGCCGGCCCCACAAGCCCGTCCCCCACGACCTGGATCCGTTCTTCGAGAAGCTCAACTACGACGGCCACCGCCAGATCCGCTTCCGGCCCGAGCGCGCCCTCTTCGGCGGCGCCGACGACACCTTCCGGGTCGAGTTCTTCCACCCCGGCTGGATGTTCAAGAAGCCGGTGCGCTTCCACCAGTTCAATGCCGGCGCGACCGCCCCGGTGGCCTTCGACCGCGGCCTCTTCGACTATGGCCAGCTCAGCGTGCCGGAAGGCGTCGCCAATCCCGCCGGTTATGCCGGCTTCCGCGTGCTCGCCCCGGACGGCTTCCTGGACCGTCGCTTCGAGTTCCTGGTCTTCATGGGCGCCAGCTACTACCGCGCCGTCACCACCGAACTCGGCTACGGCATTTCCGCCCGCGGCATCGCCGTCAACACGGTCGGCGGCGCCCCCGAGGAGTTCCCCGATTTCACCCGCTTCTGGCTGGCCAAGCCGAAGCCGGGCGACGACCGCTTCCGCCTGCTCGCCCTGCTCGACGGCCCCAGCCTGACCGGCGCCTACGAGTTCACCGCCAAGCCCGGGCGTACGACCGAGATGCAGGTGCGTGGCACTCTCTTCCTGCGCCGCAAGGTGGAGATGCTCGGCATCGCGCCCTTCTCCAGCATGTTCTGGTACGGCGAAAACAGCCACCCCAAGCCCTACGACTTCCGTCCCGAGGTGCATGATTCCGACGGCCTGCAGATCGAGATCGAGGGCGGTCCCTCCATCTGGCGACCCCTCGACGTCGGCCGCGACACCCGCCTCAGTTTCTTCCAGACCGATCAACTCAAGGGCTTTGGCCTCGCCGGGCGCGACCGCGACTTCACCCATTTCCAGGACCTCGAGGCGCGCTACCACCAGCGGCCCTCGGTCTGGGTCGAGCCGGTGAGCGGTTTCGGCAAGGGCTCGGTCGTGCTGGTCGAACTGCCCACCGGCGAGGAGACCTGGGACAACATCGTCGCCATGTGGAAACCCGAGACGCTGCCGGAATCGCCCGCCACGCCGCTCAAGTTCGAGTACCGCCTGCTCTGGCACGGCGGCCATGAACCGGGCCAGCTCTGCAAGGTGCTGTCCACCCGCCGCGGCTTCGTCATGGATTCCGACGACCACCTCTACGTGCTCGACTTCACCGCCGGCAAGCCGGCCAAGGCGCGGGCAGGGGACTGGCTGCCGCAGGTGCGGGTCCATGCCGACAAGGCCAAGCTGCTCGACGCCCGCGTCATGGCCAACCCGGAAACCGGCGGCTGGCGCGCCTTCTTCCAACTGGATGTGCCCGCCGACACCCCGCAGCTCGAGCTGACCTGCGAACTGCATGACGGCGCCGAAGTCATCTCCGAACGCTGGCAGTACCAATGGAGGCGGTAAACATCCAGTTCGCGCCCGCCACGGGCACCGAGGAGGAGTGGAACGAGGCCTACGCGCGCCTCGCCGACTACTTCCGCTCCTACCAGCTGCACAACCGCATCCGCCGCACCCAGCTCATCCTCGAGACGTTGCGCCGCGCCGCCGAGGCCCATGCCCGCGAGCCGGGACGCTCGCCGACCGCGCACTCGATCGAGCAGGCCCGGCTCATGCTGCGCGACTGGCTCGGTACCATTTACCGCGACCTCAACCTCAGCGAGGCGCAGATTGAAGCCGCCGGTCGCCTCGGCTTCTACCTCAGCGGTGGACCGGCGCGCTGGCCGCACTTCTTCCTCGACGATGAAAACCTGCCCGAGGACATGGCCGAGGCCATGCGCTCCGCCGTCCGCACCTCCGGCCCCGGCATGCAGGTCTCCAAAATGACCCCGCGCGACATCGATCTCGGCATCGTCTCGGAAGTCGCCGAGGACACCTTTGAAACCCTGGGTCGCCACCCCATGCTGCGCTACGCGCTGCTGACCACCATCGCCGGCTCGGTGCTCGGCTACCTCTATCTGCTGCTGCGATGAGCGCCGCCGGTTCCCACACCACCCTCCTCAGCCCCAGCCAGGGCCTGCCGCCGCGCCGGGTCGCCCGCACCCGCCGCGCCACCTTCTTCTCCTTCGTCGGCCTCGGCACCATCGCCGGCGTCTGGCTGATGTACGTCTACCTCTCCGAGCACGGCATGCGCTGGTCGGAATGGGCGCTGCTGGCGGCCTTCGTGCCGCTCTACTACCAGCTCAACACCGGCTTCTGGACCGCGCTCTTCGGCGTCTGGCTGATGAACCGGCCCAGCCACGACCCGCTCGACCTCTGGCGCAGCCTGACGCCCGAGGAACACGAGCAGCCGATCACCGCCGGCACGGCCATCGTCATGCCCATCTACAACGAGGACGTCACCCGCGTCTTCGAGGGCCTGCGCTCCATCTACCTCTCGCTCGAGGCCACCGGCCAGGCCGCCAACTACGACTTCTTCATCCTCAGCGACTCCGACCAGACCAGCCAGTGGATCGAGGAGGAGAGCGCCTGGCTGGAGCTCTGCCGCCAGCTCGACGCCTTCGGCCGCATCTTCTACCGCAAGCGGCGCAAGCCCATCAACCGCAAGAGCGGCAACGTCAGCGACTTCTGCCGCCGCTGGGGCCGGCGCTACCGCTACATGGTCGTGCTCGATGCCGACAGCCTCATGTCCGGCGGCCTGCTCAACGCCATGGTGCGCATCATGGAGAAGAACCCGGGCATCGGCATCCTGCAGACCTTCCCCAAGCAGATCGGCTCGGAGACCCTGCTCGGTCGCGTCATGCAGTTCGCCCAGGCCCTCTACGGTCCCGCCTTCATGGCCGGGCTCGACTACTGGCAGTGCGGCGAGGCCAACTTCTGGGGTCACAACGCCATCGTCCGCCTCGATCCCTTCATCAAGAACTGCGCCCTGCCGCCGCTGCCGGGCAAGGAACCCTTCGGCGGGCACATCCTCAGCCACGACTTCGTCGAAGCCGCCCTCATGCGCAAGGCCGGCTACGCCGTGCGCCTGCTCAACACCCCGCGCGGCAGCTACGAGGAGGGGCCGCCGACCCTCGTCGACATGCTCAAGCGCGACCGCCGCTGGTGCCAGGGCAACATGCAGCACTTCTGGCTGCTCTTCGCCAAGGGCTGGCACCCGATGAGCCGCATCAACTTCCTGCACGGCATCCTCAGCTACGCCAGCTCGCTGCTCTGGCTGGCCTTCCTCGTCTTCGCCACCTTCCTCGCGGCCACGCCGCTGCCGCGCGTCAGCCCGCAATCCGGTCTCGCCGCCCAGATCCTGCTCGGCCTCACCGCCGCCCTCATCTTCCTGCCCAAGGCCACCATCCTGCTCGACGAACTCATCACCGGTCGCGTCTTCAAGACCCCGGTCATGCGCGCCATGACCTTCCTCAGCGGCCTGCTCGACACCGTCGTCTTCACCCTGCTGGCCCCCGTGCTGATGATCTTCCACAGCCGCTTCGTCATCTACACCATCCTCGGCAAGGGCGTGCGCTGGGTCACCCAGCGCCGCAAGCTCGACGGCGGCGTCGACTGGGTGGAGATCCTGCTCAACTTCTGGCCCGTCTCCGTGCTGGCCCTCGTTTGGGGCGTCGTCGCCTGGTGGGTCTCGCCCAGCTTCCTGCTCTGGATCAGCCCCATCCTCGTCTCGCTCCTGCTCGCCATCCCCATCGCCGTCGCCGTTTCCGGCACGCGCACCGGCCGCCGCTTCAACCTCTTCCTCACCCCTGAGGAAGCCGAGCCGCCGGGCGTGCTCCAGGCCATGGAACAGAACCTCGACGAGGTGAAGGGCCGCCTGCGCCTGCAGCCCGAGCTCGAGCGTTTCCACGGCCTCATGCAGGTCTTCCTCGACCCCTACATCAACGGCCTGCACGTCTCCCTGCTGCGCCGCCGCCGCAACATCGACGTCTCGCGCGGCTACCTCGACGAGATCGCCGGCCGCCTCATCCAGCAGGGCCCGCAGTCGCTCAGCCCGCAGGAGATCAAGGCGATGATCCACGACACCGACACCGTCACCAATCTGCACTACCGGCTCTGGTCCGCCGCCGAGCACGAGCTCGCCCCCTTCTGGATCACCGCCATCCGCCAGTACAACCTCGCCACCGGCGGCCCCTTCGCCCACACGCTCGCGCGGAAGTGAATGGCGGGGACGTTGATGGCGGATGGTTGAGGGTTGATCGAAGGGGGGCGCAGCGTCGGCGGCGCAGTCAATACATCGGCGCCGACTTCCGCCGCAGGCGGGATTGATCGTTGATCGAAAGGGTAGGGCGCTCTGTCCCAGAGCGCCGTGCTAGGTAGCTGTAGGCGGGGGCAGTGACCCCGCGAAGGGAGCGCGGACACTCTTTCCCGCCTCTGAAGGAAAGTAGGCGCATTCGCCAGAATGCGTTGCCTTGGACCACCGCCAGGCCGTCGATCCTCAGGGTAGGGCGCTGCTGCGTCAGCGCCGTAGTTCTGTAGGAGCATTCGCCAGAATGCCGTCCCAGATCGAGGAACCGCAGATGTCGCCGATGAGCGCGGATGGGGCAGGTATGACGATTCCGTGTAGCGGAAGTCGTGAGACTTCCCGTCGCCAGCCTGGGGCGAACCGCTCATGGGACGCTCATGGGACGCTAATCCAGAGGGGCAGGGAAGGCGCTCGATGGCATTCCCGTCCATCCGTGCTAGACTGGCCCCCGCCATGGACAAGCCCGACCCGACCCCGCCGCCGCCGGAACGCAATAAGGTTCTCGTTTCCCCGGAGACCATGCCCGAAGTCCTGCGGGCCTCGCGTGGCGGGCGCTCGAAAGAGACACGCGAGCGCGTGCGCAAACGCTGCCAGGCCAACCGTCCGAACCTGCCCGACTTCAAGGACCGCTCCTAGCCGGGAGCTGTAGGCGGAGGTCAGGGAAAGTAGCCATCACAATCTCCAGAGGGGCGGAAGCTTGGATGCCTCTGAAATCTGAAATTTGAGATCTGAGATCCCTCCGGGCCTCGTCTTTTTCTTGACGCCTCTTCCCGTGTCGGAGAGCCTTGGCCCATGCACGCCTCTCCGCGGCGACCTCGGTCTCTGTGGGTGGTCTGGGTTCGTGAGCCGTCACCGTGTGGAGACCGGGTTCCGGCAACGGGAGGGTGAGGAATGCTGTGGGAGAAATGTCTTTTTATGCCAAGCGAAAAACTGAAGTATTTAGAGCGGTTGCCGCACCGCGATGCTGTCTACAGTTGCTGCTGGTCCGATGAGGAAGGGGATCGGTCACTCTCGGTTTTCCTGGAAGCGGATCGGTTGTTCGTGCGGATCAGAAAAGAGTGGGGCGGTGTTCTGGAAGTGGAGATATCGAAGGAAGATGCCCTGGAAATGATTGAAGCGATAGGGAAGGTGCTGCCCGAACAAGCCAGAGGTAACGGGTAAAGCCGTCACGCCGCGTGCTACACCATGAGGAACTCGATCACCGAGAGTGCTGCTCACTTATAGCTCCGGCAGTGCTTGTGACTTTCTTGATGTTCCCAACGCCTCTACCGAGGATGGAGGCGGAGCTGGAGCGGTGTTGAGGTTCGCTGTAGGCGGGGGCAGCGACCCCGCGGTTGGGGTTTGCTGTTGCCGGAAAGCATCGAAAAGGCCCAGGCCACTTTCCAAACCTTTCAGCCGCAAAAGATCGCAAGGATCACAAAGCAGACTTTGGGTTTTGCGTTCTTTGCGCTCCTTTGTGGCTAAAGCTCTTTTGTGGTTCCCCCCAGCACCTCACTCGGAGAGTGAGGGCTACTTTAAAGACGGCTCAATGCCGTTCCTGGTCGCGGAACTGGCTCGGTGTCAGCCCGGTCATGCGCTTGAAGTCCTTGCTGAAGAAGAACTGGTCGGTGTAGCCGGCCTGGCGGGCGATCTCTTTGACAGCGTCGTCGGATTCGGCCAGGCGGCGCTTGGCCTGGTTGATGCGCTCGCGGCGCAGCCAGTCGATCGGGCTGGTGCCGACGCTGGCCTTGAACTGGCGACTGAAGTGCGATTCGCTCATGCCGGCGAGGGCGGCGAGGTCGGCGACGCGGATGGGGGTGTGGAAGTAGAGGCGCATGCGTTCCAGCGCGCGCTGCACGGGCTGGGGCAGCTCGGGCCGCAGCTCGCGGGCGTCGCCCAGGCGCGACTCGAAAGCCGCGGCCAGCAGGGAGGCGACCACGGCATTGACGTGGGCGGCGTCGCAGGGGCGACCACTTTCCAGGCGGTCGAAAATCTGCTCAAAGGCCGAGCGACCGAACTCGCTGGCGATGCCGGAGAACACGGGGCGGGGGCGAGCCTCGAGCAGTTCGGCGAGCCGGTCGAGCACACGGCCCTCGACGCGGATCCAGTACAACTCCCAGGGGTCGCTGCGGACGGCGCCGTACTGGTGCGGGTGATGGCAGTTGACCCAGAGCAGGTCGCCCGGGCCGACGTTGTGGCGTCGGCCAGCCACCTGAACCCAGCCGCGGCCGTTGAGGCAGAGGATGAATTCGTGGCCCGGGTAGGTGTCGCGCTCAATGTGGTGGTCGGTGCCGCCGCGCAGGTGGCCGCCGCGCACCACGCAGTGGAAGAGGTCGCGCTGCCACTCCAGGGGGGTGGCGTGGTAGTTGCGCAGGAACGCCGTGTGCTTGGCTGGTGGGCTCATCGGGTGGGGGAGCAAATCGCAGGAAGGAACGCTTGTCGAGCGGGAAGCGGCGTCGCCGGGGCGGGGTGAAAAGGGGGCGTGTTTTTGCATTTTCCGTTTCCCAGCGGCGCCGCGACTTCCTATCGTGGCGGCGCATGACACAGTACGCCCTTGGCATCGACTACGGCACGAATTCCTGCCGCTCCCTCCTCATCGACCTGGCCGACGGCCGCGAAGTGGGGTCGACGGTGTTTCCGTATCCCTCGGGGGAACTCGGGGTGCTGCTCGATCCGCGCGATCCGCATGTGGCGCGGCAGAATCCGCAGGACTACCTGGACGGTCTGGTGGCCGTGACGCGCGGGGCGCTCGAGCAGGCGCGTGCGGCGGTGCCGGGCTTTGATCCCGCGCAGGTGGTGGGCATCGGCCTCGACACCACCGGCAGCACGCCGATTCCGGTGGATCTCCCGCGGCCGCGAACGGCTGCTGCGCTCGCGCACGACGAGGACGCGATGCACGTGCGCGCACACGTCATCGAGATGCTCACCTCGTCGAGCCGTCCGGCAGCACGCCGGTCCTCCAGCGACATCCGCGCGACTGTCGACGCCGCGCCGCAGACCGCGGCCGGCTGGGCAGCAGCATCAGGTGACGCTCGTCATCAGGAAGGCTGACAATCGTGGCCACACCACTCGAGCTCA
>CBINON010000008.1:0-137450 GCA_966252325.1 uncultured bacterium | reverse complement strand
CACGACCGCTACTTCCTCGACGTCATCGCCACGCGCATCCTCGAGATTGCCGACGGCCGCTGCTACTCGCACGAGGGCAACTACACCGCCTACCTGGAGAGCAAGGCCGCGCGCCGGCAGATCGCCGAGCAGACCGAGCGCCGCCGTCAGCGTTTCCTGCGCACCGAGCTGGAATGGGTGCGCGCCGGCGTCAAGGCGCGCACGACGAAGTCGCGCCACCGCCTCGACATGTTTTACCAGATCGAGGGCATGGAGGCGCCGCCCGAGGAGCGCGAGATGGACCTGCTGCTGCCGCCGGCACCGCCGCTCGGCGATGTCGCCGTCAACCTCGCCGGCGTCGGCGCCTGTGTGACCGACGAACAGGGCCAGGAGCGCTGGTTGTTCCGCCAGCTCGACGTCGAGCTGCGGCCCGGCCAGTGCACCGGCATTGTCGGTCGCAACGGCGCCGGCAAGACGACCCTGCTGCGCCTCTGCCTCGGCGAACGCGAGCCCGACGAGGGCAAGGTCGCCATCGGCAAGCGCGCCGCCTTCAACTTCATCGACCAGGCGCGCCTGCAGCTCGACGGCACCGGCAGCGTCATCGCCGAGGTGGCCGACCAGGATGAAACCGTCTTCTTTGGCGACCAGAAGCTCAGCGCCCGCGCCTACCTGCGCCGCTTCCTGTTCAACGACGACCGCATCAACGAGCGGGTCGACCGCCTGTCCGGCGGCGAACGTGCGCGCCTGCTGCTCGCCAAGGTGCTCAAGCGCGGCGGCAACATCCTCGTGCTCGACGAACCGACCAACGACCTCGACCTGCAGAGCCTGCGCATCCTCGAGGAGGCGATCAGCAACTTCGACGGCACCGTGCTCGTGGTCAGCCACGACCGCTACTTCCTCGACCGTGTCTGCGACCAGATCGTCGCCTTCGAGCCGGGCGGCGTGCACGTGCAGACCGGCAACTACAGCTACTACCTGGAAAAACGCCGCGAGCGCGAATTGCGCGAACGCGCCTGGACCGAGCCGGTCAAGGCGGCGAAACCGGCGGCGGCCAGGGCCAAGCCGCGCAAGCTCAGCTACAAGGAGACGCGCGAGCTGGAGACGATCGAGGCCGACATCCTCGCTGCCGAGGAGAAGGTGCAGTCGCTCGACTCCACGCTCAATGATCCGTCGTTCTACATCGAACGCTCGCACGAGGCGCCCGGCCTGGCCGCCGACCTCGAGACCGCCAAGGCCGAGGTAACCCGCCTGTATGCACGTTGGGAAGAGCTGGAGGCGATCCGTGCCGACAGCGAGGCCGCGGGTTGAGTTTCACCCGGCCGGAGCCTGCGCAGGCCGGCAGCGACGCCAGAACAGCAGGCCCAACACCCCCAACACCGCGAGACCGCTCGAGAGCCGGGCGGCGAGGCGGGCGCCGTCGCGAAAATCCTGCCCCTCGAACAACGAGGTGATGGTGGGATCGGCCTTGGTGTAGAGGATCTCGTAGTGCTCGCCCTCCGTCATGGCGTCCCAAACTTCTTTTCCGACCGAGGACTGCCCCTGATGGGTCGCACCCGTCTCGGGATGGGTGAACTCGTAGTGCAGGGTGTAACGGGTCGGGCCTTTCTCGACAAACTGGCCGTCCCGCATCCCGCTGGAGGTGAAGGTCGTTTTCTCGACCAGCCGCGCCACCGCCCGCCCCGAGGCCTGCGCAAAGGCCTCGGCGTGCCGGGTCTGCTGCCAGGCGATCCAGCCGAAAAAGCCGGCCAGCGCCAAGCTGATCAGGGCCAGCGGCCGCAGGACATCATAGGCCAGGGATTTCATGGGGCGCGCGAATCAGCCTACGCGCCGGCGCCGGACTTGACAAGCCGCAGGCTCGCACGGCGCTTCGGACTTGTCGGACTTGTCGGACTTCAGGTTTCGATCTCGCGGGTGCCGCGGCAGTTGGGGAAGCCCGTGCAGCCCCAGAATTCCCGGGCCGTCTTGCCGGCACTGCGGCGGCGCATGGGTTTGCCACAGACGGGACACTGCGGCTCACCCGCTGTCCCGGCACGGGCCTGCACCCGCAGGCCATGCAGACGCTCGGTGAAGCCGCCGTGTTCCTGGAACTCACGGCTCTGCCGGTCGATCTGGCGTCGGAGCAGGTACGACGCCTGATGCACGGCGCAGAGCATGGCATTGCCCGCCAGTTCGGGATCCGCCCGGCCGACAAAATCCGCCAGCCCGGCCAGTCCGGTGAGCACGACCTTGCCCTTCGGGGCCGCCGGCAGATCGGGAGCCGAGTCGTGCTGGAGCCGCTCCCGCATGGCGAGACAGGACTTGGAGTTTTTCGGCCACACCCGCAGGCCGCGCTGCAGGAGAAAACTCTGGTAGTCCCGCGCCAACTCGTCGTTCAGGCTGCTGCGGGCCACGTTTGTCAGCTTCATCTCCATCTTCTTGGAGGTGGCCGCGGCCCCGCTGCCCTCTGAGATGTTGCGCACACCGCTGCGGGCGGCCTGCACCATCTGATCATGGGTGCGGCTCTTCTTGTCGATGAACCGGTCACAAAAAACCACCGTGGCATCATAGACCGCTTCCGCGACCCTGTAGCTGCGCAGGCTCTCGTAGCCGCCATGCGGCAGCAGGGGACGGTCCGAGTCGGTCGGCATGGCGGTGCATCAGCGTCTGACCTGTCCGATGAGTCGGACCTGTCGGACTTGGCACCAAGCTTCCAGGAAAATCCCGAAAAAACAAGGGTTTTATTTAGAAGTTCGGCTTATCCATGCCAGCCCGCCACGTCTGACGAGTCGGATCCGTCAGACCACGGGGATGGCCCTCACAGACAGGCCTCGCACTCGCCGCGCAGGAGCCTGGGAATGCTCTGCAGAGCCGGCAATGCAGCCCAGCCCCAACCGTTCACGGTGCCAGTTCCTTCAGGGCGTCACGCACGGCTTTGTCGACCTGTGAACCGGCTTCGCCGTTGTAAATGCGGACGCCCGCGGCGTTGAAAACCATCACCCAGCTGTGTGTCGCGTCCATGACGGTGCCTGGAACCATTTCAGTTTTCAGGATGGGGGCTTTGAAGCCGATTGCCTTGGCATGCTCTTCTGCAATCTCAGGGGTCATGGGCTTGGGCTTGAGATAGTTGCCGCTGGGTGCCCATTGGCTCAGCAGCCCGATGCAGCGCACACTCGCATGGTCCTCATAGCGCACGTATACACGGTTGAACTCGCGAGCGAAGTTCTTGGCGCTGAGCCAATTCTTCTCGGCCTGCTGCTGTGCCTCGTATTTTCTCTGGGCGTAGGCACGGCGGGACTCGCTCGTGTCGTTGACCGGTGGGGGGATCTCCTGCCCTTTGACATCCGTCAGGCTCAGCGTCGTCAACACCACCACCCGCCCCTTGAGCTCGCCCAGCAACTGAGGATCGCCCCTCAGCACTTGGGTCAGCTTGAAATCCTCCAGCTTGACCGTGGGTCCGTTCTGGGCGGCCAGAACGGTCGGCAGGCACAACAGCAGCAGGCTTCGGCGAAAGTAGGACATCCGGGACATGCAGGCATTTTACGCAAAAAGCCTCATGCCACTCAAGGCATCTTTGCAGGCAATGCCCCCCGTGGCGTTTGGAATGCAGCGGCCTGCGGGCACCGTCGGTATCGGCAGGCATCTGCGCAGCCAGTTCACGTCTGACGGGCCGGACCTGTCCGACCCGTCAGACGCCGAGGAATCGCCTCACTGGCACGCCTCGCACTCGCCGCCGTTGCGCATGGCTTCGATCGAGCAGGCCAGCTTTTCGTCGGCGCTGAACTGCTTGGCGCCGGCGGTCTGGTTGATGACGGAGCTGCGGATTTCCTTCTGGAACTCGGCGGTGCTCTTTTCGATGTTCGAGGCGCTGCGGGTGCGCAGGTAGTAGGTGGTCTTGAGGCCCTTCTTCCAGGCGCCGCGGTACATGTGGCTGAGCGTGCTCATCTCGGTGCTGCCGAAGAAGAGGTTGACGCTCTGGCTCTGGTCGATCCACTTCTGCCGGCGCGCGGCGGCGTCGACCAGCCAGGCCCAGTCGATGCTGAAGGCGGTGGCGTAGCGGCGCTTGAGGTCGACGGGGATCTCCTCGATGCCCTCGATTTCGCCGTCCATGTACTTGAGCTTGTTCTGGATGTCGGCGGTCCACAGGCCGCGCTTCTTGAGGTCGCGGATGAGGTAGGGGTTGAGCAGCATGAAGTCGCCGGAGAGGTTGGCCTTCACCAGCATGTTGCTGAGCAGGGGCTCGATGCAGGGGCTGGAGCCCATGATGTTGGAGATGGTGGCCGTCGGGGCGATGGCGAGCACGTTGCTGTTGCGCATGCCGTTCTTGGCGATCTTGGCGCGCAGGGCGCTCCAGTCCATCTTGCCGCCGCGGGGGACATCGATGTCGATGCCGCGCTCCTGGGCGAGCAGGTCGAGGGTGTCCTGCGGCAGCAGGCCGCGGTCCCACTTGCTGCCCTTGTAGGTGGAGTAGGTGCCCTTCTCGGCGGCGATGTCACTGCTGGCCTCGTAGGCGTAGTAGGCGACCGCCTCCATGAACTCGTCGTTGAATTCGACGGCCTCCTTGGAGGCGAAGGGGATGCCCTTGCGGTAGAGGGCGTACTGCAGGCCCATGACGCCGAGGCCGATGGGGCGGTGGCGGGTGTTCGAGGTGCGGGCGGCCTCGGTGGGGTAGTAGTTGATGTCGATGACGTTGTCGAGCATGCGCACGGCGGTGCGGATGGTCTCGCGCAGCTTGGCGTGGTCGATGTTGCCGGCGTCGTCGAGGTGGTTGTCGATCAGCACCGAGCCGAGGTTGCAGACGGCGGTCTCCTCGGCCGAGGTGTTGAGGGTGATCTCGGTGCAGAGGTTCGAGCTGTGGATGACGCCGGTGTGATCCTGCGGGCTGCGGACGTTGCAGGGGTCCTTGAAGGTCACCCAGGGGTGGCCGGTCTCGAAGATGGACTTGAGCATCTTCTTCCACAGGTCGAGCGCCTCGATCTCGCGGCCGAAGATCTTGCCCTCGCGGGCCAGGGCCTCGTAGTGCTCGTAGCGCTTCTCGAAGGCCGAGCCGTACAGGTCGTGCAGGTCGGGCACCTCGTTGGAGCGGAACAGGGTCCACTTGCCGCGCGCCTCCATGCGCTTCATGAACAGGTCGGGGATCCAGTTGGCGGTGTTGAGGTCGTGGGTGCGGCGGCGTTCGTCGCCGGTGTTGACGCGCAGCTGCAGGAAGTCCTCGATGTCGTTGTGCCAGACTTCCAGGTAGGCGCAGCCGGAGCCGCGGCGCTTGCCGCCCTGGTTGACGGCGATGAGCTGGTCGTTGTGCAGCTTGAGAAAGGGAATGACGCCCTGGGACTCGCCGTTGGTGCCCTTGATGTAGCCGCCGGTGCCGCGGACGCTGGTCCAGGAGCCGCCGAGGCCGCCGGCCCACTTGGAGAGGAAGGCGTTTTCGGCGATGCCGCGGATCATGATCGACTCGATGCTGTCATCGACCTTGTACAGGTAGCAGGAGGAGAGCTGGGAGTGCAGGGTGCCGCTGTTGAAGAGGGTCGGCGTGCTCGAGCAGAAGCGGCGGCCCTTGTACAGGCGGTACAGGGCGATGATCTTCTCCTCGGGCTCCTGTTCCTGGACGCAGAGGCCCATGGCGACGCGCATCCAGAACAGCTGGGGCGCCTCCAGGCGCTTGCTCGGCTTCACCTTCTTGTCGACGATGAGGTAGCGGTCGTAGAGGGTCTGGATGCCGAGGAAGTCGAAGTCCATGTCGGCGGCCGGGTCGAGGGCGTCGGCGAGCTTGTCGAGGTCGAACTCGAGCAGGCGCGGGCTGATGCGCTCAATCTCGACGCCGCGGGCGAGGTTGCGGCGGAAGGCGCGGCGGTGGAACTCCTTGAGCTGGTCGATGCCGTCGCGGACGATGTCCCAGCCGAGCACCTCCTCGTAGATGTAGCTGAGCAGGACGCGGGCGGCGAACTTGGCGAAGTCCGCGTCCTTCTGCATGAGGGTCTTGGCGTTGAGGACGACCGTCTGCTTGAGGTGATCAAGGGTGATGTCGGAGTTGAGCGAGCGGCGCAGCTCCATCTCGATCTCGCTGCGGGTCAGGCAGAGGTCGAGGCCGAGCATGGCGAAGTCGATGCGGCGCTTGAGGTCCTGGCCGTCCCAGAGGAAGGAGCCGCCGTCGGCGGTCTTGACGACGATGAGCGCCTGCTGCTGCTCGCTGTCGGCCTCGTTGAGGGCGGCAGCCTCGGCCTCCTCGCTTTCGCGCATCTTGCTGCGCAGGGCGCGGTACTGGATGTAGGCGCGGGCGACCTTGAAGAAGCCCTGCTTCATGAGCTCCTCCTCGACGAGGTTCTGCACGTCCTCGATGTGCATGAACTGCTTGTTCTCCTCGGCAACGGCGCGGCTGACGGCCTCGGCGACGCCGACGGCGGGGGAGGAGTCGAGCTCCATGGAGAGGAAGGCCTTGCGGACGGCGATCTCGATCTTGTTGTGGTTCCAGGGCACGAGCTGGCCGCTGCGGCGGATGACTTTGGTGTTCACGATGAGGGGCTGCGGCAGGGTGTTGTCGGCCAGGCTGTCGTACTCGGCGCGCTTGCGGCGCTCGGCGAGGCTGCGGGCGACGTCGTGGGCGTTGTGGCGGACCAGGGCGCGCTCGATGCAGTGGTAGACGTCCTTGGCGCTGAGGGCGCCCTCGCCGGCGAGCTGGGCGCCGCGCTGGTGGATCTCGTCGGTGACGGCACGGGCGATGGTCTGGACGAGCTGGCGGTTCTGGTCGCTGTAGATGTCCTTGTCCTTCTGGCGGGCGAGCAGCAGGTCGGTGAGGGCGCCGCCGATGGTGTCGGCGATCTCACCCATGTCGAAGTCGCGCTCGGCACCGCCGACCTTGACCTTGAGGGTGGCGGGGGCGCTGCCGGCAAAACCGGCGGCGAGGGCGCTCCATTCGTACTGGGGCTTCTGGTTTTTCGGCGTGTGGGCGACGCGCTTGAGTTCCTTGTCTTCGTCGAGCAGGTTCTGAATCATGGCGGGAGCGGGAATGGCGGTTGAGGTGGGAGGCGGGAAGGAGCGGGGCGGCACCGGCGCAAACCGGCCCGGCCCCCGCTCCGCGGAGAATCAGAGGTCGTCGTCGGAGCTGACCTGGAGGGCGGAGGCCTTCTGGTAGTCGGTCACCTTGCCCTCGAAGAAGTTCTGCTCCTTGCGCACGTCCATCATTTCGGCGAGCCAGGGCAGCGGGTTCTGGACGCCGGGGTTGAGGACCGGCAGGCCGCAGCTGGCGAGGCGGCGGTCGGCGATGTACTCGATGTAGCGCTCGAACTCGTCGGCGCTCAGGCCGACGGCGTTGACCGGCAGGCAGTCGCGGATGAACTCCTTTTCCAGGGCGATGGCCTCGCGCATGGTGTTGACCAGGTCCTCGCGGAATTCGGCGGTCCACAGGTCGGGGTTTTCCTCGACCAGATCCATGAACAGGTTGCGGAACACCTCGATGTGGTTCGACTCGTCGCGCAGGGTGTAGCGGAACATCTGGCCGATGCCCGGGAACTTGTTCTGGCGGTACAGGCTGAGGATCATGCCGAACAGGCCGTAGAACTGGGTGCCCTCCATGCACTGGCCGAAGACGAAGATGTTCTTGGCGAGCAGCTGCTTGTTGGCGACGCTGGTCAGGTCGAGGTCGCGGCGCAGGTTGTTCGAGTGGCGGGTGACGAACTCGTTCTTCTTCACGATCGTCGGGATCTGCTCAAACATCGCCTCGCACTCGTGCGGGTTGATGCCCAGGCTGGAGATCATGTACAGCAGGGAGTCGGCATGGATGTTCTCCTCGTGGGCGTGGCGGCCGAGCACGAGCTTGAGCTCGGGGGCGGTGACCAGCTCGCGGACGACGTGCTGGATGTTGTCGCCGACGATGCCCTCGGCGGCCGAGAAATAGCCGATGCCCATCATGATGATCCAGCGCTCATTCTGCGAGATCTCACCGGAGCGCCACTGCTCGACGTCCTTCTGCATCTGGATGTCCTCCGGCTCCCAGTGGTTCGCCTTCATGATCCGGTACAGATCGTAGGCCCACTGGTACTTGAGCGGCAGCAGGTTGAAGGTCATCGATTGGCGGCCGTTGATCACCATTTTGGCGGCGAAAGCGGCTTCGGCCTTGTCCTGGTCGAGCGGGAACTCACGGTTGCCGATTTTGTAGACTTTTTCCATGACTTGAGGGGTGTTGCGCGGGGTGAAAACAGGGTTGAAGTGGCGAAATCGTTGAAACCGAGCCTTTGGCAAACATCCACCAGATGTTGCGCGGGCCGGGGTGGATAATGCACAACATCTTGTGTCCGGCCAAGATAAAAATCCGTCGGCATCCCCCCGATTCGTGTTGCACAGCACAGCGCCAAGTGTTCCACGCTGTTTCTATTTTTTGCGCGTCAAAAAACCTCGCAAAAATGAGAAAGTAACCCGAAATTTCGGGTCTTCTTGACCTTCAAGCGATTGTGAATAACTCCGGGTTCCCGACCCGCTTGCGGGGTCGGGTGAGGGTGTCGGGTCGGCCGGAAAAAATCCCCGAAAATCGCGAAAATGGCCTGCCCTGACAGCCACCGCGGGCGCGGTGGCAGGCGCGGCGCGGCTCAATCGAGCAGTTCTTCCTTCGGTTCCGGCAGCCAGAACGACAGCACCAGGCCGAGCAGATAGACGCTGAAACCGACGGCGGCGGCGGTGTAGGCGAGCTTGGCGGGGGCGTCGGCGGGATTGGAGGTGGCGGCGAGGGTGGTGGTCAGCCAGGCGAAGGAGGTGCCGATGAGGCGGCCGCCGATGTTGGCGGCGAAGCTTTCGCCGGTGCCGCGCAGGTGCATCGGGTAGACGCGGGGCAGGTAGTTGCCCCAGAAGCTGAACTGGCCGACGGTGAGCAGGCCGGCGAAGAAGATGCCGATCTGCAGGGGAACCAGGCCGGTGACGGCGGCCCAGGCGAAGACGAGCGGCATGACGGCGAGGCCGGGCAGCAGGAAGACGCGGATGAGCTTGCGGCGGCTGAGGATGACGACCGTCAGGGCGGCGAGGGCGAAGCGACCGACGAGGCCGCCGACTTCCTGGACCTTGGTGACGTTGGCGGCAATGGCCTGTTCGGTGCGTTTGGCGGCGCCGATGGCGGCCTTTTTCACCTCGGCCTCGGGCTTGCCGGCGTTGGCCTGAACGGCTGCGTCGGAGGCTTCCTTGGCGGCGGCCTTCACCTCGGCCAGGCCGGGCACGATGCGCGGGATGTGCTGGATGGCGCCAAAGGCGGCGCCGTAGGCGAGGGCAAACATGCCGGTGGTGACCAGAGTGGCGCGGCGCAGTTCCGGGGTGAACAGTTCGCCGAGGCTGGGGCGCTTGAGGGTGCCGGCGGCCTTTTTCTGGGCCCAGGCCGGGGATTCCGGCAGGAACGGACGGATGATGATGAGGGGAATGGCCGGGATGAGGCCGGACATCAGGGTGTAGCGCCAGGCGGCGTGTTCCTCGGTGACGACACCGCCGCCCATCGAGGTGAGCCAGTCGGGGAAATGAATGGCCGGGAAGCTGGCCGAGTACTTGATGCAGAGGCCGTTGGCGACGGCGACCAGCAGGCCGCCGATCGAGGAGAAGGCCTGGGTGTAGCCGAGCACCTTCTCGCGCTGGTGGGGATCGGGGAAGAGTTCGGCCAGCCAGGCGACGGCGGCGACGAATTCAACGCAGACGCCGATGAAGACGAGGCAGCGGAAGAAGAGCAGCATTTCCACCGAGGTCGAGTAGCCGGCGGCGAAGGCGGAGAAGGCGTAGATGAGGATGCTCCAGGTCAACACGCGGCGGCGGCCGAGGCGGTCGGTCAGGTAGCCGCCGAGCAGGCCGAAGAGGCCGCCGGCAATGGCCGGGATGTAGAAGAGCTTGCCGACCCAGCTGTTGAACTCCGGCGTGCCCGGCGCCGCGCCCACCAGCTCCTGCAGGGCCGGACCGACGATGAGCGGCAGCATGAGCAGCTCATAGATGTCGAAGGCGAAACCGATCGAGGCGATGAAGCAGATCAGCCACTGGGTGCGGGTGAGTTTGGGAGCGGAGGACATGGGCGGATGCTGTCAGGAGTTGAAGGGCAAGTCAACGCGCGCTTGGAGCGGATTCCATCACGGGGTGCACAAAGACCCGGGGTTCCGAAAAAGCATTGTCAGCCACCTGGGCACATGGGATGCTCGAAACCGCATGCTTCCCGGCGAAATCACCCATGCGCTGGCCCTCGTGAATCAGGAGGCGGATTTGACCGCGCGATCGTTGCTGCTCGCCGGGTTGATTTCAGAACTGTTCCGCGAGCGCGGTTTTGAGCCGGTGGTGGTCGGCGGCTCAGCCATTGAGTTCTACACGGACGGTGCCTAAATGTCAGGTGACACGGACATCTGCTGGGCCGGCTGGCCCGTGCCAACGCTGGATCAGCAGGCGGAAATCATGCATCAAATTCCCGGCATTCAACACCCGGGCGGCGGCAGAAGCTGGCGAATCGGTGACCTGTGGGTGGATTTGCTGGGGGAACTCGACTACCTGGCGGAAGGGGGTCTGGTCAAAGTTTCTGCCTCGACGGGCGACGTCATCTTGATCCCCATGGAGGACGTTCTGGTGGGGCGAGTCTACGCGGCGCGCAAATGGCTGGGGCATCAAGAGGAGGAAGACGCCTGCGCCAAAAAGCTCATGGCCACGGCCCTGTCGGGAACCGGCATCACCGCCTTTGACTGGGGTGAAGCGCGAAAAATCGCTGCTTCACCGAAATACGACTGCCTGGCCGAATTTGAGGCCTTGCGCGCCGAGGTCGAACGCGCGTTGGTAACTCGCCCAAATGACTCCATATTACCTTCATGAATCGTTGCACGCTGAACATTCTTCCCGAGCGCTGTGTCACTTGGGAAGCCTGGCAGGCGGGCCGGGCCGCAAGGCGGCGGGCCGGCAATCTTGTGGCTCCAGAGGTGATCCGTCGAAAAAGCAGCGAAGGCGACACCTACCTGCGCGAAACCTACGGGGGCGACCGCGGACCGCCCTTCAACAAGCCCTTCGATTCCGCCCCCCAGCCCGAGAAAGCCTGATCCGGCGCTGGCGGGCCGGGCGGTTTCCGGCATGGTGGCGGGCATGTTCCCCGACTTGACCGCCGCCCCGCAGACCGATCCGCTGGCCATCTACCGCTACCGCGACAGCCTGTATGCGGTCGATCTGATCGCCGCGGCCCTGAGCCTGGACTTCTTCACCCAACTGGCGGCGCGCCCCGCCCCCCTGCCGGAAATCTGCGCCCGCTTCGGCTTCCAGGAACGGCCGGCCGACGTCCTCATGACTCTGTTGGCCAGCAACGGCTGGGTGCAGTGCGGAAACGGGATCTTCGCCGTCACGCCCACCGCCCGCGAGCACCTCTGCTCGGATTCGGAGTGGTTTCTCGGCCCCTACTACGCCTCGCTGCACGACCGCCCCATCGCGCGCGATTTCCTGGAGGTGCTGCGCACCGGCAAGCCCGCCGGCTGGAGCGGCGACAAGGCGGCCTTCGACTGGCACAAGGCGATGGAGGAGGAGGACTTCGCCCGCCGCTTCACCGCCGCCATGGACTGCCGCGGCCGTTTCCTCGCCCAGGCCCTGGCGGCCCGGCTCGACCTGGGCGGTCGCCACCGCCTGCTCGACATCGGCGCCGGCAGCGGCATCTACGCCTGCGCCCTCGCCGCCCGCCACACCCACCTGGAAGCGGTCGCCTTCGACCAGGCTCCGGTCGATCGCATCGCCGCCGCCCTCATCGCCGAGCGCGGCTGCAGCGAGCGGGTCAGCGTCGCCACCGGCGACATGTTTGCCGGTCTGCCGGCCGGCTGCGACGTCCACCTGTTCTCCAACGTCCTGCACGACTGGGATGTGCCCGAGGTGCGGCAACTGCTGGCCGCCTCGCACGCCGCCCTGCCGGCCGGCGGCCTGCTGGTCGTCCACGACGCCTTCATCAACGCCGACAAGACCGGCCCGCGTCATGTCGCCGAGTACTCCTGCCTGCTCATGCACTCCACCCAGGGCAAGTGCTACAGCAGCCGCGAGTACGCCGACCTGCTCACCGAGGCCGGTTTCCAACCCGGCCCCTATGAGGACACCGTCGTCGGCCGCGGCTTCCTGACCGCCGTCAAGGCAGGCTGACTGTCAGCCGGAGGGAGTTCCAGGTTCCAGGTTTCGAGCAGCCTGCGGCCAGCCCTGCGGGCGCTCCAGCGTGGCTCGATGTGGGTGAGAACCCAGCCCCGCCTGCCCTCCCATCTCCTATCTCCCATCTCCCGCGGCTTCGCCGCCACCCAGCTCCACCCAGCGGGTGCGCACGTCCTGGCCGGTGGGCAGGGTCCAGGTCTGGCCGTCGTCGAGCACGCGGCTTTCCTGATGCTCGCCGTCGCGGTCACTCCAGCCATAGGTCACGCGGGCGCGACGACCGGGCACGGGGTAGAGCAGGTGCCCTTCCGCCCGCAGGCAGCGTTTGCCGCCGCTGTTGTGGAAGCGCACGCGCACGGTGTCGCCCGTCCCCTCCGGCAACTCGGTGCCGGCGGCCCAGAGGGATTGCGACCAGAAATCGCCGGGCTCCATGCCACGGCGTTCGAGCTGGCCGTCCTTGAGCAGGGGGCGCCAGCTCGCGCCGCCATCCGTCGAGAACTCAAGCTGGTAGCGCACCGCCGGATCAGGCGGGTTGCTGGAGGCCACGTGGGCGGCGGCGTGCAGGGCGACCGCCGGCAGGCCGCGCGGCGTTTTCAACTCCAGGGTCACCCGCGGCGTGTCAAAGCCGCCCTCGACCACGCGCGGGGCGGCGATCGCCTTGCCCGGGCCGAAGCTGACGAGACCGCGCCCGCCGACGCCGAGCGTGATTTGGGTGCCGCCGTCCTTGAGGCGCGGAAACATTGCGGGATTGGCCTGGCACACCGTGCGGATGACCAGACCGCTGTCGGCCAGGGCGGCCGCGCCCGCCCCGAGGCGCAGGTGGTACTGGCGCCGGCCCTTGACGAAGTCGGTCAGGTCCAGGCCGTCGCGAAATTCGCCCGCCGCCTGCCAGGTGGCGCCGCCATCGACCGACACCGCCACCGGACCGCGCGCGCGACCGCGCAGGACCAGGCCGTTTTTGCCGCCCGGCTGGTAGACACCCCAGGGCGAGTCATCCGGCGGGGTCGCGCCAATGAGGTAGGGGGTGAAAAACTCCAGGGTCACGTGGCCGGGCCCCTCATCGGTGACCCCCTCCCGGTAACCGCCTCCGGCGAAGTCGGGTCGCCACTCATAGACCGCGTTGCCGTAGCGCGCCTGGCCGTTGACGTGGTCGGTGCCCTTCGTGGTGCCGTGCATGGCCTCGGGCTGGTTCACCCAGGTGCGCGAACGCTCCAGCCCGGGCACGCCGCCGGTCCTGTAGTTTCGTCCCCAAAAGACAAAGGTGCGACCGTCCTCCAGCCCCGGCTCGAACCAGCGGCGCAGGGTTTCGCCCTGGCGCAGGTGGACGATTGGCGGCGGCCCGGCATAGCCGGCGCGCAGTTCGATCGTCTGGTAGGCGGCGTAGGAGGCGCCGTCACCGGGGTGCAGGCCGCAGACCAGCCAGCCGCGCTGGTGGGGCGCGCCCGGCGCGCGCGTCGACAGGGTTTTCCAGTCCTTGTAAATCTCGTCGAGCCCGAGCAGGCCACCGCCCTGCGGATCGAAGATGACGGTCGACAAATCGTGGTCGAGCAGGGCCCAGCGCCCCTCGCCGCCGTAGGGACCGCCGTCGAGCAGGACCTCAAAGGCGTTGTGCCCGCGCGTGCCGGTGACGCGCGACCGTCCCGGCCCGAGCAGGGCGTCGAGCTCGGCGGTCCACTGGGCGTGGGTCGTGCCGCAGAGCCCGAAGCCGTGCGCGAACAGGCCGGTCCAGTACTCGCGGGTCGTCGTTCTGGCGTCGTTGCTGAAGCCCTCGCCCCAGAGGTCCTCGCGGCCCTCCTCACCGTGGGCGTAGTGGGTGTTGCGGAAAAACCAGGCGGCGAGCGCCTTGTCCTCGGCCGACTGCGGTTTGACACCGGTGACACGCTCATACTGCTCCGCCTGGGTGGCGAAGAGGCGGTCGAAGCTCGAGAGCGCCAGTTCGCCCGGATACCAGGGGTGATCCGTGCGCAGTTGCGGGTCGCCCACACCGGCCTGCAGGACGGCGGGGAGGAGCAGGGCCGTGAGCCAGAGGCGGAAGGAGTGCATGCGCAGAAAAAACGCTCAGGGGGCCAGCTCGGAAACCCAAATCGCCATCTCCCACCTTCCCTTAGTGCGTCAGCGCGTAGAACAGGATGTTGATGCCGAGCGGGTAGGCGTACTTTTCCGAGAACTCGCGGAAGTACCAGGGATCCGTGCCCTCCTCCTCCCAGCCGTCGCCGAGGTCGGTGTTGTGGCAGATGATCATCATCATGCGCTTCTGGTCGTCGAAGACGCCGCGGTAGTGCGGGGTCTGCGCGTCCCAGCGCTCGAAGGTGATGCCCTGGTCGCGGCCCGCCATGGCGTGGCCGACACTCGGGATCTGCGGCTTGACCTTGAGCGGGAAGACCATGTGGAAGATCTCGTGCTCCAGCGGCAGCTCCACCGGCTCGCGCTCGGGGAAGATCTGTTTGAAGGCCGCATAAAACACCTCCCACTCCTGCTCGCCCCAGAAGTCGTCGACCATGAGGAAGCCGCCGTTGAGCAGGTACTCGCGCAGCGTCCGCGCCTCGTCGTCGGTCAGGCTGATGCTGCCCGGTTCGATCATGTAGATGAACGGGTAATGCCGCAGCTGATCGGGCACGATGTCGACGATGGCGCCCTTGGGACTCACCTGCAGCGAGGTGAGCTGCTGCAGGCGGTAGGAGAAGTTGAGGTCGGCATCCGGGTAATCGGTCGTCCAGCGACCGCCCCCGCGGCGGCGTCCCCAGGACAGGTCGGAATTGAAGCGCAGGCGCGCGAACACGAAGGTGTCGTCCGGCAACTCGCGGCTGACCGGCCAGGTCGGGAAATCGGCGAACTGGCCGCGGCCGAACTCGCGCGGATCCTCGGGCACCGAGCCGTCCTGAATGCCGAAATTCGTCGGCTGCCCCGACTCCTGCGCCAGCACGACCCACCCCAGCAGGCCGAGGGCGGCAAAAGCGAGAAAGCGACGTTTCATGGGGCGACTGATTCCGTCCGCAGGTGAAACGCCCGTCCGCCGGCCTTTGTTGTGCGCGGGCGGAAAAATTCCCGCTCCCACGCGGGCGAAGGTTTCATCTTTCGGCGACAGGTTTCAAGGGCAGCCCCCCTCCGCCCCCCAACACCCGGCCGATCAGCCCCTGCGAGGCCGGGCAAGCGGCATTCGCCAAGTCGTGCGCGGTCGTGATGACGGATGGCGAGTCGCTCCGCCGCTCCGAACAAGGCACCCACGGGAGCCGGCGCAGCGGCGCGCGCCCCTCTTTCTGCGAGGCGTCCGTCAGGGGGTTCGCCAACCCGGGCCGTACGAGCGGCGGTCAACGCTGGACGGGGCAGGCAGGTCGGGGTGTTTCCAGGTGATGCCAGGCACATCGGGCAGGCCGAGTTCCCCGCCGTGGAAAACATTGCCCTCCCAGCGCACCCCCTGGGTGTCGCAGCGGGCTTCGACAACGATCGCCTTCGGAGCATGGATGCGGTTGCCACGGAAGACCGTGTCGAGCGGCGGCAGGCTGCCGCGGCCGTCCTGCAGGCCGATCAGGATCGGGTGACGGCAGTCGATGAGGACGTTGTTCTCGAGGCGCGCGCGCCGGACCTGGAAGTACTCGTTGAGGGCAGAATTCGGCACGCCCTGCATGAGGGTCAGGCCGCTGCGGGCGTCGTCGCCGGCGAGGCCCTGCAGGTGGTTGCCACGCACGACGTGATCCTCGCCGATGATGCGGATGCCGCCGGTGCCGGAGGCGCCGTTGCCAAGGAAGACATTGGCCTCGACGAGGCAGCCGTTGCCATGGCGCAGAGTGAGGGCGCCGCTGACCTCGAGGAAGACGTTGCGACGGTACTGGTTGCCGCAGGACTTGTTGGAAACGCATTCGGCCTCGCCGTTGCAGCGTTCGAAAAGGTTGTTCTCGATCACGCAGGCGGCCTGGGTCATGGAGGTCTTGCTGTCGCCGACGCGGATCGTCTCGCCGCCGTTCTTGCCGAGACGTTCGCGCGGGCCGAAATGGTTGTGATCGAGCCGATGTCGCGCGGCCTGGCCTGCGCCGAGCCAGACGACGGCAGTGGCACCCTGCGTCACCTTGCCGGCGAGATAACAATGGTCCACGCGGTTGTGACCGCCATAGAGACCGAGCCAGCGACTTTCCCGGGCGTCGCGCGCCGCCTGACCAGGATCGAGGGTGATCGCGCACTGGGTGAGCCGGCAATGCTCGGCCGGGTGCTTGGCATCCAGACGAAACTCGATCGTGTCGCCAACGTCCGGATCCGGGTTGCGAAACCACAGGCCGTCGACCACGAGATGTCGTCCGCCCAGGCGCAGGCCGGATTTGCCGGTGAAAATCGTCTTGCCCGGCACCGCCGCGCGCAAAGTGATGGGTGCCTGCTCCGTGCCCTCGGCCTCGCAGCGAAGGACGACGTCGCGCCACTCGCCCTCGGCCAGCAGGATCGTGTCGCCCGGCCGAGCCTCCTTGAGGGCCTGCTCCAGCGCCGCGGCATTCGCCACCGGCAGCTCCGCCGCCGCGACCATCCACGGCAGCAGCAACACCATCAGGATGAATCTCTTCATGGCCCCCTTATCCCTTGTTCCTTATCCCTCCTCACAGCGCCCGCGCAAACGCACCGCCATCGACAAGCAGGGCCTCACCGGTGATGTAACTGCCGGCTTCACTGGCCAGCATCAGGGCCGGGCCGGCGAGTTCGCGCGGCTGGCCCCAGCGCTTGAGGGCAGTGCGATCGGAGAAGGCCTGCTTCTCGGCCGGGCTGAGCAGCGAGCCGGGCAGATCGGTGAGGAAGGGGCCGGGGCAGAGGCAGTTGACGGTGATGTTGTAGGTGCCGAGGTCGATGGCACTGGCCTTGGCAAGGCCGATGAGGCCGGCCTTGCAGGCGGAGTAAACATTGCGCTTTTCCTTGGAACCGACACCGAGCACCGAGGAGATGTGGATGATGCGGCCCCACTGGCGCTCCTTCATGCCGGGCACGAGGCAGCGAGTCAGGGCCATGCAGCTCGTCAGGTCGAGCTCGACGATGCGGTCCCAGGCCTCGTCGGTGATTTCATCGATCGCCTGCGGCTGGTTCGAACCGGCGTTGTTGACCAGGATGTCGATCTTGCCCAGCCGCCGCACCGCCTCGTCGGCGAGGGCCTTGACCTGGGCGCGGTCGATCATGTCGGCCACCCTCCACTCGACCCGGACATTCAAACCCTCGCCGATTTCCGCGGCCGCGGCGCGCAGTTCGTCCTCGCGGCGACTGGAGATGAAGACGTCGGCGCCGGCCTCGGCGAAGCCGCGGGCCATGGCTTTGCCGAGTCCCTTGCTGCCGCCCGTGACGAGGGCGCATTTGCCGGTGAGATCGAAGAGGGGATGGATCATGCCGCTGGCTTAGCAGGTACCCCCGCGGCCGACAAGCCCCGGTTTGCAGCATTGCAGCCCGCACGCGGCCGCGCCAGTCTGCCGTCATGTCGATCCTTCTGCGTCGCGCCTGCCGGGCCGGTTGGCTGCTGCTGGCAGCCGGCCTGCTCCTGCAGTTCGGCCTGAAGGACCGTCTGCCCGGCCTGGCCCTGCTCTTCTACGCCCTGCCCCAACCCTGCCTGCTGGCCCTGGCCGCGGCCCTGGCGCTTTGGCCGGGTGCGACACTTCGCAGTCGCCTGGGAGCGCTCGCGGTGGCACTGGCCCTTGCCCTCACCTGGCTCGGCCCACTGTTCATCACGCGCCCGCCGGCCGCGGCTGGGACGGCCTCGAAGGCGGACGATCTGCGCCTGCTGGTCTGGAATGTCGCCCGTCCCGACGGACCGCACGCCGGCCTGATCAAACTCGTGCGCGAGCGCCAGCCGCATGTCGTCGCCGTCATTGAGCCCGGTCGCGTCCAGCCGGAGTGGCTACGCGCCTATGAAGCGGCCCTGCCCGGTTATCGGGCCGACTGGATGCCGCGCGGGCTGCTCTGGCTGTCGCGCGTGCCCTCGCGCTACCGCGAACGCGGCAAGCTGGAGGGCATCGGTGCCTACGCGCGCTTCGAGGTCGGCGGGCCCTGGCCGGCTTTTCCGGTGGTGGTGGCCGATGTCTTCGCCCACCTGCTGCACTCGCGCCGCGGCCAGTTGCAGGAGGTGCTCGCCCAAGCCCAGGACCGGTCCGATGCCCTGCTGGTGGGCGATTTCAACACCCCGCTCGAATCCGTCTTCTTCCAGCCCTGGCGCACGCGCTATCGCAACGTCTTCGAAACGAACGGAAGCGGTCTGGCGGAAACCTGGCCGCTCGGTCTGCCGCTGCTCAGCCTCGATCAGGTCTGGGTGGGGCCGGACTGGCAGGTGGTCGGGGTGGAAAAACTCTGGCGCGTTCAGGACAGCGATCACGCCGCGCTGTGGGTGGAACTCAGGAAGATCGAAGATGGGAGATAGGAGATGGGGGCCGCCGGCTGTCTCAGCCGGCCGTTCCAACCCGGCGCTCTGGGACTGAGCGCCCTACCATCTGCGTCACGCCTTCAGCGCCTGGCGACAAACCACAGCCCGCCGAGCAGGCCCCAGGCGACGGTGAAGAGCCAGCCGGCGAGGGAGGCGGCGATGGCGAGCGGGGCGGCGAGGCCGGTCAGGCCACCGACGAGAATTTCAAAGGTGGTCTCGCGCACGCCGAGGCCGGAGACGGACACGGGCAGGCCGGCGGCGGCATCGATCACCGGCATGGCGGCGAGGAATTCGGCGAGCGGGGCGTCGCCGCCGACCGCGCGCAGGCCGCAGTAAAACAGGCCGAAGTGACAGGCGAACAGCAGCAGCGAGTGAGCGAGCGCGAGCAGCGACTGCTTCCAGGCGCGGCGCAGGGCGTCGCAGGCCTCGACAAACTTCTGCAGGGCGGGTCGCTGGAACAGCCCGCCGCCGAGCCGGGCCGCGAGCCGTCGGTGCACGGGCGGGGCCGAGGCGAGGACGGTGAAGGCAACCGCCGCGAGGGTGCCGATCATGAAGACCGCGAACCCCTGGACGGCGGCGAGGGCGACCGGATCGAGACGGGCAAGGCGGTCGCGCACCAGCCAGGCGCAGGCGAGGAAGATCAGGGCCAGCGAGACCAGGCCGACGAGGTGATCGAGCAGGACCGAGACGACGACTGGCAGGCGCGGCGTGCCGGGTCGGCGCAGCAGGGCGAGCACGCGCCAGGCGTCGCCGCCAACGACCCCGAGCGAGGTGGTGTTGAAGAAGGCGGCGATGACGATGAGTCGGCTCAGGGCGGCGAGGGACAGCGACAGGCCCTGGCCGCGCAGCACGGCCTGCCAGCGCAGGGCGGCGAAGAGCAGGGCGCCCCCGGCGGCGGCGAGGCCGGCGAGCGTCCAGCCGGGGTTGGCGAGCAGGCCCTCGAACGGGGCCAGCAAAGTACCGTGGTGCTCGCGGAAGAGCAGGCCGAGCAGGAGCGCGGTGACGGCGGCCTTGAGCAGGAGGAGCAGGGCCGCTTTCATGGCCTCAGCCCTGGCCGGCGGCCTCGATGGCCTGGGCGATGCTGTCGACGCTGTGCAGGATCTCGCGCGCCTGGGCGGGATCGGCGAGCTTGAACTGGAAGTGCTTCTCCAGGGCCACGACCAGCTGCAGGGCGTCAACGCTGTCGAGGCCGATGCCTTCCGGCCCGAACAGCGGGGCGTCGTCGGCGATGCTGTCGGCGGCGACCTCGAGCATCAGCTCGCCGGCCATGACTTCTTTGATGCGTTGGCGGAGGTTCATCGTGGGGGTCAGACGAGGGCGCCGTCGAGCTTGAGGGCCGCTCCTGTCATATAGCTGGCTTCCGGACTGGCAAGGAAGAAAACCACCGCGGCGATTTCCTCGGGTCGGGCAAAGCGGCGCATCGGCGTCTGCCGGCGCGCGGCCTGCAGCTGTTCCTCGCTCCAGCCGGCGGGCGGCGCGCCCTCGATGTGGCCCGGGCAGATGGCGTTGACGGTGATGCCGAGGCGGGCGGTTTCCTTGGCGAGGCTCTGGGTCAGGCCAAGCACGCCGGCCTTGGCGGCGGCGTAGTTGGCCTGGCCGGCGGGCGAATGCAGGGCGCTCAGCGAGGCAACATTGATGATGCGGCCCCAGCGACCGCGCAGCATGGAGCCGACCGCGGCCTGGCAGCCGAGGAAGACGGCATTGAGGTTGCCATCGATGACGCGGTCCCACTGCTCGCGTTGCATGGTCGCCAGCAGGGCGTCATCGTGACCGCCGGCGTTGTTGACCAGGACCGACAGCGGCCCAGCCTCGGCCTCGATGGCGGCAACAGCGGCCTGCCAGTCGCCGGCGGCGGTGACTTCCAGACTGACAAGGTGCGCGCGCTGCGGGAAGGCCGCGACGAGCGCTTCGGCCTGGTCGCGGCCGTGGCGCACGCCGAGCCAGACCCGGCAGGCGGGATCGCGCTCCAGGAACTGGCGCGCGATGGCCCCGCCCAGGACGCCGTTGGCGCCGGTGACAAGGATGCGGCGATCGGCGGACATGCGGCGGCGGGGATCAGGCGGCCGCCGGCGGATGCTGGTCGCAGACTTCCGGTTCCGGATCGGTTTCCTCGACCTGGGCGTTGTCCTTGAGGAACTGCATCGCGTTCTGCAGCAGCAGGTCCTCGCGCAGGCTGTCGATCATGCCGGACTTGTGGGCCTCGGCGATGAACTTCTTGATCGGCTTCTTCTGGCGGGCGGCCAGGTTGGCGAGCGCCTGAGTCATCTGTTGGTCGGCCACGGTCAGGCCCTCCTTCTTGGCGACCTGCTCGAGGATGAAGCTGACCTTGATGCTCTGGCGCGCCTGCTGGGTGGCGTTGCCGAGGATCTCGTCCTGGTGCTTGAGCAGTTCCTCCTCGCTCATGCCCTGCTGCATGGCGCGCATGGCGATGTCATTCGTGCGGCGCTGGGCCTCGCGGTTGACGACTTCCTGGGGAAGGTCGAACTCGACCTTCTCAAAGATGTGGGCGATGACCTGGTTGCCCTTTTCGTTTTCACGGGCCTGCTCGCGACGGCGGCGGATCGCCTCGCGCATCTCGCCGCGCAGCATCTCCTCGGTCATCTCGTCGCCACCGATCTTCTTGAGGAAATCGGCATCGAGGGGCGGCACGGCCTTCTCCTTGACGCCCTTGCAAGTGACCGCGAATTCGAGGGTCTTGCCGCGCAGCGCTTCAAAGGCGAATTCCTCGCCGAGGGGGATCGACAGGGTGCGTGAGCCGTCCTTTTCGATGCCCTGCAGGCCGGCGTAGAAACCGGGAAGAAAGTCTTCCTCGTCGTCGAGCAGGAACCAGTTTTCCTTGATTTCCTTGAGGTAATCGGGCGCCTCCGGCATGGCCTCGGCGAGGGGCACGCCCTCGAGGCTGCCGGTGGCGACCAGCACCAGGGCGTCGCCGTTGCGGGCGCCGCGCTCGACGTCCTGGAAGGTGGCATAGCGCTCGCGCAGGTGCAGCAGGTCGTGGTCAACATCGGCGTCGGTCACCTCAATGCGCGGCAGCTTGACCGGGATGCCCTTGTAGTCGGGCAGCTCGAACTTCGGCGCCAAGGTCATCTCGGCGGTGAAGCTGAAGCTCTGGTCGGTGTCATGGATGATCTTGTCGGTGACCGACAGGATGTTGAGGACTTCGAGGCCCTCGTTGCGAATCGCCTGGCGCAGGCCGTCGTTGACGAGCTGGCGCTCGAGTTCCTGCTGGATGTCGGCGCCGTAGCGCTTCTGCACGGCGGCGGCCGGAGCCTTGCCGGGGCGGAAGCCCGGCAGCCGGACCTGGCTGGCATACTGGGCGGTGATGACGGCGCGCTGCCGGCTGACTTCGGCGGCCGGGACGCGAATGTGCGCCACAGCGCGGCAGTTGGGTTGGTGTTCGACGTTGATGTTCATGAAGAAATGCTGCAGGTGAACCCGCCGGACCGGCGACGGCGGAGGGCGGCCAGGGTCGGAGGGGGCGGGCAGGCTAGAGCAGCCGCGGCGCTTTGACAACCCCGGAAGCGTTTTTCGTTCGCGGCCGCGTGGCCCCGCCGACAGCCCTTGCACGGGGCGCCGGACCGGCTTTCATGCCCGCATGTCCCACGCCCCACGCCCCTGGATGATCGCCGAGACGAACTGGAAGCAGATCCAGAATACCCGCTACGAGGTGGCCGTGCTGCCCTGGGGCGCCACCGAGGCGCACAACTGGCACCTGCCGTACGGCACTGACACCCTGCAAAACGAGGCCCTCTGCGCCGAGGCCGGCCGCCGCGCCTGGGACGCCGGCGCCAGGGTGGCTGTCCTGCCGTGCATCCCGTTCGGGGTACAGACCGGCCAGCTCGACATCCCCTTCTGCATCAACCTGAATCCCTCGACCCAACTCGCCATGCTCGAGGACATCGTCGCCTCGCTGGAAGGCGTCGGAGTGCCCAAGCTCGTCCTGCTCAATGGCCATGGCGGCAACGATTTCCGCCAGATGCTGCGCGAGCTGCAGGCGCGTCACCCGCGGATCTTTTTGTCGCTGGTCAACTGGTTCCACATCCCCGGCGCCCAGGAGCTTTTCACGATCGTTGGCGACCACGCCGACGAACGCGAGACCAGCCTCATGCTGCACCTGCACCCCGACTGGGTCCTGCCGAAGGAGGAATGGGGCCCCGGCACCGACAACCCGTGGAAGATCGAGGCCATGCGCCAAAAATGGGCCTGGGCCCAGCGAGCCTGGACGCAGGCCACCAACGACACCGGCTCAGGAGACCCCCGGCACTCCACCGCTGAAAAAGGCGCCCTCTACCTCGACCACCTTGCCGGCCGTTTCGCCGGTTATCTGGTCGACCTGGCCCAGGCCGATCCGGCGGCCCTGTACGAGCGTGGGTAGGGCCGGCTGTCCCAGCCGGCCGCGCTGGGTCGCGCGTGCAGCCACCACCCTGAGGTAGGGCCGGCTGTTCTCAGCCGGCCGTGCAGGGTCCAGCGTACGGCCACCACCCCAGACCCGGCGCCTTGGGGACAGGGCGCCCTACCTTTGGCCCTTACTGGCGCTTGTTGAGGAACTGCCGGCTTTCGACGACGCGCAGGATGCTGTCGGAGAAGTGGCCGTCGTCACGGGCGGCGACGGCCTGCATCTCCTGAAGCAGGGCCTTGTCGGTCGGCAGCACCTGGCGGCCGAGGGCGTAGCCGAGCAGCTTGCGACTGAAGTGGCGGGCGAACTGCGACTGCTGGGTTTTCAGATAGGCGCGCAGGCCTTCGAAGCCGCTGAAGGGCTGGCCACCCTTGACCTGGGCGGAGACATCGAGCGGCAGGCCGGCCTCGTCCATCTCGCGCCAGCGGCCGATGGGATCGAAGTTCTCGAGGGCGAAGCCGAGCGGATCGATGCGGTCATGGCATCCGGAGCAGGATTTCGAGGCGCGGTGCTGCTCGAGCATCTCGCGCACGGTCGCCGGTTTGGGCCCGTGTTCCTTGAGTTCGGGCACGTCGCTGGGCGGCGGCGGCACGGGCGTGCCGAGCACGGCCTGCAGCAGCCAGTTGCCGCGCAGCACAGGGCTGGTGCGATGGCTGCGCGAGGTCTTGGTGAGCAGGCTGCCCTGACCGAGCAGACCGCCGCGCTGCTTGCCGCTGACGTTGACCTTGACGAGGTCCTCACCGGTGACGCCGGGCACGCCGTAGTGTTTGGCGAGGCGCTCGTTGAGGAAGGTGTAATCGGCCGTGAGAATCTCATGCACCGGCCGGTCCTCGCGGATCAGATGGCTGAAAAAGGCGTGCGTCTCGCGATCCATGTCGCGGCGCAGTTCGGGGGTGAACTGCGGGAACTTTTTGTCGTCGACCGCACTGTGGTTGGCGAAGCCCTTGAACTCGAGCCATTGGCCGGCGAACTCGCCGGCGAGGGCGGTCGCCTTCGGATCGCGCAGCATGCGGCGGACCTGGGCGGCGCGGCCCTCGGGCTTGAGCAGGGCGCCGTCGGCAGCGGCCTGGCGCAGGCTGGCATCGGGCAGCGACGACCACAGGAAATAGCTCAGGCGCGAGGCGATTTCCCAGGCATTGAGCGGCACTTCCTGGCCTTCGGCGGCACCGGCCAGGGTGCCGATCTCGGACTTGTAGAGGAACTTGGGTGAGACGAGGACAAAGGCCAGGCACTCGCGGGCGGCGGACTCGCGATCCAGTTCCTTGGCACGACCCTGCTCATACAAACCGCGGATCTGACCGCGCTCCTCGTCGGTCAACGGCCGGCGCCAGGCGCGATGGGCAAATCCAAAGAGATGCTCAACGAGACGCGCGTCATACGCCTTGGCCTGGCTCTCGTTGAGCTTGGCGGGCGCCACATAACCCCAGTCCTCGCGCATCTGCCGGAAGCGGCGCTTTTCCGCCTCGGGCAGCGTGGCAAGCAACTGCTCGTCGCTGAAGTAGTAAACGCCCGGTCCCGGGGTGTTGCGGTAGAAGTTGCGCGCCACCTCCTCAAGCCGGCGCTCAAGCATGTCGGGAAACACCGCCTTCATGCGGCTGAAGTCGCCCATGGTCCGGCGTGCCGCCTCGGTGCGGACCTTCCACACGGTGAGCACGCCCGGCAGGATGGTTTTCGGATCCGGCGGCTCACCGGCCACCAGCGCCCATTGCACGGTCGCCTGGTCCACTTCCGGCGAACGCATGTCGAGCTTGCCGCTGCCGGTGATGCCGGTGGCTCCCGCGGGCAGGGGCAGCGGAATGACGGCAGGCGCCTGGGCGGCGAGGACATTTTCCGGCACCGCGTTTTTGCCGAGCGGATCCTTGCCGAAACGGGCGAGCGTCGCCTCCAACAAGGCGAGACGCTTCTGCACCGCTTGCACGCTCTCGCCCGGCTTGGCTGCCTGGCCGGCCTGCAGCTCGCCAAGGCGCTTGGCGAATTCCTCGCGCTGTTGGCGCAGCAGGGACAGATACTCGCGATTCTTGCCGCCGACCCGCACCGTCAGGCCGCTGATCTGCACGTAATCGCCGGCATTGCCGTCGCCGAGGTCGCCGAGCACGAGGAACACCCGGTCCGGCCGCTCGGGCTTGCCTTTCGACGGCACACCGCCAGCAGCACCCCAGTCTTCGCCACCGGCGTTGCTGGCGAGCGGGTCGCTGAGGCGGTAGCTGCGCAGGCCGTCGGCATCCTGCTGGCGGCGCTGCACCCCCGAACCGGCCTTCGGCAGATTCCAGGAACGGCGCTCCGCCTGGATGTCGCGCAGGCTGGCGAGCACGACTGGCGGCACCGCCTTTGGCTGGTCGGCCGACGGAGGCGGCAGGGCCTGCCAGGGCTGGCGGGTCAGGTCGAGGAAGCGCGACTGGTACTTGGCGTCGTTGAGCATTTTCCACCAGTTGGCGAGGAAGGCCGGCTTCAGGCCCGCTTCCTTGGCGAGTTGGTCGAGCGAGGTCGCACCGGTCAGGTCCTTGTGCTTCCACTTCCAGCAGGCGAGCATGTAATCGGCCTCGCGGAAATCCTCGTCGTCCTTGGGCAGGTGCGGTTCGGCCATCTTTTGGTACCAGACATAGAGGGCCTGCTGGGCCTGGTCCTTGACCTGGTCCGGGCTGCGCGGGCCGATGCGCTGCGGATGAAACACGATGCCGCTGCCGGGCAAAACCGTCGCGTGATCCGCCAACTGGCGCGCCGCGGCCAGGTACTTGTCAAGCTGCGCCGGATTGACGAAGAGGGTGTCGCCGGTGTTGGCAAAACCCTCGCCACCACCGCCGTCGGGCTGGAATTCTCCGGCGAGCCCGAAGTCGGTGCCGGTCAGGTCGCGAATCGTGCGGTCATACTCCGCGTTGGTCAGGCGGCGCAGGGTGACCGGGCCCGGATCACCGGCATTGGCCGCGGCCACGGCGTCGAGCGCCGCACCGGCCCAGCCGAGCAGCTGCTGCTTCTCGGCAGCCGTGAGCTGGGTCTCGTCGGCCGGCGGCATGTCGCCCTTGGCGACCACCTCCTTGACCTTTTCCCAGAGGGCGTACTCGGCCTCGACGGAGGGATCGTCGCCCAAGCGCTCCAGGTCGACCCCCCCCTTGGCCTTGCGCGTGTTGTGGCAATCGGTGCAGGTTTCAGAGATCAGGGGGCGCACGTCCTGCCAAGCCGGTGCCGCACCGAGGGCGGGACCGGACAAAGCGACGGTGAGACAGACGGAAAGGGGGATCCGGCGAAACATGGAACAAAGATTGGGGGGAAGAAGGATACGTGCCCGGCACGGGGCTTTGTGCAAGGGCGGCCCGGGTGGGCCGGCTGTCTCAGCCGGCCGGGCTGGGTCTTGCGTGCGGCCGCCCGCCCCAGACCCGGCGCCCTGGGGACAGGGCGCCCTACCATTCGCGCCCTACCGGCGGGCGCGTTTCGAGAGGAACTCGAAGAGCACCTGTTCGAGAGGGGTGTCGGTGGGAGCCCAGTGGTACTCGATGCCCTGGCGTTCGCAGGCGCGGCGGATGAAGTCGCGGTGGGCCTGCAGGTTGTCCAGGTAGGTGGCGCGGGCGACGGCGGGATCGACGAATCGTTCCGCACCGGTCTCGGCGTCGCGGAAGTGGGCGGCCTGGTCGAAGCGGAAGTCGATCTCGGCGCGGTCCATGACGTGAAAAATCACCAGGTCATGGCCCATGGCGCCGAGCAGGGCGAGCTGGCGCTCCAGCGTCTCGACCGGGGCCAGCAGGTCGGAGACCAGGCAGATCATGCCGCGCTTGCGCAGCAGGTCGGCGAGCTGGCGGACGCTCAGGTCGAGGGCGGTGCCGCCGGCGGGCGCGGGTTTTTCCAGCTCGAGCATGAGCCGGCGCAGGTGGCCGGGGCGGTTGCGCGGCGGCAGGTGCTCCTGCAGGGCCTCGCCGAAAGTGGTGACGCCGACCGCGTCGCCCTGCTGCATGAGGAAGAGCGCCAGCGTGGCGGCAAGGGTGGCGGCGTAGTCGGCCTTGGTGAGCGGCCCGCTGCCAAAGCGCATCGAGCGGCTGTGATCGACGACGAGCTGGCAGCGCAGGTTGGTTTCGTCCTCGAACTTCTTGATGAAACTGCGGTCGCTGCGCGCCAGCACCTTCCAGTCGAGATGGCGCGGGTCGTCGCCCTGGACGTAGGCGCGGTACTCGGAGAACTCGACCGAAAAGCCGTGATAGGGGCTGCGGTGCAGGCCGCGCCAGAGCCCCTCGACGACGGCCTTCGCGCGCAGCTCGAGCGAGCGGATCCGGGCAAGGGCGGCGAGATCAAGGGTGGCGGGCATGGGGCGCACCTCAACAACGCCGCACCCCGGGCATTCGTGTCAGGGCTTTTTCACGCAGTGCCGCAGGAGCCAGTCCCACAGGGCACGCGAAGGGTGACCACCAAGCCCCCACCTTCACGGTTTTCGGCCTTTACCGTGCCCCCGCAGGCCTCGATGCAACGTCGCGTGATGGCGAGACCGAGGCCGCTGCCGCCGGAAGCCCGCGTGCGGGCGGCTTCAGGCCGGTAAAAAGGCTCAAAAAGATGCTGCAGGGCTGCCTCTGGCACACCCGGGCCTCGGTCCAGAACACGAATGACCACCGAACCGTTCTCCGGGCCGGCCCGGATCTCGGGCTCCGAGGCGTAGCGGATGGCATTGCGAAGCACGTTGCCAACCGCGCGGTCAAGGGCCGAGCGCAGGCTGTGCAGCCGGTGGTCAGCCACCTCAAGCCGGACATGGCCATCGGTTGCCTCCCGGGCGATCACGGCCTGCAAAAAGTCCCGCAGCGGGATGTCTTCCGCCGTCTCACGCGCCGGCAGGGTTTCCGCCTTGGAGAAGGCGAGAACCTCTTCGACGAGTCCAGCCATGTGCTGCAGTTCACGGTCGAGTTTGTGCAGGTAGATCGCCTGTTCCGGCGTGCTGCGCTGCTCGGCGACCCCAAGGGCCATCTGCATGCGGGCGATCGGGCTGCACAGCTCGTGCGCGACATCGGCGGTGATGCGCTTTTGCTCGCGGACATAGTCGCCGAGCTGGGCGGCCATGGCATTCACCGAGGCTGACAGCTCGCCCAGTTCGTCGTTCCGCGGGTTTGGGATGCGCTCGTCGAAGTGGCCCTGGGCAATGCGCCCTGCCGCGGTGTTGAGCGCGCGGATGAACCCCGTGATGCCCTGCACGAAGGGCATCCAAAGCAGCGCGGACACCAGGAGCGCCGCGGCGGCAAGGGCCAGCCAGGGCCAGAGATCAAAAAACAGACCGCCGCCGCTGAGGCTGTCGGAAACCATGACAAGGCTCAGCGGGCGGCCGTCCTGTGTCACGAGGTCGAGGTGGACACCGGCCCAGTAGCGGGCGGGATGACCCGCACGCATCATGAAGCGCGGTTTGGGCGGCGCGTCGGCGGGACGCGTCGGCATCGGCCTGAGCCGGCGTTCACCCGGAGGACGCCTGTCCAGCAACTTGGGCTGCACGGCCTGCGGCGCTTCGATGGGCGAACCGTGCAGCCGCTGGCCCTGGCCGTTGAAAAGCGCAAACTCGGCGGCGTGCTCCGCACTCAAGGCCTCGAGCCAGGCGGTCCACTGCGGCTCCGGCAGCCTCGAAAGTTCAAACGTCACCCGGTCTCCCATCGCCGCAATGCGGTCGCCCGGCTCGCCGGAGAGCATCCAGTCGAGGCCGAGCCGGAACTGGGCCTTCAAAAAGAAAAAGAGCAGCAATGCCAGCACGGCGAGGTTCAGCGCGAACCAGGCGAGGATCTTGCCATAAAGCGGGAGGCGCATGCGGTTCATCGTCCGGGAATCACCAGTTGGTAGCCATAGCCTCGCACCGTTTTGATGAAACGCGGCTCCTTGGGATCGTCCCCAAGCTTTTTGCGCAGTGTCGAAATGTGCATGTCGATGGCGCGGTCGAAGACATCCCATTCCCGGTCGGCCACCTCCTCGATGAGCTGCTCGCGTGTCTTGACGCGGCCATGGGCCCTGGCCAGCGAAAGCAGCAGGCCGAATTCGGCAGGGGTCAAATGCAGCGGGCGGTCGCCCATCACCACCTCGTGCGTTCCGGGATTGATGCGCAGCTCGCCAATGACGAGTTCCCGGACGGGTGCCTGCGGTGCGTTCTCATCCACCCAGCCGGTCCGGCGCAGCAAGGCTCGCAGACGGGCGAGCAGCTCCCGCGAGGAAAAGGTCTTCGGCAGGTAGTCATCCGCACCGAGCTCCAGCCCGACGATGCGATCCACCTCCTCGCCGCGGCCGGTCAGCATCATGACGGGTACTTTGGATCGGCTCCGGATGCGCCGCAAAACCTCGAAGCCGTCGCAGCCGGGCATCATGACATCGAGGATGACGGCGGCCCAGTCCCCGGTGATGGCGCGTTCGGCACCGCGATCGCCATCGTGCTCCATCGCAACCTCAAAACCCATCGGCTTGAGGTAGTCGGCCACGAGCTGGCAGAGCTCGGCGTCGTCGTCGATGATGAGGAGGCGCATGACGCCCCCAAGATGGCGGCATTTTCTGCCGCAGCCAATCTCTTGACGCAATCCTGACAATTCTTCCCCGAATCGCTGAAGCGGCCCTGACATCGGGCGGGTTGGATCCGAACACCATGAAATCCCTCCCCGCGCTCCTGCTGTTTGCGACAAACCTCGCCGCGCATGATAGGATCCCGTCCGACCGCGAGGCCCTGCGCGCGCACATTCTGGAGGAATGGAAACGCGAACGCGGCATGACCGAGGTGGCCTCCGCCGGCGCCTCGCTGCAGCTGGCCGTCGAAGCGGGCGCCAATGCCGCCAACGCGCCACAGACCGCGAAAGCCTTCCTGCCCTTCACGAGGCTCGATCTGCGTGCGGACGGTGAGTTTCTCCATGTGGGCTCGAACGGCCTGCCGGATCACAACATGATGGTCGGCATCACGGCCTGGCAGCAGCAGGTGCCGCTGCCGCAGCCGTATTTCGATGACAACGCCTGGCGCATTCCGCTGAACCCGGTGCCCGCCAAGGAGCCCGCGATGATCAAGGGCCGCTTCCTGCGCGGCGCGATCGCCCTGGCCGTCAACGGCATTCCCATTTTCAATCCGCAAAACAACCGCGGTGAGATCAGTTATGAAATCGGCGAACTCGACGAGTGGGGCGGGCACTGCGGACGTGCGGATGATTACCACTACCACATCGCGCCGCTGCATCTGCAGGCGCAGGCGGGCAAAGGGATGCCCATCGCCTACGCGCTCGATGGTTATCCCATCTACGGCCTCACCGAGCCGGATGGCTCGCCCGTGACGAATCTCGACATCTGCCACGGCCATGAGACCCCCGGCCTCGGCTATCATTACCATGCGTCGACCCAGTATCCGTATGTCTTCGCCGGCTTCCACGGGGAGGTCGCCGAGGTGGAGGGCCAGGTGGATCCGCAGCCGCGTGCGCAGGGTGTACGCGAAGCCTTGCAGGCCTTGCGCGGGGCGAAGATCACCGCTTTCGAAAGCACCGGCAAGGACAGCTACAAACTCAGCTACGAGGTGAATGGCGACAAGCGCAGCGTGAGCTACACCCTCAAGGCCGATGGCACCTATCCCTTCCACTTCGACAACGGGAGCGAGGGCACGGCGAATGAAGTTTACACGGTTCGGCGCCAAGGCGGTGGTGGCGGCGGCGGTCGTCCGCCCGGTGGTGGTGGTCGCCCCGAGGGCATGAGGGGCAAGGGGACTGGCAAAGGAAGGGGCAGAGGGGAGAGCGAAGGCGAGATGCGTCGCGAGGAAGAACCGCCGCCGCTTCCGCAGGCCGGAGTGGAAGGCATCCTCGATGTCAATGGCGATGGCGTCGTCACCGCGCAGGAGTTTGCCGACAACGCCAGGTCGAACGCCACGAAACAGGGTCTCTCGCTGGCGGACGCGATGGCGAAGGCCAGGGCAGACTTCACGAACATGGACAAGGATCGCAGCGGCCAACTCGAAGCTGTCGAGTGGCAGGGAGTGCCTGTTGTTGCCGGTCTGCAGGGTCAATCAGGTAAATCAGGTCAAGAACGTCAAGGGGGTCAAAAAGCAGGCCCCGGAGGCAAAGGCAGCAGGGTAAGCTTTGTCGAGCGACCCGATCAGCCCCGCAGCAGTGATGGCCAGTTTTTGCTCACCAGTCCGGTGATGGAAGACCAGGCGATGATGCCATTGGAATTCAGCGGCGATGGCGAAGGTGCGACTCTGCCGCTGGAATGGAAGGGTGCGCCCGCCGGGACGCAGAGCTTTGCCCTCATCATGGACCATGCCGATCCAAAAGGGGAGATGAAGTGGTATTGGACCCTTTATGACATCCCTGCCGGCACGAACCGTCTGGCGAAGAACGCCAAAAACGTCGGCACGCTGGGCACTGGATTCAAAAACCAAATTGGCTACGAACCACCGCATTCCAAGGGACCTGGCGCGAAGACCTATGTGATCACGTTGTACGCCCTGTCCTCGCCCCTGAGCATGCGTTCTCCCGTTGAAGCCAACCGCGAGTCCATGCTCGCTGCGATGCAGGGCAAAGTGCTGGCGAGTTCATCCTTCCGCGTGGTGCATTCCAGTGGCGGAGAAGCCTTGGAAGGCGAAAGACCCCGTCCTTCAACAACGATGAACGGTCAGCGTCCGCCTCGTCCAGACGGCCCACCGGCACCACGCGCGGACACTTCTCCGCCACCACCTGCCAGCCCCGGTGGTGGCGAAGGCAAAAAGCGCGGCAGCAAAGGCAAAGGCGGCCCGCCTGGCCTCGTCAAACCGGGCATCACGGACACGATGAAACTCAACGTCTATGCCGACAATTGGTTCATGCTCTACGTCAACGGCCGCCTCGTGGCCGTGGACAGCATCCCGTTCACGCCGCACAACGTCGTCAGCGTCGATTTCCTCCCCGAGTACCCCATGACCCTCGCCGTACTCGCGAAGGACAACGCCGATCCCAAGACCGGCATGGAATACGGCACCAGCATCGGCGACGCCGGCTTCTGCCTGAAATTTGCCGATGGCACCGTCACCAACGCCAGTTGGAAGGCCAAGAACTTCTTCCGCGGCCCGGTCAACGGTGACACCTCGAACCCGAGGGTCATCCAGGAGCCTCTTCCGGCGAACTGGTGGACGGTTGAGTTCGACGACAGTACCTGGAAAAACGCCAGGGAATACACGGTCGAAGAAGTCGATCCCAAGCAGCCTTACTTCGAGAGCGACTTCGAAGGTGCCAGGTTCATCTGGACGGACGACATCGCCCTCGACAACACCGTCATCTTCCGCACCAAGGTCGAAAAGCCCGGCTGGACCCCGCGCTGGAACACGAAGCCGGATCTCGATGTGACCGGCGTGCCTCAGCGCTAACCCAATCCCCTTCAGCCATGCAAGCTCTCCGCCACCTCTGCTTCATCCTGTTCGTGTCTGCAGCCTTCGCCGCCTCGCCGCCAAACATCCTCTTCATGCTCTCGGATGACCAGGCGTGGAGCGGACTGTCCTGCCAGATGCACCCGGACATGCCGGACTCGAAGAGCAGCCTTGTGCAGACGCCGAACCTCGCGCGACTCGCGGAGCAGGGCGTGCGATTCAGCGCGGCGTATGCGCCCGCACCGGTGTGCTCGCCGACACGCATCAGCCTGCAAACGGGGCGGAATCCGGCGGCGCTGGGATGGACCAAGGCGGCTCCGGCGGAGATGGGGCATCGCTTGATCGAAGGTGACAACCGCAAAAGCATCCGCAATGACGAGGTCACGATCGGGCAAATGCTGAAGTCGGCGGGCTACGCGACCGCCCACTACGGCAAATGGCAACTGGCAGGCGGTGGACCCGAGGCCCACGGCTACGACGAGAGCGATGGCGACACAGGCAACCAGGACGCCGCGCCGCATCTGCCACCGAACCCGGTGGACATTTTTGGCATGGGCACACGAGCCGTCGAATTCATGAAGAAGAGCCAGGCGGCCAGGAAACCGTTCTTCATCCAGATGAGCTACCATGCTCTGCATTATCCTGAAAATGCCACTCCCGCCTTGGTGGAGAAATATCGCAAGCTGGCTGGCGGCAGGGACGACAAGGAAGTCGGTCGCGCGGCCATCGCGGAAGATCTCGACCGCGGGGTGGGTGAACTGCTGGCCAAGCTGGATGACATGGGACTCTCGGACAACACCCTCGTCATCTACATGTCCGACAACGGCGGCTCGAACCGTCGCACCCTGATGGGCGGCAAGGGTGATGTTTGGGAGGGCGGAATACGGGTGCCCTTGATCATTCGCGGGCCCGGCATCGCGCCGAACTCGTGGTGCCATCAACGCGTGGTCGGGTACGACTTTTTTCCGACCTTCTGCCGCCTGGCCGGCGTGAAGGCCCCACTGCCGACGCAACTCGAAGGCGGTGACATCACCCATCTGCTCAGCGGTTCATCCGAACCCGTGAAACGCCCGCGCGGGGAGTTGGTGTTTCATTTTCCGCACTATCAGGGCGACTCGCCGCACTCGGCGATCTTCAGCGGGAACCTGAAGCTCATCCACTTCTACGAAACCGGTGAGAACCGGCTCTTCGACCTCCAGACCGACATTGGCGAAACCCAGGACCTCGCCGCATCCAAGCCGGAACTGGCCCAAAGTCTTGCCGGGAAACTCGCAGACTATCTCAACGAGGTCGGAGCCAAAATGCCAAAGCCGAATCCAAACTACGTTCCGGGCAAAGAGCCGGCAAGGAAAGGCGGAGGAAAAGGCGGCAAGAAGGGAGGCAAAAAGCCATGAAGCCGCTTGCCGGGTCAATCGGGTTTGCCGCGCTCGTCTTCCTGCTGATCGCCGCCGCGCCCGCCGACAAACCGAAGGGTGGCGGCAAAGGCGGCGCAGGCCAGGGAGGACAGGTCGAGCCGGCGGTGGTGCCGCCGTATCTCTTCAATGTGTGGCTTTGCAGGCCGGGCGCGGAATCCGTGACGGTCAGCGTGCTGGCGTGGGATGATTTGGAGGCTTTCATCGAGTATGGTGATGGACGGAAGACGCCAGCGCTGAAGTTCCAGGCCGGCAAGCCGCAGAACATCGTGCTGGGCGGTCTGAGGCCCGACACGGCCTGCAACTACCGCCTGACTTACCGCCGCGCGGGTGGCGAGGCGGTGCAGGATGTGATGCGCAGCTTTCACACGCAGCGGATGGCGGGGGCAAGCTTCCGCTTTGTCATCCAGGCAGATTCGCATCTCGACAACAGCACGGACGTGCGAGTTTATCAGCAGACCCTGGCAAACATGCTTGCGGACAAGCCGGACTTCCTGATCGACCTCGGCGACACCACGATGGTGGACAAGTTTGGCCAGTTCTTCCGTCGCTCCGAGTCTCAATACAAGGCGCAGCGCTACTACATGGGCCGCATCGCGCACAGCGTGCCCATTTTCATGGTGCTGGGGAATCACGATGGAGAGAAAGGCAGTGACCCGGACATGTCCGAGTGGTCGCTCGGCATGCGTCACAGCTACTTTCCGAACCCGACAGATGGCAACGACAAGCACAGCCACTTCGCCTTCGAGTGGGGCAATGCGCTTTTCATCGGACTGGATCCTTTTTGGCCCACATCGAAGCGGGGTGCCTCCGGCTGGGACATGACACTCGGCGAGACGCAGTATCGCTGGCTGACCCAAATGCTCGCGAGCAGCAAGGCGGCGATGCGCTTTGTGTTCATCCATCACCTCGTTGGCGGCCTGGGGCGCGATGTCCGTGGCGGCGCCAAGACTGCCGCCTACATGGAGTGGGGCGGGAAAAACGCGGACGGCAGCGAGGGCTTCCAACAGAACCGTCCGGGCTGGGAAATGCCGCTGCATCAACTCTTCGTCAAACATGGGGTGAACCTCGTCTTCCACGGCCACGACCATCTGTTCGTCAAAGAAGAGCTCGATGGAATCATCTATCAGGAAGTGCCTCAGCCCGGTCATCCCAGTGGCGGTACACGCAGTGCGGAGGAGTACGGCTACGGCGGCGTCATTCTCGGCAGCAGCGGCCACCTTCGTGTCGAGGTGGCGTCCAGCGGGGCCAAAGTCGATTACGTACGCAGCATCGTGCCGGGAGTGACACGCGCGGACTTCGAGAATGCCGCGGTGGAACACACGTACACCGTGCGGCCACGGCGTTGAAATGGGAGGGCAAGTTGGGGAGACTGTGACCGGCGGGCGGAAGAGCCTCGCAAGAAGGTCGAACGGTATACCGTTTCCCCCATCTACCACCCATGCCAGCCGAAAACACCGCCAGCCTTTCCGATCACACTTCCGCGATCCTGCGCCAGCGCATCCTGGATGGCAGCATGCAGCCGGGGATGCGGCTCGCGGAATCGGCCGTGGCGCAGGATCTGGGTGTCAGCCGGGTGCCGGTGCGCGAGGCCCTGTTCAACCTTGAGCGGGATGGACTCATTGAATTCAGCAGGAGCGGCCGGGCCTATGTCAGGCAGCTGACCGCCCGGGACTTCGAGGAGCTTTACCAGCTGCGCCTGCTCATCGAACCGGCGGCGGCCCGGGCCGCCGCCAGCGGCCACGAAGCCGCCCTCAGCGCACTTGAAGAGAACCTGGAAGCCACCCGCCGCGCCCGCAGCCTGCGCGACATCACGCGACTTGACCTGGATTTCCACGACGGGATTCTTGTCGCCGCGGGCAACACGCGGCTGCTGAAACTCTGGCGCTCCATGCGTCACGAGCTGGAGCTCTGGTTGGGGCGCCTGCATGACCGTCACCAGCGCCAGACCCGCCAGACGCTGCGCGAAACCGTGGCCGCGCACGAACTGCTCCTTGCCGGCCTGCGCACGCAGTCGCCCGCGACCTGTGAACGCCTCCTGCGCGAACACATCCAGGGATGGCGGGAGTGGCTGCCCGACCTGCCGCAAGAGACGCTCTGAAGCCCTCCCGCCCCCATGTCCCCCTTTCCCATGGCGATTCCTGCCCGGCGAACGCCCGCGCCCTCCGACGGTCGGACCCGCCCCTGGATGGCGCTGGCGCTGGTTTTGAGCCCTCTCGTCACGCTGGCCGCCGAACCGCGCGAGCTGCTGCAAACATACTGTCTCAACTGCCACTCGACCGAAAAGCAGGAGGGGGAACTCGACCTTGAAGCCTCGGACATGCACCGGGAGCCGCACGTCTGGGAAAACGTGCTCGAACAGATGCAGCTCGGGGAGATGCCCCCGAAGAAGGAAACGCAACCCTCCGCGGCGGAAAAAACGCAGCTCACGGCCTGGGTGCGCGGCACACTGGACCAGATTGCGCTGGCGAATGCAGGCGATCCGGGACCGGTCGTGCTGCGGCGCCTGTCCAACATGGAATACACGTACACCCTGCGCGACCTGACGGGCATTGCAGCGCTCGATCCCGCGCGTGAATTTCCGGTGGATGGCGCGGCCGGGGAAGGTTTCACCAATGCCGGCGCGGCGCTGGTGATGTCGCCGGCCCTGCTCACCAAGTACCTCGATGCGGCCAAGGAGGTCGCCGCGCATGCGGTCTTCACCCCCCATGGCCTGCGCTGGTCGGCAAGCACCTCAAGCCAGGATTGGACCGACGAGACCCTGGCTCGCATCCGCGGCATCTATGCGCGACACACGACCACGGGCGAGGCCTCCCAAACCGTCGCTCAGGGCATCCAGCTCGACACCGGCACCGGCAGCGGGCGTTTGCCGCTCGCGCGGTATCTCGATGCGCTGCAGGGCCGCGGCAGCGCGGAAGGCCTGAGCCCGAAGTACCTGCAACTCCTGCGCGCGGCGCTCACCAACCCCGAGGCCTCCGTCCTGCTCGACCCGCTGCGGGCGAAGTTCCGCGAGAAGAAGCTGACCGCGGCCGACATCGAGCCCTGGCAGCAGGCCTTGTGGCGATTCGCCAACGTCGGCCACATCGGCAAGGAAAACGGCCCAAAGGCCTGGCAGGAGCCGGTCAACCCGCTCGCGGCCAGCCACGAAATGCGCGTCAAACTGCCCGCGGACCGCGATGTGACGCTCTATTTGACCACCACCGATGCGGGTGATGGCAGCGAGGGCGATGAGGTGATCTGGGAGAACCCGCGCCTCGTGGCCGCCGGCAGGCCCGACCTGCCCATCAGCGACCTGCCCGCGCTGGTGAAGCATCTTGAAGCCCAACGCGCACGCATGATCGCAAACACCGAGCAGTGCCTCAACGCCATCGCGAACGGCAAAGGCGATGCCGATCCGACTTTGCTGACCGCGTGGCGCGAGTACCTCGGCTTTGGCACCACCCGGCTCGAGCCGCTGCTGACGAAAAAACTGGAGCGGACGCCGGACTACGCCTTCATCCAGGGCTGGCAGGCCGAGCAGGCGCTCAGCGTCCTGGCGAACTCCTCCGATGCCAGCGTGCGTACCCCCGGGGTGATGAAGGCACACAGCGTCGCCACGCATCCCTCGCCAATGCTGGCGTCGGTGATCGCGTGGCGCAGTCCGGTCGCAGGCATGTTGCGCATTCAGGGCGATGTGGCCGACGCGCATCCCGAGTGCGGCAATGGCATCACGTGGACTCTTGAAGTGCGACGTGGTCACACGAGCGAGGTTCTCGCCAGCGGCTTGTCGAAAGGCGCGACCGTGCTGCCGATGGGTCCGTTTGAAAACGTGCGCATCGAAGAAGGCCAGGTTGTCGCGCTGGTGATCGGGCCTCGGGATGGCAGTCACGCCTGCGACCTCACGGCGGTGAATCTCACGCTCAGCGATGGCAAAGCGACCTGGGATCTCGCAAAAGACGTGTCGTCGAACATCCTTGCGGGCAATCCGAACGGCCCATGGCACTTCCTCAGCCAGCCGGCGGTCCTCGAGACCGCGCCCGATGTGCCCGCGGTGATCGCCGAGTGGCGGAAGAATCCCTCTCGTGAGCTCGCGGTGAAGGTTCGGGAGTTTTTGGAGAAAGACTTCCCGCTTGCGTCCCCGCTGCTTCGGCCGTTTTTGTCGGACAGGTCTGACTCGTCCGACAAGTCGGACATCATGGCCAAGGCGCCGTCGGTCCTGGAAGTGACGATTCCCGCCGCCCTCGCCGGCGGCAGTACCTTCGTCGTCACCGGCAGACTGGCCTCCCGCAGCGCCGGCAGCGTCCAGATGCAGGTGCTCACCGAAAAGCCCGATGCCGCCGACCGCCTGCTGGCAGGCAGCGCCGAGTCCGCGCTCAAGAACGGCGCGTGGAGCGACAACAACCTCGTCACGCAGCACAGCGCTCCCATCATCGTGAATGACGGCAGCGCGTCCCGCGGACGCTTTGAGGCCGATATCGACGAGTTCCGCGCTCTTTTCCCCATCGCGCTGTGCTACACGCGCATCGTGCCGGTGGATGAGGTGGTCACGCTGACACTGTTCCATCGGGAGGACGAGGCTTTGCGGCGTTTGATGCTCTCCGAGGCCGAAACTGCGGAGTTGAACCGCGCATGGGACGAACTGCGCTTCATCAGCGAATGGCCGCTGAAGCAGGTGGATGTCTTTGAGCAGCTTTTCCAGTTTGCCACCCAGGACGCCAAACCCAGCGCCTTCGAGCCGATGCGCGAGCCCATCGAGAAGGCGGCGGCGGACTTCAAGATTCAACAGAAGGCCGCCATCGAGCCCCAAAAGGCCGCGGTGCTGGCCTTTGCCGAAAAAGCCTGGCGCCGATCGCTCAACGAACGGGAGATCGCCGACCTGCGCCACTTCGAGCCGCGCCTGATGCTCGTGCGCGTGCTCGCCTCGCCCGCCTTCCTGTATCGCGGCGAGAACGCCCCCGCCCGCACCGGCCCCGTGAATTCCCACGAACTCGCCACGAGGCTCAGCTACTTTCTTGGATCCACCGCTCCGGATGACGAACTGCGCGTCGCCGACCTGCTCAACCCCGACGTGCTGACCGCCCAGACCCGGCGCCTGCTCCGCAGTGACAGGGTCCGCCGCCTGGCCCTCGAGTTCGGCTGCCAGTACCTGCACGTCCGCGATGTCGCCACCCTCGAGGAAAAGAGCGAGCGCCACTTCCCGACCTTCCTCGACCTGCGCGACGACATGCAGGAGGAGGTCACGCGTTTCTTCACCGATCTGATCCAGAACAACCGCAGCGTGCTGAGCCTGCTGGAGGCGGACCACACGTTTGTGAATGCCGACCTCGCCCGCCACTACGGGCTGGAGCCGGCACCGGCGGACTGGCAGCGGGTCGAGGGCCTGCGCCGGCACGGCCGCGGTGGCATGCTCGGCTTTGCCGCCACCCTGGCCAAACAGGCCGGCGCCTCGCGCAACAGCGCGATCCTGCGCGGCACCTGGCTCAGTGAGGTCATTCTCGGCGAAAAACTGCCGCCGCCGCCCAAGGGCGTGCCCAACCTGCCGGAGGAGGCCCCGGCGGATCTGACCGAACGCCAGCTCATCGAGCGGCACAGCCGGGATGAAAACTGCATCGGCTGCCACCAGCGCATCGACCCGTTTGGGTTCGCCCTGGAAGGCTTCGACGCCATCGGCCGCGCCCGCCTGGCTGACACCCGAACCGTTCTGCCGGACGGCACCGCCGTCGATGGACTCGCCGGGCTGCGTGCCTACCTGCTGAACCAGCGGCGCGAGGATTTTACACGCCAGTTCTGCCGCAAACTGCTCGGCTACGCCCTCGGCCGCAGCGTCCGGCTCTCCGACAAGCCGCTCATCGAGCAAATGCTGGAGAGCGATCTGCGTTTTGGCACGCTCGTCGAGCAGATCGTCCACAGCCGCCAGTTCCGCTCCATCCGCGGGCAAGATTCCGCCACCCAACCCTGATTCAAGATCATGCACAGCCACCGATTCAACCGTCGAACCTTCCTGCGCGGGGCAGGCATCACCATGGCGCTGCCCTGGCTGGAATCCGTCCGGGTCTGGGGCGATGACACGCCGAAGAACCGGCCCGCCAGCGAAGCCCCCGTGCGCCTGTGCGTCACCTTCTCCGGCAACGGCTTCCAGTCGAAGGAGTGGTGGGCGAAGGGGGAGGGCAAGGCGATGGAGCTCGGCCGCGTGCTGGAACCGCTGAAAGACTTCCGCGAGCGCCTGCTCTTTGTGCGCGGCCTGTATCACGAGGAGGCGCGCAAGGGCAACATCCACTCCTCGCAGACGGGCAACATGCTTTCCGGCGCGCCCATCGCCAGCGGGGGCGAGATTCGCTCGGGCACGAGCTTCGACCAGTGGCTGGCGCAGACCTACGGGCGCTCGACCAAGGTGCCGAGCCTGGTGCTGGCCTGCGAGAAGTCGAATCCGTCGGTGCACAAGAACTACTCGATGCTGTACAGCTCGCACATCTCGTGGTCGTCGCCGACGACGCCGACGCCGCTCGAGCTGTATCCCGCCCTGGCCTTTGACCGCCTTTTCAAGGACGAGTCCACGCCGGCGGACCGCAGCGTTTTGGACGCCGTGCTTGCCGACGCGCAGGACTTGCGCCGCAGGATCAGCTCGAGCGACCAGGCCAAGCTCGACGAGTACCTCGACAGCGTGCGCGAGGTCGAGAAGCGCATCGAGCATGCCGGTCAGCGCGGCGAACTGCAGGGCTGGCGGCCGACGCTGGACAAGCCCAACCTGCCGCGCCCCGCCGACGGCCTTCCGCAGGACATCGCCGAGCACATGAAGCTCATGTGCGACATCCTCGTGCTCGGCTTCCAGACCGACACGACGCGCATTGCCACGCTGAAGCTCAACAACGACCACAGCGCCCTGCGCTTCCCCAACCTGCCCAGCGTGCAGCAGCCCGGCCATGGCATCGACTACATGATCCACCACCTGCTCAGCCACAGCGACGGGGAGGATTACCTGCGGGTGAACCAGCTCTTCATGGAGCAGGTGGCCTACCTCGCGCGCAAGCTCGACAGCATCCGCGAGGGCGAGCGCACCCTGCTCGACAACACGATGCTCATGCACTGCTCCAGCATGATGGTCGGCGCGAAGCACAACAATGATGAACTGCCCGTCGTCGTCCTGGGCGGAGCCGGGGGCCGCCTGCAGGGCGGCCGGGTGTTCGACTACCGGGACAAGCCCGACCGCCAGCTCTGCCGCCTGTTCCTGTCGATGATGGACAAGATGGACGTGCGCCCCGGGCGCTTTGGCGATGCCGCGGCGCCGCTGGACGAGGTTTGACGGCTCACTGCCGGACCGTCTCGAGCAGCCGGCTGATCACCTTTTCGACGGTGACGCCCTCGGCTTCGGCACGGTAGTTGACCAGGACGCGGTGACGCAGGACGGGCAGGGCGAGGGCGCGGATGTCGTCGAAGCCGACATGGGCGCGGCCCTGGAGCAGGGCGCGGGTCTTGGCGCCGAGCACGAGGTTCTGGCTGGCGCGGGTACCGGCGCCCCAGTTGACCCATTCGTTGACGAAATCGGGTGTGCCCGGGCGGTGCGGCCGCGAGGCGGCGGCGAGGCGGACCGCGTAGCGGGCGACGTCCTCGGCGACCGGCACCTGCTTCACGACGCGCTGGAAGGCCTGCAACTGGGCGCCAGTGAAGAGCGGCTGCACCGGCTCGCCCTTCGCGCCGGTGGTGCGGGTGACGACGGCGACCTCCTCGTCCTCGCTCAGGTAATCGATGACGATGTTGAGCATGAAGCGGTCGAGCTGGGCTTCGGGCAGCGGGTAGGTGCCCTCCATCTCGATCGGGTTCTGGGTGGCGAGCACGAAGAAGGGCTCGGGCAGCGGCAGGGTGCGGCCGGCGACGCTGACCTGGTGTTCCTGCATCGCCTCGAGCAGGGCGGCCTGGGTCTTCGGCGGCGTGCGGTTGATTTCATCGGCCAGGATCATGTTGGCGAACACGGGGCCCTTCTTGAACACCAGCTGGCGGCCGCTGGCGGTGTCCTCGAGGATCTCCGTGCCGGTGATGTCCGAGGGCATCAGGTCGGGTGTGAACTGGATGCGGTGGAAGCCGAGGTGGAAGACATCGGCAACCGTTTTCACCAGCAGGGTCTTCGCCAGGCCGGGCGCGCCGGTGAGCAGGCAGTGACCGCCGGCGAGCAGGGTGATGAGGATTTGCTCAACCGCCTCGTTCTGGCCGACAATGACCTTGCCGACCTCGCGGAACAGGCGGTCACGGACGCCTCCCAGCAGCTCGGCAACCTCGGTTTCGGTGGGGGCATCAGCGGCGGGCTCGGAGGACATGCCTATCAAACAGCAGCTGGCGGGCCGAGTTATCAGTCGCGATGCTTCTTGTCAGCCCCGGCAACCCCCGCCAAGATTGGCACGGCATGAGACGATCGAAACTCCGGCAGAAACTCGACACGGGCGGTGTCGCCCGGGTCTGCGCCCTGGGTGCCAACCTGCCCTACTACCCCGCCTTCGCCGCCGCCGCCGGCTACGACGCGGTGTGGGTCGACGGCGAGCACCGGCCCTGGAATCCGCGCGAGATCGCCGACTTCGCCGCACGCCACCACCTGGCCGACATCGACCTGCTGTTCCGGCCGCCGACCACGGAGAAGACCGGGCTCTCGCGCCTGCTCGAGGACGGGGTCACCGCGCTCATGATCCCGCAGGTCAACACCGCCGCCGAGGCGGCGCGGCTGGCGCAGGCGGTGAAGTTTCCGCCGCTCGGCGAGCGTGGCGTCGATGGTTCCGGCCCGGACGGCGGCTTCTGGCTGGGGCGCACGCCCGACTACCCGGCCGTGCGCAACCGCGAGACCCTGCTCATCGTGCAGATCGAGACCCCGGCCGCGGTGCCCGAGCTCGGCGCCATCGCCGCGGTGCCGGGCGTCGATGCCCTGCTGTTCGGGCCGGGCGATTTTTCCCTGCGTGCCGGCGGCGAGGCCTCGATCCGCAACCCGGCCGTGCGGGCGGCCACCGAGGCCATGGCCGCCGCCTGCGAAGCGGCCGGCAAACCCTGGGGTTTTCCGGTCGGCAACGTCGAGGATGCCAAAACCGTCGTCGATCTCGGCTGCCGGATCCTTGCCATGGGCAACGAATTCTGGGCCCTTCACGACCACTTGAAACAGTGCGGGCGGCAACTCGATGAACTCCTCGGCTGACACTCCCCTGCCCTACACCGACAGCAAGCCGGTGGGTGCCGCGGATTTTTACGCGGCCATCAACGCGACCTTCCGCTTTGTGCTCGTGCGCACAGGCCTGGACGGCCTGCGCCGCTACTGGACCGAGCTCGGCCGCGGCTACTACGCGCCGGTGGCGGAGCGCTGGCGCGCCGGTGGCCTGCCGGCGGTGGCGTCCTACTGGCGCGCCTTTTTTGCCGCCGAGCCGGGTGCCGTCGTCGAGGTGGAGACCCTGCCGGAGGAAGTCGTTCTGCGCGTGCAGACCTGCCCGGCCATCGCCTACCTGCGCGCCCACGGCCGCAGCATCACGCCCTGCTTCTGCCAGCACTGCTTTTACGTCAGCGCAGCCATCGGCGAAGCCGCCGGCATCGAGGTGCGCATCGCCGGTGGTGCCGGCACCTGCGTGCAGCGCTTCGCCAGGGCCGGTCACTTTCCCGAACCCCAGGATCCGGCGGCGATCCGCAGCGTCGAACCCGCATGAGCCGCATCCACCGTCATTTCTGGGGCTGGGACGCGCCGGTGCTCGACAAGGCGCTGGCCTTTCTCAGCGAGCGCCAACCGGCTGGCAGCGGCGCACCAGACCTGGCCGACACCCTGCTCATCGTGCCCACCGCCGAGGCCGGCCGCCGGCTGCGCGAGGGCCTGGCGCGTGGCTGGGCGGTGACCGGCCTGCTGTCGCCGGTCGTCTGGACTGCGGAACAGGCCCTGCTGCCGGCCGCGGCGCGACCCGGAGTGGCGAGCCCGCTGCAATCGCAGCTCGCCTGGCAGCAGGCCCTGCAAAGCCTGCCGCCCGCCCGCCTGCCGGCGCTGTTTCCGCAGCCTCCCGAGGACCACGGCTGGGCCTGGCAGGTGGAGACCGCGCGCCTGCTCATGGAGCTGCAGTCGCTCATCGGTGCCGGTGGTCTCGGGTTTGCCGAGGTCGAGGCCGGACACGACGCCGCGCGCTGGCGCGACCTCGCCGCGCTGGCAACTGCCCAGGCGGCGGTGCTGGCCGAGCTGGGTCTGGAGGACGCCCAGGCGGCCAAGCGCCGCGTCGCCGCCGCGCCCGTGCTGCCGGAAGGCGTGGCGCGGGTGCTCATCCTCGCCGCGCCCGACCTGCCGCCGCTGTTTGACCGCTGGGCGACCGCCTGCGCCGCGCGCGGCATCGTGGTTGAAGTCGCCGTGCACGCGCCCGCCGAGCGGGCCGAGGCTTTCGACGCGCTCGGCCGGCCGCGGGTCGAGGCCTGGGGCGAGGACGCCCCCGTGGTGCTGCCCTTTGACAACGCCGCCCTGCGGCTCTGCCACGACGCCACCGCCCAGGCGAATCAGGTGATCACCGAGCTGCGCGCCCTCGCGCCCGCCGGGCGGGTGGCGGTTGGCGTCGCCGATCCGGAGGTCGGGGCCGTGCTGGCGGAAAAGCTGGCGCTGGAAGGCGTGGCCGTTTTCGAACCCGGTGGCCTGGCCGCGGTGCAGACCGGCCTCTGGCACCTGCTCAGCGAGTGGCGCAGTCTGCTCGCCACCGGTTCCTGGCGCCCGTTCGCCCGCCTGCTGCGCGTGCCGGAAATGCGCGCCGCGCTCGCCGGCACGGCCGCGGGCGGCTGCGACCTGCTCGCCGCCGCCGATGCCTTCGCCGCTGAGCACCTGCCGGTGACCCTGGAGCATGCGCGCGAACTGCCCGTGGAGGCGGGCCCCCTTCTTACCGCCCTGGCGACCGCCGAAACGCTGGCTGCCGAATGGCGGCAACTGCCCCTGGCCGAGGCCGCGCGCGCCTTTCTGCTCAGGCTGTATGGCGCCCGCGAATTTCGCCCCGATGCGCCCGAGGACCACCTGGTCGCCGCACCGGCCGAGGCCTGGCTGGCCTGCTGCGAGGAGATCGGTGCCGCGGCCGAGCGCTTCGGGCTGAAACTTTCACCCGAGCAGGCGCTCGGCCTCTCGCTGGAAGCCCTGGCACGCACCGCCCTGGCCGAACCGCGCGGCGAGGTCGATCTGGTCCTGCAGGGCTGGCTGGAACTGCTTTGGGAAGCTGCCCCCGGCCTGGTGATCGCCGGCCTCAACGAGGAGCAGGTGCCGGGCATCCTGCTCGCCCATCCCTTCCTGCCCGACAGCCTGCGCCAGCGCCTCGGCCTGCCCTGCCAGGCCAGCCGCTTCGCCCGCGACGCCTACCTGCTGGGGGCCCTGGCCGCGCCGCGCGCCGCCTCCGACGGCCTGCGCCTGCTGTGCGGTCAGTGGAGCGAGCGCGGCGATGCCCTGCGGCCCTCGCGCCTGCTCTTCCTCTGCGAGGACGCCGCCCTGCCGGCGCGGGTGGCGCGCCTGTTTCCGGAGGATGCGGAATCGGCACCCTCCCAAGCCGAACCCCCGCGCAGCCTGGCTTGGAAACTGCGTCCGCGCCTGAGCCTGCCGGCCGTCGAAACGGTGTCGCCCTCGCGCCTGCGCTCCTACCTCGAATGCCCCTTTCGCCATTACCTCAGCAGTGAGCTGCATCTCGATGCCACGATCGATCCCGACCTGCGCGAGATGGATGCGCTGGCCTTCGGCAACCTCGCCCACCACGCCCTGCAGCAACTCGCCCTCGCCACCGACCTGCGCGACTGCACCGAGCCCGCCCGGCTCGCCGAGTTTTTGGTCGCCGCAGCCCTGGCCGAGGCGCAGCGGCTCTACGGTCGCCGCCCCGCGCCGCTGGTGACCCTGCAGCTCGAGGGCCTGAAGCAGCGCCTGCGCCATGCCGCGCTGATCGAGGCCGAGGATCGCGCCCAGGGCTGGCGCATCCTCCATGCGGAATGGGCACCGGACACGCCGCTGGTCATCGAGGGTGCCCAGGTGCGACTGAAGATCGACCGCATCGACCGTCATGAGGCCTCGGGACGGATCCGTGTGCTCGATTACAAGACCTCGGACAAGGCCTCGGCGCCCCTCGAGGCCCACGCCCCCAAGGCGCCGCGCGCCGTGGACGAAAGTCTGGCCTGGCGCGAGTTCGTGGCCGCCGACGGCGTGCGCCGGCGCTGGGTTGACCTGCAATTGCCGCTCTATGCCGCGGCCCTGCGGCTGCACGGCCTGGAACCGCAGGAAGCAGGTTACTTCGTACTGCCCAAGAGCGTGCAGGACACGCGGGTACTGCTCTGGCCCGACTTCGGCAAGGCCTGGATCGAACCGGCACTGGCGTGCGCGGCGGAGGCGGTGCGCCGGATGCGCGCAGGTGTCTTTTGGCCGCCCGCGCCCAGGGCCTACGACCGCGGCTTCGACGACCTGTTTCTCGGCGATCCCGAGGAGACCGTCGAGTTCACTGCGGACTGAGCGGGTTCAGGCGCCGGTGCGCGCTTTTTTCAGCGTGTGGATCGACAGCAGGCCGACGCCGCTCATGGCGAGCACCCCGAGCAGGTGGACGACCACGAGCAGGGGGTTCGCCTGCTCCAGCCCGGCGAAACCGCGACCGGCCCAGACGGCGAGCAGGCCGAGCACGGTCAGGCCGCAGGCGGCAAGCACGCCGAGCAGCATGAAGAAGAGCGTACCCTCGTCGAGATGGATGAGCTTGCGGGTGAGCGGCAGCGGGTGGTCGCCGGCGCGCAGGTGCAGGCTGCAGCCGAAGATGTAGGTCTGGGTGCCGACGATGCCGGCGAGCAGCAGCAGAGCCTGGCTGTGCAGGTCGAAGATGTGGAAGGGGCCCACGGCGACCGGGCCGGTGAAGGCGGCGAGGATCTGCAGCAGGGTGGCCGGCAGCAGGACGAGCAGGCCGAGCCATTCGAACAGGGCCGGCTTTTCCGAGAGGATGAAGAGCAGGTGGCGCATGCCGTCGCGCCAAGTGCGCAGGTGGGCGACGCGATCGGGCGGGCCGCATCGCAGCCCGGAGGAAATCTCAACGGTGCGGGTGCCGGCCTTGAGCGCCTTGATGAGCAGTTCGGAGGCGAACTCCATGCCGTCGGAGCGAATGCCCCACTTCAGGTACTCCTCCTTCTTCACGCAGCGGAAACCGGAATTGCAGTCGGTCAGCCGGCCATGAAACAGCACGTTGATGAGCCCGGTGAGCACCGGCGTGCCCAGGTGGCGATGCAGCGGCGGCATGGCGCCCGGCTCGATCTCACCGATCATGCGCGAGGCGATGGCCATGCCGGCGTCGTGCTCGAGCGCGGCCGCGTACAGCGGCGCGGCGTGTTCATACATGTAGGTGCTGTCGGAATCCGCAAACATCGCATAGCGACCGTAAGCGGCCTCAATGCCGCCCTTGAGCGCGGCGCCGTAGCCGCGCGCTGCCACCGGCACGACCCGGCAGCCGGCGGCCGCGGCGATCTCGCGCGAGCGATCCGTGCTGCCGTTGTCGGCCACGACAATTTCATAGGCGATGCCCGAGGGATCGAGCGAGGCCTTCACCCGTTCGATGCACAGGCCGAGGGTCTTTTCCTCGTTGAGGCAGGGGAAAACAAAGGTCAGTTCGGGAGCGGCGGACATGATCGGGAGAAGGACGGCCTAGCCGTTGGCGGGCTTTCTGGCAAGCACGAGGTACTGACCGCCGAGCGGCAGCTTGCAAAGCATCGGCTCAAGCGGGCGCAGAAAAGCCAGAGCACCGGGGAAGACAAACAGGGAATCGCCAAGCACGATCTCGAAGCCGGCGCGGCGCAGCAGGGCGCGCGCCTGGAAGGGAAAGAGCATCAGGGCGTCGCGATCAAACGGCACGCGGCTCATCATGAAGTGCACCCCGGGATGCCAGCGGTTGTTTTCGAAAAAGGCGAACCACCCGCCCGGCCGCAGCGCCTGCCAGACCTGGGCCAGGGCGGCGTCGCGCTGCCCGGGCGGGATGTGATGGAAGACGCCATTGGTGAAGGCGAGGTCGAAGGCGGACACGGGAACGTCCCCGGCCCGGGAAGTGAAGGCCGCCCCTGCATGGACGTCGGCCGCCTCGCGCACGGATTCAGCGGAGGGATCGAAGCCGTAATAGCGCTCCACGCCGAGCCCTTCGCGCAGGTAGGGGAAGGCCGTGCCGGTGCCGCAACCGAAGTCGAGCACCGCCCTTGCCTCATGCCCCTGCTCGGCGAGCCGGCGACGCAGCCAGCGCACGCGGCCCTCGGCAAAAAACTCCTTGGCCTCGCCGCTGAATTTCAAGCCGCGGTTGAGCGCCTCGTCGTAGGCACCGGCAAAGGCGTCGAACTCCGCGCGATCGGCGGGGGGTTCGGAGGAGGACGGGGCAGCCATGGGCGAGTCAGTCCGCTGCGCTGGCGGCTTGTGCAAGCGCCGTGTTGAGGGCGTTTTCGTAAGTGGCGGCAACGTTCGGCCAGGCGCGTGCCATGCCGAGGGCGGCCAGGCGCTCGCGCTCGGCCGGCTGCGCCAGCCGCGCCAGCACGGCGTTGCTCCAGGCGGTCACCTCGCCAGGCGGGGTCAAATGGCCCTTCCAGTCAGCATCGACGACTTCATGAATGCCGCCGACCCGGGTGGCCACCACCGGCAAGCCGCAGGCCTGGGCCTCAAGAATGACGTTGGGCAGGCCCTCGTTGCGACTGGTCATGACCAGCAAGTCGGCCGCGCGCATCCACCCGGCCACCGCCGTCGCGTCGAGCGGGCCGAGGAAACGCACACGCTCGCCAAGCCCGAGCGCCTCCGCCTGCGCCTCCAGGGCCGGTCGCAGCGGACCGCGCCCGGCCAAGGCAAGCCGCGCCTCGGGGCAGGCGGCAGCGACACAGGCAAAGGCGCGCAACAGGAAATCCGGATCCTTCACCGGCAGCAGGTTGCCGACAAAAAGCAGCCAGCGTTCCGTCGTCGCCAGGCCGAGCCGCTGACGGGCCGCCGCCAGGTCGCCGCCGTGGAACACGCTGGTATCGACACCGTTGTGGATGGGCCGCAGGCGATCGCCGACCAGGCCGGCGGCGCCGAGCAGATGGGCGAGGCTTTCGCTGCGCGTGATGACCGCGCCGGCACGGGCGCAGGCCTCGAGGATGGCGGCGCGGCGAGGGCGGCTGTGCAGGTAGACATGGACGTCGCTGCCCTGGGCGATGAGGGCGAGCGGGCCGGGACCGGCGGCCCGGGCCACAGCCCAGCCATCCGGGAAGAGCCAGCTCGCCAGCACGAGATCCCAGGGCTGTTCGCGGCGCAGGCGCGCCAGTGCCGGACGCAGGGCCGCAGCCATCAGGCGGTGATTGAACAGGCTGCCGAGCTTGGGCACGTAAGGCACCGGCAGAAACTCGGGGCGCAGTGGCAGATCGACCTCGCGGGGCGCGTAGGCGCGCCGGCGCAGGACCGGCCGCGGTGCGAGCACGCGGATCTCATGGCCGCGCGCGCGCAGGTGGTGCAGCACGGTGGCGTTGTCGAGCCCACGGTAGGGTTCGGCCGTATCCGGGAAAAGATTGGAAACGAAGAGCAGTTTCATGGTTGGACCTGCACGCGCTGGTAGAGACGCAGCCGGCCGGGTTCCCTGAGGTCGGGACGGACAATGGTTTCTTCCTGCACCAACCGCCAGCCGGAGGCCGGGTCGGCCAAAGCTGCGGCAAGCAGAGCCTGGTGCGCCTGGCGTCGCTCAGGCGGCGGACTGTCATCCAGGAAAATCCAGCGGATCCCGCGCTGATCCAGATGGGCGCGCAGGGCGGCAGCCTCGGTGAAGGCGGCACGGTAACCGCGGCCCAGCCAGTCGCTCGCCCCAAGTTCCTTGCTGGCGCGCAGCACCTGCAGGCGACCGCTGGCACGTGCCGGGCCGTCGAGCGCGAAGGCGGCGGCGGCGATCACGGCGCCCTCGCCGCGGGCATCGGAGGCGACCAGCCAGCGCTGCGGCTTTTCCGCCGCCGGCTCAGCGAGGCCACGGGCGACGGATGCGCTGTACCCCGAGACGGTTTTCTGCGGCCGCCAACCGACCTGCAGCAGGGTGACGGCCAGCAGGATCCAGGGCAAGCCGGCCCGCAGGGCGGCCGGGGCGGGCAGCCGGCCGAGCGAGTGCACGGCGAGCAGGGTCAGGGGCACCAGCAGCGGCGCCAGGTAGCGGCTGGAGACACCGGCCGGCACCAGCAGCATCAGGGCGACGCCGCCGGCGAGCCAGGCAAGCAAAACCGCCTCGAACTCGCCGAGCCGGCCGGCACGGCAGCCGCGGACGATCAGGCGCAGCAGCGCCCCGACCGCGAGCACGAGCAGGGGCCAGCCGAGCGCGTGCGGCAGCAGGCGGGCGTATTCGATCGCCGCGCGACGAAAAAATTCCGGCACCGACTGGGCCACCATGCCCTCGCCGGTGATGCCGGCGGAGTAGAGCATCCAGGGCGCGGCGAGCAGGGCGACCGGCAGGGCGGCGAGCCACCAGGAAGGTTGTTTGAGCCAGGTCCAACGCCGGGTGAACAGCACGCTCAGCGGAGGCAGGGCGGCGAGCATCAGCCCGGAACCCTTGGTCAAGATGGCCGCGGCGGCAAGCAGGCCGAAGGCAAGGGAATGGCGCGCCGAACCGCTTTGCATAAAGCGCATCCAGGCCATGGCCGCGAGCAGGCAGAGCAGGGCGAGTTGGAGGTCGGCCATCACCAACACCGACAGCTTCAGCAGCGGCGACAGGGCGAGCGCCAGCAGGGCGGTCGCCCAAGCCGCAGCAGCGCCAAGGCGGGGGGCGGCGAAGCGCACGGTGGCCGCGGCGAGCAGGGTGAGGAAAAGTACCTGCAGGCCGAGCAGGACATCGGGATTCGGGTGCGGCAACAGGGCGAGGCCGGCGGTCAGATAATAACCCGGCGGATAGTGACCGAGCGCCACCTTGGGAAAGGCTTCATAATACGCGCGGGCAAAGGCCATCGGCGACCCGCCCAGACCTTCCGCCAGAGAGTCGCGCAGCATCAGGGCGGTGACCGCGTGGGCCGGCTCATCCGGATCAGCCCCCAGATCGGACTGGAGAGCGCCGGACTGCCAGAGCAGGAGCGACAGCAGTGCCGCCAGCAGAATGCTGAGGGCGAGGGTCGGACCCGGGGCGGCGGCATTCATGGGCGGGCCTCAGCCGACGATGTCGCGGACGTCGATCAAGTACATCTGCCTGCCGCCCTGGTGGGGCGAGTCGATGCAGACGAGACGGCCGTCGCGGCTGCTGCGCGGGTGGGTGTCGCAGCGCCACTCGCCGGTGTAGAAGGCCGGGCTGTAGAAATGGCCCAGATCAACGCGACGATCGGTCGGGATGTGATAGAGATAGGGGGTCTGCATGCGCTGCTTGTCCGGGTAGCTATCGTTCAGCACCCAGGCGTTGTCCGTACCGGGCAGGTAGGTGTTGTGACCGTTGCGATCCATCTTCTCCCTGCCGACCACCGCCACCTCGCGGGTCTTGTCCTTGAACAGGTAAAAGCGCTCGCCGTGACTGGGGTGGAAGGCCCAGGCGAAGACGTGCTGCGGGTCGCGCCAGACGAAGTGCGAGGTGCGGCCGAGCGGGTCGAGCACGTACAGGTCACGGCCGTCCTTGTCGGCGGTGAACAGCCGGGTGTGGAAGGTCTTGTCGCCGTCACCCTTCCAGCGGTGCAGGAAGATGAAGCGACGGCCGTCCGGCGACACCAGCAGGTGGTTGAACCAGTGCTTGGCATTCGGGCTGAAGCCTCCCTCGTGCGGGATGGCCACCACCTGGGCGAGGGTGAGGATGAGTTCCTGCCGGCCGCTCGCCAGATCCACCTTCCAGATGCCGGCATCGTCGGGTGCAAGCACCTCGCGATTCGGATCGGCAATGCCGGCGTAGCCGTAGCCGGGGCGGGTGTCGTTGAGGCGGCGGAAATCCGGCGACACCCCCCAGGTGCCGTCCGGGCTGACCGCGTACACCGGGTTTGGCAGGGTGCTCTTGCGGCCGGACTTCACCTCGACCAGGTGGCAGACAAACTGGTCGCCCTCACGGTCGTTCCACAGAACGGTGTCGGCGCTGCCGGGCAGCCACTGCAGCATGCAGCCCTGCTGCCAGTTCCAGGCGCGCGACGTGCCGAGTTCGGTCCAGCGATCGCCGTCCTCGAGATCGACGAGGCCGACGCGGATGCCATCGTCGGGTTGGGGCGAGCGGTGTTCAAAGCCGACCTGGTTGCCGAGCACGAGGCGGTTTTGCGGGCAGAACTGCAATTTGTCGTAGTAGGCGAACCAGTGGAACTGCGGGCCGCGGGTGATGGCGCGCACCGGGAGGCGCTGCGCCTGGGCGCGCAGACCGGAGCCCGGCACGAACGCGGCCGCGAGGCCCGTGCGAAGGAAGTGGCGGCGGCTGGACATGCGCTGCCATCAAACACGGAATGGCCGGCGGGTCAAAAGCCAAAGCGCACGCGGCCGATCGCATCGTTTCAGGCTTTACTCAGCCGGCCAATCCGGATTAAATCACGGAATAACCGTCGGATTGCCGCCGGTCCATGACTTCATTCCACCTGATCCAATCCCCATGAAATCCAGCCGAATCCGCCTCGCGCTTCTGGCGCTCGCCTGCGGCACCTCCCTGCTTCACGCCGACTACCTCGTTCTCAAAAACGGCAACAAGATCGAGGGCAACATCCTCAGTGAATCGCCCGACTCGGTGCGCATGAAATACCGGCTGACGCCGAAAATCTGGGACGAAAAGGACTTCCCGCGTGCCGAGATCGACCAGGTCGTGCGCCAGCGCCCGGAGGAGGTCGAGATCATCGAGCTGCGCAAGTTGCTGCCGACCGCGGACCTGCTGACCGCCGATCGCTACGAGCAGATCATCCAGGACCGCCTGCGCCCCTTCGTCAACCAGTACAAGGACACGCCCGAATCGAAGGAAGCCGAGCAGATCATCGCCACGCTGCAGGAGGAGAAGAAGAAGGTCGCCAACGGCGAGGTCAAGCTTGAGGGCAAGTGGTTGAGCGCCACGGAGGCCAAGGGCGCCGAATACAACATCGAAGCCTACCGCCTGCTCACGCAGATGCGCGAACACATGGCCCAGAACCAGTGGCTGGAGGCGCTGCGCGTCTTTGAAAACTTCTCGCGCAAGAAACCCGGCTATGTCGGCTCCACCTACTACCCCGCCGCCATCGGCGAAGCCCTCGTCTGCATGGACAAGTGGGACGCGGTGCTGTCCAAGATGGCCCTTGAACAACCCGCCCTTGCCAAGGCCCGCGAAGAGGGTCTGAACAAGCTGGCCGACACCGAGAAGGCCCGCACCAAGGCTGCCATTGATGAGGAAAAAGCAAAATGGCAGGCCCAGGCGGAAGCCGACCGCCGCGCTCAAATCCGCTGGATCGCCCCCTACAAGTACGACCAGACTTCCATCCTCAACATGCAAAAGGCCATCGTCGCCGAACGCGCCAAGCTGCAGGCCATCAACCTCGACGACCTGCGGCTGCGCAGCGAGGCGGTCAGCCTGGTCTACCGCAAGATCGGCGAAGAGGACTACAGTGGCGGCGCCGCCGCCTTCGAGCGCGTCTCGACCCTCTCCAACGCCGCTGACTACCGCGATGTCGTCGCCGACCTGCGCAACCGCCTGATGGGCCTCTACAACACCCTCGTGCGCAAGCAGGCCGCCGCCGCCCAAGCCTCGGCCGCCGGCTCCACCGCCATCGGCGGCACCGCCAGCACTGGCCAGGACGCACGCGTGGCTCAAATCCTGGCTCAGGCCAGTGGCCAGGCCCCCGCCGCACAACCCGCCGCCGGCCAGGCGCCCACCGCGGCCGCTCCGGCCACCGCGCCCGCGACCGCTCCAGCCCAGCAGGCCCCCGTCGCCGCGACCCCCGCTCAGCAGGCGCCAGTGGCGGCCGCTCCGGCCGCCGCGCCCGTTCAACAGGCACCCGTGGCGCAGGCCCCTGCCTACACCCCGCCGGCCGAAGAAGAATCCGGTTTCCAAACCTACCTGATCGTCGGTCTCGGTGCCGTCGTCCTCCTGCTCCTGGTCATGCTGATGCAGAAGAAGAAGAAACCGCAGGAGTGAATGCCCCTTCCCCAGGCCGGGCGCCGCGAGGTGCCCGGCCTTTTTTGTGCCGACAGGACCAGGCTCAGGCAAGCTCTTCCCAGTCGGCAAAGGTCGCCGCCTGGCCGACGTAGCCCCCCTGCTCGTCGAGCAGGTTGAAAACGGTCGCCCGCAGGATGCGGAAGCGCCGGCCACGCCGGCTGATGCGCACGCCGGCATAGTTGTCGATGAACCCGCGCCGGCCCACCTCGTCGAGCAGACGCCGCCTCTCCTCACGGCAGACCGGTTCCGCGCTCAGGCTGGAGGGCAGGCCGATCAACTCGTCCCAGGTGGATTCAAAGCGTTCCAAACCGGCACGATTGGCGTAGCCGAACTTGTGATCGGAGCCGAACTCCCCAAAGGCGGCGAGCACGACACAGGGCGCCTCGAACAGGGCTTCCACGGCCTGCGCCGGATCGCTGACCGCCACCAGTTCCCGCCCGAGCAGGCGGCGGTAATTGTCGAGGATGAGCCGGGTCGGCGCTACCAGGAACGCGCGGGCCACGGGCAGGCAGGGAGAGGAATTCATGACGGGGTGGGTGAAACTCACATAGGTCGGCCCGGGGCGACCCGGCGCGCATCCCGCCAGCGCCACCAGCCGGCCAGCAGGCTGCCGATGAGGGAGTGGTACACAGCGCTGATGGCGCAGGGCACGGGCGCGGCCGTGCCGGGGAAGTGCTGGGTGGCCAGCACGCTGCCAAGACCCGAGTTCTGCATGCCCACCTCGATGGCGACCGTTCGACAATCGCGTTCCACGAGGCGCAGCACACGGGCGGCGAGATAGCCCAGCGCAAAGCCGCCGAGGTGCAGCAGGGCCGGCGCCGCCAGCAGGCGCGGTCCCGCACTCAAAATGAGCTCGCGCTTCTGGCCGATGATGCTGGCCACGATGAGCACGATGGCGAGCGCGGAGACCAGCGGCGAAAACGGCGCCAGCCGCCGTCCCAACCGCGGCAACCTCTGGTTGAGAAACACCCCGAGCAGGACCGGCACCACGACCACCTTGAAGGTGTCGAGACAGAGCCTGCCGGCATCGACGGTCACCAGCGTGCCCGCCAGCCACTTGGTGAGCAAGGGCGTCAGGGCAATGGCCGCAAAGGTCGAGGCCGTGGTCATCAGCACCGACAGCGCCACGTTGGCACCCGCCAGGTAGGTGATGACGTTCGAGGCCGTGCCGCCCGGGCAGCAGGCCACCAGGATCAACCCCGCCGCCAGGGCCGGATCGAGCCGGTCGAGCTCCAGCAGGTGCGCCACCGCCCAGCCGAGCGAGGGCATGAGGACGAACTGGGCGATGACGCCGATCACGCCGGCGCGCGGGATGTGCAGCACGGCGCGGAAATCGTCCAAGGTCAGCGTCAGACCCATGCCCAGCATGATGACGCCCAGCCCCCAGGTGATCCAGTTGCCACTGAACCAGACGAACCATGCCGGCGTGTACAAGGCGAGCGCGCTGGCGAGAAGAATCCAGAGCGGGAAAGCGCTGGTCAGCAGGAAGGCGGCGCGTTGCATGTGGCGGCCGCGAGACAACACGCCGTCGCGGCCGGGGTCAAGCCTCGCTTCCGCCTCAAGGCGCGCTGGTGCTCATCAGGTACCGGAACAGGTGCGCCACCTGCTCCTCGCCGAGCGCCCCGAGCAGGCCCTCGGGCATGAGCGACATCGGCAGCTGCTGCTGGCCGGAGATCTGCGCCTTCTCGACGGTGAGCCGCTCGGTCGGCGTCTGGATCGTGACGCTGCGCTCAGTCTGCTCCGGGATGACCCCGGTCAGGGTGCGACCATCCTTGAGCTGGAAGACGGTCATGCGGTAGTCGGCCGGCACCACCGCACTCGGATCGAGGATGTTTTCCAGCAGGTAGGTCAGCTTGTGGCGGTCGCCGCCGGTGAGATCCGGCCCGATCTGGCCGCCCTCGCCATAGAGCTTGTGGCAGGCGCCGCAGGCGGCGGCAAACAGGACCCTGCCCTGCTTCGCATCACCCCCCGCCAGGCGCTCGGGCGTGAGCTTGCGCGTCCACTCGGCCAACTCCGCCTGCTTCGCCGCCGGCGTGTCGCGCAGCTCGCCCCAGACCGCGGTCAGCTGGGTTGTGAGGGCCTCGTCGTTCAAACTGCGGATCGCGCGCGCCTGGTAGGGCGTGATCGCCGTCTTCGGCACCCGCCCGGCCTGCACAGCCTCGAGCAGGGCTTTCGCATAACTTGGGCGTGACACCAGGGTCGCCACGGTCGCCGCCTGCTGCTCCTCGCTGCGCGCCGGCCAGGGACTGAGCAGGGCCTTCGGGATGTCGGGATGATCGTAGGCTGCCAGCGCACTGCGCGCGGCGGTGGCGAGCACCTTGTCGTTGATCAGGCCGCGCACGACCGGCAACAGCTCCGGCTTGGCGCTGCGCGTGAGATTCTTGAAGGCGTTGCTGCGCGCGTTGGCATCGGCCTCGGCATCCTTGACGAGGGCGATCAGTTCCTCGACCGCACGGCCGCTGCCAAAGACGAGGGAGAGTCGGCGGCCGAGGTTTTGGAATTCCTCGCTGGCGTTCGTTTCAAGCGCCTGGGCAACCTCATCCCAGCCCTTCGGCTTCTTCGCGCTGCTGAAGCCGTCGAGACCGGCGGCCAGGCCGCGCAGCACATCCTCGCGCGCCTTGGCGTCGCGGGCCGCCAGGGCCACCAGCGCGTCCACCGCCGCGGGCTGCGTTTCGATCCTTTCGGCGATCCGCCGCGCCACCAGGCGGCGCACGGTCGGGATCTTCGCCTGGGCGATGAACTCGACGCCCTTCCGCGGATCAGCCGCCACCGCCGGCTCGATGCCATACCAGATCATCAGCGGCTGCTGGCGGTCCTCGGCGTCTTCTGCATGCTGCGCGAGCGCGGTGGCAATCGGCCAGCGTTCGGCCAAGGGCAGCCGCTGCAGGTCCGAGGCCGTGTGCAGGCGGGTCAGGCCGTCCTCACTGCCCGCTTCGGCCAAGCCATACACACCGCGCGGCTTCGGTCCCCGGCCCGCCTCATGCGCCTGCTGCAGTTCCAGCCGCGCCCACCAGTTGTTGGCCTCGCGGCGCACCGGCTGCGAAGCCTCATAAACGATCTTGTAAATCCGCCCGCTGGTCCGGTGCACGCCATCGTTGTCATGGCACTCGCCGCTGTCGCTCCAGTCGGCGACAAAGACATTCCCATCCGGGCCGGTGAGCAGGTCGATGCCGCGGAACCAGCTGTCCTTGGCCTGCATGAAATCGGGCGCGTGTTTGCCGACATACCCGCAGCCCTGGCGCTCCAGCCGGTCGACGTTGATGCGGTTGCCGTGCAGGTTGCAGGTGAACATGCTGCCGTGATACTCCTTCGGCCAGAGTCCCCCCTGGTAGATGAGCAGGCCGACATGCGCGTGGCCGCCGCCGAGCTCCTGGGTCTTGCTGCTGACGCCCTGGCGGATGTCGCTCCATTTCTCCGCGCCGGTGTCCCAGTGGAAGTGATCGGCGGTCTGCTCGATGATCTCGTAGACGTACGGATTCAGGTGGGTGCCGAACATGCGCCGGTAGTAGGCGCCGGGGATGACATGCCAGAGGTGGCCAATGACCGTGTTGATCATGAACAGCTCGCCCTCTGCATTCCAGTCGTGTCCCCAGGCATTGGTGCCGCCGTGCGCCACCGCCTCGACCACGCCGCGCGTCGGGTGGTAGCGCCAGATCGCGCAGTTGAAGCGCACGCGCTGCTCGGCCGGCGTGCCGGGCGCGCCGACCGCCGAGGTGTCGGTGATGCCGTGGCGACCATACAGCCAGCCGTCGGGGCCCCAGCGCAGGCCGTTGACGATGTTGTGGCCGATCGTCTTCGTGTTGAAACCGTCGAGCTTCACCTGCGGCGGCCCATCGGGCACGTCATCGCCATTGGCATCGGGGATGAAGCTGAGCGTGCCGTCATTGAGGATCCAGACGCCGCCGTGACCGACCTCGACGCTGGTCAGGTAGCGCCCCTGGTCCCAGAACACCTTGCGGCTGTCGTGCTTGCCGTCGCCGTCCTTGTCCTCGAGGACGATCAGGCGGTCGCGCAGCTTCAAATCCCAGCGGTCCGGGTTCTCCGCGTAGGTGTAACATTCCGCCACCCAGAGCCGGCCCTTGCTGTCCCAGGCCATGCCGATGGGTTGCTGAACGTCGGGTTCGGCGGCAAAAACCACGCACTTGAAGCCCGGCGGCAGCTGCATCGTCCGCGCCGCCTCCTCGGCCGGCATGGGCGAGCCCTTCTCGGTGTTGTACGGGGTCGGAAACGGCTCGGCGGCGGGGAGGGGGGAGCAAAGGGCGCAGAGCAGAGAGGAGAAAATGAAGAGCGGGCGGGGCATGGCGAAGAGAGCGAAACGGCGGCGGCGGGGTTTTTCTCGCGGGCGCAGGCGCGCGAATATGCCGGCCACCGCGGTCTCTTCAAAGTCTCAAGCCAAGGCGCCAAACTGGGGCGACGGACGGTGGATTCACGCACCGTCCGCCTCCCAGATCAGTTGCTGTCCTGCCCCAGGGTCACGGAGCCGCTTTCGGGATCGAGATCGCCGGCGCGGTTGCTCAGGAAGGAGCCCCAGCCGCCGCGGTTGGCGCCCTTGCCCAGCAGCACGCCGGTGAAACCGGGCAGCTGGCTGGCAGGGCTGTCCCAATTGGGCGTAAACGTGCCTTTCATCAGGCCCGTGCTCTGGGTGAAACTCAGACGGAAGCTCTTGTCGGTTGTCGGCGTCTTGGTCACCGTGTTGCCGCTGACGCTGAAGTTGCTGATCTCCACCTCGGCGGTCAGCTGGCCCTCGGCAAAGTTCAGCATCCCCGGGCCGGCGAAGCCGAGGGTCGTCTGGGCAGTGGAGGTTTTGTCGTACTTCGCGCCGATAAGGCCCAGCACAAGGCCTTGCGGCCAGCCGGATCTGTAGGCTTGAACCTGGCTTGCCTGTGACTGTGCCTGCGGGCGAAACCAAACCAAGTCGGGACTGCCCACATCGCTGTCGGTTTGAGCCTCGTCAAAGACCCACGTGCCCAGCACACTGCCGGCCTTGAGTTTGCCGCCCGGTGTGGGCAGCACGATGAAGACCTCGGCCTCGTCATCTTCGGCCAGATAAGCTGCCGCAGTTATCTTGGTGCCCTCCGCAAGCGTGCCTGCCAGCCTGAGTGTACCCTTGCTCAGCAGCGTGAGCCCAGCGTGGCCCGCGCCCTGCGGATACTCCGCCTTGAGCTTGGCCGGGCTCTGTGGCACAGCCGGCAGGGCCACGGTGAAATAGCCTTGCTTACCCTTGGCGTCGAGCAGCGCGCCGCGCACGGGGGATGCCTTGGAATAGAGCGGGGGCTTGGCTTGGCCCTCGCTGACCTGTTGGACCTCATCGACTTGGCGGGTCACGGTCATGGCGAGGCCGGATTCATCCCAGGTCATCGTGAGCTCGCGGCCGGCAAAGGGCAGGACGGATGTCATTTCCTTGCCCGCCTTGAACCACACGGAGCCATCCGCATGCAGCGCGCCGGTGAATGCGCTCACCAGCCCGTCCATCCACAGCCTGCCGCTCAGGCTGCCTTTGGCGGGCACGATCGCCGCGCTGAGAAAGCCCACCGTGTCATTGCCGGGCGGCGTCGTTTCATCGGGGCGCAGCAATCCCTGGAAGACGGGCATGGGTCCCAGCGCGGCCAGCGCGCCTTGGGTGAGGGGGTTCTCCACAAACACCGCAGCCACGCTCACATCCCCCTCAGGCATGGGGAATACCGCCACATGCCCGCGCACCAACGCGCCCTCGGGCAGTCCGGTCCAGTGGCTGAAAAGATGCCCCGCCTTGGCTGCTGCCGTCACCGCCATCTGCGTGCCCGGCAGCACCTGGCTGGTCTGCAGGCTGCCCTTGGACAAGGCGCTGGCGTGCTTGGCGGTGGCCGCCTGCAGCGCCAGCCTGCCCGCCTTGTCGGGTGTGGCTTCCAACCCCTCCGGCACCTGGCGCACCAGGGTCAGCAGATAACGCCGCTCAAAGGTGAACACGCGTGTCACCGAGGTGCTGTTGCCGCTCGGATCGTAGGCCGTCAGCGTCAGCGTGTTGTCCCCGGGCACCGGCACGAGCGGCGCCGAGAAAGGCACCGCCGAGGGCTTGCTGCTGGCGCCCAAGTCCGCCAGCACCGCCGCGCCGCCATTGAGCGTCACCTCCACGCGCTGCACCATGAAATCATCCCCCGCCGTGCCCGCCACCATCAGCGGGGAGGTTGCGCTCACCCCCTTGCCCGAGGGGGTGGCGAGCTTCAGTGAGGGGTTCTTGGTGTCCGGTTTGTCAATGCCCGTGCCCTGAATGGCGAAGCTGAAGATGGGAATATCGGGGTCGCTTCCGGCCATGCTCACCGTGGCGGAGCGAACGAAACGGGCGGAAGGTTCAAAGTGGATGGTGAAGGTGGTGGCGTCCATTCCCGCCACCGAGGAAGCGGGAAGCTCCGTCACCTGGAAGTCCGACGCATGCATCCCGCCGATCCTGACCCTCGGCGTGCCGGCAAGCAGCAAGGGCTGGCTGGTCTGATTTCGCACGGTGAATGTGCGCGACACCGGCCCCTGCGCCAGGGTCACCACCCCGAAGTCCGTGTGATCCGCCTGGCTTGGCACAGCGTCGCCAGGGGCGATCTCCACCCCGTTGCCGCTGAGGGTGATCCCGGTGGCGGCCCCGAAGCCGGTGAAGACGGCTGCCGCACCGGAATCCGTGGCACTCTCATCCGGCGTGCTGTTCACCCCGGTCGCGCCGCTGTCTTCCAACCTGATTCCCACGACGACTGTGTCCCCCGACACCGCCACGGAATGGCCGAACCAGTCATTCTCCCCGGTGTTGGAGGCCTTCAAATAGGCCTGCTGGCTCCACTCGTTATTGTCGCGCCGGAACACATAGGCCGCGCCGGAATTGGTCGCCCCCTCATCCGGCGTGCTGTTCACCCCGGTCGTACCACTGTCCTCGAATCTGGCCCCCACGACCACGGTGTCCCCGGATACCGCCACGGAATGGCCGAAATGGTCCGCCGCAGTGGTGTTCGAGGCCTTGAGATACGCCTGCTGACTCCACTGGCTGCCAACGCGCGTGAACACATACGCCGCGCCGGTTTGAGACGCAACGTTGTTGGGCGCACTGTTCACCCCGGTCGTGCTGCTGGCTTCCCAAAAGGCGCCGACCACCACCGTGTCCACAGACACCGCCACCGCATGGCCGAACATGTCAAACGCCTCCGCGTTGGCCGCCTTCAAATACGCCTGCTGACTCCATACACCGCCGTTACGCTGGAACACATAGGCCGCGCCCGAATCCGGGGCATACTCATTCGGCGTGCTGTTCACCCCGGTCGTGCCGCTGTCCTCGCCAAGGGCGCCCACCACCACTGTGTCCCCGGACACCGCCACCGCTGTGCCAAAGGCGTCAACCGCCCCCGTGTTACCCGCCTTCAAATACGCCTGCTGGCTCCACACACCATCGCTACGCTGGAACACATAGGCCGCACCGGCATTTGTCGCCTCCTCATCGGGCGTGGAATTCACCCCTGTCGTGCCGCTGTCCTCATCCGGAGCCCCGACGATCACCGTGTCCCCGGACACCGCCACCGAACTGCCAAACCGGTCACCCAGCTGCGCATGGGCAGCCTTCAGGTACGCCTGCTGGCTCCAGACACTCCCGTTGCGGGTGAACACATAAACCGCGCCGGCACTGGACGCACCCTCATCAGGCGTGCCGTTCACCCCCACCGCGCTGCCATCCTCCCAGGGAGCGCCCACCACCACCGTGTCCCAGGACACCGCCACCGCAGTGCCAAAAGCGTCGCCAGCCCCCGTGTTGCCCGCCTTCAGATACGCCTGCTGGCTCCACACGCCTCCGCTGCGCTGAAACACATAGGCCGCGCCGGAGTCCGTGGCACTCTCATCCGGTAAACGGTTCACCCCCGTCGTGCCGCTATCTTCGTCCGGAGCCCCGATGACCACCGTGTCACCGGACACGGCCACGGAGGTGCCGAAGTGGTCGAGTGCCCCCGTGTTTGAAGCCTTCAGGGACGCCTGCTGGGCCACAGGGTCGATGGTAACGGGGTAGCGCGCGCCCTGATCCGCCACCCGCAAGTGCAGCCCGCGCTCCCCAACAGCCTCGAAACGGGCGGTGAGCGCCCTGCCATCCGCATCCCAGACCTTCAGCCCCGTGTAGTTCAACACCGCGGCCCCTGCGGTGTCCAGGAACACCACTCCCTGAGTGCCGGCGCGGACACTGGGGCGCAGACTGCCGCGCGTCCTCAAGACAAAGACCAGATCGGGCTGCTCCGACGCGCCCGCCGGGCCGGACGACTCCGGCCTGCGGGCCACGATGAAGCCGTGCTCCAGACCGCGCGTGTCATTGACCCACCACTCCCGCACCACCGCATCCCGCTGGCAGGAGAGGCGCTGTCCCTCAGCCGTCACCACGGGCGTGCCGCGCACACTCTGCTGCCGCTCGCCGCGGCCGTAGCTCTCCAGTTCCAACCCCCAGGTCCAGCCGCCAGTGTGCGGGGTGGTCTGGAAACCGCGCGCGTCGATGCGCGTGGTCCACTGCTGCCCAGGATTCAGGGCCTGCCAAGTGCCGCCCTCCTGGCGGAACTCATGCTGCCACGCCTCATGCGCGGCGCGGATGCCCCGCCAGTCAGACTCGCCCAAGCCCCCGCGAGTCTCTCCGGCCGCAGGCAGAGCGGACGGCAGGCTCAGCAAATGAGCGGCGGCGGCAAGGGCGGGCAGGCGGAAGGCGTTCATAAAATCTGTCGGAGGCGGTATCAGGCGCGACCATGACCGGAAGCACGCAGGCGGGTCTGAGCGCAAAACCCAACGCGTGCCTGATCTCCGCCAGTCTGGCATCGCTCGTCCGGCATGCATCCCTGAATTTAGGGAAAAATCCCCGACCTGCCTCCCGGCTTTGGAGCACTGGTGGTCAGCAAGAGGTCGGGGTGTCGACCAGGTCACAATGCCCGGGCCAAGTGCTCCTGGCGATGTCCAACCGCCGGTCGGGTACCACCAGAAAAGCCGCTCACTGCTTCTTTGCCTTGCCCTGGCGCTTCTGCACGAGCGGCCAGTCGGGGTGGTCGGTGCGCGCGGCGGCCATCAGGGCCTCGGCGCGGGCGACGAGGTCCGGCTTGTCCACCGCGAGGTTGCGGGTTTCGGCGAGATCGGTGTCCAGGTCGTAGAGTTCGGTCTTGGCCTGCGGGCCGTTCTTCACCGCCTTCCAGCGGCCCTCGAAGCGCACGGCCTGGAGCGAGGTGCCCTCGTGCAGTTCCCAGTAAAAGGCCTCGCGCTTCGGCGCAGCGCCGCCCTGGAGCAGGGAGGCGACTGACAAACCATCGCTGCGGTAGCCCGCGGGCAGGGTCGCACCGGCGAGTTCGGCGGCGGTGGGCAGGAAGTCCCAGAAGGCCCAGGGTTCCTCGCTGACGCGGCCGGCGGGCAGCTTGCCCGGCCAGCGGGCGATGCCGGCCTGGCGCAGCGCGCCCTCGTAGAGGCTGCGCTTGTAGCCGCGCAGCTTGCCACCCATGTCCTGGTCGAACAGCCGGCCGACCTCGGATTTGGGATCGAAGGAGGCGCCGTTGTCGCCGGCGAAGACGACCAGCGTGTTGTCGTCGATCTTCAACTCCCGGAGCAGGTCGAGCACGCGGCCGACATCGCGGTCGAGCCGGCTGACCATGGCGGCATAGGTTTTCTGCAGGTCGGTCCAGGGCTTGTCGGCGTAGGGGCCGAGGTCATCGATCTCGAACTTCCCGTGCGGCAGGGTGATGGCGTAGAAGAAAAAGAAGGGGCCGCCGGCATGGGCGCGGAGCCACTTTTCCGCATCCTGCTGGATGAGCTCCTGGGCGTAGGTCTTGCCGTCGAGCTCGACGCGACGGTCATCGTCCCACAGGTAATCCGGGAAGTAGCGATGGGCGTGGCGCTGGCAGTTGTAGCCGTAGAAATGGTCGAAGCCGCGCTTGAGCGGGCTGCCGCTGGTGTCGAACATGCCCATGCCCCACTTGCCGGCGCAGGCGGTGGCGTAGCCGGCCGACTTCAGCACCTCGGCGACCGTGACCGTGCCCTCGGGCAGCGGTTTCTGGCCCTCGGGCTGGATCTCGCGGTTGGCGCGAATCGGGCTGTGGCCGGTGTGCAGGCCGGTCATCAGCGAGGCCCGCGAGGGCGCGCAAACGCTGGTGCCGGAGTAGAGTTGGGGAAACATCGTGCCCTCGGCCGCCATGCGATCGAGGTTCGGCGTCTGGATCAGTTTCTGGCCGTAGCAGCCGAGGTCGCCCTGGGCGAGGTCGTCGCAGAGGATGAAGATCAGGTTCGGCTTGTCGGCCGCCGTCAGGCTGACGGCGGCGAGGAGGAGGAACAGAAGGCAACGCATGGCAGCCAGCGGAAACGCCGGTGCCACGCGAATCTCTCCGCTCTCCGCTCACACCTTCCACTCGCCGCGGTAGTCGCGGGTCAGCCACTTGGGATCGCCGCCCTTGGCGAAGGTGCGCGCGTGGGGATCCCACTGGAAGTTGGCGCCGTGCCAGTAGGCCATGTTCATCAGGTGGCAGGAGATGACCGTGGTGGCGCCGACGGCGACGTCGCAGATCGGCCGCTCGCGGGTCTGGATGCTGTTGAGCCAGTCGTCGTGGTGGTTCTTGCTCTCGTACAACTTGACCTTGGCGTCCTTGAGGAACTCGCGCTCGCTGAGCACGACCTCGCGGTCGAGCGAGGTGCCCTTGTCCTTTTCCTTGTCGAAGAAGCCGTGCACCTTCTTGCCGCCGAGCCAGAGCTCGAACTTGCCGCGGTTGACGTGGATCTCGCCCTCGCTGCCGTAGATGGAGACGCCCTTGCCCTCGCCGTGAGTGAGCACGACGCCGTTCGCGTAGACGAGCTGGGCGCCGCGCTTGGCGGTCTCCCAGTTCTGCGGCGCGCGCACCTCGACCGGGCCGCTGTCATCGACGCCGAGCGCCCACTGGGCGATGTCGATGTGGTGCGCGCCCCAGTCCGTGATCATGCCGCCGCCGAACTCGCGGGTCATGCGCCAGGCCGGGAAATGGTTGTGCACTCCGCGCGGGCTGAGCACGCTGCTGTATTCCTTGAGCGGGCCCGGACCGCACCACATGTCCCAGTCGAGACCGGGTTCAGGTGCCTCGCCGGCCAGGTTGTAGGGGCCGGCGGGATCGCCGAAGGAGGTGGTGATCGTCTGGATCTTGCCGATGACGCCGTTGCGGACGAGTTCGCAGGCGACGCGGAACTCCTTGCTGGAGCGCTGCTGCGAGCCGGTCTGGAAGATGCGGCCGCTGTCGCGCACCGCCTGGGTCAGCTTCAGCGCCTCGTGGACGTTGTGGGTGAGCGGCTTCTCGCCGTACACATCCTTGCCGGCCTGGACCGCGGCGATGCCGATGTAGGCGTGCCAGTGGTCGGGCGTGGCGATGACCACGGCGTCGATGTCCTTGCGGGCGAGCAGCTCGCGGAAGTCGCTGTAGGCGTCGCAGCCCTTGTAGCTGCCGGCGGCCTTCTTGGCGTAGGCCTCGTTGACCCGGCCCTTGGCGTGCTCGCGGCGGGTGGTGTCGACATCGCAGACGGCGACCACCTGGACGTTGTCACGGCCGAGGAAGTTGCCGAGGTGGCCGCTGTTCATCTTGCCCATGCCGATGAAGCCCAGGTTGAGGCGGGCGTTCGGCGCGGTCGGAGCCGACCAGACACGGGACGGCAGGAAGAAGGGGGCGGCAACAGCGCCGGCGGCGCTCTTGAGGAAGGTACGGCGGTGGGTCTGGCTCATGGGAGGGAAAAACGGAAGGCTTGGAGTACGCAAGCATGACACGTTTTGTGCACTTGGGGTCAGAAAAACACCAAAAAACCGCCGGCACGCTTTCCCGTTTTCCTCCCCGCGCGCCTGTGCCATGGTCAGCGCGATGAACGTCAGCATTTTCGGTCTGGGTTACGTGGGCGCAGTCACCGCCGGGTGTCTCGCGGAGCTGGGACACGCCGTCACCGGCGTGGACGTGCAGCCGTCCAAGGTGGAGGCCTTCAACCTCGGCCGCTCCCCCATCGTCGAGCCCGAGCTCGACGGCCTGCTGCAGACGGCGCGCGCCGAAGGCCGGCTCAGCGCCACGACCGACGCCGCCGCGGCCGTGGCGGCGACCGAGGCCAGCATCATCTGCGTCGGCACGCCCTCGCTCGAGTCCGGCCGGCTCAACCTCGATTACGTGCGCAAGGTCTGCGAGCAGATCGCCGCCGCCCTGCGCGCCTCCGGCAAGCCGCACGTGCTGATCTTCCGCAGCACCATGCTGCCCGGCAGCACCCGCCAGCTCGTGCGCGACTTCCTCGCGGACCTGCAGGCCGCCGGCCAGGTGAAGATCTACTACTGCCCCGAGTTCCTGCGCGAGGGCACGGCCGTGCGCGACTTCCGTGAGCCCTCGCTGGCCGTGGTCGGCACCCACGACGGCGCCGAACCGGAGAGCAGCGAGGCCCGCCAGCTGCTCGGCGGCTCGCCCGCCGTGCTCGCCTGGGAGGGCGCCGAGGCCATCAAGTACAGCTGCAACTACTTCCACGCCCTCAAGGTCGGCTTCGCCAACGAGATCGGCCGGCTCTGCAAGTTTCTCGGCGTCGATGGCAGCCGCGTCATGGAGGTCGTCTGTTCCGACACCCGCCTGAACATCTCTCCCTACTACATGAAGCCGGGCAACCCCTTCGGCGGTTCCTGCCTGCCCAAGGACGTCAGCGCCCTGCTCTCCTTCGCCCGCCAGGAGGGCCTCAACCTGCCCCTGCTCGACAGCACCCTCGACAGCAACCAGGCCCACCTCGACCTGCTGCTCAAGCGCATCACCGCCCACGGCAGCCGCCGCATTGGCCTGCTCGGCCTCGCCTTCAAGGCCGACACCGATGACCTGCGCGGCAGCCCCATGGTCGCCGTCGCCGAAACCCTGCTTGGCCGCGGCTACGAGCTGCGCATCCACGATCCCAACCTGCAGCTCGGCCGCCTGGTCGGCGCCAACGAGGCGGAAATCCAGCGCCGCATGCCCCACCTCGCCTCCCTGCTGCGCGACGACCCGCGCGAGGTCGTCGAAGCCAGCGACCTCATCGTCGCCTCGCAGAAATGCGTGCCGGTCGCCGACCTCGCCGCCTGGGCGCGGCCCGACCAGGCGGTGCTCGACGTCAACGGCTGGCGCGACCTCGCCAGCCTGCCCTGGCGGTACGAGGGGCTGTGCTGGTGAGTTTCACCGAAACCAGCCGCGCATCCGCTCGAAAATCCCCTGCACCGTCGGCGGTCGCCGGCGGTCGCGCAGGGTTGGGCGCGCCCAGGCGCCCTGGTGGGCGGCGCACCAGCCCTGTGGCAGCATGTCGGCCGGCAACTGGTCCTGGTAGGCGGTGCCGGCACCCTGGCAGTCGCGGGTGGCGAGCAGGCTGCTGAGGCGACAGACGTGCACCGGCTGCAGGGGCGGCTCCTGGCGTGGGCCGGCGGCGATGTAACCGAGCGAGGCCGCCTTTTTGACCACATCGCTCCAGATCGGGATGGCGAGGCGGCTGCCGTAACCGCGCGCCATGATCGTCTGCGGCTGGTCGAGGCCGACCCAGACCGCGCAGGTGACACGGTCGGTGTAACCGGCGAACCAGGCGTCCTTGTAGTCATTGGTGGTGCCGGTCTTGCCGCCGGCCGGATCCTTGAAGCCGTGCTCGGAGCGGATGCTGGCGGCGGTCCCGCGGTCGACGACCTGGGCGAGCATGCGCCGCATGAGGTGGGCGGCCCCCGGCGGAATGATGTCGGACTCGAGCACGCTGTTGCTGAACAGGACGTTGCCGGCCTTGTCGGTGACCTTGTCGATGAGGAAGGGCCGCCGGCGGATGCCGTCGTTCGGAAACAGGCTGAAGGCGCTGGCGAGCTCGCGCGGGGTGCCGCCGAGGTTGCCGATGAAGACCTGGGGCGTGCGCGTGAGGTGGTTGCCGATGCCGGCGTCGGCGATGACCTCGAGCACGCGGTCGAGGCCGGTGAAGTTGCCGACGCGCACCGCCATCGTGTTGCGGCTCTCGACCAGGCCGGTGGTGAGGGTCTGCAGGCCGGTGAAGCTGCCATCGTTGTTCTGCGGCGACCAGCCCGGGTCGGCACCCGCAATTTCACCGCGGCGGATGGGCGCGTCCTCGACGTAGGTGCCGGGCAGGAAGCCTGCGGCGAGGGCGGCGGCATAGACGAAGGGTTTCACCGTCGAGCCGATCTGGCGGTTGCCCTGGGTGGCGCGGTTGAACTTGCTCTGCCGGTAATCGCGGCCGCCGACCACGGCCAGGAGGCCGCCGGTCTCGTTGTCGAGGATGGTGACGGCGCCCTGCAGGTAGGGGGTGGCGACGACCTCGCGCCGGCCATCCCAGGCGGCGTCGAAGGCGGCCTTGGTCGGGTGGCGGTAGCCGGACAGTTTTTCCGCGGCGGCGAGGCGTTTTTCCACGGCCTCCTCGGCGGCGAGCTGCAGGCCCTTGTGCAGGGTGGTGTAGACGATCAGGCCGCCGTCCTCGATGGCCTGCTCCTCGAGGATGCGGTCGAGGTCGCGGCGGATGACGTCGAGGGCGTAGCCGCCCTGGCTTTGGAAGGCCGGCTGGGCGCGCAGGGCGAGGTCGGCGCGGCGCGCGGCCAGTTCCTCCTCGGCGCTGATGCCGCCGGTGGCGAGCAGGCGCGCCAGCACGTCGTCGCGCTCGCGCAGCGCGCCCTGGAAGTTGCGGAAGGGCGAAAACCGCGCCGGGCTGCGGATGATGCCGGCGAGCAGGGCGCCCTCGCTGAGGCTGAGGTCGGCGGCGTTCTTGCCGAAGTAGCCCTGGCTGGCGCGCTGGATGCCGTAGAGGTTGGCGCCGAAGAAGATGCGGTTGACATAGTGCTGCAGGATCTGGTCCTTGCTCCACTGCCGCTCAATGCGGCGCGCCAGCATCATTTCCAGCAGCTTGCGGTGGAAACTGCGCTCGTTGAGGTCGGGGTAGCTGTTGCGGGCCAGCTGCATGGTGATCGTGCTGGCGCCCTGGACGATGCGCCCCTCGCGCAGGTTGCGCAGGGCGGCGCGCAGCACGCCGAGGGGGTCGATGCCGCCGTGGCGGTAAAAACGGGCGTCCTCGCGCGCCAGCAGGGCCTTGAGAAAATGCGGCGACACCTGGTCGATCGCCACCACCTGGCGGTTTTCGCCGTGCATGCGGCCGAGCAGCTCGCCGTCGGCATCGAGCACGACCGTGCGCTCAGGCATCTCGCCGAGGCGGTCGAGATCGTACAGCAGGGCCATCTGGGCGTAGACCCCGACGGTCACCGCCACGACGGCGACGCCGAGCAGGACCGTCAGCAGGCCGAGCAGGAAGAGCCGCCGCAGCCAGCGGCGGCCCGGGGCATGCCGGGGCGGCGGCCGATGCGGAGCGCGGGGTTTCATGAGGGGCTTGGACGCGGCGGGCGTGGAATCCTTCGCGGTTTTTATCGCAGGCGGGGCGCCCATGCAACCGCTGCCGGCGGCCACGGACGGCGCGCCCCCTTGGGCAAGCCTGTAGCGCGGGGCAGCGACCCGCGGGATCCACGCGGTCACTGCCCGCGTCCACAGAAGGGGCGGCGCCGGGCCGGGGCCCATCTTTCCCCTTGCCAAGTGTTCGGCACGGCCGATGATTCCGGCCCTTTTGTCCGGCTGCCCCATGGCGGTGCGGGACATCAGCCCGTCGTGTTCCTCAGGAGTGGAAGAGCGCGTGCGGTTTCCCCACGGCACTCCCAACCCAACACACACATGAGCGCAGCTACTCTCGCGGAAATGATCGCAGGATCCTTCCGCGAACTCCACGAAGGATCCATCGTCAAAGGCCGGATCCTTGAAATCAAGCCGCAGGTCGTCCTCGTCGACATCGGCTACAAGTCCGAAGGGGCCATCCCCTCGAACGAATTCGAGGACGAAGACATCCAGGTCGGCGACGAGATTGAAGTTCTCCTCGAAAAGCTGGAAAATGACGAAGGCATGGTCGTCCTCTCGAAGGAAAAGGCCGCCTACAAGCAGAACTGGGAAAAGATCGCCTCGGTCTTCCGCGACGGCGGCCTGGTCAAGGGCAAGGTCAAGAGCGTCGTCAAGGGCGGCCTCATGGTCAACGTCGGCGTCGAAGCCTTCCTGCCCGGCAGCCAGATCGACATCATCCCGCCGAAGGACCTCAACGAGTACGTCGGCAAGGTCTTCGAATTCAAGATCGTCAAGATCAACGACGACCGCAAGAACATCGTCCTGTCCCGCCGCGAGGTCATCGAGGCCGAGCGCGCCGAACAGCGCCAGAAGTTCCTCGAGTCCGTCAGCCCCGGCGACAAGGTCGACGGCGTGGTCAAGAACATCACCGACTTCGGTGTCTTCGTCGACCTCAACGGCATGGACGGCCTGCTTCACATCACCGACATGTCCTGGGGCCGCCTCAACCATCCGACCGAACTGGTCGGCATCGGTCAGCGCCTCGAGCTCGTCATCCTCGAAGTCAACCGCGAGAAGGAGCGTGTCTCCCTCGGCCTCAAGCAGCTCCAGAACAACCCCTGGGAAAACATCGAGGGCCGCTACCCGGTCGGCCAGCGCGTCAAGGGCAAGGTCACCAAGCTCGTCGCCTACGGCGCCTTCGTCGAAGTCGAAGAGGGCGTGGAAGGCCTCGTTCACGTCTCCGAACTGTCCTGGGTCAAGCGCATCGCCCGCCCGTCGGACGTGCTCCAGGTCGGCCAGGAACTCGAAGCCGTGGTCCTGGGCATCAACAAGGACGAGCGCAAGATCAGCCTCGGCGTCCGCCAGCTGGATTCCAACCCGTGGGACGACATTGATGTCCGTTACCCGGTCGGCACCCAGCTCACCCGCCCGATCCGCAACCTCACGGCCTACGGCGCCTTCGTCGAGCTGGAGGAAGGCATCGACGGCATGATCCACGTGTCCGACCTCAGCTGGACCCGCAAGGTCAACCACCCGTCGGAAATGCTCAAGAAGGGCCAGGAAGTCGAAGCCGTCGTGCTCGGCATCGACAAGGCCAACCAGCGCATCAGCCTGGGCATGAAGCAGCTCGAAACCGACCCCTGGTCGGAAATCGACAGCCGCTTCAAGGTCGGCGACGTCGTCAAGGGCAAGGTCGCCAAGATCGCCAGCTTCGGCGCCTTCGTCGAACTCGAGGGCGACATCGACGGTCTGGTTCACATCTCCCAGCTCAGCGAGGATCATGTGGCCAAGGTCAAGGATGTGCTCAACGTCGGCGACGACGTCGAGGCCCGCGTCATCAAGGTGGACAAGGTGGAGCGCCGCGTCGGCCTCTCCATCAAGGCCATGAACTACAGCGACGCCGAGATCCAGAAGGAAAGCCAGGCTTTCGAAGCCCTGCGCCCCAGCACGGACCTCGTCGGCCTCGAGCAGGCCTTCAAGTTCGCCACCGAAGAATGGCGCCCCGGCCAGTAAGACCGGCCCACCCGCATTCAACCCCACGGAGGGACGCCGCGAGGCGTCCCTCTTTTTTGCGCCCGGCCGGCTTTTCCTGGCACGCCGGCCCGCCTTTCCGGGATAAGCCATGGACTCTCCGCACGTTCCCACCGCAAGCGCCATGAACCCCGCCTACTTTCCCTGCACCGGCCCGCGCGCCCGGCACGCGCCGACCCGGCGCGAGTTTGTCTATGGCCTGGGCGCCTCGCTCGGCGGGGTGGCGCTCACCGCCCAGCTCGCCGCCGCCGAGGCCGCCGGCCCGCTCGCCCCCAAGGCCCAGCAGGTGCCGGCCCGGGCGAAGAACTGCATCTTCCTGATGATGGAGGGCGGCCCCTCGCACATCGACTGCTTCGATCCCAAACCGGCGCTGGAAAAACTCCACCTCAAGGAGTTCGTCCGCGAGGGCCGGCAGAAGTCGGCCATGGAGAGCGGCAAACGCTACTACGTGCGCAGCCCCTTCCGCTTCCGGCAGCACGGCCAGAGCGGCGCCTGGATGAGCGAGCCCTGGCGGCACCTCGCCGGCGTCGCCGACGACCTCTGCTTCTACCGCGGCTGCCAGGTCGACAGCGTCAACCATCCGACGGCGATGTATCAGATGAACTGCGGCAACCGCTTTGGCGGTGATCCCGCGCTCGGCGCCTGGGTGACCTACGGCCTCGGCTCGCTCAATGCCGACCTGCCCGGCTTCGTCGTCCTGCCCGAGATCAGCTATCCGCAGGGCGGCAGCGCCAACTGGGGCAACGGCTACCTGCCCGCCCACTTTCAGGGCACCCCCCTGCGAGCCCAGGGCAGCCCCATTCTCGACCTGCAACCGCCGGCGGGCGTCGATCCGGAGCGCCAGCGCGCCAATCTCGACCTGCTCGCCCGCCTCAACGAACGCCACGCTGAGGCCCGCCCCGACCAGGAGGAGCTGCGCGCGCGCATGACCAATTACGAGCTCGCCTTCCGCATGCAGGCCCAGGTGCCCGGCGTGCTCGACCTCGCCGGCGAGGACGCCGCCACCCTCGACCTCTACGGGGTGAACCAACCCGAGACCGATGCCTTCGGCCGCAAGTGCCTGCTCGCCCGCAAGCTCGTGGAGAAGGGCGTGCGTTTTGTCCAGCTCTACGCCGGCACCTGGGACAGCCACGACTACATCGAGCGCGCCCACGGCAATTTGATCCGCCAGGTCGACCGCCCCATCGCCGCCCTGCTCACCGATCTCAAACGCCGCGGCCTGCTCGAGGAAACCCTCGTCGTCTGGTGCGGCGAATTCGGTCGCACGCCCGACAACGGCGTGCGCGGCGGCACCGCCTACGGCCGCGATCACAACCCGAACGCCATGACCATCTGGCTCGCCGGCGGCGGGGTGAAGGCCGGCCACACGATTGGCGCAACCGATGACACCGGCATGGCGGCGGTCGAAAACGTGCACCACGTGCGCGACCTGCATGTCACCCTGCTGCACCTGCTCGGCCTCGACGACAACCGCCTCACCTACTACCACGGCGGCCGCTTCAAACAGCTCAGCCAGTTCGGCGGCCAGGTCATTCGCGAACTGCTCGCCTGAGGGCCGTCGCTGGAAAATCGACGCACAGGCACGCATCCGGCGGTTTCGGGAAGGCGTTCCTCCACGATCCCCCATGTCTTCGCGCTTCGCCCTGCTCCGCTTTCCGCTGACGCCCTTTTTCCGCCAAGCCGCCGAACCGCCCGAGAAGTTGCGCCGGAATCTGGAACGTGCCAAGTACCCCTTCCGCCTGCTGCGCTACTGGTGGGCGGCCAGCGCCCTGGCCCGCGAGGCGGAACGCCTGGGCCGCCCGCTGGTCGTGGTCGATCTCGGCTGCGAACGCGGCTGGCTGCGCCATTTCACGCCCAAGACCGCCGTCGCCCGCTGGATCGGGCTCGACTGGAACCCGCGCGCGGAAGCCAAGGCCGGTTACGATGAGGTGCGGCAGGCCAATTTCGACGGCCCGCTGCCGCTGGGCGACGCCTGTGCGGATGCAGTCGTCAGTCTGCACGTCTTCGAGCACCTGCCCCGCCCGGGCGTCACCTTGGGCGAAGCCGCCCGCCTGCTCCGCCCCGGCGGCATCTTCCTCGGTTGCACCCCGACCATGCCCGGTCCGCTGGCGCGCCTGCGCGAGCGCTACTTCCGCCGCAGCCTGCGCGAGGGGCGCATCACCCCCGGCGGCCACATCACCGTGCTCTCGCCCGGCCGCTGGCGCCAGCTCGTCGGTGAGTTCGGTCTCGAGCCGGAATTCGTCACCGGCAGCCACGCCCTGCGCTGGTCCGGCGCCTGGCTGGAAAACTCGCGTGCCTGGGTGCGCTGCAACCAGTTGTGGGCGGCCCTGTTCCCGAGCCTCGGCTCGGAATGCTGCCTGCAGGCGCGGCGCCCCGAACCGGTCGCCTGGCAGGCCGCGCGCATCGTCCGCCGCGATCACCCCTGGCGCTGGCGGCTGGCGGGCCTCGGCAGCGCGGCGGCGCTGGCCCTGCTGGCCGGCCTGAGCCTGCGCGAAGACCCTCATCGCGAGGCTTTTGTGCGCTGGCTCGACGCCCATCAGAAGGGCACCGACACCTTTGTTTTCACCAGTGGCACCCCCGGACTGGCAGGCGTGCAGCGCACAGATGTCATCCAAACCACCTCGCCTGCGCAACTGGAAGCCGCCCTCATCCAGCACCCCCATGCCCACGTGCTGGTTTCGCTCGACACCGCGCGCACCTTCCTCGGCCAATTCCCGGCCGGTCGCTGGAGTGTCGATTCCTGGTTGGAGATCGATCACGAGGACTTCCTCATGCTGCGTGCGACTGAGGAAGGCACGCCCCTGGAGGAATACCTGCTCGGCGCCTCGGACAGCCCGATCAAGACCGTCAGCGAAGAACTTTGAACGAAAGTTGCCGGATCCTTTTCAGAAGCCTCTGATGTTTCGGCGCTTCACCAGCCTGATCGCGGCCTGCCTCATGGCAGCTCCATTCTGTGGCTGCTGCTATGCCGCCGCCCTGCCGGTCGCCACCGAGGAAGCCTGTCCGGCCTGCCAGACCGAAACTCCCGCGCCGCAGTCGCCCGACTGCCCCTGCTGCGCCGACACCCTCGCCCGCCAGCTTTCTCCGGAAACCGCTGCCGCACCCCGCCTGGTTCTGGTTGTTCTCCAGGCGTGGGTGCGGCCGCACTCCGAGTTTTGGGTCGTGCCGACCGATGCCACACCACTGCCGGTCGTTGCCTCCAGGGCGCCGCCAAGAAGCGGCCCCGCCCCGCTCTACCTGAAGCACTGCTCCCTGTTGACCTGAGGCGCCAGGCCCTGTCGCTGACCCCGAGTTCCGGCACCGGCGCGAAAGAGCGCCCCTGCCCGCCCCCATTGGACAAGGAACCCATGTGCCGCGGCATCCACGCTTGCCCCGCCGACCCCGCGTCGGCACCTCATGCCTCGAAAAACCAAGTCAATAATCCATCTCTGAATACCCATGAAAACACTTCTCTCCCTCCTCGCCCTGACCGCCCTCAGCACCGGTGCCTTCGCCGGTGACGCCTGCAAAAAGTGCTGCGCCGACAAAGGCAAATCCTGCGTCGAATGCTGCAAGGACCAAGGCAAGGTCTGCGGCAAGGACTGCTGCAAGGAGGCCAAGTAACCCCTCCCAGGCTGCGGCCTGAACCCACACCGCCGTCATCCGCCCCGCGGGTGACGGCGGTTTTTGCGTCAGCACCCAGACCTCCAACGCGACTCTTGGCTCCAGCTCTTGACCCTTGACCCTTGACCCTTGACCCTTGGCTCCGGGCTCTGAAATCTGCGGCGCCGCCGCCATCCCGCCATTTGCCAGCACCGGCTTCCTGCATTACTGCTTTTCTCCAGATGGATTGCCGCCAGACCGAGATCGTCCAGCGCCTCATGGCCTCCTACCAGAAGGTCGGGGGCATCAACCACGTGGACTGCGGCGCCCTGCCTTCAAAGCAGGCCATTGCCACCCTCTGCGAAGACCTGCTGCAGCTGCTCTTCCCCGGCTTCTTCTCCGAGGACGCGGTTGCCTCCCAGGATTTGGAACTGATCACCCATGAGCTGGTGGCCAGCATTCGCGAACGCCTCAAGACCGAGGTGCGCCGCAGCCTGCGCCTGCGCGACGGCAGCGGCAACCACCACGAGGAGGCCACCCGCCTCGTCTGCGATTTCATGGAGCGGCTGCCGGCCGTGCGCGAACTGCTGCAGACCGACGTCGAGGCGGCCTTTGAGGGCGATCCCGCGGCGCGCAGCTACGAGGAGATCATCCTCGCCTACCCCGGCCTCGAGGCGATCGCCATCCAGCGCGCCGCCCACACCCTCTACGCCGCCGGCATTCCCCTCATCCCGCGCATGATGACCGAGTGGGCGCACGGTCGCACCGGCATCGACATCCACCCGGGCGCGAAGATCGGCAGCCACTTCTTCATCGACCACGGCACCGGCGTCGTCATCGGCGAGACCTGCGAAATCGGCTCGCGGGTGAAGCTCTACCAGGGCGTCGGTCTCGTCGCCCGCTCGCTCGCCCAGGGCCAGGCCCTGGCCGGCACCAAGCGCCATCCCACCATCGAGGACCACGTCACCATCTACGCCGGCGCCACCATCGTCGGCGGCGACACCGTGGTCGGCGCGCGCAGCACGATCGGCGCCAACGTCTTCCTCATGGAAAGCGTGCCGCCCGACCGCATCTACGCGCTGGGCGACCAGGAGCACCGGATTCGCGACCGCAAAAAAGCCACCGCCGCCCGCACCGACCCGGGCGCGTCCCCGGGCCTGCCATGCTGAAGCTGACCCAGCTCATCCTCGACTTCCAGGCCGGCATCCGCGGCAGCCTGGCCGAGCGCCGCCTGGAGCGGCCCCTTTTCGCCGAACCGGAACCGCCAGCCGCAGACCGCCCCGTCACCGACGGCGAGGACGCCGAACTGACCGGCCTCTGTCGCGAGCTGCTGCTCGGCTTGGAGCTCACTGGCGCCGCCGGATTGGTGCGCGTCTGCTGGAACCCGCGCCTGCGCAGCACCGCCGGCTACGCCAGCTACCCGGCCTGGCGCATCGAGCTCAACCCGCGCCTGCGCGAGTTCGAGGGCCAGGTCGACCGCACCCTGCGCCATGAACTGGCCCACCTCGTCGCCTACCACCGCGCCGGTCGCCGCCGCATCGAGCCGCACGGCCCGGAATGGCGCCGCGCCTGCGCCGACCTCGGCATCCCCGACGAAAGCGCCCGCCACCGCCTGCCGCTGCCGCGCCGCGAGGTGAAGCGCAAGTTCGCCTACACCTGCGCGCACTGCGGCCTCATCGTCCACCGCGTGCGCAAGTTCCGCCGCCACAGCGCCTGCAGCGCCTGCTGCACGAAGCACAACCGCGGCCAGTACGACGCGCGCTATCGGTTCATCCTGCTCGCCGAGCCGCCGCCAAACGAGCCGGGTTGAGTGTCGGTTTGGCTGTAGCGCGAGGCAGCGACCCGCGAAAGCCACGCGGTCACTGCCCGCGTCTACAGCAGGGGCAGCGGCCCGCGGGATCCACGCGGTCACTGCCCGCGTCCACAGCGACCCCTCACTCGCGCCAGATCCGGCCCTGGCCGGTGCGGAAGCTGCGCTCCAGGCTGGCATGCAGGGAGTTCAGGCGGTCCTCGCTCGCCAGCACAAACTCCACCGTGTGCGCGTGGGTCGACACCGGATAGCTCTTCACCACCTTCGGTTCGGTCAGGCTCGGCGACACCCGCCCCGCCGCGTCCTGCACCAGCGCCCGGGCGCGATCGAGCGCCTGCTGGCCGGCACCGATGACACCGCCGCCCTCCAGCTTGACCGGCTCGAGAAAGTAAAAGCGCACGGTCAGGTTCGAGTTCAGCGTCAGGTTCACCTCGACCACGCGGGCGACGCCGTCGGCGACGTACTCGTGCTTCGACAGCGCCATGATCTGGTTGCTGCGCACCAGGTAGCTGCCGCCCTTGAGCCGGCCGTCCCAGAGGCCGTCGCGCGTCAATTCATCCTCGGTCGGGCTGGAGGGCGCCGACGGCGCACTGTTCTGCGCGCGGACGGTTCCGGCAAGGCAGAGGACGGCGGCGGCAAGGAAAAGCGCTTTCATGGCGACCGCAGTCTCGCCGCTTTCGCCGCCAACGCAAACGCCGGCTACTCCAGCCCGCGGCGCAGCTCGTGAACGGTGTCGGCGATGTGCGTCTCAACCTCGCCACTCCATTTCGGTGTCGGATGATGCCCCCACTTCATGGCGTCGCCCCCTTCATAGCCGCCCTCCTCCCAGACCCGCCGGCTGGGGATGTAGGTGGGCACGTCGTTCGTGTAGGCCGACACCCAGACGAGCGGGTCACGGATCTCGCGCTTGAAGCGCAGGGCGTAATCGATCACCACCTCGCCAGCCAGCAGCACCCAGGTCAGGTCATCGCCAAGCCGCACCACCTGCACCGGGTACGGGTAGTGCCGCGGCAGGCTCCCCTCCTCGTCGAGCCGCGCCAGCACGCGGCCGGCATGGGCGGCGTCGAGCTTGTCCGCGCCCTTCTGGCGCGTCTCCAGTTCGGCGCGGGTCGGCAGCGGCCCGTAGGCGAGCGGGATCTCGCGGTAGGCCGAGCGGATGCGGCCCGCCAGAGGCTTGGGCGTCGTGCCCAACGCCGACTCCACCGCGGTCGCCAGGGTCTGGCCATGGGTGGCCGCCAGTTCGGTGCTGCGGCGCGGATACGGATTCTGGTCGCCGCTGCAGCCGTTGACAAACAGGGCCACCGCCCCCGGGTGCGCCTTCTCGATCGCCGCCTGCGCGTAGCCGGCGTAGTCGCCGCTGAACTTCTGATGCCCCAGCGTCGTGCAATGGCAGGCATACCCAAAGACGATGGCGAGCTCGCGCCCTTCCGCCCCGGTCACCTTCAGCACCGGCACCTGGTGATCGACCGGGCCGGCCGGGTTCGGGAAGTTGCGCCAGCCGCCCTTGCCGTCGGGCGTGCGCCGGTTCATGGCAAAGCCGCAGCGCGCCTCACAGAACTCGACCCGCGCCGGCGCGGCCGCCTTCAGCGCGGCGCCGACGAGACCCACCAGCGTGGTTTCCAGCTCCGCCGCATAGGCCTTCGCCTGGGCCTGGCGCCATTCTGGATCATCGACACCGCCAAGGCGCTTGAAGCGCAGCTCGGGACCGCTGTGCGTGTGACTGGCATTGAGGGCGAGTCGCTCCGGCGGGATGCCATGCTCCTTCTGCACCCGCGCCGCCACCGCCAGGCGCAGTTCGCGCGGCACGCCAATGAGATCGAGCGTGACCAGCGCAAACCGGCCACCCGCCGCGTCCTCGAGCACCAGCGCCTTGGCAAACAGGTCCTGCTCCACGCCCTCGGCGGGTTTCGTGCGCGAGGCATACCCCGCCATCCACAGCATCTGCTTCGGCGTGATCTTCGCGCCGGCCGCGCCCGCCTTCCAGACTGGCGCGGCGGGTTGTTGGGCAAGCAGAGGCAGACCGGTGACCAGCAGGCCGAGAAGGAGGAGCCGTTTCATGCGGAGGAATCGGTCGCACGCGCCTGCTCCTTGCAGGCGCTCCAAGCTGGCGCTGGCCGGATCGTTGCGGTAGCCTGCCGGCATGCCCGACGCCGAACGCCGAACGCCCGCCGAGATCCTGCGCGGCCGGGTCGAGCGCGTGCTCTATCACACGGAGGACACCGGCTACTGCATCCTCAAGGTCCTGCCCGAGGGCGCGCGCGAGCCGGTGGGCCTGGTCGGTCGCACCCCGCGCGTGGTCGCCGGCGAGGCCTTTGAAGCCAGCGGCCACTGGCAGTCCAGCCGCGACTACGGCCGCCAGTTCAAGGCCGACCGCCTGAAGCTCGAACGCCCCGACTCGCCCGAGGGCATCGAGCGCTACCTCGGCAGCGGCCTGGTCGATGGCATCGGCCCGGCCTACGCGAAACGCCTGGTCGCCCGCTTCGGCGCCGGCATCTTCGACATCATCGAGCATGAGTCGGCCAAGCTGGAGGAGGTCGAGGGCATCGGCCGCAAGCGCCGCCAGGAAATCCGCGCCTCCTGGCTGAAGCAGCGCGCCGTGCACGCCATCATGCTTTTCCTGCACGCCCACGGCGTCAGCTCGGCGCGCGCCCTGCGCATTTACAAGACCTATGGCGACGACGCCCTCAGCGTCCTGCAGGCCAACCCCTACCGCCTGGCCCAGGACATCCACGGCATCGGCTTCAAGACCGCCGACCAGATCGCCCGCCAGCTCGGGCTCGCCGCCGACGCCCCGGAGCGCGTGCGCGCGGCCCTGCTGCACAGCCTCGCCGCCGCGGCCGGCAACGGCCACACCTGCCTGCCGGAAACCGACGCCCTCGACCAGGCCCGCGAACTCATCGGCGTCGAGGCCGCCGCCGTGCGCGAGGCACTCGCCTTCCTCAGCGGCAGCGGCGACCTCGTGCCGGCGGTGCAGGACGGCGTCGCCAAACTCTGGCTGCCCGCCCTGCACACCGCCGAGGTCGGCATCGCCCGCCGCCTGCGCGAGCTGATCGCGCGGCCACCCGACTGGCCACGAATCGACCTCGAACCCGCCCTGGCCGCCATCGCCAAACGCACCGGCAAACCGCTGGCACCGAGCCAGGTCGAGGCCGTGCGCGAGGTGCTGCGCCGCCGTGTGCTCATCCTCACCGGCGGCCCCGGCGTCGGCAAGACGACCCTGGTCAACACCCTGCTCGAACTGTTCGGCGACCGCGAGATCGTGCTCGCCGCCCCCACCGGTCGCGCCGCGCGCCGGCTGGCGGAAAGCACCGGGCGCGAGGCCAAAACCCTGCACCGCCTGCTCGAAGCCCAGGGCGGCGGCAGCTGGGGCCGGCACCGCGGCCGGCCGCTGCAGGGCCAGGTCTTCGTCTGCGACGAGGCCTCGATGATCGACACCCCGCTCATGGCCCACTTCCTCGCCGCCCTGCCCGCCGAGGCCCACCTGCTGCTGGTTGGCGACGCCGATCAGTTGCCGTCGGTCGGCCCCGGCCGGGTGCTCGGCGACCTGCTCGCCTGCGGCGCCGTGCCCGCCGTCCGCCTCACCGAGATCTTCCGCCAGGCCGCCGCCAGCCGCATCATCACCAGCGCCCACGCCATCAACGCCGGCCGCCTGCCCGACCTCAAGCCGACGCGCGACAGCGACTTCTTCTTCCTCGACGAAGCCGATCCCGAAACCCTGCGCAACACCCTGGTCGAACTGGCGCGCACCCGCCTGCCTGCCAAGTACGGATTCGATCCGGTCGCCGATTTGCAGGTGCTGACGCCGATGAACCGCGGCCCGCTCGGCACCCGCGCCCTCAACGAGGCCCTGCAGGCCGCGCTCAATCCGCCCAGCGAAAGCAAGTTTGAGATCGAGCGCTTCGGCGTCACCTTCCGCGTCGGCGACAAGGTCATCCAGACGAACAACAACTACGACAAGGACGTCTTCAACGGCGACATCGGTCACATCGACGCCATCGACACCGAACCGCTGCGGGTCGGCGTGCGCTTCGAGGGCGGCCGCCGGGTCGAGTACGAGCCCGGCGAGCTCGACGAACTGCAGCTCGCCTACGCCCTCAGCATCCACAAGAGCCAGGGCAGCGAGTTCCCCTGCGTCCTGCTGCCGGTCAGCAAGCAGCACTACGTCATGCTCGAGCGCAGCCTGATCTACACCGCCCTCACCCGCGCCAAAAAACTCGCCGTCCTGCTCGGCGACCCTGCCGCCCTCGAAATGGCCGTCCGCCGCCAGTCCAGCCGCCGCCGCTGGACCGGCCTTGCCAGCTTGCTGAATGAAGGCTGAGGCCCGGCGGAGGGGGGGGATTTCAAATCTCCCCTTTTGCCCAAGGCAGGCGCCACTCAATCCTTCGCACGTTTCCCTTCCGCCTTCCCCAACACCCGGCGGATCAGCTCATACGACGCGAGGCGCTCGGCATCCGGAAAGTCGTGATCGCAATCGGGATGCCGGATGTCGAGCCGGTCCGCGGCGCCGTGCAGGGCGAAGACCGGTTGCGCCGCGGCGGCGATGCGGTCGACACTCTGCCACTGAAAATTGCTGTCGTGCAGCGGTGCGTTGACGAAGACATGCCGCGGCGCCAGGCAGGCGATCAGTTCATAGAAATCGAAGGGGGTGGCCTCTGGCCGGCCCACGTAATCAGCCATCTTCAGCATGTAGCGCTCCTGCACCCAGCCCTGCAGGTTGCCGCCCTTGTAATCGAGCACGGAATCGAAGCCGCAGCTCGACACCACGACCTTCACCCGCGGCTCAAAAACGGCCGTGTAGATGGCGTTGTGCCCGCCAAGGGAATGACCGATGGCGGCGAAGCCGGCGTCGGCGCGCACTTCCGGCAGCGCAGCGAGCAGGTCGATCCCGCGCAGGTTGTCCCAGATCGCCTTCATTGTGCCGCTGGTGAACCCCAGGTCGGCGAGCTTGGGCTGGTACTTCGCCAGCAGCGGGTAACTCGGCGACAGCGTGACGAAGCCTCGTTCGGCGAGTTCGGCGGCGTACTGGCGGTTCGGCTTGCCGCCGAGGCCGACCACCACCTGATGGCCTATGGTATTTTCGGTCGGGTGCAGGCAGAGCACCGCCGGTGCCGACTGGCCGGTCAGCGCCGTTTTTGGCAGGCAGAGGTAGGCCGGCACCCAGCCGCCGGGGGTCGCCTCATAGCGAATCAGGCGCCGCACATAGCCGCCGCAGTCGGCCTCCTCGAGCGTCTCCAGCGCCGGCACGCGCGCGCGATCCGCGGTCGGCAGCGACCCGGCCACCTGCTGAAAACCCGCCAGCGCCTCGCGCCGCCGCGCCTGCCACTCCGCTGTCGTCGTTGCCTGGCGCAGCGAGCCGTCGTCCGCGCGGTATTGCAGGAGGTCGGTCCGGCTCAAGCCGCGGATCGGGGGAAGGTCGGCCACGGCGAGCAGGCCCGGCAGCAGGGCAAACAGAAGGAGGCGCATGGCAGGAATACGGCGCCAAGCATCAAGTTTCAGGGTTCAAGTTGCAGGGTCTGTCGGCAAAAAAAACTCCCGGCCGGGAAACCCGGCCGGGAGCGAAGGAAGGAACGGTGTGTTCCGACGTGGATTAGAAGCTGACGCTCAGACGGACACCGCCGAAGATCTCGTTGTCCTGAGCATTGGCGTTGATGCCGGCGGTGCCAGCAGCGTTGGTGGCCGTGCCCTTGGCCGCGTCGTGACGGGCGTCAAGCGAGATGTTGTAGGCGATGTAGGGCGTCAGGGTGGCGCTCTTGGTCAGCTTGATCGGAGCGGAGATGCTCGGGATGACGTGCGTGAAACCACCAGCACGCGAGCCGTTCTGCGGCAGGGTGTAGTAGTCGAAGCCGTAGCCCGTGCGGACCGCCGGAACGATGCTGAGCCAGGGGGTGATTTCGATCGGCAGATCGGCACCCACTTCAGCGTACGAACCGCCGATACGGAAGTCGTAGAAGTAGCCGGCGTAGACGTTGACCGGGCCGAGGCTGGAAGCCACGGTCAGGCCCACTTCCTGAGCGCTGCTGACGTTGAACTCGTCGCCGTTGGCGGCCTGATTGCCAGCCACGGTACCCGAGAAACCGTCGAAGTACTCGTAGTGGTTGAACACGAGACCGAGGGTGGCCGGACCGGCGTCATAGTTGAGGCCGGCGGACAGGGCCAGTTCCGAGAAGTCGAAATCACCCTGGCCGAACGGAGCGCCGCCGGCGGCGGTCGTTTCGACGGAGGTGATGTAACGAGCGCCCAGAGCCAGGGAGACCTGCTCGGTGATCGGGTTGGTCAGGCTGATGCCGGCGCTGACAGTGTTGTCGGCGCGGTACAGGCCGCGGTTGTAGTAACGGGTGTCGTAGCCGACTTCAACGGCAGCGCCGAGGCTGTCGTAGAGGGCGCCGTCTTCTTCCGGCAGCGGGGCCACGGGAGCCTTGGCGCTCGGGGCACCGGCGAAAGCGTTCAGGCTCGCGCAAGCGGCCAGAACGAGAGCCGACTTCGTGATGACGGAGGTCATGCTTTTCAATTTCATGGTTGTTCTAGTTGGTTATTTGGTTGGTGGTTGATGGAGGTTGGTCCGGGAGACCTCCCACCAATCGCCGCAGTTTTAAGCCACAAACCGTTCATTGCCAAGCGACAATTTGCGCAAAATTACTGCTTTCCTGATCATTCGGAAAGCTTCTGCAATTGGCCGGGATGGCACCCGTCAGCACCTCAACACGGCATCACCTGGAAGCACCCGTCATCCTCGTTAAATTCTTGTATGCCAATGGTTTAAGCTTACTCCCTGAGGCGCACTCGGATGCCTTCCGGGCGCACCTCCAGATCCTGAATGCCACTCAAAAAGCGCTGAACGCCCGGGTCCTGTTTCAGGTTCTGGTCCACCCAATTCAGGCCCTTGATGCCTCCCAGCCAAGCGTCGGGCAGGGGAACGCCCCCGAGACGAACGTCACGGATGGCAAATCGGGGACCCGCCAGCGGATCGCAGGCGGCATTGAGGGAGAAGCGCAGTCGCAGGTTGGCCCCGGCCAGCAGCGGCAGGCCGCTGTCCGCAGGGATGGGAACAATCATGGCGACGTGAAGAAGATCCCGTGCCAACTCGACACGAATGTTTTCGCCGAGGCCGCGATCGGCCAGGAAGGCATTGATCTCGCGACCGCTGATCTGCAGGGTCCGCTCGTCCGCGGTCGCCAAGCCCGGTTCGGTTCCCGGGTTGGCGACCGACTCCCCCGCCGCCGCCAGCGTCTGCAACTTTGTCTCGAAGGCGCGTGCCTCCGCCTCGGCCAGCTGTACCGGCTCGAGCGCCCGGGCGTCGAGATGGCGCTTGAACCACCAGTAGGCACCGCCACCAGCGATCAGGCCGCCGGCAAGAAAGGTCGCCAGCAGCGTCAGCAGCAGCCGGCCGCGGCGTGGCGCGAGCGGCGGAGGGGGAGCGGGTTGCATCGGGGGTCAGACGCCCGCTGCGGGCCGCTTGTTCGAAGCCGGTCAGGAAAACCGTCCGGCTCAGGGAATGCGCAGGACCTGGCCGGGCCGGATGAGGTCGGATTTCAGGCCGTTGGCGGCCTTGATCTTGGCGACGCTGCTGCCGCGCTTGCGGGCGATGCCGTAGAGGGTGTCGCCGCGCACCACCTTGTAGGACGAACCGGAGCTTTTCTTGGCCGTGGACTTGCTGGAAGTGGTCTTTTTCGCGGTCGTCGTCCGGCTGGCACTGCTGCCCGAAGAGCTGCTCGCGCTGCTGCGCGGCGGCGGGCTGCTCGGCGCGTTGAAGGCGTAGGGGTCGGCCTCGACGGGGGCCGGCGGCGGCTCGTAGGCGGGCACCCCTCCGCCCGTCTGGGCAGTGCCGGGCAGGCCGGGATAGGGGTTGTAACCACCGTCGTTGCCGTAGTTGGAGACGTAGGGATCGTCATAGGCCGGCGTCTGCTTGAGGGTCTCGCAGGAGCAGAGGGCGGCGGCGGCCAGGGCCAGGAGCGGGCGGACGGGGGAAGTCATGCGGGTGCGGTGGGGACCCTTCCACTATGGTTTTTCAGGCGATTCGATCAAGCCAAAACGGCCCGCCGCCGCAATTCCGCGGCGCGCCCGGTCGCAAGGACTGAAATACCGGCGACCGGATTTCGTTGGAAGCAAGTCTTGCGATTCGCGCACGCTGTCACTAGGCTGCGCCTCCTTCCCATGAAAATCGGCTTCAACCTCCTCCTCTGGACCGGTCACGTGACCGAGGACCATTTCCCCGTGCTCGCCAAACTCAAGGCCGCCGGCTACGACGGCGTGGAGATCCCCGTCTTCGACGTCAGTGATCCCGCCCACTTTGCCCGCATCGGCCGCGAGCTGCGCGATCAGGGTCTCGAATGCACCGCCGTCACCGTCCTGCCCGACGAGGCGCACAATGCCATCAGCCCGGTCGCGGCCAACCGCCAGGGCGCCGTCGACCACCTCAAGCGCGTGCTCGAGTGCTGCCACAACGCCGGCGTGCAGACGCTCTGCGGTCCCTATTACCAGGTGCTCGGCCAGTTCACCGGCGCCTTCCCGACCGAGCAGGAACTCGAAAACGCCGCCGGCGTGCACCGCGCCATCGCCCCGGTCGCCGAGGCCGCCGGCGTCAAGTGCGCGATCGAGGCCCTCAACCGCTTTGAGTCGCACCTGCTCAACACCATGGAGCAGGCCGCCAGCTACGTGAAGCGCGTCGATCACCCGGCCTTCGGCACGATGTACGACACCTTCCACGCCAACATCGAGGAGAAGAACCCCTTCACCGCCATCGACACGGTCTTCGCCAGCGGCAAGCTCAACCATGTGCACATTTCCGAGAACGACCGCGGCACGCCCGGCCGCGGCCACATCAACCTCACCGAGCAGATCCAGCACCTGAAGAAGATCGGCTACAACGGCTGGATGACCATCGAGGCCTTCGGCTCCGCCCTGCCCGACCTCGCCGCCGCCACCCGCGTCTGGCGCGACTTCTTCCCGAGCACCGACCAGGTTTACCTCGAAGGCATCGAGGTCATCCGCAAGGCCTGGAACGCCTGAACCCTCCTCCCCCATCCATCCCATGAGCACCGAACCCACCACCACCCGCCGCGATTTTCTCGGCAAAACCGCCGCCACCGCCGGCGCCCTCACCGTCGCCCAGTCCGCCTGGGCCGCCGGCAGCGACAAGATCAAAGTCGGCCTCATCGGCTCCGGCGGCCGCGGCTCCGGCGCCGCCAACCAGGCCCTGAGCACGAAGCAGGAGGGCGTCGTCCTGCACGCCATCTGCGACGCCTTCAAGGAGAAGGCCGACGGCGCGCTGTCCAACCTGCGCACCAAGCACCCGGAGAAGGTCCAGGTCGACGACTCGCGCATCTTCACCGGTCTCGACGGTTACAAGGGTGTCATCGACAGCTGCGACCTGGTCATCCTGACCACCCCGCCCGGCTTCCGCCCCTACCACTTCGAAGCCGCGGTCAACGCCGGCAAGCACGTCTTCATGGAGAAGCCGGTCGCCGTTGACGCTCCTGGCGTGCGCAAGGTCCTGGAAATGGCCAAGGTCGCCGACGAGAAGAACCTCAAGGTCGTGGTCGGCCTGCAGCGCCGCTACCAGAACTGCTACCTCGAGGCCCTCAAGCAGGTCAAGGAACAGGGCATCATCGGCGACATCGTCTCCGGCCAGGTGTACTGGAACGGCGGCGGCATCTGGTTCCGCGACAAGCAGCCCGGCCAGTCCGAGCTGATGTACCAGATCAACAACTGGTACTTTTTCACCTGGCTGTGCGGCGACCACATCAACGAGCAGCACATCCACAACATCGACGTCGCCAACTGGTTCATCGGCGGCCACCCGGAATCCGCCCAGGGCATGGGCGGCCGCATGCAGCGCGTCGACAAGAAGTACGGCCAGATCTACGACCACCACTACGTCGAGTACACCTACGCCAACGGCGTGCGCGTCAACAGCCAGTGCCGCCACCAGTCGGGCGTGTACAACGCCGTGCGCGAGGAGTTCACCGGCACCAAGGGCAAGGTCTACCTCGTCAACAGCGGCGCCTGCTACGCCGTCAATCACAAGGGTGAAACGATCTGGAAGTACCGCCCCACCGGCGGCGAGGACCCGGCGGCGGAAGCCGGCAAGGGCCGCAAGGGCCGCCGCAGCAGCGACCCGGATCCGTACCAGACCGAGCACGACATCCTGCAGGCCGCCGTGCGCGACAACACGCCGAAGAACGACGCCTACTACGGTGCCGAATCGACGATGACCGCGATCATGGGCCGCATGGCCACCTACTCCGGCAAGGAAATCAAGTGGGACGATGCCCTCAACAGCAAGGTCCAGCACATGCCGGCCATCGTCACCGCCGAAACCGAACCGCCGGCCAAGCCCACCGCCGATGGCGGCTACCCGATCGCCATCCCCGGCGTGCAGGTGCCCGGCGCGGAAGTGATCTGAAGCGGCCTGCCCACAAGGTTTGCACCACCGGCCTGCCTCACGGCAGGCCGGTTTTTTTGCGCCAGTCCACCAGCGCAGGAGCACCACAGCGAACACCCAATATCCAACAAGGAATCATGAATCACAAAGGACTCCAGCCACCGACTTGGGCCTTGGACTTCCTTGTTGGACCTTCGGTAGATCTTCCGCTAGCGGGCAGCTGGGCAAAAGCCCAGCCACCGCGTTGCGGCCAACTTGAAACGTTAAACTTTCAACTTTAAACTTGGTCCCCCGTCTCAGACGAGCATGAGCGCCGGGTTTTCCAGCAGCTTGCGCATCTCGGCGAGGAAGGTCGCGGCCACGGCGCCGTCGACGACGCGGTGATCGCCGCTCAGACCCACCCACATGCGCTGGCCGACGACGATCTGGCCCTTGTCATTGACGACCGGGGTCTTGCGGATGCTGCCGATCGCGACGATGGCGGCCTGGGGCGGGTTGATGATGGCGGCAAACTGGTCGATGCCGTAGGCGCCGAGGTTGGACACCGTGATCGTGCCGCCGGCGAAGTCGTCGGGGCTGAGCTTCTTGGTCTTGGCCTTGCCGGCCAGGTCCTTGACCGACTGGCTGATTTCCAGCAGGGTCTTTTTCTCGGCCTGCTTGATGACCGGGGTGACCAGGCCGTCGTCGACGGCAATGGCAACGCTGAGGCCGACCGACTTGAATTTGACGATGGCATCGCCATCCCAGGCGGCGTTGATGGCCGGCTGGGCCTGGGCGGCACGGATGACGGCCTTGAGGATGAAGTCGTTGACCGTGTACTTGTTGCCGCCGTTCTTGTCCGCCGTGGCGTTCAGGTGGGCGCGAAACTCCATCAGCGGCCCGGCGTCGACCTCCATCTGCAGGTAGAAATGCGGGATCTGCGTCTTCGAGGCGAGCAGGCGCTCGGCGATGATGTTGCGCATGCTGCTGGTCGGCACGCGCTCGTCCTCGTCGCCACAGACCGGACGGATCACCGGCGTGGCCGGACCGCGCGCGGCGGCGGCACCGCCGACCGGGGCGTTTTCAACATCGGCGCGGACAATGCGTCCGCCCGGGCCGGTGCCGGTCAGGCGCGACAGGTCGACCCCGCGTTCGGCGGCGATCTTGCGGGCCAGCGGGCTGGCCTTGACTCGGGTCTCGGTGCCGGCCACGGCGCGGCGGGTCGGCTGAGGGGCGGTCGGCAGGCGACTGCCGGGAGCGGCGGCCTTGCGCGCCGGGGCGGCGCCGGCGGCCGGCTTGGCCTCGGCAGCGGGCGCGGCCGTCACGGCAGCCTGGGCCTTGGCGATGATCTCATCGAGATTGGCGGGGGCTTCCTCGCCCTCCTCCAGCACCACCGCGAGCGGGGCGCCGAGCACGGCCTTGGAGCCGGCCGAAACGAGGATCTTGTGCAGGGTACCCTCGAAGAAGCAGGGCATCTCCATCGTGGCCTTGTCGGTCTCGACGTCCGCCAGGGACTGACCGGTGCTGACGCTGTCGCCTTCCTTGACGAGCCACTTCGCGAGGGTTCCCTCGGTCATGGTGTCGCTGAGCTTGGGCATTTCGATGATTTTGGGCATGGCGGAAAGGGGGAGTGAAAAGCGAAAAAGAGGCAGGAACGGGGCGGCTCAGCAGATGCTCAGGGCCTTCTCGATGACGATGTCGGCGGTCGGCAGTTGCAGGGCTTCGAGCGGCGGGCTGTAGATGGCCGGGGCGTCGAGGCTGCAGACGCGCAGGACCGGGGCGTCGAGCTCGTCGAAGAGCCGCTCCTGGATCAGGTAGGCGATCTGGGCGCCAACGCCGCAGAAGGGCTTGCCCTCCTCGACGTAGATGGCGCGGTGGGTCTTGGCGACGGAGTTGAGGATGGTTTCCTCGTCGAGCGGGCGGATGCTGCGCAGGTCGACGACCTCGGCGGAAATGCCGTGATCCTCCTCGAGAATGCGGGCGGCCTCCAGGCAGGTCAGCACCGCCTTGCCATGGCAGACCAGGGAGATGTCGGTGCCCTCGCGCTTGACGTCGGCGACGCCGAGCGGGATGACCAGCTCGCCGCCGGGCAGCTCGTCGTTCGACGGCACCTCCCATTCCTCGCCGTAGAGCTTGGTGCTCTCCATGAACATGACCGGGTCATTGTCGCGGATGGCCGCCTTCATCAGGCCCTTGACGTCGTAGGCCGTGCTTGGCACGACGCACTTCATGCCCGGGAAGCTCGCCATGATGTTCTCCGGCGTGTGGCTGTGGGTGGCGCCGACGCTGGTACCGCCGTTGGCCGGGCCGCGCACGACGATCGGGCAGTGGATCTTGCCGCCGCTCATGTAGCGCACCATGCCGGCGTTGTTGATGATCTGGTCCCAGGCGACCGTGTAAAAGCTCCAGAACATCAGCTCCATGACCGGGCGCACGCCCAGCATCGAGGCGCCGACGCCCATGCCGATGAAACCGGCCTCGCTGATCGGGGTGTCGACCACGCGCTTGTCGCCCCACTTTTCCCAGAGCCCCTGGGTGACCTTGTAGGCGCCATTGTACTGCGCCACCTCCTCGCCCATCACCACGACCATGGGGTCGCGGGCCAGTTCTTCGTCCAGGGCTTCGCGCAGGGCATCGCGGTAGGTGATTCGGCGGGGCATTGTCGGGCGTGGTGGGGGCTGAAAATCGAGTCGCATCGTTCGACTTTGCGAGGGGCGGAGTCAAGGGCCGGAAACAGGCCCTGCGACGGACCGCTTTGCCGTTGCGGCCGCCCGGCGCGCCTGCCATGATGGCACCGTGAAACTCCCCCTCCTGTTGACCTGCTGCGCCCTCGCCGCCGCCTGGCCCGCCCAAGGCCAGGCCCCGTCCGGCGAACCGGCCGGCCGCTGGCAGGCGCCCAGCCCGGACGGCCGCCCCTGGAAGCACGCCGGCACCGGCCTGCTCTTCCCGCAGTTCCTCGGCAACTACCGGCTGGCCGGCGAATTCACCTACGAGGCAGGCGGGGTTTTCCTCCGCTACGAAAGTGTCGAGGAGCGCGCCCGCGCTGACATCTTCCTCTTCCCCACGGGCGGCCCCCTGCCCTCCATCGAGGACCAGCAGCGCCGCATCCTGATCGAAATGGACGGCGTGGTCTCCGACATGCAGGCCATGGTCCGCAACGGCCGCTACAAGAACCTCGACACCGGCGAACTCGTCGGCGGCGAACTCGAGCTCTGGCAAAAGCAGTCCCTGCCGATCGCCACCCGCCAGCTCACCGCCACCCGCCTCGGGGTCGCCAAGGAGGGCGCCGTCGAGGCCATCGTCAAACTCTGGGTCGGCATCACCGTCGTCGAGAACCACGTGCTGACGATCCGCCACATGCGCCCGGCCGACGCCGGCGAGAGCGGTGACACGTCCATGAAGGGCTTCGTCGGCCTGGTCTTCCAGCTCATCAAGGACCCCTCGCTGCGCGGCCACCTCCAGGAACTCATCGCCGCCTACCTGAAAAACCCGCTCTCCGAAGACGGCGAACAGGCCGCCGCCGGCGTGCTCGCCTACCTCAACCAGGCCCCGTATTACCCCATCAACATCCCCGAAGACCCGGTCGGTGGCTGGCTCGCCCACGCCGAAAAGCAGGCGCCCGGCACCCAGGACCACCTGCTGCGCGCCTTCATGCTCGGCAGCGCCAAGGTCGCCTTCGCCGAAGGCGACGCCCTCGCCTGCCTCGACGCCGGCGCCCGCCAGTTCGCCGTCATCTACCGCGAACTCGCCCGCCAACACCCGGCCATCACCCTGCCGGAAGCGGACTCCTTCGTCGCCGCCGCCGAAAAGGGCCTCGGTGCCGAATGGCTGAAAGACCGCTCCTTCCTCATCAAGTAATCCCCGCATGAAAGCCCTGTTTCCCCTGCTCCTCGCCCTGACCGCCACCCAGGCCGCACCGCTCGACCCGCACCTCGACGCCGTGCGCGCCGTCGGCCGCGAAGGCGCCGGCAACGGCCCCGCCGCCGCCGCCTGGCAGGAGCTCGCCAAGGCCGATCCCGCCGCCCTGCCCGACATCCTGCGCGGCATGAACGGCGCCAACCCGCTCGCCGAAAACTGGCTGCGCGCCGCCGTCACCGCCGTCGCCGACCGCGGCATCGCCGCCCAAACCCTGCCCGTGCCCGCCCTGCAGGCCTTCCTGATGGACACGAAAAACAGCCCGGGCCCGCGCGTCGTCGCCTTCGACCTGCTCCAGCGCGCCAACCCCGAGCTGGCCGACCGCCTGACCCCCTCCCTGCTGGAAGATCCCAGCGCCGAACTGCGCCGTCACCCGGTCGCCAAACTGCTCGAGGCCGGCGACGAGGCCCTGGCCCAGGGCCGGAAGGACGCCGCCAAGGCCGCCTTCCAGCAGGCGATGCACAGCGCCCGCGACGAGGATCAGATCAAGGACCTGGCGAAAAAACTGAAGGACCTCGGCGCGCCGGTCGACCTGCCCCGCCACTTCGGTTTCCTGATGAACTGGCAGCTGCTCGCCCCCTTCCCGAACGTCGAGCGCAAGGGTTTTGACACCGTCTTCCCGCCCGAGCAGGGCATCGACCTCGCCGCCGAGTACGAGGGCAAGGCGGGCGCCAAGCTGAAGTGGCAGGCGTTCACCAGCCAGGACGACTACGGCATGATCGACTTCAACAAGCCCTTCACGATGCTGAAAGAGGTGACCGGCTATGCCTACACCGAGTTCAACGCCGCCGAGGCCCGCGACGCCCAGATCCGGCTCGGCTGCAAGAACGGCTGGAAGGTCTGGTTCAACGGCGAACTCATCTTCGCCCGCGACGAGTACCACCGTGGCGCCAAGCTCGACCAGTACAAGCTGCCGGTGAAGCTCAACAAGGGCAAAAATACGATCCTGGTGAAGTGCTGCCAGAACGAGCAGACCGAAACCTGGACCGTCGAATGGCAGTTCCAGCTGCGCATCTGCGACGCCACCGGCACCGCCATCCTGCCCGTGCCGTAAGCACGGCGCCGAGAGCCTGGAGCCCCGACCGCGGGGTCACTGCCCCCGCCTACAGGGACTCCAACCGGCCCGCTTGCTTCGAGGTCAGCAGGACCTGACAACCCTCCTCCCAGTCCAGACCCCACTGCTTGAGGGCCTGCAGGACCGGGCGCAGGGCCTCGCCCTTGGCGGTCAACCGGTAGGCCAGGTGCTTGCCGCCCTCGGCGGCAGGCGTCTGCACGATGACCCCCGCCTCGACCAGCCGCTGCAGGCGCTCGCTGAGCACGTTGGTCGGGATAGCCTCGGGCGCCGAGGCGAACTCCTTGAAGCGGCTGCGCCCCAGCAGCAGGTCGCGCACGACCAGCAGGGTCCAGCGATCGCCCAGCAGATCCAGGGCGCAGGCCACGGGACAGGGCGAGCGACGGACGGCGGCGCGTTTCTTGGGCATGACCCACCCAAGGCCCGATTTCACTTGCTTCCCACAAGTAATATGCTTGCTTTTTGCAAGCATATGAAGAACTCCCCTGCTCTCGCGCCCCCCGGCGCCGGTCTGCCCTGGCTCGAACTGCAGGTCGCGCGCCTGCGCTTCGCCTGGCGGCTTCGCCGCGGCACACCGCAGGCCTTCGACGCCACGTTTGAGCGCGAGCGCGACGCCATTCTGGATCGGGTGCGTCCCCTGGAGGCGGCGACGGCCACGCGGCGGGTGCTCATCCGCCGGCCGCGCGGGCTTGAGGACAGCAGCCGGGATTGGTCGGTCTGGATGACACTCGATCACCTGCGCCTCACCAACACCCGCTTCGCCCAGGCCATCACCCTGCTGCGCCACGGCCGTGTGCCGCCGCAGCCGGCGAGCACGGCCGCCGTCAAGCCCTCGCCGGAGGTCGATGCGGGTGTGGTCGCCGCCTTTGCCGCCTCCTGCCGGGCCTTTTTGGAGGCCAGTGCGCCGCTGCGCGAGGCCTGCGGCGACACGACCTATGCCCATCCCTGGTTTGGGCCGCTCGATGCCCGCGGCTGGCAGGCCCTCGCCGGTTTCCACCTCGGCCTGCACCGGGTCCAGATCGAACGCATTTTGGCGGGTCTGGCGACGCCGTGAGCGGGCAGCGGCGGCGGAAGGTCCGCCGGCAGCAAGCCTCACAGCTTCAAGCGGTCCGCGGAGTCGCCGGGCACCCCGCTGCCCGTGGCGGCGAATTGCGCCAGGGCTTGCTTGAGTTGCGCGGCGCTGTAGGTCCTCTTGATCCTGGCGATGGCCTCGTTCGCCAGCCGGTCGCAGCGCTCGTTGCCGGCGTGGCCGGCGTGACCCTTCAGCCAGTGCCAGCGCACCTGGTGCCGGGCGGTGGCGGCATCCAGGTCGCGCCAGAGGTCTTCATTCTTGACCGGTTTTTTCGACTGCGTGCGCCAGCCGTTCCTTTTCCAGAGGGCGAGCCAGGCCGTCACGCCGTTTTTGACATACTCGGAGTCGGTGTAGAACTCGACTGCGCACGGTTGCTTGAGCGCCCTGAGCGCCTCGATCGCCGCGCGCAACTCCATGCGGTTGTTCGTCGTGGCGGGCTCGCCCCCGCTCAGTTCGCGCTCGTGGGCGCCGTAGGCCAAAACCGCCGCCCAGCCCCCCGGTCCCGGGTTGCCATGGCAGCCGCCGTCCGAATGAATGACCACCTGTTTCATTCGTTCCGTGGGCGCGGCGATCCCGGGTCCGGCATCCCGTCTGCGTTCGAGGTTGAGTCCGTCGTTCCGAGGTTCACGCCGGACTGTTCCGTGCGTTTGTCGGGCCCTTCAAGTCGAGCCTTGCCTTTTGCTCCGCGCCGCGCCCCCCATCCTCCCAAGCGCGGGTTCATGGCCCCCGCCTGCAGCGCGTCTCAGCCGCAGCACGCAGTAGACCGTTGGCAACCGGCGCTCAGGCAGCTGCCAAAGACGAGCGTCCGGCCATCGATTCAGTGCAGCCTCTCGCCGCGCTGCAGCATGGCGAGAAAGTCCTGCAGCCGTTTGGCCCGCGTTGCGGGTCGCTTGGCAGTGTGCAGGCGGTGGTAGATGGCGTAGCGGTTGGCCTTGTTGAGGCTTTCGAAGAAGGCGCGCGCCTTCGGCCGCTTCGCCAGTGCGGCGAGAAAATCCTCGGGCATCTCAAAGGTGCTTGAGGAGGCATAGGCCTGCTGCCAGCGGCCGTCGGCCTTGGCCGCCTCGACCACGGCCAGCCCGGCGGGCTGCAGGCGGCCCTCGGCCATGAGGCGTTCGACGCGCGCGACATTCACCTGCGACCAGAGGCTGCGCGGACCGCGCGGGGTGAATTTCACCAGCCACGACACCTCATCGTACGGCCGCGCCTGGCCGTCGATCCAGCCCCAGCACAAGGCCTCGTCGACGGCCTCGGCGTGCAGCAGGGTCGGCTGGCCGCTCGCCTTCTTGAAGTAGCGCAGCCAGAGGCCGCCATGCCCGGCGTGATGCTCGCTCAGCCAGACGCGAAATTCGATCGCTTCGGCAAAGCTGAGGACGGGCTTGTCGGCGGCGCGCATGAGAGATCAACGGGGGGAGGGCGCCAGCAGGGCGGCCCAGGCTCTGCGCTCGGTCCAGAGCAGGTAGACGGCCAGCAGGCTGAGGGCGATGAGCATGGGCTGCAGCAGGCCGTCGCCGGCGATGCACTGGTGGAAGGCGAGGATGTTGACGAGGATGGGTCCCAGGACGAGCAGGCCGAGATTGCGCGTGCGCGGCACGATGACGAACAGGCCACCGAGCAGTTCCAAAACCTTGACGAAGGTCATGAAGCCCGTGGGCATCGCCGCCTGCATGAAGTGCCAGACCGGCGTGTCCTTGGGAATCTCCGGGGTTGGTGCGAGGCCAAAAAGCACGACGCTTGAGGACATCAGGAAAAGGCCGCCAAACAGCAGGGCGGCCAGGTGGGGTGCGTGTTTCATGAATGCGGTGGTTCTCAGGCTTTCGGCTCCGTGCAGTTGATCATCCAGCGGATGCCGAACCGGTCGGTGAAGCTGGCGAAGTAGGCGCCCCAGAACATGTCCTGCAGCGGCATCTCGACCGAACCGCCTGCGGACAGGGCCTGGAACAGACGGTCCGCCTCGGCGCGGGTGTCAGGCTCGAGGTTGAGGTGGACGTTGTTGCCGGCGACACAGCGCAACCCCATCGACTCCGAAGCGTCGGTGCCCATGAGGACGTGCCCGCCGAGGATCGGCAGCTCGATGTGCAGGATGAGGTTCTTGTCCGCCTCGGACAGGGGCGGCTGGCCGGGGCAGCCCGGTCCGTCGCCGAAGCGGGCGATGTCGCAGGAGTACTCGGTACCGAAGACGCTCCGGTAAAAGGCAAAGGCCTGCTCGGTCTGGCCGGGAAAGTTCAGGTAGGTGGAGACGCGGGGCATGAGGGTAGGTTTCAGAGGTTGCGGCAGACTTGCACGAGTTGATCAAAGGCGGCGCTCCAGCCGTCATGAAAGCCCATGGCGGCGTGTTTGGCACAGGCCTCCGGCGTCCAGTGCCGGGCTCGGGCGGTGTAGCGGGTGCCCCCATCCGGCAGCGCTTCAAAGGTGACGATGCCGGTGAAGAAGGGCTCCGGATTCGGCACCCAGTCCGGGCCGTAGGCATCGGTGAAGACCAGCTTCTCGCTGGGCACGACCTCGAGATAGACACCGCTGTGGGGAATGCGCTCGCCCTCCGGGCCGCACATCGTCATGCGACTGAATCCGCCGGGTCGGACATCGAGCTCGACGTCGGTGACAAACCAGGGTCTCGGGCAGAACCACTGCGGGTACAGCGCGGCGGTGGTCCAGCCGGCGTAGAGTTTTTCACGCGGCAGGTCGGTCTCGCGCACCAGCACGAGTTCGCGATCCGCGAGTGCGGGGGATACCGGAGTCGGGGTTTCGGGCATGGGGCTTCAGGGTTGGGACGCGGCGACCACCCTGCCGAGGTTGGCCAGGCCTTCGCTGAATTGGTCGCCGCACATCTTTTCGCAGTCCATGAACAAACCGGCAAGCTTGCCGAGGAAGGGTTTTTTGCCCTGCATGGCCCAGGTCACGCGGGTGCCGCCGTCGGCCGGCGCAAAGGTGAATTGAACGTCGCTGCTGCCTGCGAACGGCCGCACAAACTCCAGCTTCATGGCGATGTGTTCCGGCGGCCGGCTCTCGACGAGGCGCGTCAGGCCCTCGCCGACCTCGTTGTTGCCCGACCAGCGGTAGATCGCGCCCTCCCCTTCGGCTGGGCCGTCCAGCGACTTCGTCATCGCCGGATCGAGTTTCGACCAGGGCGACCACTCATCCCAGCGGCGGAAGTCGTTGACGACCTTGAACACGGCTTCCGGCGGCGCGGCGATCACGGCCGTGCGGGTGACCTGCATCACGTCGGACTGCAGTGCGGCGATGACCAGCACGAGGGCGAGCAGGGACAGCAGACCCAGGAGGATTTTTTTCATGGGTTGAGTCTGCTGCGATTGGGGCGCGCTGTATTGAAGAAATCGGAAGCCGTTCAGGCCGCGCTGCGCGCCGGGCCGGCCACCCACTCGGGCAGGGGCACCAGATGCGGCTGCAGGCCGCGGCAGGCATGGTAGGCGGCGGGAGTGAAGCCGCTGAACGCACGGAATTCGCGGATCAGGTGCGCCTGGTCGGCGTACCCGGTGCGCAGCGCCAGATCGCACCAGTCCGGCCGTGCCGACGCGTGGATGCGCCCGAGTGCCGCCTGGAAGCGGCAGAGCCGGGCAAAGCCCTTGGGATTGACCCCCACCTGGCAGGTGAAGACTTCGCCGAAACGCCGCTCGCTCAAGCCCGCCTCGTCGGCCAGTCGCGCGACGCGCAGTGCGGCCGGGTGCCGGCGCATCTGCTCGGCCGCCCAGGCCACGGCGGGATGCCCCTCACGCAGCCGGCGACGGCACAGGGCCGCATCGACGAGACGCAGTTTTTCCAGCGGCGAGACACAGCGCAGCAGCCGGTCCATGAGCCGGTGGGCGTCCTCGCCGATGAGCTCGCGCAGGCCCAGACGGGCGTCGGTCAGTTCCTGTGCCGGAATGCCCAGCAGCCTCCAGGCACCGCCGGGCTTGAAATGCACGCCCATGATCGCGGCCTGCTGACGGGTGTCGATGACGTAGCCCCCGCGGTGCAGGCCGCTGAAGAGCGGTCCGGCGGTGCGCCCGTTCGGGCGACCATCGTCATGGTAGCAGCGCAATTCGCCATCGATCAGGTTGATGATGAGTTCCTCGCGCCCCATCGGCAACACGCGCTCAAAGGCGTGCCGCGGCGCGGGCCCCTCGCGCAGCCAGAGCCGTTCGATCACACCGGCGAGCGGCGGGGAGGGACTGAGGGTTTGATACAGCATCGTGCCGTCGGGTTCAGGAGGTTGAATGGGGTCAGACACGCCAGCAGGCCCGCGCCAGGTCCGGCAACCCCCGGCCGGACCACGAATCGGTCGGCGGCTTACGAAGCCTGCCTTGATGAAATCCGATTCCGCCCGCGGAAGCAAGCCTGCATTTGTGGTCACGGCTCCTGCGCGCCGCCGCCATGCTGACGCCACCAGGTGCGCATGAGCGCATGCGAGGCGATGGGCAGGGTCAGGAACAGCAGGGTCATGGCCAGCAGGCCCTTCACGGCCACCGTCCAGTCAGCGGCATCCACCGCGACCGCGGCGAGCAACAGGCCGAGCCCCATGGCCGCCGCCTTGCCGGCAGCCTGCATGCGCGCGGGGAAGCTGTCCATGCGGACGAGGCCGACCGCGGAGACGAGGACAAAAAAACAGCCTGCGAGCAGCAGGCCCGCCTTCAGCAATTCAAGCGCGAGGGTCATGGCGGTCCTCCGGTGGGGTGGGCTGCCGGTTGCGCACCTCGAGCGCGCGGGCAAAGGCGATCGTGCTGAAAAACAGCACCGCGCCGAGCAGCAGGATGGCATCGAGAAAAACCGCCTCGCCGCTGCGCACCATGTTGACGATCATCGCCGCGGCCACGACCACCGCGGCGAGGTCGATGGCAAGCACGCGATCGGCATCGGTCGGACCGCGCCAAAAGCGCCAGAAGATGAGGCCCAGGGCGGCGGCCAGCAGGGCGCCGCAGGCGGAGGTGACAAAGGTTTCCAGGTTCATGGCAGAAGTCGGTCGAGTTCGTCCTGCAGCTGCGCGACCTCGCGCCCCAGGCGCGCCGCGTTCGCCCCGGTGTCGCCGCCATACAGGCTGTGGATGACGCAGGAGCCACCGTCGTCGGCGACATCGACGAAAACAGTGCCCGGGGTGAAGGTGATGAGGTTGGAGAGCAGCAGCAGCTTCAGCTCGCTGCAGGGGCGCAGCGGCACGCGCACGAAGGCCGGATCGATGCGCGGGCGCGGCGACAGCACATCGCGGGCAACCTGCAGGCTCGAGCGCACGACCTCGCCGGCGTAGCGCAGCAGGAAGAGCGGCAGGCGCAGCAGGATCATGGCGCACCTCCCTGGCGAACGGCTTCCACGTAGCGGCCGGGGGTCACCAACACATCGGCGGCGTGGCCGGCGAAATCGAGCAGCGGCTGGGGGTGCAGCGACAGTCCCACGGTGGCGGCGGCCAGCAGCAGGCAGGCGGCAAGACCGGCGCGCGGCCAGGGCAGGGGCGCGGGCGCATCGTCCGGCGCGATCTTCCAAAAGGCCTGCTTCCAGATCTTGGTCATCGAGTAGAGCGTCAGCAGCCCGGTGAAGAGAGCCGCCAGCACCAGCCAGCCTTCGCCCAGTCTGAGCGCCTCGCGCAGCAGGGTGAACTTGGCCCAGAAACCCGAGAGCGGCGGGATGCCGCCGAGCGACATGGCCGGGATGAGGAAGAGCAGGGCGAACCAGGGCGCGGCCGCATACAGGCCGCCGCAGCGCGCCAGCGCGGTCGAGCCGCAGCGCGCGGCGATGACGCCGCCGAGGAAGAACAGGTTCGCCTTCACGACGATGTGATGAACGATGTAGAAGACCGTCGCCGCCAGCGCCGCGCGCGTGCCGAGGGCGAGACCGGCGACCATGTAGCCGATCTGGCTGACGATGTGGAAGGACAGCACGCGGCGAATCTCCGTCTGCGAGGCGGCGCCAAAGACGCCGACCAGCATGGTCAGCACCGCCGTCCACCAGAGCAGCGGCTGCATCCAGCCGGCATGCACGGGGAAGACCAGGCTGAAGACGCGCAGCATCGAGTACACCCCGACCTTGGTGAGCAGCCCGGCAAACACCGCGCCCAACGCCGGCGGCAGCGCGGGATAGGAGGCCGGCAGCCACATGAAGAGCGGGAAAACGCCGGCCTTGATGCCAAAGGCCACCAGCATGAGCACCGCCGCCCCCTGGGTGCCGGCCGCCGCGGCCGGCGTGCCGAGCTTCAGGTGCAGGTCGGCAAAAGCCAGGGTGCCCGCCTTGCCGTACAGCAGGCCGAGGGCGATGAGGAACAGCACCGAGGCGGCGAGGTTGATGACGACGTACTTGACCGAGGCCTCCACCGCCGCTCGCCCGCCGCACAGGCCGAGCAACACGAAGGAGGCCATGAGCATCACCTCGAACCAGACGTAGAGATTGAAGGCATCACCGGTCAGGAAGGCGCCGTTCACGCCGCCGAGCAGGATGAGCAGCAGCGGGTGCAAGCCGCGCGCCTCCAGCGGCTCGCTGCGCTCGCCGGCCAGCCAGAGCGCGCCGGCGAAACCGACCAGGGCGCAGACGGCCACCATGAGCGCGCTGAGCGGATCGGCCACCAGACTGATGCCGATCGGGAAACCCCAGCCGCCGGCCTGCACCACACGCAGACCGCCAGTGGCCGTGCCGGTGATCAGCCCCGCGCCGGCCACGCACAGGCCGGCCGTGGCGAACAGCGTCACCACCCGGTGCAGGCGGTAATGACGCCGCCCCGCCAGCGCCTGCAGGGCGGCACCGAAAAACGGCAGAAGGATGGGGGCGACCACCGCCGCCGTCATGCCGATTCCTCCTGCTGCAGTTCTTCAACGTCATCCGTACCCAGGCGCGTCTGCGCGCGCATGACCAGGGCCAGGGCGAAGGCGAGCAGGCCAAAGCCAATGACAATGGCGGTCAGGATCAGCGCCTGCGGCAGCGGATCGGCGTACCCGGCCGCGGGCACCGCGCCATCAGCCCCGAGGATCGGCGCGCGATCACGGCGCAAACCACCACTGACAAAGATGACAAGGTTGGCCGCATGGCTGAGAAACATGATGCCCAGCAACACCTGCACCAAACTGCGGCGCAGCAGCAGGTACACGCCGAGGGCGAACAGCAACCCGGTGAGAATGGACAGCAGGGTTTCCATCGCCATTCACGCTAGCAGGCGCCGCTCGCGCGACAAGCGACGATGCGGCGAATCGGCCTTTTAAGAGCGGTCGCGCCCGGCGGCCTGCATGAACAGCGAGGCGATCTTGAGGGTCACGCCGGCGACCGTGAGAAAGACGCCGGTGTCGAACAGCAGCGGCGTGCCGAACTTGAGCTTGCCGATCACCGGCAGCCCAATCGAGCCGCCCCACAGGGCCTGAAAAAAATCGCCGCCCGCCAGCGGGCCGGCAACGGCGGACAGCAGGGCGAGCAGCCAGCCCAGACCGATGAGCTGCTGGGGATCGACCCAGAGATTGAGGCGCGGCGTCGCCTGCTCGACAAAGGCCGGCAGCAGCAGGGCCATGGCCAGGACCAGGCCACCGATGAAGCCGCCCCCGGGATCATTGTGACCGCGCAGCATGAGCAGCACGGCCAGCACCGCCAGCAGCGGCGACAGCACGCGGGCGGCCAGACGCAGGATGCGGCTGGTCACGGCGCCCCCTCCTTTCGATCAACGTTGTCGAGGCCGTCCTCGGCCGCCGGCCGCATGCGCACCAGCGCGTAAATCCCCAGGGCCGCCACGCCCAGCACGACAATTTCACCCAGGGTGTCCAACGCACGGAAGTCGACCAGGATGACGTTGACGACGTTGCGGCCGTGCGCCTCGACCAGGCTGCGCGCCATGAACTCCGGAGCGATGCTCTCATGCAGCCGCACATGCGCCGCCTTCCAAACCACGACGCCAACCGCCGTGCCCGCCATCAGCGCCAGCCCGGCGTCACGCAGGCGCCCGCCCAGGGCATCGCGCGGACGGATCGGCGGCAGCCGGGTGATGACGACGGCAAACAGCACCACGGTCAACGCCTCAACCAGGATCAGGGTCAGCGCCAGGTCCGGCGCGCCGAAGTCGACAAACAGATAGGTCATGCCCAACCCCACCCAGCTCAGGCCAAGCAGGGCGGTGATGCGCGAATGCGTCCACGCCGCCACCAGACCGGCCAGCGCCATCGTCGCCACCACCAGGCTTTCAAACCCGCGCGGCGCCAGTTCACTCTGCCGCTCCAGCCCGGTCAGGACCGGCAGCACGCGCAGCAGCAGCAGAGCGGCCGCCACGCCGAACAGCACGCGCAGGTAATGGCGCAGATGACCGTTCTGAATCCCGCGCTGGATGCCATCGGCCAGCCCGAGCAGTCCCTTCCAGCCGCGCTCATACAACGCGCCGGGCCCCAGGCGCGCCAGACCGGCGCCGCGTTCGCGCAGGCGCTGAAAGGGGCGCCGCACCAGGCACAGGCCAAACCCGCCGGCGACGGTCAATGCACTCAGACCCAATACCGGATTGAACCCATGCCAGAGTTTCAGGGTCAGGGCCTCGGCGTGCGGATCCAGGCAGCGCAGCGCCGGCGCCAGCAGCAGGCTGTTGACCGTCTGCGGCGCCAGACCGCAGAGCAGGCTGAGCAGGCCCAGCACCAGGAACCCCAGGCGCATGCGCAGGCCGGCGTCATGCGCGTGCGCCAGCGCCGGCGGCGGCTCGCCATGGAAGGGCGACAAGCCGACGCTGAAGGCGACCTTCACCGTCGCCATGTTGGTGAACACCGCCGCCAGCAGCAGCGGCGTGCGCAGGTCCGGCACGCTGACCTTGGCCTCGTAGAGCAGTTCCTTGGAAATGAAGCCGAGGAAGGGCGGGATGCCCGACATCGAAAAAGCCGCCAGCACCGCGCCGGCCGCCGTCCACGGCATCCAGCGGCGCAAGCCCTGCAGCAGGTTGATGTCGCGCGTGCCGGTCGCATGATCCACCGCCCCAGCCACCATGAACAGCGCCCCCTTGTAGAAGGCGTGCACGAGCAGGAACACCACCGCGGCCTGCAGCGACAGCGGATCGCCGATGCCGAGCAGCATGACCAGGGTGCCGAGCGCACTGACGGTCGTGTAGGCGAGCAGGCGCTTCAAGTCGCGCTGGCCGAGCGCCAGCACCGAGCTGACCACCATCGTCACCGCGCCGGTCAGCCCCAGCAGCTGATGCCAGAGCTCCGTGCCGCCGAGCACCGGAAACAGCCGCGCCAGCAAAAACACACCCGCCTTGACCATGGTCGCCGAATGCAGGTAGGCGCTCGCCGGGGTCGGAGCCGCCATCGCTCCCGGCAGCCAGAAATGAAAGGGCCACTGCGCGCTCTTGGTCGCCGCGCCGAGGAAGACCAGCCCCAGGATCCAGGGGTAGTGCGCATGCGCCCGCACCGCGTCGGCCTGGGCCGTCAGTTCGGACAAGCGCAGGGTGCCGGCCGCCTCGCCGAGCAGGATCAACCCGGCGAGCAGGGCCATGCCGCCCCCCGCGGTGAGCAGCAGGGCCTGCTGCGCCGCCTCGCGCGCGGCGGCCTCCTTGTGCTTGAAGCCGATGAGCAGAAACGAGGTCAGGCTGGTCAGCTCCCAGAACACGAAGAACAGCAGCAGGTCGTCGGCCAGCGCCAGGCCGAGCATGGCCGCCATGAAGGCCAGGATCAGGGTGAAGAACCGGCCGCGCGCCACCGGCTCATCCTCAAAGTAGGCGGAGCCATAGAGCACAATGAAAAAGCCGATGCCGCAGACCAGCAGACCGAGCAGGAGCCCGAGGCCGTCGAGGCGGAAGGCGAAGTCCAACCCCAGCCCCGGCACCCAAGGGACCGACCAGGCGGGCAATTCGCCCCGGGCCACCCCAGGCATCTCCAACAGCAGCCAGAGCGCCCCTGCCGCCGGCCCCGCCGCCAGCAGCCACGGCGCCCACCCGGGGCGACGCCGCTGCAGCAGGCCAGCGCCCAGACTCAACAGGACCAGGATCAGCAGGATCAAGGGGGCCGTCACGCCGCACTCCTGCAACGGAATGGGCTGCCAGGCAAGATAACGAGGCAAGAAAACGCACTGCGCATGCGGCGAACATGGCCACGCTCGAAGCGCAAGCGCTCACCTTCCACCCACTGCATGGAGCGAACACGCCTCTATTTCATTCATCAAAGCGAACGATTTTTGAACAAACATCGATTGGAGCGAACGACCTTGCCAGGCCAGAAAAGGCCGTCATGGATTTTGCCGATGCCATCCTGTCCAATCTTCTCAGCCCCGCCGTCCTGTTTTTCGTCCTCGGTGTGTTTGCCGCGGTCGCCAAGAGCGACCTGAAGTTTCCCGAGTCGCTGTACACGACGCTGACGATCTACCTGCTCACCGCCATCGGCTTCAAGGGCGGGGTGGCGATTCACGAGGCGGGGCTCGGGGCCGTCTGGCGGCCGGCCCTGGCGGCGATGGGGCTCGGCGGGCTGATCCCGCTTTGGACCTACCCGGCGCTGCGCAGGCTGGGCCGGTTCAGTGTCGCCGATGCCGGAGCCGTCGCCGCCCACTACGGCAGTGTCAGCGCCGTGACCTTCATCGCCGCCACGAACTTTCTCAAAAGCATCCACCAGCCCTACGAGAGCTACGCCTCGGCCTTCCTGGCGGTCATGGAGTCACCCGCGATCATCGTCGGGGTCCTGCTCGGCAAGGGAGCGCTCGGCGGCGGCAGGTTCTCGCTGGCCGATGCCGGCCTGCGTCACGCCGTGCGCGACGCGGTGCTTGGCAAGGGCGTGCTGCTGCTCATCGGCGCGATGGTCATCGGTGCCCTCAGCGGCCAGCGCGGCATGGCCTCGGTCGAGGGCTTCTTTGTCACCCCCTTCCAGGGCGTGCTCGCGCTCTTCCTGCTGGAAATGGGCCTGGTGGCCGGCAGGCGGCTCGGTGACTTGAAAAAAGTCGGGCTCTTCCTGCTGATCTTTGGTGTCACCGCCCCGGTGATTCAGGGAGGTCTCGGCGTGCTGCTCGGCAACTGGGTCGGGCTGAGCGCGGGCGGCGCCACCCTGCTTGGCGTGCTCGCCGGCAGCGCCAGTTACATCGCCGCGCCGGCGGCGGTGCGCCTCTCCCTGCCTGACGCCAACCCGACCTACTCGCTGACCGCGGCGCTGGCGATCACCTTTCCTTTCAACATCACCGTCGGCATCCCGCTGTTCTTCGAACTCGCCCAACACCTGCACGCCTGATTCCCCATGAACCTGCATCCCATGACCCTGCTCACCGTCATCTGCGAAGCCGTGCTGGAGGACCGCGTTGTCGAGGTGCTGCGCGATTGCGGCGCACACGGGCACACGGCATTCGACGTGCGCGGCAGCGGCCATCAGGGCGATCGCAGCGCCGACCTCGCCGAAAGCGGCAACGTCCAGATCGAGGCCATCGTGCGACCCGCCGTCGCCGAGGCCGCGCTCGCGCGCCTGCAGGCCGAGTTCTTCCAGGACTACGCCATGGTCGCCTACGCCAGCGAGGTGCGCGTCCTGCGCCCCGAGAAGTTCTGAAGGCACCGGCTTTTGGACCGGCTGGCAGCCACTTCCTGCCGCCAAAGATCGCAAGGAACACAAAGAGTCACACGCCCCCCTTGGGCGCTCTTGGCGGCAACTCCCAACTCCTACTTGCTCCCCGTCCGCCAGGCCCGCGCCATGGCTTCCACGTGACGGGCGTCGGTGCCGCAGCAGCCGCCAAGCACGTTCACAGCCGGCAACCGCCGGGCGAGGGCGATGCAGTCATCGCCAAGCTCTTCGGGATGGCCGGCATCAAGCTCGGTGCTGTTGTCGAGCTCGGCATGGCTGCGCCGCGAGGCGTTGACGCGCAGGCCGCGCAGGCGCGACAGCCAGGGACCTTCCTCGGCGAGGGCGGAATGCAGGTGCTCGGGGTGGGCGCAGTTGACCATGTAGTAGGCCGGCGGTTGCTCGGCACGCTGATCGACCCGTTCCACCGCCTCGCGCAAGCCCAGGCCGGAGGGCAGACGACCGTCGGTCTCGACGGTGAAGGAGATCACCGACGGAACCTTCAACGCCGCCGCAGCGTCGGCGACCCCCTGCGCCTCCTCGACATCGTTGAGGGTGAAGGCGCTGACGTAATCGGCGCCGGCATCGCGCAAAGCACGGATCTGCTCGCCGTGGTAGCGCGCTGCCTCGGCGGCCGTCATGGCGGAGGTGGGGCGATAGCCGTCGCCGCGCGGACCGAGATTGCCGCTGAGCACCATGGGCAGGTCGGGCGTTTCGAGTTCCTCGCGCAGGTCGTGGAGCAGGCCGATGGCTTCGCGGTTGAAGTTGGCCAGGGCACGGGCATCAAACCCGAGCTTGCGGCCCCAGTCGGCACTGGCGCGCCAGGTCGGCGTTTCGAGCACAAACCCAAAGCCGTCGCTGCCAGCAATGCCGGCGTAATGCCGGTAGTAGCGGCGCAACCAGTCGCGCCCGGCCTCGTCCTGAAGCAGGACGAAGGCGGCGAACTCGGGCAGGTCGCGGCCTTCGTGGAAGACGAGCGTGGTTTCCATGCCGCCATCGGTGAGGAACAGGCGGTCGCGGAGCTGGGGGAGGGCGGGAGTGGCTTTCATATTGGCAGGGGTGAGGCGACACCTTCCGATGAAACTCCGGGCGTGTCAGCATGACGGGCCATGGCGCAGCCGCAGGCGCGCGCCCAGTCAGCCTACATCCCCGCGCCCCGGCCGGGAAAGGGGAAACTGCCCCCCTCATCCCTCATCCATCCCCTCCAGCGCAGCATCAACCCGCCGCGAGGTGTCGCCGGGGCTGCCGGTGCGGCGTGACACCGCGCGGTAGGCGAGCGGCACGACGAGCAGGGTGAAGACGGCGGAGAGGGCGACCCCGTACAGGATGACGACACCGACCACGAGGCGGGTTTCGGCGCCGGCGCCGGTGCCGAAGACGAGTGGCAGCGAGCCCATGACCGTCGTCAGGGTGGTCATCAGCACGGGCCGCAGGCGCAGCACCGAGGCCTCGACGATGGCCTCGTCATAGGCCATGCCCTCGTCGCGCAGTTGGTTGATGAATTCGACGATAAGGATGCCGTTTTTGGCGGCGAGACCGACCAGCATGATCAGGCCGACCTGGCTGAACAGGCTCTGGTTCTGGTCGGTCAGCAGCAGGCCGAGCAGGCCGCCGCCGATGGCGACCGGCACCGTCAGCATGATCGTGAAGGGATGGACGAAGCTTTCGAACTGGGCGGCCAGAACGAGGAAGACGACCAGGATGGCGAGGCCAAAGACAAAGAGCACGCTGCCGCTGGTTTCGCGCAGCTTGAGGGCGTCGCCCTTGTAGCCGATGACCGCGTCCTGCGGCAGGTGCTCGCGCACGAGATTTTCCATGAAGGCGACCGCCTCCGACAGGCTGTAGCCGGGGGCGAGACCGGCGTCGAAGGTGATGGCACGCAGGCGGTTGTAGCGGTTGAGCGCGCCGGAATCGGCAAATTCCGTGAGGCTGACCAGGTTGGCGAGCGGGACGAGCTCGCCGGTGGTCTCGGAGCGCACGTAGATGCCCTGCAGGTCGCCGGGCAGGCGCTTGCCCTCGTAGTCGCCCTCGAGGATGACGTCGTACTCCTCGCCGTTGTCGACGTAGGTGGTGACGCGGCGGAAACCGAGCAGGCTCTCCAGCGTGCGGCCGATGTTGGCGATGGAGACGCCGAGGTCGGCGGCGCGGGCGCGGTCGATGGCGACCTCGAGCTGGGGTTTGGTTTCCTTGTAGTCGTAGTCGAGGCCGACGAGGTTGGGGTTGGCGGCGGCCTTCTCGAGCAGGATGTCGCGCCAGCGCGCCAGCTCCTCATAGGTGGGGCCGCCGAGGACGAACTGCAGCGGCTTGCTGAGACCACGGCTGAGGCCCTGGCGCATGATGATGAAGTTCTGCACGCCGCGCAGGTCGGCGACCTTGGCGCGCACCTCCTCCATGATCTCCCAGGCCGAGCGGCGGGTGCCGTGGTCGTTGAGGTTGATGATGGTGATGACCTCGTTGAAGTCGGCGTTGTTGCCGAACGAGCGCGGCGCGCGCACGAGCAGGCGCTGGGCCTCGCCGTTGTCGACGAGGTACATGAGGCGCTTCTCCAGTTCGGCAAAGACCTCCATGCTGTAGCCGTAGGAGGCTCCCTGGGGCGCGGAGGAGACCACGAAGAAGGAGCCGCGGTCCTCGCGCGGGGTGAATTCCGAGGGCAGCTCGCGCAGCAGCCCGTAGCTGAGCGCGGCGCTGCCGACGACGGCGAGGAAGGCGGGCAGCGTGTACCCGAGGGTGGCGGTGAGCAGGCGGCGGTAGCCGTTCTGCAGCAGGCGGAACAGGGCATCGACCGCGCGCGTCAGCAGGTTGCCGCGACCGGCCGGGCGCAGCAGCTTCGAGGCGATCATCGGGCAGAGGGTCAGGGCGACAAAGCTGGAGAAGCTGACGGAAACGGCGAGGGTGACCGAGAATTCGGCGAACAGCTTGCCGGCATCGCCCTCGAGAAAGCTGATCGGCACAAAGACCGCGACCAGCACCAGCGTGGTGGCAACCACCGCGAAACCGACCTGGCGGGAGCCCAAGTACGAAGCCACCAGAGGGCTCTCACCCTCCTCGATGCGGCGGTGGATGTTTTCCAAAACGACGATGGCGTCATCGACGACCAGGCCAATGGCGAGCACGATGGCGAGCAGGGTGAGGACGTTGACCGAGAAACCGAGGAAGTACAGGACGATGCAGGTGGCGACCACCGAGACCGGCACGGCCACCGCCGGCACGAGGGTGGCGCGGGCGGTGCCGAGGAAGAGGTAGATGACCAGCACGACGAGCAGGACCGCGATGACGAGGGTGCTGAAGACCTCGGCGAGCGAGGCCTCGATGAACTGCGAGGTGTCGTAGCTCTGTTCGAGCTTGATGCCTTCGGGCAGGATCGGCGCCAGGCGCAACGCCTCGGCCTTGGCGGCGCGGGCGACGTCGAGCGTGTTGGCGCGCGACTGCTTGACGATGCCAAGGGCCACCATCGGCACGCCATTGCCGTGGAAACGGCGGCGGGCGTCCTCGGCGCCGAGCTCCACCCGCGCCACCTCTCCCAGGCGGACCTGGTAGCCGTCGTCACCACGCTTGAGCACGAGGCTGCGAAACTCCTCGACCGTGGTGAACTCGCGGCGCAGGCGGACGGTGATCGTGCGGTCGCGCGCCTGCACGGCGCCGGCCGGCAGCTCGACATTCTGGCGGCGCAGGGCGTCCTCGACATCAACCACCGTCAGGCCGCGGGCGACCAGCGCCTCGCGGTCGATCCACAGGCGCATGGCGTAGCGGGTGGCGCCGCTCAGGCGCACGCGCGCCACGCCGGGCAGCTGCGAAAAGCGGTCGACGAGGTACCGCTCGGCGTAGTCGGCCAGCTCGACCGGCGACAGGTCGGGACTCGTGAGGTTGAGCCACATGAGCACCTCGGTGACCGCGTCCTGCTTGGTGATCTCCGGCGGCCGCACCTCGTCGGGCAGGTCGTCGAGCAGGCTCGACACCGCCTCGCGCACGTCGCTGGCGGCGTTGTCGATGTCGCGATCGAGGGAGAACTCGACGGTGATCTGCGACTGGCCGTCGGTGCTGATCGAATCGATGTTCTCGATGCCCTCGACGCCGCTGATGCGGTCCTCGATGAGCTGGGTGACGCGGCGCTCGACGACGGCCGCGGCAGCGCCGGGATACACCGTCTCAATGGAGATGATCGGCGGCTCAATGTCCGGGTATTCGCGCACCTGCATGCGCGTGTAGGCGACGATGCCAAAGGCCATCAGCAGCAGGTTGGCGACCGTGGCGAGCACGGGCCGGCGGATGGAGACGTCGGACAGAAACATGCGCGCTCAGTTCGTCCGCGGATTGTAGGCCGGCGCCGCCGCACGGAAGCGACCGGTGATCTCGACCGGGCTGCCGTCGGCCAGGCCCATGTAGCCGTCGGTGACAACGGTTTCGCCGACCTTCAAGCCGGCGGTCACCTCGACGAAGCCGGGCTTGCGCAGGCCGGTCTCGACGGCGCGGCGTTCGACGCGTTGGGCGCCTTCCCTGCCGGTGACGACAAAGACATAGACCTGGCGGTACACCGGTGCCAGCGCGCGTTCGGGCACCGACGGAGCGCGGCGCGGAGCGCGGCTGAGCGTGGCGGTGAGCAGCATGCCGGGGCGCAGGGCGTGGTCGGCGTTGTCGATGTCGGCGCGCACGACGACGGCGCGCGTGGCGGGATCGACGCGCGAGCTGATCTGGGCGACGCGCGCCTCAAAGACGCGCCCGGGGTAGGCCGCGCTGCGCGCCTGCACGGTGCGCCCCACCTCGAGCTCGGCGATGAAGACCTCGGGCACGGCAAAGTCGAGCCGCACCCGGTCGATCTGGTCAAGCGTGGCGATGACCGTGCCCGGCGAGATGAGGGTGCCGGCGCTGATGTTGCGCAGGCCGAGCACGCCGCGGAAGGGCGCGGTGATGAGGCGGTCGGCCAGGCGCGCCTCGACCTCCTGGATCTGGCGGTGGGCGACCTCGGCGAGCGTCTCGCGCTCCTCGACGAGGACCGACGACACCGCGCCATCGGCGGCGAGCTGGCGCAGGCGGGCGAGCTCGCGCTCGTGTTCGGCGAGCTGGGCGCGCGCGGCGGCCAGGCGCGCCTCGTCCTCGGCCGAAGACAGCTTGACCAGCGGCTGGCCCTTCTCAACGCTCTGGCCGTCGGTGAACTCGATCTTCTCGACGACCTCGGTGACACGGGCGGAGACGTCGATCGACTCAAACGAACGGACCGTGCCGACCACCTCGACCTGCTCGACGAAGTCATCCTCCTTGACCTCGTGGACGACGACGCGCCCGGCGGCCGGTGCGGCGCGCTTCTCCGCCCCGGCCTTGCGACTGTCGAGCGAGCGGCGCAGGAACAGTCCGGCGGACGCCAGTACGGCCAGCACCAGGGCCGCGGCCAGGAGTTGTTTCAATGCCTTCATGCGTTCCACTGCCCCGCCATCCACGCCATGTCAAAGGGGGGCCGGAGAGTACGCGCGCGAAGTCAAGAATCTTCATGACAGATGCAAGTCCGGGCATGCCGGGGGCCTTGCCGTGTGCGCGGCCGCCCTGCACAATGAAAGCCTCCACTCTCATGCCTGCCTCAACCCGAACTGTCCGAACCGTTCTCCTCATCGCCAGCGGCGACCTGCGCCCGGCCGCCAACCAGACCTGCTGGCCCGCCCAGAAGGCCATGGAAGACGCGCTCGCCAAGGCGCTCAAGGCGGAGGGCTGGGAAATCCGCCGCGCGCATCCCTACGACGCGAAGAAGAAGCACGGCTTCATCGCCAGCCAGCGCGAGGGCATCGAGGTCTTTCGCGGCATCGATCCCGAGGCGCCGCTCATCGTCGCCGAGGCGGTCTGGCAGTACTCCCACCACGTGCTCGCCGGCCTGACCACCCACCGCGGCCCGATCCTCACGGTCGCCAACTGGAGCGGCCAGTGGCCGGGCCTGGTCGGCCTGCTCAACCTCAACGCCTCGCTCACCAAGGCCGGTGTCCAGTACTCGACGCTGTGGAGCGAGACCTTCACCGATACCTTCTTCAAAAACGGCCTGCGCGAGTGGCTGAGCACCGGCCGCGTGCGCCATGACCAGTCGCACGTGCGCGACCTCGATCTCGTGCGCCTGCCCGCCGAGGACGAGCGGCTCGGGCGCGACTTTGGCCGCAGGTTCCGCTCGGCCAAGGCGATCCTCGGCGTCTTTGACGAGGGCTGCATGGGCATGTTCAACGCCATCGTGCCCGACCACCTGCTGCACCCGACCGGCTGCTTCAAGGAGCGGCTGAGCCAGTCGACCCTCTATGCCGCCATGCGCGAGGTGAGCGACGAGGATGCGCGCGCCGTCCATGCCTGGTACCGCAAAAAGGGCCTGCACTTCGAGCTTGGCCAGGATGAGACCACCGACTTGACCGAGGCCCAGGTGCTGGAGCAGTGCAAGATGTACATTGCCGCCGTGCGTCTCGCCGATGAGTTCGGCTGCGATGCCATCGGCATCCAGTACCAGCAGGGCTTGAAGGACCTGACGCCGGCGAGCGACCTCGTCGAGGGCACGCTCAACAATGCCGACCGGCCACCGGTGCGCAGTGCCGACGGCCGGCGTGTGCTGTTCGAGGGCGAGGCCCTGCCGCACTTCAACGAGGTCGACGAATGCGCCGGCCTCGACGGCCTGGTGACCTACCGGCTCTGGCGCGAGCTCGGTTTCGCTCCGGAGAACACCCTGCACGACCTGCGCTGGGGGAAAAAATTCGGCAAGGACTACGTCTGGGTGCTGCTGATCAGCGGCGCCGCGCCGCCCGCGCACTTTGTCGGCGGCTGGAAGGGCGCAAGCAGCGAGCGCCAGCCGTCGATGTACTTCCGCCTCGGCGGCGGCACGCTCAAGGGCGTCAGCAAGCCCGGCCACCTCGTCTGGAGCCGCGTCTTTGTCATGGACGGCGTGCTCTGCTGTGACATCGGTGTCGCCGAAGCCCTGCGCCTGCCCGAGAAGGAGACCGAGGCGCGCTGGCGCGAGACCACCCCGCAGTGGCCGATCCTGCATGCCATGCTCAAGGGCGTGACGCGCGACCAGATGATGGCGCGCCACAAGTCGAACCACATCCAGGTCGTGTACTGCCCGAACGAAAAGCAGGCGCACCGTGCCGCGCGCATCAAGGCCGCGGCGATGGCGGAACTCGGCCTGCGGGTCAGCCTCTGCGGCGATGTCCGCCTGGAGTGACTTTTTTGAGCCCGCCCTTGAAGGAATGCGCCGGTCCCGGCAGTTATGCCGCTGCATGAGCCGTCTCCTGTCCGTCCTGCTCGCCTGCAGCCTTGCCGCCCACGCGGCCGAACCCGCCGCGGCACCCGCGCCGAAGGCCCCGGCCAAGGCGGCACCGAAGCCCTTGGTGATCCCGCCGGACCTCAACGGCCATCGCACGATCATCGCACCGCCAGTGCAGCCGTCGCCGGTGCGGGTCGCCATCTTTGAAGGCACCGGTGCGCCGGAGAGCGGCATCGCCAACGTCTGCGCCCGTGTCGAAGGGCTGACCGGGGCGACCCTCGACCGCCTCAAGCCCGAGCAGATCGCCGCCGGCGCGCTGCAGGGCTACGACGTCGTCATCTTCTCCGGCGGCAGCGGCAGCGCCCAGGCCAAGAGCCTCGGCGATCAAGGCCGGGAACGCGTGCGCGAGTTTGTCCGCAACGGTGGCGGCTACGTCGGCATCTGCGCCGGGGCCTACCTGGCCTGCTCCAACTTCTCCTGGGGCTTGGGCATCCTCAATGCCTCCACCGTTTCCAGCAAGTGGATGCGCGGCAGCGGTTTTGTCGAGATGGAGGTGACTGTCGATGGCAAACCCATCCTCGGCCCCGTTGACGGCGTCTTCCTCGTCCGCTACAACAACGGCCCCATCCTCAAGCCCGGCGACCGCGCCGACCTGCCGGCCTACAAACCGCTCGCCCTGTTCCGCACCGAGGTGGCCAAGAACGGCACGCCCGTCGGGGTCATGGTCGACTCGCCCGCCCAGGCCGCCGCCTCCTTCGGTCGCGGCCGCGTCTTTGTCTCCAGCCCGCACCCGGAAAACACCCCGGGCCTCGAGCACCTCATCCCGCGCGGCATCCTCTGGGCCGCCGGCAAGCTTCCGGAAGCGGCCCCCGTCACACCGTGAAAGCGCTGACCCTGCTCGCCCTGCTGCTCGGGGCCCTGCCCGCCGCGCGCGCGCAGGAGGCGGCTGCGGAGCCCCGGTTCGGCCAGCGGCGCTTCATCGAGTACCAGCCGGGGGCATTGCCACTCATCCTCACCGCCCCGCACGGCGGTCGCGAAAAACCCGCCGACCTGCCCGACCGCCGTGAGGGCGTGCTGACCATGGATGCCAACACCCAGGAGCTGGCACGGGCCGTGGCTGAAGCCGTTGCCGCGCGCCGCGGCGCGCGCCCGCATTTGGTGATCTGCCACCTGCACCGCGCCAAGCTCGACGCCAACCGCGAACTCGACGAGGCCGCCCAGGGCAGCGCGGCGGCCGCGCAGGCCTGGCAGGAGCACCACGGCTTCATCGAGCAGGCCTGCCGCGCCGCCGTCGACCGCCACGGCTGGGCCTTCCTCATCGATCTGCACGGCCACAGCCATCCCCAGGCCCAGGTCGAACTCGGCTGGCTGCACAACGCCACCGACCTCGCCCAACCGGAAGCCGTGCTCAATGCGACGGCGTTCGCCGCCCGCGGCAGTGCCGAGCTGCTGGCGCGGCGCTCTTCCCTGCCCTACAGCGAGTTCCTGCGTGGACCGAGCAGCCTCGGCGCCCTCTTGGAAAGCCATGGCTTTCCGGCCACGCCCAGTCCCCGACTGCCGGTGCCGACCCTGCCCTACTTCCGCGGCGGCTACACCCTGGTCCGCCACTGCAACGCCGCCCGCGGCGTGGCCGGGGTGCAGATCGAGGCCAACCGGCCGCGCCTGCGCGACACCGAAGCCAACCGCCAGCGTTTCGCCGAGGCCCTGGCGGCCGCGTTGAGCGACTTTCTTCCAGCCGCTTGGAGCGCGAAAACTCGCCCAGAACCGGGAGTCCCTGGAAAATAAAGCTTTCATTTTAGGTAAATTGCTGGAATGTTCTGCGGAATTCGCGGAGCACCATGCAGCCTGGTCCCCCTTTCCCCTGCCCGCCGGCGCGGTTCCGGCAGGCCTGTTGTCTCGGTGGCGGCCTCGTCCTGCTCGGCCTCGCGACCAGCCCGGCCAGCGTCTGGGATGGCGGTGCCAGCGGCCTGGGCACGTCTTGGAACAGTGCCGCCAACTGGCAGGGCGACCAGTTGCCGGCACAGGCGGCGGCGACCCAGCTGCTTTTCCAAAGCCGCAACGGTGGAGCCACGCTGCTGGCGCAGATGAGCCTTGGCAGCCACCGCACGGCCGGTCGAATCACCTTTGACGGAGCGCTCGACGGCCTGCCGGCCCTGCTGCAGGTGGATGCCAACGGCAGCGGCGGCAGCACGGCGCGCACCCTGACGCTGCACGAGGGCCTGACCCTGGCCAACACCAGCACGGAGGTCGTCTTTCGCGGTGCCAACGGCGGCCTGACCCTGGCCCTGGGGGCCGACAACCGCTTCGAGACCTCGACCGGGGCCCTGCTGCACCTGCAGGTACCGATCACGGGTGGCCACGGCCTGACGGTGGACGGCGCCGGCACGGTGCGACTGGACGGCGCCAGCACCTACAGCGGCGGCACGACGGTGCAGACCGGTACCCTGCGGCTCGGCAACAGCAGCGGCTCGGCCACGGGCACCGGCTTTTTCCATCTGGCCGCCGGCGCCGGACTTGGCGGCAGCGGCCGACTCGCCCCCACCGGCAGCGCGGCGTTGACGCTGGCCGGCACGCTTGCCCCCGGTCTGCCCGGCGAGAATGACGGGCTCGGCACGCTCACTCTGGCACCCGAACTCGGCGACGCCGTCTTCACTGCCGACGCCGATCTGAGCTTTGAACTGGGCGCGGGCGGCCTCAGCGACCGCCTCGTTTTCGCCTCGGCCGGCAACGGCCGGCTCGATCTCTCGGCCCTGGCGGCCGGCAGCCTGCGCGTCAGCTGGGCGGCCGGGGCGACACCGGCGTTATTCACCGCCTTCGACCTGCTCGACTGGTCGGCCGTCTCCGGCAACGGCATCGCCGGGCTGGATCCCGGTTTGCTCGACCTGCCGACCGCGGGCTTCGGCCCGGGTTGGCAGTGGGACCTGTCGGCGTTCAGTGCCAGCGGCAGCCTCGCCATCGTGCCGGAGCCCTCGCGACCGGCCTTACTGCTTCTGGCCAGCCTCTGGGCGCTGCGCCGGCGCCGTTTCCCAACCGGGACTGGCCGACCAGCGGCGCCGCTCGGCAGCGGTGCTGTCGGTGAGGCGGACCTCGCCGTCGTGACTGGCACTGACAGCGAGGACACCCTGCTTGTGCGGACGCAGCAGCAGGGCCGTGAGGCGGTCGCCGTGGGTCGTGAGCGTGTCGGTGACGGCACGGGTTTTCAGGTCGAGGCGACGCAGCCCGCCGTCGGCCGCGGCCGCCACAGCCGTACCGGCATCGAGAAACCCGAGCGCGAGCGTCTCGGAACGGCCGGCCGGACGCAGGCTGCCGTCCTTCTTTGCGGCGCCGCTGAGTTCCCAGCGACGCAATTCACCGTCGCTGCCACCGGAGATCAGCTCGCGGCTGTCCGGACTGAAAGCGACGCTGAGCACAGGCACGCTGTGACCGGTGAAGGTGCCTTCCACGCTGCCAGACGCCGTCTCGAGCACCTTGGCCGTGCGGTCGCGGCTGGCGGTGGCGACGTGCCGGCCATCAGGACTGACGGCCAGGGCCAGAACCCAGTCGGCATGCGCCTCGACATTCCAGAGCGGCCGGCCCTCGGGCAGGGCAAAGCCGCGCACCCGGTTGTCGGCCCCGCCGGTGACCAGGAACTTGCCATCCGGTGTCGTCACCGCGCAGAGCGCGCAGTCGCGCAGGCTGGCGAGACGGCGGCGTTCGCCCGCCCTGCCGAGGTCGACCAGCCAGACCTCGCCGGATCGGCCGGGCGACCCGCCGGCCACGGCCAGCAGCGGCCCGCCGGCGACGAAACTGAGCCCGAGAATGCGCTCGGGCAGGTCGCCGACACGGGCACGCAGCCTGCCGTCCTCGGGATTCCAGGCCAGCACCTCGTGGTAGCCGCTGGTGACCAGCACCTTGCCGTCGCCATTGAGCGCCAGGGCGGTGACCGGCAGCGGCCGCGGGTAGCGCTCGGGCGACGCCTCGCGTGGCGCCCGTTCGACCAGCCCAGCCAGTGGTGCAAGCCGGTCCGGGATGTCGAAAACGACCCCCTCGGCAATCCAGGTGCGCAGCAGCGCGACCTGCTCCGCTGGCAGAGGATCGGCCTTCTTCGGCATGCGGTCGTCCTCCTCGTGGGTGAGGAGGAGGCGCATGAGTTCCCCCTCGTCCGGCTTGCCCGCGACCAGGGGCGGCTCGCCGCTGTCCCCCGGACGCAGCAGCTGCTCGACCGTGTCCAGGCGGTACGAGCCCTTGGCCTTCTCGGCGCGGTGGCATTCCAGGCACTGTTCGGCAAGGATCGGGACGATCTGACGGGCAAAGGACACCGGCGCGGCGGCGGCCGGGGCGGCGAGGGCAAACAGCAGGCAGGCGACGGCTTTCACGGGCAGGCAGAACTACGCGCTCCGCGGCGGCGTTTCCATCGCGCCGGCTCAAAAAGCCCCGGCGAGGGCGTCGCTCACCGCCGCCTCGAAGGGCCGCGAGCCGTCGCCCCCGAGCCGCTCATCGAGCGCCTCCAGGCGCTGAATGAGGTCGGCCACCTGGCGCCGCGGCAGCAGGCCGCCGGCCGCCGCGCAGAAGTGGGTGCGACAGCCGAAGGGCCGGAACTCATAGATCGTGCAGCGCTGGTCGGCGCCGAGCGCCGGGCAGGCGCCGTCCGGGTGCGGCTTGAGCTGCTTGCGACCGGCGGCGCGCACGCCCTTGGCGGCGAGCAGGGCCTCTCCCCGGGTCAGTACGGGGGACCGACCGGTCAGGCGGAAGTGGCAGCAGCCGGCAAGCGACCGACAATCGCGCTCGGCCGGGCGGGCGGCCAAATCCCGATAAATGGCGCGCACCTCGGCGAGGGCGTCAGCGAGACCGGGGGACGGCTGCCTGCGGGACACGGGAAGGGACGGTTGGAGCGGGTAGTGGGAATCGAACCCACATGGCCAGCGTGGAAGGCTGGAACTTTACCATTAAGCTATACCCGCAGACTCCTGAGGAGCAGCCGTCAATCTAAGCCCGGCCGCCGCCAGGCGCAACGACGGATTTTTGCCCGGCGCTGGGCTGGATGCCGGAAAAACCCGCCGCCGCCCCCCGAAAAAAACCCCGGCCAAATCTGCAAAAGGAATTGACGACGAAGCGGAAATTGGGTTGAACGGAGGCGTCGCCATGCGAAGCGTTTCCCTGCCTGCCCCCCTGTTCCTGCAGACGCGGCCCTGAGTTTGGCAAAAAAGTTGCTTCAAAAAACGGAAGAAAAATCTCAAACCTGTGTCAGACTGCCGCCCCCCTTTTTCTCGGGGACGCCAGAAGAACCGCCAAACTGCATCGTACCACTCACCGCAACATGTCAAACATGGAACTCGACGGAGGCATCAAGATCTACCTGCGTGAGATCGGCAAGACGGACTTGCTGACTCCGGAGCAGGAGGTCGATCTCGCCGAGCGCATCAAGCGCGGCGACCCCGAGGCGCGGTCCCACATGATCCGCGCCAACCTGCGCCTCGTCGTCAAGATCGCCCAGGATTACGCCAACTACGGACTGCCGCTTCTCGACCTCATTTCCGAGGGCAACATCGGCCTGATGAAGGCCGTCGAACGCTTCGACCCCAACAAGGGCGGCAAGCTCTCCACCTACGCCGCCTGGTGGATCAAGCAGTCGATCAAGCGCGCCCTCGCCAACCAGTCGAAGACGATTCGCCTGCCCGTCCACATGGTGGACAAGATCAGCAAGATGCGACGTGTCGCCATGGCGATGTCCGAGGAACTCGGCCGCGAGCCGACCGACGACGAGCTGTCCGAGGAAATTGGCATCGACCGCGCCAAGCTCAGCCAGCTCAAGGTCGCCTCGATGCGCCCGGCCTCGCTCGACGCACCGATCAGCGACGACGACAGCACTGAGTTCGGTGAAATCGTCGGCGACGAAAACGCCCAGACGCCCTTCGACCTGCTCAGCCACAAGAACATGCACAGCCAGCTCGACGGCTTGCTGACCGTTCTCGACGAGCGCGAGCGCAAGATCATCGACGCCCGCTTCGGCCTCGCCGGCCAGAAGCCGCGCACGCTGGAGGAGGTCGGCCAGGAGTTCGGCGTCACCCGCGAGCGCATCCGCCAGCTGCAGAACATCGCCCTGCGCAAGCTGCGCCGCGCCCTGCAGAAGAAGGAGGACCCCATCCCCAAGGCCCTGCGCAACGCCGGCGCCAAGAAAAAGAAAAAGGCGGCGGCCGACGACAAGAAATAAGCTTCAGGGCGGACCTTCGGGTCCGCCTTTTTGCTGTCGCGCCCACTCCTCCGGGGTGTTCAGATTGTCGAGCCCAGCCTGCGCGGGGGCCGGTCGCACCACCAGCCCGCTCTGCGCCTCGTCCGCCAGCAGCTTCTGCAGGCCGAGCCGGCGCTCCGCCAGCGCCCGCTGCAGCGCGGGTCGCAGGACCGGTGGATACACCGCCGCCAGCGGCTCCAGGCCCTGCGCCGAGCGCCAGCAAAGGCCGCGCTCGGGCGCAGCCTGTGCCCGCCAGTCGGCCAGCAGCGCCGCCGGCTCAAAGTGCGGCAGGTCCACCGCCAGCACCAGCAGCGGCAGGTCCGCCAGGCTGCGCGCGATGGCACCGAGCGGGCCATCATCGCTGCCCGGCGGATCGAAACACCACTCGCAGGCCGGCACCGGCGCCTCGGTGTGCAACCCCTGGGCTTCGCGGCAGGCGACGACCAGGCGTGCCGGCCCGAGCGCGGCCAGCTTGGCAAGCTGCAGGCGCCAGAGCGGCTGGCCCTGCCAGAGGAGCCGGGCCTTGTCCGTGCCCATGCGCTCGGAACGACCTCCGGCGAGCAGCAGGGCGGCAATGGGGGTGTCGGTCACGGCGGCAGGAAAGGCCGGGCGCGGCCACCGGCAAGTACGGAATGGCGACTGGAAACCGGCGCAAACCGGAGTAGGGATGCGGCATGGCAAGGACCGCACTCCCTCCGCGCTGGTGGCTCACGCCGCTGCTGTACGCCGTCGCCGCCCTGGCTGCCGGCGGCGCCGTGCTCGTCTTCAGCGCCACCGCGCGCGAAGTCGTCGGCCGTGCCTTTTCGATGCTGGTCGGCGCGCTCGCCACCCCCTTCATCCTGGAGACCGTGACCGCGATCGCCGGGCTGGTCATCGTCATCACGATCAACCAGTGGCGTCTCAACCGCGAGGGCGACGGCTGGGTCTACCTCGCCAAGACCGAGCCCGATGCCGACCGCGTCGCCGCCGGCGCCGACCCCGCCACGGCGCGCCTGGAGGCGGTCGTCCTGCCCGAGGCCCCCGATGCCGCGGTCGATTTCGAGGGCCGGCTCGCCATGGCCGAAGGCTACCTGGAACTCGGCCTGGCGCGCGAAGCCCTCGACCACCTCGACCGGCTCAGCGCCGAGGAACAGACCCACGAACGCGCCCGGCGCGCCCGCGCCGCGGCACTGGCCCAGCTCGGCTGAACCGTTGCCGCGGATCGTGCCGCGGAGAAAAGCCGCAATTTTTTGCCGCCTGCATCGTCTCATCGGCAGAGAAAGCGGCGCTGTGCCGCGTATGGGATGAAGATGCGACACCTGCTGCTTGCCGTCCTCGCCCTCCCGGCCCTGCAGGCCGCGGAGCCGGAGGTCGTCACCCTGGAAGGGCTGCGCACGGTGCAGCATCAGGTCCAGGAACTGCTGCCCAATCTGCGGCCGTCCGTGGTCGCCATCCTCACCGGCGACGGCACCGCCAGCGGCGTCATCATCGAACCCGGCGGCCTGGTCCTGACCGCGGCCCACGTTGCCGAACAGCCGGGGCGCGAACTGCGCGTCGTGCTCGAGGACGGCCGCCGCATCAGCGGCACCACGCTCGGACTCGACAAGACCACTGACGCCGCCCTGCTGCAGTTGCACGACAGCGGTCGCCGCTGGCCGCACGTGCCGGTGTCGCGGCGCGTGCTCGAGGCCCAGCCCGGCACCTGGTGCTTTGCCCTCGGTCATCCCGGCGGCTTCGACAAGGCGCGCGGGGTCGTGCTGCGCGTCGGCCGCATCGTCAAGCAGACCGCCAACGCCCTGCAGACCGACTGCGTGCTGATGGGCGGCGATTCGGGCGGGCCGCTGTTCAATCTGCAGGGCGAGGTGATCGGCGTGCACAGCCAGATTTGGGAGGGGCGCGACGAGAACATGCACGTCTCCATGGCGCCCTTCCTGCGCGCCTGGGAGGAGTTGAAAAGCAGCCTGGTCATCCAGACCTGGGGCACCGGCAGCGGCGGCTACCTCGGCCTCGCCGCCGACCTCAACGAGGCCAGCGGCCGGCTCGAAGTGCTCGAGGTCTTTCCGGATTCGCCCTCGGCCAAGGCCGGTCTGCGCACGGGCGACCGCATCCTCGCCCTCGATGGCGAGCCGCTGCTCAGCCTCGCGCATTTTTCCAACGCGGTGAAGCTGCGCGCCGCCGGCGAGCAGGTGCGCCTGCGGGTCGCCGGAGCCGGCGGCGAGCGCGACGTGGCCATCACCCTCGGCCAGCGGCCGCGCGATCCGGAGGGCTGACCATGCGAGCCCTTCTGCTGTTGCTCATCGCCTGCGCGCCCCTCCTCGCGGTGGAACTGCGCGGCCCGCTGTCCCCCGAGGAGCGCCGCAACGGCGCCGAAACCCTGCGCGCCCTCGCCCCGCTGCGCGCCCAAAGCGCCGCCGCCAGCGTCCGCCTCGTCGGTGCCGACGGCAAGGACGCCGCCCTGGCCACCTGGGTGCAGGCCGACGGCTACCTGCTTGCCAAGGCGAGCGAGGTGCCCGTGGCGAAGGAACTGCGCGCACGCCTGCCCGATGGCCGGCTTGCAGCGCTGCGCGAGGTGAAGCGTGACGTTGCCAGCGACCTGCTGCTGGCCCGCGCCGAGGGGGTCACCGGCATGGCGACCGCCGCCTTCGGCGATTCCAAGCACCTGACCTTCGGCCAATGGATCGTCGCGCCGGCGCGCGACGGCGCCCTGCGCCTCGGGGTGATCAGCGCCGAGCGGCGCAAGATTCCCGGCCTGGGCGCCGCCATCGGTGTGCGCATGGAGGAATCGCCGCCGGCCGGGCGTCGCGGCGTGCGCATTTTGGGCGTCGCCGAGGACAGCCCCGCGCGGGCCGCCGGCCTCGCCCAGGGCGACGTCCTGCTGAAGCTCGCCGGCCGGGAGGTGAACGACTTCCGCCAGGTGCACGAGCTCATCTCCAAGCGCCAGCCCGGCGAACTGCTCGAGGTGGAGTTCGAACGCGCCGGCAAGGCGCGCCAGGCGCGGATCCGCCTCGCCAGCCGCACCAAGGTGCTCAACAACTGGGAGGGCGAGGACTTTGCCAACGGCGGCATCTCCCTGCGCACCGACAACTTCGCCGAGGTGCTGCAGCATGACCTGCTGCTGGAACCCGCCGACATGGGCGGTGCCCTGTACGATCTCGACGGTCGCGCCGTCGGCCTCAACATCGCGCGCGTCGACCGCGTGACCACCTTCGCCCTGCCGGCCGAGCGCTTCTGGCCGGCCGTGCGCGGCTGGATCGAGGCCGATCGCCGGCCGGCCGTCAAACCGGCCGTCAAGGCACCGGCCAAGGCCGCGGCACGACCGGCCACGCCCCAGCCCGCGGCGCCGGCGAAGCCGGTGGCCGAGCCGACATCGCCGCCCGCCACCGCGCCCTGAGCCGCGGTGCAAAAAGGCTCGCCAGCCCGTGCGCGATTTTTCAGAATCGCGCCATGAAAAAATACCTTCTCGCCCTCGACCAGGGCACGACCAGCAGTCGCGCCATTGTCTTTGATCGCCGCGGCCGCGTGGTGGCGGTGGCCCAGCGCGAGTTCAGCCAGCACTACCCGCAACCGGGCTGGGTCGAGCACGACGCCGAGGAGATCTGGACCACGCAGCTGCGCACGGCCAAGGAGGCCCTGCGCAAGGCCGGCGCCAGCGCGGCCGACGTCGCCGCCATCGGCATCACCAACCAGCGCGAAACCACGGTCGCCTGGGACCGCCGCACCGGCCAACCGGTCGGCCGCGCCATCGTCTGGCAGGACCGCCGCACCGCCGGTTTTTGCGACCAGCTCAAGGCGCGCGGCGCCGAGTCGATGATCCGCCACAAGACCGGGCTCGTCGTCGACGCCTACTTTTCCGCCACCAAGCTGCGCTGGATCCTGCAAAACACCCCCGGCGCGCGCGCGCTCGCCAAGGCGGGTCACCTCGCTTTCGGCACGATCGACTCCTGGCTGCTTTGGAAGCTGACCGGAGGCCGTGTGCATGCCACCGATGTCAGCAATGCCTCGCGCACGATGCTCTACGACATCACCCGCGGCGCTTGGGACGGCGAGTTGCTGAAGCTCTTCGGCGTACCCGCCTCGGTGCTGCCCGAGGTGCGGCCCTCGAGCGGCCGGTTCGGCGAAACCCGCCTGCTCGGCGGCAGCATCCCGATCAGCGGCATCGCCGGCGACCAGCAGGCCGCGCTGTTCGGCCAGGTCTGCACCCAGCCCGGCATGGTCAAGAACACCTACGGCACCGGTTGCTTCATGCTCATGCACACCGGCACCAAGCGCATCGCCTCCGGCCACAACCTGCTCACCACCGTCGCCTGGCAGCTCGGCGAGGCCGCGCCCGAATTCGCGGTCGAGGGCAGTGTCTTCATCGCCGGCGCGGTCGTGCAATGGCTGCGCGACGGGCTCGGCATCATCCGCAAGTCCTCCGAGATCGAGGCCCTGGCGGCGCAGGTGCCGGACACCGGCGGCGTCCACCTCGTGCCCGCCTTCGCCGGCCTCGGCGCCCCGCACTGGGATCCGCACGCGCGCGGCCTGCTCAGCGGCCTGACCCGCGGCACCACGCGCGCCCACATCGCCCGCGCCGCCCTCGAGGGCATCGCCTTCCAGGTCGCCGACATCCTGCAGGCGATGCAGGCCGACGCCGGCGTGCGCCTGCGCGAGCTGCGCGTCGACGGCGGCGCCAGCACCAACAACCTGCTCATGCAGTTCCAGGCCGACCTGCTCGGCGTGCCGGTGGTGCGCCCGCAGGTCACCGAGACCACCGCGCTCGGCGCCGCCTACCTCGCCGGCCTCGGCGTCGGCTACTGGGACAGCCCGGCGGCCATCGCCACCCAGTGGCAGGCGGAACGCCGCTTCGAACCCGCGCTCAAGCCGGCGCGTCGCCGCGAGCTGATGGCCGGCTGGACCCGCGCGCTGGCGCGCTGCCGCGGCGAGTGAGGCTCAGTCGCCCGAGCGCGGATCAAAGGCGTCGCGCAGGCCGTCGCCCAGGAAGTTCAGCGCCAGCAGGGTGAGCGACATCAGCGCGGCCGGAAAGGCGAGCAGCCACCACTTGCTCTCGAACGGGTTGATGACCTGGGCGCCGTCCTTGAGCAGCGACCCCCAGCTCGCCGCCGGATCCTCGATGCCGAGGCCGAGGAAGCTGAGGAAGGATTCATCGAGGATGACCGCCGGCAGGGTCAGGGTCAGGCAGGTGAGCAGGACGGTGCTGAGATTCGGCAGCAGGTGCCGGCGCAGCAGGCCGGCCCGGCTCTGGCCGAGCGCGCGCGAGGCGGCGACAAAGGTCGTCTCGCGCAGGACCAGCACCTGGCCGCGGATGATGCGCGCCATGGTCAGCCATTCGACCAGGCCGAGCGCCAGGATCATGACCAGGATCTTCGAATACGGGATGAGCTGACGCGCCCAGCCCTCGGTCGTCACCCAACCGGAAGCCTGGGCGCGCAGGCGCAGGCCGTCGAGACCGTCCTTCAGCACGGCGTCGAAGGCGGCGATGAAGATCATGATGAAAAGGATGCGCGGCACCGCGTACAGCAGGTCGACCACCCGCATCATGAGGGCGTCGATGCGGCCGCCGCAGAGGCCGCTGACCATGCCCCAGAGGCTGCCGATGACGAGCGAGAGCAGGGCGCCGACCAGGCCCACACCGAGCGAGACACGGGCACCGGCGAGCAGGCGGTAAAACAGGTCCTGGCCATTGTTGTCGGTGCCGCAGAGGTGCCAGCCGCCACCGGCTGCCGGGCTCAGCGGCGGCAGGAACAGGCCCTCGCCCGTGCCCTTGAGGTGGTCGGGCAGCAGCGGCGGCACGGCCAGGGCGAGCGCGACCACCAGTGCCAGAAAGCCCAGCGACAGCATCGCCGGACGGTTGCGACGCACGCGCGACCAGCCGTCGGGACGGCGGGCGGCGGCGCGGCTGGCGTTGGCTTCAGGCATGCAGTTGGATGCGCTTGTCGAGCACGCGGTAGAGCAGGTCGACGACGAGGTTGAAGACGACCAGCAGAGTGCAGTAGACGACCACCGCGCCGCAGAGCAGGAAGGCGTCGCGGTTCTGGATGGCGTTGACAAAAAGCCCGCCGGCGCCGGAGATGTTGAAGACGCTCTCGACGACCATCGACCCGGTCAGCAGGTGCGCCGCCAGCGGGCCGAGGAAGGTGACCACCGGCAGCAGGGCCGGTTTCATCGCGTGACGGACCAGCGCCCGCGCCTCCGACAGGCCCTTGGCGCGGGCGGTGCGCAGGAAGTCGCTCTTCAGCACGTCGAGCAGGCTGTTGCGCATCAGTCGCGCCACGTAGGCGGTGTAGGGTGCCGCCAGGCAGAGCGCCGGCAGGACCACCTGCGCGGGATCACCCCAGCCGCCGACCGGCAGCCAGCCGAGCCAGAGGGCGAACACGGCGATGAGCGCCGGGCCGGTGATGAAGGAGGGCAGCGACACGGCGAGCAGGGCGCCGGCCATGGCCAGCCAGTCGACCGGCGTGTCGCGGCGCAGGGCCGCCAGCGCGCCGATAAAGACGCCCGCCAGGCTGGCGATGACGAAGGCCACGGCGCCGAGCTGCAGCGACACTGGCAGCTTCTGAGCGAGGATCTCCGCCACCGTCCAGTCGCGGTACTTGAAGGACACGCGCAGATCGCCGCGCCCGAGATCGCCCAGGTAGGCGGTGTACTGCTGCCAGAGGCTGCCGTTGAGCTTGTACTTGGCGAGCAGGGCCTCCTGCACCTGGGCCGAGGCCAGCTTCTCCCGGTCGAACGGCCCGCCCGGCAGCGAGCGGGTGAGCAGGAAGGTGAGCGACACCGCGCAGAACAGCACCAGCAGACTGCTGATGAGGCGGCGGAGGAGAAAGGCGGCCATGACCGGCACCATGGAGGCGTCGAACGCGGCCGGCAAGCACGGCTCAGCGCGGCGGGGGTGGCGGCGGCTCGTTGAGCAGCAGCCAGTAAAAGCCGAGCTGGCGCGTGGCCTCGACGAACTGGGTGAAATCGACCGGCTTGCGGATGTAGCTGTTGCAGCCCAGCGAGTAGCTCTCCAGCAGGTCACGCTCCTCCTTCGAGGAGGTCAGCACAACGACCGGCAGCAGGCGGGTGTCCGGGGAGGAGCGGATGCGCTGCAGGACCTCGATGCCGTTGACCTTGGGCATGTTGAGATCCAGCAGGATGAGCGCCGGTGTGACGCCGCGCTGGGGGAAGGCGTGCGGGGCGTCGCCGTAGAGCAGTTCGAGCGCCTCCTCGCCGTCGTGGGCGACCACCACCTCATTGAGGATGTTGTTCTTCTTGAAGGCGAGCAGTGTGAGATCGACGTCGTCCGGGTTGTCCTCGACGAGCAGGATGATTTTCGGGTTCATGGCGGTGAGGGTGGATCAGAGTTGGAAGCGGAAGCAGGCGCCGCCGCTCGGGCGTGCCTCGGCCCAGACACGGCCGCCGTGGCGGGCGGCGACGCGCTGGACGATGGCCAGGCCGATGCCGGTGCCGGGAAAATCATTTTGGGCATGCAGGCGCTGAAAGGGACTGAAGAGCTTGTGCACGTAGCGCATGTCAAAGCCGACTCCGTTGTCGCGCACATAAAAGGCCGGCTTGCCGTCGTCGGCAACCTCCCGGCCGACCTCGATCTCGGCGGCGGCGTTGCGGCTGGTGAATTTCCAGGCGTTGCCGAGCAGGTTCTCCAGCAGGATGCGCAGCAGGGCGGGATCCCCGTGCGCCACCAGCCCGGGCGCCACCTGGGTGATGACACGGCGCTCGGGCTCACGCTCGCGCAGCACAGCCAGCACCGCCTCGGCCAGGGCACTGAGGTCGACCGTCTCCAAGCGCATCTCCGCCCGGGTCAGGCGCGACAGCTTGAGCAGGTCGTCGATCAGGTCGCTCATGCGGTCGGTGGCGCTGCGCACACGCCGCAGGTGGCTGCGGGCGGTGTCGTCGAGCACCGCCGCGGCATGGTCCTCGAGGGCGAGCGCGAAGCCGGCGATGCCGCGCAAGGGCGCGCGCAGGTCATGCGACACGGAATAGCTGAAGGACTCCAGCTCCTTGTTGGCGGCCTCAAGCTGCACCGTCTTCTTCAGCAACTCCTCGTTCATGCGCTTGGTCTCCTCGGCAGCCGCCTTGGCGCGCGTCACATCGCGACCCGAGGCGTACAGCAGACCTTCCGCAGGAAACGGGCTGCACTTCCAGGCAATCCAGTGCCAGGAACCGTCGTGGTGCCGGTAGCGGTTGGTGAAATGCAGGGTGGGCACGCCGCGCCCGAGCTTTTCCACCTCGGCCACAGTCGCGGCGCGGTCGTCCGGATGCACCAGGTCGAGAAAGGGCGTCGCCAGGAAGGTTTCGCGATCATGACCCAGCAAGTCCGTGAAGGCCGGGTTGACCCGCTTCCAGTAGCCATCCATGCCGGCGATGCCGAGCAGATCCAGCGACAGCTCAAAAAAGCGCTCCAGATCGGCTTCCATGCGCGCGCGGTGCAAGTCCGCGAGATGCAGGGACCGCGCACTCCACCAGATCAGCCCGCCCAGCAGCAGGATGCTGAAGAAGGTGTACAGCGTCGTGCCCATGTCGGCGTCGTACAAACCCCGGCGCTCGCCGGCGAGGCGCAACCAGCCGAGCGCGAAAAAGACCAGCACAAAGGCGGGCAGCAGCCGGCGCAGCAGCAGCCCTCCGGGACTGCGGCTGGCCAGCAGGGCGGCCAGACCGCCATGCTCCGGCCGTTCCACCAGGGAGCCGGCCGCCAGCAGGGCAAACAGCAGGGCGGTCGGCAGGGCCATCGGGATGAAAACATCGACACCGTACAGCCATTGCACGCGGTAGGCATAGCCGATGACCGCCAGCAGGGCCGAGAGCAGCACCGCCAGCAGGGCCAACTCGCGCACGCCGCGCAGGAAGCGACCCCGCTGTGCCGACAGCCGCTGGCCCGCCCCGAGCAGGACAAAGTTGAGCGCCGTGTTTGGGGCGATCTGGTTGACAAACCCCGGAAGATCCTCGGCCAAGCGGGCATGAAAGAACCACTGGTCAGGCCAGAAGGACCATCCCAGCGCGTAAGCCGACAGCTTGCCCAAACCAACCGCCACCACCAGCAATGTCCCCATTTCAACGGGTTGCTGCCAGCGCCCCGCCCGGCGGCAATTGCGCGCCAGCAGCGCCAATCCCCCCAGGATGAAACACACCGCGGTCAGCGGATTCATCGACACGGCACCCGGCACCAGCCGGCGCAGCACCTGCCAGTCGGCAGCCCAGCCAAGCAGGACGAGCAACCCGGCCACGGCCGCCATGCCTCCGGCCCAGCAGGCCCTCCGCCGCCCCCGGGGGGCACCGTGTTCGGCCGCAGGCGTGATCGGTCGGGAGGAGGACTCGGCCATGGCAGGGGCAGTGTCGCGCGGAAACCACGCGCCGGCAAGCACGGAACACCAGCCGCCTAACAAAATGCGTCGGCAGGAATGCCGGTCAGGCCAGCACCGCCTTCACCGGATGATGCGGTTCCACCCCCGTCAGGCGCTGGTCAAGCCCCTGGAACTTGAAGCTGAAGCGCTCGTGGTCGATGCCCATCAGGTGCAGGATCGTGGCGTTGAGGTCGTTGATGTGGACGGGGTCCTTGACGATGTTGTAGCTGAAGTCGTCGGTCTCGCCGTGCACCATGCCGCCGCGCACGCCACCGCCGGCCATCCACATGCAGAAGTTGCGCGGGTGATGGTCGCGACCGTAGTTGTCCTTCGTCAGCGTGCCCTGGGAATAGACCGTGCGACCGAACTCGCCGCCCCAGACCACCAGCGTGTCCTGCAGCAGGCCGCGCTGCTTCAGGTCCATGACCAGCGCCGCGGTGGCCTGGTCGGTGTCCTTGATCTGACCGCGCAGCAGCCGCGGCAGGTTGTTGTGCTGGTCCCAGCCGCGGTGCAAAATCTGCACGACGCGGGTGCCACGTTCGATGAGCCGGCGCGCCAGGATGGCGCTGTGGGCGTAGCTGCCCGGTCGGTGCACGTCCTCGCCGTACATCGCCAGCGTCGCCTGGCTCTCGCCCTTCAGGTCGGTCAGCTCCGGCACGCTGCTCTGCATGCGGAAGGCCATCTCGTAGTTGGCGATGCGCGTGCGGATGTCGGGGTCACCGATGCGCGCGTGGTTGATCGCGTTGAGCCGGTTGAGCGCGTCGAGCATTGAGCGGCGGTCGCCCGGCGCCACGCCCGGCGGGTTCTTCACGTAGAGCACGGGATCGCCCTGGCCGCGCAGCGCCACGCCGGTGTACTGGGTGGGCAGGAAACCGCTGCTCCACATGCGCGTGAACAGGGCCTGGGCCTGGCTCTCCTTGGGAAAGCTCGGGGTGAAAACCACAAAGGCCGGCAGGTCGTTGCTCTCGCTGCCCAGCCCGTAGGCCAGCCAGGAACCGAGGCTGGCCTTGCCGGGCACTTCACTGCCGGTCATGACGAAGGTGCAGGCCGGGTCATGGTTGATGGCACTGGTGTGGACGGATTTGATGAGGGCGATCTCGTCGACAATTTTCGCGGTGTGCGGCATCAACTCGCTCACCCACGTGCCGCTCTGGCCGTGCGGCTTGAATTCAAACATCGACGGCGCCACCGGCAGGCGCGCCTGGCCGCTGGTCATCGTCGTGATGCGCTGGCCCTGGCGGATGCTCTCGGGCAGGTCCTTGTCGTAGTGCGCGCGCAGCTGCGGCTTGTGGTCCCAGAGGTCGAGCTGGGACGGCGCGCCGTTCATGTGCAGGTAGATCAGGCGCTTGGCCTTGGGCGCAAAGTGCGGCAAGCCCGGCAGCGGCGGATGCACCGCGGCGGTGGCGGGCGCGCCGGCGGCAAAGTCCCGCCCCAGCATCGAAGCCAGGGCAATGCTGCCCGCGCGCAGGCCCATCTGGCCAAAGAAACGGCGGCGCGTCTGCAGAAGATGATGTTCGAACAGGGGGTCCATCGCCCTTAACAACGGCGCGGCCGGGCCCGGGCTATCCACTCGTAACCGCGAAAACCCCGGCGGCGCGGCCGGCGACGAAATGGCACCGCGCCTCTCCTTGCCAGGCCGGGCGAAGGATGGCAGGGAGTGGCGCCGTACTTTTCCGCCCATGAGACCCGCCCTAGCCGCCGCCTGCCTCGCCCTGCTCGCCGCCTGTCAGCCGGACCCGAACGCCGGCTTCAAGCCGCTGTTCAACGCCAACGACCTCGAGGGCTGGGTCAACGTCAACTGCGCCCCGGAGACCTGGAGCATCAAGGACGGCGTCGTCTCCTGCACCGGCAAGCCGATCGGCGCCCTGCGCACGGAGCGCCAGTATGAAAACTTCATCCTCGAAATCGAGTGGCGGCACCTGAGCGAGGCCGGCAACTCCGGTGTCTTTGTCTGGGGCAGCCCGGTCAACGCACCCGGCGTGCCCTTCCTGCGCGGCATCGAGGTCCAGGTGCTCGACAACGGCTACCAGAAGAAGGCCGATCCGAAGAAGCCGAAGTGGTTCACCACGCACGGCGATGTCTTTCCCATCCACGGCGCCACCATGGAGCCTCACGGCGAGCACAACGGCATGCGCAGCTTCCCCTCCGAGGAGCGCAGCCGGCCCAGCCCGGACTGGAACCACTACCGGATCGAGGCCAACAACGGCCGCCTCACCCTCGCCGTGAACGGCAAGGTGGTCAGCGGCGGCGACCACTGCAACTACCGCAGGGGCTACCTCGCCCTGGAGTCCGAGGGCGCGCCGGTCGAGTTCCGCAATGGCCGCATCAAGGAGTTGCCCTCGACCAACGCCCCGGCCGAACAGACCGCACCGCTCGACCCGGGCTGGAAAAGCCTGTACACCGGCACCGATTTCCGCGGCTGGAAGGTGCCGGCGGCCGGCGGCGACAAATGGGTGAGCGCCGACTGGCAGATCCAGCTCAAGGCCGGCCAGACCGGGCCCGCCCTCTGGTCGGAGGCCGAGTTCGGCGACTGCGAGGTGATCTGCGACGTCTTCCTGCCCAAGGGCACCGACCTGAGCAAGCCCGCCGCCGGCCTCTGCCTGCGCGGCCACAGCCATCCGGTCGTGATGTTCGGCCAGGGCGAGGCCCCGGTCGTGCTCGGGGCCGACCGCCTCAAGGCGGGCCAGTGGTACCGCATCCAGGCCCGCCTGCAGGGCGACCAGCTCAACGTCCGCGTCTGCGAGGCCGCCGAGGCCAACCCGCAGACCTTCGAGGCGAAGGTCGACCGCAACCCGCGCGGCTCGGTCGGCCTGGCCGACCTCACCCAGGCGGTGAGCTATGGCAACATCCTCGTCCGCGGGCTCTGAGTTGTCACACAGCCCGCGCATTCTTCCGGTTGCTTGGCCGGCGGGGAAATCGTAGGGGAGGGGCATGTTCCGCGCCGCGCCCTCCCCCGCCCTGACGCTCCTCCGCCACCTGCTGCTCCTGTTCGTGCTGGTCCTGCCGGCCGGACCGCTCGCCGCCGCCGCCAACGGCGACAAACCCGCCTTCGAGGGCCACGAGCAGCGCGCCCACTTCCCGCGGCCCCTGGAAACCTATGGCGACAAGGACGAGGCGAGCACGCGCGTGAAGATCATGGCTCGCGCGGCCAAGGAACCGTTCAACGTCGCCGCCACCCTGATTTTCATCCTCGCCATCCTGCACACCTTTGCCTCCGGCTTCTTCCGCAAATGGGCGCACGCGCTCGAGCATCACCACCGGGAGAAGATCGAGCGCGAACGCCGCACCGCCCGCGACAAACCGCACGCGGACGCCGAGGACGACGTCTCGTTCGGCGCCACAATCCTGCACTTCCTCGGCGAGGTCGAGGTCGTCTTCGGCATCTGGGTTCTCGCCCTCATGGCCGCCGGTGCCTACTTCCACTCCTGGCACGATGTCCAGAACTACCTCGGCCACGACGTCGTCTTCACCGAGCCGCTCTTTGTCGTCGTCATCATGGCCATCGCCGCCTCGCGACCGGTCATCCAGTTCGCGGAAAAATGCGTCGCCGGCGTCGCCTCGCTCGGCGGTGGCACGGTCGCCAGCTGGTGGCTCGCCGTCCTCACCCTTGGCCCGCTGCTCGGCTCCTTCATCACCGAACCCGCCGCCATGACGATTTCCGCCATGATCCTGGCCCGCAAGATCTACCCGCTGCGCCCGAGCGGCAAACTCGCCTACGGCACCCTCGGCCTGCTCTTCGTCAACGTCTCCATCGGCGGGACGCTCACCCACTTCGCCGCCCCGCCCATCCTCATGGTCGCCAGCATTTGGAAGTGGGACATGGGCTACGTCTTCTCCATCCTGGGCTGGAAGTGCGCGCTCGCCATCGTGCTGAGCAACGCCCTCTACTTCCTCGTCTTCCGCAGGGAGCTCGCCGAGCTCGACCACCGCGCCCACCCGCAGGCGGGCGAAAGCCGCCTGCTGCGCTGGGCCGACCGCGAGGACCCGGTACCGCGCCGCGTCGTGCTCGTCCACCTCGGCTTCCTCGCCTGGACCGTTCTCTGCAGCCACTACCCGGCCATGTTCCTCGGCGGCTTCCTCTTCTTCATCGCCTTCGTCGAGGCCACCCGCCACCACCAGAACCTCATCGGCCTGCGTTCCCCCATCCTCGTCGGCTTCTTCCTCGCCGCCCTCGTCATCCACGGCCGCTGCCAGTCCTGGTGGATTGAACCCCTGCTCACCAGCGGCCTGCCGGAGTGGATCCTGCTGCTCGGCGCGGCCTTCCTCACCGCCTTCAACGACAACGCCGCCATCACCTACCTCGCCTCCCAGGCCCCCGGCCTCACCGAGTTCGCCAAGTACGCCGTCGTTGCCGGCGCCGTTGCCGGGGGCGGCCTGACCGTCATCGCCAACGCTCCCAACCCCGCCGGCCAATCCATCCTCGGCCGCTTCTTCGAAGGCGGTGTCTCCGCCGGCAAACTCGCCCTCGGCGCCGCCATCCCCACAACCATCGTCGTGGTCATTCTGCTGCTGATCAAATCCGGCGCCGCCGCCTGAAATCGCCTCCCCGCGGCAACCGCACCCCCACATTCGGGCTGCGGTTGCCTGCGTGCAGGGGCCGTCCAGCGACGTATAGTGAGGGTTGCCCATGATCCGCGCCCTCGCCCTTTTCGCCTTCGCCGCCGCCCCGCTGCTCGCGCAGTCGGAGGCCGACTTCCTCGCCAACATCCGTCAGCTCACCTTCGAGGGCCGCCGCGCCGGCGAGGGCTACTTCAGCGCCGATGGCGGGAAGATGGTCTTCCAGTCCGAGCGCGAACCCGGCAACCCCTTCTACCAGATCTACCTGATGGACCTGGAAACCGGCGACCAGCAGCGCATCTCGCCCGGCCTCGGCAAGACCACCTGCGCCTGGATCCACCCCGACGGCCAGCGCGTGCTCTTCGCCAGCACCCACAGCGACCCGCAGTCGAAGGCCCTGCAGGAGGCCGAATACAAGGACCGTGCCTCCAGCCGCGTGCGCAAGTACTCCTGGGACTACGATGAAAACTACGAGATCTGGGAATTCCACCTCGGCGACCAGTCCCTGAAAAAGCTCACCGACGCCCGCGGCTACGACGCCGAGGGCGCCTGGTCGCCCGACGGCAAGTCCATGGTCTTCGCCAGCAACCGCGCGGCCTACAGCGACACACTGTCTCCCGAGGACCAGAAGCGACTGAAGATCGACAAGCAGTACTTCATGGACCTCTACCTGGCCGATGCCGACGGCTCCAACGTGCGCCGCCTCACCGACGTGCCCGGCTACGACGGCGGCCCCTTCTTCAGCGCCGATGGCAAGCGCATCTGCTGGCGTCGCTTCACCCCGAAGGGCGATGTCGCCGAGGTCTGGAGCATGAACACCGACGGCAGCGACGCGCGCCAACTCACCCGACTCGGCGCCATGAGCTGGGCACCCTACTTCCACCCGAGCGGCGAGTACCTCATCTTCACCACCAACCTCAACGGCTTCGCCAATTTCGAGCTCTACCTCGTCGATGCCGCCGGCAAACATGAGCCGGTGCGCGTCACCCACACCGACGGCTTCGACGGTCTGCCGGTGTTTTCGCCCGACGGCAAGAAGCTGTCCTGGACCAGCGGCCGCACCAGCAACGGCCAGAGCCAGATCTTCCTCGCCGACTGGGACCATGACCACGCCCGCGCCGCCCTCGGCCTCGACCGCCCGGCCGCCACCGCCATCACCGCCGGCCCGGCCCCCGACCTCGCCCAAACCGCCGGCGAAATCCGCGCGGAGGACCTGCGCCGGCACGTCGAAATCCTCGCCAGCCCCGAGTTCGACGGCCGCCTCACCGGCACCGAGGGCGAACGCCTCGCCACCCAATACCTCGCCGACGTCTTCCAGGGCCTCGGCCTGATGCCCTACGGCGATGACGGCTGGTTCGAGCCCTTCGATTTCACCGCCGGGGTCGCCCTCGGCGAACAAAACACCCTTACTCTGAAGGGCAAGGGCGAGGAAGCCCCGCTGGTCGCCGACAAGGACTGGCGGCCGCTGTCCTTTTCGCAAACCGGCGAGGTGCCGGCGAGTGCCATCGTCTTCGCCGGTTACGGCGTCGAGACGCCGGACGAGGCCACCGGTGCCGACGGCAAGCCGCTGGAAGCCTACAGCAGCTACGCCCACCTCGACGTCAAGGACAAGTGGGTGCTGGTCCTGCGCTACCTGCCCGAGGGCCTGAGCAAGGAGCGCCGCGGCGACCTCACCCGCTACGCCAGCCTGCGCCACAAGGCCATGGTCGCCCGCCAGAAGGGCGCGCGCGGCCTGCTCATCGCCAGCGGCCCGAACAGCAAGGTCGTCCAGCAGCTCGTGCCCATGGCCTTCGACGCCTCGCTCGCCTCCTCCGGCATCGCCGCCGTCAGCGTCACCGACGCCCTCGCCGACCGCCTGCTGCAACCGGCCGGCAAGACCCTCAAGGCCCTGCAGGACCAGCTCGACACCGGCGCCCTCATGGGTGGCATCGACTGCGGCAAGCTGACCCTCGCGGCCAGCATCGACATCCGCCAGGAGAAGAAGCGCGGCCGCAACGTGCTCGCCGTCCTGCCCGCCCGCGACAAGCCCGATCCGCACGTCGCACCCATCATCATCGGCGCCCACATCGATCACCTCGGCAGCAAGGGCGGCTCGAACTCGCGCGCCCGCGGCGACGAGGCCAACCGCATCCACCACGGGGCCGACGACAATGCCAGCGGCGTCGCCGGCATGATTGAGATCGCCCAGTGGCTGGCCGACCAAAAAAGGAGCGGCCAGTTGAAGCTGACCCGCGACGTCATCTTCGCCGGCTGGTCGGGCGAGGAGCTCGGCCTTCTCGGCAGCAACCACTTCGCCGAGGGTTTGGCGAAGATGTTCACCGGCGATCCCAACGGCAAGTTGACGGGCATGTTCGCCGCCTGCCTCAACCTCGACATGATCGGCCGCTTCCAAAAGACCCTCGTCCTCCAGGGCGTCGGCTCCAGCTCGTGGTGGCCGAAGGAAATCGAGCGCCGCAACGCGGTCGTCGGCCTGCCCGTCACCCCGCAGAGCGACGCCCATCTGCCGACCGACAGCACCACCTTCTACCTGCGCGGCATTCCGACGCTGAACGCCTTCACCGGCAGCCACGAGGATTACCACCTGCCGAGCGACACCGCCGACAAGCTTGACTACGCGCGCGCCGCCCAGGTCAGCCGGCTCATGGGCCTCATCGCCCGCGGCGTCGCCACCGCCGAGGCCGCGCCCGATTTCGTCGCCATGGAGGCGCCGAAAAGCCAGGGCACGCGCGGCGGCCTGCGCGCCTACCTCGGCACCATCCCCGACTACGCCCAGGGCGACATCAAGGGCGTCAAGCTCAGCGGTGTGTCGCCGATCGGCCCCGCCGCCAAGGCCGGCGTCAAGGGCGGCGACATCATCGTCAAACTCGCCGGCAAGGAGGTGCTCAACATCTATGACTACACCTCGCTGATGGGCGAACTGAAGATCGGCAGCGAGACTTCCATCTCCGTCCTGCGCGAGGGCAAGACGCTCGAGCTGAAGATCACCCCCGGCTCGCGCGACTGACCCACCCCTCCCCCAAACGGGGGTGTGCAACTGCTTGACAACTGGAGCCATCCCCCGCGCATCGCCGGCCATTCAGTCACAGACACCTGTTGTCGAGCAGTCACAACGCCACGCTCTGGAATACAGTCTCGTACGGAGGACGCAGAGGGCACGGAGAAGCAGGGAGTCAGAGACTCCGTGGGCGTCGCGAACTCCGTGCGAACAGGTCTGGGCCCCCGTCATCAGCGTCCCATGAGCGTCTGATCAGCGGTTCCTGAGCCGGCTTAGGCACCACGAAGGGCACGAATGAAGCACGGGCACGCGCTTCACGCCGTTACCGCAGTCCCACCCCTGGGTTCCGCTGTGATGGACAGCAAGTCGGTGCAAGGCAAGGTGCGGGCTTCATGAAATGGCCCTTGCCGCCCACGAAGTCGATGACCGCAAGGGATCGCCTTTTGTCCCACATGATTGACAAAATGTGGGACAATGGGTAGGGTGGGTGAAAAGCAGACTTTATGGCAGAAGGTGTCAATGTCAGATTTGCGGGTGAACTCCAGAGGTTCATCCAGGAACGCACTGGGGTATCGGGGCTTTATGCCTCGGCCAGCGAGTACATTCGCGATCTCGTGAGACGCGACTATGAGCGCGAAGAGCAGCGCAAGTGGATGTGGCTGCGGCAGGAGTTGAAGGCAGGCGCAGAAGCACCCGAAGGCGATTTTGTGCCTCTGGATGCGGAGGGTTTGATCTCCGAAGCCAAAGCGCGAAGGAAGATGCATGGCAGCTAAGATTTACCAGGCCGCCAAGGAGCGAATCCTCGAAATCTGGGACTACACGGAGCGAACGTGGGGTGAAGAGCAGGCGGACAAATACGTGCGCGGCCTTGCGGATGCAATCAACGCAGCACTCGGGAAGCGCCACCAGTGGCGGCGCGTGGTGGACGAATCACTGCGCGGCGTCTTCTTCATTCGTTACCAGAACCACTACCTTTTCTTTCGTGAACTCTCGAGTGGAACGCTTGGCGTCATCAGCGTTCTGCATGAGAACATGGACATCCCTGCCCGCTTGAGAGAGGATTCCGAGCGAGGTGAGAATGACTGAAAGTGGCTCACTCAATCGTGATGAAAGCCGCTTGCTGACGGCGGCAAAATTGCAAGTGAACGCGGACTCATCAGCGATCAGCGTCCCATCAGTGGTTCCAAAGCCGGGGTTGGGAACCACGAAGGGCACGAAGTACACGAAGGGGGCTTGGGCACGCGCTTCATGCCGCCACCGCAGGCCCACCCCTGGGTTCCGCTGCGGCTGGACAGCAAGTCGGTGCTGGGCAAGGTGTCGGAGTCATGAAACGGCCCTTGCCGCCAACGAAGTCGATGATCGGAAGTCATCGACCTTTTGTCAGCCAGTTGTACACTGACCCCGTTCCCGTTCACAACAAGCCTATTCGACAATCTAAGCACGCTTCAACCTAAGCAACCAGGGCACAAATAGCTTAGCGGCCCAAAGGGGTTGGCTGCAGGGGCAATCTTCAGTTCAGAGTGCGGCACGGGTTTGTTACAGCTTGTGCACTCCACTTCGAGGCTTGGCAGGCAAAGCCGGAAACCGAGCCCTGTGGGTAGGATTGGGATATCCATCCCTGTTCTCCTCTTCACCTGAGCACGAAGCCCTTTGACCAGATCAATGCGCAGATCAGCCAACCCCGCCCAGAACTCACCCACCAGCACCATCTTCGGCTTGGTTCGGGAGATCAATTCGATCATCCCTCGGTAACCAAGATGCACAGCCTTAAATCCATCTTTCGGCAGATCTTGGAATCCTCCTTGGTCCGACCGCCTTTCCAGTTTGGATTCATACTCGGCGTCATCCAATAACTCTTCGTCCGAGGGCATGGAGATGTGAGCGAGCAACACGTCGCAATCTTTCAGTTCATGCTCCAACGCAGGGTTCCACCTGGTGTCCCCGGTATAGCCAAAGACAAAGTCCTTCTTGGTTTTGTCGTCATGAAGACGCAGGCGCATTCCCATAGCACGAGGCACGTCGTCACCATGCTCGACCTTGAAGTGCTCGATCGTCAGCGGGAGGTCATTTTGACGTTCAATCCAGCGTTTCCGTTGGGCATCAGATTCGCTGAGTTTCATCGGTAGTCCACGGTGATCCGCATTGTTACTGCGAAAGGCTTGTGAGGTGTCCTCGTCGAGAACGAACAGACAGCGGGACACATCATGCTTCTTCTTTTCCTCGGGAGTCTTCAATACTCTCCAGCGGCGATGCAGTTCATACCGCAGGTCATCTAGGCTGCTGAGGTCATAGTTGTGGTCACTGTGGTTGTGGGAGACCAGAACCGCATCCACTTCCTTCAGGTGAAGCTTGGCATCATGAAAGTTGTCCATGAAATCGAAACCTGGATCAATCACGATGCCTTTCCCCTGCCAACGGAGGAAATAGCCACCACCCACCCAGTGGCAGTCCTCCCCGCCTTCGAGCAGGGTCACAGCACTGCTCCAGCCACGCAGGCAGGTGAATCCATCCTGCCGGGCAGGGACTTCAAGCACGAGATACTCATCATACTTGTCTTTTCGTCCTTGCTCCTGCCGTCCCAGCTTGGCCAGCATGGCCTTTTCAGCCGATTCCTCAGCCTTTGATGAAGTCCTCGCCAAAGCCTCCTCGGCTACCGAAGGCTTCACACCTGCTTTTGACTCTTCGATTAAACGCCGAAGGCTGATTGCCCGTTCATGTTCTCCTTCGCGGTCAGGCTCAGACAGGACCTTGTTCAAGATTTCAAGAGCCTCATCATACCGCTCCAATTTCCGCAGACTGTTGGCGAGGTTGTTGAGGACCATGCCCGGCGTGTCATAGCCGGCCGTCTCCAGCGCCTTCTTGTAATAATCGATGGCCCGGTCATACTCACGCTTGTTGGCGTAGGCGCTGCCCATGTTGTGGAGGGCTTTGCCCGGCGTGTCGTAGCCGGGCGTCTCCAGCGCCTTCTTGTAATAATCGATGGCCCGGTCATACTCACGCTTGTTG
>CBINON010000007.1:0-153814 GCA_966252325.1 uncultured bacterium | reverse complement strand
CAACAGTATAATTCAGCCTCTGTGTGTCCGAACTGTTCGGACACACAGAGGCTTTGTACGTACAAAGGCCGCCCGGAGGGGCAGACTTCGTCCCTGAAATTCTTGCATGAAAAGAGGCTCTTCCATGCGGGAATTCCCGTCAAGAAAAAAGGAGATGCGGCCGAAAGGAGGATCAGTCGAGATCGAGGGGACTGGGGGCACCGGCACCGGGACGCTTCATGACGTGCAGGTAAATCATCGTCGTTGCGACGCTGGCGTGGCCCAGAAGGGTCTGCACCGTGCGGATGTCGGTACCGCTTTCCAGCAGGTGCGTGGCGAAGGAGTGGCGCAGGGTGTGGCAGGTGGCGCGTTTGGTGATGCCGGCTTTTTCAACAGCGGCTTTGAACTGCCGCTGCAGGGAGTGTTCATGAAGGTGATGCCGCGCAATTCGGCCCGTTCGGGGGTGGGCGCAAAGGTTGGCCGCGGGAAAGAGGTACTGCCACCGCCACTCTTTGGCAGCGTTCGGGTATTTGCGACTCAGGGCTTCAGGCAAATGCACCTCACCCAAACCGATGGCCCGGTCCTGCTCATGACGCAGTCGTCCAGCCTCAAGGTGGCGGTTGAGCCGGTCCTCGAGCTTGCGCGGCAGGGGCACCATTCGATGCTTGCCACCTTTGGCATCATGAATCGTCAACGTGCCTTGGCCAAAATCCAGATCCTTGATGCGCAGCCGCAGCCCCTCCATCTGACGCAAACCGCTGCCGTAGAGCAACATGCACAACAGCCGCCACGGATCCTCGAGGGCATGAAAAACCCGACACACCTCCGCGCGGGTCAGAACAGTCGGCGGGCGACGCGCGCCGGCGCGTGCGGGCGTGAATTCCAACTGGGCGTCCTGGAGTTGATAGACTTTCCGGAGCAGAAACATGAGAGCATTCAGAGCCTGCCGCTGGGTTGCCGGTGCCACCTTTCGCTCCAAGGCTAGGTATTCGAGGTAGGATGAGACTTGCTCCGGCCCAATAGGATCGGGAGCCGCCCGAAGGCGGCGCAAGCGGAAGAGCGTGAAACGGCGGATCCAGTCTAGGTACGTCGTTTCCGTGGCGACCGCCAAGTGCTCCAAGCGGATGATGCGTCGGGCACGATCCAAAACTTCCTGCAGGAGACGGTCTTCACCTGGAACCGCCTGGCGATCTTGGGCGGAAGCCTAACTCACCGAAATTGTCTCGCGCAGAAGAGTGCGGTGCCCTGCCCCCAAGTCCCGGGCTTGCTCGATGAGTCCAACCCAGTCGAAGGTGCTAGCCCAACGGGCAGTCTCCACTCGAGTGCACCAAAGACGAACCGACTGAACGGCCTGACGGAATTGCCAATCTCTCAGATCTGCACGCCGCCCCAGGCGCTCAAACCAAGCGCGCGCAGCTTCCTCTGAGTCGCCCCTTCGCTCAGCCAACCAGCTCTTGACCCAACGGGCGCAGTGCGAACGCGCTTGAGGCAAGACGGTCACATCACGTTCCAAATGCTGCCAAAAGCTGGCCCACTTGGCATCATGACCGGATGCAGTGCTGTCGGCGCTCACCCAGACAGAATAAAAATATCCCTGCACATTCCAAGTCTTTTCTTTAAATCTTTTGCTTAACTTTAGTTGATCAATGACCCTGCAACGAGGGCAGCATGAAGATCTTCAATGGGCACCGAGTCCTGAGGCAGATCGCCCGACCTTGGCCGGTCTTCCGGGGTTTCTGTGTGTTCCGTAGGCTCCTGGGTAGCATCTCCAATTTCAGGCCGCCGCCAAGCCATCGGGATGCCGCTCTGCATCAGCCCCAGACGTTCACCTTCGTGCCCTTCGTGGTTCCCAAACCCGTGTTCAACCGCTGATGAGACGCTCATTGGACGCTGATGCGACCCCTTCTCCGTGACCTCCGCGTCCTCCGTGCGAGACATCCTGGATTCTGCCCCTTGGCCTGATCACTCACCGCGCCCCAGCGAGTCGGAGTTTCAGGATCTCGGGGAGAAGCAGGTCCGCCACCCGGCGCTGGCCCTGGCGATTCGGATGCATGCCATCGAGCAGCAGGTCGTCGACGGCCTGGCCCGGCACCTGGCCATGGGCCTGAAAGGCCGCGAAGACGTCGACCAATGGCACGGCCTTGCGTTGAGCCAGCTGGCGCACGGCCTCGGCGTAGGTTTGCAGGATCGTGTTGAAGCCGTCGGCCTCGCCGGGTCGATACGGAGGCTTGCCGTAGCGTTGTTGCAGGGTGGGTGTCCAGCGCAGGGCGTTCGGGGTCATCAGGATCACGGCGCACGGCCGCGCCTGGAGCGAGTCGATGAAGAACTCGAGGTTGGCGACATAGCGCTCAAGCGCCACCCGCGGCTCGGTGACCGGCGGCGTCTTCCAGACATCGACGGCGGCATCGTTGATGCCGAACTGCAGGATCACCAGGTCCGGCTGGCGGTCGAGCACGTCGCGGGTGAAGCGGGCCCGTCCGGCCTCCGTCGTGTGGCCGCCCACCCCGGCATTGATGACCTGGACCGGAAGCCCGCTTTGGGCCAGGTCCTGTCGGAGGAGGTCGGCATAGACCTGGAGCGAACCGCGCGGCGCCGTGGTGGAATCGCCAAAGGCCACCAGCGTGAGGGGGGCTTTCCTGGGCGGGGGTTCTGCACCTGCAAGGGAACCGGCTCCGACGGCCTGAGCGACGGCAAGCAGGAGCAGGGGCGTGAGGAATTTCATGTTCTTGCCTGTGGAGCGATTTGCAGAACCTCGGAGTCCAGCCGCAAAGGCTGAAGCTGCATCACGAGGCTGGAGGAGGATGAGGTTCAGCCTTGAGGGATTTTGACAGAACGACGCTGCGGTAATTGGTCTCGTGCCAGGAGATGTGCTGAATGAAACGGTAGCCGAGACGCTCATACCACCGACGCAGGTGCGTGGCGCCCTCGGCGGTATCGAGCGCCAGATGAGAGGCACCGCGGCCGCATGCCTGCAGCTCCGCCATCTGGATCAAGCGCAGTCCGATGCCTTGGCGCTGCAGGGATGGCAGCACCGCAAACTGACCCACCGAAAAAGCACCGGACTCCCGATACCAGGCACAAGGGGAATCGGGATCGGGAGGACGCAGGGTGAGGGTGGCGACAATCTGTCCGGACATCACTCCGACAAAGGCAAAGCCTTGCCGGAGGCGTCTCCATGTCACGTCATCGTTTTGGTGAGAAGCCAGGTAGCGGAACCCCATCTCGGCGAGCGGTGCGTAGGCCGCATGCAAAAGGCGGGTGATGGCGGAAACATTGTCATCCTCACGGAGCGCCCGAACCTGGAATGCTTCATCCATCTTGAAGGCTGTCAGAGTGGGTCAAGGGAAAGGCGTGAATCGTGTCAGGATCAGGAAAAGGTGGTCTGGCGCGATCGATCAAAGACAATCTGGAGGGAAACACGCCTCCTGCCGGCCCTTCATTTCGGGAGCGGGTCGAGAAAAGAGAGATCGACCCAGTAGTGCGACGGATGGCTGCCGTCGATCCAGACCGTGATCTTCCGGTCTTTGAAGTCGCTTGAGGGAGACAGCCAGAGGTTGTCGCTCTTGAAGAGATGCACCTCTGAGGTTGCCGGGTTCAGCCACTGCGTCAGGACTTGATAGGGATGGCTGCCGTTGATGAACACCGACGTGTTCTGCTCGACGCTCAGGAACTCGGTCTCAACGGGAATGCCGTGGCTGCGGAGGAAGGCATCCCGGCGTCTCTTCCGCGCCGCCGCGACGAGCCTGCAGGAGCCCCGGATCAAGAACGCACCGCCGAGGCCGCCGAGGAGGGCCGGGATACCCCACAGCGAGAAAAAGCCATGGATCCTGGCTTTCCGGGGTTCGCCCGGTCGGTACAACACCTCCACCTTGTGCCCTTCGCGGTACAGGGGCGGATCACTGCCCGTTGAAGAGGTGAATTCCACGGTTTGCCCGTTCAGGTCGATGAAGCGAACCACGGGCCTGTACGTGGTTGAGTCCTTGGTATGGACCGCCTTGAGGGCGATCACCGTGCCTTCCGTGCGGACGGCTTCCGCAAGGAAGGAGCGCGTTTTCTGAGCGGCGAAGCCGGCAACCATCAGCAGGACGGCGCCGACGGCGGTGAAGAAGTATTGGGCGCTCGAGATGGCCTGCATGTCCCTGTCTTGAGTTTACCCGGCGGCTGGCACGGAAGAGCCTCTTCAAGGCGGGAATTCCCGTCAAGAAAAAGCGCTCCGGTCGGCAGCTTCGTGGCTCGAAGGCCTCTTGAACCGCGGATCGGACACCGAGAACAACTCACGCCACGGCACCGGACCGGCCCGCTTCCGACCTTAACGGTCTCAGCCCTCTGCGGGGTCTTTCAAACCCGAGGAATATCCAATATCCAACAAGGAAGTCCCAATGACGAAGGGGGCACGGGTTCCGGACTTGGGCGTGGGGATGGGTGGATCGCCATTTTACGATAAAGGAACAGACACTGGCGATCCAAACCGCGGACTGATCCGGAATATCCAAGATCCAACAAGGAATGGCCAAGTTCGAAGGGGAGGCTCCGCGCCATTGACCTCCCCTCCGGGAAATCTGCGAAATCTGCGGACCGTGATGGCCTGGGCGGGTGACCGGATGCTCAGACGGCGATCGGCGCTTGGATCGCCGGATGCGGGTCGTAGCCCTCCAACGTGAAATCCTCGTAGCGGAAGGCGAACAGGTCCTTCACCTCGGGGTTGAGGCGCATGACCGGCAGCGGGCGCGGCTCGCGGGTGAGCTGGAGGCGGGCCTGGTCGAGGTGGTTTTTGTACAGGTGCAGGTCGCCGAAGCTGTGTACAAAATCGCCGGGCTGGTAGCCGCAGACTTGGGCGACCATGAGGACGAGCAGGCTGTAGCTGGCGATGTTGAAGGGCACGCCGAGGAAGAGATCGGCGCTGCGCTGGTAGAGCTGGCAGCTCAATTTGCCGTCGGCGACGAAGAACTGGAACAGGCAGTGGCAGGGCGGCAGGGCCATCTGCTCGATGAAGGGCACGTTCCAGGCGCTGACGATGTGGCGGCGGCTGTAGGGGTTGTTTTTCAGGCCGTCGAGCAGGCGCGTGATCTGGTCGACCGGCTCGGCGCCGGGGGCGCCCTGCCAGCGCCGCCACTGGGCGCCGTAGACCGGGCCGAGCTCGCCGTTGGCATCGGCCCACTCGTCCCAGATGCTGACCTTGTTTTCCTGCAGATAGCGGATGTTGGTGTCGCCCTGGAGGAACCAGAGCAGCTCGTGGATGATGCTGCGCAGGTGCAGTTTCTTGGTCGTCACCAGCGGGAAGCCGCGGCTGAGGTCGTAGCGCGACTGCTCGCCGAAGACCGAGTAGGCGCCGGTGCCGGTGCGGTCCTCGCGGTAGCTGCCGTGATCGAGGACTTTGCGCAGGAGGCGGTGGTATTCTTCCATGGCGGGAACAGCGGGCGCCTCCCGGCGCGGACTCAGGCGGCGTAGGGCACGGGCGTGCCGGTCGAGTTCGCCAGTTCCTTGAAGCGGGCGATGATCTCGGTGGTGAGCTTGCCGGGCTTGCCGTCGCCGATCGGGCGGCGGTCGTACTGGACGGCGGGGATGACCTCGGCGGCGGTGCCGGTGAGGAAGCACTCGTCGGCGGTGTAGATGTCGTGGCGGGTCATGGTGACCTCATGGACCTGGAGACCCATGGCGCGCATGACCTCGATGACGGCCATGCGGGTGATGCCGTTGAGGGCGCCGCTGGCGATGGTCGGCGTGTAGACCTGGCCGTTCTTGAGGATGAAGACGTTGTCGCCCGTGCACTCGGCGACGTAGCCCTGCTCGTTGAGCATGATGCCCTCCTCGCAACCGGCCTGGATGCACTCGATCTTGGCCATGACGTTGTTGAGGTAGTTCAGGCTCTTGACCTGCGGGCTGAGCGCGGCCGTGGCGGGCCGGCGGGTGGCGCAGGTGATGAGGTTGAGGCCGGTCTCGTACTTCTCCTTCGGATAGAGCGTGATGCCGCTGGCGATGATGATGACCGAGGCCTTCGGGCACTGGTAGGGGTTGAGGCCGAGCGAGCCGACGCCGCGGGTGATGACGAGGCGGATGTAGCCGTCGCGCAGGCCGTTGGCGGCGACGGTGTCGACGGTGGCCTTCTCCATCTCCTCGATCGAAATCGGCATGGTCAGGCAGATCGAGCGGGCGCTCTCGTAGAGGCGCACCAAGTGCTCGGTCAGGCGGAAGACGCGGCCGTTGTAGATCCGGATGCCCTCAAAGCAGCCGTCACCGTAGAGCAGGCCGTGGTCGAAGACGGAAATCTTGGCCTCGCTTTCAGGAACGATTTGGCCGTCGAGATAGATGAGAAGGGGGGAACCAGCCATGGTGGTGGGAAACCGAAGCATGCCAGCCGCCGGCCGGTTTGCAAGTGCGGGAATGGCGACCGGCAAGAAACCGGCACGCCCATTACCAGTTCTTGATCCACTTCTCCGACGCCTGCTTGAGCGGGCCACCGGCGTTGGTCTCCAGGGAGGTCGCCATGGTGTTGTCCTCGTCTTCGCCGTACGACCAGATGTCGTAGTTGGTGTTGATCGTGGTGGGGGCGACGGCGGCGTTGCCGGTCAGGTTCTGCGGGGCGGCGCGGACGTACTGCAGCGGGTTGCCGAAGCCGTCGATCATGAAGTAGCGACTATCCTGCAGCCGCCAGACCTCCTTGGGCATGTCGGTGAGCATGACATTCTTCGCCTCGTTCGGATCGATGTTGCCATCCGACTGCGAGGACCCGGTGCTGGCGCTTGGGGATTCGATCAGGATCGCATCTGTGCCGTCCCCACTCATCGCCTGGTAGAGCATCTGCGCGCCGGCGACCGTGTAGGTCTTGTCGCGCAGGCTGATCGTGTCGCCCTTGTTTCTCGGCTCGGGATACTCGCCGAACTCGGTGTTGTAGCGTTCGAGGGCGCTCTGGACGGCCTTGATCGTGGCGGCGGTCTTGCTGCGCGCGGCGGAACGCTGGGCGTAGCTGAAGCCGCCGACGGTGAGGGCGAACAGCAGGGCAACGATGGTGACGACGATGAGCAGCTCGATGAGCGTGAACGCTGCGCGGGCGGAGTTCAGCTTGGGGGTTTTCATGATGGCTGGGGTGGGGGTGGAGGACCGGGGCGCGCGGCGGGGGCGCGCCGCGTCAGGCTCCGGCGCTCAGGCCCTTGATGACCTCGATCAGCGGCAGGAACAGCGCCATGACGATGACACCGACCACGAGGGCGAGGATGACGATCATGAGGGGTTCCAGCATGGAGGTGAGGGCGGACACGGAGTTGTCGACCTCGTCCTCATAGACGTCGGCGATCTTGAGCAGCATCTCGGGCAGCTGGCCGGTTTCCTCGCCGACGTCGACCATCGAGATGACCATGGGCGGGAAGACGTTGCTGGCCTCGAGCGGGCCGACCATCGATTCACCCTCCTTGACGGCGTCATGCACCTTGGTGATGGCGTCGGAGACGATGGTGTTGCCGGCGGTTTCGCGGGTGATGTTGAGTGCCTGCAGGATCGGCACGCCGGAGGTGACGAGGGTGCCGAGGGTGCGGGTGAAGCGGGAGATCGCGGTCTTGCGCTGGACATCGCCGAAGAGCGGCAGCTTGAGCTTGATCTTGTCGATCGTGCGGCGGCCGTTGGCGGTGGCGGCGAACATTTTCCAGCCGATGAAGATGAGCACGGCGCCGCCGGCGAGGTAGAGGACGTTGTCACCCATCCAGCGGCTGAAGCCGATGACCATCTTGGTCAGGCCGGGCAGTTTGTTGGCGTCGCCGAGCATGTCCTGGAAGATCTTCTCGAAGCGCGGCACGATGACCAGCATGAGGAAGACCATGATGGCCATGGCGATGAACATGACGATGATGGGGTAAACCATCGCCGCGACGATCTTGTTCTTCAGCTTCTGGGCCTTTTCCTGGTATTCGGCCAGGCGGTTGAGGACGATCTCAAGCACACCGCCGAGTTCCCCGGCCTTGACCATGTTGATGTACAGCTTGTTGAAGATCTTCGGGTATTGCGAGAGCGTTTCCGAGAAGGTGCTGCCGGTCTGCACGTTGTCGGCGATCGTCGTGATCGTGCTCTTCATGATCGGGTTCGGCTCCTGGCGGCCGAGCACGGTCAGGCCGCGCAGCAGCGGCAGGCCGGAGTCGATCAGGGTGGCGAGCTGGCGGGTGAAGATCATCAGGCTCTTGGCCTTGACGGTGGCGTTGGCGCCGGCCTTGACCGCCTTGCCCTTGGACTTGGCCGTGGTGGTCTTGGCGCGCTTTTTGACGGCGGCATCCCCCTTGCCCTCCTGGGCCACCTGGGTCGGGTAGAGCTGGCTCTGGCGCAGCAGGTTGACGGCCTCCGCCTCGTTGGCGGCGTCCAGTTCTCCGGCGACTTCTTGGCCGTTCTGGTCGAGGGCGATGTAGTGAAACTTCGGCATAGGAAAGGGACTCGGCAGGGAATTCTAAACTAATTTCAGCTTACCGGGTGGGCGCGGAAAATGTCCAATCAAAATGGTGTCGAAAACGTGAAAAAGCGTCGGCAACACCCGACGTCAGGTGTACTTGAGGACCTCCTCAATGGTCGTCTCGCCGTCGTAGATGTTGCGCAGGCCGTCCTCGCGCAGGGTGACCATGCCGAGCTCGATGGCCTTCTGCTTGAGAACGAGGGTCGGCGCGCGCTCGGTGATGAGCTCGCGGATGGGGTCGGTGACGTCGAGCAGCTCGTAGATGCCCTTGCGACCCTTGTAGCCGCTGCCGCCGCACTTCTCGCAGCCGTTGCCGGTGTAGAAGCTTTTGCTGCCGATGTCGTCCTGGGTCAGGTTGAGCTGGTTGAGGATGGACAGGCTGGGCTCGTAGGGGGCGACGCAGTTTTTGCAGATCGTGCGCAGCAGTCGCTGGGCGAGCACGCCCTCGAGGGTGGCGGAGACGAGGAAGGGCTCGACGCCCATGTCGACGAGGCGGGTGACGGCGCCGGCGGCGTCATTGGTGTGCAGGGTGCTGAGCACCAAGTGACCGGTGAGAGAGGCCTGGACGGCGATCTGGGCGGTTTCCTTGTCGCGCATCTCACCGACCATGATGCGGTCGGGATCCTGGCGGAGGAAGGCGCGCAGGGCCTTGGCGAAGGTGAGGCCGACCGCGTCGTTGACCGGCACCTGCATGACGCCGTCGAGCTCGTACTCGACCGGGTCCTCGGCGGTGAGCAGCTTGCAGTCGATCGTGTTGATGCGGCGCAGGCAGGCGTACAGGGTGGTGGTCTTGCCGGCGCCGGTGGGGCCGGTGACGATGAAGATGCCGTTGGGCTTGACGATGGTCTCGGTGATGTAGTCGTACAGGAAGGTCGGCATGCCGAGCTGTTCGAGGTCGAGGTTCACCGAGCTGCGGTCGAGCACGCGCAGCACGACCGATTCGCCGTGCTGGGTGGGCAGCGAGTTGACGCGCATGTCGACCGGCTTGCCGTTGACGGTGGTCATGATGCGGCCGTCCTGCGGGATGCGCCGCTCGGCGATGTTCATGTTCGACATGACCTTGATGCGCGAGATGACGCTGTTGGCCAGGTGCACGGGCGGCGGCGCCATTTCGTAGAGCGCGCCGTCGACGCGGTAGCGGATCTTGAACTCGTGCTCGAAGGGCTCGAAGTGGATGTCCGAGGCGCGCTCCTTGATGGCCTGGGTCATGACCAGGTCGACGAACTTGACGATCGGCGCCGAGTTGGCCTCGACCTCGGGGGCGTCCTTGCCGACGTCCTTGAGGCCGCCGAAGATCTCGTCGATGCTGGGCGCGCCGGTGCCGTAGTGCTTGTCGATGAGCGCCTGCACCTGGCTGCGGCGGGCGACCACCGGCACGACGACCTTGTCGAGGCCGAAGCGCAGGTCCTCGACGAGCTGCGGGTTGAGCGGGTCGGTGAAGGCGACGTGCAGTCCGCGGCCGTCGAGGGTGACCGGGAAGGCGCCGTACAGGCGGGCCATGCCGGCGGGAATGAGGTTGACCACGGACGGCGCGGGCTCGAATTCGCCGAGGTCGAAGTGCTCGGCGCCGAGCTCCTCGGCCACGAGGGCCCAGAAGGCGTCCTCGCTGGGGAAAAGCTGGTAGTCCATGACGGTCTGGAGGATCTCCCTGCCGTTCTGCACCACCTCCTGGGTCAAGTCGTAGGCCTGGCCGCTGTCGATCACTCCGCGGGCTTCGAGCATGTCCACCACGTTCTGGGCTGTCATATCGTCTTCAGTCGTTCTCGGTTGAAAAGGGTTGGGGAAAGGCGCCGGATCAGTCGGCATCGGCCATGGTGGCCTCAATGACCTCCTCGGCGGTGGTCATGCCGGCGAGGACCTTGCGGATGCCGTCCTCGCGCAGGGTGCGCATGCCCAGTTCGCGGGCGCGCTTGCGCAGCTGCGGGGTGGTGAGCTGCTGGTTGATCATGTTGCGCACCTCGTCGTCGACCTTGAAGATTTCGGCGATGACCATGCGGCCCTTGAAGCCGGCGCTGCGGCACTTGTTGCAGCCCTTCGGGCCCATGATGGTGGCGCTGTAAAGCTGGCTGGCCTCGAGGCCGAGGTGGCGCAGCTCGCGCTCGTTGAGGCTGGTCGGCTCCTTGCAGTTGGAGCAGAGCTTGCGGACCAGTCGCTGGGCGAGGATGCCGCGCACGGCGGAGGCGATGAGGAAGGGCTTGACGCCGATGTCGGCGAGACGGGCGACCGAGCCCGGGGCGTCATTGGTGTGCAGGGTACTGAAGACCAGGTGACCCGTGAGCGAGGCCTGGATGGCGATCGAGGCGGTTTCGTAGTCGCGAATTTCCCCGAGCATGATGATGTTCGGCGCCTGGCGCAGCATCGCCTTGAGGGCGGCGGCGAAGGTCATGCCGACGTCCTCCTTGACCATGACCTGGTTGATGCCGGCGAGCTCGTACTCGACCGGGTCCTCGACGGTGATGATCTTGCGGTCGGGGCGGTTGATGAAGTTGAGGCAGGCGTACAGCGTCGTCGTCTTGCCGGAGCCGGTCGGTCCGGTGACCAGGACGATGCCGTCCGGCAGGGTGATGAGCTTTTCGAAGGTGTCCTGGTCGTCGGAGAGGAAGCCGAGGTCGGAGAGGCCGAGGCGCAGGCTGCTCTTGTCGAGCACGCGCATGACGACGCTTTCACCGTTGTTGGTGGGGATGATCGACACGCGCATGTCGAGTTCCTTGTCGTTGAAGGCCATCTGCAGGCGACCGTCCTGCGGCACGCGCTTTTCGTCGACGCTCATCGAGCCGCACATGATCTTGATGCGGGCGATGATCGAGGAATGCAGGCGCTTCGGATGGTGCTCGACGTCGTGCAGGACGCCGTCGATGCGCAGGCGCACGCGGATGTCCTTTTCCACCGGCTCGATGTGGATGTCGGAGGCGCCCGACTTGAAGGCTTCGAGCAGGATGTTGTTGACCAGCTTGATGACGGGCGCGTCGCCATCGCCGGGCGAGCCGCCCTTGGCGCCGACGTCGCCGAACACCTCGTTGCCGTAGATGTTCGCCTGCAGGGTCTTGATGAGCGCATGGGTCGAGCAGAAGAACTCGAGGTCGGGCTGCAGCACGTGCGGCAGGGAGTCGAGCGTCTCGAAGTCGTAGGGGTCGGCGACGACGACCTGCAGAGCCGGACCGTTCATGCCGATTGGGGCGATCTTGTAGCGCTGGGCCACCTCCATGGGCACCAGGCCCTTGAGGTGCGGGGCGGCGGCGAAACCGTGCAGGTCGATGTACTCCATGCCGGAGTTGACCGCGACGGTCTGGGCCACCTGCTCGTCGCTGACGACGCCGGTCTTGATCAGGCATTCGAGCAGGGTTTCCGTGGGCTTCTTCGCGTTCTTGGCCTTCTGCAGGTCGCTGTCCATGACCAGCCCTGCCTCGGCGAGCAGTTCCAGGAGATACTCTTCGTTCGAATACATGCGTTCGGGGGTGCCTGATTTTTGGGGTGAATTTGAAAAACTAGGGGATTGGGGGGCGCAGTGTCAATCCCGCCCCGTCAGAAGCGTGGAAAAGTTTCCGTTGCAAGGATGCCTGACAGAGCCCGGTCTTGCGCGGCGTTCGACACTGTTCCATCTCCCGTCATGATCCGCCGTCTCGCCCCCCCGCTCCTCGCCCTCCTGCTCGCCCCCGCCCTGCCGCTGCCCGCCCACGACGCCGGCGTGCAGATGGCCGAGGTCGCCAACGTCTTCCTCGCCTCGCTGTCGCCGGAGCAGAAGGCCCGTGCCAGCTTCGCCTTCGAAGACGCCGAGCGAATCAACTGGCACTTCATCCCGCGCGAACGCAAGGGCTTGGCGATGAAGGACATGACACCTCAGCAGCGACTCCTGGCGCACGCCCTGATGAACACCGGCCTGGGCTTCCGCGGGGCCGCCAAGGCCGCCACCATCATGAGCCTGGAGGAGGTGCTCTACCAGATCGAGGGTGCCGACGAGGCCAAGCGCGCCGCCGCGCGCGAGAAGCGCGACCCGGAAAAGTATTACGTCAGCCTGTTCGGCACCCCCTCGGCCGGCGGCACCTGGGGCTGGCGCCTCGAGGGCCACCACCTGTCGCTCAATTTCACCCTCAAGGACGGCCAGCTGCTGCGCGCCACCCCGGCCTTCATGGGCAGCAACCCCGGCGAACTGCGCCAGGGCCCGCTCAGCGGCCTGCGCGTGCTCGGCAAGGAGGAAGACCTCGGCCGCGAGCTGGTCAAGTCGCTCGACGAGACGCAATTCCGCAAGGCGGTGGTCGCCGACGTCGCCCCGAAGGAAATGCTCACCGCCGCCGAGCCGCGGGTCGATCTCCTCAAGCCCGACGGCCTGAGCGAGACCGAGATGACCGGGGCGCAGCGCGCCAAGCTGCAGCAGATCATCGAGGAGTATCTCGGTCGCGTGCGCCCCGAGATCGCCGCGGAAACCCGCGAGGACATCGCCAAAAACGGTCCGGTCTTCTTCGGCTGGGCCGGCGGCAAGGAGCGCGGCGAGCCGCACTACTACCGCGTCCAGGGCAAGACCTTCCTCATCGAGTACGACAACGTCCAGAACGAGGCGAACCACCCGCACAGCGTCTTCCGCAGCTTCGACGGCGACTTCGGCCGCGACCTGCTCGGCGAGCACCACCGCGCCGCCCACGGCAAGTGAATTTCGGCAAACCCGCCTGCGCGGCGGGCCTGGCTAGGCGCCGCGCACCTCGGCGATGAATTCCCGGGCGGCGCGGGCCGTCTCGTCGGCCACGGCGGCGCGCGCCTTCGCAAAGGGCGGACGAAACCAGGGAAAGCCCCCCGTCAAATCCGGGGTGACCAGCACCTGGCCGTCGGTCGCCCGCCCGGCGCCGATGCCGATCGTGCTGGCGCGCACACGGCCGGTGATGGTTTCGGCGACCTCCGGCATCATGCTTTCCAGGACGAGGGCGCAGGCGCCGGCGGCGTCGAGGGCCTCGGCATCGGCCAGCAGACGGGCGGCATCCTCGGGGGTGCGGCCCTTTTTCTTGTAGCCACCCTCCTCGCGTACGCTCTGCGGCAGCATGCCGAGGTGACCGACAAAGGGGATGCCCGCGCCGACGATGGCGCGCACCTGCGGCAGGAAGGCGGTGCCGCCCTCAAGCTTGACGGCGTCGGCCCCGGCCTCGACCAACCGGCGCGCACTGGCCAGGGCCTCGCCGGCGTCGCGATAGCTGTGGTAGGGCAGGTCGGCGATGACCGGGGCGCGCACCACGCCGCGGCGCACGGCGGCGGTGTGATGGCACATCATGTCGAGGGTGACCCCGGTGGTGTCGGGCAGGCCGAGCACGACCATGCCCAGGGAGTCGCCGACCAGCAGCAGGTCGGCCCCGGCCTCATCGAGCAACCGGCCCATGGGGTAGTCGTAGGCGGTGAGCACGGCCAGGGGCGGGCCGGCTGCCTTGCGGGCGGGCAGTTCGGAAAGGGAGGCGAGCATGGCGGGAACCTGAAGGGAGCGGGCGGGCGGGGTCAACCCAAGAAAAAAGCCGCATCCCGGTGGGGATGCGGCTGGAAGGGGTTGGAACGGATCAGCCTTCGGAGGCTTCGCCCTCGGCCGCCTCGCCTTCGTCGCCGGCGGTGACGGTGAGCTTGAGGAAGCAGCTGACGTCGCGGTGCAGCTTGACCGGGATTTCGAAGGTGCCAGTGCTCTTGATCGGCTTTTCCAGCTCGATGAGGTGGCGGTCCAGCTCGATCTTGGCGCTTTCGGCGACCGCCTTGGCGATGTCCATCGTGGTGATCGAACCGAAGGCCTTGCCGCCCTGGCCGGTCTGCAGCGACAGCTTGAGCTTGAGCTTCTTGAGCTTGGCGGCGGTCTTTTCGGCCTCCTGGAGCTCCTTGGCTTCGCGCTCGGCGCGCAGCGCCTTGAGGCGGTTCAGGTGACGGAGGTTGCCCGCGGTGGCTTCATAGGCCTTGCCCTGCGGAACAAGGAAGTTGCGGGCGAAGCCGCGCTTGACCTTGACCACATCCGCCTCGGCGCCGAGACCTTTGATCTGTTCTTTGAGGATGACTTGAGCGTGTGCCATAAAATTTCAGCCCCTTGGGGGGAAAGGGTCGCGACGCTACACGCTGACGCCGCCGTGTCAAATGCCGGAATCAGGTCTTTTTCCAAATGCCCCGGTCCGGCCGGCTTTTCCGGCCCTCACCCGCGGCAAAAAACCTTGCCTCCCCCGCCCCGGCCGCGCGAGCATGCGGTCATGCACCGCGCCCTCGCCCTGTTGCCCCTGCTGTCCATCGCCCTCACCGCCGCCGAACCCGTCACCCTGAAGCTCTGGCCCGGTGGTGCCCCCGAACCGGCCGGCTTCAAGACCCAGCCCGAGGAGGAAATGAAGCGCGTGCCCGACGACGGCATCCGCCGGGTCGCCCACGTCTCCGATCCCGAGGTCACCTTTTACCCGGCCGAAGGCGCCACGAGCACTGTCCTGGTCTGCCCGGGCGGCGGCTACAACATCCTCGCCATCGAGCACGAGGGCACGGAGGTCTGCCGTTTCCTCAACCGCCACGGTTATCACGCCGCCCTGCTCAAGTACCGCGTGCCGCGCCGCGACCCCGCCAACCCGGGGCGTGAACCCCTGCAGGACGCCCAGCGCGCCCTCGGGCTGCTGCGCAACCGCGCCGCCGAGTTCGGCCTGCGGCCGGATCGCCTCGGCATCCTCGGCTTTTCCGCCGGCGGCCATCTCGCCGTCATGACCGCCCTGCACCAGGGCGAACGCAGCTATCCGCAGGACGCCAAGCTCGACGCCGGCAACGTCCGCCCCGACTTCTGCATCCCGGTCTACCCCGCCTACCTGGTCGGCAAGGACGACACCTTCACGCTGCTGCCGGAGGTGAAGGTGACGCCGCAGTCGCCGCCGATGTGCCTGATCCATGCCCATGACGACAAGGGCGTCACCAGCTCGAGCGCCAGCGCCCTGCTCTACCTGGAATACAAGAAGCTCAACCTGCCCTGCGAACTGCACGTCTACAGCCAGGGCGGCCACGGCTTCGGCATGAAGCGCAAGGACCAGCCCGTGCAGGACTGGCCGCAGCGCGTTGTCGAGTGGCTGAAGGTCTCGGGCTGGTGAGCGTCCCCGCACCGCCGGCCGGTGGCGGCGGCCTTGGAAAGCCACCGCGCCGGGCCGCCGGTCAACTGCGGGTGATGAACTCGTCCATGTTGAGGACGATGCGCACGGTGGCCGCCCAGGCCGCGGTCTCGGTCGCCGGCACGCCGGACAGCCCATGCGCGCCGGTGGCCTGCTTCGCCTCATCGGCACTGGCCTGGTAGTGGTAGCGGGCCTCGGTCAGCAGTTTTTGCAGGGCCTGCGCTTCCGGCGCCGACGGCGCCCGCCCGAGGCAGAGCCGCAAGGCGTGGGCGATCCGGGCCGCGTCGCCCGCCAGCCCCGGGGCCGCCAGCACGCGTTTGGCCAGGGCCTGAGCGGCCTCGGCATGGGCCTCGGCATTGAGCGTGGTCAGGGCCTGCAGGGGGGTGTTGGAGACGGTGCGCCGGATGTTGGCGACGTTGGAATCCGGGCAGTCGAAGGTCATCAGGTCGGGATGCGGCGAGGTGCGCTTGAAGAAGGTGTACAAACCGCGCCGGTGGCGATCCTCGCCGCGGCTGGTCGTCCACTTGAAGTTGTTGGCGTAGCTGAGCGCGGCGACGTCCTCCGGCATCGGCGGGAACACGCTCGGACCGCCGATCCTGGGCGAGAGCAGACCGGCGGCGGCGAGGTGCAGGTCGCGCACGATCTCGGCCTCCACGCGCAGGCGGTTCTGCCGCCAGAGCAGGTGGTTGTTGGGATCGATCTCCATCAGTCGCGCCAGTTCGGCGGCCGGTCGCACGGCGGTGCTGCTCTGCCGGTAGGTGGCGGACAGCAGGATCGTCTTGAGCAGCTTTTTGCGGCTCCAGCCGCCGTCCATGAACTCCGCTGCCAGCCAGTCGAGCAACTCGGGATGGCTGGGGCGTTCGCCGCGCACCCCGAAATCGCCCGGCGTGTGCACCAGGCCGAGGCCGAACAGCTTGCCCCAGAGGTGGTTGACGGTGACGCGGGCGGTCAGCGGATTGTCGCGCTGGACCAGCCAGCGGGCAAGGTCGAGGCGCGTGGCGCCCGCGCGCGCCCGGCCGGGCGGCGTCGCCACGCCGAGCACGGCCGGCGTCACCGGATCGGCCGGCTGCAGGAAGTCGCCGCGGTGCAGCACCCGGGTCTGGCGCGCATCCTGGCGGCGCTGGGCGAGCACGCGCACCTCCATGAGCGGCGGCTTGGGCAGCCTGTCCTGGGCGGCCTGCAGGGCGGCGGCGGCCGCCGTCACCCCGGGATCGATCTTCTCCAGCCAGTCGTACAGCGCCTGGATGACCACCGGGTTCCGGCGCCGCGGCTCCTCGTTGAGGATGCGCACGACCGCGGTCGGCGCGAGGCTTGCCTCCGTCACCTCGGCGGCGGCCCGCAGGCGCAGCCGGCCCAGGGTGTGGCTGGCGTCCTTGGCGTAGTTTTGCTCGAGCTCGACGACGATCTCGCGCCCGGCCGGCACGGGTTCGGCCAGGTGCAGGGTCAGGCTTTGAACCTTGCCGGTGCCACCGCTGATCGCCCAGCCGGTGTCGGCCTTGCCATCGATGGCGGACGCCGCGGCAAAGCCCTTCTGTTCATGGGTGGCTTTCGGCGAATGCAGCACCACCGCGCGCCCGTCGACGAGCACCCGCACCTCGCTGAGCACAAAGTTGCCGCCGCTGCTGCGTCCGGGGCCCAGCTGCGGCAGGCCGGGATCGGGCAGGGCTTCGAGCTGCAGGGAGGCGACCGCCTGTGGCGCGGCGGCTAGGCGCAGGGTGTAGCGCTCGTTCTTCGCCTGCTTGCCGGTGACGCGCAGGGAGCCGTCAGCCAGGGTCTCAAAGGTCGCACCGGCCCGGCTTGTCGCCTCGGCCACCGACCGCGGTTCAAACCGCTGGACCGGTTTGTCGGCACGCGCCTTGGCCAGCCGCGCCTGCACGCCCTTCTCCCACTCGGGCAGACGCCGTGGCAGGGCGGCTTTGGCTTCGTCGAGCTTCTTTTGCAGCGGCAGCAGGGCCCGCGCTGCGGCGCCGTTGGCCTGTTCATAGGCCGCCCAGGCCTCGGGCGACACCGGCGCCTGGCGTGTCACCTCGTCACCATTGTTGAAGAAGGCGAAAAGCTCGTAGTACTCGCGCAGGGTGATCTGGTCGTACTTGTGCGTGTGGCAGCGCGCGCAGCCGACAGTCAGGCCCAGCCAGACCGTGCCAACCGTCTCCGTGCGATCCATGCAGGCCTCGACGCGGAACTGCTCCTGGTCGGTGCCGCCCTCGGTGTTGGTGAGGGTCTGGCGGTTGAAGGCGGTGGCGACGATCTGCTCCGGGGTCGGCTCCGGCAGCAGGTCGCCGGCGAGTTGCTCGATCGTGAACTGATCGAAGGGCAGGTCGTCGTTGAAGGCGCGGATGACCCAGTCGCGGTAGCGCCAGGCGTCGGGGCGCGGCCGGTCTTTTTCATAACCGTCGCTGTCGGCGTAGCGCGCCATGTCGAGCCAGTGCCGGCCCCAGCGCTCGCCGAAGTGCGGGCTCTGCAGGAGTTCGTCGACCAGGCGCTCGTAAGCGACGGCGGACCATTCGGCCAAGTAGGTGTCAAGGGTTTCCAACGACGGCGGCAGCCCGGTCAGATCCAGGTGCAGGCGGCGGATCAGGGTGGCGGGGTCGGCCTCGGGCGAGGGCGTCAGCCCCTGCTCGGCGAGTTTTTGGCGGATGAAGGCATCGATCGGGCGACTGGCGCCGGCCACCTGTGGCACCGGCGGCCGCACGATGGGCTGGTAGGCCCAGTGGCGCTCGAACTTCGCGCCCTCGGCGATCCACTGGCGCAGCAGGGCGATCTCGCGCTCGGTGACCGGTTTCTTGGCGCGCTGCTCCGGCGGCGGCATCTGCTCATCGGGATCGAGGGTGCTGAGGCGTTCGAGCAGCGTGCTTTGGTCCGGCTGCCCGGGCACAATGGCGTGGGCACCGCTCTTCAGCGCTTTTGTCGCCAGCTCAAAGCTCGTCAGCGTCAGGCCGCCCTTCGAGTCATCGGGCCCGTGGCAGAGCAGGCAGTGCTCGGCAAGGATGGGCTGGATGTCGCGCGCATACTCCACCGCCGCCCCCGCCGGCAGTGCGGCGGCGACGATCAGAAGCAACAGGGACAGGGGACGTGCCATGACTTGGAAACGTCGGCTGCAGGCCGGCTTTGTCGTGGAGCCGGCGGGAGAGGGACCCTCATTGACCTCATTGACCTCATTGACCTCATTGACCTCATCGACCTCATCGACCTCATCGACCTCATTGACCTCATTGACCTCGTTGACGCCATGTCAGTAGGGTCACGCAAGGTCAATCCCGTCCACCCGTCTCCCGCGTGGCCTGGCGCCCCCCTACTTCTTCCGGCCCTTCGGCTCGTCCTGGACGGGGCCGGCCATGGGTGGGGTTTCGAAGAACTTGCCGTCATCGATCAGGCGCGGGTCGCCGGTGCCTGAGAGTTCATCCATGAGGCGCTTTTCCAGGTCGGCCTTGATCGCGGCGTAGGCGGGGTCGTCGGCGACATTCTTCGTCTCGTGCGGATCCTGGCGCAGGTCGTAGAGTTCGTATTTCGGGCGCTTGCCATAGACCCACTGGTAATGCTTCTGCCACTCGGCCGAATGGCGCATGCCGACCAGCCAGGCCTTGGTCGGTCCGGCATCCTCGTCGGGATGGGTGACACGCGTGGTTTCAGTGATTTCCTCGGCCGTCGGCGGGCTCGAGCTGTCGAGGCCGTAGGGATCGCCGAGCGGCCAGCGGTCGGGGCGGAAGTTGACGATGAGCACGTGGTCGGCCGTGCGCAGGGCGCGCTGCGGGTAGGGGGTGAAGTCGGCGCGGGCGCTTTCGACATGGCGCTCGCGGCCGGTGACCACCCAGGTGCGCCGGGGATCGACCAGGCCCTGCTTGTCCGACTTCAGCACCGGCCAGAGGCTGCGCCCGGTCATCACCTCCGGCACCGGCAGGCCGGCGGCTTCGAGGAAGGTCGGCGCGAGGTCGGTCAGGTTGACGAAGTCATCGACGACGCGGCCGCCCTGGACACCGGGGCCGGTGACCGACAGGCAGACGCCGGTGCCGAAGCCATAGAGATTGCATTTGCCGTGCGGGAAGCCCGGCGCGCCGTGGTCACCGCTGATGACGATGAGGGTGTTGTCGAGTTCGCCGGCCTTCTCGACCGCCTCGATGAGCAGGCCGATGGCGTGGTCCCAGGCGGCGATTTCGCCAAAGTAATCCGCCAAGTCCTCGCGCACCTCGGGCACGTCGGGAAGGTAGGGCGGCATCTTGCCCTTGAGCGCGTCGGGATCAATGTCCCAGAGTTTCTTGCCGCTACCCTTGACCCAGGTACGGTGGACGTTGGTGGGACCGAACCAGTAACAAAACGGTTTATTGCCCTCGCGCGCGGCGAGGAAGTCGCGGAAATTGCCGCGCACCTCGTCGTAGAGCCGCTCCTTGGCGGCGTGCAGGTCCACGCCCTCGCCGACCCACTTCGTGACGTTCTGCGAGAACTGGTTGAACTTGCCACCGGCCTGCTGGTAGGCGTGCGCCTGGCGGCCGTAGGGGGCGTCGGCGGGCGTGCCCGGGCTCCACACCTTGTAGGTCTTGCCGATGTGATAACCGGCGTCCTTCAGCAACAGGGGGTAGGCGGGAATCGTCTCATCCCAAACCGCCCCGCGCAGGATGGCGCCGCGACCCGTGCGCCAGAAGTACTGACCGGAAAGCAGCGAGCTGCGGCAGGGGGTGCAGGAGGGCGCGTTGACGTGGGCGTTGCGGAACAGCACGCCCTTGCGGGCGATCTTGTCGAAGTTCGGCGTGCGCACGACATCGTTGATGCTGCCGGGGCCCTCGACCTCGGCGAGTAGGCTGGCATAACGCCCCCAGTCGTCGGCAAACAGGAAGAGGATGTTGGGTCGCTCGGCGGCGGCAAGCGCGCCGGCGCAGCACAGCACGGCGAGGGCAATCAGGCGTTGGATCATGACCGAGGGCAACGCCGTGCCTCGCAGGGTCTTTCGTCGCTCAGGGCGCGGCTTTTTTCCCGGCAGCCTTTTTGCCCGCTGCGGGCGGCCCCTGCGGCCGAGCCTCGGGATGGCGGGCCAGCATGGCGCGCAACTGCGCGACGACCTGCGGCTGCTCGGCGGCGAGGTTGCGGCGCTCGAGCGGATCGACCTGATAATCGTAGAGCTCGATCTCGGCCTGATTCGCCGGGGCACCCGGGCGTTTCCACTCGACCAGCCGGTGCCGTTCGGTGCGGATGGCGCGACCGATCGTCGCCTTGGGGAAACAGTGGTAGGCGTGGTCGCGCACCCGCGCCTGCGGATCGCGCAGGACGGGCACCAGGCTGACGCCATCGATCGGCTGCGGCCCGGCCGGCGCCGGCAGGCCGGCGAGTTCGGCGAGGGTCGGGAACAGGTCGACCGTCTCCGCCAGCTGCCGCGTGTGCGTGCCGGGGCGGGTCACGCCCGGGGCGACAATCAGCAGCGGGATGCGGTTGGCCTGCTCGTAGTTGGTGTGCTTGGTCCAGATGCCGAGGTCGCCGAGGTGAAAGCCGTGATCGCCCCAAAGCACGACAATCGTGTCGTCGGCCAGGCCAAGGCGGTCGAGTTCGTCGAGCACCCGGCCGATTTGGGCGTCCACATAACTCGTGCTGGCATAATAACCGTGGATGAGGTGGCGCTTGAGGTCTTCGGGAAAGGCGGCCTGCGGGTCCTCCGGCACCGGCGCGTAGGCGGCGATCTCCCCGCCGCGCTTGTGCGCCACCCGCGGCGAACCGGCCGGCAGTTCCTCAAAAGCCGGCAGCGGCAGGGTGGCGGGATCGTGCAGGTCCCAGTACTTCTTCGGCGCGCAAAACGGCAGGTGCGGACGCACAAAGCCGGCCGCCAGGAAAAACGGCGTGCCGTCGCTGCGGCGGCGTGCCGCCGCCGCGCGCAGGCGGCGCACGGCCTCGCTGGCGACCCGGCCATCGGCGTAGGCCTCGTCCTCGGCCTCGGGCGCTTCGAAGGCCGCGCCGCGCGGCAGGCTGCGGATGCGGTCGAGCTGCTGGTTGGTGAACAGCGCCTCCTCGCGGGTCAACTGACCGCCCGGCGTGCTGGCGGGATCCAGGTATTCCACGACCTTGTCCTTGAAGTGCGGCATGCTGAACGAGGCCGGATCGCCGTCGTTGCCGTGGCCGATGTGGAAGACCTTGCCGACCGACTCCGTGCGATGCCCCCCGTGGCGGGCAAAGTGCTGCGGCAGGGTGACGGCCTTGGGCAGGCGTTCGCGCAGGCGGCTGCCGAGGCCGTAGAGGCCGGTCGAGGTTGAGCGCGAGCCGAGCATCAGGTTGAAGCGCGAGGGCGCGCACACCGCCTGGTTGCAGTAGGCCAGGTCAAAGCGCAGGCCGCGGGCGGCGAGGCGGTCGAGATTCGGCGTCTTCGCGTGCGGATCGCCGTAGCAGCCGAGTGCCGGCTTGAGGTCATCGACCAGGATCAGCAGCACGTTCGGCGCCGCCGACAGCAGGCAGGGCAACAGACCAAAAAATAAGATACAGCAGCATTTCATTTCCCACAAGACGAACCGGGTCCCGCCATGTTGCGAACGACAGGGCACGCGCGCCTATCGAATTTCCAACGCCCCTGGCTGACAGGTTGCCCCGCCGTGCCACGTTGCCAGCCCCCGCATGTCCCCCGCCCCACTCTGCTTTCTGCTGCTCGCCACGGCGCTGGCCGCCGCCGAGATCCCGCTCGCCCATGGCCCGCACCGCGACCTGACGCTGCAGCCCGGACCGGATTCGGTGCTCGGGGTCAAGCTGGGCGAGGGCCACCCGCACTTCTGGACCGCCCTCGTGCCAAAAACCTACGATCCGGCGAAACAGACCGTGCTGGCGCTCGAGGCCTTTGCCCCCACGGGTTTTGACAGCCTGGTGCTGCGCTACCGCGTCGAAGGCGGCGACATGGCGGTGGCCGAAGTCCGCCAGGTGAGCTTCAGCGAGACCTGGCAGCCCATCGTCTTTGACCTCAGCCAGCTCGAGGTGAAACCCGCGGCCGGCCACCCGGAGATGCGCTTCCATTTTGCCCTCAACGGCAAGCCGGGCACCGAATTGCAGCTGCGCCGGATTCGGCTGCGTGAACCCACCGCCGAGGAGCAGCGCCTCGCCGCCAACCGCGAACGCCTGCAGGCCGAACGCGAGGCCGATGCCGCAGCCATCCTCGCCAACCTGCGCGCGACTAACCCGGCCCAACTCGAATCGGTGCATGTCGGCGCCGAAGTCGTGACGCTGAGCGGCCGGACTCCCGGCCCGGCGCGACTGATCGGCATCGCCCCGGAAACCCCCTCGCACCGCGCCGACCCGCGCGCGCCGGCGGTGACGGAGATCAAGCCCGACGCGCAGGGCCGCTTCCGGATCGACCTGCCGCGCAGCACCGCCGATTTCCCGCGCGACCGTGCGCTCTGGCGCTGGCGACTGGCCGATGGGCAGGGCCGCTGGTTGTCCGCCGCGTCCTGGCCGACCGCCTACGGGCCGGCCGTGGGCCGCAAGCTGCCACGCCTGAGCGCGCCGCATCAGAAGGGAATCGGCGTGCCGCCGCTGAACCGCGCCGATCACGAACTGTTTTCGCTGGGGCTGCGCCACGCGACGGTGAACATCGTCGTCACCGCCCTGCTGCGCGACAGCCCGGCCCCGGGCTGGCAGCCCTGGTCGTTCGAGGGCAAGACCTGGTTTTGCAACGAGCGCGCCCTGCAGGGACACGACACCACCCTGCGCCTGCTCGCGCAAAACGACATCCTTGTCAGCGCCATCCTGCTCGTGCCGAACGGTCGCCACTCCGACGGCACGCCGCACAGCGCCCTGGTCCATCCCGAGGCCGAGGCACGCGGCATTTACTCGATCCCCAACCTCGCCGGCGAACACGGCGCGCGTTTTTACCGCGCCGCCCTGCAGCTCATGGCCGAACGCTGGTCGCAGCCCGACGGCCCGCGCGTGAGCAACTGGATCCTGCACAACGAGATCGACCAGGCCGCCACCTGGACCAACATGGGGGCCCAGCCGCTGGCGCGCTACCTGGAGACCTACCTGCGCTCCGCCCGCCTCACCCATCACACCGCGCGCCTGTTCGATCCGCACGCCCGCGTCTTTGTCTCGCTCACCCATCACTGGGCGAAAAAGAGCAGCGGCAGCGGCACCTACATCGTGCGCGACCTGTTCGAGCTCTTCGCCGAAATGGCGCGCGCCGAGGGCGACTTCGAATGGGGGGTCGCCTACCACCCCTACCCGCGCGACCTGCGCAATCCCGATGCCTGGAAGGACGAGGGACTGACCGATGACTTCGACACGCCTTACATCACGCCGAAAAACATCGCCGTGCTGCCGGCCTTCCTCGACCAGCCGCGCTTTCATTATCAGGGCAAACCCCGCGGCATCCTGCTCTCCGAACAGGGCTTCAACACGCCGACCCTGAGCGAGGCCGACCAGCGCCGCCAGGTCGCCGGCCTGATCTACATGTTCCGCCAGATCCGCCCGCTGAAAACCATCGAGGCCTTCCACCTGCACCGCTACCATGACATGCCCGAGCAGGAGGGCGGCCTGCGCCTCGGCATCATCACCGAGACCGGCGCCCACAAGCTCGGCTGGGAGGCCTACCAGGCCATCGGCACCGACCGCGAAGCCGAGTTCGACCGCATCGCCGACGAGGTGATGGCAAAGCCGTAGAGGGTTCTCGGTTCTCGGTTCTCGGTTCTCAGTTCGAGGTTCGGCACTTGAACGTTCTGCCTTCCTTGTTGGACATTCGATATTCTCTGCCCCGATCCACGGCCCCGACGCAGCCAACCCGTCGTGATCCTTTCCTCTTGCCCGGGCCGCAGCCCTGAAACAAGCTGCGCCCATGAACCGCTGGGCCCTCCTGTCGCTTCTGCTGTTCGCCGCCACCCTTGGGTCGGCCGTTGACACCGCGCTTGAGGCGCACTCCGGCGTCGCCGTGATCCAAATGAAGTCGCAGCAGCAGACGGAAATCCGCGGTGCAGCGCGCAGTCACTACAACAACTTCATGGCCTGGCAGATCATTCGCACGCTGCTGCTCGCCGGCGGCTTCGCCTGCAGCCTGAAGATTTGGCGCACCATGAGAAGCGCCTGAACCAACCGGATCGACGCGAGCCCACTCACCCCTTCTTTTTCTTCCGCGCAGGTGCCGCCTTGCCGAGCTCGGGACCGTTGTCGGCGGGCATCGCCTGATGCCACTCGAGCAGGGCGCGGGTGAGGCGCGCCACCCGCTCGGGTTCCTCGGCCGCGCGGTTGCGACTTTCACCGGCATCCTCGCGCAGGTGGTAGAGCTGCGGCTTCGAGCCGTCGTACTCGCAGAGCAGTTTCCAGTCGCCCTCGCGCACCGCCAGGTCCGGCAGGCGCTCGGGCGAGGCTCCCATGGTTTTGCGATCGGGCGGCCGGCGCCAGAAGATCGGCGCACGGCGTGAGGCCTCGCCCTGACCAAGCAGGGTCGGCGCCAAGTTTTCGCCATCGAAGTGGACGTCCGCGGGTGGCTCCGCGCCGGCAATGGCCAGCAGCGAGGGGGCGAGGTCAAAGGCGGCGAAGACCGAACGGCTGTTGCGCGAGCCGGCCTTGCAGGAGGCGACCAGGCCCGGGCCCCAGACGATGAGCGGCGAACGCGTGCCGCCTTCGTAGAGGGTGCCCTTGGTGCCGCGCAGCGGGCCGGCGCTGCCGACACCGGGTTCGGGACCGTTGTCGGAGCAGACCAGCAGCAGGGTGTTGTCGCGCAGGGCCGGATCCGCGCGCAGGAAGTCGGCCAGCCGGCCGATCTGGCGATCGAGCCCGGCGAGCACGGACAGATAGAGCCCCCGCTTGGTGTCGGCCCAGGCCTCGACGTGCGGCCACCAGGGGCCGTGCACGTCATCGGGCCAGAGGTTGACATAAAACGGCCGGCCGGCAGCCGCGGCGCGCTTCATGAAGGGCACGGCGGCATCGACGAAGCCGCGGCTGATCTCCGAGCGCTGCATCCAGACGACCGGACCGCCGAGGCGCTCGGCATCGGCCCAGATGCGCCCCGGCTCCGTGTCGCCCGGCTTGAGGGTGAGCGGCAGCAGCTTGGCGCCCATGCCCTCGAAGTTGGTCAGGGTCTCGTCGAAACCGTAGGCCGTGATCGGCGGCGCGTCATCGACGTCGCGCTGGCCGCCGAGGTGCCACTTGCCAAAGTGACCGGTGGCGTAGCCGCGCGCCTGCAGCAGGCGCGGCAGGGTCGGCGCCTTCGGATCGAGCCACTGGGCGACGCCGCGGCGCGCGTTGTCGGCGCGGTTGTTGAGGTAGGAGGTGATGCGCCAGCGCTGCGGGTACTGGCCGGTGGTGAGGGCGCAGCGCGAGGGCGAGCAGATCGGCGAGTTGACATGGAAGTGCTCGAAGCGCAGGCCCTCGGCGGCCAGGCGATCGAGGTTCGGCGTGCGGGTGTCGCGCCCGCCAAAGCAGGTGAAGTCGCCCCAGCCGAGGTCGTCGATGAAGACCACGACGACGTTCGGCGACGCCGCCGTGGCGGCCGTGATGAGCAGGAGGTAGCAGAGGGTGATGAGCCGGGATTTCATGGCGTGTGGATGATCCAGTCCTTGGGGGCGCGAAAGCCGTCCCGGCCCTCGCTGTACGCGCGCACGCCCGGCTGCTGCCAGGTGCCGAATGCGCGCAGGCGGGCGTGCAGCTCGCGCACGCGCCCGGGTTCGGTGGCGGCGAGATCACGGGTCTCGCCGGGGTCCTTGGCGAGATGGTACAATTCCATGGCCGGCGGCGTGGCGGGGGTGGCGGCAAAGAAATCGCCGTGGGCGACCAGTTTCCACGGCCCCAGATGCACCGAGGCCAGGGCCTCCTCGTTCTGGTGCAGGTAACTGAACCAGGGGCGCTCCGGCAGCGCGGCCTCGCCGCGCAGGGCGGGCAGGACATTGACGCCATCGACGGCCGGTGCGCCCGCCGCGGGTTCAACGCCGGCGGCGGCCAGCAGGGTCGGCAGGACATCGATGTAACCGACACGCCCGTCGAAGCGGTGCCCGCCCGTCAGACCACCGGCCGGCCAGCGGATCGCGGCGCAGACGCGGGTGCCGCCTTCGTAGACCGACAGCTTGGCGCCGCGCCAGGGACCGTTGCTGGCACCCGCGCGCGGGATGCCGCCGTTGTCGCTGCAAAACAGGATGAGGGTGTTGTCGGCATCCGCGCGCGCCCCGACCGCGGCGAGCAGGCGGCCGAGGTTGCGGTCGAGCGACTCGATCATTGCCGCGTAGGCTCGCCGCTCGGGGCGCTTGAACTGCGGGTGTTTCGCCATCGCCTCCGGCGTCGCCTGGTAGGGCGAATGCGGCGCGGTGAACGGCACGTACAGCAGCCAGGGGCGGTCGGCGGGCGCCTCCTGGATGAAGCGCACCGCGTGCTCGCCGATGAGGTCGGTCGTGTAACCCGGCTCGCGCACCGTTTCACGGTTGTGATGCCAGTCGGTCTCGCCATCGCGCTCGCGGGTAAAATAATCGACCGCGCCATTGTAGCAGCCGACGAAGTGCGTGAAGCCGTGGTGCAGCGGGTGGTGAACCTGGCGGGAATGCCCCAGATGCCATTTGCCGATGATGCCACGGCGCTCGTAGCCGGCTTCGGCCAGCCGTTCCGCCAGGGTGTGCTCCGCTTCCGGCAGGCCGAAGGTCGACCACGGCGGCACCACCGCGCGCATCAGGCCGAAGCGCAGCGGCCAACGACCGGTGAGCAGGCCGGCGCGGGTGGGCGAGCACATCGGGCAGGCGCGGAAGTCGGTGAGGTTGATGCCGGTGGCGGCGAGGCGGTCGAGGTGGGGCGTGGCGTACGCTTGGCCGCCGTTGAAACCGACATCCGCCCAGCCGAGGTCGTCGGCGACCACCAGCAGCACGTTCGGCCGGGAGGGCGCGGTCCGGGCCGCGACGGGCAGGAGCAGCAGGAGAAAAAGCAGCAGCTTCACGGACAGAGAAGACGCTGCCAACACCGCCATGTTGCGCGCAGGACGCACGCCCGCCTATCGAGTTTCCAACCGCCGCACGGGACGCGGCCATCCACGCGGGACTTGACCCGCGCGCCTTGCCCCCTGACTGCTGGGGGGTCCCATGCGTCTGAGCCTGTTTTTGTACAACCTCCTGCTGCCCGTCGCCCTGCTGCTCATGCTGCCCTCGGCCCTGGTCAAGCTGCGCCGCCGCGGCGGTCGCTGGCAGGATCTCGCCCAGCGCTTCGGCCGGCTCAGCCCGGAGCAGCGCGCGGCCTTGAACGCCCTGCCGGCACGGCGCTTCTGGCTGCACGCAGTCAGCGTCGGCGAGGTCGGCATCGCCGCCAAGCTGATCCCGCTGCTGCTGGCGCGCGCCCCGGAACTCGGGGTGGTGCTGACCACGACCACACCGACCGGCCATGGCCTCGCCCGCGACTTTGCCGCGCGTCACCCGGGCCGGGTCGTCGTGCTCTTTGCACCGGTCGATCTGCCCTGGATCGGCTCCTGGCCGCTGCGCGCGGCGCGGCCCGAACAGCTGGTCCTGATCGAGGCCGAGCTCTGGCCCAACCTGGCGCGTGCCGCCAAACGCCGCGGCCTGCGCCTGAGCCTGGTCAACGCCCGCCTGTCGGCGCGCTCCGAACGACGCTTCCAGCGCTTCGGTTTCTTCATCCGGCCGGTGTTCGGCCTGCTCGATCTCGTGCTCGTGCAGGAGGAGGCCGACCGCGCGCGCTTTGCCGCGCTCGGGGTCGCTCCGGAACGCATCGAGCGCTCGGGCAGCATCAAGTTCGATCCCGCCGGCGCCGCCGCCGATCCGGCGCAGGTCGCCACGCTCGCCGGGCTGCTCACCAGGGGCGGCCTGCGCCCGGACCAGCCCCTGCTGCTGCTGGCCAGCACGCACCCGGGGGAGGAAGTCCTGCTCGCCGGCATCTGGCAGCGCCTGCGCGCGCGCTTCGGCGATCTCGCCCTGGCGGTCGTACCGCGCCACGTCGAGCGCGCCGACGCCATCGTCCGTGATCTGGCGGATCTGGGCTTGCTGACCGTCAAACGTTCGACCGCGGGCACGCCGGCTTTCGACCTGCGCGGCGGCGCGGCGGTGCTGCTGATCGACAGCACCGGCGAGCTGCGCGCCTGGCAAGGCCTGGCGACGGCGGTCGTGGTCGGCAAAAGCTTTTTGGCGACCGGCGGGCAAAATCCAGCCGAGGCAGTGATGGCGGAGCGTCCCGTGCTGTTCGGGCCGCACATGGAGAATTTCGAGGCCCTGGTCGACCTGCTGCTGGCGGCTGGCGGCGCCGTGCAGGTGGCGGAAGCGGCCGCCCTGGAAACCGCCTTGATTGAGCTGCTGAACGACGCTGCTCGGCGGAGCAAGCTGGGTGCGGCGGGTCGCGCGGCCCTGGAAGCCCATGCCGGCGCCGGCAACTGCAGCGCGGAACGGCTGCTGGCCGCGCCGTGAGGCGAAGGTTCCAGGTTCCAAGGGGGCCGAGCGAGCCAGGATCGGTCGTCACGCCGCATCGACCCGCAGCACCCATCAGGACGCTGCGGCCGGCCCCTCAAGGCCTGGCCTTCCTGATTCCGCAAGGCCCGTTGAATTTTGCCACTTTTTTCAGTTGCACACAGGCCCGGATGCGGCACTATCTCGGCCCGCTCATACGACCCCTTCGTCTAGCGGTTAGGACACATCCCTTTCACGGATGCGACACGGGTTCGAGTCCCGTAGGGGTCGCCAGTTTCAACACCCAAAGCTCGCCCACCGGCGGGCTTTTTCATTTCAGGCGGTCGGATCGGCATCGCCCAGGTGCGCCGCCAGTTGCTTGCGCAGTTCGCCGCGGGCACGGAACAGCAGGCTCTTGAGCGCCGGCAGCGACATCTGCAAAATCTCGCAGATCTGCTCATAGGGCAGCTCCTCGTGGCGGCGCAGGATGACGGCCAGGCGCTGCTTTTCCGGCAGGGCGGCGATGGCGCGATCGAGCGCCTGCTCCAGCTCGGCCTGCTGGCGCAATTCGTCGGGGGCCGGCACGGTGCGATCGGCAAACTGGCGGGGGGGATCGTCATCGCGCTCGCTTTCCAGCGGCACCTCCTGGCGACGGCCGCGGCGGCGGGTCTCATTGAAGACCAGGTTGCGCAGGATGGTGAACAGCCAAGTGGTGAACTTGGCGGTCGCTTCGTAGCGCGGCGCGCTTTTCCAGACACGCAGGAAGACCTGCTGGGCGATGTCGTGGGCGTCGTCGAGGTTGCCGAGCATGCGGGCGGCGGTGCCGATGACGGTGTTCTGGTGCAGTTCGACCAGCCGTTCGAAGGCGCGCATGTCGCCGTCGCGCACCCGGCACATGAGACGGACGTTCTCCTCGTCGTTGGCGAATGCGCTCAACTCCGCCTCCGCGGGGGAGGCGGCCGCGGGCGGTTGGGTCCACTCCGGTTCCGGCATGAGGTAGGCGGGCAGCAGCCCCGCCAGGCTAGCGGTGCTCATCCCAGCCATCAACCACGCCCGGGCCGGGTGGTTGCGCAAGCGCGCGTTCTTTTTCTGACCCATTGCACCGGGGCCGAGTCTGTGCTTGTTCATCGACGCCGTGACCTTCCGCCATCCCAAACACGATGTTTTCATCCCCGACCAGACCGAACCGCTCGAAGCCCTGCGGCGGGTGACCCACCTGGGCATCGTCTCCCACCAGGACGACCTGGAAATCGCCGCCTACCACGGCATCACCGAGTGTTTCCACAGCGACAACGAGTGGTTTGGCGGGGTCGTCGTCACCGACGGTGCCGGCAGCCCGCGCAAGGGCGACTACGCCAACTACACCGACGAGGAGATGCAGGCGGTGCGCCGGCACGAGCAGCGCAAGGCCGCCTACGTCGGCGAGTACGGTTTCATGGCCCAGCTCGGCTACCCGAGCGACGAGGTGAAGAGCCAGAGCGACGGCCCGGTCGTCGAGGACCTCAAGTTCATCCTCGAGCAGGCGCGGCCGCACACCCTCTACCTGCACAACCCCTGCGACCGCCATGACACCCATGTGGCGACCTTCCTGCGCTGCCTGGAAGCCCTGCGCGCGCTGCCGCCCGAGGCGCGACCGCGCCAGGTGTACGGCTGCGAAGTCTGGCGCAAGCTCGACTGGCTGCTCACCGACGACAAGGTGATGCTCAAGGTCGACAAGCACCCGCACCTGCTGCGTCCGCTGCTCGGCGTGTTTGACAGCCAGATCAGCGGCGGCAAACGCTACGATCTCGCCGAGGAGGGCCTGCGCCACGCCAACGCCACCTACTTCGACTCGCACACGACTGACAAGACAAGCCTGCTGACCTTTGCCATGGACCTGACGCCGCTGGTGCATGACGACAGCCTGGACGTGCACGAATTCACCCTCGGGTTTGTGCGCCGGCTGGAGAACGACGTTGCCGAACGCCTGAAAAAATTCCGCTGAGACCGTCCGGCCGGTGAAATGGCATTGACGCCAGAGGCGCCGCCCCGCTAAATAGACATTTAATCTCGAAATCCCGCAGCCAGCCACCCGATATCATGAGCGAAGACAACACGCCGCCGCCGCCCAGCACCCCCAAGACCTCGGCCGTGCCCCTGAAGAAGGAAACCGTGCGCATCACCCTGCGCCCGCGTGAGGAGAGCTCGCCCGTGGCCGTGCCGCCGCCCGCCGATGCGCCGCGCCGCACCACCGCGCCGGTCCAGCTGCCCTCCGCCCCGCTGCCGCCGCCGGCGCCCAAGATCGCCTCGTCGCCGGTGAAACTGCCGCCGGCAGCGCCGCCGCCCGCTGCACCGCCCCCTGCCGCCTTCCCGACCCCGGCTGCCGTGGCACCGCCGCCCGCTGCCACGGTTCCCCTCACCGGCGGTGCGCCGTCCGCCCCGCGTCCGCCGGTGGCTCCCCCGGCCGCCCCGATGGCCCCGCGTCCGCCCGTGGTCCCCGGTGCCGCCCCGCGCGTTGAAACCGGTGCCACCACCGCCCCGCTGACCAAGCCGGCCGCCGCCGCGCCGAAGCCCCCGGGCACCGCCGGCACGGCTCCGCTCGCCGGTGCTCCGGCCGCCGGCCTGCCCAAGGCCACCGTCAAACTGCAGCAGACCCAGCCGATGGCGCGTCCGAGTGTCAGCGCTCCCCCGAGCGCCCCGGTCAAGCGTGCCGCCGCCGCCGATTCCCAGCAGTTTTATGACGACGACAAGGATCCGGAAGCCGGCCTGATGCCGCTGTCGGCGATCTGCTTCGTGCTCTCGGCCGCCCTGCTCGTACTGCAGATGTTCGGTGGCGACAAGATTTCCGCCCAGGACGGTTCGGCCCTCATGGTGCCGCACTCGCTGCCGGCCAAGTGGGAAACCTACAACAAGGACGACGGCACCTGGATGAACCGGTTCGCCAACCAGCTCCCCGCCATCCCGCAGTGAGCCGCCCGACCCCCGAATTCCTCACCTGACGCCGTCATGCCTTTCGCCCTCGTTGTTTTCCTTCTTGCCCTTGCCGCACTCGCCCTGAACTTCCTCGCCAAGAGCGGCGGGGCGGGCATGTGAGGCACGCTGCCGTGATGCCCCCCCCTCCCGCGCCCATGAACGCGCGGCCTGAGTCCTGTCGCCCCGCCGAGATCATCGGCGTCGGCGCGGCCACTTGGGATCACTTCTGGATCGTCGAGGATTTCGCCGCCGAAGAACGCGTCTGTGCCGCCTCGGACCACGTCGCCATGGGCGGCGGCCCGGTGGCAACCGCCCTCTGCACCCTCGCCCGCCACGGCCATGCCACCGCACTGATCGATGTCGGCGGTGACGACACCCCCGGACAAGCCCTGCGCGCCGAACTCGAACAGCATGGGGTCGACACCACGGCTGTTCAACTCGTTCCCGGCCGCCGCTCCGCCACCGCGGGCATCCTCGTGCGCCGGCGCGACGGGGCCCGCCAGATCGCCTACCACCCCAGCGACGCCGGCGAACCGGTGTGGAACGAGGCCGGCGCAACGCGCGTGCGCGCCGCCCGCCTGCTGCACCTCAACGGCCGCCACGAGGCCACTGCCCGCGCCGCCGTTGCCGAGGCGGCCGCCCATGGCGTCACGATCGCCTTCGACGGCGGGGCGGGACGCTGGCGCGAATCCCTGCGCGACCTGGTCGCCGCCAGCCACCTGCGCCTGATCGCGCGCGACTTTGCCCGTCACTATGCGGGCAGCGACGACTTGCAGGTCATGGTGAAGGCCCTGCTGACGCCTCCCGCCCAAGTTTTGGTGATCACCGACGGTGTGCGCGGCAGCCATCTGGCCCTGCCCGACGGCACGCGCCATCATCAGCCGGCCTGCCCTGCCGAACCGCTCATCGACACCACCGGCTGCGGCGACGTCTTTCACGGAGCCTTCCTGCACGGCTGGTTGAGCGGCTGGCCGGCCATGGACTGCGCCGCCTATGCCGCCCGCCTCGCGGCACGCAACGCCGAGGGGCTGGGGGGACGGTTTGCGCTGGGGAATGAGATGGACTGAAGCACGGGATGGACGAATCCCAGACCTCACGGAGCAGCCGGGGTCAGTCCTGGGCGGCCTTTTTCTTCTTTTTGCCGGCCTTGCCAGCCTTGGCTTTGGCGGGCGCAGCCGTGGCAGGCACCTCCGTGGCAGCCACAGGCAGCACGGCCGCCAGGCGGGTCTTGAGGGTGGCGTGCTCCGGCTGGCCGGCGAGATTGCGGTACTCGCCCGGATCCTCGGCATCGTGGTAGAGCTCCTCGCTGCCGTCGGCATAGCGGATGTAGCGCCAGTCGCGCTCGCGCACGGCGTGGTTGCCGCGGCCATGACTGCAAACGGCGGCATGGGGCCAGTTCGCCTGCGGATCGCGCAGCAGGGGCACGAGGCTCGGGCCCTTGACGTGGGCGGGCGCGGGCAGGCCGGTCAGTTCACAGAGGGTCGGATAGACGCTCAGGTAGTCCACCGGCGCCGCGCAGCGTTGCCCGGGCTTGCCGACTCCCGGTGCCACGACGGCAAAGGAGGTGCGGGTCGCCTCCTCCCAGAGCGAGAACTTCCGCCAGTGCTGCTTTTCCCCGAGGTGCCAGCCGTGGTCGGTCCACCAGACGATGACCGTCTTGTCGCGGCGCGGGCTGGCATCGAGACCGTCGAGCAGGCGGCCGACCTGGTCGTCGAGAAAGGCGATCGTGGCCAAATAAGCCTGCACGGCCTGCGCCCACTGCTTGCCCTCGACCACCGCGGCGTGATCGCCCTCGGGCTTGGCCATCCGGCGACCGGCCTCCGGCACATCGGCCAGGTCGTTTTCACCCACCACCGGCAGCTGGATCTGCTCGAGCGGGAAGCGGTCGAAGTACGCGCGCGGCACGTACCAGGGCAGGTGCGGTTTGACGTAGCCGACGGCAAGAAAGAGCGGCTGATCGGCCGGCGCATTCTGCAGCTGGTCGACCGCCCAGGTGGTCAGCTTGTAATCGCCCATGGCCTCGGGCTTGGCGTCGACCGGTCCCCAGTCAAAGTGGCCGCGATCGAGGCCGTTGAGGTTTTCCTCGTGCTCCGGGATGCTGGGGAAGAGGCCCTTCCACTCGGTCCAGCTGTCGTCGCGGCCCTCGCTGCTGTAGCCGTGGTAGATCTTGCCACCGCCGAGGGTGCGGTAGCCCTGGGCGAGAAAGTGGCGGTTGAGCGTGAGCGTGTCGCGCATGACGCCCTGGGCGGGGTCGTTGTTCGTGTAGATGCCGGTCTGCCAGGGCCGCAGGCCGCTCATCAGCGCCGCGCGCGAAGGATTGCAGGCCGGAGCGGCGCAGTGACTGTTGGTGAAGGCGGTGCCGCGCGCGACCAGGCGGTCGATGTTCGGCGTGCGCGCCTGCGGATGGCCGCGCAGGTAACCGGTCCAGTCGTTGAGGTCGTCGACGGCGATGAACAGCACGTCGGGGCGATCCGTCTGGGCCGGTGCCGGGGCGACGGCGAGCAGGAGGAGGGAAAGGCAGAGCAAGCGCATGGCGCGCTGAAAACGCGGCTGGCACCGGCTTCTTGCCGGACTCAGGCCGCGCCCGGCGACCGCACCGCGATGCCGAAGGCGCGCTGGATCTCGCCGAGGTGGGCCTCCGGCGAAAACAGGCCCAGCGCGCGTGTCTGAAGTTCGGCGGTCAGGCGGGCGAGTTGCTCGGGCTGGCGCAGCAGGCGGTCGATGCGATCCGCCAGTTCCACGGGCTCGAAGGCCGTGCTGACGAAATCCGACCGGTGCGGCCCGAAGATGTCCTCGGCACCCTCGCAGGGGTACATGAAGCAGGGGCGACCGGCTTCCAGGGCCTCGATGACCGAGCCGGGAAGCGCCTCGCGCAGGCTGGTGAGCAGGCAGACCTCGGCGAGGTCGAAGAGTGGGCGCACGTTGGCGACGTTGCCAAGCCGAACCACGCGGTCGCCGACGCCGCCTTCGGCAAGTGCCGCCGCCATCTCGGCCTCGTACTCCGGTTCGCAATCGCCCGCCAGGGCCAGGCCGAGGCCGCTGTGGCCGAGGTCGAGCAGGCGGCGCAGCACGCGCACGGCATCGGCCTGGCGCTTGCGCGGCCCCAGCTTGCCAATGACGAGCAGCCAGCGGTCGACACCGGCCCGGCCGGCGAGGCGCTCGGCCAGCGCCCGGGCCTCGGCCGCGGGCGCGGGGGGCGGCAGGCGCACGGAATCGAGGAAGACCTGGGTGCGCGCCGCCAGTTCCGGATCGACCCGCAGGCCCTCGGCGATCTGGATCGAGGAGGGCAGCAGCAGGTCATTGCGGTGCATGCGGTACTGGCGCGCCTTGGGGGCGGTGGCGATGCCGTCGCGGATGATGATCGCCGATCGCGCCCCGAGCCCGCGGGCCAGCGCGCCGGCGTGCGGCGCCCACCACATCTCATTGCTGACCACCCAGTCGGCGCGCTGGAAGGGCAGCGCCCGCAGGTTGGCGCGGATCGCCCCGGCAAAGCGCAGCCGGCCGCCGAGCTTGCGCCATTCCGGCAGCGACCCGACACTGAACGACACGCCCATGGCGGTCAATCGCCCGGTGAATTCGCCGGTCTCGCCGCAGAGCACGTGCAGGCGGGCGGCGCTGCCGGCCTGCAGCGCCGCCAGGGTGTCGAGCAGGCGGTTCTTGGCGCCGCCGCGCCCGGCGGTTTTTTGGAGGAAGAGGAACTGTTCGGCCATGCGCCCGGCCAGACTGGACGCGAAAGACCGTATCATCAAGCGCGGGGCAGGATTCGCAGTTGCCAGCGACCCCGATCGACGCTGAAATGTCGGCCTCCACCCCGCCACCCCCATGTCGACCCCTTCCTCCCGCCGCCGCTTCCTTCAGCTCGCCGCCGCCAGCTTCGCCGCCTCCGCCGCCGGCGTGCGCGCCCAGAACGCCGCGCCGCTGTTCAAGATCTCGCTCGCCGAGTGGTCGCTCAACAAGGGCATGTTCAAGCGCGGCGGCGCCGAGCCGCTGGAGCACCTCGACTTCTGCAAGATCGCCCGCGGCCTCGGCATCGACGGCGTCGAATACGTCAACCAGATGTTTGCCGACAAGGCCACCGACAACGCCTACCTCGACGAGATGAAGAAGCGCCAGGACGGCGAGGGCGTGAAGGGCCTGCTGATCATGATCGACCGCGAGGGCAACCTCGGCGCGCCGGATGCCGCCGCCAAGGCGAAGACCGTTGAAAACCACCTCAAGTGGCTCGACGCCGCCGCCCGCCTCGGCTGCCACAGCATCCGCGTCAACGCCGCCAGCGATCCCAAGCTCAGCTACGAGGAGCAGATGAAGCATGCCGCCGAGGGCCTGCACAACCTCTGTGTCGAGGCCGACAAGCGCGGCCTGTTCGTCGTCGTCGAAAACCACGGCGGCCTGTCCAGCAACGGCCTGTGGCTGACCGGCGTCATGAAGCTGGCCGACCATGCCCGCGTCGGCATCCTGCCCGACTTCGGCAACTTCTACACCGACCGCAACAAGGGCGAGCTGTACAACCCCTACAAGGGCCTGCGCGAGTTCATGCCCTGGGTGAAGCAGGCGATGAGCGCCAAGGCCTACGACTGGGACACCGGCGCCGGCAAATTCTACACCGAGGACCGCCGCGAGGGCCGCGAGATGACGCTCGACTACGAGCGCCTGATCAAGATCGTCGTCGAGGCCGGCTACCGCGGTTACATCGGCATTGAGTACGAGGGCGACAAGCACCCCGAGATCGAGGGCATCAAGCGCACCAAGCAGGCGCTTGAAGAGGTGCGCACCCTGCTCTCCTGAGCGCGCTCACGGCGCGACCACCATCTTGAACTCGAGTTCGCTGGCGAGCTCGGACGCTTCGCTGCGGATGCGTCGGCGCACCGCCTGCAGGCCACCGCGCGTCAGCGCCTGGAACTGGAAGCGGCTGAGCAGGATGATCTCAAAGGCGGCGGTCAGCATCCAGTCGACATCCGCCTTGTAGCCGCAGACCGCCAGCGCCCGCGTACGCTTGAGAAAGCGCCTCAGGCGCAGGCCGTGCACCGCCATCGTGCCGCAGGAACCGAAGTGAATGATGCGCCCCTTGCAGGCCCCCTCCAGGCGCTCCTCCAGCCAGTCAAGGTCGATGCTGTGCTTGCGGCTGCCCATGTACAGCACGCCGGGGTCGCCGTGAAAGCCCAGGTACAGGATCGGGTAATCGACATAGCGCTTCTGCACCCACTTGCCGAGGTAGTACTCGAGCTCCCCGGCCGTGCCGATGTCGCGCCGGATGAAGCGCACGACTGGATCGTGCGAACGCGACAGCAGGTCGAGCACCGGCTGCATCGAGGTCGGTGAACGCAGGTCGCTCTCCCAGTCGCCCTCGAGGCAAAAGATGCCTTTGTGACTGTGCGCCGGCATGCGGGGAGAAAACCGGATTCGACGGCGGGGCCTCCTCAGAGCAGCCGGGCCGCGGCCTCGGCCAGCGGACTGCGCTCGCCCTTGCTGAGCGGCACGTGGGCGGCGAAGGGCTGGCCGCGCAGGCGCTGGCGGGTGTAGACCAGACCGTTGCTGCGACTGTCGACGTAGGGATTGTCGATCTGCGCGGGGTCGCCGACGAGGACCAGCTTGGAGCCGCGCGACATGCGGGTGACGATGGTCTTGGCCTCAAGCGGGGTGAGCTGCTGGGCCTCGTCGAGCACGAAATAACGATCCGGGATGGAGCGGCCGCGGATGTAGCAGAGCGCCTCGATTTCGATCACGCCCTGCTGGATGAGCGGCTCGTAGGGGGCGGCCGCCTCCTGGGTCGAGGGCTTGTCGGGCAGGAAGCGGTTCTTCTTGCGCTGGGGCCCCTGCTGGCTGTCGAGCGGGCGCATGAGCAGGTCGAGCGCGTCATAGACCGGCTGCAGCCAGGGGCGCATCTTCTCCTGCAGGGTGCCCGGCAGGAAGCCGACGGTCTGGCCCATGGCCACGATCGGGCGGCTGATGGTGACGCCGTGATAGACGCGGGAGAAGACCTGGGAGAGACCGGCGGCGACCGCGAGCAGGGTCTTGCCGGTGCCCGCCTGGCCATAGCAGGTGACCAGGCTGATCTCGGGATCGAGCAGGGCGTCGAGCAGGCAGGTCTGACCGAGGTTCATCGGCTTGATGGCGCGTCCCTGGCCAACCTTGATCGCCTCCGGCGTGTGGTGCAGCCGGCGCAGTTCGCCCTGGGCGGTCATCTTGGCCGGCATCGAGGCCTTGTCGCCGGCCACCAGCAGGACGTAATCGTTCGCCACCAGGTCGGCGAGCCGCGCGGGCGGCAGGGCCAGGCGACCGCTGCTGGCGAAACGTTGCAACTCGTGACCGCTGACGGTCACACGGGCGATGTCGAAGTTGGCAACGTCGCGCGGCTCCACCTTGTCGTGCAGGTAGTCCTCGCACTCGAGCCCCATGGCGCGCGCCTTGAGCTGCATGTTGAGGTCCTTGCTGACCAAAATGACCGGCGTATCCAGCTGCTCGCGCAGCCAGAGCGTGCAGGCCAGGATGCGGTGATCCATCTTGTCCTGGCCGGGAAAGACGCGCTGAAACTCCAGCACGCTGGCCAGGTCCGCCGCCATCACCGGGTCGTAGACGACGATGCGCAGGTTGCCACCACCGTCCGTGCGCACGCCCTCGGTCACCGAGGCCTCGGGCGCGGCAAAGGTCTTCATCAGCGCGCGGTGCACCTCGCGGGCATTGGCGCCGCGCTCGGTCATCTCATTCTTGAAGCGGTCGAGTTCGCTGAGCACATCCACGGGAATGCAGACGTGGTGCTCGGCAAAGCGATGGATGCAGGCCGGGTCGTGCAGCAGGACATTGGTGTCGAGCACGAAGGTCTTGAAGGCGGTGGCACGGGCCGTTTTGCCGCGTCGGGCGGGGGAGGCGGATTTGCGTTTCAACGCCGGGAGGGTGGCGAGTGGCGGGCTGGAGGCCAAGTCCGGATTGGCAAAAAAAACGGGCGCAGCACTGCCGGGAAGTTCGTCGCGGTCCATGTCAGGCGGAGGGGTTGGGGGGATGACTCCCGGGGTTGGTCCTGTGACTTGGCGCAGTTTGGATGCCAAGGTTGCCGGTCCGCACTTTTAGATGGAAAAAGCGAATCACGGAATTGCCTGCAGGCTGACAGAAAGGCCGGGCGCCGACAAGATATTTATTTGGTTTGGTTAAGCTTTCGGGTCGGCAGACCAGGACAACGACAAAAAAAAGCCCGCCCGGCAAGGCCGGACGGGCACGAAAACCACGTGTCTCAGGATCCGGCGATGGCATCGGCGCCGCGTTCGCTGGTGCGGATACGCACGGCTTCGAGCACCTCGCTGACAAAGACCTTGCCGTCGCCGATCTTGCCGGTGTTGGCGGCCTTGACGATGGCCTCGACGACGGTGTCGCTGCGCGAATCCTCGACAACGACCTCGATCTTCACCTTCGGCAGAAAGTCCACGGTGTATTCGGAGCCACGATAAATTTCAGTGTGGCCCTTCTGGCGGCCGAAGCCCTTGACCTCGACGACGGTCATTCCTTCAACGCCCACGTCGGACAGGGCTTCCTTGACGTCTTCGAGTTTGAACGGCTTGATGATCGCTTCGATTTTTTTCATGGCTGAGGCAATTAGGTGTGTGGTTTGCAGTTTGCAACGACGAGCAATCATCATTCCTGATTTTTTGCCGCCGGGAGGTGCGCCTACAAACTTGAGCGGAAAGCGTGCCAGTTTTCGGGGAAAGTTTTTTTCGGTTCTCGGTTCGCCCCTTGGGCCTTGATCATTCCTTGTTGGACCTTCGAGATTCCCTCCCCCAAATCACGCCCCCACGCAGCGGAGCCCTACCACCGCTTGCACCGCGGCCACCCCGGGGTTAGCTGGGCGCGGCCATGTCCCCCCTGCCCTTCCTTCGCCTGTCCGGCCTGCTGCTGCTGACCGCCCTGATCCTGCCGGCGGAGGAGGCTCAGGTGCTGCTGCGGCCTCACTGGCAACCGGGCGCAGTGTACGTGCTGGAGACGTTGACCGAGACGGTGACCGATCTCTCGGCCCTGGGGCGCAAGCCCGAGCAGGGCATGAAGGTCAAGCAGAGCACGCGACTCGGCGTCGGACGCCTGGAGGCGGGCCGCAAGGAGGTCAGCGTCATCTTTGCGTCGCTCAGCGGCGAGGCCATCCTCGAGGGCAAACGCCAGACCTTCGATTCCGAGAAGCTCGACGAGGCTTCGCCGGCAATCCGCAGCTCGATCGGCCGCAGCCTCGGCCAGCAGTTTGTGCTGATTTACGACGAGAACGACCTCTTCCTCGGCGCCCGCGACACCGCCGACATGGTGGCCCCGCGGCCGGACCGTCAGCCGAGCCTGCAGGGAGTGGCGGAGGCGGGCCAGGTCGCCGAACTGTTCCGCCGCTCGCTGGTCATGGGACTGCCCGAACACGCCGTGCGGGCGGGCGACACTTGGACGACGCAGGAGAGCCTGAAGTTTCCGAGTGCCGGCGAGGTGACGGTCGAACTCCGGGCGAGCTATGAGGCGACGGTCGATTACCAGGGCGCGCCGCATGCCAAGGTGCGCTTCAGCGGCGATCTGCAGACACGCGACGCCGGCGAACGCGCCCTCAGCCTGGGGGCCGGCTCCAAAGTCTTGGGCCAGGTGCTGTTCGACCTGCGCCAGCGCCAGGTCGCCTTTGGCGCCTTCCGCGCCGATCTGAAGCTGGACGTGCAGGGCAAGATCGTGCCGGTGCGCCAGCAGGTGACGACGCGCCTGACCCGCCAGCCCTGAGGGCCCTGTCAAACCAGGGACTGCACCCAGGGCAGCAGCGGCAGGTCGGCGGGTGCCAAGTCAAACGCTGCGAGTTGCTCCGGCCGCACCCATTCAAGGGCCTCGTGCTCCAGGGCGACCGGGGCCGGCCCCGCGGGATCGAGACCGCAGGCGAAAGCGAACATGCGCACCGTGCACCAGGGGTAGGCATGCAGCACTTCGGGACCGGCCTGCAGATCGACGACGCGGCAGCCGAGTTCCTCGAGGAGTTCGCGGTGCAGGGCGGCGGCCGCGGGTTCGCCCGGCTCGAGCTTGCCGCCGGGAAACTCCCAGAGGCCGGCCAGGCGCTTGCCGGCGGGGCGACGGGCGATCAGCACTTCCCCGCCGCGACGGATCACGGCACAGACAACGTCGACGGGTGCTTGCATTTCCACAGTGCTGGGCGGATAAGCCGGGAATGCGCCCCGAGAAAGTGAAATTCATGCTGCTGGCAGCCGACATGCGCCGCGCCGTGCACTTCTACACCCAGGCCCTCGGCTTTGAGGAGGTGTTTGTCAGCGAATTCTGGTCGGAACTCCGCTGCGGCGACGCCATCCTGGCCCTGCACGGCGGCCACGACGGCTCGGTCAACCCCACCGGCCTGAGCCTGCAGTACGAGGACGTCTTCGACGCCGCCGCACGCGTCGCCCAGGCCGGCGGCAAAATCCTCGACGCGCCCAACCAGCGCGAGGGCGAACCCATCCTGCTCGGCCGCTACCGCGACCCCGAGGGCAACGAGGGGTTCCTCACCCAGTATGTGGGGTGAGGGGGTAGTGTGATTGGTGTTTGGTGTTTGGTGTTTGGGAGTCGTGCCGGACAATGCCTGACTGACCCGATTCCCCCTTGGCTAAACACTAAACACGAATTACCAGCCTCCCTCACCGCTTCGGCAGCCAGTCGGCGATGGGCTTGACCGGGGTGGCGGCGGGGGCCTCGCCGAGGGCGAAGGCAACGGCGATCGTCTGCGCGCCCTTGACCTCTCCGAGCACCACCTTGAGCACGCGAATGCCGGTGAGTTTTTTCATCTGCTCATTCTCCGGCTCGGGGGCATCGACCACGGAAAAACTGGCGCCGGCCGGTGAGAGCAGCGCGACATGCAGGGTCTTGCCCTTGTCGGTGAGCACGGCGGTGGTGCCGTCAACGCTGACTTCCGCTCGGGTGTGCATCGACCAGACGAGGGGGGAGGTGTTTTTGACACCCACCTCATCCTGGATCAGCACCTGCGGCTTGGCGCCGCGGCTGAGCTGGATGCCGCGCACGGCGTCCTTGGCGGCCTTGCTGTAGGCCTTGCCGAGATCAACCGCGGCCATGGCCAGTTCCGGGGTCGAGTGGGTGAACAGCACCTGGGCCTTGGCATCGAACTCCTGGTTGTCGCCCAGCCACAGGGTGTTCTGCCCGGGCGTGCCCTCGACATAGAGGGCGTAGCGCTTGCTGCGGTCGGTCGACTTGAAATTCGGCGCGCGATCGCTCTCGGAACCGAGTTCGATGCCCCAGCGCGTGCCGCCGGCCTCGAGGATGAAATCGCCGAGGTCGAGCTGGTTGTGGGCGAAGGTGTTGTCGCCGCCCTTGAGCGCCACGAACAGCGCGTCCTTGTCCCAGCCGGAGCGCAGGGCGGCGACCAGACCGCCCGGGGTGCCGTAGTCCAGGCTGTCCGGGGTGCCATCGCCGGCGGCATGCGGGTTGAAGTAGAGGAAGTGACCGGCGAGGTTGAGGTGCGAGGTGTCGGCATTGGGGACGCCGCCGGCGCTGAGCGCCCGCGTGCCCATGTTGCCATGCACCCCGGCCAGCCAGGTGGAGACCCAGGGCCGGCTCAAGGCCGTGGCATTGCTGTCGCCGTAGTTGAAGAGCTGGTTGGTCGGACCGACCAGATGGACGCGCGCCAAGCCGGCTTGGGGGATGCCCTCAAGCAGGCTGAAGCCGAAATCCGAGCCGCCGTTGGCCTTCAGGGTCTGCAGGACCAGGATGGCGTAGTCGAGCACGGTCTCGCCGGCTTCCATGCCCTCGGGCCAGATGCCGGCCGGGGCGAACATCTGCAGGCCGCGGCCGAAGATCTTGGCGGCGGCATCGACGGCCGCCTTGGCGGCGGAGGGATCCTCGTCGGCCAGACAGATCGCCGCGAGGATGAGCGCGGAGGCGCCCGCCATGTGCTCGGCATCCGGATCCTCGGAGCCCTCGGCCTTTTTCGCGGGCGCCTTCGCCGGGGCCTTGCTCTCGGAGGTGCCGGGCGCACGGCCGCGGGCCGACTCGGGAATCGGTTCGCCCTTGAGATGGGCCACCAGGGCGCCGATGCCCTTCTCCACCATGTAGGTGCGCACCGCGGTCGCCTGCTGGACGTTGAGACCGGTGCGGAAGAAGTCATACCCCAGGGAGGCGGCGGTCAGGAAGTCGGCAAGCACGCCCACCTCATCGACATACCAGTTGGTGAAGACCGAGGGATCGGTGATGGCCACCAATTCGCGCACGCCGCGCTCCTGCCAGCGCGGGTCGCCATCGACCTGATGCAGCGCGCCGAGCGTGGCCAGGCGGAAGAGCGCCTTCGAGCCGGGCGTCACCGTGCTGCGCATCTCGCCGAAGATGCGGGTCAGCTCCGGGGCCTCGAGGATTTTTTCACCGCCGGCCTTGAGGTTGGCCAGCAGCTTGCCGGCCACCGGGTGCGAGGCCGCCTGGGTTTTGAGATACTGCCAGCCGGCGGCGCTGTGCACCAGCCGCGGGCGCGTCTTCTGCACGCCGCGCAGGTAGTCGGCCGCGGCCGGCATCTTGAAGCCCTTGAGCGGGGTGATGGCGATCGGCGGTCGCGGCGGCGCCGGCTGGGCGCTGGCGGCGGCCGCCTTGGGGGCCGCGGCCGGGCCTGCCGCAGGAGCGGCCGGCGCCGACTGCAGGCGCTTCCATTCCGCGGCGGCAAAGGCCTTGTCCTCGTCGCTCAACATGTCGATCGGGATGGTGAACACCTGGCCGTCGGCCCGCTTGATGGTGATCGTGCGCGCGGCGACATCGACCCCCGTCATTTCCGCTTCGATGGCCGCACCAGACTTGTTCTTCCATTGGCGGATGGCGGCGCCGGCGGGCGGCAGGGCGCAGGCGAGAAACACCAGGAGGGCGGGCAGGGGGCGAAGATTCATGGCGCGGTGGGAAATCGAGCCGACAGTTTGACGACGCGCCGCACGCGGCACAAGACCAAATTGCTGCCCCGTGCCTGCCGCGCCGTTGGTTAGTCGGCCCGGCCGCGCAGCAGGGCGCGATAGTGGCCGGCGGCAGCGGCATTGTGCCGGCGCACCGCCTCGCCCAGGGCCTCGGCTTCGCCGCGGCGGAAGGCGCGCAGGATGGCGCGATGCTCGCGGTTCGCCTGCCGCGGATCGGGCGGCACGGCATCGCGAAAGGCCATGCGGTGGAGGCGTTCCCACTCGCCGAAGAGCGACTGCAGCATCTCCCGCGCACGATCGAAGCCGGCCACCCGGCAGGGCAGCAGGTGGAACTCGCGGTTGGCCGCCTCAAAGGCGGCCGAGTCCCCGCGCTCCACCGCCGCCTCCAGCTCGTCGACCAGGTCCGCCAGGGCGCGCAAATCCACGGACTGCAGTTTCGGCAACGCGGCCAGGGCGCTGGTTGTCTCGAGGGCGCCAAGCAGGGCAAAAATCTCGTCGAGGGCGTCGACCGCCACCGGCGCCACGCGCACGCCGGTGTGCGGGCGGATTTCGACGAGTCGCTCGGCCTGCAACTGGCGCAGGGCCTCGCGCACCGGGATGATGCTCACCGCAAAGCGTTTCGCGAGGGCGTCGATGACCAGCACCTGCCCCGGCGCCAGGGCCCCGCCGACAATGTCGGCGCGCAGGGCGTCATAAACCTGGCGCTGCTTGGTGGGGGCGGGAGAGTGGGACATGGGGTCGATCGGAAATTCTGCTTGTCATATATCATATATGATTTATTGAGATCGTGCAAGTCAAACCCGCCACCTCCTCATGACCACGCAACGCATCGGCATCATCCTCAACGGCGTCACCGGCCGCATGGGCACCAACCAGCACCTCGTCCGCTCGATCCTCGCCATCATCCGCCAGGGCGGCATCCGCGTCTCCGACGACCTCGTGCTCATGCCCGACCCGATTCTCACGGGACGCAGCGCCTCGAAACTGCAGGCCCTGGCGGCGAAGCACTCCTGCGAGAAAACCGGCCCGCTCAAGACCAGCACCGACCTCGCCAGCGTGCTCGCCGATCCCGCCTACCCGGTCTTCTTCGACGCCTCCGGCACCCTGCACCGTGCCCGCTTCGTCGAGATGGCCGCCGCCGCCGGCAAGGCAATCTACTGTGAAAAGCCCACCGCCGTGGAAACCGCCGAGGCCCTGCGCCTGGCCGGCGTCTGCGAAAAGGCCGGGGTGAAGAACGGCGTCGTTCAGGACAAGCTCTGGCTGCCCGGCCTGCGCAAGCTGGCCCTGCTCAAGCGCCAGGGTTTCTTCGGTCGCATCCTCAGCGTGCGCGGCGAATTCGGCTACTGGGTCTTCACCGGCGAGCACGAGGGCCAGCCGGCCCAGCGCCCGTCCTGGAACTACCGCAAGGGCGACGGCGGCGGCATCATCGTCGACATGCTCTGCCACTGGCGCTACGTCATCGACAACCTCTTCGGCGAGGTGCGCAACGTCAGTTGCCTGGGCGCCACCCACATCCCGACGCGTGTCGATGAGAAGGGCGCGGCCTACGACTGCGACACCGACGACGCCTGCTACGCGACCTTTGAGACCGCCGACAACGTGGTCTGCCAGTTCAACTCCTCCTGGTGCGTGCGCGTGCGCCGCGACGACCTCTTCACCATGCAGGTCGACGGCACCCACGGCTCGGCCCTGGTCGGCCTGCGCAAGTGCTGGTTCCAGTCGCTGGCCGGCACGCCCAAGCCGGTGTGGAACCCCGATGTCGACAGTCCGATCAACCACTACGCCCACTGGCAGGAGGTGCCCGACACGGCCGAGTACGACAACGCCTTCAAGGTGCAGTGGGAACTGTTCCTGCGCCATGTCGCCCTCGACGAGCCCTTCCCGTGGACGCTGCGCGAGGGCGCCAAGGGCGTGCAACTGGCCGAACTCGGCCTGCAGAGCTGGGCCGAGCGCCGCTGGCTCGAAGTTCCGGCGCTGTAAGCCGACGCGCTCAGGCGAGCGTCTCGCGCACGACCGCCGCCGCGCGTGCGTAGGCGCCGCCGGCGCCGAGACCGGCCACCACTTCCGCCAACTCGCCCTCGAGGCGGGCGCGGCGGTCGGTGTCGGTCAGCAGCGACAGCATTTCCGCGGCCAGGCTGTTGGCACTGAGGCCGCCCTGGACGAGTTCGCGCACCACCTCGCGACCGGCGAGCACGTTGACGATGCCAATGTGGCGGATGCGCACCAGGGTCTTGGCGGCGAGATAGGTCGCCGGGCTGACCCGGTAGACGAGCGTGTAGGGCAGGCCGAAGCAGGCCGCCTCCAGCGTGGCCGTACCGCTGGCGACCGCCCCAGCGCCGGCGCGCTGCATGAGGTCGTACACCGTGCCGGTCTCGATCCACTGGCGCGCCTCGGGCATGCCGGCGGCATCGGCCATGAGGCGCAGGCGACCCGCAATCGCCTCGTTGGCGGCGGCGACGGCGAAGCGCGCCTGCGGCAGGACCAGGCGGATCGCGCGGGCGGCCTCGAGCATCACCGGGAACAGCCGTTTCACCTCGTTGAAGCGGCTGCCGGGAAACCAGCCGATCAGGTTGGGCTCGCGCGTCCAGCCGCTGCGCAGGGCGGCGGTGCGATCGACCAGCGGGTGACCGCAAAATTCCGTGCGCAGGCCGCTGCGTTCGTAAAACTCCTTCTCGAAGGGGAAGATGCAGATCATCAGGTCGAGCACCTTCGCCATCGTCTTCACCCGGCCTTTCTTCCAGGCCCAGACCTGCGGACTGATGTAGTAGATCAGCTTGCCGGCATAGCCACCGCGGCGCAGGGCGGCGGCCAGCCTGAGGTTGAAGCCGGGATAATCGACCAGGATCACGGCGTCCGGCTTCTCCGCCAGGATGCGTGCGGTCTCGTCGGCGAGCCGGCGCTTGAAGTAGCCGTACATCTTCAGTACCTCCCAGAGCCCCACCACACCGGCGGTCTCGACCCAGTCCTCAACCCCCTGCCCGGCCGCCTCGCGCAGGCGCGGTCCGCCGAGGCCGGTGCAGTGCAGACCGGGATCGGCGGCGCGCAGCTCGCGCAGCAGGCCGGCGGCATGGGCGTCGCCGCTGACCTCGCCGGCGATGAAGTGAAGGTGGGCGGGCATGCCGTTGGGATCAGGCCGTGGCGAGCGCGGCGTTTTTCTCGATCTGGTCGGTGATCTCCAGCGCGATGCGCACGGCCTCGGCACCCTCCTGGCCGCTGACCACCGGGCGTTTGCCCTGGCGGGCGCATTCGACAAAGGCGGCGATCTCGAGCTTGAGCGGCTCGTCCTTCTCGACCTCGACGGCGTCGCGGACGATCTGCATGCCGTCGCGGCGGTAGATCCAGCCGCTCTGTTCCTGGTAATCCAGGCTCAGGTAGCTGTCGGGCTGGAACACGCGGATCTTGCGCATCTTCTCCGGGCTGATGCGGCTCGCGGTGAGGTTGGCGATGCAGCCGTTGGCGAACTTCAGGCGGGCGTTGGCGATGTCCTCGCGCTTGGTCAAAACGGGGATGCCGACGGCATCGACCTGGACGAGCGGCGACTTCACCAGGTGCAGGACGATCTCGATGTCGTGGATCATGACGTCGAGCACGACACCGATGTCCATGCTGCGGTTCGGGAAGGGCGAGAGGCGGTGCGCCTCGATGAAGCGCGGCTGGTTCATGCGCTCCTCGAGCTGGCGCAGCACGGGGTTGAAGCGCTCGATGTGGCCGACCTGCAGGATGACGTTCTTTTCCTGGGCCAGACCGATCATCGCCTGGGCCTCGGCGTAGGACTCGGAGATCGGCTTCTCGACCATGACATGCACGCCGGCACCGATGAGCGGCTCGGCGACGCGGCGGTGATACACGGTCGGCACGGCGACCGTGGCGGCGTCGACACGCGCGGCAAAGTCCGCGAGGTCGGCGGCGGCATGGGTCTGATACTGGGCGGCGAACTCGGCCGCGCGCGCGGCGTCGGCATCGTAGACGGCGGCGAAGACGACCGCGCCTTCGCTGCGCGCGGCGATCTCGGCCATCAGGCGGGCGTGGTTGCGGCCGATGGCGCCGACACCGGCGACGCCGATGCGAAAGGGGTTGGAGGGGGAGACCATGTGCCCGGCAGGGTTAGAGAAGCAGGGGCCGGTGGCAAGGAAAACTGCGGCTCACTCCTTGACCCGCTCCAGTTCGGCGCCGAGCGCCGCGAGCTTGTCATCGAGGTGCTCGTAGCCGCGGTCGATGTGGTAGAGGCGGTTGACCTCGGTGCGCCCCTTGGCAAGCAGGCCGGCGAGCACGAGGGCCGCCGAGGCGCGCAGGTCGCTGGCCATGACCGGCGCGCCCTTGAGCGGCGCGCCGCCGCGGATGCGGGCGGTGGCCCCCTGCAGATCGATGTTGGCGCCCATGCGCTTCATCTCGGCGACGTGCATGAAGCGCTGCGGGAAGATGGTCTCGGTGATCGTGCTGGTGTCGTCGATCGCGCAGGCCAGCGCGCAGAACTGCGCCTGCATGTCGGTCGGGAAACCGGGGTAGCACAGCGTCGTCAGGTCGAAGCCGCGCGCTTTCGGATTCGGCGCAATGCTGATGCTGTCGCGGGTGGTCTCGACCGGGAAGCCGCACTTGCGCAGGACCTCGAGCACGGCGGTGAGATGCTCGGGCATGACCCGGCGCAGGGTGATGCCGCCGCCAATCATGGCGCCGGCGCAGAGGAAGGTGCCGGCCTCGATGCGGTCGGGAATGACCGTGTGCTCGGCGCCGTGCAGTTCCTTGACGCCCTGGATGACGATCCGGTTCGTGCCGGCGCCCTCGATCTTGGCGCCCATCCGGATGAGGAAGTTCGCCAGGTCCTCGACCTCCGGCTCGGCGGCCGCGCCCTCGATGATCGTCGTGCCCTTGGCGAGCACGGCGGCCATCATGACGTTGTCGGTGCCAAGCACGGTCGAGCCGTGCTTGCCCATCAGGTTCATCGGCCCGCCCTTGAAGCCCTTGCGGGCGTTGACGCGGATGTCACCGCCCTCGACCTCGATCTGCGCCCCCAGGGCCTCCAGGCCCTTGAGGTGGAGATCGACCGGGCGGTCGCCGATGACGCAGCCGCCCGGCAGCGAGACCGTGCACTTCTTCAGGCGACCGGTCAGCGGGCCGAGCACGCAGATGCTGGCGCGCATTTTGCGGACCAGATCGTAGGGGGCGACCGATTTGATCTTCTCGGCCTTGACCACGACGACGCCGCTGGCGCGCTCGACCTCGGCGCCAAGCTCGCCGAGAATCCGCACCATGTAATTCGTGTCGCTCAGGTCCGGCACGCGCCGGATCGTGCAGGTGTCGCGGGTGAGCAGCGTCGCGGCGAGGATGGGCAGCGAGGAGTTCTTCGAGCCGCTGATGGTGACGCGACCCTTCAGCGGCACGCCGCCGTGGACGATGAGTTTTTCCATGTCCGGTTTGAAGTGCGCCGCCCGCCCCGGCCTGCAAGCGGAATTTCGCGCCTCAAACCGCCTCCGGGCTGACCTCGACCGGGCGCAGCGGGGCACGGGCAAAGACAAAACGCTCGATGCCAGCCAGATCGGCTCGGGTGCGCGCCTCGCGCCAGCCCCGGGCCGTGGCCAGGTCGGCGACGACCGCCCCCTGGTCGTGACCGACCTCGAGCGCAATTTCCCCCTCCGCCGCCAGGTGGGTGGGCGCCTCCTGGAGGAAGCGCCGGACAAGATCGAGTCCGTCGGGGCCGCCATCGAGGGCGAGCACGGGGTCGCGGCGCACCTCGCGGCTGAGTTCGGCGATCTCGCCGCGCGGGATGTAGGGCAGGTTGCTAACGATCAGATCGAACTCGCCAGTGATCTTATCAAAGAGATCGCTGCGCACGATGCGCACCCGCCCGAGGCCGAGTCGCCCCGCATTCAGTCGGGCGAGATCGAGCGCCTCCTCGGAGACATCGGCCAGCGTCACCCGGCTGTCCGGCCAGCCCGCCGCCAGCGTCAGGCCAATGCAGCCGGAGCCGGTCGCCATGTCGAGCACCCGCGCCGGCGGCGCCGCGCGATGGGCCTTGAGCAGCAGGTCGCAGAGATACTCCGTCTCCGGCCGCGGAATGAGGGCGCGCTGGTCGCTGACGAGCTCGTGCCCGAGGAAATCCACCGTGCCCAGCAGGTGCTGCAACGGCTCGCCGGTCGCCCGGCGCTTGGTCAACTCGCGCAGCCGCACCAGGTCATCCTCGTGCAGGATCTCGCCATGGCGCAGGTAGAGGTCCAGACGGCGGCAGCCCAGCACGTGGGCCAGCAGGTGCTCCATGTTGAGGCGGGCCTCGTCGACGCCGTTTTTGTCCAGGTAGCCGGCGCCGGCGGTGAGGGTTTCGAGCAGTGACTTCATGAAGCGGGGCGCGCACTGCTCCCGCCGGCCGGGCGGGAAAGCAAGCGCGGATGGCGGCCGCCGGGAAAATCCCCTGCCCGCCAACCGCGGCTGGCAGTTGCAATGCCGCTCGGCTTCCCCATACTCGCCCCACCCTCTTCACCATGCTGTCCCTGCTCAAAATCCGCCATCTGGCCCTCGTCGAAGACGTTGCCTGGGAACTGCGGGCGGGACTCGCCGGCGTCACCGGTGAAACCGGCGCGGGCAAATCGATCATCGTCGGCGCCCTCAAACTGCTGCTCGGCGAACGCGCCGACCGCTCGCTGATCCGCAACGGCGAGGACACCTGCACGGTCGAGGCCTGCTTTCATCTGAAGGACACGCGCGCGGTCGATGCCGTGCTGACCGAGGCCGGGCTGGAGCCCTGCAGCGACGGCGAGTTGCTCATCAAACGCAGCATCAGCACCGGCGGCGCCAACAAGCAGTTCGTCAATTGCTCGCCAGTCACCATTCAGGTCCTGAAAAACCTCGGCGAACTGCTCGTCGACCTGCACGGCCCGCACGATCACCAGTCGCTGCACTCGCGCGAACGCCAGCTCGACATGCTCGACCGCTACGCCGGCCTCGAGGCCGCGCTCGACAGCTATGCCGTCGCCTGGCGCGGCTGGCGCGACGCCGCCGCTGAACTCGCCGAGCTCGAAACCAGCGAGCGGACAGGCCAGCAGCAGCTCGACCTGCTGCGCCATCAGGCCGGTGAAATAGCCGCCGCCGGCCTCAAGCCCGGCGAGGAGGAGGAAATCGAGGCGCGCCACCGGGTCGCCGCCAACGGCGCCCGCCTCGCCGAACTCTGCGGCATCATCACCGCCCGCCTCGGCGGCGAGGGCGGCGTGGTCGACGCCCTGCGCGAGATCGGCCGCGCCAGCCATGAACTGGAAAAGATCGATCCCTCCACCACCGCCCTGTTTGAGGGCTTCAAGTCGGCGCAGATCGAGCTGGCCGAACTGGAAAGTTCCGTGCAGGACTACGCCGACGATCTGGAAACCGACCCCGGTGAACTGGAGCGCCTCGACCAGCGCATCCACACGATCCAGACCCTCAAGCGCAAGTACGGCGCCAGCGTCGAGGCCGTGCTCGAGTTCCAGCGCGAGGCGGAACAAAAACTGCACCGCATCGAAAACCGCGGCGAGGAGATCGAACGCCTGCAGCAACTCGTCGCCACCCGCCGCCGGGAGGTCGACAAACTCGCCGCCCAGATCGGCAAAAAACGCGCGGCCGCCGCCCCCAAGCTCGCCGCCGAAATCGCCAGCCACCTCGCCGACCTCGGCTTCAAGCGCAGCGTCTTTGAGGTCGCCCTGGCTCCGCTCGCCGAGCCCGGACCGCGCGGCGGCGAGGAGATCGACTTCCAGTTCGCCCCCAACCCCGGCGAACCCCTCAAGCCCCTGCGCCTCACCGCCAGCAGCGGCGAGATGTCGCGCGTGCTGCTCGCGGTGAAAAGCGCGCTCGCCCGCCAGGATGCCGTGCCGCTGCTGGTCTTCGACGAGATCGACGCCAACGTCGGCGGCAACATCGCCGAGGCCGTCGGCCGCAAGATGGCTTCGCTCGGCGCCACCCACCAGGTCATCGCCATCACCCATTTTCCACAGGTCGCCTCGCTCGCCGCCAGCCACTACGTCGTCACCAAGGACATCGAGGGCGAGCGCACGCGTTCACACATCCGCGAGGTCGCCGGCGAGGACCGCGTCGAGGAACTGACACGCATGCTCGGCGGCAAGGCCGAGTCCGCCCGCGAGCACGCCCGCAACCTGCTCGCCGACCGCGCCTGACATGCACTATTTCATCACCGGCACCGACACCGACGCGGGCAAGACCTACGTCACCTGCCTGCTCCTGGAAGCCCTGCGCCGCGCCGGCCAGGACGCGGTCGGTTACAAGCCCTTCGCCTGCGGCGACCGCCTCGATGCCCATGCCCTGCGCCAGGCCGGCGGCGAGGTGCTGAGCCTCGACGAAACCAATCCGGTCCACTTCAAGGCACCGGCCGCGCCCTACACCGCCGGCCTGCTTGAAAACAAGGCGGTCGATGTCGAAACCGCCCGCCTCGGCTTTCTGTCGCTCGCCGCCCGGCACCGGCACGTCCTGGTCGAGGGCGCCGGCGGCTGGGAGGTTCCCCTGTCGCCCGGCCGGACCCTGGCCGACTTCGCCACCGACCTCGGCCTGCCCGTGCTGCTGGTGGTCGCCAACCGCCTCGGCTGCCTCAACCACAGCCTGCTCACCCTCGCCGCCATCCGCGCCCGCGGCCTGCACTGCGCGGGGATCATCCTGAACCACACCCGCGACGAACGCGACCTCGCCAGCATCTCCAACCGCGCGGTGCTCGAGCAGTTCAGCAACGTGCCCATCGTGCTCGAGATCATGCACGGCGAATCCCAGGTCGACTGGCCGGCGGAACTGCCCTGCTGACGGCGTCTTGGACTGCGTGCAGCCTGCGGCTGCTTTTCCCAAGCCAGCCCTGCTGGCGCCTCCTGCGCGGCGCCGCCGCCTCGGCAAGTCCCGGAAGCACCGCCAGGGGGGTGCACCTGCTATCCTGGCCAACACCTGACCTCCCGTCGCGCAGCAGGGCTGCATCACCCAAAGCGGCAACAGGGTTGCTGCAGTCCATGCTCCTCACCCCCACAGGCAATCGATCAGCACGGTCGCGGTCATGGCCAGGCTGAGCGCCAGGCGCGCCGCCAGACCGGCACCGGTGCCGAGCAAGGTGCCCCAGGTGGATTTCACCGCGGGTGCCATCTGCTTCTTGGCGAAAACGAGTTCAAAGATCAGGCCGCCCGCCAGCGGGCCGACCAGGAAACCGATGGGCGCGAAGAACAGCCCGACCAGGCCGCCGACGAAAACCCCGGCAATGCCCCAGCGACTGGCCCCGAACCAGCGCGCGCCGAGCGCGCCGGCGAGCATGTCGATGACGTAGGACAGCACCAGCAACACACCGAGCACAACAAAGCCCTGCCAGCTCATGCCCTGGGCTGGCAGCAACAGGGTGTGCACGGCGCCGGCAAAGAAAATCAGGAAGGGGCCGGGCAGCAGCGGCACCACCGAGCCGATCAGACCGACCAGCAGCAGGCAGCCGGTGAGCAGCCAGACGCCGGAGGCGAGAAACGGGATGGCGTCCCACCAGCCGGCGAGGGTTTCCCAGAGGGTCGTGAAAAAGTCAGTCATGATGGTGGACGAGTTTTTCCTCCAGCGGCCGGCGACCGCTGCGCGGCGGGGGTGAGCCCGCGCGCGGCCAACCGAGGTAAATCAGCCCCACGCAGCGGTCTTCCCCGGCCAGGCCCAGCCAGGTCTTGAACGGCGCCGCATCGAGCACCGGCGGCGACGACCAGAACGAGGCCAGGCCGGCTGCCGTGGCGCTCAGCAGCAAGTTCTGCACGGCACAGGCCACCGCCTCGACCTCCTCGGTCTCGGGAATCTTGTCGCCACCGCGCCGTTCGAAGACCACCGCGATCACCAGCGGCGCCAGGCGCGGGTTGGCCGCGAGCTTGTCGAACTTGTCGGCGCGGAACTCCGCCTCCGGGGTGCTGGCCAGATAGGCCTGCTGCAGGGCGTCGGCGAGGCGTTCGCGCGCCGCTCCCTCAAAGACATGAAAGCGCCAGGGCTCGGTCAAGCCGTGCGTCGGCGCCCAGGTGGCGTTCTCCAGAAGCTCGCGCCACAGCTCCGGCGCCACGGTCCGTGCGGTCTCGTAATCCGGCGGCTTCACCGAGCGGCGGGCGCGGATCAGCGCCGTGGTCTGCGACAGGCTGGGCAGGGCGTCTTGACTCATCGCGCCTTCATCGCCCGCGCCCGCCGCTTGTCAAGGCAGCGCACCCCGGACTTGCACCCGCCGCCGGCCGCGCCAGCATCCGCTCATGCGCCACTGGCTGCTCAAATCCGAACCCGACGTCTTCTCCTTTGCCGACCTGAAAAAGCGTCCGCGCAAAACCGAACCCTGGAACGGTGTGCGCAACTACCAGGTGCGCAACATGATGCGCGACCAGATGGCGGTCGGCGACCTCGGTTTCTTCTACCACTCCAGCTGTCCGCAGCCCGGCATTGCCGGCGTGGTGAAGATCGTCCGCGAGGCCTACCCCGATCCCACCCAGTTCGATCCGTCCTCGGAGTACTTCGACGCCGGCAGCAAGCCGGAGGCGCCGCGCTGGCTCATGGTCGACGTGCGCTGGGAAGCCGACTTCCAGCGTTTCGTCAGCCTCGACGACCTGCGCGCCGACCCGGCCCTGGCCGACCTGCTCATCCTGCGCCGCGGCAACCGGCTGTCGATCACCGAGGTGACGGCCGACCAGTGGCGGCGCATCTGCGAACTGGGCGGTCTGTGAGCTTCGCGCTCAGCGACGAAAGCCCTGCAGGCGCGACTGCATCTCCTCGAGCACCGGCGCCAGTTCCATCTTCACCTTGAGCGGTGCCTCGCGCAGAAACAGCACGGGGTCCTCATCAATCATCAGTTCGAGAAACTCGCGGTCCTGATCGTTGAGACGTTCGCCGTCAGCGCTGTTGCCCCGCAGGTTGCGCAGGTCGCCACGCAGGCGTGCCACCAGGCGCTTGCGTTCCTCCTCAGGCAGACGCTTGAGGCCGGCATCCAGGGTCTTCAGGTAGGGTTCCACCGTGCGGTCGACGTACTCCTTCTGCTCCTCCGGGGTGAGCGAGGCGAAAAAGCGGTCGATCGCCTCCTGCCCATCCTCGCGCAGGGTGCGCCGCTGCGAGGCCTCCAGCCGGTTCAGGTTCGTGATGACCCGGTGCAGGTGCAGGCGGCGCTCCGACTCGCTGACACTGCCGCCCTCGAGCCAGGGGGTGTCTTCCAGCAGGCCCAGCACCTTGCCCGGCCAGGACACGAGTTCGTCGGTGCGCTGCATGACCACGGCCACCGCGCCCCAGATCAGGGCCAGCAGGGCGAGGGCAACGAGCCAGTGACGGGGCAGGCGCATGGTTCAGGAGCGACCGAAGCGACGGCTGAGCAGGCTGAGGAATTCGCCCGCTTCCTCAACGCGCAGGCGGTGGGTGACGAAAAAGTACAGGATCGCCGCCAGCGCGATGGTGCCGCCGAGCCCGGCGGCGCGCAGGCTGAACGACAGCGTTTCCCAGTCGGCCAGGAAGGTCAGGCGTGCGCCGATGCAGAGCGCCGCCATGAGCAGGACGGCGACGCCGAGGCGCAGCAGCGAGCGCAGCAGCGGCGCGGTTTCCAGACCGCCGGCAAACTGGCGCATGCAGAGGTAGAGCGTCGCAAAGTTGGCGGCCAGACCGATCGCGGTCGCCCAGGCCAGCGCGGTGTGATCCCAGCCAAGCACGAAGACACTGGTGTAATTGAGCGCCAGGTTGAGCAGGATGATGCCGAGGCTGACGAGCATGGGAATGAAGCGGCGGTCGATCGTGTAAAAGGCCGGCTGCAGCACCTTGATCGCCGAATAGAAGACCAGGCCGAAGGCATAGGCCTGCAGCGGACCGGCGGTCATGGCAACATCGACGGCGGTGAACTGGCCGTGCTCGAAGATGAGCGAGAGGATCTCGCGGGCGAAGATCGACAGCCCGATCGCGCAGGGCAGCGTCAGGAACAGCACCAGGCGCAGGCCCTTGGCGAGCGCGCCGCGGAAGGCCGGCGTCATGCCCTCGGTGGCCAGGCGCGAGAGCATGGGCAGGGTCACCGTGGCGACCGCCACGCCGAACAGGCCGAGCGGCAACTGCTGCAGGCGCTGGGCATAGGCCAGCCAGGTGACGGCCGCCTCCTGGCCGGGGGTGAACGAGGCGAAGATCGAGTTGAGCAGGACATTGATCTGCGTGCCGCTGGCCGCGATCAGCGAGGGCCACATGAGGCGCAGGACCTCGCGCACGCCCTCATCCTTCCAGCCGAAGTCGGGACGGAACCGGAAACCGACCCGGCGCAGCGCCGGGATCTGCACGACCAGTTGCAGCACCCCGCCGATGAGCGTGCCGGCGGCAAAGGCGGCCAGGCTGGTTTCGCTGACCTTCCAGCTGCTGCGAAACTCGGGATCGGCGATCCAGGCCAGGGCCAGGCCGCCGACGATGCAGCCGAGGTTGAAGAAGGCCGAGGCCACCGCCGGGATGAAGAACACCTTCTTCGAATTCAGCATGCCCATGATCAGGGCGGTGATCGACACCAGGGTGATGAAGGGGTACATGATCTGCGCCAGGCGGGTGCAGATCTCGAAGCTTTGGGGATTGTCCCAGCCGGGGTTGAGCAGGCGCACCAGGAAGGGCGCCAGCGCCACACCGGCAATCGCCACCAGCGACATGAAGCAGAGCGCCAGCGTCACCATCTTGCGCCCGAGGATCCAGGCGGCTTCGTCCCCCTCGGTCTTGATCTTCTTGGAAAAGGTCGTGACAAAGGCGGTCGACAGTGCCCCCTCGGCAAAGAGGTCGCGCAGCATGTTCGGCGTGCGGAAAGCCGCGGTGAAGATGCCGGCAAAGGTTGAACCGAACAGGCCGCCGAGCAGCTGGTCGCGCACCAGGCCGAGCACGCGGCTGCACAGGATGGCGATGGACACCACGCCGGTGCTGCGCGCGTGCGAGCTGCGGTCCTGTTGCGCCTCAGCCATGGCGATCAGTGCTTCACCGCCGCCCGGCGCAGCTTGTCCATCATCGCCGTGCCCATGCCATGCTCCAGCATCGGCTCGGCGACGATTTCATCCACCCCGAGCTTGTCGAGCTCGCGCAGGACGAAGAAAAAGCGCACCGCCGCCTCCGGCAGCTTGCCGCTGCCGGGGCTGAGGATCTGCACCTGTGCCCAGTCCGTGAGGCCGATGTAGCCGTCCTTCTCCTCGCCGCGGAAGCTCATCAGGGCGTAGCGCTTGCCCGGCTCGGGCGTGAAGTCGGAGGGCTTGGACAGCAGGCGCAGCGGCGTGCGCGGCGCGTAGTGCGAGGCGAGCTGGCCCGGCGCCTCGGTGGCCTCGTCGACGACGCTGCGGGTGACGCGCTGAACCCGGCCATAGACCTTCAGGTCCTCGGTCGTGATCGGCCCGGGACGCAGGATGGTGAGCAGGTTCTTGGGGGTGGCGGCCTCGACCTTGAGGATGGTCGACTCCAGCCCGTGCATGCAGGCGCCGCCGTCGACAACCAGCGGGATGCGACCGTCGAGCTCGGCCACCACGGCCCCCGCCGAGGTCGGGCTGATCGAGCCGAAGCGGTTGGCACTGGGCGCCGCCAGCGGTCGGCCGAGGGCCTGGATGACGCGCTTGAACACCGGGTGGGCGCTGACCCGCACGGCGACGGTCGGCAGGCCGGCGGTGACCAGGTCCGGCACACAGGGCTTCTTCGGCAGGATGAGGGTGAGCGGGCCGGGCCAGAAACGTTCAATGAGCTGGATGACCGCCTTCTGGATCTCCGGCGGCACGTCGGCCACCGTGTCGAGCAGCTTTTTGTCGGGCAAATGGACGATGAGCGGGTCAAAGGTCGGCCGCTCCTTGGCCGCGAAAATCTTCGCCACGGCGGCCGGATTCAAGGCATCGGCGGCGAGGCCGTAGACCGTTTCGGTGGGCAGGGCCACGACGTCGCCCTGCTGAAGCAGGCGCACGGCCTCGGCGACGGCCTGGTGCAGCTGCGGCGGCGGATCGGTCGGCAAAACGGTGGTGGTCATGGGCGCCCATGCTTGCGCCAGATTCACCGGCTTTGCAAGGCCGGCGCCAGCCCGTGGGGCTGCGGGGCCGCCGGCCTCATCCAGGACGCCGGCAGGCGCCCCCAAGCGAAAACGCACCGGCCGAGGGCAGTCGCCAGGGCCGAGGCAGGGACGGTCAGATCCCGAACGGCGCTTCATTGCCCCCATGAAGGCTTTTCATGGCCGGTGGCGCCGCCAGCCCGCATCGCCAGTTGCCAGCGGGCGGCGCGCGGTCTAATCTCCGCCCCGCTCGTTCCGGGCGGCCGCCCCTGTCCCGCACCATGCCCGATCTGGAAAATCCCTTCGAAGAAACCCTCCTGCGTCGCAACCGCGCGGAGCCCTGCACTGTGGTCATCTTTGGCGCCACCGGCGACCTGACCCACCGCAAGCTGATCCCGGCGCTCTACAACATCGCCGCCTGCGGCGACCTGCCGCCGCAGTTCAAGGTGGTCGGCTTCGCCCGCCGCGACAAGAGCGACGAGGTCTTCCGCACCGAGCTGGAGGAGGGCAACCGCAAGAACAGCCGCCAGGGCCACAGCGACGAGCTCTGGGAAAACTTCAGCCACAGCATCCACTACCACCGCAGCGAGTTTGAGGACCTCGAGGGCTACCGCGCCCTCGGCCGCCTGCTCGACCAGTTCGACGAGGAGCGCGGCACGCCCGCCAACCGCCTGTTCTACCTGGCTTCCGCCCCCGAGTACTTCAAGCCCATCCTCGAGCTGATCCGCGAGGCCGGCCTCAACCGCGGCGCCGGCGGCAAGTGGGCGCGCGTCGTTTGCGAAAAACCCTTCGGCAAGGACCTGCAGAGCGCCCGCACCCTCAACGAGGTCGTCGCCGGCACCTTCGAGGAAAAGGACACCTACCGCATCGACCACTACCTCGGCACGGAGACCGCGCAGAACATCATGGTGCTGCGCTTCGCCAACGCCCTGTTCGAACCGAACTGGAACAGCCGCTACATCGACCACGTGCAGATCACCTGCGCGGAAAACCTCGGCATGGAAGGCGGCCGCGGCGGCTACTACGACACCGCCGGCGCCCTGCGCGACATGGTGCAGAACCACCTCTTCCAGCTGCTGACCCTGGTCGCCATGGAACCGCCGACCGACCTCAGCGCCGACAGCGTCCGCGATGAAAAGGTCAAGGTCATCCGCGCCCTGCGCCCGCTGGTCGGCCCGGAAGCCGTCGGCGCCAATGTCATCCGCGCCCAGTACACCGCCGGCAGCGTCGACGGCGTGCCGCGCGTCGGCTACCGCCAGGAGGACCGCGTCAATCCCGAGTCGAAGACCGAGGCCTACGTCGCCCTGCGCCTCTTTGTCGACACCTGGCGCTGGCAGGGCGTGCCCTTCTACATCCGCGTCGGCAAGCAGCTGCCGAAGAAAGCCACCGAGATCAGCGTGCATTTCAAGAAGCCGCCGCAGGTGCCCTTCGCCACCGCGCAACTGCCCGGCAGCAGCGAGAACACCCTCGTCATCCGCATCCAGCCCGACGAGGGCATCGCCCTGCGCATCCTCTGCAAGCAGCCCGGCCAGGCGCTGTCGATGCAGCAGGTGAAGATGGATTTCCGCTACAGCAGCAGCTTCGGCAAGGCCAGCCCGGAGGCCTATGAACGGCTCCTGCTCGACGCCATGGCCGGCGACGCCACCCTGTTTGCCCGCCGCGACGAGGTGGAGAACGCCTGGAAGTTCATCGACGAACTCGAGCACGCCTGGCACAAGACCGACAACCCGCCGCCCATGTGCGAGTATCCTGCCGGCAGCTGGGGCCCCAAGGAAGCCGACGAACTGCTCGCCCAGGACGGCCGCGTCTGGCGACTGCTCTGAACCGAGCGGGTCACCACCAGTGCATGTCCACGCAGCTCCGGGGCGTTTCCCCGGGCGGCTGCCTTGATTGGCGTAGCAGAACCGCGTGGAGGCTTACCGCTTCCCACCAGAAGCCTCGGCCGACTCAACGGTCAGCAGGGCCTCGGCAAAACGTCGACCGATCTCCAGCGTGCCCGCGGCGGTGAAATGGGTGTGCGACGGCGGCAGGGTCTCCGCCCCGGCTGTGTCCACGTAGCGGCAGCGGGCCAACTCCTTGGCGACCTGCTGCTGCGCCGCGATCACCGCGGGCATGTGCGGATTCTTGCCGTTGCCGAAGCGCGTGTTGACCCCGAGCAACAGGATCAGGTCGGGCGCCTGCAGGTCCTGGCGCAGGCGCTGCAGCATCGCCGAGAGGTTGGCCGCATAAACTGGCGCATGCTGCGGGTGCGCGTCGCTTTCCCCCTGCACCCAGACCAGCGCGCGCGGACGCAGCGTCACACCGCGGGCCTTCGCCGCCTCGCGGGCCAGGCGGATTTCCTCGATCATCGCCCGGTAACAGGCATCGGCCTGGCCCGGCAACCCGACATTCCAGTCGCCGGCGACGGAGGTGCCACTGAAGGCCGTCTTGATGACCGCGAGCGGTCGGTTCTGCTTCGCCAGGAGCGTGCGCACCAAACCCATCTCGGGACCGAAACCGCCCTTCATCGACTTGTTGAAGTTGCCATACTGTCGGCCGGTCGTCTTGGCGGCTTCACCCTCCATGGCCGGCGTGCGCGTCTGAGACTGCAGATGCGTCCATTGGCGACCGCTCGTGCCGTCAAAGACATCCGGCGGCGGATCGCCCACGCGCCACCAGAACTGCGTCTCCGCGTCGCGCGGATCCACCGGCAGTTCCGCCTCGTTGGCGTCGAAGCCGACCGCATTCGACTGGCCCGCCACCAGCAGCAGGTCGCGGGTTTCGGCGGCGTGGGACAGGCCGTTCAAGCCCAGGAGGCAGCAAAGGATGAGGCGACGGCACATGGGTTCTGCCTGAGTAATACTTTCGCTGTTTGAGTTCCAGCCTTTTCTGCGACCACGCCAAGCGACGTGGCAGGAATGCCTCTGTCCGCGGGTCGCCATCCGGCCTACACCGAGGTGGGCTTTCGCGGATCGGTCGCCACCCCATTGGTTTCAAACCGTTGCCTGCCCCGAGTGGAACTTCCTCCACGGGAAACCCTCTCCGAGCCACCTCAGGAATCGAAATCCCAGGGATTCACCAGTTCAAGGCCGCAGCCTTCGAAGTCAGCGATGTTGCGGGTCACAAGCGTCAGATGATGGACCTTGGCGGTGGCGGCGATGAGTGAGTCGGCCAAGGCCATGCCGAGGGTGAATCGAAACTCGGCGGCTTGCTCGGCGATGGCGCGTTTCACCTCGAGCACCCGGTAGCGGTCGGGCTGGGCCACCAAGTTGGCATACCAGTGAGTGAGCCTGGCGGCGAAACTGGGATCTTTCCTCTCGACGTTGCGAATCCCGTAGAGGATTTCGTGCAGCGTGATGACACTCAGGCTGGCACGGCTCAAGCCCTGCTGCCATTGCCAGACCTTCGGATGCCCCTTGGGGCCGCGCCGAATCTCGGAAACCGTGACGGTGTCAAGCAGCATGGCCGTCAGGCTTCCTCCGGTTCGAAATGAACTTCACGCTCCTTGTCCGCCTTGCGGTCTGGCAAAGGCAGCTCTTTTTCGTAGAACCAATCCGGCATGCCAGGTACCTGCATGGCCTCAAACAAGGATGACGGGACTTCCGGTTCTGTGCTGCCGGATGCCGAGCCCAACTCGCGCCGGACCAGATTCGCCATCCAGGCCGACAAAGACTCGGACTGGTGGACCGCCCGGATGCGGGCCTGACGCACGAGGTCATCGGGCAATTTGAGGGTCACATTCATGGCGGCTCCACTCTTTCGTGCAGCACGATTGCACGAAAGCACGACAAATCAACCTGGAAGGCTCAGTGCTTGCGGCGGAGCTTGTCGACAGCGGTGAGTTGGAGGCTGTTGCCACAGGCAAGACAACTTTCCACCCTTTGCCGCGCCCCATGAGCTGTCCCTCGCCCCCGCGGTCTGGATGCGGGACGGGCGCATGCTTTCCTGCGGCTGCGACCGAGGGTGAGCCAGTTGTCCCTCAGAACGGACCGCACCTCAAGGCCGGGTGATCACCCTCAGGTTGCGAAACTCGAGCGCGCCCGCCTTTTCACCCTCGGGGCCACCGGAATCGCCGCCGAGGCCCAGACCAGCCTTGGTCTCGGCGACGACCGGATGCGTGGCGGTCCAGGTGCGGCCGGCGTACTCGACGGTGACGGTCTGGCCGCGCAGCACGACGTGCACCGGCTGCCATTCGCCCGTCGGGGGGCGATCTTTTCCCTGACCAGATCGAGGCTCTGGCCCTTGGCCGGATGGGCGATGATGCGGAAGGTTTGTCGACCGAGCACCACGTTGAGAATGTGCCCGCGCTCGCGGGTGCCGTCCATCGGCAGGATCACATACCCAGCCTTGCCCACGAGGCGGAACTCAAAGCGGAGGTCCGCCTCCCGGTAGTCGAGCTTGCGCACCGTCACCGGCCCGTGCCGCCGCGGCCCGGATTCAAAGCCGCGCAGCACCCCGTCCTGCAGCGTCCAGGTGCCCAGCGACCAGTACCCCTTCGGCGGCAGGAAGGCCGCGAACGCCTCCCCGGAACTCGCTCCCGACAGCGGTGGCGATGCGGGCTCGGCAGCAGTCAGGGAGGCGGCGAGCAGCAGGGCGTGGAGGAGGAAGCGCAGCGTCACAGGAAGAATCAAGATCCGAGGGCTGCGAGGACATGGCGGAAGTTGGCCAGACCTGCTTCCAGGTTTTCGACGATCTCCTCGCCCAGATCCTTGGGGTCGGGCAGGTGGTCGAGATCGGTCAGGCTGTCATCCTTGAGCCAAAAAAGGTCGAGGCTGGTCTTGTCGCGAGCGACCAGCTCCTCGTAGCTGAATTTCCGCCAGCGCCCGCCAGGGTTCTTTTCCGCGTGCCAGGTTTCCGTTCGCTTGTGGCGGTTGGCCGGGTGGTAGCAGGTGATGAACTCGCGCAGGTTCTCCAGCCGCAGCGGGTTGCGCTTGAGGGTGTGGTGAATGTTGGTGCGGTAGTCATAATACCAGACCTCCTTGGTGGCGGTTTGCTTGCTGGCAGCCCGGTTGTCGAAAAACAGCACGTTCGCCTTCACCCCCTGGGCATAGAAGATGCCGGTGGGCAGGCGCAGGATGGTGTGCAGCTCGGTCGTTTCCATGAGCTTGCGGCGCACGGTCTCCCCCGCCCCGCCTTCGAACAGCACGTTGTCCGGCAGCACCACGGCGGCGCGACCGGTCGTTTTGAGCATCGAGCGGATGTGCTGAAGGAAATTGAGCTGCTTGTTCGAGGTGGTGGCCCAGAAGTCCTGGCGGTTGTAGGTGAGATCATCCTTCTCCTGCTCGCCCTGCTCGTTGGTGAAGGTCATGCTGCTCTTCTTGCCGAAGGGCGGATTGGCCAGCACGTAGTCCACGGTTTGGGATGGCGGCATGACCAAGGCGTCCGTCGGTGACACGCTGCTCTCCCCATCGATCTCACCGATGTTGTGGAGGAAGAGGTTCATCAGGCACAGGCGACGCGTGCCGGGGACGATCTCGTTGCCGTGGAAGGTGCCGGTCTTGAGGAAGGTCTTCTGCGCCTTGTCCAGCTTGTGGTGCTTCACCAGGTAATCGTAGGCGGACAGGAAGAACCCGCCGGTGCCGCAGGCCGGGTCGGCAATGGTCTTGCCGGGTTCAGGCGCAACGCATTCGACCATGGCAGCGATCAGGGCGCGCGGGGTGAAGTACTGGCCGGCGCCGGATTTCGTGTCCTCGGCGTTGCGTTCGAGGATGCCCTCGTAGATGTCGCCCTTCACATCGGCGTCGAGCGTGGTCCACTGGGTTTCATCGACCATGGCGATGAGCCGGGCGAGCTTGGCCGGATCCTGGATCTTGTTTTGGGCCTTGGTGAAGATCTGGCCGAGCATGCCCTTGCCAGCACCCAACTCACGCAGGGTCTCGATGTAGTGCCTTTCCAACTCCGCGCCCTTGAGCTTCTGGAGCGACGCCCAATTGTATTTTTTCGGCACGCCGACATCCCGGTTGTAAGGTGGCCGACCGTATTCGTCGGCCATCTTCAGGAAGATCAGGTAGGTGAGCTGCTCCAGGTAGTCGCCGTAGCCCACGCCGTCGTCGCGCAGGGTGGTGCAAAAACTCCAGACTTTGGAGATGATGGTGTCGGTGGTCATACTTTACGTGAGTTTGGCGTATAGGTTGGATCGACTAGATCGCACTATTCCTGCTCTTGCTCATCTCCAAGCTGTCGCTCCAATGCCTGCCGGATCAGACCGATCACATAAGGGATGTCTTCCAGCTTTTCGAGTCGCACCTCCACATCGCCATTACCCCAGCGACCCACTTTAGAAACGTCTTTGGCAAAACCTCGTGGATCATCGATCTCAGGAAACGGCAGATTCAGACTCAAGCGCAGGCGCTTCGCCTGGGGAACAACATCCACAAAATTTGTTTCCGCCTTAAAGGCGATATACAACTTTAGAATTTCCTCGTACACACATGCATCCAGCGCGACAATCTCCTTCCGGAGAGCCTCGAAAAGCTCCCGGGTGGCGCCGCCTGCGAGATACGGATGGTCAGACAAGGTATAGGCGGAGCCTTCCTCCGAAGATTCGACCGTTTGATAGGCGGCCAGAATGTCCGCCGAAAGTGCCGGAAAGTTCCATATTTCGGCAGCCCTATTTGCGAGCTGCGCCGCCCGCGCCTTGATGGCGCCCTCGTTCCATGTTTCGCAGCTACCGAGCCCCTGATTGAGCTTGAGCGGGCTTTCCTTGAATCCGCCCTTCATGTCACGCTTCTCAGAGAAAGGCCGATCACTGTATTCCGAATTGTAGCCGGTAAGCGTCAGGTTGCCGAGAGTATGGAGCCAGGTGTCATGCACCCTTTTCCAGTCATCCCCCAATTCTTCCCGCCATGCTTTCGAAAGTTTCTCGTTCTGTGGCATGATGTGTTCGATGGTGTATTCCTGCACCGGAACATGCTCTTTACGCCCATGATTCTCAAACCGCCGAAGCCAGTATGATCGGCGAGGGAAAGCATAAAGGTTCCGCGTTTGCATCAGCCGAATGAACTCCTCGTCTGACGGAAAGCGGCGGTAGGATGGAAGCTGAAGAAACGCGGCTTTGGCACTCTCAAGATAGCGATCTTTCTTCAACTTGCGACTGAAAGTGCCGAAGGTCTGGCGCAATGAATTCGTGGGAATCTCGCACACAGCGCGGCGGAACACATAGCTCTCCACCAACCTAAGGAACTCCACAAATTCATCACAGGTAATAAGCTCGTTCGAGTAGTCGTGATATACCTCCATGAGCAGCGGGTAACAAACATCCGCGCGCAGTTCGCGGATATCGCGCAGCGCACGCCCGATCGCCTCGTCCTTTTCCTTTCCCAGCGCGATTCGACAGTAGTAGTCCGCAAATTCCTTGAGAGAGGCTAGCAAGGGTTCAACGTCGTGTCTGCGGGAGTAGGCCTTGAATTCGTCGTAAATATCTCCTTTGCGGATTTTGAAATCCCCCTTTTGAACAACCAGGTAGAAGCGCATGAAGTCGTCGAAGTGCGACGAATAGTGGCTCGCTCCGAATAGCACCTCCATCGGCCTCCAGTAATCGAGGTAGAGCCGGGTCTGGATCTCGTGCTTCAATCCCATCAGCACGAAGTTCCGGATCAGGTCCGCCTGGGTCAGCGCCTTGCCCGTCGAGTTCATGCTTTCGAAGATCATCTGCGGATTGTCGATCCCCTGCTGGAGTCGCACGTCCACAATCATGAGCTTCTTGATTCCCTGCCAAACGACTTCCAGATCGGCGGCGGCGATCCGCTCCGTGAAGAAAGCAAAGTTCTCAACAATGCGAACCGATGCATTGTCCGCCGGCTGCTTGCCGTCCAGAAGCCTCATCAGGGTTTCCTTGTCCGTCTGGGTGAGCAGGAGCCGGTAGGCGGCTTCGCCCTTGCCGTAGCGGTTCCGCAGATAGTAGTCCTCCAGCTCTGCGGCGGAGATCGGCAGCTCGATTTCCTCGGTCTCCAGTCTGCGTTTGAAGGCGAGCAGAAGAAGATTGATCGTTGTGATCCGCTGCTGCCCGTCGATCACGAGCCAGCGTGGGATCGATGCCCCCACGTCCGTTTCAGGGATGTAGACGGCCGAACCAATAAAGTGGCTGTTGAGTTCGGGATTTCCACCCACGCGGACAATGTCGTCCCAAAGCTGGCGGCAATTGTCCTCTTCCCAGCTGTAGGTGCGTTGGAAAATCGGAATGACGAATTGCTTCGAGCCTTCAATCAGCTGGGTGAATGGGAGGTCTTGGGCTTTCATGAATTCAAATAGTCCTCTTCGTCGCGTAGGCTTTCCTTGGAGATTCTGCCACAGCTTCGCGTTCCATTCGGATACGGGAAAGTAGGGCAGAGACGGGTTCGTCGGTGGGGTCCTGGGGGACGAGTTGACCGGTGAAGGCCTTTTTCAGAATCGACTGGCGCAGGGCCTCGCTGCGCTTCAAGGCGGCGTCGATCTCCCGTTCGGTTTGCTCGATGACCGAGAACTGCGCGTCGAGCAGGCGGACGATTTCCTGTTGCTCGGGGAGGGAGCAGACGACCAGCGGCAACGGCCAGAAGTCCTTGGCGTAAATTGCCGCGACACTCGTTGTCGCTTTCTTCGCCTTTTCCATGCGTTGGCGAAATGGCTGCGAGCAGAGTTGGAAACCGACGAAGACCGGATCGAGACAATCCGGGAGTCGAATTCGCATCAGGTTGTTGTTGAAGACCGTCGGCGATTCCGGGTCCCGGCGGACGATTCCCGTTTTGCCGACGAGTTCTACGCTGTTACGGGTGTTGAAGAGAATGTCGCCGGCGTGCAGCGCAAATCGTTCGACTTCGTCGTCAGCGCACTCAACGAAGACATCGGGCGAGAGGTTGACGTTCCCGAGCATGTCGATGCGATCCATCTTGATGTAGGAGAACCCGGCTGGCCCGGTGTGCTGTTCGGCGGCGGATCGGACGAGGCCAATGAGCGAATCCGTTGGACAGTTTCCGACAAGCTCCGCTGCCCACTCCGAGGGCGTGAGAATGTCGTCGTGGGCTTTAAGAGCCTTGCGGTCGAAGGTGCTCGGCTCGCTTGGCTTCGCCGGTCGTTTGCCCTTCTTGCCGCCCTTCTCCCATGTCTTCACCGCCGTCTCCCACTCCTTGAGCTGTTGCTGGTAGCGGGCTTGGCGTTCGGATTGGATGCGGGCGAGGAGTTGGTCGGGGGATTCGAGCAGGTCGGGGTGTTGGGCGCGCCAGGGGGCGGTGAGCTTGCCCTCGAAGGCTTGTTTGAGGAGGGACTGTCGATAGACGCCGAGTTGCCGCCGCGCCCGCCGCAGACTTGCCTCCCCGGCGTCCAACTCGCTGAACAACTCCTCGATCTTCGCCACAATCCGCTTCTGCTCGGCGAGGGGCGGGACCACCAGAGGAACGGTTCTCCCAAGCTCACGCGAAGAGATGCTGGCCTGATTGACGTGCTTGACGCAGCGATGCAAGAAATAGCCTACAGTGAAGAGGAAGTTCAACTGGCGTGCGGCGAACTGTGAATCCACAGGCTCTCCGAACACGACCCGCGTCATGTGGTTCGAGTAGGCTTTCCCTGAGGAGGATGGCCCAACATGAGCGGTTTTCCCGACAAGTGCAGGACTGTTCGTGTTGTTAAATAGAACGTTGCCTTCTTGAAGTCGCTTCGGATTGAAATCTGCGGGAACGTGACGGGCATCACCAAGGTCGATGACGCCTTTGCTGGTGATGTTCATGGGGCGAAGGTGCTGAACTCCATCGCCCGTCTGATTATGGGCCCCGCATGCGAATCCTGACTCGATCAACTTGGAGAACTCCTCAACGTAGCCGAACGACCATGTAGCGGGCAGTTCAGACAGCTTGATCGGGTAATGAAGCCCGGTTTCAAACTCCGCCCCACTCATGCCACCATCTCCCGGTTGAGTTCAGCGATGAGTGCGTCCATCTGGTCGCCGAAGAGCTGGTGCATTTTGCCGAGGCTTGCCTGGGCGTCGAAGGGGGCGTAGTCGAGGTCGTCGCGCACAAGGTGGAAGGAAGTCATGTCAGATCCGGACAAGGTTGAGCAGCGGCTCGAAGCTGTAGATGGCGGATTGGCGGCCGGCGGCTTCGCGGACAGGGACGAGCAGGCCTTGTTCGAGCAGGATGCGGGAGAAGCGGGCCGCGGTGTGGGTGGGAATGCCGGCGCTTTTGGTGAAGCGGCTGTTGCGGAAGACCGGGTTGGTGAAGACGTAGTCGAGGGCCGTCACGGCCTTGGAAGAGTTGAGCAGTTGGGCGAAGCGGCCCTTCATGTCCTCGTAGAGATCGCGGGTGCTTTCGGCCACCTGCAAGTTCTGGTAGGCCTGTTCCTTCACGGCGTTGAGGAAGAACCCGCACCAGTTTTCCCAGGCACCGGCAGCAGAGACCTCGCGCATGTGGTGGATATAATCGGCCTTGTGCTCCTCGAAGTAGCGGCTGATGTAAAAGTGGGGTTTCGAGATGCAGCCGAGCCGCCAAAGCATGAGGGTGACGAGCATGCGACCGACGCGACCGTTGCCGTCCTTGAAGGGGTGCAAGGCCTCAAATTCCAGATGGCTGATGGCCACGCGCAACAGGGCGGGCCATCGATCGTTGCCACTGAAGGCCAGCATCTGGTCCAGGCCGCTTTCCAACTGCTCGGGTGCAATGGGCACGAAACGAATCTTCGGGCTGCCGCGCGTGCCGATGTAGTTCTGCTCGGTCTTGAATTGCCCCGGGGTCTTGGTCTGCCCGCGGGCAAACGAGAGCAGGAGCTGGTGCATCTGCCGGATCAAGGCTTTCGACAGGGGCTGGCCATCCTCCATCGATTGCCGGGCGGTGCGCAGAGCGCGCCCGTACAGGTAGGTCTCGACCGCCTCAGAACGGTATTCGTCGAGGTCGGAGAGATCGGGATCCGCCTCGGACTCCAACTCGAGTACTTCCTCCAAGGTGCTGAAGGTGCCTTCCATGCGCGACGAGGCAAGGGCCTCCTGACCCCGCAGGGGCGCGAGCAAGATCTCGCTGTTGTGCATGCCCTTGAGCATCTGATCGTAGCGGGCCAGCGCGTCGGTCGCTTCCAGCAAAGGCGTCAGCACACGGGCAGTGTCAAACGCCGCCGGCGGGAAGGCTCCGTCGTGGTAATGGACGGCCTGGTTGAGATCGATGTTCATCCGAGCCTCAATAAACTACAAAAACTCTTTTTGTTGTCAATTTTATTCACCATTATACACAACAAATGAAGTTGGTGTACATGAAAATGCAGCAAAGGCCGTTGTTGTACACCGAGACTCATTCTGCACACGCCAATGCCCCTTGTCTTGCAAGGGTTCCGCACAACCCGGCTTGTGAGACAAAAGAGACGGCTTGGTGTACCTCGATGCGGGTGCCACCCATCACGCCACCAGTTCCCGGTTGAGTTCCTCGATGACGGCGTCCATCTGGCCGCCGAAGAGCTGGTGCATCTTGCCGAGACCGCCCTGAGCGTCGAAGGGGGCGTAGTCGAGGTCCTCGTGCTCGAGGTGAAAGGAGGTCATGATGTGGTCGCGGATGAGCTGTAGCCAGGCGGCCTGAGCCTCGGTGAAGGGTTGGCCGGCGTTCTTGCGCAGAATCCAGTCGCGGTAGTTGCGGCGAACGGTGTCGGCGAAGGGAATGAGTTTGCCGTCGATGCCGCAGGCGCGGCGGATCAGAGCGACGAGCGCCGTGAGTTCGGTCAGGCCGGTGGCCGTGGCGGGCACCTCATCGAGGCGGGCATAGGCCTGCCAGACCTTGAGCGGCGCGAGGTATGGGGCATTGGCCTTGAGGTGGTCGAGCACCTCCTGGATCTGGGCAAAGGTGACTTCCTGGCGGCGTTGGGGCTGGTCGTAGAAGATCGTCAGGGCGACCAGCTCGTCCTTGTGGTCACGGAGGTAGGTCTCGAAGTCCTTCTGATGCTTCGGCTGGTCAGTGGCGCTGGTGTCCCAGCCCGCGCCGAGCAGAACGTCGAGGGTGTGGTGATCGAGGGTTTGCAGGTTCTTTTTGCAGGTCTCGACGATGTGGGTGACGAGCGCGCCCGTGAGCGGGGCTTTTGCCTCGGCAACAAGTTCCTTCTGGGCCTGCTCGCGCAGGGTGTCGCCAGGGTCGGTGCCCTCGCGCTGCCCGGCGAGCTGGAGGGCGCGCTGCTCGATCTTTTCGCCATCGATGGCGGCGAAGAGGTTCTTGGTGAGCTGGGCCAGCGAGACACCGCCGGTCTTTGCCTCGAACTCCTGCTTCTGGGCAGGCGAGAAATTCCGGTCGATGCGGGCGAGACGGCCGGCCAGCGATGAGACGGTATCGGCATCGCTGGAACCCATGACCACCTCCATGGCGAGATCCTTGAAGGTGACGGTGGGCTTGGTGATCGGTGGGCGACTGGCCGTCTTCAGCGACTTGGTGACGCCGATGGCGTCGACCAGCACGTAGCGGGTCTTGGCGGTCTTGGCGGCGGAGGAGACCTTCTTCAGCGAATCCTCATCGAGCGTGCGGGTGCCTCGGCCTTTCATCTGCTCGAAGTAGCTCTTCGACTTCACGTCGCGCATGAAGAGCAGGCATTCGAGCGCTTTGACATCGGTGCCGGTGGCGATCATGTCCACGGTGACGGCAATGCGCGGGTAGTAGTCGTTGCGGAAGGCAGAGAGGATGGTTTTGGGATCCTCCCCCTTGAGGACGTTGCCATCTTTGTCCGTGCGGTCCTCGTCACTCTTGAAGGTGACCTTTTTGCAGAAGGCATTGCCCTCGTCGAACTCCTCGCGCACGATCTGGATGATGTCGTCGGCGTGGGAATCGGTCTTGGCGAAGATGAGGGTCTTGGGCACCTGAAACTCGCCATCGGCCGTGGTCCGGTCCGGGAAAATCTCAGGGAGCTTATCCTTGAAGGTGCGGATGACCGTGCGGATTTGGGAGGGGTTGACGATTTCGCTGTCGAGCTTCGTGGCGGAATAGGCCTCATCCTCGTCCTGCTGCTCCCAGCGCTTCTTGCGGGTGAGCTTCTCGCGTTTCTCGACGAGCCCCTTGAGAACCCTGCCGCCCCCCTGAGTCACCGCGGTTTCGATCAGGTAGGTTTCGCCCTGGACGTTGACGCCGTCGGCCACGGCCTCCTCGTGGGTGTACTCGGAGACGAGGTTCTGCTTGAAGAAGCCGTAGGTGCGACTGTCGGGCGTCGCCGTGAGACCGACAAGGAAGGCATCGAAGTATTCGAGGACCTGCCGCCAGAGGTTGTAGATCGAGCGGTGGCACTCGTCGATGATGATCAGGTCGAAGAACTCGGGCGGGATCTTTTCGTTGTAGACGACGGGCAGAGGTTCCTTGCGACCGGATGCAGCCGACTCGGCCGGGTTCGTATCGTCCTCACCCTCGGTCATTTCGCGCCCCTGCAGGATGGAATACATTCGCTGGATCGTGGAGATGCAGACCTGGGCATCGGCAGGGACGTGGGACGAGCTGAGCCGCTGGGTGGCGTAGATGGAGGTGAAGGAGCGGTTGTCGTCGGTGGGGGTGTAGGCAATGAACTCCTGCTCAGCCTGTTCGCCGAGGTTGCGGGTATCGACGAGAAAGAGGATTCGCTTCACCCGGGCGTGCTTGAGCAGGCGGTAGATCGACGTGATCGCCGTGAAGGTCTTGCCCGAACCGGTGGCCATCTGGACCAAGGCGCGGGGTTTGGCCTTCTTGAGAGAAGCTTCGAGGTTGGTGATGGCCCCGACCTGACAGTCACGCAGACCGGTGGGATCAAGAGCGGGCAGATCCTGCAGGCGATGGCGCAGGGAGGCACCAGATAGCCACTCCCTGAGGGTTTCTGGACGATGGAAGGCAAAAACCTCGCGGGAGCGGGGCTTGGGATCACGCTGGTCGGTGAAGCGCGTGAGGACGCCGGTGGCCTCGTAAAGAAACGGGAGCGGAATACCGGTGTGCTGGACCCATTTCAGCTTGGCGGCACCGTAGCCCGCCGTCTGATCCTCGATGGTGGTGATGTTCTGGCCAAGGGTTTCCTTCTTGGCCTCGATCACGCCGACCGGCCGGCCATCGACGAAAAGTACGTAGTCGGCGGGGCCGGAGTCGGTGGTGTACTCGCGAACGGCCTGCCCCTGACCGGCATGAAAGTTGATGGCGGATTTGTCCTGAATCACCCACCCCGAGGCGCGCAGAAGCGCGTCAATCGAGTCGCGCGCGATTTGCTCGGGATTCTGGTTCGGGGCCGGCATGCAAAGTCACCTCATCCAAGCACTGGCTAACACGGATGGCAAGAAGACGACTAAGCAAGGATTGGCCGAGGTCTTGCACGATGTCATCACACTTTCCACCCATGGGCGAATCCTTCGAAAGGTTTCGCCGACAAATCTCGAATCCGCACCGGAACCCAGCCCTGCCCCTTCCCCGCCCTACTCCTTACCCAAGGCCTCGTCGAGGTTGAGGACGAGCTGGGCCAGCGCGGTGAAGGCGGCGTGGTCGGCGGCATCGAGGCCGGGATCGCGGGGAGATTCACCGACAGCCAGCAGTTCGTTCGTCGCGCTGGCATCGGCGCGGAACTGGGCGCGCAGGCGGTCGAGGCGTTGCTGAAGGATGTCGACCTCGGCCGCCGAGGGCGCGCGGAAGAGCACGCGACGGTAAAGCTCCGCCAGACGCGCGCGATCGTCCTTGCCCGCGCGCAGCACACGCTGGGCGAGGGCGCGGGCGGCCTCGACGTAGCCGGTTTCGTTGAGCGTGGTCAGGGCGTGCAGCGGCGTGTTGGTGCGCTTGAGCTTGACTTCGCAGACCTGGCGCGCGGCGTTGTCGAACAGCATGGTTGGTCCGGCGATGCGCCGCCAGTAGGTGTACAGGGTGCGGCGATAGAGGGCCTCACCATGGTCCTGCACGTAGCTCTTTTTGCCAAAGGTGGCCTCCTCCCAGATGCCCTCGGGCTGGTAGGGTTTGACCGCCGGCCCGCCCTGGCTTGGGCTCAACAAACCGGCGGCGGCCAGGGCGACATCCCGCAGCATCCAGGACGGCAGGCGGTGGCGCGGGCCGCGCGCCAGCAGACGGTTCTCCGGATCGCGCTCGGCCAGTTCGGGCGTGACCTTGGAGCTCTGCCGATAGGTGCGACTGGTGACAATGAGCCGCAGCAGGTGCTTCACATCCCAGCCGCTGTCCATGAACTCGACCGCCAACCAGTCGAGCAACTCCGGGTGACTGGGTTTTTCGCCCTGCAGACCGAAGTCCTCGACGCTCTTGACCAGGCCGGTGCCGAACAAGGCCTGCCAGAAGCGGTTCACGGTGACGCGCGCCGTCAGCGGGTTGCGGCGATCGACCAGCCAGCGCGCGAGATCGAGCCGGTTGGCACGCGCGCCGGCCGCCGCGGCATCCCCAGCCAAGGCCGCCGGCATGGCTCCGGTCACCTTCACCGGCATCGGCTTGTCGTAGGCGCCCTTGTCGAGGATGAAGGTGTCGCGCAGGTCCTTGACCTGATCCATGATCATCACCCGGGTGACATTGGCCTGCGCGGCGTCGCGGGCGCGCACGGCGGCCAGGTGCTTCTTCAGCACGGCGACGTAGGCCGAATCGGCGCCGTCGGTTTCGAAGTAGCCGATCGCCTCGAGGATGGCATCGACGCCGCGCTGGGCCGGCGTGCGTGCGGCGAGGGTGGCCGAGAGATTGCCCGGCAGTTTGCCGGCGGCCGACTCGGTCAGCGGCGCACCTTCGGGTCGCGGGAACTTGCGTTTCTCAAAGGCCTCGACCTCGGCCACCACCTGTGCCAGCCGCGTGCGCGCCTGCTCGACCCGGGCCGTTTCCGCCGGCGTGGAAAAATCCAAGGCGGGTGCCGCCTGCCCGCCGCGACCGGCCCCGGTTTCCGACATCTGGTTGAAGATGTCGTAGAGCGCGAAGTAATCGCGCTGGGCGAGCGGGTCGTACTTGTGATCGTGGCAGCGACAGCAGTTGAAGGTGGCGGCCAGCCAGATCGTCGCGGTGGTCTCGACCCGATCAAAGACGTTCTCCACCCGCGTCTCCTCGGCGATGCGGCCGCCCTCGCCATTGTGCATGTGGTTGCGATGAAAGCCCGAGGCGAGCTGCTGCGAGCGGGTGGCATTCGGCAGGAGGTCGCCGGCGAGCTGCTCGATCGTGAACTGGTCGTAGGGCTGGTTGGCATTGATGGCGTCGACCACCCAATCGCGCCAGGGCCACATCGTACGCTCGGGATCGCCCTGGTAGCCGTTGGTGTCGGCGTAGCGCGCCGCATCGAGCCAGTCCCAGGCCCAGCGCTCGCCGAAAGCCGGGCTGGCAAAGAGCCGGTCGAGCACGGCTTCCAGATCCGTGGTGCTACCGGGCATCAGGCCGTGGGCGACCGGAGGCAGGCCGGTGAGATCGAGCGACAAACGGCGCACCAGCCCATCGGTCGGCGCCTCGGGCGAAAAGGCCAGGCCCTCGCGTTCGAGGCGCGCGGCGACGAAAGCATCGATCGGATGGCGACCGCGGTCGCTCGGCAGTTTTGGCAAGGCGGGCCGCACCGGAGCTTCATAGGCCCAGTGGCGGCCCCAGACCGCGCCTTCGGCGACCCAGCGCTTGAGCAATGCCTTCTGGAGCTCGGTGAGCTGGCGCAGCGCCTTGGGCGGCGGCATGACCTCGTCGCGGTCCTGGCTGAGGATGCGGGCGATGACCTCGCTCGCCTCCGGCTTGCCGGGCACCAGGGCCACCGCGCCGCTTTCGCCCTCGCCGTAGGCCGAGGCCTGGACATCGAGTCGCAGGCCGCCCTTGCGCCCCGTCTCATCGGGTCCGTGGCAGGCGAAGCAGGTGTCGGAGAGGATCGGCAGGATGTCGCGTGCGTACGACACCGGCTCGGCCGCGCCGGCAGCGGCGGGCAGGAGCAGGGTGACGAACGTGCGAACGAAACGGAGCATGCGTGGAATACGTCGGCAGCGGGCTGGAATATCCCGTCGCCGCGATGGGTGATCAACTCACAGATCGAGCACCTGGTCCATGCGCCGGGCGACATCGGCCAGGTAGGCCCAGTCGCCGCCGCGGACCTCGGCGGCAGCCCAGCCGCTGAAGCCAATCTTCGCCAGTTCCGCGCGCACCGCCGGCCACTGGATGCTGCCCTCGCCGAGCGGCACGTCGAAGCCCTTGCGCATGCCCTCGTTCATGGCCTTGGCCAGGTCGTATTCCTTGACGTCGAGTTTCTTCGCCCGAGCGCCCACGACCTCAACCCAGTGCTCGGCGACGCCCCAGCGCATCTGGTTGCCGATGTCGAGGTGGACCTGCACCCAGGGGCTGCCGACCTCGTCGATGAAGCGGGCCATGTCGAAGGCGCTGATCAGGAAGGTGGCCCAGACGTTTTCGATCAGGATCTTGACGCCGTGTTTTTCCGCGAAGGGGGCCGCCGCCTGCAGTCGCTCCTTCGCCGCCCGCCACTGCGCTGCCAGCGGCGCCTTGAGAACGTAGGTCAACACCACCAGCATCGAATCGCCGCCGAGCCGGCGCGTCAGCTCCAGGCCCGGCTCCAGGGTGTCGGCCCGCGCGCCGACCGTGCCGTCGATCACCAAGCCGCTGGCCTTGCTGGCGGCGATCCACTCCTGCTCGCGGTCAGCCGGCACATGGCTGAGGCTCGGTTCGACGCCCTCAAAACCGCACTCGCGCAGTTTTTGGAAGCAGTCGAGCAGCGGCAGCTTCTTGGCTTCCGTGACCATGCCCCACTTGAGCGACTTGCGGATCTTGCCGGTGAACTGGCCGGCGCGGGCGGGTGCGGTCGGCAGCAGGGCCGAACCGAGGGCGAGGGCGGAGGCTTGCAGAAGGGAGCGACGGGAAGGCATCCCGCTACAACGGCGGCCAGGCCCCTGCCCTTCCGTCGGTTTGCGAAACGGCGTCAGCGTGTTGACGCTCAGGGCGGCGGCGCCTCGGCGGCATTCAGCGCTGCGACCAGGCGCTGGATGCCATCGCGGGCGAACTCGCTCGGCGGGTAGAGGCGGCGCGCCTTCAGGTACCAGGCGATGGCCGAACCGGTCTGCTTGCGCTGCTCGTGCTGCTTGGCCTTCTCGATGGCGCTGACGTACTCGCTGGCCTTGACGCTGAGCTCGGAGCGCAGGCGGGTGATCTCGGTGTCCTCGGGGAAGTGCTGGTATTCCTTCTCGACCTGCTCCCAGGCGCCGTAGGGGTTGCTGGCGGCGAGCTGGCCGGCGCCGTGAACGACCATGTTGACGCGGTTCATGTCGATCAGCACCTTCTTGATCTGCTCCTGGCGGGCGGGATCGTTGATGGCGGCGGCGAGGAAGCGGCCCTGGTCGTTGAAGATCTGGCGGAAGTTGCGCTGACTGAGCAGGCGGTCGAGGTCGAGCAGGGCCTGGGCCTGGATGTCGCTGTTCTGACCCACCATGTTGGACAGCTCACGCAGTTTCGGATTCGTCGGCCAGATCTCGGCCGCGCCCTTGAGCTCGCTGGCGTAGGTGGCCTGGTCGCCCTTGAGGATGGCGGCCTTGGCGGCGGTGAGACGCATGTCGCAGAGGGCGCGCGCCGTTTCGATGGCGGCCTGCGGCTTGGAGAAATCGAAGTCCTTGGAGGCGGCGCGCAGCTTGGTGACGAGTTCCTCGGCGAGGCCAAAATCCTTCATCTCGAGGGCGTTGATCAACTGGTTGCCGTCGCGCACGTAGTCGAGCACCTTGAGTTTGGTCGCCATCGGCAGGCGACGGATCCGCGGCAGGTACTCGCCGATCGCGTAGGCTTCCATCAGGCGGCGGCTGGCGCTGTCGAAATCCTGGCGCAGCACAAGTTGCTCGAAGGCGACCACGGCCTCGTCGACGCCGCGGATGGCCTCGGCGGCAAAGCCGTCGATCAGGCTCACCGTCGGCGGCACGCCCATGCCGGCGGAGAACATCTTTTTCAGGTCCGAATTGTCGTCGAGCTGCAGGACGCTGTCGCCATCGCGGAACATGTGCGGGTAGAGCCGGCAGGCGATGATGGCGTGCTCAAAGCGGCGCTGCATGAAGAGCTGGACCATGAGCGCCTGGAACTGGGTTTTGCTGGTGACTTCCGAGAGGCCGATGGCCGTCTCGTTGAGTTTCATGCGCGCCTCGATCTCGGCGATGTTCTTGATGTAACCGGAGACGCGGCCGACGGTCAGCGTGTTGGTTTGCTGCTGCTGCACGGCCTGCTGGCGACCGGTGCCGTTGGCGCCGCCCTTGGTGGAACCGCCGCTGGTGTTGGGTGCCAGCGGAGCGTTGTTGAGGCCCTGCTCGGCGTTCCACTCCAGGTCCTTGCGCCGCTTGAGCATGGCGTCGTTGGCGGAGCGCAGGTTGTTGACTTTTCTCTGGGCGAGCCAGACGTCCCAGACGCCGTTGGCGATGGTGTTGCAGATGCCGCCGTCGATCGGAAAGGCGCCGGCCTCGGGCAGCAGGGCAAAGGCGCGCGAGATGTCGGCACCGCCCTGGCGGGTGGGTGCCAGCAACTGGATGATCTGGGCGATGAGTTCGCGGTAGGCCTGGTCATCGGCGCTGTCGGCCTCGGGCGTGGCGAGGTAGATCTCAAACTTCGCGCGGGCGAGGCGGTTGTTGGTGAGGTTCCACATCTTGCCGTCCCAGCTCACCGTCTCACTGCCGGGATCGACATGCGGGACAAGGCCGCCGAACATGCCGCCCTGCTGAGAGTTCTGGCTGCTCTGAGCGCCGGATGAACCTCCGGAACTGGCCTGGGCGGCGGGCGCGGGACTGGCAGCGGGCGCGGTCGGCGCCGGCAGCACCTGGGCAAATAGGCCGCCCGAGAGCAGGCAGGCGGCGGCGAGAAGCGGGGCTTTCATGGCGATCAGGCTTTGGTGAGTTGCAGGACTTCGAGGATGCCGGTTTCCAGCACGCGCACCTTGAAATGGTAGCGCTGACCGCGCTGAATGTTGACCTCCAGGCTCGGCGGCACCCAGACGGGCGCGTGGCTGCCGGCTTCGCCGACCTGGACGCTGAACAGGCGACCATCGGCGGCCTTCCAGTTGTCCAGGCGGTCGTCGACCGCGCCCTCGAGGCGGTAGACATTGCCGCTGAGGGCGGTCGAGCTCTCCAGATACTCCTCCATGCTCAGCGGGGTCAGCCCGGCGAGGGCATCGCCGCCGCGGTTGACGAGGGCGTAGCCGCCGGCGAGGGCGCCGGCGAGCAGGGCCAGCAAAGCAATGAGGTGCGCGGGTTTGAGTCCGGATTGGGCGCGTCGAGCCATGACCCTCAGTCTAACCCGCATTTCTCACACTTGTCTACAGCGGCCGCTGACCGCAAGGGCGGGAATCAGGCCAGGATCGGCCGGACAATCTCACCGTGCACATCGGTGAGGCGGAAATCGCGGCCCTGGTAGCGGAAGGTCAGGCGCTCGTGATCGAGCCCCATGAGGTGCAGGACGGTGGCGTTGAGGTCATGCACGTGCACGCCGCCCTCGACGACGCTGAAACCGAGCTCGTCGGTCTTGCCGTGGGTGAGGCCCGCCTTGACGCCGCCGCCGGCCATCCAGACCGTGAAGGCATCCTTGTGATGATCGCGCCCGGGGGAGGTCTTCGCGCCCGAGCCATCGATGCCCTGTCGCAGAGGCGTGCGCCCGAACTCGCTGCCCCAGATGACGAGCGTATCCTCGAGCAGGCCGCGCTGCTTGAGGTCGCGCACCAGCGCGGCCATCGGCTGGTCGACATCGCGCGTCTTGGCGCGCAGACGCTTGTCGAGGTTGCCATGGTGATCCCAGTCGGAGTCGTAGAGCTGGACCATGCGCACCCCGCGCTCGACGAGGCGGCGGGCGAGCAGGCAGTTGTTGGCAAACGAGGCCTTGCCGGGTTCGGCGCCATACATGGCCAGCGTCGCCTTGGATTCACCGGCGATGTCCATCAACTCCGGCACACTGGCCTGCATGCGGTAGGCCATTTCATACTGGCTGATGCGGGTGGCGATCTCGGGGTCGCCGACGAGGCCGAGCCGCTCCTCGTTGAGGGCGCGCACGGCGTCGAGCACCTGCCGGCGATCTTCACGGCTGTGATCCGGCGGATTGTTGAGGAAGAGCACCGGCTCGCCGCTGCCGCGGAACTGCACGCCCTGGTAGCGGCTGGGCAGGAAGCCGGTACCCCAGAGGGCGGTGCCGGCGCCGCCGGGCGGTCCCGACAGCAGCACCACGTAGGCGGGCAGATCCTGGTTGTCGGCACCGAGGCCGTAGGTGGTCCAGGCGCCCAGGCTGGGGCGACCGCCCTGGCCGAAACCGGTGTGCAGGAACATCTGCGCCGGCGCATGGTTGATCTCGTTGGTGTGCATCCCCTTGAGGACGCAAAGGTCGTCGGCCACACCCGCCAGGTGCGGCAGCAACTCGGAGAAGACCGCACCGCTGCGGCCGTGTGGCTGAAAGCGGTAGGGGGAACCCGCCAGCGCCATCTCGCCGCCGATGAAGGCGAAGCGGCGGCCCTTGAGCAGGTCTTCGGGGCATTTTTCGCCATCGTGTTTCCGCAGCACGGGCTTGTCATCGAACAGGTCGAGGTGCGAGGGCGCCCCGATCATGTGCAGGTAGATCACCCGCTTCGCCTTCGGCGCAAAGTGCGGTCCCGCCATTGCTCCACCGGGGGCCGCCATCGGCAGATCGCGCGCCAGCAGCGAGCCGAGGGCCGCCGAGCCCAGACCGACCCCGGTGCCTGCCAGGAATTGGCGGCGCGACGCGGAGAGAAACTGTGGGGTCATGCGCCGGAAACGCCGGCGCCGGGGTTGAACTTGCAAGGCCCGCCGGCCGAAAAAACGCCGCACCACGCACAACGCGGCTTGCCGGCCGGCGCGACTTTTCCTAGCCTGCCTTCATGCACCGTCTGCTCCTGCTCTGCCTCCTCGCCTCAACAGCCAGCGCCCAGGAGTCACAGACCCCGCGCGACGCCACCTTTGCCCGCGACATCGAGGTGATGTTCCCGCAACTCGTCGAGACGCGCCGTCATTTGCACGCCCACCCCGAGCTGTCGAATGAGGAGGAAAAGACCGCGGCCTACGTCGCCGAACGCCTGCGCGGCCTCGGCCTCGTGGTGACGACCGGTGTCGCCAAGCATGGCGTCGTCGCCCTGCTCAAGGGCTCGCAGGACGGCCCCTGTGTGGCCGTGCGCGCGGACATGGACGCCCTGCCCATCAAGGAGCTGCGCGCCACGGCCTGGCGCTCGCGCAACCCCGGCGTCATGCACGCCTGTGGTCATGACGTGCACACGACGGTGGCGCTCGGCGTGGCCGAACTGCTCAGCAAGCACCGCGACCAGGTGCGCGGCACGGTGAAGTTCCTGTTTCAACCCGCCGAGGAAGGCATGCCGAGCGGCTATCAGGGCGACTGGGGCGCCAAGCTCATGGTGGCCGAGGGAGCGATGGAAAACCCGCGCCCGGCGGCGGTCTTCGGCCTGCACTGCCGGCCGACCGTCCTGCAAGCGGACATGAGCGACGATGAGGTGCGCTATCTGAAGGCCGGGCAGGTCGCCTACACGATCGGGGCTGACAACGCGAACAGCGACACGTTCGAGATCACCCTGCGCGGCAAGATGGCGCACGGCTCGGCCCCGCACCGCGGGGTCGACGCCATCGCCACCGCCGCCTCGGCGGTGCAGGCCCTGCAAACCATTCGCAGCCGCATGACCAACACCCAGCGGCCGCTGGTGCTGAGCATCGGCACCATCCAGGGTGGCCAGCGCTCGAACATCGTCGCCGAGGAGGTGGTCATGACCGGCACCGTGCGCACCTACGACGCCGCCTTGCAGGACGAGGTGGTCCGACTCATGCACCGCATCCTCAAGGGCGTCACCGAGGCGCATGGTGCCAGTTATGAACTCGACTACCGCAAGGGCTACCCGAGCATTCAGAACAACGCCGAACTGATTGCCGCCACCCTGCCCGCCTTCCGTCGCCTGCTGGGACCGGCGCACGGGCTGGAGGGCATCCCCGGCAGGGGGGGCGAGGACTTCTCCTACTTCGCCCAGGTCAGCCCGGGTTTCTACTTCCGCCTCGGCGTGGCCGCCCCATCCAAGGGCATCACCGGCGAACTCCACACGCCGGCCTTTGATGTCGATGAAGCCTGCCTGAAGACCGGTGTAGCGGTGATGGCCGCCGCGGTGTGCGACTTCCTCGCCCGCTGAAGCACCACGACCCGCCTGCAGAAACTCAGGCGCAAGATCGATCCCTGCAGGAGTTGACCAAGGTGCGGCGGGTGGTCCTCAGCCCGCCGCCAGGATTCTACGTACAGCCACCCTGCCAAGCCAGGCGCTCTGGGACAGAGCGCCCCACCCGGGTGGCTCAGCGCAGTTCGGCGAGCGGCACGCGGCGCAGGCGCAGGCGGTTGAGACCGCCGACCTTGCTGTCGCCGGCGCAGTAGGCGAGCAGCACGGCATCGTCGACCTGATGAATGGCCGTGTAGCAGTACCAGCCGTCGGCATCCGACTCGAGCAGCTTCTTCACCGGCCAGGTACGGCCGCCATCGCGGGAGAGCGCGGCGACCAGCGGCGTGCGTTTGCCGGCGACGAAGGCGAAGTCGCCACCGTGGTCGTTCCAGACGCCAAGCAGACTGCCGTCGGGCAGGCGCTTCAGGCTGGCGGGCGAGGCGGGCGAATGCATCGGACCGGGGGCGACCGCGCTCCAGGTGCGGCCCTGATCGCTGGACCGGGCCTCGTACTGCACGCCCTGGTCGGTACGGAACCAGCTGAGCAGGCTGCCGTCGGCGAGCTCCACGACCCCCGGCTCCTGCAGGCCGGTGCGGGTGGCGGGCACCGGCAGCGCCTGCCACTGGGGCGCCTCGCTCCAGGTCGCGCCAGCGTCGTCCGAGACCAGCCAGAGGGCGAGCGCGCGGGCGTCGAAGGACTTGCTGGAGTCGGGGTCCTCGCCGCGGGCGCGGTGGAAGGCCAGGGGCGCCACCAGCCGGCCGCTGCGCAGCTGGATGACACGGTCGTTGTTGAGCACGAAGTAGCCCGGCGCGTTCGTCATGCGCACCGGCGCGCTCCAGGTCAGGGCCTCGTCGCTGCTGAAGCGCACGTGCGGCCGGCAGTCCATCCAGGTGTTCTTGAGCAGGTAGAACAAGGCCAGCCGGCCGTCCTGCAGGCGCAGCAGCGAGACGCTCATGACGTTGGCGCCGCCCTCGTTGTCGAGGACCGTGCGCGGCTGCGGGCTCCAGGTGCGGCCGCCGTCAGCCGAGGTGCGGGCCACCAGGCGGGCAGCACTGTGATCGGAGGCGCCGCCGTAGAACTGGGTGTGGATGAAAATCAACCGGCCGTCCTTGAGCGTGGCGAAGGCTCCCTCGGAATTGCGCGGAAATTCCTTGGAGGGCTCGACATCGAGCACGACCTCGCCGGGACCGGCGGCGTGCAGGGACAGGGCGACGAGGCAGAGCAGGAGCAAGCGCATCGCAGGATTACGCCGCGACGCCTGGCCGACTCGCAGCGAATCAGGCCAGACCGGCGCGCACCAGCAGGGCCATGGGATCGGGGTCACGACCCATGAAATCGCGGAACAGCCTGGCGGGATCCTCGGAATTGCCGCGGCTGAGGATCTTGTCCCGGAAGTCGCGGCCGACCTGGGGGTTCAGCACGCCCTCCTTCTGGAAGCGGGTGAAGGCGTCGGCATCGAGCACCTCCGCCCACTTGTAACTGTAGTAGCCGGCGGCATAACCGACCGGACTGCTGAACAGGTGACCGAAGCGGCGCGCCATGCTCGGGTTCTCCGTCTTCATCGGCATCACATACGGGCCAAGCAGCTCGCGCGACAGCACATCGAGGTCCGCGCCCTCCTCGCGCGCGTGATGCATGTGCAGTTCGAGATCGAGTTTGCCGAAGGAGAGCTGGCGCATGATGTCGCTGGCGCTGCGGTAATTGCGCGCGGCCAGCACCTTCTTGAACAGACGCGGCGGAATGGGTTCTCCGGTCTCGTGATGGCGCGCAAACAGGTCCAGGCTCTCGCGCTCCCAGCAGAAGTTCTCCATGAGCTGCGAGGGCAGCTCGACGAAGTCCCAGTAGACATTGACGCCGTTGAGCGAGGGCACCTCGACGCTGCCGCAGAGCTGGTGCAGCAGGTGGCCGAACTCGTGGAAGACGGTGCAAACCTCGTCGTGGGTGAGCAGGGCGGGCTTGCCATCCACCGGCGGCGTCATGTTGCCGCAGATGAGGCCGAGGTGCAGACGGCGGTCGCGCTCGCCCACGGGCGGCAGACCGCCCTTCAAGTAGTTCATCCAGGCCCCGCCGCGCTTGGCGTCGCGCGGGTGCCAGTCGGCGTAAAACGAGCCGATGTGCACGCCCTTCTCGTTGCGCACCTCGTAAAATTTCACCTCCGGATGCCACACCTCGACCGGCCCGAGTTCATCCGGCTGGCTGCTGGCCGGACCCGTTTGACCGGACGGGTAATGCACCGTGTCGCGGGCGCTGATGCGCAGGTCGAAGACCTTCTCGGCGAGGTGGAACATGCCGCCGAGCACCTTGTCGAGCGGGAAGTAGGGGCGCAGTTCCTCCTCGTCGAAGTCATACTCGGCCTTGCGGCGTTTCTCGGCCCAATAGGCGACCTCCCACGGCTCCAGCAGATCGGAAGGACACACGAGGGTGTCGGCGCGAAACTCCTGCAGCTCCACGGTCTCCCGGTCGAAGGCGGTCTTGACGCGGGCGTGCAGGTTTTCCACGAAGGCAAGCGCGGCGGCGCCGGTGCGCGCCATGCGGTGCTTGAGCACGAGGTCGGCAAAGTGTGCCTGCCCCAGCAACTCGGCCTTCTCCTGGCGCAGGCGCAGGATCTTCCAGACCAGCTCGGTGTTGTCGTGGGCGCCGCGACCGATGCCGCTGGACCCCTCCCAAACCGCCTTGCGCAGGGATTCGTCCTCGGCGTACTCCATGACCGGGATCATCGAGGGCGCCTTGAGGGTGAGTCGGTACTGCGGCTTCTCCGGCGTGCCCAGGCCCTTGGCGGCGGCATCGGCGCGCGCGGCCTCGACGGCCGAGGGCGGCAGGCCCTTGAGACGGGCGGCATCCTCTAGCACCAGCTCCCAGGCATTGGTCGAGTCGAGCACGTTCTCCGAGTACTTTTGGGTGAGCTGGGAAAGCTCGGATTCCAGGGCTTCGAGCCGCTGCTTTTTCTCGGGGGGCAGATCGGCGCCGGCGAGGCGGAAACCTTCCAGGGTCTCGTCGAGGGCGCGCTTGCGCACTGGCGGCAGGTGGCGCGCCGCCTCGGTCTTGCTGTAGGTTTCCAGCAGATCCCAGAGATGCTCGTTGAGGGGGATCTTGGCAAAGAAGGCGCTCACCTCCGGCAGCATGGCATTGTGGGCCTCGCGCAGCTCGGGGCTGTTGCACAGGGCATCCAGATGCTGGACCAGGCCCCAGGCCTCGTTGAGCGGTCGTGTCGCCTCCTCAAGCCCCAGCACGACGCTGTCGAAGTCCATCTTGCCGCGGTCCTGAACAATGACGGCATCCAGCCGGGCCTCGGCCTGGCGCAGTGCCTCGGCGATGTCGGCGCGGATGGCCTTGGGTTCGAGGGTGGACCAACGGAGGTGGAAATCCTGGGTAAGGAAGGGCTGGGCCATGCGCGGAGGTGAGGGGCTGGACTTGTCTTAGAACCGCCGCGGCGGCCGCGCAATCGGAAACCCCGCCGTCTAGCCCAACTCCGCCTGCAGGAATTCGGTCAGGGCCGGAAACTGGGCGCGCCACTCGCTCACGACCGCCGGTTCCAGCCGGCTGGTCAGCACGGTTTCACGTCCGCCGGCATCGGCGATGATGACCCCGTGCGGATCAACGACCAGGGAACGGCCCGGGTAGCTGAACTGCGGGTCCAGACCGCAGAGATTGACACCGATCGCATACGCCTGGTTTTCAATGGCGCGCGCCTGCAGCAGGGTGAGCCAGTGCTGCAGGCGACGGGCGGGCCAGGCGGCCACAAAGAGCAGGACGTCCGCCCCCAGGGCGACCGCCGCGCGGGCGGTCTCGGGGAAGCGCAGGTCGTAGCAGATCAGCGGGGCAATGCGCAGCCCCCCCCACTCGAACAGCGCCGGCGAGGCGCCCGGCGCGTGCACGGCGGTCTCGCCGCCAAAGGCAAAGGGGTGCATCTTCGTGTAGCGCGCCAGGATCTGCCCGTCGGGCGCCACGGCCAGGGCTTGGTTGCTGCCGCGACCGTCGGGACCGGGCACCACCAGGCCGCCGACCACGGCACAGTCCCAGGTCGCGGCGATCTCGCGCAGGAACGTCGTGGTGGGGCCGTCGACCGGCTCCAAGGTCGCCTCCAGGCGGGTGCTAAAGCCGGTGGCGAACATCTCGGGCAGAATCACCAGGGAGCCGGGTGCCGGTGGCGACGCCGCCAGCAGGCTGAGCACCTTGGCGTAGGCTGCCGGCTTGTCCTCCCAGCAGGCTTCCATCTGAACGAGATGCACGGGCAGTGACATGGCAAATAGGCGGATGCGGGCTTGGCTTGGCGGGGAAGATCGGTTTAAATGATTTTGCCCCAGCCCGCGCCGGACTGCCAGCCGATTTCCGCAAAAGCGCCGGCATGAGCGGGCGTTGTGTGTTGTCCCGCCCAGCCATGAACGACTCCCCCATCGCGATCCGCCTTTACCGCCCTTCCGACCTCGAAACCCTGCGTCGCATCACGGTCGATTCCTTCGGCTCGGTCGCACTCGACCAGATGCTGGAGGACCGCCTCGGCGTCTGGAACGGCCGCGACTGGAAGGCGCGCAAGGCCGACCACATCGACGACGATTGCACCGCCAACCCGCAGGGCTGCTTCGTCGCCGAACGCGATGGTGAGGTGCTGGGTTACATCACCACCCGCGTCGACGCCGTCAATTCGATCGGCCGCATCCCCAACCTGGCGGTGGTCGAGGCGGCGCGTGGCTACGGGCTTGGCCGCCGACTCATCCATCACGCGCTCGACGCCTTCCGCGAACAGGGCCTGAAGGTCGCCAAAATCGAGACCATGGCCTCGAACGTGGTGGGTCAAAGCCTCTACCCCTCCTGCGGCTTTGAGGAGATCGGCCGCCAGGTCCACTTTGCCATGCGTCTCTGAGCCGCTTCATCCCCAAGCCAATTCATCATTGAACGATGCGGCCGGCGTCACGGTCTTTGCTATCAACCCCAACCCTGCCATGAACCTGCCCCGATTTTTGCGCGCTGTGCTGAGTCTGAGCGCCCTCGCCCTGCTGGCGAGCTGCGCCAGTCCGCTGGAAAAACGCATCGAACGCAACCCCGACCTGTTCAGCAAGCTGAGCCCCTCCGACCAGTTGCTGGTCCGCCAGGGGCGCCTGCGCGAGGGCATGACCCAGGAGGCGGTTTTTCTCGCCTGGGGCCGGCCCGATGGCGTCGCCGAGGGCGTGCAGAAAGGCGTGAAAACCGAGCAGTGGACCTACCTGGGCTCTCAGCCGGTGTACACCGACACCTTTTACGGCGGCTGGGGCTGGGGCGGCTGGGGTGCCCCCGGCTGGCGGCGCGGCTGGGGCTACTGCGGCCCCTGGGACCCCTACTGGGGCGGCTACGGCAGCTCGGTCACCTATGTGCCCTATCGCTCGGCCAGCGTCAGTTTCCGCAACGAGCGGGTCACCGAGTTCCTGCGCGGCCCGCAGTGAGTCTCAGCCCACCTGCCGCCGTACGGTGCGTCCGGGGTTGAGCAGGTCATCGCGCTCAAGGCCGGTGAGTTGCTGGACGCGCTTGAGCACCCAGAGCAGCAAGCCCACCGTGACGGCCATCATCGGCAGACCGATGACGATGAAGCCCACCCAGTTCTGCCGGCCGATGGCCTTGGTGTAGGCCTCGCTGCCCGGTTCGGCCCCGGCCAGGAAGAACTGGACCAGCCAGGCATTGGCGAGGGCGGAGGCGAACATGGTCAGGGCCAGGACCCAGGAGGCCCGGCGCAGCAGGTGCTCGTGACCGGCGCGCTTCTCCGGGGTGTCGAGCGAGGCCGTCAGCAGCGGCTGATTGACGACCTGCGGATTGAGCAGGAGCTCGGTCACCAGCGGCTTGCCCCAGCGAAAACTGAGCGGGAAGGCCAGGCCGAGGAACACCGGGAAGGCCGCCTCCTTCAGGGCAAACCAGAAGGCGTTCAGGTTGAGCAGGCCCAGGCCACCCGTGAAAATCACCGCCGCCAGACCGAGCAACGAGAAAAAATTCAGGCCGCGCTTCTTGTAAAAGCACCAGACCCCGAAACCGAGAGGCAGCAGCAGGGCCAGCACCAGCGCCCAGACGGGCCCCAGGCGGTCGGGGCGGCTCATCGTCTCCAGCACGATCGAGGGCAGAACGACGGTGAGCAGGAGATCGGAGAGCGGGTGAGGTTGTTCGGGAGCGGGCTGCATGCGCGGCCATCCATCGCGCGGACCGGGCAAAACTCAAGCCGGGCCGAACTCAGGGCGCAGGCACGAGATCGACAGGGCCGCCCTCGAAACTGCCGGAAAAGAAGCCGGCGCCGACATTGAGTGACTGCAAAAGCACCCCACTGACCGGGCGCACGATGCCGTCGTCCTTGAAGCTGCCGGTAAAGAGGCCGCTGGCAGACACCAGACCAAGTTTCAGGCCACTCGCATCGACAGGCGCCAGAAGCTTGTTCTTCGCATCCAGGGTCAGCAGCCGCTCATAGGGATCCTCGCCGAGGCCGCCACCACTGGCGGTGAGTTGCAGATTGGCCGGTGCCTCCGCCACCGCCAGGGCACGCTGGCCCGTCACCGGCGGCGTGTAGCGGGCCCCAAAGAAGTCGAGTTCCGTGGTGAAGGCACCGCCGTGAAAGGGGCCGGGAGTGTCCGGCTTCTGCCAGTCCGCCGTGCCCGCGAAATCGCTGATGCCGGGATCCGTGACGAAGGTCACCTGCGCCGACAGCATCCCGGTCTTTTTGTAGAGCAGCACCAACAAGGGCCAGCTGCCATCGCCCACAATCAGGCTGCCGTGGGTGAAGGCGGTGTTGTCGGCCAGGCGCCCGGCGAAGGTGAGGCCGCCGGTGTTCTTGACCGTCATCAAGCCATAGCCATCGCCCTGGGGAATGCCTGCCCCGGCCTCCGTGGGCGCAAGCAGCGCGGTGTACTTGCCGACCCAGCCGGCGGGCAGCGGATTCGTCTTGGAATTGAAGAGAGCCTGCTCGGCCAGCACCTCGGAATCAAAACCCTCGGCGGCAAGCGTGCCGGTGAGGCGCGGCACCGCGGCCAGCAGGTCGAGCGTCAGGGTCAACCCGGTGAAGGGTGCCTTGCCGTTGATCTCGATCGGCGCGGCACTGCCATCGGGAAGAAAGCTGCCCTTGAAGGTGACGGTGACACCGCCGACGATGAACTTGCCCGTGAAGGCACCGCTGGCCAGCAGCTTCAGGGTGAGGATGCCGCTGTTGGTCGCCTCCGGCGTGGCATTCGTGATTTGACCATGGTAAATCCCCGCAAGATGCGGCGGCGGCGCCTCATCCGGCGTGACCGAGTCAACTCTGGAGACGAGCGCCCCGTTCGGGTCGTAACCGTAGGCGGTACGGCTTTCCCCATCGTAGTTCACTGCGGTGAGGCGACCGGCGCCGTCGTAGCGGTAGGTGAGGCGGGCGGCTTGGGCGAAGGTGCAAGCCAGAAGGCAGACAAGAAGGGTTCTCATAAGGGTATGATCTGGTCGGAATGCTGCCGCAAAACGTGGACTTACCACCACGACTCCATCTGGACACCGGCGCTCAAACCAAACGTCTCATTTACGAACGGTTGACCGCTCGGCGGCGTGCTGACGGTGTCATTCCAGAACGCGGCGGTGACAAAGGCGCGAAGCTCGGGTCTGGCCCAGAAATCTGCACCTGGCCGAACCAAGGGTTCAACCACCAGCGCGCCGAACCCCAGCTTGACACCAGCATCAAAGACCTCGCTGTCGACCAACAAATCGTCGATACAAACGGACTGCTTGCGTTGACCACCTGCGCCACACGCCATGCCGAAACGGGGACCGCAAGCCGAGCCGCCCGCTTCATCAAAGAGGAAGAGATCCACTGCCGCCCCCGACCCGCAACCGAGTCCAGCAAGGCCCGGCGTGTAGGCCATCAAGATCGATGTATCGAATGTAAATGGTGTGCTTGTGATGATCCCGGATGTTTCAAGAACATGAGGCAGGGTGAATGTTCTAACCCCACTGTGCCCGCTGCCGGGCACGCCATAGATGGAATCATCACTCGCCGGTGATGGAGGGCGGGTCGCGTCAGGCGGAACCCGAAATCTGGCCCCAAGAGTCACGCCACCGTCAGTTTCCATGCTCAAGTCAAACTGAAGCCTCAGCCGGCTGGTGATAGTCGTCTGCGAGACTGGCGTGGTGGAGGCATGACCTGGGTCACCCCCATACTCCAAGCCAAAGCGCCCATACCCTGAAATTTTCACCTCCTCGCCCTCCGGATCGACGTAACGCAGCGGATTCTGCGAGGCATAGGCGTAGGGGTTGAGCGATTTGACATCGTGCAGCCGCGGTGGCAGCGCATCACGCGAAAGAAACTGCGCCGTCTGCGGATCGTAGTAGCGCGCCCGCATCTGGTAGAGCGCCCCCTCCGCGCGCACGCCGAACGCGCCGATGTAAGTGAAAGGCTGCGTGCTCGTGCCGGTGTGAGCCAGCGGCTCGCCATACGGACCATAGGCGTAGCTGTCGGTCACCGCCCCGCTGTCATCGCTCAAGGCCAATGTCGAGCCCGTCCGGTCGAAGTGATAAAAGGTCGATTCGTTGCTGCCCAGATCGACGCTGTACAGCAGCCGTCCGCCCGGCGTCCAGATGTAGGCACGGTCCGAGCCTGAGGGGCGATCCTCATACACGATCGGTGCCAGGCCCAGTGCGTAGTGATGGTAAAATCGCGTTGTCTGCCCCCCCACTTCCCGCGTCACCACATCGCCGAGACCATTGTAGGTCAGCGTCACTCCCGCCGCTTCAAGCAGGCGCGAGGCACCATCCCACTGGTAGGTCCTGCCGTCCGGCGCCGCGATCAGCCGCCCCAGATCATCGTACGCGTAACCCGGACTGACGATCTCGCCCGCCTTGCCAAACTTCAGCGCCTGCACCGCCACCGTCACCTGCGGCACCACCGGTGCCGTGTAGTCCACCGCTGCCACCTCGCCCGCCGCATTCAGATCGTATTGCAGGTCGATGAAACCACCCTCCTGAATCCGTGTCAACCGGCCCGCAGCATCATAACTGTAGGCCGAGGCAGCTCCCCCCGAAGTGCGCGTGATGTTCGTGAGTCGACCCGCGTCATCATAGGCGAAGTCCAAGTCCGTGCCGGCACTGTCGGTCACCCCGGTCAACCGGTTGCGACTGTCGTAGGCATAGGTCACCAACAGCGCGCCATCGTGATAGCTGACCGTCTGCAGCCGGCCGCCGTTGTCATAGGTCGCCGCAAAGGCCTTGCCGTTTTGCGCACAGCTCGTCAGCCGCCCCTCGGCATCATGGCCAAAATCCACTCCGTCGACCGTCGTCAACCGGTTGAGATCATCGTAGCCAAACAACAGATCCGGCCCGGCACTGAACTGCGCCCGCGTCAGGTTCCCGGCCGCGTCCAGGCTGAGTGCGGCATTCGTCGCATCCGGAAAGCCGACCGTCGTCAACCGGCCGCGGTTGTCATAGCCGAAACTCGTACTGCGCCCCAGCGGATCGGTGTGCCTGGCAAGCCGACCAGACTTCAGGTACGCACTGCTCCACGCGCCGCCGTTGGGCGCGGTGATCTTCGTCACGTTGCCCAGCGCGTCGCGTGCATACTTGGCGGTGCCCGCGCCCTGTTCGGTGGCACCGATCAACCGGCCGAGCTTGTCATGCAGAAACTGCGTCTGCCGGCCCAGCGGATCAAAGCTCTGCCGCACCCGCTGCAGCGGATCGCGCACCACCCGCACCGTGTGCCCCAACGCATCGCTGCTTTCCATCACAAATCCCAGCGCGTTGCGCCGCAGGCTCGACGGCGGATCGATCGGGGTCGCCAGCCCGCTCACCCTCCCCTCGGGATCATAACTGAACTGCCAGACCTGCCCGCCCGCGTCCTCAAACTCCGTCAGCCGCTGCCGCTCGTCGTGCTCAAAATGCATCGTCTGACCGTTGCGATCCGTGAAACTCGCCAACAAGCGACGCGAGTCGAAGCTCCGCGAACTCGTCCGACCGAGACGGTCAATCACCGTCGCCACCCGGTCCAACTCATCGTGGGTGAATTCCGTCTCCTGCAGGTCAGGGTCGCGGATCTCTGTGAGCCGGTTGTTGTCGTCGTAGCTCATCTCGTAGACCTTGCCACGCTCCTCGGTGATGCGCTCCAGGCGGTCCTTGTCGTCATGCTCGTAGAGCACGGTCGCCCCGTCCGGATGCGTCACCTGCTCGAGCCGGAACCGCTCGTCATAGCCGAACTGCGTCACCCCCTCGTCCGGCGGCTGCGCGCCCGCCAGATTGCCGTTGACATCATAGGTGCGAGTGCTGACGCCGCCCAGTGGATTGACCGCCGTCAACACCTGCCCGCGCGTGTTGTACGTATACTTCCAGGCCTTGCCCGTCTCGTCCTTGATCTGCGTCAGGTTGCCGCGTGCGTCGTAGCTGAAGGCGCGCGCGCTGCCGTCGGGCCAGGTGATCTTCACCAGGTCATGGAACACCAGCCCTCGCACCGTGCGCGCCTTGTAGCTGAACAGCGTCCGCCGCCCCTCCGCGTTGATGACCATCGCCGGCAGTCCGCTCGCGGCATGATAGGTGGTGCGCACCGTCCGCCCAAGCCGGTCTGTCACCGCTGATCGTCGCCCCGCCGCGTCGTAACTCATCACGATGGCGTTGCCTGCCTCATCGACATGTCGCGCCAAGCGCCCAGCCTCATCGTACTCGTCCACCAGCGTTTCCCCGGTCGGATCCGTGAAGGTCGTTTCGCCCTCGCCATAAACCAGCGTGCCGATGTCCGTGCCGCGCTCGGTCTGACCCGTCACCTTGCCGTCAGTGTACATCTGTGTGAAAAGCGTGTTACCCTCCGGCCGCGTCACCGAGGCCGGCAGGCCGGCATCGTTGCCGTAAGTCGTCACGTGCCCGCCGATGTCGGTCACCGAGGTCAGCACACCGCCCGTGTAGGTGTAGTTCACCGTGCGCTCGCCCGTGTGATCCGTCACGCTGCTGATGCGGCCTCCGCTGTGCGTGAAATTCAGCTCCCGGCCCAAACCGTCGCTCACCTGGGTGAGATCACCACCCGCGTAGGTCAGCGTCAGCGCGTTGCCGCGACCGTCCTCAATCTTCGTCAGCCGGCCGTTGCTGTCGTAGCTCCAGATCTGCTGCGTCTGCGGGTGACCGAGCAGAAAACCATCCTCGGTCTCCACCAGTTGACTGGGCATGTCGAGCGGCAGTTTCAGCACCCAGTTTTTGCCGACCTTCTCGAAAAGCAGCATCCGCCCCGTGGGCAGCACGACACTCCGAGCACGGTCACTCGCGGCGATCATCCGGGAGGCGAAGTTGTGCGAGCGGTTCGCCCCCAGATCCGCCTCCACCAAGCCATCCTCATCGAGGTTTGATGCCACGTAGCGAACCAAGCCCAGCGGCAGCGGCCCGCCCAGCACGAGGTCCGCCGCCTCCTGCCCAAAGTACTCCCCGGAACGCGTGTTGATCGGATCGCCGGCGACGCCAAAAAACGGATTTTGCGCTGAGGTAAGCGGGGGGCTGTTGACGAAGACGGTGATGCTGCCCTGAACTTCATCACCGTTGTTGGTGCCCGCAAAGGTCACCACATACGAACCGGCCTTCAATCCAGTGAGCAGCACATCCACCGAACCGGTGCCGGAACGCGGCACGGTCAAATCATGGCTGACACCGCCGACATTTGGCTGGATGCCGATGCTTTGCAGGACCACCTTGGCACCGCCCGAGGAACCATGCACGATGACCACCCCGCTGGTGCCCTCCAGAAGAAGGAGCGGATCCGGCTCCGGGAAAAAGGCCTGCGCGGCAGCTGCGGCGACACACAGCGCCACCAGCAGAGGCCGCAGTCGAGGAGACAAGGAATGCGTGTTCATGGCAGCTCGGAACTCAAGTTGGGGCCAAAGGGCCGCCCCATGGGGTGACGGCGCCTCCAAGACACCGGTCGCCGCCAATCGATCCCCGTGGAAGGCGTCGTGGCGCTTCCTGCTCAGGGATCCCGGCTCCGGTCTCCATGGCTGCAGTCTAACCAACCTTGAGTGGAAGACCGAGCTTTTTTTGCAGCAAATCAAAAAAACGCCCCGCGGCGGCACCGCGGGGCGTCGAGAGAGACTGGCAACGGTTCAGACCGTGCCAAACAGGGTCTTGCCCGTGCTGAGCAGGTCGTCACAGGCTTCCTTCATGCGTTCGCAGAGGCCCTGCTCGCCCTTCTTCAGGTAGCTGCGCGGGTCGTAGGCCTTCTTGTCGCCGACCTCGCCGTCGATCTTGAGCACACCGGCGTAGTTCTTCATCAGGTGGTCGACGATCGGCCGGGTGAAGGCGTACTGGGTGTCGGTGTCGATGTTCATCTTGACGACGCCGTAGCCCAGCGTTTCGCGGATTTCCTCCAGCGGGGTGCCGCTGCCGCCGTGGAAAACGAGGTCCATCTCGGCGGCCGCGCCGTGCTTGTCCATGACCGCCTTCTGGCCGTCGCGCAGGATGGTCGGCTTGAGCTTGACCGCGCCCGGCTTGTAGCTGCCGTGGACGTTGCCGAAGGTCGCGGCGAACATGAAGCGGCCGATGCCGTTGAGGGTCTCATAGACCGTCAGCATGTCCTCGGGCGTGGTGTACAGCTTGTCGTTGGAGACGCCGGAGGTGTCATGGCCGTCCTCCTCGCCGCCGACGACGCCGGCCTCGATTTCGAGGATGATGTCGAGTTCCACGCACTCCTGCAGCAGTTCCTTGGACAGGCGCAGGTTTTCCTCCAGCGGCAGTTCCGAACCGTCGAACATGTGGCTGTTGAAGAGGTTGCCGCGGCCGGCCTCACGGCGCGCGCGGGTGGCGGCCAGCAGGGGCTTGAGGAACTTCTCGACGTTCTTCGGGTGGCAGTGGTCGGTGTGCAGGGCGACCAAAACATTGTATTTCTCGGCCAGCACGTGCACCGCCTCGGCCAGCACGATGGCGCCGAGCGCCATGTCCTTGACCGCGGTGCCGGAGGCGAACTCGCCGCCACCGGTGGAGACCTGGATGATGCCGTCCGATTTCGCCTCGGCGAAGGCCTTCAGGGCGCCGTTGATCGTCGGCAGGGAGGTGACATTGATGGCCGGATAGGCGTAGCCGCCTTTCTGGGCGGCGTCGAGCATGGCGCGGTACTGGGCGGGGGTGGCGACGGGCATGGTGCGGTGGGAATCGGGGGTTTAAGCCGCACAGGGAGCAAGAATGGGGCCGGGCGCAAGCCCCGCCTTCCGCCGCGGCCGGGATTGCCGCTTGCCAGAGTCCTCCGCCACCGCTTCTTTCTGGCCGGAGCGCACGGATAGCTCAGCGGTAGAGCGCCTGTCTTACACACAGGTGGTCGGGGGTTCGAATCCCTCTCCGTGCACCCGCCGGCAAACCGGCTGCGAAAAGCACGCCTGCCGCGCTGTACTTCTTCCCTGATGAAGAAGTCCTTCCTGACCTGCCTGCTGCTGCCGCTGGCCCTGGCCGCCGCCCCCTACCCGGAAGCCACGCCCGACTCGCCGGGCAAGCGCATGCTCGACGGCTACTTCGAGCAACAGGTGCGCGAGATCGAGGAAACGGGCGGGCTCAAGCACATCACCACGGCCGGGCAGTGGCAGGCCCAGGCGCCCGAGTATCGGCGCCAGCTTGCCGCCATGCTCGGCCTCGATCCCCTGCCCGAGCGCACAGACCTGAAGCCGGTGGTCACCGGTGAACTCAAGGCCGACGGCTGCCGGATCGAGAAATTGCACTTCCAAGCCCTGCCCGGCTACTACGTCACCGCCAACCTGTACCTGCCGGAAAAGACCGGCGCCCCCTGCCCCGCCATTCTCTACGTCTGCGGCCACGCCAACATGATGAAGGACGGGGTCAGCTTCGGCAACAAGACCGGCTACCATCACCACGGCCTCTGGTTCGCCCGCCACGGCTACGTCTGCCTGATCATCGACACCGTCCAACTCGGCGAGATCCGCGGCGAGCACCACGGCACCTACAGCAAGGGCCGCTGGTGGTGGATCTCGCGCGGCTACACGCCCGCCGGCCTCGAGGCCTGGGCCGGCATCCGCGCGCTCGACTACCTGGAGACGCGGCCGGAGGTCGACAAAACCCGCTTCGGGGTCACCGGCCGCAGCGGGGGCGGCGCCTACTCCTGGTGGGTGGCGGCGCTCGACGAACGCGTCAAGGCCGCCGCCCCCACCGCGGGCGTCACAACGATGCGCAACCACCTCGTCGACGGCTGCATCGAGGGCCACTGCGACTGCATGTTCTTCGTCAACACCCGCCGCTGGGACTTCGACCGCCTGGTGGCGCTGGTGGCGCCGCGGCCCCTGCTCATCGTCAACACCGACAAGGACAGCATCTTCCCGATCGACGGCGTTTTCCAAATCTACCAGAACGTGCGCCGGCTCTACAGCCTGCTTGGTGCCGAAAAGCACATCGGCCTGCAGGTCGCCGAGGGACCGCACGCCGATCTGCAGCCACTCAACACCGGCGCCTTCCACTGGTTCGAGCGCCACCTCAAGGGGGCCAGCCCGATGCAGGTCCTGCACGAGGGGGCCGCCAAGTCGCTGGAACCCGCCGCTCTGCGCGTGCTGACAGAGACGCCGTCCGACGAACGCAACACGACCATCGACCAGACCTTTGTGCCGGCCGCTGCGGCTCCGCCGGTGCCGACGAACCGGACCGACTGGGAGCAACTGCGCGAGGGCTGGATGAGCGCGCTCAAGCACGAGGTCTTCGCCGGCTGGCCGCAGGACGCGCCAGCGCTGCAGCCGGTCAAGGCGGGCAGCGCCGAGCGCGACGGCATTCAACTCAGCGCCTACGAGGTGGAAACCCAGTCGCCCTTCCGCCTGCGCCTCTTCGTCGCCCACCGGGCCGGCCTGCGCCCGCAGGACCTGGAACTGGTGACCCTGAACGTCCTCGACGCCCAGGGCTGGCAGGATTTCGCCAACACCTACGCCAGCCGCTTCGGCGCCCTGCTGGAGAACCCGACCGCGACCGAGCCGGACGAGGCCGCCTTCGAGGCCGAACGCAGGATGTTCACCAACTTCAAGTGGGGCATGGCCTACCTCGCCCCGCGCGGCGTTGGCCCCACCGAATGGACCGGCAGCGACAAGGCGCAGACCCAGCGCCTGCGCCGCTTCTATCTCGCCGGCCAAACCTTGGATTCGATGCAGGTCTGGGACATCCGCCGCACGGTGCAGGGGCTGCGCCGGATCGAGGGCCTGGAGAAAACCGCCCTCTGGCTGCAGGCGCACCGCGACATGGCCGCCAACGCCCTGTACGCCTCGCTGTTCGAGGACGGCATCGTCCGGCTCGACCTGCACGACCTGCCGACCACCCACATGCAGGGGCCGGCCTACCTGAATGTGCTGCGCCACCTCGACCTGCCACAGGCGGCCGCGCTCGCCGCCGAACGCGCGCGTGTCGTGGTGTACAGCGCCGACGCCACCGCCTGGGACTTCCCGTCGACCACCGCGAAAAACCTGGCCTGGCCGGAAAAACAGTGGCAGATCCGCCCGCCGCCCGGAGAATGACCCCGCCATGCGCCGCCTCCTCCCGCTTCTCCTGCCCTGCCTGCTCGTCGCCCAGGACGCGGCGCCGCCTCCCGCCGTCTACGAAGGCCGGGTCATCGCCCAGACCATGCACTGGCAGGGTGCCGGCTGGTTGATCCGCCACAAGCGCGAGCGCGAGGAGGCGACCACTCGCATGCGCGAGGAACTTGGCGTCAAGCCCGGCATGACCGTCTGCGACCTCGGCAGCGGCAACGGCTACCACACCCTGCCGATCGCCGAGAAGATCGGCCCGGAGGGAAAGGTGTATGCCGTCGACATTCAACCCGAGATGCTCGACCTGCTGCGCCAGCGCGCCGAGGGTCGCAGCCTCGACAACATCGACTGCATCGTCAACACGCCGCTGGATCCGAAGATCCCGGCCGGCACCTGCGATCTCATCCTCATGGTGGATGTTTACCACGAATTCTCGCATCCGGCGGAAATGCTCGCCGGCATCCGCAAGGCCCTGAAGCCGGACGGGCTCGTGGTGCTGGTCGAATTCCGCGCCGAGGACGAAACCGTCCCGATCAAGCCCGAGCACAAGATGAGCAAGGCGCAGATCCTCAAGGAACTTGGCCTCAACGGCTTCAAACTCGCGCGCGAGTTCGACGGCCTGCCCTGGCAGCACATGATGTTCTTCGGCAAGGCCGAATCCTGAAGAACAAGCACCCCGGGCTCAGACCAGGCGCAGGCGCTTGCGCAGCAGCCACTCGACGGTGAGCAGGCCGAGCACGGCGCCAAACCACCACCAACTCGACCACAGCACGGTCTCGCGCACCGTGGTCTGGCGACGGTCGACCGCCTGCAGCAGGGCCGGCAGATCCGTGGCGGCCTGTTCCTCGCGCAGGAAGCGGCCGCCCGACAGGTTGGCCATCGACTCCAGCAGGGGGCGATTGAGCGTCAAGCTGGCCCACTCGGCATTGCCGGCATCGGCCACGCGCAGCGACAGGCGCAGGTCGCCGCGCGGCGCCGAGGGTCCTTCGGCCACGGCGATCTCGTAGGCACCGGCCTTGAGCGGCGGGGTGACGGCGCGCAGGACGCCGAAGTGCGTGGGATCGGCCTCCAGTGGCAGCACCGCCACCTCGCGCCCCTCATGCAGCAGCACGGCCTGCGCCCCCTCCGCCGGCGCGGGGGTGGAACCGCCCAGGCGCACACGGATTTCCGCTGTCTCACCGGGCTGATAGCGCAGGCGGTCGCTGCCGATTGCCACGCGCTTGTCCTCCACTTGGAAGGGGGGCGCGGCAATCCAGGCGGCCAGCTGCATCCACAGACGCTGGTGGTAGAGATCAGCCACCTGATAACGCCAGCGCCAGAGTTCGTCGCTGGCCAGGTACAGCACCGCGCCCGCGCCCAGTGGTCGGAAGACAACGGCTGCCGGCGCGTTCGTGCTGCCGCGGCTGCCGAAGACCGCCAGCGTCTGAGCCCCGGGCTGGGCCACCGCCGGCGCCGCCCAGCGCAGTTCCGGAAGCTCGGGCCAGAGCCCACGGTTGGCACTGGCGGAATCGCTCAGCCGCAGCGCGGGCTGGCTTTCACCCTCAGGCGTCAGGCGCAGCGTCCACCCCTCGGCGGTTGGCGCCGCGGTTCGAGTCCACTGCACCGGCATGAGCGACGCCGTCTTGCCGGACGCCCAGGCACGCAGGTGGCCGCGGGCGCCGTCGACCAGAATCAAACCGCCGCCACGCGTTTCGACAAACTGGAGCAGCCAGTCGAGCTGGGTGGCGCTGAACCGGCCGGGAGCCGCGTCGCCGAGGATGATGAGATCATGGCTGAACAATTCCTCGCGCGTCTTGGGGAACCCCTTCTGCAGGGCACCGGCGGCGGCAGGCTCGGCGTGGTCGTCGATCAACAGGCCGACCTGCCAGCGCTCGTCACGGTCGAAGTGGTTGTGGATGTAGCGCGTTTCCCAGCGCGGTCGACCGTCGAGCAGCAGCACCTTGCGCTTGCGGCTGAGCAGGTGCAGCGCCACCTCGCGGCTGTTGTTGGCGCGGGTCTTTTCGAGGCCGGCGCGTTCGCCGACGACCGAGGCCTGCACGCTGATCAGGCGCAGGGTCTTGTCGCGCTCGGTTGCCGGCGCAGGCGGAAGATCCTTGACCGGAAAGCCGAAGTCGAAGCGACGCTCGCCACGCCCTTCGGCGCTGAAGTTGCGCTCCCAGAGCACGCGTCCGCCGCTGGTCACCCGCAGGTTGCAGGGAGTGCCGGCAGGCAGGCTGTCGCCCAGGATGACACGCCCGAGCAGGTTTTCCTCGGCAAACACCGACTCGGCGGTGACGACATTCAACACGCTCAGGTCGGGCGGTGGTGTCTCGACGCCAAAGCCAAGGGTGAACACCGGCACGCCCGCCTCCTTCATGGCCCCCGCAAATTCCTCCGGCGAACCGGTCGTGTTGTGCTGGCCGTCGCTGAGCAAAACCAAGGCGGTGCCCGGCGCCAGTTCACCGAGCGCCTCGCGAGCCGCGGCGTCGAGGTTGGTGAGCGGCGCGTCCGGCGGCAGGTCGAAGGCCGCGGGCAGCGGGCCGGGCGTGTCCTTGCCCCCCTGCCGCTGCCACCAGACGCGCTGGGCCTGTGCGCCGCGCAGCAGGACCAGCTCGGCATCCTGGCTCTCGGTGATCCTGCGCAGCAGCGGCGCGGGCCCGCCCAGCAGCAACTTTTCCGCGCGCTCATAACGGCTGCCGGCGGAGGCCTGACCGGGAAGCGCGCCGGCCGGTTCATCCTCCAGCTTCATGCTCGCCGAGGCGTCCACGGCAAAGATGACACGCCCGAGCTGGCGTCGCGTCGTCTCGTGGCGCAGCACGGGACCGGAGAGGGCCAGCACGAGCAGGAACACGGCGAGCGAGCGCAGCAGCCCCGGCAGCCAGGACCAGCGACCGGGATGCTGGCGTGCCTCGCGTCGATAGAGAAGCCACATCACCAGAGCCAGGCCCAGAGCAGCGGCCCACACGGCCGGGGCGGGGTACTCGCCGGCAAAACGCAGGGTGGTCTCGGTCTGGGGGTTCATCAGGGCGCGGAGAGTAGACGCGCCACCGCGCGGGAGCAAGGGCGCTCAGGCGCCGCGGGCGGCTTCACCGGAAGTCCGTTCGGGGCGGAACTTCAACGCCGTGGCATAGGCAAGCATTTCGACATTTGGCGCGCCGCGCGCCTTCCCGCCGATGTCGCTGGTTTCAAACCGCAGGTTGATGAAGCAATCCGCGTCCGGCGCCGACTCACGCAGGCGCAAGACCGCCTCACGGCGCGCCCGTTCCAGCAGGGATGCATAGGACTTCAGCTCGCCGCCAAAAATCAGGCGGAAGCCGGAGAGAAACAGTTTGAAGTAGTCGACCGCCACCACCACCGAGCCGCAGGCCAGGCTGGCAGATGCCACGGCGCGACCGGGCGGCGGCCGGCTCAAGGTCGTGACCGGCACGGAGGCGCAGTCACGCTCACGCTCCTGCAGGCGACGGAAGTGCCGTTGCTCGGCCACGCGTCCGCAGACGAAGCCCAGGACGAGCAAGAGGACGATCAGTTCCATGCGCGCAGGTCACTCGGGTTCGACGCGCACGGCCGTGCCATACGCAAGAATCTCGGCAGCCCCCTGGGTGATCGAGGCGGTGCCGAAGCGGACGTTGACGATGGCATTGGCGCCCAGACGGGCCGCCTGCTCGGTCATGCGTTCGACCGCCTGCTGGCGCGACTCCTGCAGCAGCTCGGTGTAACCGCGCAACTCGCCTCCAACGAGGTTCTTCAAGCCCGCCATGAGGTCACGCCCAAAGTGCTTCGTCCGGATCGTGCTGCCCTGCACCAGGCCCAGACAGGCCGTGATGCGGTACCCGGGCAGGATTTCCGTGTTGGCAAGAAGCAGGGGAATGGGCGGCGGCATGGCGCGACTCAACGCCGCGCACCCCACCGAGGCAAGCCCTTTTGCAGGACCTCAAACCTGCTCGGGCACTTCAAAGCCCTGGCGATACTCGCGCTTCAGCAGGGCCAGTGCCTCGGGCGTGGCGGAGTCGCCGATGAAGGTCTCCTTGGCGGCATCGATCTCGAGCAGGCGCCCGACTCGCAGGTCACCGGCCTTGAGGGTCACCTCGTTGGCGGTCAAATGCGCGGGCAGGTCGTCGATGACCTGCTGCCAGGGTTCGAAATCCTTGAGCTGGGCCTTGGCCTGGTCGAGATCGCCGTTCTGACCGAGCCGCCAGGACAGGTTGCCCAGGTGGCACCAGGCGCTGGAGTAATGGATCTGCTCGATCTCGCCATTCAAGTCGGCGGTCTTGCGGCTGCGCATCGCGGCGATGAAGTTTTCCGCGTGGCCGCCACCGCCGTCGCCGCGGAAGCGCTGGATGACCTTGCCCTCGGGGTCGTGCGCCGAGCCGCCGCCGCGGCTGCCGGCATAATAACCGCCCTCGCATTCAATGACAAGGAAGGCGCTGGTGCGGCGACGACGGTAGACGTCTCCCGCCTTCATGCCCTTCTGGCGCGGCAGGTTGTGGATGTCCATGACCACCGGGATGTCGCCGGTGTCGATGTACAGGAAGTGGGTGTTCGGCGTCTCGCCGGCGTCATTCCAACCGTAGCGCCCGCCGCCAGCCAGCACCCGCTTGGGCAGGCTGATCTTGTCGCGAAAGACGATGTTGCGCAGGTCGTCGATGATGTGCGGCCCCCAGTTGCCGAGTTCGCCGTTGCCGGTGTTCCAGACCCAGTGCCAGTCGTAGTGGAACTTCGGGCGGTAAATGGGCTCATCCTGGGCCGGGCCCAGCCAGAGGTTGTAGTCGACGCTCGCCGGCGGCGTGATGGGCTGCGCGGCCTTGCCGATGCTGGCGCGCATGCCGTAGTGGTTGAGGCGCACATACTTCATCTTGCCAAGCGCTCCGGAATCGAGATAGGCCTTGAGTTCCTGGTGGAAGGGGTCGCTGCGCTGCTGGGTGCCGCCCTGGACAATGCGGTTGTACTTGCGCGCCGCCGCGACCAGCTTGCGCCCCTCCCACACATTGTGGGAAACCGGCTTTTCCACGTAGACATCCTTGCCCGCCTGGCAGGCCCAGATCGAAGCGAGCACGTGCCAGTGGTTGCCTGTGGAGACCACCACGGCGTCGATCTCCGGATCCTCAATGACCTTGCGCAGGTCCTGGGCGGTCTTCGCCTGCGGATACTTCTGCTTGGCGCGGGCGATGATCTCGGTGTCGGCATCGCACAGGTAGGCGACCTCCACACCGGGGATCTTGGCGAACCAGGCCGCCGAGCCCATGCCACGGCCGCCGAGGCCGATGAAGCCAACGCGGATCTTGTCATTGGCACCGAGCACGCGCGAGGCGGAGACGGCGGTGGCGGCGAGCACACTGTGCTGGAGAAAACGGCGGCGGGTGGTGGAGGTCATGGTGGAAAAGGCGGGGATCAAGAGGTCAACGAACAAGGGGACGCTGGTTTTCAAACGCGATCGACCTGTGTGTCACTCGGTCGGAGTCGGCGGAGCCTGGTCGAGCAGCCGCACGGCCGCCTCGTGGAAGGCCTGGCGCATCGGCGAGGCATCGGCATTTGGCAGGCCGGCACGCTGGATGAGCAGGATCTGGATGGCGCCACTCGCAGGATCAAACCAGCCCTGGGTGCCGTGGGCGCCACCGTGCCCGACCGTGCCGGCACGCAGTTTGGCGGTCACGCCCGTGGGACGCAGCACCACCTGAAATCCGAGCCCCATGCCCATGCCCTCGACAAAACCCGCCTTGAGGTCGCCGGTGTGATTCTCGAACATGCGCGCCAGCGTCTCCTTGGAGAGGTGGCGACGCCGATTCGCCTCGCCACCGTTGACCAGCATGAAATAAAGCTTGTGCAGATCCTCGGCCGTGGAAAACAGGCCGCCGGCGGCCAGAGGAGACCGCTTTTTGTCCGAGTAGGGCGGGGTTAAATAACGGATCTCCGCGGGCACCAGGCGCCCATCGGGGCCGGCCTGGTAGGAAACCGCCAACTTTTCCAGGCGCTTTTTGTCTGGCCAAAAAGTCGTGTTGCGCATGGCCAGCGGACGGAAAACAAGCCGATCCAGCGCCCTGGCATAGTCCTCGCCGGTGACCACCTCAATGACCCGGCCGAGCACATTGATGCCCGGATTCGAATAGGCCCAGCGGCTGCCCGGTTCAAACTGCAGCGGTGTGAGGGCATAGACAAGGGTCGACTCGCGCAGCGACAGCACATCGAGGGCGCCGGATTCGACATTCGCATTGCCGGTGACACCGCCGGTGTGGGTGAGCAGGTCCTTCAAGGTGACCGGCCGTGCCGGCTTGCCGAGCACGACGCGGTCGTCCTTCTTCTCCCGCACGACCAGCTGACCCTTGAATTCCGGCAGGTACTTTTCGACCGGATCCTCAATGTTGAGGCGGCGATCATCGTGCAGCATGAGCACCGCCAGGGCGGTGATCGGCTTGGTCATCGAGGCGATCCAGAACAGGCTGTCGGTCGCCATCGGCGTGCGTTTTTCCACGTCCTGAAAGCCGACCGCCTTCAGGCTCAGCACCTGGTCCTGACGGGCGACCAGGGTCACTGCACCAGCGATCTGGCCGTCTTCGACAAACGGTGCCAAGACCGCCGCCACGGGATCCGGATCAGCGGCCGAGAGCGGCGCCAGGCCAACCGCGGCCACGAACCAACAAAGGGTGTGCAGGATTTTCATGCGGATATAAGGCGGCCTCCGGCGCCGGCGAGGGCGGCCGGAGGCCTGTCAGGGCGGGCCAAGCCGCGCCGAATCACTTGCTGTTCTCGGCGAACTGCGCGTCGAAGATGATCTTCGAGGGCGGGAAGTCGAGTTTCTTGACGAAGGCGGCGGATTCCGCAGCGCCGAACTCGCGGTCCATGGCACCGTCCTCCCACTCGACGCTGAGCGGACCCCCGTACTCGATGTCGTTGAGGGCGCGGATGATACGCTCAAACTTGATGTCGCCACGGCCAACGGACTTGAAGTCCCAGTAGCGGGTCGGCTTGTGGAAGTCGACATGACCGCCGAAGACGCCGGCATCGCCGCTGAGGTTCCAGGCGACGTCCTTCATGTGGACGTGGAAAATGCGGTCGCTGAACTTGTAAATGAACTTCACGTAGTCGACGCCCTGGTAGCCGAAGTGGCTGGGGTCGTAGTTGAAGCCGAAGGCGGGGTGGTAGTCGACCGCCTGCAGGGCGCGCTCGGCGCTGGCGATGTCGAAGGCGATCTCGGTCGGATGCACCTCCAGCGCGTAGCGCACGCCAAGCTTCTGATACTCGTCGAGGATCGGCTTGAAGCGCTTGGCGAAGTCGGCGTAGCCGGCATCGATCTGGCCGGGCAGGTTCGGCGGGAAGGAGTAGACCAGGTGCCAGATCGAACTGCCGGTGAAGCCGTTGACCACGTTCACTCCGAAGCGCTTGGCCGCGTGCGCGGTCTTGATCAGTTCCTCGGCAGCACGCTGGCGCACGCCCTCGGGATTGCCATCGCCGTAGATGTAGGCCGGCAGGATCTGGGCGTGGCGGGCGTCGATGTTGTCGCAGACGGCCTGACCGACCAGATGGGTGGAGATGGCGTGGCACTGCAGGCCGGCGGCCTTGAGCTTGGCGCGCTTGGCGTCGCAGTAGGCCTGGTCGGCCTTGTCCACTTCAAAGTGATCGCCCCAGCAGGCGAGTTCCACGCCGTCGTAGCCAAAAGCCTTGGCCTTCTGCAGCATGGTGTCCAGAGGAAGGTCGGCCCACTGGCCGGTGAAGAGGGTGACGGGTCTGCCCATGAGGATGATGATCGGTAAGAGGTTTGTTGACGTCCGCCGCGCGGACGGCCTGATTTTCAACATGTGCGTCCGGCTGGCAATGGAAATCTGCATCCGCCGCCGGGGTGCTACCGGCTTGAGCCGACCCGCTTGGAAACTCCCGGGAGCGCGAGCATGGCGCAGCCTGCCCGCCTGGCCTGGCCGGGGTTGTCTGCTCCCCTGCCTTGCGGCTGAAGCCTCAGCCACTTTTTCCCAAACAAGCATGCTTGCTCCGGCAGTTGCAGCGGCACGCTTTTCCGCCAAGCATGGCACATGGACGACTTCCTGGTCATCGACGCCGTGCGCAAGAGCTTCGGCGCGCAGCGCGCGCTCGACGGCGTCAGCCTGTCGATCCGCGAGGGCGAGATCTTTTCCCTGCTCGGCCCGAGTGGCTGCGGCAAGACCACCCTGCTGCGGCTGATCGCCGGCTTTGAGTCGCCCGATGCCGGTCGCATCCACCTCGCAGGCACGGATCTGACCGCGCTGCCGCCCGAGCGGCGGCCGGTGAACACGGTGTTTCAAAACTACGCACTGTTCCCGCACCTGAGCGTGCGCGACAACCTGGCCTTCGGGCCGCGGATCGCCGGCTGGAGCCGCGCGCAGATCCGCGAGGCGGTCGACCGCATGCTGGCCCTGGTGCGACTGGAAACGCACGCCGACCACCGGCCGGCCCATCTCAGCGGCGGCCAAAAACAGCGCGCCGCCCTCGCCCGCGCCCTCATCAACCGGCCGCGCCTGCTGCTGCTCGATGAACCCCTCGCCGCCCTCGACCTGAAACTGCGCCAGCATCTGCTCGTCGAACTGGCCGCCCTGCACCGCGAGGTCGGCACCACCTTTGTCCACGTTACGCACGATCAGACGGAATCGATGAACCTGAGCCATCGCATCGCCGTTCTGAACGAGGGCCGTGTCGAGCAGGTGGACACGCCGGAACGACTGTACCAGCATCCGACCTCGGCCTTTGTCGCCGCCTTCATCGGCGATACCAACCTCGTCGAGGGTCGCCTGGAAACAGGCAGCGTGCGCCTGTCCGGCGGCCTGCTCGCGCCCCTGCCCGAGCCCTGCCGGCAGGCCGTCGGCAGCAGCGTGCGCCTGAGCGTGCGCCCCGAGCACGTGCGGCTGGAGGCGACCGATGCACCCACCCCGTGGCGAGTCGCCGAAGCCGTCTACGGCGGTGCCCACACCCGCTACTGGATCGAGGGCGACGGCCAGCGCTGGCTGGCCCAGCAGCCCGGGCCGGCGCTCCTCGCACGCGGCACCGAGGTGCGCCTGGAACTCGAACCCGCAGGCATCCGCCTGCTGCCGGAAACCGCGCCATGAAGCCCAAGCGCCAACGGCTCGCCGAATGGCTGCTGACCGCCCCTTCCCTGCTCTGGCTGGCGGCCTTCTTCGCCCTGCCGACCGCACTCATCCTGGCCGCCGCCTTCCGACCCGCCGACCTGCACGGCGGGCTCGGTGCCGGCTGGAGTCTCGACGCCGTGCGCGCCCTGGCCGAGCCGTCCTTGCTGCCGCTGTGGTGGCGCACGCTCTGGCTGAGCGCGACCGCCACCGGTCTCTGCCTGCTGCTGGCCCTGCCAGTCGGCTGCCATCTGGCCCGGCTGCCGAAACGGCGGCAGGGGCTCGTGCTGCTGCTCATCATTCTGCCTTTCCTGACCAACTTCCTCCTCCGTGTCTTCGCTTGGAAAACCCTGCTGCATCCCGATGGTGTCCTGACCCGCCTGCTGCAGGGCTGCGGCCTTTTGGCCCCGGATGACATGCTGTTGTACAACCACGGCGCCGTGCTGGTGGTGCTCGTCTACGTGCATCTGCCCTTCGCCCTCTTGCCGGTGTATGCGGCCGCGGAAAAATTCGACTTCGGTCTGCTCGAGGCCGCGCGCGACCTCGGCGCGAGCCCCGGGCGGGCGTTCTGGCGCGTGCTCGTGCCCGGCGTGAGTGGGGGCATCGTCGCCGGGGCCCTGCTCGTCTTCACCGGCTGCCTCGGCCAGTATGTGGTGCCGCAGTGGGTCGGTGGCACCGGCCAGGAAATGATCGGCAACCGCATCGTCCAGCGGGCCTTCAGCGATCGCAACCTGCCCGAGGCCGCCGCTCTCGCCGGTCTGCTGCTGCTGGCCGTGCTGCTCATTCTGCCGGTGCAGGCCTGGTGCCGGCGGAAAACCGCACGGGAGGTGGAGGCATGAACCGCTCGCGCCTGCCAGCGGCCCTCACAGCCCTGGTGCTCGTCTTTCTCAACGCACCACTGGTCATGCTGGTGCTGAACTCGTTCAACGCCTCGCGCTTCGGTGGCTCCTGGGAGGGCTTCACCTGGCAGTGGTATGAACGCCTCTGGCAGGCGGATGAGGTTTGGGAAGCCTTCTCCCTGAGTCTGCAACTGGCCACCGCCTCAACCCTGGCCGCCACCCTGCTCGGCACCCTCGCCGCCTGGTCGCTGCACCGCCATCGCAGCCGACTGCAACACCTCCATCGCGGCCTTCTCGTCCTGCCGCTGGCGCTGCCGGAACTGCTCATGGGCATGGCCCTGCTGTCGCTGTTCACCGCCCTGCACATCCCCACCGGCCCGCTGACGATCTGGGCCGCCCACGTCACCTTCAGCATCAGCTACGTGGCCATGGTCGTGCTCGGCCGCCTGCGCGGTTTCGATCCCCTCCTGCTCGACGCCGCGCGCGATCTCGGGGCCAGCCCCTGGCAGGCGGCGCGGCGCGTCGTCCTGCCCCTGCTGCTGCCGGGCATCCTTGCCGGCGCCCTGCTCGCCTTCACCCTGTCGATGGACGACTTCGTCATCACCTTCTTCGTCGCCGGCCCGGGCAGCACCACCCTGCCGCTGCGCATCGCCAGCATGATGAAGACCAGCCGCAGCCTGCCGGTCATCAACGCCTTGAGCAGCCTGCTGCTCTGCGCCACCTTCCTCGCCGCCGCGCTCAGCCTGCGCCTGGGCCGGCGCCCAACCGCGCCGCCATGAAACCCGTCCTGCTTGTCGCCACCCTGCTCGCCTGCCTGCCGGCCGCCGCCTCCGAGATCCTGCACGTCTACACCTGGGCCGACTACCTCAGTCCGGAGGCGATCGACCGCTTCGAGGCCGACCACGACTGCCGTGTCGTGGTCGACACCTTCGATTCCAACGAGAGCCTGCACGCGCGGCTGAAGGCCGGTGCCGGCGGCTACGATCTGGTCTTCCCCACCAGCTACATGGTCGAACTGCTCCAGCAGGACAACCTGCTGACGACGCTCGACCACGCCGCCCTGCCCAACCTGAAACATCTCGACCGCAGCGTGCTCGCCAAGGTCAAGGACCGCGAGATGCGCTTCGCCGTGCCCTACACGATTGGCTACGGCGTCATTGCCGTGCGCGGCGACCGCCTGCGCGGGGGCCAGCCGAGCTGGGCGATGTTTGGCCGCGCCGACCTCGGCCGGCGCGCGGTGCTGCTCGACGACATGCGCGAGACGCTCGGCGCCGCGCTGAAATCGCTCGGCCACAGCCTCAACTCGCGCAGCGAGACCGAACTCGCCGCCGCGCGCGACGTCGTGATTGGCTGGAAGCGCAACATCGCCAAGTTCGACAACGAGGGTTACAAGGCCGGCATCGACTCGGGCGAATTCCTGCTGGTACACGGTTACAGCGGCGACCTCTTCCAGGTGGCCGAGGAAAACCCGCGCGTGCAGATCCTCGTGCCCAGGGAGGGCGTCAGCATCGGCTGCGACGAGATGGTGATCCCGAAAAGCGCGCCGCAGCCGGACCTTGCGCTGAAGTTCATCAACCATCTGCTCGATCCGGAGGTCGCCGCCGAAAACATGGAATGGCTCGGCTACCTCTGCCCGAACCCCGAGGCGCTGAAGCGGGTCAGTGCCGGCTTCCTCAACAACCCGGCCATCACCATCCCCGAGGAGGTCAAGGCCCGCAGCGAGGTCCTCGAAAACCTCGGCCCCGACCTCGCCAAGTGGACGAAGGTCTGGGACGAGATCAAGGCGGCACGCTGATCAGGGCGGTGTCAGTTTGCCAACCAGGCTGCTCAGGTAGGGGAAGAGCTGCTTCTTGCGGCTGACCACGCCCGCGAGATCGAAGACCTGCGGCGCCCGGGTCGGGTAATCGGCGGCGAGGGCGCGCTCGACACGGGCATCGCCGGCCACCAGCAGGACGCTGTGATGGGCGGTGATGTCGGTCACCATCAGGCAGGCGAAGTTCAGGCGATGCGCCTCGCACAGTGAGGTGAGCGCCTCGTGCAGGGCACTCTGCTGCTTCCAGAACTCGCCCAAGCCCATCTCCTCGATCTGGCTGATGCTGATGCGCCAGCCATTCTCTTCAAACACCTTGCGGTCGCCCTCGATCGCGCGCGCCGGGGTCGCCTCGCGCAGCAGGGAGCCGGCGGCAAAGAAGTCCTTCACGAACTGCGCCGCGTCGAGGCCGGCGAGGCCCGCCAGCCAGTCCAGGATCTCGCGATCGGTGGCGGTGCTGGTCGGGCTGGTCAGGTGCAGGGTGTCGGAAATCAGACCGGCGCAGAGGCAGATCGCGGTGCCCTTGTCGGGCGTCAGGCCGCGCATGCGGAACATGATGCCAACGATCGTGCTGGTGCTGCCGACCGGCTCATTGATGAAGCGGACCGGCTCCTGGGTGCGCAGGTTGCCGCTCAGGCGGTGGTGATCGATGACTTCGACAATCTCCGCCTCGTCGGCACCGGCGACCGCCTGCGAGAACTCGTTGTGATCGACCAGCACCAGGCGGGTGCGCGGCACCTCAACGAGGTCGGACTTCGAAAACACGCCCTCGAGACGACCGCTCTCCTCGTCGACGACGGGAAACAGCGGCTGATGGGAATCGTGCACGGCATGGATGATCTCACGCAGCGGCGTGCGCGAGCCAAAGGACAGAAAGCCGTCGTGCAGAGCCTCGGCGATCGGGCGCGAGAAGCGGATGAGCTGGGAGGCGCTGGCCGTGTCCTGGGAGGCGGTGATGACGCTGACACCCTTTTGTTCTGCCTCACGCAGCAGACTGTCGCTGGGCAGGAAGCCGCCGGTGACCACGAGGCAGCGCACACCGAGCTCGATGGCCAGGGCGTGGATCTCCGGTCGGTCGCCGGTGACCAGTACCAATTGGCCCGGGGGGAACTGGCGCGAACGCTCGCGCGAGGTGTCGACACTGGAGGCGGCGACGACGAGGATCAGGTCTTCGACCGTGCCGGCCCCGACGCCACCGCCGATGAGGGTGCCACCAAGGGCGGTGGCCATGTTCTGCAGGCTGGTGCGCACCTCGCGATTGGCGGCGCGGTGGCGCGCCTCGGAGGGCAGGAACAGCTGCGCCATCTCCTGAATCGTCGGCATGCCGAGCAGGCGGCCGTCGCCATCGACGACCGGGATCGAGCGGAAGCTGTGCTCAAGCATCTTGCGGTAGACCGACAGAAAAGTCTCCTGCGGACCGGCGGTGAGAACCTCGCGACGGCAGACCAGGGCGGCGGTCGGGCGCACGTCGAGCAGCAGGCGGGGCGGTTCGACGCCGGCCAGCTTGAGCACCCAGTTCGTGCGGGCATTGATCTCGCCGCAGCAGGCCGCCACCACCTCGCCAGCGCGCACCTGACGCAGGTAGGCCGCGTAGCCGATGGCGGAACAGATGGCGTCGGTGTCCGGGTTGCGGTGGCCGATGACGTGGAGGGGTTCCATGGCGGGAGGGCGGGTTCGACCCCGCGGGCCGACGTAGCCGCGCGCGGCGGCGCTGTCAATCCGCCCGGGAAAAAGAGCGGCGACGGCGACAACGTTTCAACGCCCGGCTCGACAAAACCGTCCACTAGGGCTATAAACCGAGCTTCATGTCCGTGTCCGCCCGACCCGCCCGCTTCCTGTTCGCCGCCCTGCTCTGGCTGGGCGCCGCCGCCGCGGCTTCCGCGGAATGGCTGGTGTACGAACTGAAATTCACCCCCGCGGAGGCGTCGGTGAACTTTTCCTTCTACAGTGGCGCCTACCTGATCGCGCCGCTGAACGGCGGCCCGGCCTCGATCGTTCTCACCACCGAGGAGGGCGGCCGTTTTTACGCCCGCGCCGAGGGCGGCGGCAAGTTCTTCGTCGCCGCCAACGCCCAAGTCCGCAAGGCGGTGTTCAGCGCCCTCGCCCTGCAGGGCAGTTCGCAGGCCTTTTACACGGCCTCGGGCCGCCTCAACCGCTCGCTACTGCTGACCCATGCCGACGGCCTCGTGCGAACCTGGCATGTCGCTGAAAACCTCGAAGGCCGGCTGATGAGCGCCGATGACGAATCGGCCACCGGCCCGGCGCCCGACGGCTCGCTCGGCGTGCTCGGTGAGGCGACCCTGACCGCCAGCCTGCGCGAGGATCTCACCGCCATTGCCACCGCCCGTTTCCACAGCCTGGCCGGTGCCACAGCCTACCTCGTCGAGCTGCTCGAAAAGTACGGCTACGAACCCGATGAAGGCAGTGTTCCGGTCGAGCCGGCCGCCAGCGAGGAAGCGGTCATTGATGCCAGTCTGTTCCCTGCCGCCAACTGAGCATGAGCGGACCCACCTCCCCAGCTGCCGCGCCGGTGAACGGCTCTGCCCCCTCGGCTCCGCGCACCGGCGGCATCCGCCAGGCCCTGGTGCAGTGCCTGGAAGCCGCCGGTGGCTCCGGCATCGCCCTGCCCACCGCCACGCCCAGCGCCTCGGTGGTCAGCCAACTGCTCGACTCCGGCCGCCTCGATGAGGAGACCTTTCTTGCCCAGCTCGCCGCGCGGGCCGGTTTGAGCTACGTCGCCAACCCTCTGCCCGACAGCGCCGACGCCCCGGAGATGAAGCGCCTGCTGCCGCCGCGCGTCGCTCTCAAGCACCGTCTGCTGCCGCTCAAGATTCAGGAGGACGGCGAAGATTCCGCCACCCGCAAGCTGGTCATCGCCGCTTACGACCCCTTTGACCTGATCGCCCGCCAGGCCGTGGCGCGCGAGGTCGACGCGCCGGTGCGCTGGGAGATCGCCCCGCGCAAGCGCCTGCTCAACGCCATGCGCGACTTCTACGGTGTCGGCGCCGATACCTTCGAGGAAATCCTCAAGGGCCGCAGCATCGACGATGCCGATCTTGAGCAGCGCGACGAGGCCAACATCATCGATGCCGACGATGAGGAAGCCTCGGTCGTGAAGTTCGTCAACACCGTCATCCGCGAGGCACTGGAGCAGCACGCCACCGACATCCATGTCGAGCCGATGGAGGACAAGCTGCGCATGCGCTACCGCATCGACGGCCGCCTGCGCGAGGTGCCGGTGCCGGAAAACATCAAGGCCCTGCAGCAGTCCGTCATCGCCCGTCTCAAGGTCATGGCCAAGCTCGACATCGCCGAGCGCCGCCTGCCCCAGGACGGCCGCATCAACCTGCAGATCGCCGGCCAATTCATCGACGTCCGCGTCGCCACCATCCCCAGCGTCGAGGGCGAAAGCGTCTCCCTGCGTCTGCTTGGCCAGGAGAAGTTCAACCTCGACCGCCTGCGCATCGAGTCCGACCTGCGCTCCGAAATCGAGGCCCTGCTCAAGAAGCCCAACGGCATCATTCTGGTCACCGGCCCCACCGGCTCCGGCAAGTCCACCACGCTGTACACCTTCCTCAGCCAGCTCAACACCGAGCACCGCCGCATCGTCACCATTGAGGATCCGGTCGAAAACAAGCTGCCCGGCGTCGTCCAGATCGCCGTGCGACCCGAGATCAACCTCACCTTTGCCACCGGCCTGCGCTCCATCCTGCGCGGCGATCCCAATGTCGTCATGGTCGGGGAAATGCGCGACCTGGAGACGGCAGAAATCGCCATCCGCGCCGCGCTCACCGGTCACCTCGTCTTCTCCACCCTGCACACCAACGACGCCATCGGCGGCATCACCCGCCTCGTCGACATGGGGGTGGAGCCTTTCCTGGTCGCCAGTTCGGTGCGCGCCTTCATCGCCCAGCGCCTCGTCCGCGTGCTCTGCCCGGAGTGCAAGGAGGTCGAACCCGAAGCCCAGGCCAAGCTGCTCGAACTGAAGTACCACGGCCCGCTGTCGGCACCGGTCTACCGCGCCCGCGAAGGCGGCTGCGAGGCCTGCCGTGCCACCGGCTACAAGGGCCGCATGTCGATCTACGAACTGGTCCGCCTCACCCCCGCCATGGGCGAACTCATCACCCACAAGGCCAGTGGCCAGCAACTGCTCCAGCAGGCCCTCAAGGATGGCTACCGGCCGATGCGCGAGTACGGCGTGCGCAAGATCCTCGGCGGCCTGACCACCATCGAGGAAGTCATCAGCGTCACCGTCGCCGAATCGGAACAGTAGCCGCACCCCGGCCGCGCAAAAATCCGTCGCATTCCCGCGCGGTTTCGGCGACAGCATCCTCAATGCAAGCCGCCCTGGATTCCGCCACCGAAAGTCTCATCGACCTGGCCCTCGCCGAGGACGTCGGTTCCGGCGACCTCACCGCACAATGTTTCGTGCCCGAGGATGCCCGCTCCTGCGCCCGCATTGCCGCCCGCGAGGCCGGTGTGCTCGCCGGGATCGAGGTGGCCCGCCGCGTCTTTGCCCGGCTCGATCCGCGCATCGAAGTGCGCGGCCGGCTCAGCGATGGCGACGCCTTTGCCGCCGGCGACACCGTGCTCGAGCTTGAGGGACCGACGCGCTCCCTGCTCACCGGCGAGCGCACCGCGCTGAACTTCCTGCAGCGCCTCTGTGGCGTCGCCACCCAGACACGTCGCTACGTCGAGGCCGTGCGGCCGCACACGGTCCAGGTCTGGGACACACGCAAGACCACCCCCGGCTGGCGCCTTCTGGAAAAAGCAGCCGTGCGTGCCGGCGGCGGCACCAACCATCGCATGGGCCTCTACGATCACGTCATGGTCAAGGACAACCACCTCGCCGCCGGCGGCGGCCTGGCGGCCCTGCAGGCCGGCATTGACCGCGTGCGCGCCGAACGACCCGACGCCCGGGTGCAGATCGAGGCGGACACCCTCGAACAGGTCGCCGCCTTCCTCGGCCTGCACGGGGTCGACATGCTGCTGCTCGACAACATGAGCTGCGCGAAACTGCGCGAGGCCGTGCGCCTGAACGCCGGCCGGCTCTGGCTGGAAGCGAGCGGCGGCGTCACCCTCGACACCATTGGCGCCATCGCCGCCACCGGCGTCAATGCCATCTCCGTCGGCGCCCTCACCCACTCGGCGCGCGCCCTCGACCTCGGTCTCGATTTCGAGCCCGCCTGACGGCCGGGTGCGCCGAAGACTCAGCGCAGCATGGCGCGGGCAATGATGGCGTCGACCGGATTGAAGTCATCGGTGAACACCCGGCCATCCGCCGGCACCTGGCTGCGTGGCACGTGTGCCGCGGCGATGCGCGCCGGCACCGAACCGGCGATGTGGCGCCGGCCGGCCAGGCGGCTCATGCGGTCCTCCTGCGAGGCCATGATGACGACGTTCTGCACCATCTGGCGCGGCCCCTGCACGGCAAAGATTTCGACGTGGGCGAAAACCTCGCGCAGGGTGGCGAGCATGCCGGCAAGCAGTTCCGCGCGCGGCCCCTGCACGGCGGAGATGGTGTTCATCAGATAGACGCCCCCGGGCTCCAGGCGGTCGGCCACCAGTTGGAAAAACTCGCGGGTCGCGAGGTGCGGCGGGATGGCGTGCACACCGTTGTAGGCATCGCCAAAGATCAGATCCCAGCGCCGGTCGTTCTGCGTGCGCAGGTAGTGGCGGGCATCCCCGGCGTGAGCCTGCACGCGCGGATGCTTGTCGAGGTGAAAGTACTGCCGGCCGATGTCGATGACCTGCGGATCCAGCTCGGCGACATCGACCTCGGCCCCGGGAAATTCGCGCGAGACCTCGCACGGCATGCCGAAGGCACCGGCGCCGATGAAGAGGGCGCGGCGCAGGGACTCGCCGCCCATGACCGCCAGCCGCCAGTAGTGCTGGTACTCGAGCACGAGCGCGCCGTCCGCCATCTGGATGCCGCCCTCGGCGGTGGAATCGAGCTGCAGGTAACGCCGGCTCTGCCGCCCCTCGCCCTGCTCCGTCACCTTGATGTGGTGGTAGAACGACTCGCGCTCATGCAGCACACCCTTCTCGCGCGGGGTTTCCAGCGCCAGGCTGGCGGCGGCGGCCGCCACGCCGGCGCCGAGCAGGACCGCCTGGCGCTGGCGCGAACCACGCGCCAGGGCAAAGGCGGCCAGCGCCAGCACCAGCAGCAGGGCCGCGCAGCCGAGGAAGATGGCGCGCACGCCGAAGGCGCCGAGCAGGACAAAGCCGGAGAGGAAGGTGCCGACAAAACTGCCGAGCGAGCCGAGCATGCTGACCGTGCCGGCCGCGCCGCCGACATGGCTGTCCTTCCAGGTCAGGCTGTACAGGCGCACCGAGGCGGGCGAGACCGCGCCGAGCAAAGCGCCCGGCAGGGCGAGCAGCAGCAGCGCAAACAGCACCGGCCCCTGCACCAGGCCGCGATTGGCCAGCATCGGCCCGAGCAGGACGGCGAGGCCGGGGATGAGGAAGGTCAGCAAAGCGGCGGCCGCCAGCAGCCAGCCAAGCACCTCGGGTCCGGCCCGGCGGTCAGCCAACCGCCCGCCTGCGTAACCGCCGGCGCTGAAGGCGACCAGGATGACGCCGATAAGCGCCGTCCAAGTGTAGATGCTGTTGCCAAACATCGGCGCCAGCAGGCGCGCGGCGCTGAGTTCGATGACCATCAGGGCCGCACCCGAGCAGAAGCAGGCGGCACCGAGATAGAATCGCTCGAGGCGGAGGAAACCAGCGGCGGGTTCGGGGGAAGTCTTGGCCATGGGAAGTGATAGGTTGCGAGGCCGGGCGCCTCAGTCGTTGTAAAAGACCAGCGCCAGGATGCGCCAGCCGTCACGGCCGCGGCCGAGGGTGAAGTAATCCACCCCGGTGACGACCTCGTTGCCCTTGGTCAGGCGCCAGCGCACCTCGGCGAAGGCAACCCGGCTGTCGCCGCTGATCTTCTTCGTCACCGGCACCTCGGTCATCGGACTGGGCGACCGCTCGTGACCGAGCTTCTGGCCGTGCAGGAAATCGGTCAGGCCCTGGCTGGAACTGCGACCGTTTTTCTCCACAAAAGTGACGCGTGCACCGGGATCAAAGCAGGCGCCGTAGCCCTGCATGTCGCGCGCCGACCAGGTGCTGAAGTAGCGGTCGAGAAAGGTCTCGATCGCCGCCTGCTCGGGATGCTGCGCGCGCCCGCAGGCGGCCAGCAGGCCGGCGAGGCAGAGCAGGACGGCAAACCGGCGGCGCATGGCGGAACCCGTTCAGTCTTCCGGCATTTCCTCCGGCACGCCCATGAGGGCGAGCAGGCGGTTCAAATCCTCGACCCCGTAGTAGTCGATCTCGATGTGGCCTTTCTTCTCGCCGTGCTTGATGCTGATGTTCGTCGTCAGATGCTGCATCAGGCGCTGCTCAACCGCCTCAACGGCGCGCGACTCCTCGGTCTCGCCGAGTTCGGGTTTCGGCGGCGGCGGATTGAGGATGGCGGAAGCGAGCTTTTCCGCCGCGCGCACGGTCAGTCCCTTGCGGACAATTTCATCGGCCGCACGCTGCTGGTCCTCGGCCTTCTTCAGCGTCAGCAGCACCTTGGCGTGCCCGGTACTCAGGCGGCCCGAGGAGAGCAACTGCTGCACCGGCGGGCAGAGATCGAGCAGGCGCATCGTGTTGGCCACGGTCGCGCGGTTCTTGCCGACACGCTGGGCGATGTCCTCCTGGCGCATGGCGAAGTCCTTCGACAGCCGCTCGTAGGCGCGCGCCTCTTCGATCGGATTCAGGCCCTCGCGCTGCAGGTTCTCGATGAGCGCCATCTCCAGCACGTCCTTGTCCGAGGCCTCGCGGACAATGACCGGCACCTGCTTCAAGCCGAGTTCGCGCGAGGCGCGGAAGCGTCGCTCACCGGCAATCAGCTCCAGCTTGCCGGCGACCCGGCGAACGATGAGCGGCTGGATGACCCCATGCTCGCGGATCGAGTCCATGAGCTCCTGGAGCATCTCCTGGACGAACTCCTTGCGCGGCTGCAGCGGGCTGGGCACGACCTGTTCCAGCGCGACATGGTTGACCACGTCGCCGGGCGCCGGCTGGGCCAGCGCGGGTGGCTTGGCCACGCCGCTCACGGCCGAAGGCGCCGAGATGAGCGCGCCGAGTCCTTTTCCAAGTGCTGCTTTTGCCATAAGGACGGCAGGTTAGTGAGGCCGCCGGGGATGGCAAACAGCTTTTGCCGCCGCCCCCCCAAAGTGGCTGCGGCTTCAGCCGCATCGGAACCGCCGTGTGCCAGAAGGTTGGACCGGAGCGGGTGTGTTTCGAGGCCCCCACCTCTAGGGGGGCGGCCGCACGCTCGCCCCCGAGCGAGCAGGCTGCGCCATGCTTACGCTCCCGGGATCCCGACGCCCACCCATGCCCGGGCTTGCACTGGCAGGCAGCCTCCGGCATGAAGAGTGCGGCCATGCTGCACGTCGTCCTGTACCAACCGGAGATCCCCCACAACACCGGGGCGGTGGGCCGACTTTGCCTGGCCACGGGCGCCCGCCTGCACCTGATCCGCCCGCTGGGGTTCAGCCTGGAGGACAAGTACCTCAAGCGCAGCGGTCTCGACTACTGGCCGCAGGTCGATGTCCGCGTCTGGGACGACTGGGCCGCCTTTGCCGCCCAGGTGGAATCTGAGGCGCGTTTCGCTTTCATCGAGTGCCAGGGCAACCGCCCGCACTGGCAGGCGGATTTTACCGGTCCGGCCCCGCTTTATTTGGTGTACGGCCCCGAGACACGCGGCATCCCACCCTCGCTGCTGGCCGCCCATCCGGACCAATCCTGGCACATCCCGATGCAGCCGGGCGCGCGCAGCCTGAACCTGTCGACCGCGGTCGCCATCACGCTCTACGAAGCGGTGCGCCAGCGGCGTTGATCAGTGGCAGCCGCAGCCCTCGCCGCAACCGCCCGCGCCAAACACTTCCTCGGCGGTCGGCACGCTGCCCTTCTCGAGGGTCTTGGTGACGAAGCCGTTGACGTGGTTGGCAACCTGCTGAAGCACGTCCTGAGCGGCGACAAAGGCCTGGATGCCCTCATGGGCATCGGCCTGGTCCTGCAGGTCCTGGAAGCGGTTCACCTCGTTGGTGTCGAGCTTCTGACCGCCGCGATGACGCTGCTCCAGGCTGCGGCCCAGGGTCATCACCTCGCGATACAGATTCACCGCCGCCTCATCGGCCAGAAAGGCCTCGGCCTGTTCGCGCGCCTTCTGCACGTCCGGATCGGCCGCGATGGCGGCACAGAGGGCGTCGATCTGGGAAACAAGGGCGGGGGCAAGCAGTTGGGTCATGGGCGCTAAATAAGACTCCAACCCGGCCTTGTCGAACGGGAAAAGCGACCTGCCGCGTCCATTTTCAGTTTCCCCGCAGCAAATTCTCGCTTCCCGTGGGCGATGGTTTTTCTGCACACGGCCGACTGGCAGGTCGGGGCGCCGCACGCCCGCGTCGAGGACGCGGAAAAGCGGGCGCTGGTGCGCCAGGAACGCCTGGCGGTCATCGCCCGCCTGGGTGCGGCGGCGCGCGAACACGGCGCGACGTTTGTCGTCGTCGCCGGTGACCTGTTTGATTCGCCGCGCCCCGAGCGGGCCACCGTTTCCGCCGCCTGCTCGGCAATCGGGGCGCTCGGCCTGCCGGTCTATGTCATCCCGGGCAACCACGACCACGGTGGCCCGGACTCGCTCTGGGAACAGCCCTTTTTCCTTCAGGAACGCGCGGCGCTGTCGCCCAACCTGAATGTCCTGCTGCATGCGGAACCGGTCGAACTGGAAGACGCGGTGCTGCTGCCCTGCCCGCTGCTGCGTCGCCATGAACTGCAGGACACCAGCGCTTGGCTGCGCAGCCTGGATTTCAGCGCTTTCGGCAGCAAACCGCGGATCGTGCTCGCCCACGGCAGCGTCCAGGAGTTCGGCCCGGCTGGCGACGACGATGAAGCCGACGGCGCCAGCAACCGCCTGGAGCTCGACCGCCTGCCGCTCGATGAGATCGACTACATCGCCCTGGGCGACTGGCACGGCCACAAGCAGGTGGGTCCCAAGGCTTGCTATGCCGGCACGCCGGAGCCCGACCGCTTCCCCCGCAACAACGAACCCGGCCACGTTCTGAGGGTCACGGTGGAGCGCAACGCCGCGCCGCGTGTGGAAGCGGTGAAGACCGGGCGGTTGCGCTGGCACAACCTTGAGTTTGATTTCACCGCCGACGCCGACCTCGACCGGCTCGAAGCCGTGCTGGCGGAGCTCACTCAGGGAAGAGCCGGCGAGGATTTGATCCGCCTCACCCTGCGCGGCAGTTTGGGCATGAACGCAAGGGCGCGGCTGGACGAGCGACTCGACACCTGGCGCGCGCGCCTGCTGCGGCTGCGGCTGCATGACCAGGTGCGTTTGACCCCCAGCACCGACGAGATGGAGTTGCTCACCCGGCGCAGCGACGCCCCGCTCGCCGCCCGCATCGCCGCCCGCCTGCTGGAGGAAAGCCGCAGTGGCGATCCCGAGATCGCCGCCACCGCCCTTGCCGCCCTGCGCGAACTTCACGCCGCCGCCTGACCCGCCATGCGCCTGCACGCCGTCACCGTCCGCAACTACCGCCTGCACCGCGAGTGCCGGGTGGAGTTCGACGACCACCGCACGCTCATTGGCGGACCCAATGAATCCGGCAAGAGCACCCTCGTCGAGGCCGTGCACCGCGCCTTTTTTCTCAGTGCCAAGGGCAACACCGAGGCGCATCGCGCCATGGTCTCGAGCCTGCACGACGGCAAGCCGGAGGTGGAGGTGGAATTCACCGCGCGCGGCGCCCGCCACACCCTGCTCAAGCAGTTCAAGGGCGCCAGTGGCAGCACCCGCCTGACCCGCCACGGCGGCCCGACTTGGAGCAACGACGAGGCCGAGGCCCAGCTCGCCGAACTCACCGGCACCCCGCACGCCAAGGCCAGCAAAATTCACGAGGCCTGGGCGCATCTGTGGATTGTCCAGGGTCGCTCCGGCGACAATCCGCTCGACCCGGCCCAGGGCGAGCGCGATCGCCTGCTGCAGCACCTGCAGGACGAGGGTGGCGCCGCCGTCGCCCAGTCGGAAACCGACCACCGACTCGCCGCACACTTCGCCAACCTCGTCGAGCAGACCTTCACCCAAAACGGCACGCCGCGCGCGCAGTCCGACCTCGGCCGCGCCCGCCAGGAACTCGACGACGCCGAAACCGCCGCCGCCCAGGCCACCGCCAGCCTGGCCGCCCTCGACCGCGCCCTGACCGAGCACCAGCAGGCCGGCGTGCGACTCACCGAAGCCGAGGCCGCCCTGCGCAGCCTGCAGACCGAACAGCGCCAGTTGGAGGAGCGCACGCAGGCGGTCGCCATCCTGCAGCGCGAGGTCGACGCCGCCCAGCGTGCCGTCGAAGACACCGCCCGCGAACATCAGCGCCTCGCCAACGGCGAAACACGCCTGACCCAGGCGCGGATGCAACTGCATCGCCGACGCGAAAGCCTGGCGCCGGGCCGCGAAAAACTGCAAACCGCCCAGCAGGCCCTGCAAGCTCTGCGCGAGACTGCCAGCCATGCCGACCAAACCCTGCAGCAGGCCAGCCAAACCCTGCTGCTCGCCCGTGCCCGCCTCGATCTTGCGCTCGCCCGCCAGCAGGCCGGAGAACGCCGCCTGCAAGTTGCGGATCTCGATGCGCGCGCTGCCAAGGTTCAGCAGGCACGGGAACAACACAGCCGCCTGCAGCAGGAACTCGCGGCGTTGCCCGCTCTGGATACCGCCGCGGTTGAGGCCCTGCAGGCCGCCGAGCAGGCGGTTGCTCGCGCCGAAGCCAGTCTCGACGGCATGGCCGCGGGCCTGGAAGTGCTCGCCGCCGATGTGCCGGTGCGTCTCGGCGGCACAACCCTCGCCCCCGGCGAAACCCGCATCGTCAGCGAAAGTGTCGATATCCAAATTGGCGAGGGCACCCGCCTGCGCCTGCGGCCCGGCGGCGGCACCGGCTTGGAGGATGCCCGGCGCAGCCGTGAGCAGGCGCACCAGCAATTGCAGAGCCGGCTCGCCCGTCACGCCGTGACCTCGGTCGCCGAGGCCGGCAGCCTGCTGCGCCGGCGCGAGACCCTGCAGGGTGAGTTGCGCGAGATCGACAGCGAACTGCGCGGCCTCGGCGCCGACACGGTGGACGCCGCCCTCGCGCAGGCCCGTCAGGCGCTCGCCGCCGCCAACGCCGAATGCGAACGCCGAGCCGCGACGCTGGCGACCCTGGACGCCAAGGCACCCAATGCGACCGATCCACGAGCCGTCGTTGAGCAGGCTGAAAACGAGGAAGCCGCCGCCCGCGCCAGCCAAGTGATCGCTCAACGCCGCTGCCGCGAAGCCGAGCAGCAGACTCAGGCGTTGGCGGAAAGCCTGCGCACCGCCGAAACCGAAATCCACGATCTGGAAAGCCGGCTGCGCCTGCTGCTGGAGGAGCTGGGCGACGATGCCACCCGCGCTCAGGCCCTGGCCACTGCGGAGCAGGCCCGGCGAACAGCGGAGACCGCGCTGCTGGAACGGCGCGCGGCCCTGACCCAACTCGCTCCGGAAGACCTCGGCGCTGATCGCCAGCGCCTGGACCGCTCCCTGCGTCAGCAGCAGGAGAAGCGCGACGACGCCCTGCGCCAGCAGGCCGACAGCGCCGGTCGCCTGCGCGCCGACGGCGGCAGCGACCCGGTCGCCGCGCTGAAGACCGCGCAGGCGCGCCTCGACGCCGCCCGCGCCCGGCACGACGGCCTGGCCCGGCGCGCTGCCGCCCAGCGCCGAATTCATGAGCTGTTCACCAAGGAGCGCCAGGCCCTGTCCGATCAACTGACCCGGCCGCTCGCCGAGCGCGTCACCGGTTACCTGCAGCGCGTTTTCGGCCCCGAGGCCAGCCTGAGCCTGCGCCTGGAGGACGGCACCTTCACCGGCCTCGCCCTCGGCCGCGGCGCCCGGGGCGCCATCGGCTTCGACCAATTGAGCGGCGGCGCCCGCGAGCAGGTTGCCGCGGCCTTCCGCCTGGCCATGGCAGAAATCCTCGCCGAAGCCCACGAGAGCTGCCTGCCGCTGGTGTTCGACGACGCCTTTGCCCATTCCGACCCCGAGCGCGTGCAAAAACTCCTGCGCATGCTCGACCTCGCCGCCAGCCGCGGCCTGCAGGTCATCGTGCTCACCTGCACCCCCGCCGACTACGCCGGCCTCGGCGCCCGGGAGATTCGGCTGGGGTGAGGCGGCGACCCGCCCGCCTCAGGACTCGGCCGGGTAAATCGCCAGGTAGCGCTCAAGCTCCTCGTCCGGCCGGCAGAGGATGACGTCGAAGGGCTGCAGGGCACCGTCGCGGATGTAGCAGTTGCGCGGCAGGGCATCGATGGCCAGCACCTGCCAGGCATGATGATAGAACAGCCGGTGTTGACCGCCGGGATCGCGGAGGGGCGTCCAACCGTCGGCGCGAAAACCCGCTTCAATTTCCCATTCCGAAGCCGGCACACCCGCATACTGGGGCTGCCGGATGGCGAAAGAAACCTAGCCATCGGCCCAGCGAATCACGGCGGTGAGACGGACGGCATCCTGGAACACCTCGTTGGCCACGATCCAGCGCTCGAGGTATTCCAGAGGCGTTGCCGGGACAAACTCCAGCGCCTGGCGGGTTCCCGGCTCCCCTCGCAGGTTGGGCACGGCATGGGTCAGTACCTTTGGAATCAGACCAAATTTGGGCGGCACCGTGAGTTTGGTCACTGAACCGGTAAGCTCTGCAAATTCGACGAGATGCTCAGTGCCAACCTGCCTGTCAGGCGACGCCTCTAGCAGCTGAGCCCATGTGATCCCGGCTTCGATCAGGAGATCATGTTCGCCAGCCGCAAGACAAGCTCGTTCGGCTTCGTCTTGTGCGCGGCGGGCCCGGTCGTGCCCATGACCTGCGAGGTCACGCGCACAAAGGTCGCGTAATCGGTCGCGCAAGGTTTCAAGCGAATGCCCTTGACGCTGCTTTCCTGCAGCACCGTCCGGGGACTCTTTTTTTTCGCGCTCACCCTTCCATTCTCGCTGCTCCGCTGCTCGCTGTCAACCCGGCCCGGGGCGCGCGCCTAGCGCAGCCTGCTTGCTGAAGCACGAACCCCTGCGGCTGAAGCCGCAGCCACTTTCGGGTGCCCGCGCAGTCCGGAATGTGTTTCCACCTTGCACTCCGGCGGTTTTCCCCGATTTTCCGCCCCCTTTGCCGCCATGATCCCCAACGCCTACCGCTCCCTCCACTGCAACGCCATCCGCGCCGAACACATCGGCGAGAACGTCACGCTGTGCGGCTGGGTGAATTCCGCGCGCGACCACGGCGGCGTCATCTTCATCGACCTGCGCGACCGCGAGGGCCTGACCCAGGCGGTGTTCCGCCCGGAGGAAAACGCCGAGCTCGCCGCCCTCAGCCACCACCTGCGCGAGGAGGACGTGCTGCAGATCCGCGGCCGCGTCGAGCGCCGCCTGGCCGGCACCGAGAACGCCAAGCTCGCCACCGGCGAGGTCGAGGTCGTCGTCACCGAATGCACCGTCCTCAACAAGGCCGAGGTCCTGCCCTTCCAGCTCGACCGTGAGCTGTCGAACGAGGACCTGCGGATGAAGTACCGCTACCTCGACCTGCGCCGCGAGCGGATGAACCGCAACATCCGCCAGCGCCACAAGATCACCAATGCCGCCCGCAACTACCTCGACGCCACCGGCTTCATCGAGGTGGAAACGCCGGTCCTGTCGAACCCGACCCCCGAGGGCGCGCGCGACTTCCTGGTGCCGGCCCGCCTGAGCCCGGGCAAGTTCTTCGCCCTGCCGCAGGCGCCCCAGCAGTACAAGCAGCTGCTCATGGTCGCCGGCCTCGAGCGCTACTTCCAGATCGCCCGCTGCTTCCGCGACGAGGACCTGCGCGCCGACCGCCAGCCCGAGTTCACCCAGATCGACATCGAAGCCAGCTTCGTCGGCCAGGAGGACATCCTCGGCCTCGTCGAGGGCCTGCTCGCCGCCATGTTCAAGGCCGGCCGCGGTGTGGAGATTCCCCTGCCCTTCCCGCGCATGACCTACCAGGAGGCGATGGACCGCTTCGGCTCCGACAAGCCGGACACCCGCTTCGGCCTGGAGATCACCGACATGGCCGACGTCTTTGCCGCCTCGGAGTTCAAGATCTTCCGTTCGACCCTGGAGAATGGCGGTGTCGTCCGCGCCATCAACGCCAAGGGTTTCGCCGGCATCACCACCGGCCAGATGATCCGCCTCAACGAGCTCGCCATCCAGGCCGGCATGAAGGTCAAGCAGCTCGCCTTCATCAAGGTCGAGCGCAACGCCGAGGGCGTGCTCGAGTACAAGAGTCCCTTGTGGAAGTTCTTCGGTGAGGCCGAAAAGGCCGCCCTGCTGGCCAAGCTCAACGTCGAGGAAAACGACATCGTCTTCTTCTACGCCGGCACCTGGGACGAGGCCTGCAACATCCTCGGACGCGTGCGCCTGGAGATCGCCGCCATGCAGGAACTGACCAAAGGCAGCGAGGCGCTCAATTTCCTTTGGGTCGTCGACTTCCCCCTGCTCGCCTACAGCCCCGAGGACCAGAGCTGGGTGGCCGTGCACCATCCCTTCACCCGCCCGAAGGCCGAGGACGTGCCGCTGCTCGACGCCGGCGACTACGGCAAGGTGCGTGCGGAAGCCTACGACGTCGTGCTCAACGGCTACGAACTCGGCGGCGGCTCGATCCGAATCCACGAGAGCGACCTGCAGGCGAAAATGTTCTCCGTGCTCGGCGTCACGCCCGAGGAGCAGCAGCTCAAGTTCAGCCACATCCTCGAGGCCTTCCAGTTCGGCGCCCCGCCGCACGGCGGCCTCGCCCTCGGCCTCGACCGCATCGCCATGCTCGTGGCCGGCGAAACCAGCATCCGCGAGGTGATCGCCTTCCCGAAGAACAACAAGGCCTGCGACCTGATGACCGACAGCCCGACCACGGTCGACTTCAAGCAGCTGCGCGAGCTGTACGTGCAGAGCACCTGGAAGGACAAAAAGAAGGACGAGGCGGCCGACTGATTCCGGCCAGCCGGCGTTTGATCATCCCGGGGTTCTCGGCAAGGTGCCGGGAACCCCGTTTTTGTCTTGTCCGACTCCGCCCCCACCGTTCACGACGCCCGCGAGGCTTTGCAGCGCCATTTTGGCTTCCGCGAATTCCTCGACGGCCAGGAGCAGGTCATGGCCGCGGTGCTCGGCGGTCGCGACACCCTGGTCATCATGCCGACCGGCGGCGGCAAGTCGCTCTGCTACCAGCTGCCCGCCATGGTCATGGACGGCATCACGGTGGTGGTCAGCCCGCTCATCGCCCTGATGAAGGACCAGGTCGACGCCCTGGAGCGGCGCGGCATCCCGGCGACCCTGATCAACAGCAGCCTGACACCGGCCGAGCAGGCCGAGCGCATCCAGGCCCTGCGCAACGGCGCCTACAAGCTCGTCTACGTCGCCCCGGAACGCTTCCGCAGCCGCCAGTTCACCCAGGCCCTGCGCCAGGTCGAGATCGCCCTGTTCGCCGTCGACGAGGCGCACTGCCTCTCGCAGTGGGGCCACGATTTCCGGCCCGACTACTTCCGCCTGGGCGAGGCACTGGCGGCGATCGACCATCCGCAGGTCGTGGCGCTGACCGCCACCGCCACCCCGGAGGTGCGCGACGACATCCAGCGCGTGCTGCGCCTGCGCGATCCGTTTGTCACCGTGCGCGGCTTTCAGCGGCCGAACCTGAGCCTGAACATCACACCGGTGAAGGGCCAGGACGACAAGTACCAGCGCCTGCGCCGCGTCATTGCCGAGCACAAGACCGGCATCGTCTACTGCGCCACCCGCAAGCGCGTCGAGGAGGTGGGCGAAGAACTGCGCTCGTGGAAACTGCCGGTCGTCGAGTACCACGGCGGCCTCGACGACAAGGAGCGCGAGGAGCGCCAGGACCGCTTCATTTCGAAAAAGAGCGGCATTGCCGTCGCCACCAACGCCTTCGGCATGGGCATTGACCGCCCCGACGTGCGCTTTGTCGTGCACTTCGACGTGCCCGGCAGCGTCGAGGCCTACTACCAGGAAGCCGGCCGTGCCGGCCGCGATGGCGAACCGTCGTGGTGCGAACTGCTGTTCAACCACGCCGACACCCGCACCCAGGAGTTTTTCATCGACGGCAACAACCCGGGCTTCGACGTCATCCAGTCGGTCTACCAGGCCCTGCTCAGCCTGGCCGATGCCGATCACCAGGTGGCGGCCAGCATCGATGACCTCGCCGACCGCGCCGGCCTGAAGAACGGCATGGCCGCCGGCACCGCCCTCGGTCACCTCGTGCGCGCCGGCTACATCGAGCGCTATGACATCCCCGGCAAGCGGGTACGCGGCACCCGCCTGCTGCGGCCGGAGGTGCTGGCGCGCGACCTGGAGATCGACACCGCCGCGCTGGCGGAGAAGGAGCGGCGCGACCGCGCCAAGCTCAAGGCGATGACCTCGCTCTGCTATGACGACCGCGCCTGCCGCCAGGAGCAGATCCTCGCCTACTTTGGCGAAACCGAGAGCGCCCCCTGCGGCACCTGCGACGTCTGCCGGCGCAGCGGCGTGCAAACCGCCCGTCCCGGCACCGCCGAGGAAATGACCGCCCTGCGCCAGGCGCTCAGCGGCATCGCCCGCATGTCTCGCCGCGGCACCGACGGTTGGGAGGGACGCTACGGCAAGGGCCGCATCATCCAGATGCTGGTCGGCAGCAAGTCCAAGGAAATCGTCGACGCCGGCCTCGACCAGTTGACCACCTACGGCCTGCTGCGCGACCTCGGCAGCCAGCGCCTGCACCCGCTGTTCGCGGAAATGGAAAAGGCCGGCCTCATCGTCACCAGCACGGGGGAATACCCGGTGGTCACCCTGACCGAATCGGGCGCCGAGGTGATGCGCAAGGGCGGCGCCCTCAGCTTGCGCTGGCCGGACTTGTCGACAGCACCCGCCGCGCTCAAGACCGACGCCCGCGGTGGCGGCCCGGCCCTGCAGGAACTCGGCTTCGATGAGGCCCTGTTCGAAAAATTGAAGCGCCACCGCAACGCCGTCGCCCAGGCCGAGGGCGTGCCGGCCTATGTCATCTTCAGCAACCAGACCCTGGAATTTCTCACCCGCCTGCGGCCGCGCAGCGTCGAGCAGGCGCTGAAAATCCGCGGCATTGGCGAAAAAAAGGCGCGCGAGTACCTGACCGACTTCCTGCACATCATTCAGCGGCACGGGTGAGCGCCACCGGCGTCACAATCCAAGGTTGACCGCCCCCAAGGGTTCCTTTAGGCTGAACCCGCAGTCATGAGGGGCGCCTGTGCTCCGACGACCCTTCCGCCAGCCGCATTAGCCCCATGCACCCCGTTTTGACCGTGCCTGTAGCGATGAATGGACCCGCGATCCTGTCGCGGGAAGGGGACGTCGCGGCCGTGAGCCGCACGCACAGCCGGCTTTTAGTCGAGCCCGCCGCCCAGGACTGCGGCACCGGACGGGACCCCGGTCACCTGCAACCGCAGGCGGCGGCGGAGCCCGGTCCGCTGGATTTGACCCGTTGTTCATCCCAGCCCCAGGATTTTCTCCCTGTCCGTCAGACCGGTGCCTGCAACCCCACCCCACCACCCCTGAACGAACACCCATGTCAGACACCCAGACCCAGGACAACCGTCGTCGCCGCAGCCGCGGCGGACGCGGCAACCGCCCCAGCCAGGGCCAGCGCCCCGGCAAGACACCGCGCGCCGGCGTGACCCAACCCAGCGGCTTTCAGAAGTTTCTGAGCGCCATCAGTTTCGGCCTGCTCGGCAAAACCCCAAAGCTGCCCGCCGCCGCCCCCGCCGCGCGCCCGCCGCGCACCGAATCCAACCGCCCGCCGCGCCAGCGCCGCGAGGCCCCCGCCCCGGCCAATCCTGCCGAGGTGACCACCGAACGCCTCTACGTCGGCAACCTCTCCTACGATGCCTCCGAGAGCGATCTCTTTGAGCTGTTCAGCGGCGTCGGCAGCGTTCGCAACTCGGAAGTCGTCGTCAACAACCGTACCCAGCGCTCGAAGGGTTTTGCCTTCGTGACCATGGCGTCGGTCGATGAGGCCCGCCGCGCCGTCCAGGAGCTCGGCGGCAAGGACTTCATGGGCCGCCCGCTGCAGATCAGCGGCGCCAAGCCGGTCGGGCAGGACGAACGCAAGGACGCCCCGGGGCCGGACGAACGCTGAGCCATTCCCCTCTCATCCCCGAGCCCGCAGGCCGCACGGCCTGCGGGCTTTTTCATGCCTTGCCGCCTGCAGCCGCGCCTGCTAACGATGCCGTCGCATGAAGCGCGCCCCCTGGTTGACCGCCGGCACCTGCCTGCTGCTCTGCGGCCTGCTCCTTTTCGGGGTCGGCCTGCCACGGCTGCAACGCCAATGGATCGCTCAGGCACAGCCCCTGCTCGCTGAACTCGACACCGGCCACGGCCCAGTGCAACTGCACTTCGAGGGCCTGCGGGCCGTTCTGTCCGGCCAGGTCCGCCGGGCCAGCCAGCGCGCCGAGCTGGAAACCCGCGTGCGCGAACGCCTGCGCCTGCCTGGCGGCTGGTTCCCGGAGTTCCAACCCGTTCTCGATCTGCGCAACGAGCTCACCGTCGTACCCTACCCGCCCGGCTGGCTCGCCCTGGCCGTGAACGGTCGCCATGCCGAACTTGCCGGTCGCCTCGGCACGGATCTCGAGGCGCGCGACGCCGCCCGCCTGCTGACCGAGCGCTGGCAGGCCGCCGGCGGTCGGTTGCTGGCGCGCGTGAATGCCGACCCCACCCGCTTCGACGAGGCCCCCGACCTTGAGACCACCCTGTCGGGCTTTCCCGGCCCGCCCCCGGCCGACGGCCCGGACAGCGCCCAAATCCATCTGGCGCGGGCGGGTGGCGGCTGGACCCGCCTGCCCCCCGATGCCACGGAGGAGCGCCTGCGCGAAGAGGCCGCTGAGCACGGATTGGAGGCGGCCGACTGGGGACGCGTGCGCGGCCTGGTCGAACGCGTGCGCCGCCTGCAGGAGTTGGAGCGCACCCGCCTTGCCGAAGCCAAGCGTCAGGCAGGCCTGCCCCCCCCGCATCTGCTGCTGGCCGCCCGTGGCGACCGACTGCTGGTGCGCGGCGAGGTCGCCAGCCTTGGCCTCAAACGCAGCCTGCTCAACGCCCTGATCGAGGCCCTGCCCGGCCACCGCGTGCTCGACGACCTGCGCGTCAATCCCGAGCGCCGTGCCGTCACGCCCTTTGAGCCGGTGCCGGTCGAGCAACTGCCGCCGCCAGATCGCGCGGAGGACAGCCCGTTGTTGCTGGGCGTGCCCGGCGCCGGCTGGCATGCCCTGCCGGCGCGCGCCGACGCGGCCAGCCTTGAGGCCGCCTGGCGCACCCCCCTGCCCAGCGACCTGCCTCCCGAACGTCTCGCCGGCGACGTGCGCATCGCGACGGACTGGCTGCGCGGCGATGCCCGCGGCATTCCCGACCTGCCTGTGCCGGCCCAGCCCAGCTTTCTCACCCTTGCCCTGCTGCCCGACAAGGTCATCCTCGCCGGCCAACTCGCCGAGGAACCCCTGCATGCGCGACTGCTCGACGCCGTTCGCCGCGCCTATGCCGGCCGCGCCGTCGTGCTTGCCGACGGCCTGCTCGCCCGCGGCACCTGCATGCCCACGGAGAGCATTGAGCAAACCGCCCTGAGCCTGCCGCCTCTGCCGCGCCCCGGCGAACCGGCCAGGCTTGCCTTCGCCCGGCCGGGCGGTGTCTGGCAAACCGTCGCAGTCACCGGGGAGTTGCTTGGAGCCGGTGGTCTCGCCAAATCCGGCCTGCTGCCCGAAAACTTCCCGGCCGCGATGGCGGAACTCAGCCTGCTGGAAGCTTTTGACCACCTGCGTGCCTATCCAAAAGCACCGGCCGCCCGGCCCGCCGAGCCTCCCGACAACTGAGGCGGAGTCCGTGAAATTCACCCCCGGGGCCACGAAAGCCTTGCGTGCCGGGGGGCATCGGGCGTAGGCATGCAACCGCATGTGGAATTTCCTGGTCCAGCACTGGCGCGACGGCGTGGAGATCGCCATCCTGGCCGTGCTCTGCTACCACGGTTATCTCTTTTTCCGCGCCACGCGCGGCGCCCGCATCCTCACCGGCCTGCTCATCCTCCTGCTCGGCCTCGCCCTGGTCGCCCAGCTTCTCGAGCTCGAGGTGATCAACTGGCTGCTCCAGCGCATCTCGGTCTTCCTCGCCATCGCCCTCGTCGTGCTCTTCCAGCCGGAACTGCGGCGCGTGCTCGCCGAACTCGGCAGCCGCCGGCTGTTCTCCTACAACCGGCCCGACCCGGAATCGCTCGACGTCCTGCTCGATGCCATGAAGCAGCTGTCCGCACGCCGCTGCGGCGCCCTTTTTGCCCTGCGCCGCGACATCGACCTGCGGCCCTTCGCCGAGAGCGGGGTCGAACTCGACGCCCGGCTGTCCCCCGAACTGATCACCACGGTCTTCCACCCGAAGACCGCCCTGCACGACGGCGGTGCCATCATCGAGCAGGGGCGCCTCAAGGCTGCCGGCTGCGTCTTTCCCGTCAGCCAGAAGGAGGTGCGCGACCGTGCCATCGGTCTGCGCCACCGTGCCGCCATGGGAATCACCGAGGAGACCGACGCCATTGCCCTGGTTGTCAGCGAGGAAACCGGCGCGCTGTCGATCTGCCGGCGCGGCCGGCTGGAGCACGACCTCGAGCCGGCCGAGTTGCGGGCTCGCCTGAACCAGTGGATCAGTGCCGAGGCTGGAGCGGCTGACGACGAACCCGAACCGGAGGAGCCGACCCGTGAACTGGGACCGATTTAAACAGCTCTTCACCCGCAACTGGCGTGAAAAACTCATCGCCATCCTGCTCGCCTTCCTGTTCTGGTTCATGATCCGGTCCCAGACAGGCGCCGGGGCCCGTCCCCTGCCGCCCCTGCCGCCCCTGCGGGTGGAATAAGCCGAGATTTCCCCGTGTTTTCAGGTTGACTCGTTTCCACCCACCCGTATCTTTAAAGCCCTTTTTCCAACTCCTTTTCTTTCCGAACCGTTTATGCCCGAAGTCCAAATCCGCAAAGGTGAGCCCGTGGACCGCGCCCTCAAGCGCCTGAAAACCAAGCTCGAGATGGAGGGCATCCTCGAAGAGATGCGCCGCCTGCGCTCGCACGAAACCGGCAAGGAGCGCACCAAGCGCAAGGCCCGCGCCGCCGCCAAGCGTGGCAAGATCCGCTTCCGCTTCAGCATGCCGAAGCCGGCCGCCGACGCCCCCGTCGCCGCCATCTGACTTCCCCGGCCCGTTGTGGGGATCCCCAACCCAGCAAGGCTGCCCGTGCCAACGGGCAGCCTTTTGGTTTTGCGGACTCAAGCCTGTTTTTCCACGTACAGACGGATACCGTCGGCCCCCATGCCGGTGCCGTTGGCCAATTCGTAACGGCGCCACAGTTCGGGCGAGACCCCCAGCCCGGTGGCCAGGCCCTGCTCGGCCTCACGATGGCGCTCCTGGATGGCACGCGCCTCCAGTCCCCGGGCCAGCCAATCGCGCACACGCTCGTGCACCTCGTCCACCCGCGCCCGGTAGGCGCGCAGATGCGACTCGACGTCACGGACGGCACCGAAGTGGGTCAGGTAAAGCGTGTGGAAACCACCGGCGAGCAGGCGGTCGATCGTCTCCACATATGCCGGCGGATCAAACTGCGGCGGCGCCGAGGTCACGGACAGGTAGGGACTGCCCTCCAGGCGCACGCCGGCCGCATCCCCGGTGAAACAACAACCGGCGCAGGCGAAGGCATGGTGATGCCGGGCATGCCCCGGCGTGTCGAGGGCGGCGATCTCCAGTGCCCCCACCCGCACCACCTCGCCATCCTCCAGGGCGATCACCCGCTCTTCCGGCGCGGGCACCATCTCGCCCCACAGGCGGTCAGTCTCGCTGCCGTAAACCAGGCGCGCGCTGGCCAGCAGGCGGGCGGGATCGATCAGGTGGCGACGGGCGTTCGGGTGGCAATACACGCGCGCACCGCGGGCCGCCCACCAACCGGCCGCACCGGCATGATCAAGATGGATGTGGGTGACGAAGACATCGCGAATGTCTGCCTCGTCGAAGCCGCGCGCGCGGATCGCCGCGCGCAGGGCATTGAGGGTTGAGCCAGGCCCCGTTTCCACCAGCGCCAGCGCCCCGTCCGACTCGATCAGGTAGGCGGCGATCAGGCCGGGGGTGTCTTGAAAGTGCAGGTCGAGGGCGTGGACTCGCATGGGCGGCGCTGTCCTGCCTTAAGTCCGGCGGGGGCGGCGCGCAATCGGAAAGGCCACCAGACCGCCTCTTGCGCAGCCCCAGCTTTGCCCCTATGCTGGATGCCCCAAAACGACATGAATCAGCTCGAACAGCTCAAGCAGCACACGACCGTGGTGGCGGACACCGGCGATTTCGAGGCCATGAAGGCCTACAAGCCGCAGGACGCCACGACCAATCCCTCGCTCATCCTTCAGGCCTCGCAGAAGGCCGAGTACAAGTCGCTCGTCGACCAGGCCGTCGCCGAACACAAAAACAGCCCGCTCGCCGGCGCCGCCAAGATCGAGGCGATCATGGACCGCATCCTGATCCTGTTCGGCCTGGAAATCCTCAAGATTGTCCCCGGTCGCGTCTCCACCGAGGTCGACGCCCGCCTGTCCTTCGACATCCAGGGCAACGTTGACAAGGCGCGCCACCTCATCGGCCTGTATGAAGCCGCCGGCATCCCGCGCGAGCGCGTGCTGATCAAAATCGCCTCGACCTGGGAGGGCATCAAGGCCGCCGAGATCCTGCAGAAGGAAGGCATCAACTGCAATCTCACCCTGCTGTTCAGCCTCGTCCAGGCCGTCGCCTGCGCCGAGGGCGGCATCAAGCTCATCTCGCCCTTCGTCGGCCGCATCCTCGACTGGTACAAGAAGAGCACCGGCAAGGACTACGGTCCCGCCGAAGACCCCGGCGTGCAGTCGGTCACCCAGATCTTCAACTACTACAAGCACTTTGGCTACCACACCGAGGTCATGGGCGCCAGCTTCCGCAACAAGGGCGAGATCACCGAACTCGCCGGCTGCGACCTGCTGACAATCAGCCCCGGCCTGCTCGGCGAACTGCAGGCCAGTGAAGAGCCGCTCGTCCGCAAACTCGATGCCGGCGCCGCCAAGGCCGCCACGATGGAGCGCATTGCCTGCGATGAGAAGTCCTTCCGCTGGCTGTTCAATGAGGACGCCATGGCCACGGAAAAGACCGCCGAAGGCATCCGCAACTTCGGCAAGGACATCGTCAAGCTCGAGCAACTCATCGCCTCCTGCCTGTAACGAAGCCAACTCAGCGCCGCCCCCGCAAGGGCGGCGCTTTTTTGTGTTTCACCGAAAGAACTCCCACAAAACCGCCTTGCAAATGCGCTGGCATGCCAGATAGCAGGCCGATGGAAAACCTGGTCACCCCCGTCTTCAGCGTCACACGCGCCGACAAGGAGCGACTGCTTGGACAACGCGGACTGGTCATCTGGCTGTACGGTCTGTCCGGCGCGGGCAAATCGACCCTCGCCAACGAATTGGCGGGCGCCCTGCACCGCGCTGGCCGGCTGACCCTGAATCTGGACGGCGATGTCCTGCGCAACGGCCTCAATCGCGGCCTCGGCTTTACCGAGCAGGACCGCATGGAAAACTTGCGCCGAGCTGCCGAAGTGGCGCGCCTGGCCCTGGAAACCGGCAGTGTCGTGGTTTGCAGCTTCATCACTCCGCTCAACACCATGCGCAGGATGGTGTACGACATCATTCCGGCCAACGACCTGCTGGATGTCTACGTGCGCTGCTCCTACAACACCTGCGCGGCACGCGACGTCAAGGGCCTGTACGCCAAGGCCAAGGCCAACGCCCTGGCCAATTTCACCGGCAAGGACTCCGCCTTTGAAGAGCCGGATGCCCCCCCCTCCCTGATGCTTGACACCGATCAGTGGGACGTGAACGAATGCACACGCCGGCTGGTCGAGGCCGTGCTCACCCGCGTCAGGGTCTAGCCGATCTGGCGCAACTCCCGCCGAGCCGCGGGGTTGCATGCTTCGTCCTCCGCCATCGCGGCACCACCGGTGCCGCCCCACTGTCCCCGCCATGAACCGTCTCTCCCCCCTCTTTGGCGCTCTGCTTGCGCTGGCTCTGGTCGCCAGCGCCGCCGAGCCCCCGCCGTTGCCGCCCAAGGGCGAGGCCGACAAACCGCCGCGCCCCGAATGGCGGGGCGGCTTCAGTGGCATCGGCCGGCCGCCGCGCCACGATGGCTTTGACAAGCTGCCCGAGGCGGAGCGCCGCAAGGTGCGCGACGCGCTCGACCGCGTGTGGAACCGTCCCGAAGTCATCGCCGCCCGCGACGAGGCCATGCGCGCCAACGACGCCATGCGCCGCGTCATCCGCGAGGCCCTGCAGAAAACCGATCCGGAGGCCGCCGCCATCCTCGCCCGCCTCGAACCCCGGGAGGGGTTTGATCCGAGCAAGCTGCCACCGCTGCCACCTCCGGAAGCCAGGGAGTTTCCCGAGGCCGTGGTCGCCCGCATGGCCTCGGAATTGCAGGCCTTTTCCCGCCCCGAACGACGCGAGGAAACCCGCCTGATGCACGAGCGCGTCATGGCCCAGCCGGCGCTGCGCGAGGCCTTCGAGCGCCTGAAAGCCCGTGAGGGCGAAGCCCGCATTGAGGCCCTGCACGGCCTGCGAAAGGCCTACCGCGAGGCCATCGGCGCCGAGTTCCAGGCGGCGCGTGAACGTCGTGCCGCCGCCGAGGGTGGCAAGCCGACGCCGCCCTGATCAGGCTTCGTCGCCCAGCCGACGATCCTGCGCCAGATAACCCTGCACGTAGTCGCGCACGGCCTCCGCCAGCGTGAACAACGGCTCCTTGTAGCCCGACTCGCGCAGCCGGCCGATGTCGGCGCAGGTGTAATACTGGTACTTCTCGCGCAGGGCCTCGGGCATGTCGATGAAGTCGATCACCGGCTCGCGGCCCATGGCCAGGAAGATGGCGCGCGCCAGTTCCACCCAGGTGTGGGCGCGACCCGAGCCCAGGTTGAACAGGCCATTGGCCGCTGGCGAGGCCGCCAGATGCAGGGTCATCTTCACCGCATCCTTGACGTAGAGAAAGTCGCGCTGCTGGCAGCCATCCTGGTAGTCCGGGCGGTGCGACTTGAACAACTGCACCCGTCCCGTCTCGAGGATTTGCCGGTGCGCCTTGTGCACCACGCTGCGCATGTCCGCCTTGTGATCCTCATTCGGACCGTAGACATTGAAGTACTTCAGGCCGGCCACCCGGCCGAGCAGCCCGGTCCGGCGCGCGTACAGGTCGAAGAGATGCTTGGAATAACCATACATGTTCAGCGGTCGCAGCCGGTGCAGGTCCTCCAGCCGGTCATCCATGCCGTGCGCGCCGTCGCCATAGGTCGCCGCCGACGAGGCGTACACGAAACGCCCACCGCGCGCCAGGGTCCACTCGCACAGCAGCCGGGTCAGCTCGTAGTTGTTGCGCATCAGGTAATCGGCATCCCGTTCGGTGGTCGCCGAACAGGCGCCAAGATGGAGCACGTGATCAAAGCTGCCAAGCGCGTCCGGCGAGGTGCGCACCAGCCGCTCGAGATCGCCGCCGTCGAGGTAGTCGGCGAACTTCAACGGCACCAGGTTGCGCCATTTCTCGTCCTGGGTGAGCCGATCGCAGACGACAATGTTTTCGCAGCCGCGTCGATTCAGCTCCCAGACCAGGGCGCTGCCGATGAAACCGGCGCCGCCGGTGACCAGGATGCGGGCATCAGGGGAAAGAGACATGCCAGGCGTTAGCCAGGGCGGAGGCGGTTTGCAACCGGCGACTGACCGACAGCGGTGGCCATCCGGCGATTTGTCTTGTCAAAACAGCGCCAAACTGATTAAATTATTAATCAAACTAACCCCATGCGTGCGCTGACCTACTGGCTTGCCTCCATCTTCGTGGCTGTCCTGGCTTCACGGGCGGCCGAGCGTGGCGACAGCCTGGTGGCACTGGCCGGCGAGACTGCCGCGCCCTTGCTGGCCGTGCCGGATTCCGGGCGCTCCGCGCTGCTCGGCATCGGGGTGCTGGCCATGGCCTACACCTACCGTCAGGCGTGGTTGAACTGGCGCCGACGCGCCTGAACGGCCGGGGATCACCAGATCGACAGCATGAAGGCGGAGCTGTCCTTGACCTCCGCGCCCGGTGGCTGGCGCACAACCGCCTCAAATTGACGCGCCCATTCGCGCACCACCTTGCGTGCATGGCTGTAATGATTGAAGTCGTGCAGAGAGAGCAGGAGTGCGGAGCGGTTCTGCTCGGCGTCGCTGAATTCCAGCAGCACCTGCTTGCGCACCGGGTCATACAGGCGGCCCTCAATGGCGATCCGCCCCTTGAGCGGATTGCCGACGAGCGACTCCGCCCCGGGAACAGCGAGCAGATTGATGGCCCGGCGGGTAACGCCGCCGGAAATGGGATTGGGATCCAGTTCGACGAGGGCAAGTTCGACGATCAGGCTGTCGGGACGCGGGCTGGCAACCACCTCCTGGCGTGGGCGCGGCGATTCGCGGAAGGCGCGTTCGAATTCCTGGCGGGTGTAGGCGGCGAGCCTGGCAGCTTCGTCCTGCCGGTCGGCATCGCGGGTCTCCAGACGCGAGAGTCGGCGTCCGACCGGCCGCAGGAAATCCAGACAGACCGGCGCCACGTGCAGGGTCCAGCGGTTGCGTGCCTCCGCCCAGGCGGCCCCTGAGGGATTGCGCCAAACCCGTGCGAAGGGCGAACCGGCGACACCCGTCGGCTGCATCTCGGCAGCATGGCTCAGGAAGGGCGAGGGGTCGGCAGGGCGGGCCTTGGTGAGACGCTTGATCTGCGCACAGGCAAGCAGTGCCGGCAGCGCAATGAGAAGGAGCAGACGGGACAGAACGGCCATGGCGGGGTGGGAGCGGCACGCCCACGACGCGCGCTCAGGGAAGCCTACGCATGACAGCGCCGGATTGCGCCGAGGAAAGGCGCGCAGGCTCACTCCATGCCACCACCATCGAGGTCGCGCTCCACTTCGAGGATGCGCTGCAGGGCGTCGAGGAACTCCTCGGCGGCTTCCAGCGGCAGCATGATCGTGTCGCGACGACCGCGCACGTCCTCGGTGATTTTGATGACGCGCCCGCGCTCGTTCTCCTTGAGGTCCAGGAAGAAGATCTTGCGCTCGGTGAGGATCTTCTCCGAATGAAGCGGCGGATTGCCGCGCCGCGGTTCGTCAAAGTCGTCGTGCCTCATGCCCGGGAGCCTCCAAGAGTTACAAAATGCATTTTCGAATATTCGTGGCGATTGTAAAAAACCGGCCGCGCTTGTCAATGCCCGCCTCGACCGCTCAGGCCAGGCGCTTGGCCACCTCCGCGGAGAGCACCCGATTGTCGGCACGGCCGGCCGCACGCTCCTGCAACAGCTTCATGACTGCCCCCATGTCCTTCTTGCTGGTGGCACCGAGCTCGGCGATGACGGCCACGACCAACGCCTCGAGCTCCCCGGCGGGCAGGGCCGCGGGCAGGTATTTTTCCAGCACGGCGATCTCGCCGCGCTCGATCGCCGCCAGATCCTCGCGACCGGCCTGGGCGTAGCTGGCCACCGAATCCTGACGCTTCTTGATCTCGCGACGGACCACCTGCAGCGCCTCGCTGTCGTCGAGTTCGCCCTCGGCACCGGCCTTCTCGAGGGCAGCATACTTGAGGGCCGATTTGAGCGCGCGCACGACGTTGAGGGCCACGCTGTCCTTCGCCTTCATGGCGGTCTTCATGTCTTCGACGATCTGGCTGGAGAGGTTCATGGTTTTCATGATGACGAGCCCGGCAACCTTGTCCAGCCAAGGCCTCACTCCTGGAGCGCGCGCATGACGCAGCCGGCTCGCTCCGAGTGAGCGCACGGCCACCTCCCCGAGCGAGTGACCTTTTCGGCACACTCGCGCTCCGGGGCCCCCACCAAGAAGGCTTGCATTCGGGCGCAAGCCCCCGAAGGTCGGCCTTCAATCCCCCATCCCGCACCTCCCGCATGCCAGAGTGGCTCGCCGTCATCATTTTAGGAATCATCGAAGGCGTCACCGAATTCCTGCCGATCTCCTCGACCGGCCACCTGCTGATCCCGCAGACGCTCGGCTGGCTGCCGGCGCGCAGCGATCTCTTCAATGTCGTGATTCAGAGTGGTGCGGTGCTGGCGGTGCTGGCGGTCTTCGCCAAACGCGTGCGCCATCTCGCGGTCACGCTGGACCAGCCGGCAACCCGCGACTTCCTGCTCAAGCTGTCCGCCGCCTTTGCGGTGACGGCCGCCGGCGGCGTGCTGATCAAGACCTTTGACATCCATCTGCCCGAGGAAATCAAACCGGTCGCCCTGGCCACGCTCATCGGCGGCCTGGTGATCTTCCTGCTCGAACACCTGCACCGGGACAAGCCGGGCAGCGCCCGCATCACCTGGACCGTGGTCATTGCCGTCGGCCTGGCCCAGGTGCTCGCCGCCGCCTTTCCGGGCACCTCGCGCTCCGGCGCCAGCATTCTCATGGCCCTCGCCCTGGGAATGTCGCGACCGGCGGCCACGGAGTTCTCCTTCCTGCTCGGCGTGCCCACCCTGATGGCGGCCGGTGCCTTCAAGATGTCCTCGGAATTCACCAACGGCGGCCTGGAGGAGGAAAACCTCGCCCTGCTTCTGCTCGGCACCGCGGTCTCCGGCCTCTCCGCCTTCCTTGTGGTCAAGTGGCTGATTCGCTTCGTTCAGGGTCACACCTTCAACGGTTTCGCCTGGTACCGCGTCATTCTGGGCGCCTCCCTGCTGGTGTATGCGGCGGCCCGGTGATACTTTCTCCACCCCACATGCCTCCCGCCCCGCTCAGTCTCGCACGCCTGCTCGACCACAGCCGGGGACTGTTCCGCCGCACGGTCTTCCGCACCTACCGTCTGCTCAAGCATCCGCGCCTGCTCAAGGCCAGCGCCAGCCGGCGCTGGTTCGCCCGCCACTTCCTCGACAAACGCGTCTGGAAACCCACCCAGCACACGCTGGCGGGCGGTGTCGCCGTCGGACTGCTGGTGTCGATGCAGCTGCTGCCCATGCAGATGCCCGCCGCCGCCATCCTGGCCGCCGTCTTCCGCGTCAACATCCCGATCGCCATCGTCATGTGCTGGCTGAGCAATCCGGTGACCATCCCGGCGCTGGTGCCGCTCGAGTACGCCCTCGGCAAATGGGTGCTCTCCTGGATCTCCTCCGTGCCCGCGACACCCTTCCCGCGTGAACTGCCGCACTCGCTGGCCGAATCCTGGCTCACCCTCAAGGAACACGCCCCGGTCATGCTCTTCGGTGGCCTGCTGCTCGGCGGCGCCCTCGCCCCGCTCGGTTATGCGATCACCTTCGCCAGCTGGCGCGGCCTGCAGTCCTGGAGCCGCCGCCGGCGCGAACTTCGCGCGGCTGCGCCCCCCCCCGGCGCCGGGCCTTGACTTTCCCGCCACCGGCCGCAGGCTCGGTCATGCCCAGCCCCGAGCGCACCCACACCATGGCCGTGTTCTGCGACTTCGAGAACCTTGCCATCGGCGTGCGCGAGGCCCGCTACGACAAGTTTGACATGGGCCGCGTCATCGAGCGACTGCTGCTCAAGGGCAGCATCGTGGTGAAGAAGGCCTACTGCGACTGGGACCGCTACCGCGAATACAAGAAGGCCATGCATGAGGCGGCCTTCGAGTTGATCGAGATTCCTCACGTGCGCCAGTCCGGCAAGAACAGCGCCGACATCCGTCTGGTCGTCGACGCCCTCGACCTCTGCTACACCAAGGCCCATGTCGACACCTTTGTCATCGTCAGCGGCGACTCCGATTTCTCGCCCCTGGTCAGCAAGCTGCGCGAAAACAACAAGACGGTCATCGGCGTCGGCGTCAAGAATTCGACCGGCGACATCTTCATCAGCAACTGCGACGAGTTCATCTTTTACGATGACCTCGTGCGCGAGCAGCGCCGCAGGCGCGCCGACGGCGAGGCCCGGAGCACAGCCACGCGCAATGGCGAGACCCCCGCGCCGAAGCCGCGCACCGTCAGGGCCGCCGCCGCACCGGCGACCAAACCCGCCGGCGATCCCGAGAAGGCCGTCGAACTGCTGCTGGAAACGATTGACGCCATGCTCGCCGAACAGGGGGGCGAGGGTTCGGTATGGGGTTCCAGCGTCAAGCAGACGATCAAGCGCCGCCTGCCGCAGTTCAGCGAGCGATTCCACGGCTTCCGCTCCTTCAACGCCCTCATTGAAGAGGCCGGTCGCCGGGGGCTGCTTGTCCTGCAGCGCGATGACAAGTCGGGCGGCTACCTGGTGCGCCCCGGCACCGCTGCCAGCGATGACGACAGCGTGCAAGAGGGGCGGCCTGCCTGACCCCCGGCCCGAGGCCGGCCTTGCTTCCCCGGAGGCCCTGCCTAGGTTGAGTGTGCCGCCGCCGATGTGGTGAAATGGTAAACACAGCGGACTTAAAATCCGCTGGCGGGCAACCGCCTTGTGGGTTCGAGTCCCACCATCGGCACTTTCTCATTTTGCTTCAAATGACTGAATTCCAACTGATTCGGCATTCAATGTTCGAGGTTTAGAATTGGCGAAAATGGGGGTTTTTTCGCTTTTTTCCGCTCCAAAAAGCGGGTAAAAGCGGGTAAATGAAGCAGGCGGATGGGCCGATCAGGGTGACGTTTGGCGGGGCTTGCGTGACGATCCGACGTCGCGCGAATGGGTGGTACGCGCTCCGATGGCGTGAGGCGGGGCGGGATCGGTCGACCACAAGGGTGGATCTGGCGGACGCACAAGAGCTGGCACGGCGCAAGGTGCGCGAGCTGGCCAATGGCCAAGGGGCGCGCATGATGACGGTGGAGGAGGCGCGGCTGGTCCAGCGCCTGAAGGCGGTGGCGGGGGCTCGATCTGCCCACGCGGTGCTGGACATGCTGGAGGAGCTGAGCCGGCAGGCGGGTGGTGTGGAGATGCTGGCGCGTGCCCTGCGCTTCTGGGAGCAATCCGGCATGGCGCAGGTGCAGCGGGTGAGCATGGCTGAGGCCCGCCGCCAGTTCTTGGATCACTACGAGGGGCGGGATAAGCAGACGCGGGGAACGCTGAAAAAGGAGCTGGATGCGTGGTGCAAGCAGTTCGGTGAGATGGCGGTCTGTGATTTGTCAGTGGATCTGCTGGCTGCCTGGGTGGCGCGTCCGTTGGCGGATGGCTCGGCGGTGGCGGCGCGGACGCACAACAACCGGCTCAATGTGTGGCGGACGTTCCTCAACAAGGGGCGGCAGTGGAACTGGTGGCCGCGCGCGGAAAAGCATCCGGCGGAGCTGGTGGAGCGCAGGCGTGAGGCGGACCGGATCCCGCACATCTTCACGGTGGCTCAGGTGGAGCGGCTGCTGGCGGCGGTGCGCGAGGAGTCCCCTGCTCTGCTGAATTACCTGGTCATCGGCTGCTGGCTGGGTCTGCGGCCGGCGGAGATCCAGCGGCTGACGCGCGATGCCTGGGACTGGGAGCGGGGATATGTGGAGATCACGGCGGAGGTGGCGGCGAAGGTGATGCAGCACCGCTTTGTGCCGATCCCGGACAATGTGCGGGTGCTGCTCGGGGGGCGGATCGTGGATCCGCGCACGCGCAAGCATCTGCGCAAGGGTCAGCGGGCGATGTGCTGCGCGAACGATGACGCCAATCAGCTCTCCCTGCTGGCGCGAAAAATCGGCATCGTGGACGAGTGGCCGGCCGATGTGATGCGGCACAGCTACATCAGCTACCGGCTGGCGCAGGGCCATGGCCGGGGCCAGGTGGCGGAGTGGGCGGGGAACTCGGAAAGCGAGATCCGGAGGAGCTACCGGAGGCCTCTGCGCAAGGAGGATGGCGAGGCGTGGTTTTCGGTGGGGCTTAAAAAATGTTTGAATAAATATTGACGAATCAAAAGCGGAGGTTAATGTCGCAGCACGCTGGTAGCAGCCGGCGCACATGAACCCAACTCAATCCACCACCACCATGAAAACCATCGAACTCACCAACACAGCGGCCCGCATCTCCAGCATCGAAGAGAAAAGCGGCATTTTCACCGTCAACCTCGAATGGGGCGGCCCGAGCGATCGCTCTGTTTCCGATTTTGATATTGATCTCTTGGCGAACCACCTCGGCAGCATTACTGCCAGCGGCGGTGATACTCGCCGCGGCTGGGTCACGCTGGACGGTGATCCCGGGGTGTCGGAAGGCGACACCATCCCCTTGCTGCCCCGCCGCATCACCCTTGCTGAAGCGGCCGCTTTGCCGCTCGAGACTGAAATCACCTTGGAAGGCTGCAGCCCGCTGCATGGTGGTGCAATTCCCAAGGAGACCCGCACTCTGGCCGACTGGCTGGAATGCGCCGAAAACAAAGCTGACCAGGCCGACCACGAGCCCGAGAAGACGCCTGGCGGCCTGCTGAAATACCTCGTCGCCGACATCCGCGAGCCCGAGTTGTACGCACGCGCCTGAAGAAAAATGCCCGGGCAGGTAGCAGCCTGCCCGGGCGAATCAATCCACCGCCATGCCGACTCAAAAGCCTGCGCAGCAGCACGGAGAAAATGCTACCCCCACGCCAGCGCGTCAAGGGCGAGGTGGTGCGCGAAAAGGTGCAGGCCGAAAGCCCAAATATGGGGCAAAGCTCCAAACGGCGCAGGTGCAAATGCTGCCGGAGGCTTGGGAACAACTCGACGCGCAGCGAGGTGGCAAAGCCCGTGGGGAATACCTTATGCTGCTGCTGGGCATTGATCTTCCAGGCTAGGTTTTTGCGGAGCCGTATTTAGGGCTTGCGCGGCGGTTTGACTATGCTGCAATGGTGGCATGAAATACTGGCTGGCACGCACAGGTGAGGAGAAACCCGAGGGGCCGTTTTCAAAGGCGGAACTCTCGCAGATGTACCATGCCGGGGCGGTGGATATGCTCGACCAGGTGGCGCTGCACGGTACGGAGCGCTGGCAGGACCTGGGCAAACTGCTGGGCTTGCGGGATTACCAGGATCCGGCCGCTGAGGGGCCGGTGCGCGGGCCTCCGGTACTGGCGAAGAAGAAACGTCAGGTGCTGGGCAATGCGGGCTGTGTCGTTTTCGTCTTTGGCCTGCTCCTGCTGCTCTTCGTGCCGGTCGTTGGAGTGCTCTTGATCGTGGTGGCGATGATCGTCGAACAGTGCAGCGTGAAGATGATCTGCACGAACTGCGGCAACGTCACGGTGCGCACGGCGCGGGAATGCGCGGTGTGCCATGCGCACTTCAAAAACTGAGCGGGGCGCGATTTAGCCCTGCCTGCGCCAGGGCCGTCCCCACGGTCCCGGGATGATATTGTCCGGTGCTGTCCTCAGCCGTGTTTGCGTTTGAGCGCCTTGGTGCCTGGTGCACTGTCTTCACCGCCTGCGCCGTAGGCGGCGGCGTCTTCTGCGGCGTAGGCTTGCCGGGACTCGCCAGTTTTTAGAGGGACGACTTTGCGGGCTTTGTCTTCGGCCTCCAATATGCGCTCGGTGCCCTCGAGGATGATGTCGTGGTAGAAGTGCGCCCGGGTGGCGTGGCCGCTGATGGCGCGGGCTTTTTCGATGAGGTCAAACTCGCGGGCGCTGAAGGTGACCTCGAGTCCGTCGCTCGCGGGCTTCATGAGGTTCTCGATGCCTTTGATCGCTTGCTTCGAAAAGCCCTTGGAGAACCAGTTGTACACGGTCCCCAATGAGACGCCCAACTGGCTGGCCAGCCAGGCGCGGTCACGGCCTATCTCTTCCAGCCATGCATCGATCTGCTCTTGTTTCATGAGGGCATTTTAACCTTTTCTCATGATTCGTCAAATTTTCGCTTGTCACACTCACGATTTGTGAGAGTATTATCACGAATCATGAAAACAACGATCCTTGATGACCTTGACCTGCCCGAGGAGAGACGCGCGGCGCTGAGCCGCGAGGCGCTGCGCCGGGGCATCCCGGTGGCTGAGCTGATCCGCCAGATGGTGCTCGAGAAATCCAACCAACTCGTGAGCGCCGCGGAGGCGGCGAATCACAGGCAAGCGGCCTGAATTTTCAACCCAAACACCACCACCCATGAACGATACCCTTCAGACCTTCGATTTCAGTGAGCAGCCCGTGCGCATCATGATGCGCGCTGACTCGCCCTGGTTCATCGCCGCCGACGTTTGCCGCGTGCTTGAAATCAGCAACAGCCGTGATGCGGTCGGCGCGCTTGATGATGATGAAAAGTCGACTGTCGGTAATCCCGACAGTCGGCCGGGCATGCCGGGCGCTAAGACTTTCCAGATCATCTCCGAGTCCGGCCTCTATGCGCTGGTCTTCAAATCCCGCAAGGCGGAGGCGAAGCGGTTCCGCAAGTGGGTGACGGCGGAGGTGCTGCCGGCCCTGCGGCGCACGGGGCGTTACGGTCTGCCCTCGGAATCGGCCGAGCTGCTGCGCGCCCGCCGGGCGGCGGCTGGGCAGGCGCAGGTGATCCAGGACCGCTGCGACCGGGTGAGTGAGGCGGTGCTGCAGGAGCGGATGGGCATGGAGCGCGGGCGCGTGGTCCATGCGCTGGGCCGCCTGCAGCTGGATGCGGCCAGACTGCTCCTGGAGCTGGCCATGGCCGGCCGGCCTGCGGAGCTGGTGGATGGTGGCCGCCGGGTGGTGGAGCTGCCGCGCTCTGCGGCGGTGCGCGATGTGAACTGACCTTTTTCCCGAAGCCCCAACCTGGCCGGGGGCGAATGCGGCCAGACAACCACGGAGGAACGACCGATGAAATACAACAACGCCGCGGTGGCGACCGCGAGAAGAAGACAAGGGCCCGCGCGGGTGCAGCCGGACGAGGGGTGCGCGGGATCGCCAACGGCCAGTGGGCCGGCTGCAAAATCGCCCGAGCTGATGTGGCTGTCTCTGGCGGCCAGCACGAAGGCCTGGGCGGATCGTTTGTGCGGCGATGAGATGGTGGTGACCCGCCAGCGGGCGGCGCGCTACCTGATCGAGGCCCGGGCGGCGCGCGCCCGGGCGGATCTGCGGAAAGGGGGTGCCCGATGAGCGAACAGCATACGCCTGGTCCTTGGGAGGTTGCGCCCAATGGGGTGTGCGTCTTTGCGGCGAATCTTCGGACTGGAGCCGGAATTGCGCACTGCGGGATGGCGGCGAGAACCCGGGAAGAGGTCGCCGCGAACGCCCGGCTGATTGCGGCTGCCCCGTGTATGCTAGCTGCCCTGAAGGACATCTCTGCTTGCTTGGATGCGGAGGCTGAAGGTGGGCTCACCGATCCAGAAGCTCTAGAGAACATCATCCAGGGCGCCATAGAGAAAGCACAAGGAGGTGCCCGATGAGTGGCAAACTCCTCGCGACAACGGGTGCCGTGCAGCGGCTGGCACCGAGCCGGGCGCAGATCCGCAAGGAGCAGCGGCGCAGCCTGCTGGTGGCCATGATCGCACTGGCGGTGCTGCCGCCGGTGGTGGCTCTGACCTGGCACATGGGCCTGCGTGCGGCGCAGGCGGTGGCGGCGGTGTGGGAAGGGGGTGCCCGATGAACGCCCGCGAGCTTTTTGAGAAGGCGGGCTGCAATGCCTCTGTGCTGCACTATGTGGCGGACGGAAAGGTGCAGGTGTTTGCCACTGGGGGGATGTGGCTGATGCCGGCGGCGGAGTGGGAGCGCTACCAGGCTATTTGCGCCAACTGGCGGGCGGTGGGCATCGATGTTCAGCCTCGGCCTGATCCTGAGCCGGATGCGGTGGCGGTGCTGGAGTCCGTGCAGCGTGAGCTGGCGCGGCTGCAGACGGACATAGCGGCGGCGGGCACGTGCCTGTGCCTGGACGATGTGGCGGATGCGCTGGTGAGCTTCCTGCGCACGGTGCAGGGCTGCGAGGACTCGGTGGCGCAGGTGCTGGAGCGGCTGCGCGGTGGTGTGGTGTCGGACGGGAAGGAGGTGGCGCCGTGACCTGTGAGGTGATCGTGCGCAGTGCGCTGGGTGTGCTGGTGCACACGACGCAGCCGGCGGCCTCGACGATGGAGGCGCTGCTGGCGGTGCTGAACCGGCCGGAGGTGCAGACGGTGGTCGGCCCGCTCAAGCATGCGGATCTGACGGTGCTGTGCCGGCCGGTGAGCTGGGCCGCCAGCCTGCCGAAGGCGGAAGATGAAGGGAGGGCGGCGGCATGAGCAGCCTGTACACGGTTTCCGACGTGGCCCGGTACCTGCGCAAGCCGGCGCGGGATGTGGTGCAGCTGATCGATCTGGACGGGCTGCCGGCGGTGAATATCCCGGGCGACCGCCGCAACGTGCGCAAGATCCCGCTGCATGGCCTGCACCGGTGGCTCTCGGAGCGCGCGGTGGGTGGGCCTTTCATCACGGTCCAGGAGCTGGCGGCGGAGATGCGCGCGTGCGCGCTGGAGATGGCAGAGGAGGCACCGGCGGCGTCGCCAGTGCAGCTCTTTGGCCGCGGCGTGAACTTTCAACCTGATTTTTCCCCATGATGCGATTCGGTGATTACACGGTAACGATCCACGGCCCGCAGGGCGTGGTGCTGGATGCGGAGGTGGCGCTCAGTACGCGGCGCTTCACCCGCCTGGCGCTCGATGATGACGCGCTGCAGGAGCTGCTGGTCTGCTGCAGCCTGGTGGCCGGCACGATCCAGGGCGAGCTGGAGACTCAGCAAAGAAGACTTTCGCGGGGCGGGTGCTCTGCGACCGCGGGGCGGCCTGGGCATGGCAATGATGTGCTGCCGGGTGACCAGGTGACCACCAAACGCCCCGCGGGTGTTTTTGAGGACGGTGTTGACGGGGCTGACCTTGTTGACGGCGGTGAGCAGGAGGGGGGTGCTGCGTGATCGCGCTGATGGACCACCAGCGGCCGGTGATCGAGGGGCCGGCTGAGGATGGCGGGCTGAGCATGGAGGGGCAGTTGCTGCTCGTCTTTGCGATGCTGGAATCCATCGCGGCGGACCTGGCGACGATGCAGCGGCGCGGGCTGTGGGTGAATGACCCGGCGGAGGCCTGGCAGCACAAGGCGAAGCTGACGCACGCGGAGTGGCATGCGCTGCGCGAGTGGGAGGGCACGCTGGTGGATGAGCTGACGGCGATGGCGCGCGCGGCCTCTAACGGCAAGGTGGCGGCCGGCCGGGCGCTGGTGCGCCGCTGGATCCGGCACCTGGTGGGCACGCGCGAGATGCTGGTGCGCAAGGTCGACCGGGTGCTGACACCTGAGCAGCGCGAGGCGCGGCGCATCAAGCGCGCGGAGTATGCGAAACGCTACCAGAAGGACTACTGGCAGAGAGTGAAGTCGGCCAGGGCGCTGGGGGTGCCGGTGCGGAAGATAGGGCGGCCGCGGCGCGGGTCGCAGGAGATGGGAGATGGAAGATCGGAGATGGGAGAGGGGGTGGCGGCGTGAGTACGGAAGAACTCATCAAGCATGCTGCAGACATTAAGCGGCAAACGATCGAGCTCTACAAGACGCCCGGCTTTTTCGCCGGAGAGTCACGCCGCGAACGGTGGCGGCAGTGCCTCAACCTTGTTCTGCGCGCCTGGAAGCAGTGCGGGCCTCAGAAGTATGGTCCTAAAGGGCCGGTCATCATACTGCATCCACCAAGCTCCGCCGTGGCTTGCTCTGCAAAGGAGGTGGCTGCGTGAGCGCGGGGGTGCCTATTCTCGATCCTTGCTGTGGTGGCCGCATGTGGTGGTTCGACAAGACTAATCCAGCGGTGATCTTCGGTGACCGGCGCCATGAGGTGCTGACAGTCACGGATCGCTCTCACGGGAAGACCGATGGACAGCGCGTGCTGCGCATCGAGCCCGACATTGTGATGGATTTCCGGAATCTGCCATTCCCAGATGAGACTTTTCATCTGGTGGCTTTTGATCCGCCCCATCTCGTCCGAGCGGGAAAAAAGAGCTGGCTGGCTGCCAAGTACGGAAAGCTCGGCGGTGATTGGCGCTCAGATCTGCGGGCAGGCTTCAGCGAGTGCTTCAGAGTGTTGAGGCCTTACGGTACGCTCGTCTTCAAGTGGAATGAAACTCAAGTGAAGATCAGTGAGATCCTGCCGCTCACGACGGTGGCGCCGCTTTTCGGGAACACGAGCGGACGCAAAGCTGGCACCCATTGGATTGTCTTCATGAAGCCAGAAGGAGGTGCTGCGTGAATCAGGGACAGACGGGCGCGCCGCTGCATTTCTCGCGGATCCGCGCGGACCTGGCGAAGGCCCGGGCGGCGGCGGCGGCGATGCTGGAGCCGGGCGCGGATCTGGCGGGCCTGGCCTGTGAGGTGAGGCTGGCGCATCTGGCGGCGTCGACTGAGCTGAACGCGCTCGAGGCCATCCTGATGGCGCGGGAGATGGTGGATGGGGCGGCGGAGGCCGGCCAGCAGCGTGTGGGGGTATCGCCCGCGCTGCTGGCCAGCCTGCACCGGGCGGGAGATCACACTCTGGATCCTGATGAGGAGGGAATCACGGCATGACGGAAGAGAAAGCACTCGAGCAACTGGAGCATCACATGGATGGCTGCCTGGATGCGGCGTACCACCGCCTTGGCATGATGGCGCCCCGCCACAATGGCCGGCCGATGATGGCGCACATCCGCGCGGAACTGCCGCCTGCGGAGGATGATGAGGTGCTGATCTGGCTGGAGGCCTGGCGGGCCTTTCTGCGCCTGCTCTTCGAGGCGGGGCCGCGGCCGGACCGGGTCCTGAAGCGGCTGTATGCGCTGACGTGGGCGGTGGATCGCGAGAAGCTGGCGCACATGAGCCAGACGGAGCTGGCGGAGCTGCTGGGCGAGACCCGGGCGGCGATGCAGCAGCGGATCAAGCTGGTGTACAACGACCAGCTCAGCCGCATGGGCTTCCGTGGCACCCGGGTGCCTGGCCAAAAGACGGAAACGACCTGCCGCAAGCTGGAGCGCGCGCAGAAGGGCAACACGAACCGCCGCAACGGCAGACGCAAGGGAGACCACTGAATCACACGACCATGAACCACGAAATCGAATACATCAAAGTCGCCCGGCTGGTGCCGAGCCCGACGAACCCGCGCAAACACGTTGCCCAAGGGCCGCTGGAGGAACTGGCGGCGAACATTGCCCGGATCGGGGTGCAGACGCCGCTGCATGTGCGGCCGCACTCGGAACTGGGCCAGTACGAGATCATCGCGGGGGAGCGGCGCTGGCGGGCGGTGAACTTGGCGCGGGAACGCGGGCTGGATTCGGCCGAGCGCCTGCTGGAGGTGGTGCCCTGCCGGGTGGTGACCTGGAGTGATGAGGAGGTGGTGGAATTCCAGCTCATCGAGAATCTGCAGCGTGAGGATCTGAGCCCGCTCGAGGAGGCGGACGGGTACGCAGCCCTGCAGGAGCGCGGGCTGACGGTGGAGCAGATCGCGGAGCGGATCGGCCGGGATCAATCCCTTGTGTGGCGGGCGCTGAAGTGGGCGCGGCTGCCGGAGCTGGCCCGCAAGGCCTTCGAGGCCGGGGTGATGACGCGGGAAGTGGCGACGCTGATCGCGCGGATCCCGGATGCGTTCATGCGGGTGCGGGCGACGCTGGAGCTGGTGTTTTTCCCGGATGACCTCTTTCATGTGGGCGGTACGGAGGATGACCAGGTGGTCTTCGAGCAGGCGGTGGCGGATGCGCAGGCGCTGCTGGCCGATGAGCCGGATACGCTGGAGCCGATGACGGTGAAGGCGGCGCGCGCACATGTGGCGCGGCATTACATGCAGAGCCTGCGCGGTGTGGAGTGGTCGCTCGAGGATGCGGCCCTGCTGCCGGTGCAGATGGAGGATGGCGAGCGCCTGGCGGGCGGGGCCTGCACGGACTGCCCGCACCGGGCGGGGGCGAATCCGGCCTATGCGGGGGAGCTGGCGAGCGCGGCGAAGGGGATCGGTGGCCGCCTGAGCGGCATCGATGCGGACACGTGCACGATGCCGGCCTGCCTGGCGGCGAAGCGGGCGGCGTTTTGGAGTCGGGCGCGGGCGGAGGCGGCGAAGGGTGGCCGGCCGGTGCTGGACCAGGAGGAGGCGGGCCGGATCTTCGACGCGGACGGCAAGCTGCGCTACGGGGCGCCCTACGTGGCGCTGGATGATCGGCCGGGCCTGGAGCTGGGCGATGAGGAGGTGCGCAAGAAGACCTGGCGCAAGCTGCTGGCGAAGGTGGAGGGCCTGCCGGTGGTGGTGGCGCTGGATGCGCAGGGCCGGCCGCGTGAGCTGGTGGCCCGCGATGTGGCGGTGCTGGCGGTGAACCGCAAGGCGGAGGAGGCGGGCAAGGAGTCGCCTTTCAGCGATGCGGAGAAGCCTGCCGATCGCCCCGATGCGGAGGCGATGCGCGAGGCGAAGGAGAAGAAAGCGCTGGAGGAAAAGATCGCGAAGCGGGCGCAGGTGATCGTGCTGCGCGAGATGGCGGCGAAGGTGCAGCAGGATGGCCTGGGCATCGAGCAACTTGCCGGTGTGGTGAAGCAGATGCTGGCCGGTGCCAACCGCGAGCAGCTGCAGCTGATCGGTGCGGCGCTGGAGGTGAAGGTGGAGGGCAAGGAACAGCCGGAAATGCTGGCCGCCCTGGGTGACCATCTCTGGGCGGTGGAGCGCGGTCGTCACGAGCTGCTGGCGCTCTGGGTACTGTGCCTGGCTACGGAGTTCTTCTGGGAGGGGCTGGCCGCCAGACCCCTGATGCACTTCGCGGACCTGCTGCAGGTTAGCCTGACGGAAGCGAAGCTGCAGGCGCGCGACGAGCTGAAGGCGAAGAAGCGGGCGAGGGCGAAGGCTGAGCCCGCTCCCGAGGTGGTGACGGAGATGGTCAACGCGGAGGTGGCGGTGGCCGGCATCCTGGAGGAAGGCGATGCGCAGCGCGAGGCGATGCCGAGCCGGGCGCTGGGCGTTAAGCCAGGCGCGGTTGAGGAGCTGGCGCAGACGCTCTGCGACATCCGAAGTACGGAGGTGCTGCCGGTGGACTTCTGGGCGGTGCCATCGCACAAATCCTCCAATGCGGCACATGCTTACAAAGACGGCAAGGCGGTCTGTGGTTCACCACTTGAGCCCTCACAGCAGAAATGGGAACGGCCTGGTATTATCGGGTGCAAGAAGTGTTTGAAAATTGTTCCCCCTCAACGCGACATCCAGGGCACCGAGGTGCTGCCGGTGGCGCGCGTGATCGACTGCAAGACGGTGGAGCAATGGGTGGACGAACTGCTGCATGCGCCGCTGCCGTGCTCGCCGATCAATGAACACGGGGTGCTGACGGATACGGTCAACGTCCGTCTGCCGCTGCTGAAGGCTGATGGCAAACGCGCCAAGGGCAAATGGGTGACTGCGAAGATGGCTTGGGCTGGCGGTGACCAGTATGCCTGCGGTTATGCCTATGAGATGGATTCCCCGAGACATCTCGGTGGTAGTGCTCCAGCGTCGACGGTTTTTGCGATGCGGGCGCAGGCGGCGGCTGATGCGGTGATGGGCTTGCGTGAGAGGTTCCGCGGTGCGGAGCAAGACGCCATGGCCGGTGTGCTCAATACGGCGCTGATCCTGCTGGAAAAGGCCGGTGACTTCGACGGGAAGGGGGTGGCGGCGTGAGTCGACTTTCCCAAGAAGCGCAACTCTGGTGGCGGGCGTTGGTGAAGCCGATTGTTTTGGCGATGTACCGCGCTGGCATCGGTGAGCTTCGAATCGTGCGCACCGGGACGCGTTGCGTGTTTGAGTTGGTGCCGGAAGGGCAGCAGGCGCGGGATGTCTCGCCGCCGGCTGACGGGTCGGCCGATTCGGACAAGTCGGACCAGGTGCGGCCGGTGTGTGAAGCGTGCGGTGGCCCTGGTCCTTTGAGTGAGGTCACCGAGAAGCTGTGGCCACCGCATTTGTGCGCGAGCTGTGTTCGAACTTACTCCGAGCGGGTGGGCAAGGCAGCACCGCCCGCTACCGGCTGAGGCCCGGCATGACCCGGGCAAGGACAAGGATCGGCGGAGGAACTGACAGGATCATCACCAGACATGCAGAGAGGGGCAACCAACCAGCCCCGCGGGTTTTTCGACGCGCGGGAAGTCATCGAGGCGGCGCGCGGGCGCTGGCAGCAGTTGCTGCCGGAGTTTGGCGTGAATGCGGCGCTCCTGGGCGGCCGGCACGGGCCCTGCCCTGGCTGCGGTGGGCGGGATCGTTTCCGCTTCGATGACAAGGGCGGGGACGGCACTTTCCTCTGCAGCGGTGGCGGGGCGGGCCTGAAGGCCGGCAACGGGGTGGAGTTGCTCATCCACGTGACGGGCTGGGAGTGGAAGGTGGTGATCGAGGAGCTGGGCCGGAAGCTGCTGCCGGAGTCTTCGCGCCGGGGCTTCACGGGTGAGGTGCAGCAGATGCGCGAGCCGGTGGACCTGCTGCCGGCGGCGCCGGAGGCTGAGCCGCTGGAGAATGTGCCGGCCTATGATCCGGCGAAGCTGGAGCGCTACATCGAGGCGGTGCCGCCGCTGACGCGCGCGGATCTGCGCGCGCTGAGCCCCGTGCCCGTGGAGAAGGCGACGGCGGCTGACTTCTTGGAAGTGCTGTACGGGACTGGTGAGCGGGTGCTGATCTTCACGCGCTTTTTTTCGCAGGGGGATTTCCTCTACCAGGTGGGGGCGGGCTGCTGCCGGCTGGGCCAGGAGAAGGGCGTGAAGGCGGTGGTTTCGCCCATGCCGACGTCGGCGCGCGAGGGGGTGTGGTTCCTCTCCAACCCGGTGACGGGTGGCTGGGCGCCGAAGGCGACGGGCCGCAGGCTGCAGAAGCTGGCGCCGGACTTCGTGGGCCCGCCGGTGATGCAGGAGGCGGTGACGGAGTGGAGTCGCCGCACGTGGCAGACGGTGACGAGCTACCGCTACGCGGTGCTGGAGTCGGATGTGGTGGATGAGGCGCTCTGGATGCGGGCGCTGGTGAAGCTGCCGGTGCCGATCGTGGCCATCTACTCGAGCGGAGGGAAGAGCCTGCACGCGCTGGTGCGGGTGGATGCTGGCGACAAGCTGACCTGGGATCTGTGGGTGCGCGGCCGCAATGATGGCACGCGCACGCGGACGGCGGCGCTCATCGACCTGGTGTGCCCGCTGGGCGCGGATGCCGGGGCGCTCTCGGCGGTGCGGCTGACGCGGCTGCCTTTCTGCTTCCGCGAGGGCGGTGGGAAGCCGTACGCCAGATATGATCGCCCGCGGCTGCAGGAGCTGCTGTACCTGAACCCGATGCCGCTGGACCGCCGGGCGCCGTGGAAGAGCATCTACGCGCAGAGAGGAGGCTGGCAATGATCGCTGCGGGCAACGGTGAGGTGAGGCTGCCGGCTGAAATCCTGGAGGCGCTGCAGCCGCATCTGCAGGCGATGGGTGTGCAGGTGGGCCAGGTGGCGCGCATGGTGCCCACGGTGCGCGTGGATGAGCCGATCCGTGACATGGCCATCCGCCTGGGCGGGTTGCTGAAGGATTCGGGCCTGTATCGCTACGGGCCGGACGAGCGGCTCATTTACTTTGCGCAGGGGAAGCGCCAGGCGATGACGCAGGTGAAATTCTGCTCCTGGGTGGAGCGCCATGTCTCGGTGGTGAAGCTGGCGGGCCGCGGCCAGGATGCCTACGATGTGAAGACTTCGATGGGCAAGGACCTGGCGGCGAAGCTGCTGGAGGCGGATGAGCTGCGGCACGAGCTGCCGCTCATCGAGCAGGTGGTGGGGACGCGGATCCCGGTGCGGCGCAAGGATGGCCGCGTGGAGCTTTGCAAGGTGGGCTACGATCCGGAGGCGCGGCTTTACTGCACGCGGGATGTGGACTTTGCGGAAGACTGGACGCTGCCGCAGGCGATGGACTATCTGACGGGCCTGTGCGCTGGCTTCCCCTGGGCGGACTGCGCGCACGATGACCCGCGGGCGCTGTGGCAGAATCGTTCCTTCCTGGTCCATGTATCGGCCATGCTGGGCCTCTTTGGCCGCAGGCTGCTGCCCGCGGGGACGATCCGGCCGCTGGTGATCTACCTGGCGAACGAGCAGGGCAGCGGCAAAAGTTTGCTGGTCTCGATGTTGCTGGCCGCTGGCTTTGGCCTGGGGGCCTCGACTGACCTGCCGATGGGCGGCAAGGGGCTGAATCAGGAGAAGTTCACGGCGCTGCTGGAGACGGTGGCGCAGAGCATGCGCGAATACCTCTGGCTGGACGATGTGCCCGGCGCGGTGTTTTCCAACGCGCTCAACCGCTTTGTGACGGCGCCCTCGCACACGGGCCGCAAGTATGGCGGCAACGATGAGATGTTTGAGGTGGCGAACGTGACGCAGGTCTTCATGACCGGCAACAACGTGGAGCTCACCCGCGACATCATGCAGCGTGCCCTGGTGGCTGAGCTTTTCCTCGAGGTGGATTCTCAGAGCCGGTCCTTTGATCGGCCGCTGACGCCGAACTGGCTGGCGGCTCCTGAGCAGCGCGCGGGCCTTAACGCGGCGCTGTGGGCCTTTTTCCGCAGCTGGATCGAGCAGGGCATGCCGCAGGCCTCGATGAAGCATGGCCGCGCCGGTGACTGGTCGGCGATGGTGGGCGGTGTCTTGGAAGCGGTGGGCTGCACGGCGAATCCGTTCGCGGCACCAGAACTGCCGATGGCGGGCGACAAGGAGACGGAAGAATGGCGGTCGCTTCTGCGCCTGCTGGCTGACCAGGCTGAGGCGCTGCCTGAGACGTTCCTGGAGGAGGGCCAGAAGTTTACCGTCGACACGGAGCGACTGGTGCAGACGGCCCGTGATAACCAGCTGCTGGCCGATCTGGTAGGCACCAAGGATGACAAGGCGCTGAAGGGCGGCGAGCTTAAGCGGCTGGGCAAACGCCTGGCCAAGTGGCGAGGCCGTGAAGATCTGACCAGCACGAGCGGCCGCCGCTTCCGATTCGGGAAGCGCAAACAGGCCAGCAACTGGGTCTATCCGATCGAGTGGCTCGACGAGGAGTGATTGCCGGCCCGCGGTGTGATGCCGCAGGCCGTTGACGTCATCACTGCTCCATGACCTTGCAGGGCCGCAAGGCCGCGCGCCAGCGCGCACAGTAGCTGCTCTGCAGGCTGCCGGCATCCTCACTGCTCCTCGATGCGGTAGGGCCGCAAGGCCGCGCGCCAGCGCGCACAGTAGCCGCTCTGCAGGCTGCCGGCATCCTCACTGCTCCTCGATGCGGTAGGGCCGCAAGGC
>CBINON010000006.1:0-179133 GCA_966252325.1 uncultured bacterium | reverse complement strand
TTGTTTGAAGCATCCAAAGCCGGCACCGGGGGCCGCTGTGGGGGGATGAGCGACCAGTGGGCCTGCCAGGGGGCGCCTTCCTGAATCCAGGCGCGGATCTGCGCGATCTGTTCCGGCTTGAGCGCCTTGTGCGACTCCGGCGGCGGCATGAGATCATCCTCATCCTTCGTGATCAGGCGCTGGTACAGCGGGCTTTCGTCGGGTTTGCCCTTGATCACCGTCGGCAACTCCCCTTCCTTGGCCGTGAAGAATCCCGCCTCGGTGTCAAGGCGCAGGCCGGCCTTGCGCGTGCCCGGATCCGGGCCGTGGCAGTGGAAGCAGGCGTCGGCAAGGATCGGCCGGATGTCGCGGTTGAATTCCGCCTTGCCGACCGCGCCAAACAGGCTCGGAACGACGCCCAGCAGGCCGAGTGGGAGGAGTACTTTCATAGAGATGCGTGCGACAAAAATACGCTTTCCAATGCGTTCGCTTGCACTCGCGCAGAATATTCCATCGCCGTGGCGGTTCGCCCCTTGCAGGAGCGTTCACCAAAACGCAGGCAGGGAGCACGGAGCGCAGAGGCTTGGGCCCGACTGCGGGCTCTTGGCTCCATGCTCCGAGCTTTCTCCAGCCCACAGGGCCTCAGCGCTTCACCAGCACCCGCCCCTCGGCGTAGTGCAGCAGGCGGTTGACCAAACCCCGGCGGGTCTGCCGGTGCAGGGCCACCCGAGTCGGGCCGATCTCCAGGCTGTGCTCGGCGAGCTTGCTGAACAGGCTCACCCAGGCCAGGCGCAGCCAGGAACCGCCGGCTTCCTCACCCTCCCGACAGCGCACGTACTCGATGGACAGCAACTCCCCAGGGTGTTCCGACGCCTCGGCCTCCTGCTTCTGGCGCAGGAACTCGGCAAACTGGCGCGAGTAAAACAACCCGCTGGGGTGGCGGAACAACTCCATGTAACGCTCACCACGTTAGGCGCGGTGGGCGACATGCAAGCGAAAACGCTGTCACTTCTGGCCGTAATACGCCCCCGGCCCGTGCTTGCGCAGGTGGTGCTTGTCGAGCAGGTGCTGCGGCATCGGCCCCAGCCCCGGATTCAGGGCCCGCGTGGCCAGCGCCATCTGTGCGCACATTTCCAGGGCGACGCTGTTGGCCAGCGAATCCGCCGCGTTTTTGCCGAAGGTGAAGGGCGCGTGATGCAGCTGCAGCACGGCCGGCATCGCCAGCGGATCCAGCTTCAGCTCGCGCAAGCGCTCGGCAATGGCGACCCCGGTGAAGTGTTCGTAGTCCTGCGCCACCTCCTCCGGGGTCAGCGCGCGCACGACCGGCACCGTGCCGTAGAAGTGGTCGGCATGGGTCGTGCCCAAGCAGGGCAGCTCATGCCCGGCCTGTGCGAAGGCGGTGGCATAGGGGCTGTGGGTGTGGGTGATGCCACCGATGCGCTCGAACTCGCGGTACAGATGCAGGTGGGTGCGGGTGTCGGAGGACGGCCGGAGCTTGCCCTCCACCACCCGGCCCTCCAGATCGAGCACCACCATGGCCCCGGGCTTCAGGTCCGCGTAATCGATCCCGCTCGGCTTGATGACCCAGAGCCCGGCGGTGCGGTCGATGCCGCTGACATTGCCCCAGGTCAAACGCACCAGACCGCTGCCGGGCAGGGCGCGATTGGCCTCGCAGACTTCCGCTTTCAGGGATTCAAGCATGCCCCTCTATGCCTCGCCCGCACCGCGCCGGCAACGGGGAATTGTCAGCCCAGAATGGCGCGCGGCACCCGGCCATGGACATCGGTCAGGCGGTAGTCGCGCCCGGCATAACGATAGGTCAGCCGCTCGTGATCCATGCCGAGCAGGTGCAGCATTGTCGCATGGATGTCGTGGATGTGCATGCGGTCGACCGCCGCCTTGAAGCCAAAGTCATCGCTCTCACCATAGGCCGTGCCGCCGCGCACGCCGCCGCCGGCAAAGAACATGCAGAAGCCATGCGGGTTGTGATCGCGACCATTGCCGTTTTCGCTGACCGGCGTGCGACCGAACTCACCGCCCCAAACAATGAGCGTGTCGTCGAGCAAGCCGCGCTGCTTGAGATCGCCGATCAGCGCGGCGATGGGCCGGTCAATGTCGACCGCCAGCCGGCGCGTTTGCTCATCGTGCTTCGAGTGCGTGTCCCAGGGCTGGCCATTGCCATAATACACCTGGACGAAACGCACGCCGCGCTCGACCAGGCGACGCGCCATCAGGCAGCCGTTGGAAAAGTGGCTCTTGCCATACATCTCGCGCACCCGATCCGGCTCCAGCCCCACGTCGAAGGCATCGGTGGCGGCCGACTGCATGCGGTAGGCGGTCTCCATCGCCTGGATGCGGCCGTTGAGAGCGGTGTCGGCCCCGCCGCGCGCGGCGAGGTGGGCCTCGTTCAACTCCTGAATGAGATCAAGCTGGCGGCGCTGGCGGGCGGCCGGCGTGCGCGCGTTGTGCAGCCAGGGGATCATCTGGCGCGGGTCGAGGTTCGAGTGATTGATGTACACCCCCTGATGCTCGGCCGGCAGGAAGGCGCTGGTCCAGAGGATCGAAAAACGCACCGGCCGCCCCGGGCAGAGCACGACATAGGACGGCAGATTGGCGTTCTCATTGCCGAGGCCGTAACTGAGCCAGGAACCCATGCTCGGCACACGCTCGGTCATGGTGCCGTTGTTCATCAGCAGCAGCGCCGGCCCGTGGTTCGGATTGTCGGTGTGGCAGGAGCGCAAGACACACAGCTCATCGGCATGACGCGACAGATGCGGCAGCAGCTCGCTGACCGGCAACCCGCTGCGACCCGCCGGCTTGTAGGCATAAGGCGAGGCCAGCAGGCCCCCGGTCGGCCGCTCGGTGCGCAGGTCGGCACCTTCCGGCCGCTGGCCGGAATACTTCGTCAGCGCCGGCTTGGGATCGAAGAAGTCGGGGCCGAAGGGGCCGCCGTTCATGAACAGGTGAATGACCCGCTTGGCCCGCGGCACAAAGTGCGTGGCCGGCTCGCCCATCGCCGCCGCCAGACCGAGTCCGCCAAAGCCGCCTCCCAGGCGCAGCAGGGCTTCACGACGGTTGATCAGGGGAAAATCAGGCGACACGCGGCAGTTCTACGGACGCCGCCGCGACGAACTTGCGCGGCTGCCCCCGGTCATCCGCAGGTCAAGCCTGGACATGGATTGGTCTTTGCCCCGGCGCGTGCGACTGCTAAAACTGCGCGCCAACCATGACCGACACCCGTTCCACCCTCTCCCGCACCGCCTGGACGGCCGTGCTCCTGCTGCTGCCGGTGGCCCTGCTCAACTACCTCGACCGGCAGATGCTCGCCGCCATGAAGTTCTCGGTCATGCAGGACATCCCGAGCATTGGCAGCGAGGCCAACTGGGGATTCCTGCCGGCGGTGTTCAAGTGGGTCTACGCCTTCCTCAGCCCGGTCGGCGGCTACCTGGCCGACCGCCTCAGCAAAAAGCACGTCATCGTCGTCAGCCTCTTTGTCTGGTCCGCGGTGACCTGGACCACCGGCCACTGCACGACCTTTGACCAACTGCTAGTCACCCGCGCCCTCATGGGCATCAGCGAGGCCTGCTACATCCCGGCGGCGCTGGCGCTCATCGCCGATTTCCATGTCGGCTCCACCCGCTCGCGCGCGGTCGGCCTGCACCAGATGGCCATCTACATCGGTGTCATGCTCGGCGGCTTCAGCGGTCACGTCGCCGATGATCCCAACCTCGGCTGGCGCTGGGCCTTCGACGTCTGCGGCGTCGTCGGTGTGCTCTATGCCGTGCCGCTGTTCTTCTTTCTGCAGAACGCCCCGCGCCGCGCCGATGCCGCTCTGTCCCCCGCCCTCTCCGCCGGTGGCGCCCTGCGTGAACTGCTCGGCAACCGCTACTTCCTCTTCCTCGTGCTCTGCTTCACCCTGCCCGCCATCCCCGCCTGGGTGGTCAAGGACTGGATGCCAGCCATCCTCAAGGAAAAGTTCGACATCGGCCAGGGCAAGGCCGGCGTCTCGGCCACCCTCTACGTCAACCTTGCCTCGCTCGGCGCCGCCGTGCTCGGCGGCTGGCTGGCCGACAAATGGATGGGCCGCAGCGCCCGCGGTCGCATCTTTGTCAGCGCCATCGGCCTGACCCTGCTCATCCCCGCGCTGTTCGGCGTCGGCAACGCCGGCTCGCTCGTCATGGCCGTCACCTTCCTCGCCCTGTTCGGCGTCGGCTGGGGCTTCTTCGACTGCAACAACATGCCCATCCTCTGCCAGATCGCCCGGCCCGAACTGCGCGCCACCGGCTACGGCCTGATGAACCTGGTCAGCATCAGCTGCGGCGGCTTTGCCGACTGGGGCTTCGGCATCCTGCGCGACAAGGGCGTGCCGCTCAATGTCACCTTCGGCGTCTTCGGCGCCGCCGCCGCGGTGGCCGTCCTGCTCATGCTGTCGATCCGGCCGCGCCGCTTCGACGACGAACCGGCCGCCTGAGTCGGGATTTGACTTGCCGGCCTTCCGGCGAACTGTCGGCCATGGGACTTTTTGATTCACTCGCCCGCCAGGCGCTCGGCAGTGCGCTGGGCAACCCCGCAGAAATGCTCGCCGGCCTGCTCCAGGAAGCCGGCGGCCTGCAGGGCCTGCAACAGCGCTTTCAGGAAGCCGGTTACGGCGAACTCTTCGCCTCCTGGGTCAGCATCGAAGGCAACACTGGCGTCCAGCCCGGCCAACTCCAGCAGGCGCTCGGCGAGGAAGCCCTGCGCCAACTCGCCGGCCGCCTCGGTTTCCAGCCGCAGATGCTGCTGCCCCTGCTCTCGCAGTTCCTGCCGCAGGTGATCGACAAACTCACCCCCAACGGCGTCATCGACGCCGAGCACCCCGGCCCCGCCCAGATCCAGGAAGCCCTCAACGCCGCCATGCAGGGCGCCATCGGGGCGTTCTTCAAGCGGTCCTGAGTCTGGCCTCAGCCAGAACCGTCGGATCGGTCACCCCGCAACATCCCCGGTCGCCGGTGCGTTGCCACGGGATGCGCCTGCTCACCTGTCTCGTCGCCCTGACCGCCGCCGCCCTCGGCGCGGCCGACCGCCCCAACCTGCTGCTGGTCGTCTCCGATGACCTCGGCTATGGCGACCTCGGCTGCTACGGCGCCGGCGACGTCCACACGCCGCACCTCGACCGCTTCGCCAGCGAAGGCCTGAAGCTGACCAGCTGCTACGCCGGCCACGCCAACTGCTCGCCCTCGCGCGCCGCCCTGATGACGGGCCGCACGCCCACCCGCCTCGGCATTCGCGACTGGATTCCGGAGAAGTCGCCCGTGCACCTGCGGCGCGAGGAAACCACCGTCGCCCGCCTGCTGCGCGACGCCGGATACGCGACCTGCCTGAGCGGCAAATGGCATCTCAACGGCCACTTCAACCAGGGCACGCAGCCACAGCCCGGCGACCACGGCTTCGAGCACTGGTTCGCCACCCAGAACAACGCCTACCCGAACCATCACAACCCTGACAACTTCGTCCGCAACGGCACCGCCCTCGGTCGCCTGGAGGGTTACGCCGCGCCGCTCGTCGCCGACGAGGCCGTGCGCTGGCTGCAGGAAGGCCGCGCCAAGGACCGGCCCTTCTTCCTCTACGTCGCCTTCCACGAACCGCACGAGCCCATTGCCACCGATCCGCGCCACGCCCAGCGCTACCCTCACCCGGACCCCGCCTACTCGGCCCACCACGGCAACCTCACCCAGATGGACGAGGCCTTTGGTCGCCTCATGGCCGCGCTCGACGCCCAGGGCCTGCGCGAGAACACCCTGGTCTTTTTCACCAGCGACAACGGCCCCGCCATCACCAGCCAGCATCCCTACGGCAGCGCCGGCCCGCTGCGCGACAAGAAGGGCTCGCTCTACGAGGGCGGCATCCGCGTGCCCGGCCTGCTGCGCTGGCCGGGACACATCGCCCCCGGCATCAGCGACACCCCGGTCAGCGGCGTCGATTTCCTGCCCACCGTCTGCGACCTGCTCGACCTGCCGCCGCCCGCCGGCCGCACGCTCGACGGCGCCTCGTTCGCGCCGCTTTTTACCGGCGGCCGCGTGGCACGCGCGAAATCGCTCTACTGGCACTTCAACCGTGCCGCCGGCGCACCGAAGGTGGCCCTGCGCCTGGGCGACTGGAAACTGCTCGCCTCGCTCGACCGCCTGCAGGAGCCGCGCAACAACAGCCTGACCGCGGCGATGCAGGAGGACTTCAAGAAGGCCGAGCTGACCGGCTTCGAACTCTACGACCTGAAGAACGATCTCGGCGAAACCCGCAATCTCGCCAGCCAAGAACCGGCCAGGCTCGCCGAACTGCAGGCCCTGATGCGCGCGCAGTACCTGGAAGTGCGCGCGGAATCACCGATCTGGCCCGACTGGCAATTCACCGGTGCCGAGGGCCGGCGCATCGTCTGGCCGGACTACGTGAAAAAGAAGAAGGCGAAGAAGTGAGTCGCCTCACTGGAACTGCACCGGCGTGCTCACCATCGCCCCGCGATCATCGGTGAGACTCACGATCCACGTGTTGGCCCCAGCCGGCGGTGCCGGGGCACGCACCACACCGTCGCCGACCTCGGCCTCGATGCTGTGCCAGACGCGCTTGGAGCGCGGGCCGCCATCGCGGGTGTAATGCAACTGCGCGCGCTTGACCGGACGCACACTGGCGAAGGCCACCGTCACCCGCTCGCCTTCCCGCACCGGTGCCCCCGGCACCGGCAGGGGCTCGCCCCCGCGGCACTTGGAGTCGATGAACAGGCCGATCTCCTGCGGCGCCCAACCGGCCGGATGGCTGTGGCCCATCTTGACCTCGATGCGCATCTGCTTTTCGCCCTTCACCATGTCAAAACTCTTCTGGTAGCTGTCGAGCACATAATGGATGTCGTTCGTGCCGTTGACGAAGAAGATCGGCACGCGGCAGCGCGGCAGCAGGCTGCCCGGATCATACTCGCGCACCCAGTCGGCCGCGCGCGCGCCAAGCTTGTCGATGCTCGGCTTCTGCACCGATTCCCCCTCATGCAAAAACCCGCAGCCATAGACCGGCACCGCCGCCTTGAAGCGGTCGTCGAGTGAGGCCACCAGGCAGGTCGTGTACCCACCCCAGCTGATGCCGGTCACCGCCGTGCGTTCAGGGTCGACCTCGGCGAAGGAGCGCAGCAGCGAGTGGGCGCGAATGCCATTGGCGGCGGCATGGAAGGGCCAGTCGTCGAGATGACTGCCGCCGATGCTGTCGAACTTCTCCGGGTGCCCTTGATTGGGGCCCCCATTCTCCAGTCGGGTGCGCAGCTTGGCATCGCTTTGATGCCCCTTCGGCCCACCCGTCTTCGGGTCATAGGCGGGATCAGGCGGACGATGCCCGCCCAGGTCCATGGCGATGGCCGCATACCCGCGCTTGGCCCAGAGCCAGGCCCAGTCGGCGAAGGCGGTGCCACCGCCGCCATGAATGAGCACCACGCCCGGAAACTTTGTGCCCGGCGTGGCCTCGCCCAGCGTCGCGGGCGAGGCATAAAAGGCGAAGACCTCGGTCGCCTTGCCCTGATACTCCTCACCGCGGTAGAACAGCGAGTGCACCGGCTGATCGCGCTGGATCCAGCGCATCTCCGGCACCTGCTTGAGGGCGTCGAGGTTCCAGGGACCGACCGTTTCCGCGGCGGCCGGCAGGGCGAGGGCAAGGAGGAGGGAAGAGAGCGATTTCATGGCGTGGGATCAGGGCTGGGAGAGGGCTGGCAGGAGATCATTCTGACCCGGGGTCCACCAGGCGTCGAGCCTTTCCCGCAGGTCGCGCAGGATGGCGGCAAAGGCGGGATCGGCGGCGAGATTCCGTGTCTCGCCAGGATCCGCCACGACATCAAACAAGGCCGGTGCGCGCAGGTAATCATTCCACGGCCGCGCCTGGCCGTGCCGGTGCGGCACGATGAGTTTGTGGCGCCCCTGCCGCACCCAGCGATAGGCGATGTCGCGCGCCGGTTCACCGAGCACGCTGGCGTCACCGGGATAGATCTCACCAAACACGGGTTGCGCGGCCAGTGTCCCCTGCCCCTGGGCGGCGGCGAGCAGGCTGCGTCCCGGCCCGTCCGGCACGGGCGCCCCCACCGCCTCGAGCACGGTCGGCAGCAGGTCGACACTGCTCACCAGGGTCTCATGGGTGGCCGGCTCAATGACGCCCTGCCAGCACAGCAGGATCGGCGTGCGCAGGCCATCCTCGAAGGGCGAATACTTGCTGCGCTTGTTCAGCATGAACTCGCCCGGATGCTTCTTGTCGGGCACGGTGTCCGGCGTCCAGCCGTTGTCGCTGACGAAGACAAACAGGGTGTTGCCGGCCAGCCCGCGCTGCTCATAGAGCGCCATCAGTTCGCCGACGGTCGCATCGAACTGGCTGATCGAGGCCAGATAGGGAATGCGATGCGCCGGCAGGCCGCGGCCCTCATGCAGATCCAAGAACTTCCGCGGCGCATCGTGCGGCTGATGCGGCAGGTAGGGCGCGTACCAGACGAAGGTCGGCGCCTGCGCCGCATGCCGATCCAGGAAGTCGGCGATCGGCTGCAGCGTCTCGCGACCGATCTTCAAGCCGTGATCGCCGTTGCCATGCGCCGCCAGCTCGCCGTTGGCGAGCACGCGGTTGCCGCCGTAGTCCTGCCCGGGCGCCGGTTCGAACACCGTCATGCCCTCGGTGAACCCGGCATTGGAGAAGTGGCCCTCCCAAAACTTGCCGGTTTGCAGCGAGCGATAGCCGCGCTCCCCAAGCAGGCGCGGCAGGCTCGGCTGCGTGCGGATCCGCCCGAAGGCCGGCGAACGCGCCTTCTCATACTCGGCCCGCGAGCGCATTCGGTTGAAGGCACTGTTGCCGGGCGGCGGATGGTTGTAGTGCAGGCCGCTCTGGTGCGGATAGCGACCCGTCAGCAGGGTCGCCAGCGATGGACTGCAGAGGCTGGTGGGCACGTAACCGTGAGTGAACCGCGCCGACCGCGCGGCCAGTCGATCGAGATGCGGCGTCAGCGCCTCCGTGCTGCCCATGAATCCGAAGTCGCGCCAGGCCTGGTCATCGGCAACGAGGTACACCACATGCGGAGGCGCAGCGGTCGCCAGGGCCGCGATGGCGAGCAGGCAGGAGAGGAGCAGACGTTTCACGGACGCCAACAACGCCGGCGCGGCGCCGGTGTTGCAGACCTCAGGCCAGCAGGCCGTTGAGGATGCGACCATGCACATCCGTCAGCCGAAAGTCGCGCCCCTGGAACTTGAAGGTCAGCTTCTCGTGATCCAGCCCGAGCAGATGCAGAATCGTCGCATGCAGGTCATGGACATGGGCACGGTCCTCGACGGCATCAAAACCCAGCTCGTCGGTCTGGCCATAGACCTGACCGGCCTTGATGCCACCACCGGCGAACCACATGGTGAAGGCATCGATGTGATGGTTGCGCCCCGTGAACTCGCGCACCTCGCCCATTGGCGTGCGCCCGAACTCGCCGCCCCAGATCACCAGGGTCTCGTCGAGCAGGCCGCGCGCCTTGAGGTCACGGATCAGTGCCGCCGAGGCCTGATCAATGTCGCGGCACTTGTCGGGCAGATGCGTCTCCAGGGTCTCGGTCGGTCCGCCGTGGTGATCCCAATTCGTGTCGTAGAGCTGGACAAAACGCACGCCGCGCTCGACCAGCCGCCGCGCCAGCAGGCAGTTGCGGGCGTAGCTGGATTCATTCGCGTCCTTGATGCCGTAGAGATCGAGCGTCGCCTTCGACTCCCCGGAGATGTCAATCAAATCCGGCGCACTCGTCTGCATGCGATACGCCATCTCATAGGCATTCAAGCGCGTCTGAATCTCGTCGTCACCGGTCGCCACCAACCGCTTCAGGTTGAGGTCGCGCACCGCATCGATGACGCGTCGCTGGCTGCGGGCATCGACACTGGCCGGCGTGCTCAGGTTCAGGATGGGCTCGCCCTGGCTGCGCAGCGGCACGCCCTGGTAGGTGGTCGGCAGGAAACCACTGCCCCAGTTCACCGCCCCGCCGCGCGGTCCGCGCGGCCCACTCTGCAACACCACAAAACCCGGCAGGTCGGACGACTCGCTGCCGATGCCGTAGGTCACCCAGGAGCCCATCGACGGCCGGCCAAACTGGCCGCTGCCGGTGTTCATGAACAGCTTCGCGGGCGCGTGGTTGAACAGCTCGGTCTTGCAGGTCTTGACGATGCTGATGTCATCGACAATGCCCGCCGTGTGCGGCAGCAGGTCGCTCACCCAGGCCCCGCTTTCGCCGTGCTGGCGAAACTTCCGCCGCGAGGCCAGCAAGTTCACCTTGTGACTGCTGTCCATGAAGGCGAAGCGCTTGCCCTCAATGTAGCTCGGCGGGATCGGCTGGCCGTTCAGCTGCTGCAGCCGCGGCTTGTGATCGAACATCTCCAGCTGCGAGGGCCCGCCGGCCATGAACAGGAAGATCACATTCTTCGCCCGCGGCACATGCACACCGCCGCGTGTCACCCCCGGCCCGGGCGCCGCCTGCAGGCGTTGATCGGCCATCAGCGAGGCCAGGGCCAGCGACCCCACACCGAGGCCACACTGGCTGAAGAAATGCCGGCGGGTGGTCTGCTGCAGGATCTGGGGTCCGGGGGACATGCGCCGAGATAACGACTCCCGGGCGCGGTTTTTATCCCGCCGCACCAGCCCCTGCGTCTTGACGACCGCCCCGGCGACGGCTGAAATGCCGCCATGCCCCGCCTGCTGCTGTCCGCCCTGTTCCTGCTCGCCGGTTCCACCCTTGCCCAGGACCGGCCGCCCAACGTCGTGCTCATGCTCGTCGACGACCTTGGCTGGACCGATCTCGCCGGCCAGGGCAGCAAGTTCCACGAGACGCCCCACCTTGACCAACTCGCCCGCGACGGCATGCGCTTCACCAACGCCTACGCCGCCTGCACCGTCTGCTCGCCCACCCGTGCCGCCGTCCTCACCGGCAAGTCCCCTGCCCGCCTGCATCTCACCGACTGGATCGCCGGCCATCAACGGCCGCACGCCCGCCTGCAGATCCCCGACTGGACCCAGGCCCTGCCGCAGGAGGAAACCACCCTCGCCGAGCACCTCAAGGAGGCCGGCTACGCCACCGCCAGCATTGGCAAATGGCACCTCGGTCCCGACGGCCCCGAGGTCCACGGCTTTGATCGCAACCTCGGCGGCTCCGAGGCCGGCCAACCGCCCAGCTACTTCTCCCCGTACAAGATCCCCACCCTCAAGGACGGACCCGCGGGCGAGTTCCTCACCGATCGCCTCACCGAGGAAACCGTCGGCTTCATCCGCGAGCACAAGGACAAGCCCTTCTTCGTCTACCTGCCCCACTACGCCGTCCACACCCCCATCCAGGCCAAGGCCGACGTCATCGCCAAGTACCGCGCCAAGGGCCCTGCCGGCAACCACCACGACCCCGCCTATGCCGCCCTCGTCGAAAGCGTCGACGACAGCGTCGGCCGCCTGCGTGCCGTGCTCCAGGAACTCGGCCTCGCCGACAACACCCTCTTCCTCTTCACCAGCGACAACGGCGGCCTCAGCCACCTCGTCGGCCCCCAGGGCTGGCGCCGCGGCCCCACCGACAACAGCCCCCTGCGCCTCGGCAAGGGCAGCGCCTACGAGGGCGGCGTGCGCGTGCCCCTGCTCGTCGCCTGGCCCGGAGTCATCGACCCCGGCAGCACCAGCGACACCCCCGTCATCAGTTACGACCTCGCCCCCACCGTGCTCGCCGCCACCGGCATCAACCCCGGCACCGAGATCGTCTTCGACGGCGTCTCGCTCCTGCCCCTGCTCACCCAAAAGGATGCCCTGCAGCGCGACGCCCTTTACTGGCACTATCCGCACTACCACCCCGGCGGCGCCAGCCCCTACAGCGCCCTGCGCGCCGGCGACTGGAAACTGCTGCTCTTCCATGAGGACGACCGCCTTGAGCTCTACAACCTGCGCCGCGACCCCGGCGAGGCCGTCAATCTCGCCGACGCCGAAGCCGACATCGCCGTCGAACTGCGCGAACAGTTGCAAGCCTGGCTCACCGAGGTCAACGCCCAACTCCCCGAACCCAACCCCAACCACGACCCCGAACGCGCCTGGGAGTCGCCGAGGGCCAAGGGCCGGAAGGGGGGCTAGTTGATGGATGATGGTTGATCGTTGATGGAAACGGTAGGGCGCCGCTGCGTCGGCCTCTATCAACCATCAACCATCCTCTATCATCTCCACCTCTCGTCCACAGATTGCGCAGATTTCACAGATGGCAGACGACCTCGGAGAACGGCAGAGCTCAGCCTCCATCAACCATCCTCTATCATCTCCCCTCTCGCAGAAGGCAGAGGCCTGAGGGGAGCGCGAGTACGCTTGCCCGGGACCCGGAATTGCAACGCCGGGAGTGGTTCGGAGGACAAAGACTTTACTCTCTACCTCTCGACCCCTGGCCGGCCACGGTCAGGATCACCGCCCCGGCCACCCACCTGCGTCTCATCGCCATGCTGCCTGCCTCACCCCACAGCCACTGCCGTTCCGCCACCGCCTGGCTCGCCCGGCCCCTGCTGCTCGGTCTGGTGCTGCTGCTCAACTCCTGCGCCCACGTGCCGGAACTCGGTGGCCTGATGGACCAGGGCGGCACCCGCGGACGCCGGATCGTGGTCCGAGTCAGCGAGCAGCGGGCGGATCTCTATCACCATGGCCAACGGGTCGCCACCTCGCCCATTTCGTCGGGACGCGAGGGCAAGGACACCCCGGTCGGCCGCTTCAAGGTCATTCAAAAGAGCCGCGACCACCGCTCCTCCCTGTACGGCAACTATGTCCGCAACGGCCGGGTGGTGGTGGAAAACGTCGATGTCCGCAAGGGCGGCCGACCGCCGGGCAGTCGCTTCGAGGGGGTGCCCATGCCCTATTTCCTGCGCTTCACCGGCGCCTACGGCCTGCACGCGGGTCGGGTGCCGGGTTACCCGGCCTCGAGCGGCTGTGTGCGCCTGCCGCGACGCCATGCCAAGCGCTTCTTCGACGCCGTGCAAATCGGCACGCCTGTGATTGTGCAGCCTTAGTGGCGGCCGAGGCGGGCAGGAGTGGCGGCGCTGCCTTCGGCGAGAACGGCGCTCTGGGACAGAGCGCCCAACCTGGAAGCCACTGCGCCGGCGCAGCGGCGCCCTACCCGCCACGATCAACGACCCCTCAAGCCTCGCATTTTGGCAAATGCGCCTACCGGGATCCTCCCTCCGTGGGCTTCGCGTCCTCCGTGCGCAACCTCTTCATCTGCGAAATCTGCGGTTCCTAGATCTGGGTGTGGCCAAGGCCCTGAGCATTGCATTCTGGCGCCTACTGGGAACCTCCATCAACAATCAACCATCATCGATCAACGGCCTGACCACGACCCCTCAAGCCTCGCATTTTGGCAAATGCGCCTACCCGGATCACGGCGCCGACGCCGCGCCCTACCCGGACCACGGCGCCGACGCAGCGGCGCCCTACCACTCCCGAACTCGCTTTTCGCTTCTCAAGCCAGGGCGGATCTGGTAAACTGGGATTTATGAATGGGCTGGACGTTCGCTGGCAGCAGCGTCTGCAGAACTATCAGAGGGCCTTGGCCCATCTGACGTCAGCCGTGGAACTGCGCCGCCAGCGCGACCTGAGCCTGCTTGAGCAGCAGGGCCTGGTGCAGGCCTTTGAGTTTACCCACGAGCTGGCCTGGCACACGTTGAAGGACTTTCTGGAAGCGCGCGGGGCGGCCCGCATGTATGGGTCGCGCGACGCCACCCGCGAGGGTTTTGCCCATGAACTCATCGAGGACGGGGAGCTGTGGATGGAGATGATCCGCGATCGCAACCGCAGCACGCGGGTCTATGACGACGGCACGGTCGACACCATCGCGGCGGCGATCGCCGAACGCTATTTCCCGGCCTTTCAACAGCTCGCCGAGCGCATGAGCCTGCTCGCCCGGGAGGAGGCCGCATGAGCCACGGTTTGCCGGCGCCGGTCGTCGACCGGATTCAACGGGTGCTCGACCGTCATCCGGCGGTGGATCGGGCGGTGCTGTACGGCTCGCGCGCCAAGCGCTGCCATCGCAACGGCTCGGACATCGATCTGAGCCTGCAGGGCGGCCGGCTCGACGACCGGGCGCTGAACCGGATCGCCAACGAGCTCGACGAGCTGCTGCTGCCCTGGCAGATCGATCTCTGCCACTTCGATCGCCTGACCCACCTGGAGCTGGTGGCCCACATCGAGCGGGTCGGCGTGGTGCTCTACGAACGGGAAGCGGTCCGCCAGGCGGCGTGATCAGGGCAGCTTGGCCAGCTCGACGGAGACGTTGTCGACGCTGAGCAGCTCGGGCAGCACCACCGGGGCCTCTTGACCTGGCAGGTAGAGCACGTTGACCGGCACGGCGGCCTTGCCGAGGGCCGACAGTGCCTCGGTGATGCGCGGGTCCTCGTTGGTCCAGTCGGCCTTGAGCAGCACGACCTTTTTGTCATCGATGAGTTTCTGCAGGCCGGCGTCCTTGTAGATGCGCTTGTTGACCTGGCAGGTGAGGCACCACTTGGCGGTGTAGTCGATGTACACCGGTTTGCCGGCGGCGCGCAGGTCGGCGACCTTTTCCGGCGACCAGGCCTCCCATGTCAGGCCGTTCTCGACGTGGCTGCCGGCCGGGCCGGGCGCACCTTTTTCGACCTGCGGCCAACCGAGGGCGAGACCGCCGGCCACAGCGGCCAGGGCGAGCACGACGGCAAGGCGGCGGGTGCGGGTGGATTTGTGCGGCAGCGACCAGCGGCCGTAGATCCAGCAGCCGAGGGCGATGACGACCAGGCCGAGCAGGGTGAAGAGCAGCGGCTGGCCCTCGACCATGCCGGTGAGCACCCAGACGAGGAAGGCGACGGTGCCGAAGAGCAGGAAGGACATGCCCTGCTTGAAGCTTTCCATCCAGGCACCCGGGCGCGGCAGCTTGGCGACCAGGCCGGGCACGAGCGACAGCAGCAGGAAGGGGCTGGCCAGGCCGAGACCGATGCAGGAGAACATCAGCAGGGCCTGCAGGGCCGGCAGGGTGACGGCGAAACCGAGGGCCGGGCCGAGGAAGGGCGCCGAGCAGGGCGTGGCGACGACGGTGGCGAGCAGACCGGAGAAGAAGGAGCCGCTCAGGCCCTGCTTGGCCTGGAGGTCGGCCCCGACCCCGACCGCCGAGGCGCCGATCTCGAACAGGCCGGCCATGTTGAGGGCGAAGACGAGGAAGAAGGCGGCGAGACCAAAGACAAAGTCGGGCGACTGCAACTGGAAGCCCCAGGCCTTGCCGAGGGAGATGACCAGGCCGCCGAGCGCCCAGAAGCAGAGCAGGATGCCGAAGGTGTAGGCGAGGCCGTGCAGCAGCACGCGGCGGCGGTCCTCGCCGGCCTGCTGGACGACGCTCATGATCTTGATGCCGAGCACCGGGAAGACGCAGGGCATGACGTTGAGGATGAGCCCGCCGATGAAGGCAAAGAGCAGGTAGACGCCGAAGGAGTGGGCGGGTTCGGCGGCGGCAACGGCCGGGGACTCGCTTTTCGGCTCGCCCTTTTTCTCAGCTCCAGACTCAGCGGCGAAAACCGCCGACACCGCCGGATCAATCTCCGCACTGGCGGCGAGGGTCAGCGTCAGGCGCGCCTCGGCCTTGGCCGGCATGCAGTTTTTCGGATCGCAGGCGAGGGCGTCGACCTTGACGACGAGCTCCGCCGTGTCGCCGACCTTGCCGGCCGGAGTGAGGCGGGCCGGCAGGTACACGGTGCCGTCGTAACCCTCGCTCATCTTGCCGTCCGTGGACGGCACGGCATGGGTCGGCGGCCAGGGCAGTTCCTCCATCGCCCAGCCCTCGGGCAGGGTCCACTTGAGGGTGGTCGGTTTGCCGATGACTTCCGGCGGCAGGACCTTGCCATACGTGTGCCAGTTCTGCTCATGGATGAGCCGCACCGCCACCCGGAAGGGCTGGCCGGGAACCGCCTGCTTGACCTCGGCGACCAGTTCCGCCTTCAGCTTCGGGGCGCCTCCGGCAAAACTGAGCTGGGCGGAGGCGGGTGCGAGACACCCGAGCACAAGGGAGAGCAGAAGCAGGGCTTTCATGAATGAGGATACGAGACACCATGGCGCCCGCTATTCCAGAGACTAGGGGGCAGGTTTTATGTTGAAAGTTTAATGTTGAAAGTTGGCTCCAAAACCCGCGCCGGGGGGAAACCATGCACGCCGCCGACCTTGCCCCTTGTTCCTTGCCCCTCTTGAAAGTCCATTGGCCAAAGCCGGGCGGCCGTGTAGCATGCATGTTCATGCCTGCTGTTTCGCGCACCCTCTGCCTGCTGCTGCTCGCGGCGGCCTGCCCCTGTCCTGCAGCGGCGGCCGACCCCCTGCTGGCGGCGCGGACAGCGCTGGCCGAAGGTCAGCCGCTGATCGCCGCTGCCAAGGCCGCGCGCCGGCTCGAGGATCCGCAGCTCGTCGCCGGCGAGGCGCGTCAGCAGGTCGCGGCGCTCGCGGTCGAAGCCTGGGTGCGCGCCGGCGATGGCACCCGCGCCCTTGAACTGCTCGCCCGCGAGGAAGTGCCCGGAGCTCCCTACTGGGAAGCCCAGGCCGCGCTGCTCAGTGGCGAAACCTCCCGGGCCGAGGCGGTGTTGGCGCGTCGCCTCGAACAGGGACTGGCTGAGCCGCGGGAAAAGTTGCTGCTGGCCCGGCTCAGTCTCGAGCAGGGTGACCCTGCGCAGGCCCGCGAACTTGCCTCCGGCTTGGCCGAAGCCAAGGACGCCGCGATCGCCGGACCCGCGCGTCTGCTGCTTGCCGAGGCCCTGCTGCTTGGCGGCGACCCGGCGCGGGCACTGGCCAGTCTGGAGAAGGAACCTTCCGCCGCCGCCCGCCATTTGCGCGCCCGCGCCCTCATCGATCTCGACCGCGCCGGCGAGGCCGAACCCCTGCTCGAAGCCCTGCTGGCCGAAAAGACCGGCGGCGAAGACCTTGCCCACGCCAGTGTTCTGCTGCTTGCCGAGGCCCGGCTGCGCGCGGGTGAAGGCGCGGAGGCTGTCGAAAGCCTGACCAGCTTCCTCGATACCACCCCGCACAGCGATCTCTGGCCGCAAGCCTTCCACCTGCTGGCGCGCGCCCTGGCGGAAGCCGGGACGCCCCTGCCCGATGCCGCCCTGCGCTGGGTGGCCGACAGCGGTGCGGCACCGCGCCAGACGACCCGCTCCGCCGCCGAAGCCGGAGTTTTTCGCGGCCACGCCCTGCTGCTGCTGGCCCGCTGGTTGAACACCCAGGAGCGCAGCCAGGAGGCGCTCGGGCTACTGGAGGCGATGATTGAAAGCCTGCCCGGCCATCCCCAGGAAGGCGATGCCATGCGCATGGCCCTGCAGGTCTATGGCGCCCAAGGCGACGAGGCCGTGGTGGCCGCTCTCGCGGCGCGCTGGCGCCAGCGCTTCGAGGAAAGCGGCCCGGCCTTCCTCGATTTCGTCTCGGCGGGCGGCCGCTTCGTGCGCGGCGAGTATGCCGAGGCGGCCACCCTGTTCCAGGCGGCGGCCGACGCCGCCGCCACGCTGGCCGGCCGTCGCGCCGCCTTGTACAATGCCGGCATCGCCGCCCTGCGCGCCGGCGAGTTTGCGCTCTACCAGGGTCTGCTCGGCCAGCTGCAGATCGTCAGCGCCGGCTCCGAGGCGGGGCGCAAGGCCGGCGACAGCGCCGCTGACCTCGAGCTCGACCGCGCCCTGGCGCTGGCGGCAGGTGGTCAACCCGGGGCCGCCTCCGGCCTCAACCAATTCCTGCAGAACCACGTCAACCACCCGCGCGCCCTCGAGGCCTGCCTGGCCCTTGCCGAACTCTCCATGCTGGCCGCACCGGCCAACTTCGCCATGGCCGAAAAAGCCCTCGCCCAGGCCGATGTCCTGCCCGGCCTCGACGAGGTGCAGCGCCAGCGCATCGCCCTCACCCGGCTCTGGCTGCTCGACCGCCGCGGCGAGCTGAAGGCGCTCACCGAACAGGGCGCCGCCTTTTTGAAGACCTGGCCGGAAGCTGAGCGCGCCGACGAGGTGCGCATGAAAATGGGCGACGCCTTTTTCCGCCTGGAGAACTTTGCGGCGGCGCGCACCGAATTCGAACTGCTGCCGCAGGAGCACCCGGAGTCGCCCTACGCCGACAGCGCCTTGTACTTCGCCGCCCTGTCCGCCTCCGCAACCCTCACCGAGGAAGGGCAGACCGCGGCGCTCGAACTCTGGCAGACACTCGCCGAACGCGGCGGCCCGCTCGGCCTCGCCGCCCGCCACCAGCAGGCGCAGGTGAAACGGCTTGCCGGTCGCGAAGCCGAGGCTCTCAACCTGCTCGAAACCCTGCTGTTGGAAAAGGATCTGCCCGTGGAAATGCGCCGCCAGCTCACCTGCGAAAAGGCCGAGCTGCTGATGCTGCTCGGACGCCCACACCCGGAGCGTTTGGACGAGGCGGTCAGCACCCTGCGCGACTTCCTGGCCGGCGACGAGCTGCCCTATCTCTGGCGCGCCCGCGCCGGCCACACCCTGGCCACCGTGCTGCATGCCGCGGGTCGCACCACCGAGGCTCTGGAAGCCTGCCATGAGGTCGTCAACAACGCCCCCATCGGCGGCCCGGCCAATCCTGCCGAGTTCCGCTGGTTCTACCGCGCCGGCTTCTTCGGCATCGAACTGCTGGAAGCCTCCCGCCAGTGGGAATCCGCCGCCCGCCTCGCGGAAACGCTCGGTCGCCCGCGCGGCGAACGCGCCGCCGAGGCCGCCGAACGCGCCACCAAGATCCGCCTCGATCACTTCATCTGGGACGAGAAGAAGTGAGCCGCTTGGGAACTTAAACCTTCAATTTTGAAGCTTAAATCCCCACGCTTTCGGCACACTCCTCCGCCGGGTAGGTCCAGATCTCGCTGAGCGTCGGATGGTAGTGCGGAATGGTCAGGAAATCCTGCACCGTGCCGCGGTGATGCATGGCCACGACGACTTCATGGATGAGTTCAGTGGCGTGCGGACCGGCGACACAGGCGCCAAGGATCTCACCGGTGGCGCGATGGGCGAGCATTTTGACAAAGCCCCCCGTCTCGCCCATGCACATCGACTTGCCGTGGTCGGCAAACGGGTAGCTGGCGGCGACATAGGGCACACCGGCCTCGCGCAGGGCCGCTTCGCTGGCGCCGACCGCCGCCACCTGCGGATGGCTGAAGACACCGAACAGGCGCAGGCGGTAGTCGACCTCTTCCTCGACGGCCTCGCCGCGCAGCAGGCGCGCCGCGTTGCGGGCCGCGACCTCGCCCTGCTGGATGGCGATGTGCACGACATCGAGCGGGCTGCAGAGATCACCGGCGGCGAAAATGTGGGGCTGGGAGGTCTGCATCGTCGGCGCGACCCGCACCTTGGCACCATCGAGGACAACGCCGGCCGCCTCCAGACCAAGGCCGTCGGTGGCGGGGCGCCGCCCCAGCGCCACGAGGATTTCAGCGGCTTCGACGCGGTGGAGCTCGACGCCCTGCCCGAATTCCGCCCACTTGCGACCGTCCCCGCTGCGACCGACCCGACGCACCTGGGCACCGAGGCGACAGTCGATGCCGCGCGCTCGGAAGGCCTGCACCACCGCCTCGCCGCACTCGGGGTCGACCCCGGACAGAAACTGGGTGCCGCGCTGCAGGATCGTCACGCGCCGGTCCATGGCCTCCAGGTAATGCGCCATTTCCAGGGCAATGGCGCCGCCGCCAAGCACCAGGAAGGACTCCGGCAGGTCGGCCGCATCCAGAACGTCGTCGCTCGTCCAGACGCCCGTTTCCGCCAGGCCGGGCACGGGCGGCAGGTTGGCGACCGAACCGGTGGCCAGGCAGAAACTGCGACTGCGCACCTCAAAGGCGGCGCCATCATCGCGCGGCTCGACCCGCAGGGTGTGGGCATCGACAAAGCCGGCGCGGCCGCGCAGCAGGGTGAAGCGACCGTCCTCCAGCTGGCCGCGGCGGTAGCCGGCAAAGTCGTCGATCAGCACGCGCTTGCGGTCACGGATCGCGCGCAGGTCGGGCGGGCCGGGGCGGGCGGTCAGGCCGAACTCGACGGCGCGGCGCAGGGTCAGATTGCGTTCGGCCGACTCGATCAGGGTCTTGCTGGGCATGCAGCCGCGCAGGATGCACAGGCCGCCAAGTTCGTCGGCGCCGTCGACCACCGCCACGCTCAGGCCAAGTCCGTGGGCGGTGCGGGCGGCGGCGTAGCCGGCACTGCCGCCGCCGAGGACAACCAGATCGAAAAGGGGGTGCAGGCCGGAGGAATCCATGTCGTCACGCTGCCGCGAACCGCCGGTTCTTGCACCCAAAAACCGTCGATTTCGCCAGAAAAAGCCTTGGCAGGCAGGGGGGGCTTGCTAGCCTGCAGGTCAGCCCATCGAGCACGTTTCCGGAGCGGTCTTTTGGACGGATTCAGGCGATGGACAACCCGCACATCCTCCATGTCAGAAGAAACCTTTGATTCCATCGGATCAAACCTCACCGCTGTGGCCGCCGACCAGGCCTACGGCGCCGACCAAATCCAGAAGCTTGAGGGCCTCGAAGCCGTCCGACTCCGGCCGGGCATGTACATCGGCGACCCCGATGAGCGCGGCCTGCACCACTGCGTCTTTGAAGTCGTCGACAACTCGATCGACGAGCACCTCGCCGGCCACTGCAGGAACATCTGGATCAGCATTCATTCCGACGGCTCGATCAGCATTCAGGACGACGGCCGCGGCATCCCGGTCGAGATGCACCCGAAGGCGGGCATCCCGACGGTCGAGCTGGTGCTGACCAGCCTGCACGCCGGCGGCAAGTTCGGCGACGGCGCCTATGAATTCTCCGGCGGCCTGCACGGCGTCGGCGCCAAGTGCGTCAACGCCCTCTCCGACTGGTTCAAGTGCGAGGTCTTCCGCGACGGCAAGATCCACGCCATCGGCTTTGAGCGCGGCAAGACGACCGAGCCGCTGACCGTGCTCGGCGACCTCGACGATCCGTCGGTCACCGGCACCAAGATCTCCTTCTACCCGGACGCGACGATCTTCACGATCACCACGACCTTTGTCTTCGAGCGCCTGCTCACCCGCCTGCGCGAGCTGGCCTTCCTCAACCCCGGCATCCGCATCACCCTGGTCGACGAGCGCGGCGAGGCCCCTCGCCAGGAGGTGCTGTACTACGAGGAGGGGGTGAAGCAGTTCGTGCGCGAGCTCGGCGCCGACAAGGACAAGATCCACCCGGACCCGATCGCCCTGGCCGGGCGGCGCGAGGTGATGATCGACGACAGGAAGAAGTTCATCCTGGTCGACTGCGTGCTGCAGTGGAACAAGGGCCTGAACGAACAGACCCTGTGTTTTGCCAACGCCATTCCCAACCCGGACGGCGGCACCCACTACAGCGGCCTGAAGGCGGCGCTGACCAAGGCGGTGAAGGCCTACATCGCCGGCAACCCGAAAAGCTTCAAGGACAAGCTGCCCGACATCGAGAGCGACGACTGCCGCGAGGGCCTGATCTGCGTGCTCAGCGTCAAGCTGCCGAACCCGCGCTTCAACTCGCAGACCAAGGTCAAGCTGGTCAACGGCGAGGTCGAGGGCGTGGTCAACTCGATCGTCTACGAGGGCCTGATGCGCCACTTCGACGAGAACCCGGCGGCGGCGGTGACGGTGATCGAGAACATCATCATTGCCGCCAAGTCGCGCGAGGCGGCGCGGCGCGCCCGCGAGGCGATCCGCAAGGACGCCATGAGCAGCGGCGGCCTGCCCGGCAAGCTGGCCGACTGCTCCGAGCGCGACCCGGCCAAGACCGAGCTCTTCATTGTCGAGGGCGACTCCGCCGGCGGCTCCGCCAAGATGGGCCGCAACCGCCACAACCAGGCGATCCTGCCCCTGCGCGGCAAGCTCATCAACACCGAGAAGGCCCGCCTGGAGAAGGTGCTGCAGAACAAGGAAGTGCAGACGATGATCACCGCCATCGGCACCGGCATCGGCGGCGACAGCGAGGTCGAGGGCTCCTTCAACATCGAGAAGCTGCGCTACCACAAGATCGTCATCATGACCGACGCCGACGTCGACGGCTCGCACATCCGCACCCTGCTGCTGACCTTCTTCTACCGGCAAATGCCCGAACTGGTGAAACGCGGCCACATCTACGTGGCCCAGCCGCCGCTCTACCAGGTGACCCGCAAGAAGCGCGAGGAGTACGTCCAGGACGACGCCCAGATGGAGGCCATGCTGCTCGAGATGGGCAGCGGCGAGATCCACCTGCGCAACACGGCCGACGGCAGCGTTGTCGCCGACGACAGGCTCAAGACCATCCTCGAGCTGCTGGTGCCGGTCGCCAAGTTCGCCGACATCATCCGCCGCCACGGTGGCGATTTTGAAGCCTACCTGCAGGCGCGCGACGAGGCCAGCGGCAACCTGCCGCACTATATGGTCACCATCCGCGAGGGCAACGAGGTCGGCATCCGCTACTTCCTCGGCAACGAGCAGCTCGCCGCCTTCGCCCGCGAGAACCACGACCTGCACCTCTTCGGCAAGCCCGAGGCGGATGCCGAGGGCGGCGCGGCGCCGAAGAGCCACCGCCGGGCCAAGCTCATTGAGATCCATGAGGCGCACGGCATGAAGCGCCGCTTCCAGCAGCTGCACGACCTCGGCCTGCACGTGCACCACTTCAGCAGCCAGGACGAGCCGCTCTTCGAGGTCATCGAGGGCGACGGCGAAAACGCCCGGGTCCATCCCGTGTTCAGCATCCCCGGCATCCTCGACAAGGTCATGGAGATCGGCAAGCGCGGCATGGAGATCAAGCGCTTCAAGGGTCTCGGCGAAATGAACGCCAAGCAGCTCTACGAAACCACCATGGATCCGAACCGGCGCACCCTGCTGCAGGTCAAGCTCGACGAGTCCAACGCCCACGAGGCCGAACGCATGTTCACCATCCTCATGGGCGACGTCGTCGAACCCCGCAAGCACTTCATCGAGGAGAACGCCCTGAACGTGCGCAACCTCGACGTCTGATCCGCCCCGCCGCCCGAAACGCCTTCGCCGTCCGCCCCCATGCAAGAATCCAACACCCGTCCCATCTCCGTTGCCGACGAGGTCAAGAACTCCTTCCTCGACTACTCGATGTCCGTCATCATCTCGCGCGCCCTGCCGGACGTGCGCGACGGACTCAAGCCCTCGCAGCGGCGCATCCTCTACGCGATGCACGAGCTGGGCCTGTACCCGCCGAAGAAGCAGATGAAGTGCGCCAAGATCTGCGGCGACACCTCCGGCAACTACCACCCGCACGGCGAGGCCGTCATCTACCCGACCCTCGTCCACATGGGCCAGCCCTGGGCGATGCGCGAGACGCTGATCGACCCGCAGGGCAACTTCGGCTCCGTTGAAGGCGACCCGCCGGCCGCCATGCGATACACCGAGGCGCGCATGACCTCGCTCGGCGGCACGCTCATGTCCGACATGGACAAGGACACCGTCGACTTCGTGCCGAACTACGACGAGCGCCTCACCGAGCCCACCGTCTTCCCCGCCGCCTTCCCGAACCTGCTCGTCAACGGCGGCACCGGCATCGCCGTCGGCATGGCCACCAACATGCCGCCGCACAACCTCGGCGAGGTCGTCGACGCGGTCTGCGCGCTGGTCGACAACCCGCAGCTGTCGGTCGGCGAGCTCGGCCAGTTCATCAAGGGTCCCGACTTCCCCACCGGCTGCGTCATCCACGGCCTCGACGGCATCCGCGAGTACATGGAGACCGGCCACGGCAGCGTGCGCGTGCGCGGCCAGGCGGAGATTGTCGACAACGGCGGCCGCGAACAGATCATCATCACGGAGATCCCGTACAACGTCAACCGCGCGGAGCTGGTCAAGCGCATCGCCGAGCTCGCCAACGAGAAGGTCATCACCGACATCACCTCGGTGCGCGACGAGTCCGACGAAAACACCCGCGTCGTCGTCGACCTCAAGCGCGACGCCCGCGCCCAGGTCGTACTGAACAATCTGTACAAGTTCACCGCACTGGAGAGCAGCTTCAGCATCCACATGCTCGCCATCGACGGCGGCCGGCCGCGCGTGCTCAGCATCAAGGACGCCATCGGCTGCTACATCGAGCACCGTCGCGAGGTCGTCATCCGCCGCACCCGCTACCTGCTGCGCAAGGCGGAGCAGCAGGCCGAGAAGCTCGAGGCCTACCTGCTCGCCCTCGGCCACCTCGACGACTTCATCCGCATCATCCGCGAGAGCCGCAACCGCGACGAGGCGCGCGCCGGCCTCAAAGCCTACCCCTTCAGCACGGAAACGGCGATGCGCCTCGGCATCCTGCTGCGCTCGCAGCCGAGCATCCAGGGCGACCGCTACGTCTTCACCGACACCCAGGTCGACCAGATCCTCGAGCTGCGCCTGTACCAGCTCACCGGCATGGAGCGCGACAAGGTGAAGGCGGACTATGACGAGCTGCTCGCCACGATCACCGACCTGATGGACATCCTGGCGCGCGAGCAGCGCGTGCTCGGCATCATCAAGGACGAACTTCAGGCCATCAAGGCCAGGCACGCGACGCCGCGCCTGACCCGCATCGACGCCGCCGGCGGCGGCATCGAGACGATCGACCTCATCCCCAACGACGCCAACATCGTCACCCTCACCCACTTCGGCTACGTCAAGCGCACCCTCGCCAGCGAGTACCGCCTGCAGGGCCGCGGCGGCAAGGGCCTGAAGGGCATGGAAACCCGCGAGGCGGCGACCAAGGAGGACAAGAACGACTTCGTCGAGACGCTGTTCAGCGCCAACATGCACGACTTCCTGCTGTTCTTCACGAACACCGGCCGCGTCTATGTCGAGCGCGTGTACCAGCTGCCCGAGGCGCCGCGCACCGGCAGGGGCCGCAGCATCAAGAACGTGCTCAACCTGCGCCCCGAGGAGAAAATCAACAGCGTGCTCCGCCTCGAAGCCCAGGGCGCCCAGGACGAGGGCATGTGGCGCGAGGACCGCTTCGTGCTCTTCGCCACCAAGGACGGCACGGTCAAGAAAACCGGCCTCGACGCCTTCAAGAACATCCGCAAGGACGGCATCATTGCCATCAACCTGGAGGAGGGCAACGACCTCGTCCAGGTCATCCTCACCGATGGCCAGAGCCAGGTCTGCATGACCACCCACGAGGGCCTCTGCGTGCGCTGCGAGGAGGACGACATCCGCTCGGTCGGCCGCAACAGCATCGGCGTGCGCGGCATCCGCATCGACGAGGGCGATCACCTCGTCTCGCTCACCGCCGTCGACCCGAGCAAGCAGATGCTTGTCGTCTCCGAAAACGGTCTCGGCAAGCGCACCCCGTTCGAGGAATATCGCCTCACCCGCCGCGGCGGCAAGGGCGTCATCACCATGAACGTCACCGAGAAGACCGGCAAGGTCGTCGCCGCCCTGGCGGTCGCCGACAGCGATGAACTCATGCTCATGACCAGCAAGGGCCAGAGCGTGCGCATCCGCGTCGCCGAAATCCGCGAGACCGGCCGCAACGCCCAAGGCGTCAAGCTCATGGACCTCAAGGACGGCGAATTCATCCAGGACGTCGCCACCGTCGTCGCCGAAGAGGAGGAGGAAGCTGCCGAAGAAACCCCGGAGGATGAAGCCACCGCCGCGCCGACCGACGTGACACCGGCGGAAGACGCCGCCAACGCCGAGCCCCCGGAGGACGACAACCCGGCGGTCGATTGATCCCCTGACCGCGCGCCGGACGGCCCCGCCGTCCGGCCGCTCAGGCCGGCACGCCTTTGACCTCTTCCCCGCGCTCCTCCCAGCGCGCCAGCAACCAGAGCACGTCGGCCAGGCGGTTGAGGAAGCGCACAATCTCCGGATTCGGCACCTCCTGGACCGTGCCGGACAGGTCGATCACCACGCGTTCGGCGCGACGACAGGCGGTGCGGGCGACATCGGCAAAGGCGCCGGACAGCACCCCCGCCTCGCCGGGCAGGGCCCAGCCCTGGAATTTCAGCGCGCCGGAGGCCTCCAGCCAGGCCACACGCTCGTCGAGCCAGGCCGTCTTGCCGGCGTCGAACACCGGATGCGTGGCGGCGTACCTGGCCTCCTCGCCCGGCGGGGTCGCGAGCTCGCCCATGAGGGTGATCAACCAGGGCTGCACCTGCGCCACGCAGTCCCGTGTCTCCGCGCGGCGGGCGGTCACCCGCAGCGGTCCGAGCGCGGCGTTGAGCTCATCGACCGCCCCCAGCGCATGCACGCGCGGATGCGACTTCGACAGTCGGCAGCCGAACAACAAATCCGTTTCTCCGGAATCTCCCTTGCGCGTGGTGATGGACATGGTGGCGAGTTACGCTGCAAATCGCCCGCACGCCTGCCCAACTTGCCGCTTGCCTGCGAAAACTGGCAGTCCTTGTGCCAATTTGGCGAAATGTGAGAATGCGTCGCAATAACCTCTTGACGGCCTGCGTTCTCACGCCAGAATTCCACACCCTCACCCATGTCGCACCTCGCCGTTCCCGCCTCCGCCCTGCTGGCCGTGCCCGGGGCACGCGCAGCAGCACGCCAGGGCAGTCTGTCGACCGCCGCGAGCTGGCGCTTCCTGAACCGTGAGGAAAGTTTTGCGCCGCTTGCCTGGCTGGCGGCAGTGACCGGCAGCTTCCTGCTGGTCGGTCTCGCCGGCCTGGCACGCGAGGACGGTTCCTTCACGATTGAGCTCGGCAGCGCCGGCCTGCCCGCCGGCCAGGAACTGGCCAGCCAGGAAACCACGATGGCCGAACTCCAGGCCCTGGAGACGGTGGAGGAAACCGCGGTCAGCGAGCCCATCGACGTGCCGCTGGAGATGCCGACGCCGGTCGAACTGCCGCCGGAGCTGACCGACCTGCCCGAACTCGTGCCCGCGCTGGTGACCGAGGACCTGTTCACCGTGCCCGCCGCACCCAAGCTGGAGACGGCCCTGACGCCTGTCGAGGCGCCCAAGGCGCAGCCCAAACCGCGGCCCGCTCCGGCGCAGCCGACGCGCACCGCCCGTCGCCCGGCCACGACCGCCGCCACCGGCGGCACGGGGGGCTCACCCGGCACCGGCATGGTCGGCGCCGGCGGCGGTGGCGGCCGCTTCCCCTCGCCTCCCTACCCCTCCTTCGCCCGCTCGCGCGGCATCCAGGGCTCGGTCCTGCTGACCATTCTCGTCAATGCCGCCGGTGCCGTCGAAAGCGCGGTGGTGGCCGGCAGCACCGGCTACTCCGAGCTCGACAACTACGCCGCCGGCTGGGTGCGCCGCAACTGGCGTTTCCCGCCTGGCGAGGCGCGCAGCTTCAAGCTGCCGATCGTCTTCAAGCTGCGCTAAGCGCCGCTCTCTTTCCCCCACCCCCATGCCCCTCGTCCCGCTGCAAGCCAATGCCGTCGTTGAATTCATCGTCAAAGGCGGCCCCATCATGTACCCCATCCTGGTGGTGGCCCTGTTCGCCGTCTGCGTGCTGGTCGAGCGCCTGCTCTGGTGGCTGCGCCTGACCGCCCGCCGCAACGCGCGCCAGCAGGAGGAGGTCTATGCCGCGCTGGAGGCCGGCGACCTCGCCCGCGCCATCGAACGCTCGTCGACCGGCACCGATCCGGTCGTGCGCATGATCCACCACGGGCTCAAGCATCCGCACAGCTCCATGCAGGGCGCGCTCGAGGTCGCCGCCGGCCACGAACTGCAGCGCGCCGGCCGCTTCCTTGGCGCCATGGACACGGTCGTCACGCTCGGCCCGCTGCTCGGCCTGCTCGGCACCGTCACCGGCATCATGGGCTCCTTCAGCTCGATCGGCGGCGCTGAGCTGGCCGTCGAAAAAGTCACCGGCGGCATCGGCGAGGCCCTCATCGCCACCGCCGCCGGCCTCGGCATCGCCATCGCCACCCTCGTGCCGATGAACTGGTTCCACAGCCGTCTCGCCCGCCTGCAGTTCGAACTCGAGGCCGCCGCCAACAACGTCCTCATCCTCGCCGCCCAGCACGGCTTCGACAAGGTCGGCAAACCCTGAAGCAGCCCGTGAAGCTTCACTCCCCCATCCCGCACAAGAAGACCCGGCTGGAGATCATCCCGCTGATCGATGTCATGTTCTTCCTGCTCGCCTCCTTCATGATGGTCAGCCTGACGATGACCAAGCAGCAGACCATCAAGGTCAACCTGCCGGTCGCCGCCGCCAGCCAGGCGGACTTCAAGCCCGACATGATCAACCTCGCGGTCAGCGCCGGCGGTGATTTTTACCTCGACACCAATCCGGTCAGCCTGCCCGACCTCGAGCGCACCCTCGCCACCCGCCATGCCGCCGCGCCGGAGACGCCGGTGTACATCAGCGGCGATGCCGACACCCGCCACGCCGACATGGTGCGCGCCCTCGACACCGTCCGCCGCGCCGGCTTCAGCAAGGTCGCCTTCAACGTCCGCGCCACCGAGACCGGCCGCCCCACCGCCCCATGAAGCGATTCCTGCTGGCCCTGCTCGTCCTCATCTCGCTCGGCCTGTGTGCGGTCAGCATCGCGCAATGGCAGCGCGAGCACCGGCTGCGCAGCGCCCTCGCCGACCTGGCCCGCCAGCTCGCCGAGGAAAACCGCAAGCGCGTGGAGTTCGAGGAAAAGGCCCTGCGCTATGAAATCGAGATCGCCCGCCTGACCGACCTGCGCGCGCAGACCGAGGCCGCCCTGCTCGACGCCACCGAGCAGGTGCAGGCGCTGACCCTCGACCAGTCGGCACGCGGCTACAGCATCGCCGTGCTCGCCGGCGAGCACCTGCGCGCCGCCGCCGAACTCGCCTCCTTGCGCGACCTCGCCGGCCAGGGCGCCGAGGCGGTGCGCGACCGCAACAGCCTGGTCAGCGAGCAGAACAGCGCGATTGAAAAGGCCAACGCCGAACTGCGCCGCCTCGCCGGCGAGCGCGACGACGCGATCCGCCGCCTCAACGACCGCACCCGCGAGTTCAACGAGCTGGTTGAAAAGTACAACGAGCTCGCCAAGCGCGCCCGCTGATCCCGCGCCCGGTCTTCAGGCCAGGCCGCGCCAGACACCGCCGTCGCGCGCCGAGGCCAGGCAGGCGTCGAGCACGCGCTGGGTGAGCAGGCTGATCCTCGGCCAGTGCGGGTCGCGCCGCCCTTCCAGCACCAGGCTGGAGAAGGTGCGGAACATGGCGGATTCCTGCGACCCGGGGGCGTTGTTGGCGGGCTCGTCCACGGTCGCCTCGCTGCGCCCAGCGCGCATGTCGGCGCGGCAACCCTCGAGCACAAACTCGCTGTGGGTGACGCTGAAGCGCGGGGCTTCACCGGCGTAGGGCAGGACAAAATCGTCCACCCGCAGCAGGCCGCGTTCACCGCTGACCGCGGCCCACTGGGCATGGGCGGCGGTGAAGCTGCAGTGGAAGGAGGCCGACACCCCATCGGCAAAAACCAGCGCGCCGAAAAACTCCAGCGGCACGCCGTCGGCGGTCGCCCGCTGTACCCGGCCGCTCACCTGCACCGGCTCCGCCCAGTCGCAGGCCCAGAGCGTGAAACGCAGGCAGTACCAGCCGAGATCGCCGAGGCAGCCGAGCGGCTCGAGATCGCCCTGGGCGCGGATGTTCGACTGCAGGAAGGCCTCATCGCCGCGAAAGCTGAACTGCGAACTGACATGGCGCACCGGCCCGACCTCGGCCCCAATCACCTCGCGCAGACGGCGCAGGCGGGCGCCGTGCATGAACATGACGCCGTCCATGAACTGGACGCCGTGACGCTCGCAGGCGGCGATGAGTTCGGCCACCTCCGCCGCCTCGCGGCCGACCGGTTTTTCCACCAGCACATGCTTGCCGGCGGCAGCCGCGCGCAGAACCCACTCGCGGCGCAGGCCGGTGGGCAGCGGGATGTAGACCGCATCGATGTCGTCCCGCGCCAGCAGGGCCTCGTAGCTGTCCATGGCCTCGGGCGGCCGCGGCTGCGGCGCGCTCGCCTGGCATTCGTCGATGAAAACGCGCGCGCGCCGCAGGTCGCGGCTGGCGACGGCGATGAGTTCGGCGTTGCCGGCGTCGCGCAGGGCCTGCCAGTTCTTGCGGGCGATGAAGGCGGCACCGAGGATGCCCCAGCGGCAGGATTCGGATCGGGAAGTCATGGATGGAAAAAAGTGTGACGGACCGCCCGAGGGCGGGCAGTAGGGTACCCCTGCCGCGGCGGCTTCTTTCGCGCGAAAAGCCGCTGCGGCAGGCCTTCGATTTGAACCGAATCCGTCACGATCTGTCTTCCTTCCAGTCTTGCGCTTTGCGGGCCAGCCGGTAAACTAAGACTTTGCGCCCGACCGCCCCCTGATGAAACCCACCGACGAGTTGCTGCTGGTGCCCCGAGAAACGGGGTTTCAGGCCTGGCGCGCCCGCCCCGGCGCGACGCCGGCTCCCGAGCCGGAACAGCGCTCACGCCGTGGCGCCGACTGGATTGCCCTGCCGGCACGTTGCCTGGTCTCGGTGCCCATGCATTTTCACGGCGTCGATGCCGGCCGCCGCGAAGCCGCGGCCCAGCTCGAACTCGAAGCCGCCGGTTTTGCCGCGGAGACGGCCACTCCGCAGGATTTTGAACTCGTTGCCCTCGGCGCCGACAGCCGCGACCAGGCCACCACCGCCTTTTTGCAGGTGGCACCGCTGCCAGCCGAGGTGCTCGACGAAGCGCGCGATGCCCGCTTCGCCCCCTCCGTGGCCTTTCAGCGTCTGACGCCGGGTGAACTGCTGCTCTGGCGCGAGCAGGGTCGCTACGTGCTGGCCGTGCCGCACGAGGCCGGCGGCGCCCTGCACTGCCAGGCCCTCGCCGCCGATCAGCTCGATGCCGATGCCGCCGCCGAGATCCGCTGCATCCTCGCCGCGCTCGATCTCGCCGCCCTGCTGCCCGACCTCACCCGCATCGTGCTGCAGGTCGCGGAAGGCGAAGACGAAGCGGTGCCGGCCGATTTCGCCCATGGCCTTGACCTGCCGGTGGGCTGCCGGCGCGAAACCGCGCCGGCGCCGCCGACCGCCGCCTCACGCCTGGTGCCCGCACCGATTGTGCGCGAGCGCCAGGAACGCGCCCAGCGGCGCATGCTCACCCTCGGCGCCCTCGCCTTTGTCTTTGTCCTGGTCGCCGCCCTCGGCGCCTTCGCCGCCCGGGTCGCCCTGCGCGACCAGTCGCTCAGCCGCGAGCAAGCCCGCCTCGACGCCCTTGAACCCGAACTGGCGGCGATCCGCGACGCCCGCAGCGCCTGGGACGACATGCGCACGGCGGTGAATCCGGAGTTCTACCCGGTGGAGGCGCTCTTCCAGTTGGTCTCCCTGCTGCCGGAGGAAGGCATCCGCATCACCCGCTTCGAAGTGCGCGAGGATGGCATGGTGCTCGACGGCGAAGCCTCCAGCCTCGGCCACGGCATCGAGTTCCGCGACAAGCTGGTCGGCGCCGAGGCCTTCCAACGCTGGACCTGGGATTTCCCGCAACCGACGAACCTGCCCGACGGCCGGGCCACCTTCCGCGCCGAGGCGCGTGAACCCGATCCCGAGGTCGCCCTGGAGGAAACCGCGCCATGACCGCCAGCGAACAGCGTCTCGCCCTCATCCTCGGCGCCGTCATCGCCGTCGGCGGCGCCTTCATCGGCCTGACCCAGCTGAAGGCCTGGAAGCTGCGGGTCGACGCCCGCAGCCTGGAAGTGCAGGCACGCCGCGCGGAGGCCGATGACCTGCTCGCCCAGCAGGCCTTTTGGCAGGAGCGGTCGGCCTGGCTCGAGGAAAAGCAGCCGCTGTACACCCGCCGCAGCGAGGCCGACCTCGGCCTGCTGGAACTCATTCAGAGCAGTGCCGCCAAGCACAGCGTCACGCTCACCCAGAACCAGCCGGTGGCGCCCAGTGAACGCCCGGGCCTGACCTCGGCCAACATGAACGTCGAGGCACGCGCCACCTGGGAGGCGATGAACCGCTGGCTGCACGAACTGCAGCAGCCGGAAACCTTCCTGAGCATCCCCGCCCTGACGATGACGCCCAACGAGGAGGACACCGCCGAAGTCATCGTCAACATGAACCTGCAGAAGTGGTTCCGCCTGCCACCCTCATGACCCCGTTCCGTCAACTTCTGCCCCTGCTCGCCGCCGCCGGCCTCCTGGCCCAGGACACCGGCCCGGACCGTCCACCGGAAGCCCCGCCCGCCGACGCCTCCGCGGCCGAGTCCATTGCCGAATCTGCCCCCCAGCCGGCCGCGGAACCCAGGACCGACAGCGACGCCATCCCCCGCGCCTTCGAACCCACGCGTTATGAAAAGGCCTGGTCGAAAAATCCCTTCCTTTTGAAAACAGCGGCCGTCGCGCAAACCACCGTCTCCTTCGCCCAGGACTGGGCCCTGGCCGGCATGTACCGCAGCCCCAGCGGCAAGATCACCGTCACCCTGCAGAACAAGCAGACCAACGAGTTCCAGCGCGTCTCCAACGAGGACAGCAGCGGCGAGTTCCAGCTCGTGGAAGCCAAGTTCAACCGCAACCGCAACGAGGCCTCGGTCATTGTCGCCAAGGGCAACCAATCCGCCGAGCTGAAGTACGACGACGCCCTCGTTTCCAAGCCGGTGACCATCAACAACACCCTTCGCCAGGGCGATGCCGCCCAAGGCGGCCAAGCGGGTCAGCCCGGCGCTGCACCCGCCAAGCCTGGCGTACCGGTCAGCGCCAGCGGCAGTGTTCCAGGCCGCACCCTCACCCGCCCCGGCACTGCCGCAGGAACTGCCGCACCCGCGGTGACGCCTCCCTCGATCTCCCGCCGTCGCCAGCTCATCCCGCCGCCGACCGTGTCCCCGAAGCCCGCGCCCTGACCGCCATGAACCTTCGCCTTCTTTTCGTCCTCGGCCTGCTGACGGCCCCTGCCTTCACGCAGATCCCGCAGCAGGGCCAGCGCCCGGCCAGCCCGAACGCCGCGCGCCCGACCCTGCCGGCCCGCACGCCGGCGGGACCCGCCGCCCGCCCCGGCGCGGCCGGCACCGATCCCTCCGAACGCACGGCCATCCGCCCGGAGGAGGCGATCAAGCCCGGCGGCGGCGTCGAACTGCAGTTCCCCAACACGCCGCTCTCGCAGATCCTGCTCGTCTATGAGGATCTGACCGGCCTGAAAATCATCCGCGATGCCAATGCCGAGCAGGCCACCGTCTCGATCGAGACCACCGGCGAACTGCCCAAGGACAAGGCCATCATGTTCATCGAGAAGAGCCTGCTGCTCAACGGCTACTCCTTCGTTCCGGCCGGCGAGGGCATGGTCAAGCTGCTCGCCTTCGACGCCAAGAAGCCGCAGACCGAGGGCGCGCCGCTCTATGAATCGGCCGCCGACCTGCCGGAGACCGATCAGGTGGTCAGCTACGTCGCCCTGCTCAAGTACCTGAGCGGCGAGGACGCGGTCAAGGCGATCGACCAGGTGATCCCGCGCCACAGCTACGGCGTCATCACCCCGGTGCCGAACGCCAAGGCCCTCATCATCACCGAGAACAGCAACACCATCCGCTCCATCCTGGCCCTGCTCGAACGCATCGACAACAAGCCGGCAACCACCGTCTCCAAAACGATTCAGCTCACCCGCTCCGACGCCGAGGACGTGAAGAAGGCGCTCGATGAAATCCTCGGCCTGGGCGAGTCAAAACCGGGCGGCGGCAGCGCTGCGCGCCCGACCAACGTGCCGGTGCCGACCGGCGGCCAACCGACGGCGCCGACGCCGCCGGCAGCCGCCATGAACGCCCCGGCGGCCAACCCCGCCGCCGACGGCACGACCAGCGAGGAGACGCCGCCGAAGATCCACGCGATTGTCCGCCGCAACTGCCTGCTCGTCATGGCCAGCCCGGAGACCATGGCGACGATCACCGCCCTCGTCGACGAACTCGATGCCGCCTCGGAGATTCGCAACTTTGTCTCGCGCAGCCTGAAGTACCTCGGCGTCGAAGCGGCGCTCGGCATCATCAGCGACGCCATCGCCCGCACCGAAGGCGGCGAGGAGGGCTCCGGTTCCACCGGCAGCGGCGGCCTGGTCAACAGCCTCGGCCAGCCCAACAACAACAACTCGACGACCAACACCACAGGCACGACCACCAGCGGCGGCCTGTTCGGCAACAGCAACAACAGCGGCTTCGGCAACAGTGGTTTTGGCAGCAGCAGTGGCTTTGGCGGCGGTGGTCTCGGCGGCGGTGGCGGCGGCTTCGGTGGCGCCAACCTGCAGCCGATCCGCCCCAACAACGGCCCGCGCTCGCTCGTCGTCGGCAAAACCCTGCTGATCAGCGACCCGGTCGCCAACTCCATCTTCGCCTCCGGTCCGCCCGAGCACCTGCGTGTGCTCAACGAGATCCTCGACGAACTCGACCGTCGCCCGCAGCAGATCGTCATCTCCGCCGTCATCGGCGATTACCAGGTGCGGGACCGCCTGGGCTGGGCCATCGAAACCATCTTCCGCGCCCGCAAGAACGGCACCGACACCACCGCCAAGCGCGGTCTGTTCGGCCAGTTCGGCAGCAGCAGCGGCATCCCGTCGGTGGGTGAGACCGTGCTCGACCCGCGCAGCGCGGTCAGCGCCGCCGCGGCAGCCGCCTCGGGCAATGCCCTGACCTTCTACGGCGGCGTGCGCGAGGGGCTCGACCTGATCGTGCAGACGCTCAACGAGAACACCGACTTCAAGGTCATCTCGCGGCCGACGGTCTTCACGATGAACAACACTCCGGCGAGCATCAGCAGCGGTTCGTCCTTCCCCATCGCCAGCTCCACCCAGGGCCTGATCGGCGGCGGCACCACCGGCACCGGCCTGCTTTCCAACGTCCAGTACCAGGATGTCGTGCTCAGCCTCAACATCGTGCCCCTGATCAATTCCGAAGACGAGCTCACCCTGCAAATCTCCCAGCAAAACAGCGAGCAGGCCGGCGAAACCACCATCGCCGACAACCCCTACCCCATCCTCACCAAGCAGGAACTCACCACCACGGTCATGTGCAAGAACATGGACACCGTCATTCTCGGCGGCCTCATCCGCGAGGAAAAGAGCCTTGGCCGCAGCGGTGTGCCCATCCTCTCGGAGATCCCCCTGCTCAAGTACCTGAGCGGCTCGCGCTCCGACAGCGTTTCACGCCGCGAACTGCTCATCATGCTGCAGCCGCGCATCGTCGAAGGCATGCACGACCTGCCGCCCAGCGTCAAGGATGCCGCCGGTTCCAGCCCCTTTGCCACCGAAACCGCCGCCTTCATCACCCAGGAAAAAAATCGTCCTGCCGGACTTGAACCCGTGCGCCGCAACAAGGTCATGACCCTCGTGCGCAAACTCTTCGGCCGCGATCCCGGCCCGCAGGCCTCGCGCTAAACCAACTCCGCCAGCGTGCCACGGGTGACCCCGAGTTGTGACTGGGCGCGCAGGTCGCGCCAGAGATCGGCGCCGCGACGGCGTCCCGCCAGCAGATCCTGGTAGGCGCGGATGACCTGGCCGGCCTCGACCGCCGCCTCCTCAAGCAGCTCGACCCGGAAGGTGCGCAACCCCACGGCGAGCAGTTCGTCATAAAACTGCGCACCGGTCTGGGCGACGGCATTGAAGAGGGTGTTGCGGCAGCCGACGTCAGCCTTGAGCGGATGCTCCATGCCAACCCGGTCGCGCAGGCGCACGCGGTGCTTCTCGCAGGGTCGACCGCAGTTGGTGAAGTCGGTGCCGTCCGACAAGAAGGCGGCGAAGGCGCAGTGCTCCATGTGAAACATGGGCATGTGCTGATGCAGGGTCAGCTCAAACCACTCCGGCGGCGCCGCGCGCAGCAGGTCGAGCACCTGCTCGATGTTGAGATCGTAACTGACCGTCAGGCGCTGCAGGCCGGTGTCCTTGAGAAATTCCGCCGTGAGCGGGTTGGCGACGTTAAGCGAAAAATCGCCGGTGACCGGCAGGTCCTCGCCGCGGAAAAAAGCGATCGCACCAAGGTTGCGGATGAGCACGCCATCGGGCCGGGCACGGGAGATCAGCTTGAAGAAGCCGGCCTCCCCCGATTTCTGGATGCGCGGGGTCGCCAGCCAGATCTCGGCACCGCCGTGGGCGCGCACGCGCTCGACGAGGTCGCCATACTGGCGGATGTCCTCAAAGTCGGCATACAAGCGCGTGACGCCGGCGGCGAGGGCGGCGTCGATCTGCGCGACGTCGCGGCAGAGCACATGCAGGCTGGGTGCGGCCGACGCGGCACCGACCTCCCGGCGCTGCCGCACCGATTCCAGCATGGAGGCAACGGAAACGAACGGCCGTTCAACCGCCACCGCTGCGGCTTGTGGCTGGGCGGCAACCTGTTCCACGAGCTCTCGGCGCAACCGGTTCAGCTCGCTGACCGGCAGCATGACCTCCCCCCGCAGATCGACCGTGAGTTCGCCCAGTTCGTACGCGGTGCCGCCAAGGCGGCCCAGCTGCTCGCGCAGGCGCTCCGGCGTCAGCGGTCGCTGCTGCGCCGCCTGCAGGGGCATGGCCGACTCCAGGCGCAGGGCCGGGTCACGGCATTCGAGCACCAGCGACTCCCCCGCCCGCCCCGCGACCCGCAGATCGAGCCGGTGCCGGCGGCGCATGGGGATGTCGCCCTGCCAAGTCGCGCGCAGTTGCTGCTCGAGCACCTGGTCGCCCGTCTTGAACACGCGCATGCCCACACGCAGACGTGCCGTGTCCAGACGGCCTCGCTGGAATTCGAGACGCTGGCCGCGCAGGCCATAGATGCGCCCCCCCTGCTCGTCATTGGTGTCCTGCAGATTCTCGAACACCACGCCGTCACCAGGCTTCACATGCGCCGGCACGGCGTCGAGTTCGACCGCGTCCGCGCGAATCGCACGCACCGTGCCGACATAGACCCCGCGCTTCTTGCCGTAGAGGGCGCCCACCAGGCGCTGATGGTTGACCCCGTGCATCCAGCCCGAGAACAGGCCGCGCGAAAACGTCATCTCGAGTTTGTAACGATCTTCCTCACCGATCACCGCCTGCTCCCGGCACCCCGCCAGGGCGGCGTCGAGCGCCTTGCGGTAGACGCGGGTGACGGCAGCCACATATTCGGGCGTCTTCAGGCGACCCTCAATCTTCAGGCTGCGAATGCCGAGTTCCACGAGGCGTGGAATCTCGTCGACCGCCGCCAGATCCTGCGGGCTGAGCAGGTAGCGCTTGTCGCCGAGGTCGCGTTTCTCGCCGTCGACGATCATTTCATAGGGCATGCGGCAGGCCTGGGCGCACTCGCCGCGGTTGGCGCTGCGCCGGCCCAGCGACTCGCTGGTCAGGCACTGGCCGCTGTAGGCGACGCAAAGCGCGCCGTGCACAAAGACCTCGAGCGGCAGCGCCGGATCCTCGGTCGCATGAAATCGCTCGAGCTCGCGCAGGCTCAGCTCGCGGGCCAGCACGGCCTGATCGATGCCAAGTCCGCGCGCGAGCTCCAGACCCTCGGGCGAAGTCAGGGTCATCTGCGTGCTGGCGTGCAGGCGCAGGTTCGGGGTCAGCGCCTTGACCAGGCGGGCCAGTCCGAGGTCCTGAACGATGACCGCGTCGACCCCGGCGGCCTCCAGGACGCGCAGTTGTTCCGCCGCCTCGGCAAGTTCGCCTGTGAAGACCAGGACATTGAAGGCGCAGTAGCCCTTTACCCCGTGCCCGTGCAGAAAGCGCATCAATTCCGGCAGATCTCCGGCCGAAAAGTTGTCGGCTCGCAGGCGCGCGTTGAAGCGCGGCAGGCCGAAGTAGATGGCGTCGGCCCCGTTGGCGACTGCCGCACGGGCGCAATCCCAGTTGCCGGCGGGGGCGAGCAGTTCGGGCAGAGGGATGGGACTGGGCATGAACTTACAGACTAGCACAAAACAGGCGGGGTGAAACCGGATCCGCCACGCAAAGAAACTGTTTTTTCGAACAGCGCTTCTCCAGCGTGCGCCAGCGAAAAAAGTGCAAATCCAGCATTGCCATTCTACCTGCTTCCAGATAATAAAGTTATCTTAATTAGCAGCATTTGTGGAATATCATTTGCTGCCGGCAATCTCCCGTCCTACCTGCCCCGTCAGGTGTCCCATGCCCGCATCCGCTCCCAGCCTTGCCCTGTTTTCCTGGCGTGCCTTCCCATGGAACGGCACGCCGGAAGCGCGGCAAAAACGCTCGAAGGGCCGCTGGCCAGGCCTGTTCCAGGTCGGCGGCTGGCCCTGGTTTGGCACCACGGAGGCCATGGATGAGCAGATGCCCTGGGGGCGCGGCAAGTCGACCTCGCGTCCCGGCAACAGCGACCCCGCCGAACCGCCGGCCGATCCCGGAAATCGCGCCCTGCCCTTTTACCATCAGCCGGTGCTGCTGCAGGAGGTGCTCGACGTTCTGCAGCCCGCCCCGGCCAAGCTGATCTTTGACGGCACCCTCGGCGGTGGCGGCCACACCGAGGCCCTGCTCCAGCACGGTGCCCGTGTCGTGGCGATGGATCAGGACGATGAAGCCTTGGCGCATGCCGGCACGCGCCTGAAACCCTACGAGGACCGCTTCTGCGCCCTGCGCGGCAATTTTCGCAACTTCGCCCAGGTCCTTGGCGAGGCAGGCATCGGCCGCTTCGACGGCATGCTCATCGACATCGGCGTCAGCAGCCGCCACCTCGACGCGCCGGAGCGCGGCTTCTCCTTCGCCAAGGACGGCCCGCTCGACATGCGCATGGACACGAGTTCGCCGCTGACTGCGGCGGACATCGTCAACACCTACCCGCAGGAGGAACTGGAGCGGGTGCTGCGCGAGTATGGCGAGGAACCGCAGGCCCGGCGCATCGCCCGCGCCATCGTGCACGACCGCGCCAAGCGCCCCTTCACCACCACCCTGCAACTCGCCGGCATGATCGAGCGCGTCTGCCCGAAGCACGGCCGCCGCCATGCCGCCACCCTGACCTTTCAGGCCCTGCGCATCGAAACCAACCAGGAGATTGCCGCGCTGCGTGAATTTCTGCAGGCGGCGCCGCACTGGCTGAAGCCCGGCGGCCGCCTGGCCGTGATCACCTTCCACTCGATCGAGGACCGCGTCGTCAAGCAGGCCTTCCAGGCGATGAGTGCGCCCTACCTGGACCGCCCCGAGTGGCCCGAGCCGCGTCCGAATCCGGACTGCCTGACGCGGCTGCTCACCCGCAAGCCGGTCGAAGCCTCGGCCGCCGAACTTGAACTCAACCCGCGCGCCCGCAGCGCCCGCCTGCGCGCCGTCGAACGCCTGTCCGCATGAGAAACCAGCGCCATCGCAGCAGCTTCAGCATCCCGTGGCTCACCGCGGCGCTGCTGATCTGTGGCGCCCTGCTGATGGTCGCGCTGAGCGTGGTCGTGAACAAGAACCGCGTCACCGCCCTGGCCGAACAGCAGCGCCAGGTCGAGCAGGAAATGAAGCTGCTCGACATCGAAATCACCGGCCTGGAACGCAAGATCGCCCAGTTGCTCGACAGCCAGCGCGTGCAGCCGCTGCTGCAGGCCAAGGGCACCTGGCTGCAGCCCATCCTGCCCGACGCCAACGCCATCATCCACCTCCGCCGCAGCGAACCCGCCCAGGCCGCCGCCCCCACGCTGTGACTCCCCTGCCCAGCCAGTCCCAACTTCGCCGCGATCGTCCGCTGTTTCGCCGGATGATGTTCGCGACCTGCCTGCTCAGCCTCGGCTTTTCAGCCGTGGCCTGGCGCCTCTATGACCTGCACGTCAAGCGCTCGCCCTGGCTCACCGAACTGGCGGCACGGAAATTCCGTGAGGAGCGCATCCTGCCGGCCCACCGCGGTTCCATCCTCGACCAGGGGGGGCGCTACCTCGCCTACGACGAGGAGGTCTTCGAACTGCGCACCAACCGTGTCCACCTCAACGAACTGCCGACCATCAAGCCCTGCCTGGCCCGCGTGCGCGGCACCAGCGTGCGCGAACTGACGCGCGGCATGAGCGACGCCGCCATTCTCGAGGCCTACCACGGGCATGTCGCCCAGGCGCTCGCCGCCAAGACCGGCCGCACCCGCGAGGACCTGCTGGCCGTGCTCAAGTCGGATGAACCGGTGCAGGTGCTGCTGCGCAAGCTCGACGACGAGCAGGCCGCCGACTGGCGCGCCTACCTGACCTCCCTGCACGTCAAGGGCGTCTACATCCTGCCCGCCGTGGAGCGCCAGTACCCCGCCCACAACCGCCTCGCGCTCGTCGTCGGCGGCATGGAAGAGGGCAAGGGCGGCGCCTTCGGCATTGAAAAAAGCTGCGAGGAACTGCTGCGCGGCAGAGCCGGCAGCGTCGTCGTTGAGCGTGACAAGTTCGGCCGCGAGCTGCCGCTCTATCGCGGCGAAATGAAGGAGCCGGTGCACGGCCGCGACATCCATCTCACCCTTGACCTGCCGATTCAGGATGCCGTCGACGCCATCCTCGCCCGCGCAAGCCAGACCTGGAAGCCCGGCAAGATCATGGCCGTGGTCACCGAGGTCACCACCGGCTCGGTCCTGGCCATGAGCTTCCTGCCCGACCACGACCGCGCGCTCGCCAACAAGCCCGGCGCCACCAGCTGGAAGAACCTCGCCATCTACGAGCCCTACGAACCCGGCTCGACCTTCAAGATCGTCGCCTTCACCGCCGGCCTCGACCAGCGCAAGCTCAGCCCCGACGAACGCATCGACTGCCACTGGGGCCACTACACCGACCCGGTGTTCAAGGCCTCGCTCACCGACCTCAAGAAGATGAGTGTCGTGCCCGCGCGCGATGTCTTCACCTACTCCAGCAACGTCGGCACCTACAAGGTCTACAAGAAGGTCGGCCAGAACGTCTTCATCGATTACACCCGCCGCTTCGGCTTTGGCCGCCGCAGCGGCATTGACCTGCCCGGCGAAAGCAGTGGCTACTTCAACGAGGGCCGCTGGTCGAACACCACCCACTCGCGCCTGCCCATGGGCTACGAGGTGAAGGTTACCCCCCTGCAGATGGCGCTCGCCTACGGCGCCATCGCCAACGGCGGCCTGCTCATGAAACCGCGCCTGATCGACCGCATCACCGGCGCCGACGGCCGCGTCGAACAGGTGGTTGAACCCGCGGTTGCCGGCCAGGTCTGCAGCGGCCGCACCGCCCAGCTGATGCGCGAGCTGCTCAAGAACGTCGTCGCCAAGGGCACCGGCACCCGCGCCCAGATCGAGGGCATCGAGGTCGCCGGCAAAACCGGCACCTCACAGCGCTATGACCCCGAACTCGTCGTCGGCTATCACAAGGACGGCTCGCCACGCAAGGGCGGCTACCGCCGCGACCAGTGGATCACCTCCTTCGCCGGCTTCGCGCCCGCCGACGATCCCAAGATCGCCTGCGTGATCGTGGTCGACAATCCCAAGGCCAGTGATCCGGCCGAAATCGGCGGCGGCAAGGTTGCCGCACCGATCTTCGCCGAGATCGTCCGCGAGACGCTCCGGCAGCTCTCCGTCCGCCCGCAACGCCCGCTCGCCCTGCAAGGAGGCACCCCATGAAACTTCGCGATCTCGTCAAACGCCTCGACAACCCGGTTCTCTCCGGCAAGCCCGACACCGACCTCCGCGCGCTCGCCTACGACTCGCGCAAGGCCGGTCCCGGCACCGCCTTCTTCGCCCTGCGCGGCAGCCATGCCGACGGCCATGACTTCATTGCCGCCGCCCTCGCCGCGGGCGCCGCGGCCATCGTCGCCGAAACCGCTCCGCCAGCCGACTGTGCCACGCCCTGGGTGCATGTGCGCAACACGCGCCGCGCCCTGGCCGCCGCCGCCGCCGCCCTGCACGATGATCCGGCACGCACCCTTGCCCTGGCCGGCATCACCGGCACAAACGGCAAAACCACGACCGCCTTCCTGCTGCACGACCTGCTCAATCGCGGCCAGAAGCGCTGCGGCCTGATCGGCACGGTCGCCTGGGACACGGGCGAGGGCCAACCCGCCCCGGCCACCCACACGACCCCCGAGTCGCTGGAAATCCACGGCCTGTTCGCGCGCATGCGCAACAACGGCCTGCGCGCCTGTGCCATGGAGGTCAGTTCGCATGCCCTCGACCAGGAGCGTGTGCACGGCCTGGAGTTCGCCGTCGGGGTCTTCACCAACCTGACCCAGGACCACCTCGACTACCACGGCACGATGGAGAAATACTTCGCCGCCAAGACCCGGCTGTTCGAGGCCATCGCCGGCCAGAAGCGCGGCCAGATGGTCATCAACGGCGACGACCTCTGGGGGCGCAAGCTGATCACCCGCTATGAAGCCACCGGCCGCGTCACCCGCTACGGCTTCGGCACCGGCCTGGAGTTCCGCGCCAACAACGTCCGCTGCGACCCGACCGGCACGACGTATGAACTGGAAGCGCTCGGCCGCGCCTTCCTCGTGCGCCTGCCGCTGATCGGCGACTTCAACGTCTACAACTCGCTCGCCGCCCTTGCCGCCGGCCATGCCATGGGCCTCAACCTGCGCGAAAGCATCGCCCACCTGAAAACCGCCCCGCAGGTGCCTGGCCGCCTGGAGCGCGTCACCGAACAGTCGCGTTTCCAGGTCTACGTCGATTACGCCCACACGCCCGACGCCCTCGACAACGCCCTGCGCACCCTGCGCGCGCTGCGCCCGGACCGCATCATCACCATCTTCGGCTGCGGCGGCGACCGCGACCGCGGCAAGCGCGCCAAGATGGCCGCGGCCGCCGAGGCCGGCAGCGACATCTGCGTGCTCACCTCCGACAACCCGCGTTTCGAGGATCCGCAGGCCATCCTTGCCGAGGCCGCCAAGGGCTTCCGGCGGCCGAAGAGCCACCTGCAGGTGCTCGATCGCCGCGAGGCGATCCGTCTCGCCCTCGAGAACACGCGCCCGGGCGACATCGTCCTGGTGGCCGGCAAGGGCCACGAGGATTACCAGGACGTGCAGGGCAAAAAACTGCCCTTCGACGACCGCCGCGTCGTTCGCCAGACCCTCACCGAGATCGCCGCCCAGCGCGATGCCGACAACGCTGCACGCGAAGCCGCCGAAGCCCCGCCGCCGCGCCGCCCCCGCCGCGACTGACCCATGAAACCCATCCCGCTCGACACCCTGCTCAGCTTCACGGACGGTCACGTCCGGCAGGCGGCGGGTGCGCGCGCTGTGACAAGGGTCGTCACCGACTCGCGCAAGGCCGGGCCGGGCGATGTCTTCGTCGCCCTGCGCGGCGAGCGCTTCGACGCCCACGACTTTGTGCCGCAGGTCGCCGCCGCCGGCGTTGCCGCAGTGATCGTTGCCGGCGTCCGCGCCGACTGGCCGTTGCCGGCCGGTTGCGCCGTCCTCGAAGTCGGCGACACCCTCGCCGCCCTGCAGGATCTCGCGCGCGGCTACCGCGCCTGGCACCAGCCTGTGGTGGTCGGCCTGACCGGCAGCAACGGCAAGACCAGCACCAAGGATCTCAGCGCCGCGGTGCTCGCCCGCCGCTTCCCCACCCGCGCCACCCTCGGCAACCTCAACAACCACATCGGCGTGCCGCTCACCCTGCTGGCGCTCGAGGACGGCGACGAATGCGCGGTTGTTGAGATGGGCATGAACCACGCGGGTGAAATCAAGACCCTGGTCGACATCGCCCAGCCCGACGCGGCCGTGCTCACAAACGTCGGCATGGCCCACATCGAGCATCTGGGCAGCCGCGACGCCATCGCCTGGGAAAAGGCCAGCCTGCCCGCCAACGTGCCCGCCGACGGCGTCGTCGTCCTGCCGGCCGGCGACCCCTACACGCCGCTCATCGCCCGCCACTGCCAGGCGCAGGTGCTCACCGCCGGGCTCGGCGGCGGCGACGTGCGCGCCTTCGACCTGCGCGCCGGCGATGACGGCACGCGTTTCAAACTCGATTTCAGCGGCGAAATCGTCGACACCTTCCTGCCCGTGCTCGGCGAGCACATGGTCGGCAACGCCGCGCTCGCCGCCGCCTTGGGCTGGTCACTCGGCGTCGCCCCGGCCGAGATCGCCGCGGCCCTCGGCTCGGCGCGCCTCAGCGGCGGCCGCATGCAGGTCTTTGAATCGGCCGGAGTGCGCTTCATCAACGACAGCTACAACGCCAACCCCGACTCGGTCATCGCCGCCCTGCGCACCCTGGCGGCCGGCCGCGCGCGCGCCCGCTATGCCGTGCTCGGCCGCATGGGCGAACTCGGCGCGATGGCCGAGAGTGAGCACCGTCGCGTCGGCGCCGCCGCCGCCGGGCTCGGGATCGACGGCGTGCTCGCGGTTGGCGCCACCGAGGCCGGCTGGATCGCCGAGGGCGCGGCGGCCTGCCCGCTGGTCCGCCGCTTTGCCGACCATGCCGCCTGTGCCGAGGCGCTGCGCGAACTCGTGCGCGAGGGCGACGCCGTGCTCGTCAAGGGCAGCCGCTCCTCGGCCATGGAAAACGTTCTCACCCCCTTTCAGCCGTCATGATGTATTGGCTTTACGAACTGCGCGGCTGGCTGGAAGCCGGTCAATGGATCAGCGTCGACTCGCTGGTCTACAAGGTGCTCAACATTTTCCGCTACCACACCTTCCGCGCCGGTGGCGCGGCGGTGACCGCCTTTTTCCTGTCGATCTTCCTCGGTGAACCCCTCATCCGCCGCCTCATCTCGCTCAAGATCGGCCAGCCGGTGCGCAGCGCCGCGGAGGTGCGCCAGCTGTACGACCTGCATGGCAAGAAGGCCGGCACGCCGACCATGGGGGGCCTGCTCATCGTCGCCGCCATCGTCGCCTCGACCCTGCTCTGGGCGAAGTGGGACAACCTCATGGTGTGGATCATTCTGTTCACCACGGTCGGCCTCGGCGCGCTCGGCTTCTGGGATGACTACCTGAAGATCAGCAAGAAAAACTCCAAGGGTGTCAGCGCCCGTACCAAGCTGGTCTGGCAGGGCGGCGTCGCCTTCCTCGCCGGCCTCGCCTTCTGCTACCTGGTGCCGCCGGACGCCGTCATCGACCAGGCCAGCAAGGCCGGCCAGGACGCGCCCATCGCCCAACTTGGCGGCACACCGCTGCTGCGCGGCCTGTTCGTGCCCCTGCTCAAGGAGCCTCTCATCGCCGACATGGGCTTCTTCGCCGTCCTGCTCTTCACCCTCGTCATCGTCGGTGCCTCCAACGCCGTCAACCTGACCGACGGCCTCGACGGCCTCGCCACCGGCTGCTCGCTGACCACCGCCCTCGCCTACGCCGGCTTCGGCTACGTCTGCGGCAACGCCAACTACTCGGAGTACCTCGGTGTCGCCCACCATTCGCTCGCCAATGAACTGCCCATCGTCGCCATGGCCCTCGCCGGCGCCTGCCTCGGCTTCCTCTGGTTCAACGCCCATCCGGCGCGCATGTTCATGGGTGACACCGGCTCGCTCGCGCTCGGGGGCTGCATTGCCAGCCTCGCCATCGCCTGCAAGCAGGAGATCGTGCTGGTCCTCGTCGGCGGCGTCTTCGTCATGGAGGCGATGAGCGTCATGATCCAGGTCGCCAGCTTCAAGACGCGCGGCAAGCGGGTCTTCCGCATGTCACCCATCCACCACCACTTCGAACTCGGCGGCTGGCATGAGAACCAGGTGATCGTCCGCTTCTGGATCCTCTCCCTGCTCTTCGCCCTCATGGGCCTCGCCACCCTCAAGCTGCGCTGATCATGCCCGACCTCACCGGACAACACCTCGCCATTCTCGGCGCCGGCCGCAGCGGCCTCGGCGCCGCCCGGCTGGCGCGGAGTCGCGGCGCCCGGGTCACGGTGTTCGACGAAAGCGAGCCGGCCAAACTCGGCGCCGCCCTGGAGCGCCTGCGTGCGGAAGCGTTCGACGTCGTTGCCGGCCCCGAGGTCGGCGCACGCTTGCTGCGTGCCGGCGAGTTCACCGAAGCCGTGCTCAGTCCCGGCCTGGACGCCGGCTGGCCGCTGCCGCAGCGCTTCGCCGCGGCTGGCGCCCACCTCACCGGTGAAATGGAGTTCGGCTTCCGCCACAACACGACGCCGCTCATCGCCATCACCGGCACCAACGGCAAGAGCACCTGCACCGAACTCACCGCCGCCATCCTCAACGGCTGCGGCCTGAAGTCCCTGCCCTGCGGCAACCACGGCATCCCGCTCAGCGAGGTGGTCGCCTCGGGCGTCGCCCACGACGTGCTCGCCCTCGAGGTCAGCAGTTTCCAGCTCGAAACCATCGAACGCTTCCACCCGCGGGTTGCCGTCTGGCTGAACTTCGCGGCCGACCACCTCGACCGCTACCCGGATCTCGCCAGCTACTTCGCCGCCAAGGCGCGCATCTTCGAAAACCTCACCAGCGACGACCTCGCGGTCGTGCGCGCCGGTGAAGCGGTCGACAGCGGCGCGGCCCGCCGCGTCACCTTCTCCGCCACCGGTGCCGAGGCCGACTGGACCTGGAGCGCGGGCGTCATCCGCCACCGCGGCGTTGAGGTGGGGCGCACCGACCGCATCCGCCTGCGCGGTCGTCACAATCTCGAGAACCTGCTGGCCGCGCTGGTCGCCTGCCACGAATTCGGTCTGGCCGTGCCGGCCATGCTGGAGGCGGCGGCCGCGTACACTCCGCCGGCGCACCGCTGCGAACTGGTGCGCGAGTGGCAGGGCCGCGAGTTCATCAACGATTCCAAGGCCACCAACCTGCACGCGCTCGAAGCCTGCCTCGTCTCCATGGACCGGCCCATCGTGCTGATTGCCGGCGGCAAGGACAAGCAACTCGACTACAGCCCTCTCGCCGCCCTGCTGCCCGGCCGCGTGCGCGCCCTCGTGCTCATCGGCGAAATCGCCCCGCAACTGCAGGCCGCCTTCGCGCCGCTGCTGCCCTGTGAGAGCGCCCCCGACATGGCGGACGCCGTGCGCCGCGCCGCCCGCCTCTCGCACGAGGGCGACCTCGTCATCCTCAGCCCCGGCACCTCCAGCTTCGACATGTACAACGGCTACGCCCAACGCGGCGAGGCCTTCCGCCAGGCCGCCCAACAACTCACCTGACCCAGCCCCACCCGGACGCCATGAAAATGAAACGCCAAGACAAAATGCAGCTGCCCAAGCCTCCGCGGCGCAAAAAGGCAGGCTACCTGATCTCGATGACGGTCACGGACGAGGGCGTGTTCAACGAGCACGAACCCAACGCCGGCATGGCCCGCCTGTTCGTCGTCATGGTCATGATCCATGTCGTCGTCATCGGCGGCATCATCGTCTATGACTACATGAACAGCCCGGTCGCCGCGCCGCGCCCGGCGCGCACGCAGTCGAGCAAGCCCAACGCCAGCGCGCTGCCGCCGCCCGCGGTCAGCGACTCGACCCTCGAGAAGGAACTGCCGATCGAGGACTATGCCACCTACGAATGGCGCTCCGGCGATTCGATTCCCAAGGTCGCGGAAAAACTCAAGGTGCCGCAGGATGTGCTCATCCGCCTGAACATGCTCGACAAGGGCGCCCAGCTCGACCAAAACACCATCCTGCGTTACCCGCGCCAGCCGGTCGTTCGTGCGGTGAGCATCCCCGATGCCACCCTCGCCGCCGCCGCTGCGCCGCCCGCCGAATCCCTCGCCAGCGCCACGCAGGCTGTTGACCTGCCGCCTGGCCCCGCCGCCGCCGAATTCAGCTTTGCGCCGACAATCGTCGGCGAACTCGCCCGCGCCCCCGACCTGACACCGGGCCGTGCGGTGCAGTCGCCCCCGCCTGCACCCGCCCCGGGGGACACCGCACCGCGGGTGCCGGAGCAGCCGCCCGCCGCCGCACCGGTGGTCGCCGACAGCGTGCCCAAGGCCATTCCAGTGCCAGCCCCACAGGTCGCCGCCCTGCGACAGGCGCCCGCCGCCAAGACGGCGCCGGCGGCCGCCAAAGCGGCGCCGAAAGCGGCCGCCAGGGCCTCGACCGTCACCCACACCGTCAAGCTTGGCGACAACCTGCATCGCATCGCCAGTCGCCATCAGGTCAGCGTCAAAGCCCTGCAGGAGGCGAACAGGCTCAGCGATCCGAACCACATCCGCGAGGGCATGAAGCTCGTCATTCCGGCACGCTGACCCTTCTCCGCCATGGCCCGGCGCTCCATCCTCTTCCTCCTGCTGGCGGTCCTGCTGCTGGTGAGCCTGGGCATCACCATGCTGGCCAGCACCAGCTTCCACACCCGCGAGGGAGGGGGCGAAGCCTATGTCACCGTTTGGAAGCAGGCCATCTGGGTGGGACTTGCCGGCGCTGGCGGCCTGGCCGCGGCCCTGGTTCCCTTCAACCTCTGGCTGCGCTGGCGCTGGTGGCTGCTGGGCCTCGCCGCCACCGGCCTGCTCCTCTGCTTTGAGTGGCACCTCGCCCAGTGGCTCGGCTATTCGCCGCTCATCGGCACCCGCGTCAATGGCGCCAGCCGCTGGCTCAGTCTCGGCCCGGGCGACATGCGCGTCCAGCCCTCGGAATTCGCCAAGATCGCCCTCGTCATCGCCCTCGCCGGCTGGTTCGCCGAGCACGACGGCCGCGAAAGAAACTTCCGTGAAGGATTCCTGCTGCCCGGCCTGATCCTGGCCGGCATTGTCGGTCTCATCGGCGCCGAGGTCGACCTCGGCAACGGCTCGGTTGCCGCCGCCGTGGGCATCGGCATCATGTTTGTCGGCGGCACCCGCCTGCGCTACATCTTCGGCCTGATCGGCGCCGGCGCCGCCGCCCTCGCCGCCGGCATCCTGCTCGCGCCCAACCGCATGGCGCGCGTGCTCGCGGTCTTCGACCTGGAAAAGCACAAGGACGGCATCGGCCTGCAACAGTGGGTGTCCTGGCTGGCCTTCGGCTCCGGCGGCCTGGAGGGGCGCGGCCTGGGCGAGGGGCGCATGAAACTCTCCTACCTGCCCGAGGCACACACCGACTTCATCTTTCCCATGATCGGCGAGGAATGGGGCCTCTGGGGCAGCCTCGGCACCGTGCTGCTCTTTGTCGTCATCGCCGTCTCCGGCATGTGCGTCGCCGCTTACGCGCCGAACCGCTTCGGCAAACTGCTCGGCTTCGGCCTCACCTTCATGCTTTGTCTCGAGGCGCTCTTGAACATGGGCGTGACCACGGCTTTGCTGCCCAACAAGGGACTGCCCATGCCCTTCGTCTCGTACGGGGGCTCCAGCCTGATGGCCGCCATGGTGGCGGTGGGCATCCTTGCCAACCTCCATGCCCACGGCGTCCACCTGACGCGCGATCAACTGCCCGTGATCCGCCGCGGCCGCCGCTGGACACCCCAGCTCTGATCTCCCCGTGAACACCCTCCCCCCTGCGTCCGCCCACGTGCTCATCGCCTGCGGCGGCACCGGCGGCCACCTCTTCCCCGGCATCGCCGTCGGCGAAGCCCTCGCCGCCCGCGGCCATCGCGTCACCCTGCTCATCAGCGAAAAGAAGATCGACGCCATCGCCGCCTCCGGTCACCCCGGCCTGCGCTTTGAGAAAATGCCCTTCCTCGCCATGCCCCGGCCCTGGTCGCCGCGCATGCCGCGCTTCCTGCTCGGTCTCTGGCGCGGCATCCGCGACTGCCGCCGCCTCATCCGCGAGGAGCACATCGACGCCGTGCTCGGCATGGGCGGTTTCACATCCTTCGCGCCGCTCTATGCCGGGCGCCGCGAGCGCTGCCGCACCTTCATCCACGAAAGCAATGCCGTGCCCGGCAAGGCCAACCGCCTCAACGCCCGCTACGCCGACACCGTGCTCTGCGGACTGGCCCCTTGCGCCGGCCACTTCGCCGGCCACCGCGACGTCCGCGTCACCGGCACCCCCGTGCGCGCCGCCATGAAGGCCGCCTCCAGCGAGGACCCGCACGCCTTCTTCAAGCTCGATCCCAAGCGCAAGACCCTGCTGGTCATGGGCGGCAGCCAGGGCGCCCGCGGCGTCAACCGCGCCGTCGGCCTCTGCCTCGACGCCTTCGAGGCCATGGGCCTGCAGGTCCTGCACATCGCCGGCCCCGGCGACTACGAGGAGGTGCGCGACGCCTACGCCCGCCACCCGCAGCTGGCCCAGCACGTCGCCGCCTTCTGCCACCGCATGGACCTCGCCTGGCGCGTCGCCGATCTCGCCATCGCCCGCAGCGGCGCCTCCACCATGGCCGAACTCGCCAGTTTCGGCGTGCCCAGCCTGCTCATCCCCTACCCGCACGCCGCCGACGATCATCAGACCCGCAATGCCGAGGTCTTCGCCGCCGCCGGCGCCGCCCGCCTGCTGCCCGAAAGCGAACTCACCCCAGAGGGGTTGGCCCAGGCCGTGCGCGAGATCCTGCTCGACCCAACCCGCGAATCGGCCATGCGCCAGGCGGCCCGCGCCCAGGACAGGCCCGACTGTGCCGAGCACCTCGCCGACCTCATTGAGGCCGGCCTGCGCCGCTGAATCCGCCCGTCGGTCGCAACGGCGGGTCGCCTCATCGCGAAGCGTTCGGGACAAGTCCCCCTAAAAAAACACCGCGGCCCCCGAAGGAGGACCGCGGCATGGTGCATTGGCCAAATCTTATTTCTCGACCCAGCGCACCGCTTCCATGAGCAACTCACGGGCGGAATCGAGGCCGAGCTTCTGGCGGATGTTCGCCTTGTGGGCATCGACCGTCTTGGCGCTGAGATTGAGCTTCTCGCCGATCTCGTGCGAATCAAAGCCGCGGCCGACCATCTCAAAGACTTCAAGCTGGCGGTCGCTGAGCATGCGACCGGGTTCGCCACGCGAACCGGAGCGCGGACCCCCACCGGAGACGATGCTGCTGAGCAGGGAGGCACTGAAAAAGAAACCGCCGCTGAGCACCTGGCGCACCGCCTGGATCAGACGCGCCGAGGGTTCCCCCTTCATCAGGTAGCCCATGGCGCCAGCGCGCAGGCAGCGCTCGGCGTAGACGTTTTCGTCGTGCATGGAGTACACGAGCACAAGGATTTCCGGATGCGTCTGCTTGAGCTTCTTGATCAGATCCACGCCACTGCGGTCTTTCAGGGTCAGGTCGAGGATGATCAGGTCAGGCTTCAGCTTCGGGATTTCCTGCAGCGCCGAGTTGGCGTCTTCCGAGTTGCCGACGAACTGAAGGTCTTCCTGACCCTCAAAGATTTTTTTCAGCCCCTCGATGACGATGGGATGGTCGTCGAGCAGGTAGATCTTGTGTTTCATGATTGGCCGTGGTGTGGGGTGGGGTTGGTTGGTTTTTTATTCGTATTTGAAAAATAGAGCGTAGACTGGCGGCTTTGCCAAGCGGGATTTTTTCATTCCTAGAAACGAGCACCCAATGCCCCGTCACAGCTCCACAATGCGCTTTCCCGCTTAAAATGGCAATCATTTTTTGTTGCCTAGAGAAATTTACCTATGCACCCCTCGATCTCGCTATGGTAATTTTAGGATCTCTCAACGCCGCTGCCCCCCGCCGAGGTCGCCCAAATCCCCTGCGCAAGGGAGTCGAAGAAGCCCCGGCAGCCCTGTTTTCCTGCGCGACACATCGCACAGAAGGGCTCATCCCGCCTTTGCCGCTTGCATCCCGAGCCGTCCCTGCGCCATCATGGGCACAATGCTTCCGCAAATCTCCCAGCTTCTCCAACTTCAGGAACGCGACCAGCGCATCCGGGCTCTGCAAAAGGAACTCAAGGACATCCCCAAGAACGAAGCCCTCGCCCGCAGCCAACTCGCCGGCGATCTCGCCGCCGTTGAAGCCGCCCAGCAGAAAGCCAAGGAGATCGAGGTGCGCATCAAATCGCTCGAGCTCGACATCCAGACCCGGCAGAACTCGATCAAGCGCCTGCAAAACCAGCAGTTCGAGACACGCAAGAACGATGAATTCCAAGCCTTGGGCGTCGAAGTCCAGCGCTACGAGCGCGAGGTCGGCGGTCTGGAAGATCAGGAACTGGAACTGATGGAGACCTTGGAAACGGCCAAGGCCGCAATCCAGGCCGCGCAAACCCGCCTCGCCGCCACCCAGGGCCGCGTCGACGAGGAATTGAAGGCGCTGGCCACCCGCGCGGCCGGTGTTCAGCAACGCCTGGAGGCCGAGCAGGCCGAGCGCCACTCACTGGCCGCCCCCATCGACCCCGGCCCCCTCGACCTCTACACCCGGCTCTTCGCCAAAAAGACCGACGCGGCCGTCGTTGCCCTCGAAAATGGCATCTGCGGCGGCTGCCACATGAAGGTCGTCATCGGCACCCTCCAGCAGCTCCGGCAGAACGAGGGCATCACCCAGTGCGAGAGCTGCGGCCGCATCCTCTACCTTGTTGAATAGCCGCCGGCAGTCCGTCCCCCGGAAGAAGCGGCGCCCAGCGGCGTTGTCCTGAGCCATGTCCCGTCCCAAAGCGCGTTACATCATGATCGGCGGCTTCCTCGGCGCCGGCAAAACGACCACCGTCGGCCGCCTCGCCCGCCACCTGACCGACCTCGGCCTGCGCGTCGGTCTCATCACCAACGACCAGGCCGGCGGCCTGGTCGACACCCGCTTGCTGCGCGGCCAGGGCTTCGCCACCGAGGAGATCGCCGGCGGCTGCTTCTGCTGCCGCTTCAACACCCTCGTCGAGGCCGCCGGCCGCCTCGCCGACCAGGCCCGCCCCGATGTCTTCATCGCCGAACCGGTCGGCAGCTGCACCGACCTTGTCGCCACGGTCACCTACCCACTGCGCCGCATGTATGGCGACAACTTCACCATCGCCCCGCTCGCCGTCCTGGTCGATCCGGTGCGCGCCCGTCGTGTCTTCGGACTGGATGCCGGCGGCAGCTTCTCGTCCAAGGTCGCCTACATCTTCAAGAAGCAGCTCGAGGAGGCCGACCTCATTGTCATCAGCAAAAGCGATTTGGTCGGCGAGGCCGAACGCGAGGAACTGCGCGAGACGCTGCAGCGCGAATTCCCGCTGGCGGAAATCCTCTCCGCCTCGCCGCGCCACGAAACCGGCCTGGAGGCGCTGTTCGCGCGATTGCTGAGCGACGAACAGGCACGGCGCAACCCGATGGCGGTGGATTACGAGACCTACGCCGAGGGCGAGGCCCTGCTCGGCTGGCTCAACGCGACGGTGTCGCTGGCCGCCACGGAGGAGTTCGATGCCAACGCCTTGCTGCGCGCCCTGGCCGAAACGGTCCAGTCACGGCTGCGCGCCGAGGGCGCCGAGATCGCCCACTTCAAGATGACCTACAGCCCCGACGACGGCATCGCCGGCGAACTCGCCTCGATCCACCTGGTGCGCAGCGACCACGTGGCCGAACTCGGCATGGAGCTCGATGAACCGAGCGAGGGCGGCCAGCTCATCGTCAACCTGCGCGCCGAGGCCGATCCGGCCGCGCTCATGCGCACCGTGCAGGCCGGCCTTGAGGCCGTGGCGCCAGCCTTCCCCGGCCTCAACGCCCGGCTCGAGCACGAGGAACACTTCCGCCCCGGCAAACCCGTGCCCACGCACCGCGACACCTGATTCCCCGGCAAGCCCAGCCCCTGCCGGGACGTACTCCTAGGCTGTCATGTTCGCTCCCCGCCTGTTCCTGCTCCTCGCCAGCCTCGCTCCCGCGGCCGGTGCGGCGACGCCGGACAAGCTCGACTTCAACCGCGACGTCCGCCCCGTCCTCGCCGGCAAGTGCTACGCCTGCCATGGGCCCGACAAGGACAAGCGCGAGGCCGGCCTGCGCCTCGACACCCGCGACGGCGCCACCGCCGACCTCGGCGCTTACCAGGCCATCGTTCCCGGCAATCCCGAGGCCAGCGAGGCCTGGAAACGCATCGTCAGCGCGGATCCCGACGACGTCATGCCGCCGCCCTCCTCTCCCAAGCAGCTCACCGCCGCCGAGCGCGCGCTGCTGCGGCGCTGGATCGACGAGGGCGCGGAATACCGCGAGCACTGGTCCTTCCTGCCGCTCGCCGCGGTGACACCGCCAACGGCCGTGGGCACCCGCAACGGCATCGATGCCTTCATCCGCGCGCGCCTGGCGGAACACGCCCTGCGTGCCTCCCCCGAGGCCGACGCCGCCACCCTGATCCGCCGGGTCAGCCTCGATCTGACCGGCCTGCCGCCCGCGCCCGCCGAGGTCGCCGCCTTCACCCGCGCCCATGCCGCCGATCCCGGCGCCTACGAACGCCTGGTCGAGCACCTGCTCGCCAGCCCGCACTTCGGCGAACGCTGGGGGCGCCACTGGCTCGACCTCGCCCGCTACGCCGACAGCAATGGCTTCCTCGGCGACGCCGTCCGCCCCAACGCCTGGCGCTACCGCGACTGGGTGATCGACGCCATCAACCGCGACCTGCCCTTTGACCAGTTCACGGTCGAACAGCTCGCCGGCGACCTGCTGCCGGAGGCCGGCACGCCCCAGCTCGCCGCCACCGGCTTCCACCGCAACGCCGCCCTCAACACCGAGGCCGGCGTCGACAAGGAGGAGGCTCGCTTCCAGTACCTGGCCGACCGCGTCAACACCACCGGCCGTGTCTGGCTCGGCCTGACCCTGGGTTGCGCCCAGTGCCACACCCACAAGTACGACCCGATCACCATCCGCGATTACTACTCGTTCTACGCCTTCTTCAACAACACCACCGACCGCGAGGAACCGAAGACCAAGGCGCCCATCCTCGCCGAACTCGCCGAGGGCCGCCGCACGACCTATGTGCACGTCGCCGGCGACTACGCCCGTCGCGGTCCCGACGTCGTGCCCGCCAGCCTCTCGGCCCTGCCCGCGATGCCGGCGCCCGCCCAGCGTGAGGCCAGCCGCCTCGACCTGGCCCGCTGGCTCGTCTCGCCCGATCACCCGCTGACGGCCCGCGTCGCCGTCAACCATGTCTGGAGCAAACTCTTCGGCATCGGCCTCGTCGCCACGCCCGACGACTTCGGCGCCACCGGCGAGCCGCCCTCCCACCCGGAACTGCTCGACTGGCTGGCGCGCGACTTCATCGCCGGCGGCTGGAGCCGCAAACAGCTCATCCGCCGCATCGTCACCTCCGCCACCTACCGCCAGTCCTCGGCCCACCGGCCCGAGCTCGACGATCTCGACCCGCTCAACCGCCTGCTCGCCCGCCAGAACCGCCTGCGCCTCGAAGCGGAAATCCTGCGCGATGCCTCGCTCGCGGTCAGCGGCCTGCTCACCCGCTCGATCGGCGGTCCCGGCATCCGGCCGCCGCTGCCCGGCGACATCTTTGACGTCGGTCGCTCGGTGAAATGGGAGGTCAGCGAGGGCCACGACCGCTACCGCCGCGGCCTGTACATCCTCACCCTGCGCAGCGTGCTGTACCCGATGCTGACCACCTTCGACGCCCCCGATGCCACCGACGCCTGCGTCAAGCGCGACCGCTCGAACACGCCCCTGCAGGCGCTGACCCTGATGAACGATCCGGTCTTCCTCGAAGCCGCCCGCGCCCTCGCCCTGCGCGCGCTGCGCGAAAGCCGCGACGAGGCCCGCCTCGATCACCTGTTCCAGCTCTGCCTCGCCCGCCCGCCCCTGCCCGAGGAACAGCAACGCCTGCAAACCTTCGCCAAGGAACAGCGCGCCCGCGTGCGCGCCGCCGGCACCGAGGCCCTGAAGGTGCTAGGCCCTGAAACCGTTGCGTCCGCCGACCAGGAGGACGCCGCCGTCCTCGTCTCTCTCGCTCGTGTGCTGCTCAACCTCGACGAATTCATCAACCGAGAATAACGCTCCCATGAAACCCGCCCCGCTCCTCGCCTGCCTCTTTTCCCTCGCCTCGGCTCACGCCGCCGATGACCTCGGCGAACGCCTTTTCCAGGACGACTTCGAACGCGTCGAATCCCAGGACCAGGTCGACGAACCCGGCAAGGGCTGGGGCACCAACAGCAAGAGCCGGGCGAAGGGCCACAAGCAGGTCGACCTGCGCGAGGGAGCCCTTTTCATCTACCTGCACCCCGAAGCCAACCACGCGGTCTCGGTCACCCATCCCGCCGAATTCACCGACGGCAGCGTGCGCCTGCGCTTCCGCCTCGACCACACCCTCGACAGCCTCGGCCTCAACTTCGCCGACCTGCAGTGCAAGGAGGTCCACGCCGGCCACCTCTTCGCCGCCCACGTCAGCGCGAAGAACGTCCGCCTGCAGGATCTCAAGACCGGCAACATGCGCCTCGACATCCGCGAGGCCCGCCAGGCCAAGCAGAAACTCAGCGAGGAACAGCAGGCCGCCCTGAAGGACAAGGAAAAGGTTTTCCCCAGCCCGGTCCGCCTCGGCCAGTGGCATGACCTGCTCGTCACCGTGCGCGGCGACGAACTCCGCGTCAGCATCGACGGCCAGGAAATCGGCCGGCACAGCTCGCCCGGCATCGGCCACCCGACCAAGCGCCTGCTGCGCCTGTCCGTGCCGCGCAACGCCGTCGTCGATGACGTCGAAATCTGGCGGAAAAAATAAGCCCTGCCTGTCCAACCTCCGCCCCCTGCCGACTCTCCTGTGCATCCCATGAAACTCCTGCCGTTCGCCGCTCTCCTGCTCTGCCTCACCGCCGCCCACGCCGCGGAATGGACGATCTCCACCGTCGCCGGCACCGGCGAACAGGGCTTCAGCGGCGACGGCGGTCCCGCCACCCAGGCGAAGATCGACAACCCCTTCGGCGTCATCCGCGGCCCGGACGGCGCGCTCTGGTACTGCGAGTACACCGGCCAGCGCATCCGCAAAATCACCCCCGACGGCCTCATCCACACCGTCGCCGGCAATGGCCAAAAGGGTTACACGGGCGACGGTGGTCCCGCGCTTGCAGCCAGCTTCAACCTGCCGCACGAAATCCGTTTCGATGCCAAAGGCGACCTGTACATCGTCGACATGGTCAACAACGCCGTGCGCAAGGTCGACATGAAGACGAAGCTCATCAGCACCGTCGCCGGCACCGGCAAGGCCGGCCACAGCGGCGACGGCGGTCCGGCGGTCAAGGCTGAGCTGAACAAGCCGCACAGCATCCAGTTCGGCCCCGACGGCCTGCTGTACATCTGCGACATCGGCAACCACGTCATCCGCCGCGTCAACCTCGCCACCGGCATCATCGAGCGCTACGCCGGCACCGGCCAGGCCGGCCCGACCCCGGACGGCGCGCCGATCCAGGGCACGCCGCTCAAGGGCCCGCGCTCGCTCGACTTCGACAAGAACGGCGACCTCTGGCTCTGCACCCGCGAAGGCAACCAGGTCTTCCGCTTCGACGTCAAGGCCGGCGTCATCCGCCACATTGCCGGCAACGGCAAGAGCGGCTTCACCGGCAACGGCGGCCCCGCCAAGGAGGCCACCCTCAAGGGCCCGAAGGGCATCGCCATTGACGCCGAGGGCAACGCCTGGCTGGCCGACACCGAAAGCCACAGCGTGCGCATGATCGAAGCCGCCACCGGCAAGCTCCTGCTCATGGCCGGCACCGGTGAAAAGGGCGACGGCCCCGACGGCGATCCGCTCAAGTGCCAGATGGCCCGCCTGCACGGCATCTTCGTCGACACCGACGGCGCCGTCTACATCGGCGACAGCGAAGCCCACCGCGTGCGCGTGCTCAAGCGCAAGTAAACACACGCCCATGCGCCCACTCCTCCCCGCCCTGCTCCTGCTCGCCAGTCTGTCCGCCGCCCGGGCCGACCGCATTGTTCTCGTCGCCGGTGGCAATGCAGACCGCAGCGGCATCGCCGCGACGCAGGCGGTGTTGAAGGAACCGTTTGGCACGGAATTCGATGCCGCCGGCAACACCTGGATCGTCGAGATGGTTTCGGGCAACCGCCTGCTCAAGATCGATCCGGCCGGCGTGCTGCATCACGTGGCCGGCCAGTTGCAACCCGGCTTGGCCGGCGACGGCGGACCGGGCCTGCAGGCGCAGTTCAACGGGCCGCACAACCTGGCCGTGCGTCCGACGGGTGAGATCCTCATTGGCGACACCTGGAACGGCCGGGTGCGACGCTTCGATCCCGCCACCGGCACGGTGTCCACCCTGCCCGGCTGGCAGGCGCCGCAGGGCAAGGAACGCGGCAACGGTCCCTACTGCATCACGCTCAGCCCGGATGGCGGCAAGCTGCACATCGCCGACCTGCGCCAGGTCCATGAACTCGACCTCGCCAGCGGCCGGAGTCGCGTGGTGGCCGGCAACGGCCAGAAGGGCATCCCCGAGGACGGCGCCGTCGCCACCGAGGCACCGCTGGTCGATCCACGCGCGGCGGCCATGGACCGCGACGGCAACCTGTACATCCTTGAACGCAACGGCCACGCCCTGCGCGTCGTCACGCCCGATGGCCGCATCCGCACGGTCGTCAACGCCTCCGGGAAAAAAGGCGCCGACGGCGATGGCGGCCCGGCCCTGCAAGCGACGCTGAGCGGTCCCAAGCACCTCTGCATCGACCGCGACGGCAGCGTGCTGATTGCCGACGCGGAAAACCATCTCATTCGTCGCTACCTGCCCGCCAGCGGTCGAATCGAACGCGTCGCCGGCACCGGCAAAAAGGGCGCGGCCGGCGTTGGCGGCGATCCGCTGCAGTGCGAACTGGCGCGCCCGCACGGCGTCACCGTGCATCCGGTCAGCGGCGAACTCTTCGTCACCGACAGCTACAACAACCGCGTGCTGAAGATCGTCCGCGACTGAGGCGGGCTTGACCGCGCCGTTTTTCCGCCGGATGGGCTGGCCATGCTGCGCGCCGTCAACACCGCCTTCCGCGTCCTCGACGAGGGCGAGGACTGGCTCGTGGTCGACAAACCCGCACCCCTGCAGGTGCATCCCGGCACGCCCGACGGCACACCGACCCTCTGGCACGGCCTGAAGGACCTGCTTGCCTACGAGATCGCCAACGGCGGCCAGGTGGGCATCATCAACCGGCTCGACCGTGAAACGAGCGGCGTGGTGCTGGTCGCCAAGACCCGCGAGGCGGCCCGCCGCTTCGGCATCGCCATGCAGGAGCGCCGCATCCACAAGGCCTACCTCGCCATCGTGCGCGGCTGGCCGGTGTGGCAGCAGCAGGAACTCGACGCCCCCATCCTGCGCCAGGGCGAGGTCGCCGAATCCGCCATCTGGGTGCGCCAGACCGTGCATGCCGACGGCAGCCCCTGCCGCACCGATTTTCGCGTGCTGCGCCGGGTCGAGCATCCGCGCGCCGGCAAGCTGAGCCTGGTCGAGGCCCTGCCGCTGACGGGGCGCATGCACCAGATCCGCGTCCACCTCGCCCACCTCGGCCACCCGGTGCTGGGCGACAAAATTTACGGGCCCGACGAGCGCTGTTACCTCGACTTCATCGAGACCAGCTGGACGCCGGATCTGGAGCGCCGGCTGCTCTCGCCGCGCCAGGCCCTGCACTCGCACCGGCTCGAACTCGAGGACCTCGGCGTCCGCCAAACTTGGGAAGCCCCCCTGCCCGCTGAACTGACCGCTTGGCTGGAGGTGTGAGCCTCGAGGTGGGGCCGGCTGTCCTCAGCCGGCTGTCCTCAGCCGGCCGCGCAGGGTCCAACGTGTGGCCACCGCCCCAGATCCGGCGCTCTGGGACAGAGCGCCCTACCCATGCGATGCCCTGACTTTCTCAACGACCCGGCGGCTGCGCCCAGGCCGGCGTGCCGAACCAGTCGTGCATTTCCCGGGCAAACGGCGCCACCACCTCGCGCGGTTCCGGCTGCACCCCACGATCGCCGGTCTCCGCGATCCAGGTGTCGAGGGCGGCGCGCAGGCGGGTCAACGCCTCGCGGTGCTCGGGCTGCTTCGAATCGACCAGGTTGCGGATCTCATGCGGATCACTCTGCAGGTCGAACAATTCCTCGCAGGGGCCGCGGCGCTCCATGAGTTCCAGCGGCGGCCCGCTCAGCCGACCCGCGGCGTGCAACTCGCGCATGACCGGCAGGATCGGAAAACACTTCTCCTTGTAGCGGTTGAGCGAGGCGAAGGTGGGGCCCTCGGTGAAGGTGCGGATGTAGTGGTAGCGACCATCGTGCACGGAGCGCAGGCGCTGCTCGGTCTCGTCGATGCGGTCACGCGCGGCGAAGGCGAAGCGGCGCGGCGGAGCCTCATTGTCCCCCAGGAACACACGCCCCTGCAGCAGCGGCGGCGGTTCGACACCCGCGAGGGCAAGCGTGGTGGCCGTCAGGTCGATCAGGCTGATCAGCCGGTCGCTGACGCCTCCGGCCCGGTACTGCGGGGGCGGCGGATGGTTTTTCGGCCAGGCAAGGATCATCGGCACACGCAGGCCGCTGTCGTAGCACCAGTGGATGCCGCGCGGCTCGAGCCGTCCGTTGTCGCCAAAGAAGATGACGATCGTGTCGTCCTCCAGGCCGTCGGCACGCAGGCGGTCGAGCACCCAGCCAATGCGCTGGTCCATGCCGGCGACCGAGTTCCAGTAGCGCGCCCACTCCGCGCGCACGACGGGATGATCCGGGTAATAGGGCGGCGGGGTGACGCTCTCCGGCGTGGCATGGCGTTCGTGCCCGCGTTCGCCGACCCATTCAACGCGTTCCTTGCGCGCCGACTGGCGGTCGTAGATGTCGTATTCGTTCTCGTGGGAATTGACCACGGCGAAGAAGGGCCGGTCCCTGGGCAGATCCGCCCAGTCGGCGGCACCGGCCTGGTAGATCGGCCCCTCGTTGACGAAGTTGAGGTCCAGCTTGCCGGTGCCGACCTGCAGGTCGCCGATCGTCTTGACGTTGGCCGTGTGATACCCGGCATCGGCCAGCCAGTGGGTGATCGGACGCACCCCGGACGGCAGGCGAAACCCGTCATCGCGATGCGCGCGCATCGGGTGAGTGTCGGTGGTCGTCTGGTACATCCCGGTGAAGAAGGCCGAGCGACTCGGCGCGCAGGCGGGGTTGGTGGCGATGATCTGGGTGAAGCGCATCCCGCGCGCCGCGAGGGCGTCGAGGTGCGGCGTGTGGGCGTCGGCCGCGCCATAACAGCCGAGGTCGTGGCAGAGGTTTTCGCCGATCAGCCAGAGGATGTTCGGCGGTCGGGCGGTGGCGGTGCCGACCAGGGTCAGCAGGAGCAGCAGCTGTTTCATGATCCGGGCAGCGTGATCCAACCGAGTTCAGCCAAGAACTGTTCCATGCGCTCATGGGTGCGCTCAAAGTGGGGCGACTTGTTGAAGAAGGAGTGCGGCTGGTCTGGATAACCGACCACCTCGCAGCGTCCGCCGAGTTCCAGCACACGGGCGGCATAGGCGCGGGCACCGGCGATGGGCACCGTGGTGTCGGCCTCGCCATGCAGGATCAGGGTCGGCGGATGTCCCGCCTTGACATGCCGATAGGGGCTGAAGGCACGCAGCGCCGCCACATCCGGCAGGGCAGCCGCCTCGGCGGCGCGGGGGCTGTCGAGCTGCAGCGCCGGATTGAACAGCACCAGGGCCGCCGGCCGCAGCGGCGCGGCAAGGTTGTCACCGGCCTCGTCGGGGCCGTCGAGGGTTGCCAAGGTTGCGACCAGATGTCCGCCGGCGGAGCCGCCGCCGGCCGCCAGCCGCGCCGGATCGATGCCGAGTTCGCCGGCATGGGCGCGCAGCCAGCGGAAGGCGCTGCGCGCATCCCTGACACAGTCGGCGATCGTCACGCCCGGCTGGGAGGTGAGCCGATATTGGACGCTGAGGGCGACCATGCCGCGCGCGGCGAGCCTGGCGCTCTGGCGGGAAAAAGCGGAGGGTGAACCGGCGCGCCAGGCACCGCCGTGGTAGAAGACCACCGCCGGTCGGCGGTCGGAGGCCTGCCAGTCCGCCGGCTTCCAGATCCAGATCTGCAGGTCGGTGCCGCCGATCGACTTGTAGGTGCGCTTTTCCGCGGGCTCGGGCAGCGCTGTGACAACCTTCTTGCGGGCGGGTTCGGCGGCGGGGAGAAACGTCGCGGCCGAAACGACCCCAACCATGAAAATGCGGAGCAGGCAAGGTAAGAACACCCCCTGTTCACGCGTCCAGAACGCACGATGTTGCGCAAAACCCTTGCCCTGCCGCTCTTCAATCGATGCGGTACATGCGCTCGTCGTAGCGACGCCCATGGGTCTCCCACCATTGCAGGGCCTCAGGCGCATCCTTGAAAGGCGCCGTGCGGGTGTCGGCCAGGCGCAGAGCGAGCTGTTCAGCCGCCTGCTGACGAATGCCGGGGTCATCCAGCGCGAGGGCGCGCATCAGGGCGGGGATGGCTGCCTTGACGTTTTCCCGGGTCAGTTCAAGGAAACTGTCGGAACGCACGGTGGCATCGGCCGAGCCGAGCCCGTGTTCAAAGACGGGGATGCGCACTTCGGGCTCCTGATCCCGGACAAACTGCAGTGAGGCGGAACGCACTTCCGCATCGGGATCCTCGATGCCGCGGACAAAGGCTTTGATCTGCGAGGCCCCGCTGTTGCCGACGAGTTTTTGCAGGGCCTCAATGCGCTCCTCGGCTTCAGCACGACGCATCTGATGCAGCACGAGTTCGACCAGCACCTCCGTGTCTTCATGGCTGCGTGCGTCCTCCAGCACCTCATCGCGCGCGGCAGCATCGGCGGCGGCATCCAACTGGCGGATCCAGTCGGCCACCCGCCGCGCCTGCTCGGAGGTCAGCTGGCTGGCCTGCGCCTGTTCCACCGCGGCGACCGGTGGAGCCGGCCGGGCGGCACCAAAACCGGCCACTGTCCCGGCGGCGGCTCGCGGCTCCGGCCGCACCACCTCGGCTGGCCCAGGTTCCGGCGCCTGCGATGGCGGCCCCGATTCCAGCCACCAGAGCAGCAGGGCCACCATGCCGACCGCGGAAGCCAGCAGCACAAGCCAGAAACGGCGGGGGAAAGCGTGTTGCATGCCACACTGCTGGCTGATCCAGGCCGCAAATCAAATGCAATCCGCATCCGACCGTCCGCTGCCGGCGGGCAACCGGCAGCGGCAGATCCTGACTCAGTCCGGGGCGGTCTCCGTCTGCGCGCCCAGGCTGACGCCACCGCACTCCGGATTGGGATCCCCCGCGCGGTTGCTGTGGAAGTAACCATAACCGGCGGGCCCCCCAAAGCCCTTGCTGACCAAAACCCCCTTGTAGGTTGGTTTGGCGGACACGGGGCTGGTCCAGTTGGGGGTGAACGTTCCTGAGAAGACGCCCGTGCGCGTGTTCAAAGTCAGGCTGTAACTGCGATCCGTCGCCGGGGTCTTGACCACCGTGTTGCCGATGATCTGGAAGTTCCGAATCCAAATGTCCGCGGTCAGCTTGCCGCCGTGGAAATGCAGTTCGGAATTGCCCTCGCCCGCGGGCGACGGCGGCAACTCCAGCACGTCATCAACCGTGTCCGTGGTGTCAAAGTGCCCACCCGCGAATCCAAGCGCGATGCCCGAGGGCCAGCCGTCCGTGTACAACTGTGTCGCTTTGGCCGCCGCCGAGTTCCCGTTCTGCCGGGTCACGGCCGGTCGGATCCAGCGCAGATCCGTGCTGGTCACATCGAATTCAGTTCCCATCACAAACTCGAGGTGGCCCCCCAGGCTGCCGCCCAGAGTGCTGGCACCCGGTGTCTTCAACTGGGCGAACAACGGCGCCACATCGTCTGCCACCAGCACCGTTGAGCAGGTGAAGGTGGTGCCGTCGGCGAGCGTTCCCGCCACGTTGAGCGTGCCGATATCCGCCAGCGTCACGGTCGCGTAGCCGTTGCCCTGCGGGTAGCTGCTCTCCGGTCGCGCCGGAGTCTGCGCCACGGCCGGCAGTGCCGCCGTGAAAAAGCCCTGGTTGTTGGCCGGCAGGGACGCGTTCGTCTTGCGGTTGCACAATCCGGCGGCCACCTTGTTGGCGGCACTGTAAGCCGCGCGCCGAAGCGTGGCCGTGCTGACCACGCCATCGCGCGTCAACGTCGCTGTCATGCAGTCATTGGCGAAGTCAAAGGCCAGTTCAAGAACCCGGCCATGAGTGAGCGCAAGTGTCGGTGTTTTCACATTCGCACTCTGCTTGAACAGCGCTGTGCCATTCCCAAGGAACTCGGCCGTAAAGCTGGCGCTGGTGCCTAGATTGAGCAGCTTGCCGCTGAAAGTTCCCGTCGCTGACAAAGCGCCGCTCAGCTGACCGACGCTGGCAAGGCTGGCATCCGCCGGATTCACCGGTTCCAGCAGACCGTGGAAGGTCGTGCCCATGCCCGCCGGAGCCACGAAGGGGGTGGCGACGAAATGGGCCTGCAAGCCGGTGATGTCCGAAGCCGGCATCGTGAAGATGAGCTTCGTGCCGGTGGCATTGGCGCCGGAAGGCAGCCCGCTCCAGTGACTGAACACCGATCCAGGCTTGGCCTTCGCGTCCAGGGTCAACACCGAGCCTGACTGCACCAGGTAGCTGGTGGTGTTGGCATTGACAGCTTGTCGCTTGACGTAGCCCCCGGCGGCCGTTTTGACCGTCGCCGTGCCTTCCGGCCCCGAGACACCCACGTCCAGGATGTGGCGTTCGCTGAAGTTGAAGCTGCGCACCACCGTCGCACTGGCGATGCCGTCGTTGTCGACCGCACTGATCTCCAGGGTGTTGACCCCCTGCGTGGGAACAATGTCCAAGCTCCAGGGCAGGTTCACGGTGGAGCTGGTCCCCAGATTCGCCGACAACGTTGTGCCGTTGTGGACGATGCTCACGGAATCAATGCCGACCTTGCCGGCATCGCGGACCGTGCCGCGAACCGTGTAAGAGGCGACCGATGACAAGGAGGTCATGGATGCCGACGGCGTCTGCACGATCACCAGCGGCGCGTCGGAGGCCCGGACGAAGACCACGAAGCCAAGCTTCGAGACCTGGCCGTTGGTGGCCGTCAGGGTCATCGTCACCTTGTGATCCCCCAGTCCCACGACCGTGCCGGGGGGCGGATCCTGGGTCACCACGGCGCCGGGACCGGTCGAGGCCGCATCCCAGGTCATCTGCGGGCGGTAATCCGGCATCACCGCCTGCAGGTTTTCGTCCGCCTTGAGAAACACCGGCGTGAAGCTGTCGGGCTCGGCCACATCAAAGCCAAACTTGCCAGGTTCATCCGTGAGGTGACCCAACTGCAGCGTGCCCGCGGACTGCATGCGCTTGCGGAAGCCGAAGCTGATGCCGCTCACGTCGATGCCGGTCAGGTCAACGCGGACCCATTTGCCGGCCTGCGGTTTGCCAATCAGCGAGGCGCCGTTCTCGACGGTCTTGTTCGAGTTGCTGAAGCTCGGAGTATGGCTGTAGCTGAATGCCGCGTCGTTCCAGGGCAACTCCACCGGATTACCGGCAGCGTCCCAATACGTGAAGTTCAACAACTCCTCTCCGGCTTCGGCGTCTTCGATGCTGAAGCGGATGTTGCGGATCGAATACGGTGTCGTTGTCCCGGGGCTGTAGAAGCGGAAGCGCACCGTGGCGTCCGATGTCCTCGGCCCAAGCGACCAGCTTTCTTCGCCGCCCAGCGTGTACAAATCGTTGCTCTGCAGGCCATCGGTCTCCAGGTGCAGGTCAAAACGGCCGCGATCCATCCCTGCATAAATGACCGGAGTCGTCGTTTCATTCGGGATGATCGTGGCATCCATGCGGCCGTTCACCGGCAGGGCACCGGCCCCGCCCCACTTGATGACATGCAGTCCGTCATCATCGAGCGTCGGATAGCCGGGGGTGGATGGATCATCCGGATCGCCGTCGGTATTGCCTGGCAGGAAGACATCGCCCGTGCCGTCATCGCGGATCGTTCCCAAACCCACATCCGAACTGCCGGAGGTGGTGCTGGCGGTCAGGGTAAAGACCTCCGCGCCCTCCTCGTCATGATCCTGCTCGCTGGTGATGTCCACCCTGGCCAGCAGCACGCCGCCAGCGGGCACCTCCACGAAACTGCCGTCCACGTAGGGCTGCCAGCTCAGGCCAACGGCATCGTAGTATTCCAGGGAAAAGCCTGTGATGTCCGCGTTCTGGGTCAGCGGGTCGCTGTCGAGGCCGAGGTCAAGCTCCAGCTTCTGAGCGGCTTGGCCGGTCACCTTGAAGATCAGGTAGTCGGAGACCTCGTTGACCGTGACATCGTTGACCGAGGGAGCACGATCGTCGTCCAGAGGCGGATAGCCAGGGGCGCTCGACGGGCTGGGATCGCCGGTGATGTTGTCGGCCAGGAAAATGCCGCCGGTTCCATCGTCGTAAATCCGTCCGGTGCCGGTGGCGGCGGCGCCGGTCAGCGGCGTGGCAGTGAGGGTGTAGGCCTCGACTGTTTCGAAGACGTCATCCTGCTCGCTCGTGATGTTGACGCGGACCGGCAACACGCCGCCGCCAAGGATGCCGACATAACTGCCCGGCGTGTAATTGACCCAGTTCCAGCCGTCAAACACCTGCAGGGTGAAAGCGCTGATGTCGGCGCTGCCCAGACCGCCGGCGCTGGCCAGGTCGAGCTTGACCGAGTCGCCATTGGCGCCGGTGACCTTGAAGATGGCGTAATCTGAGGCCTCATTGACATCGACATCGTTGACGCCCACCGCGATGGTGTTGAAGCGGGCGAAGAAATCGTTGTCGGGATAGGGATCCGCATTGGTGATCTCGAGGGCGATCTGGCTGGCCGCGGTGCTGGTGTAGCCCGGAGGCAGGCCGTCGAGAACAATGATGTAATCACCCGGCGCCAGGAAGTTGAACTCGTATTGACCGGCGGCGTTGGTGACCGTGTAACCGATCAGATCGCCATCCGCCGGATTGCCGGTCCCGCCCGTGTCGGCGTAGAGCGTCACCACGGCATCCAGCAAGCCGACGTCCCCGCCGGTGGAGGTGCCGCTGCCGTCCAGATCGTCGAAGACCGTCCCGGAAATCGTCGCCGCCTCGATGTCAATGCTGGCGTCGTCCGAGACGGGATCGACGTCAAGGCCGTTGACATCGACGGTGTAGTCGGCACTGGCCGTCGTCACCGCCGGATTGGCCGAACCCTTGGCGCGCAGGACCACGTCGACCGTGATGCTGTCGCCCGGTGCCAGATCACCGGCCCCCGTGAGGTCGGTCCAGAACAGGCTGCCGTAGGCGGTGCCGTCCGGTGCGATGCTGGCGGAGACGAAGTCGAAGATGGCGCCGCTGAAGCTGTCCTCGAGCGGCAGCTCGGCGATGGCGGTGTTGCCGCTGTTCGTCAAAACGATGCGGAAGGTCACCGCATCGCCAATCAGCGCCGGATCGTTGGGAGCCGCGTGCAGCGTTTTGGTGAGGGTGAGCCCCGGTGAAACCACGGTCACGCTGGCCAGAGCATCATCCTGCACCCCACCGCCGGCATTGGCGAGCACATCGACAACAGCCGGCGCGGCCGGGCCGACCGCCGTGAAGGTGAGGGTGTAGCTCAGGCTCGCACCCACTGCCAGCGGACCGACATTGGCCCAGGACAGTGGGCCGGTCAGCGACGAGGAGGTCGGTGCCAGCGTCGAGGACAGGTAATTGAGTCCGGCGGCCGTGAAGGTCTGGGTCAGGGCGATGTTGGGCAGCGGCACGCTGCCGTTGTTGCTGACCTCGACCAGGAAGGAGACCGTGTCGCCAACCGGCACGATTGCCGGGCTGAGGCGGGTGATGGCGGTGACGATGGAGGGTGTGCCGAGCGGGATGCTGGCGTTGGCCGATGTGGCGTCGGCACTGTCATCCGGGTCGACGTAGTTGACGGCGAGCACCGAGCCGGCTGGCGCGTTGAGTGTGCCATCGCCGTCAACACCCGCCGCCGTGCTGGCGGGCAGGGTGGCGACGAAGACACCGGTATCCGGGCCCGTCTCCGTGAGGGTCAGGGGTTCGACATCCCCGTCTGCGGTGGACACGAACACCTGCACCGTCTCGACGCCGCCGGGATCAAGATTCTGGTCGATGTCGGTGACCCGGACAAAAACCGGGCTGTTGGCCGGGTAGGTCGTGGTGGCAGCGCCGTTCAGGCTGGCGGTGAACTGGGTCTGGCTTGGCGTGCCGCTGTCGTTGAAGCTGAGATTGAAGGAGGCCACTCGCGAATCGCTGATGTCGGCCTCGAGACCCTCGTGGGCGGTGACGGCGATGCTGAAACCGCCCTCAACGGTGCCGGTGGTCCAGGCGTACTCGTAGATTTTCTCGGCACCGCTGGAGGACACTGCCGAACTGTCGGTGAGCGTGGTGGTGACGTCGCCGTTTGTGCCGGGGCCGTCGATGGCCAGGTCCAGGCTGGTGATGTCGGCGTGACCGAAGGGATCGGAGACCGCCGTGCGCACATAGATGGTGGCACCGTTGTTGGCGGCGGTGACCGGGTTGCCCCCCGGATAGGGAGCGTCGTACAAGCCCAAGCTTTCGACTTCGATGACCGTGCTGGCCGGCAACTGAATCACCGAGGGCTTGGTCTGGCTGTCGTACTGGATGCGGAAGCTGTTGCCGGCCGCAAGATTGGAGGTGACGGTCAGGCTGACCGCCTCGCCTGTGGGGATGTTGACGCCGGCGCCGAGGGCTCCCGACCACTGCAGGTAGTTGCCGTTGGCATCGCTGCCGGTGCTGGCGGTGGTGTCGGTGAAGAAAGTCGTGGCACCGTGCTTGAGTTCCGCCGTGACGGCACTGCCAATGCTGCCACTGACCAGATTGTAGTAAGCCTTGACGTTGACCACACCACCCGCCGGCATGCTGAAGGGCGCCTGAAAGGACGGTGTCTGGGTGAAAATCACCGGAGTCGCCGCCGAGGCGGCGGGTTTGATGGCCACGGCAATGCCCGACCAGGACTGGTTGCCGGTCCAGGATCGGGTCATGGCTTTGCTGGCTCCAGCGGAGACGTGGGTGCTGCCACTGCCGCGGATGTACATCGTGCCGGAGGTCGCGTACGAGGAGGCCTGACTCCAGCGGCTGTCCTGATCGGCAGCGAACGAGACGGCTGGCGCGGTCCCACCGTTGTAGTTGCCGATGGTGATGCTGTCAAAAACCATCTCGCCAACCACCGTGCCCACGTTCAGACTGGCGCTGGTCGCGGAGTTGGCGCTGCCGGTCACCGGAGTTCCAAGAGGCGTGGTTGCATCGACACCGGTGAAGGTGACCGCACCCGCCGTCAGACCGCGAGCCGTACCGCCGGAGGTCGTGATCACCACGTCGTGGGAACCCGAGGGTGGGTTCACCAAGCGCCAGATTTCCGTTCGCGGGCGCGCCGTTCCAGTGCCTCCTGAAAGGCCCTGAACGAAGGTCAGGTTGACGCCATTGTAGGTGACATTGGCGATGCTGGGCGCAATGACACTGGTGTTGCCAATGCTGATTCCGACCAGGAGCAGACGATTTGACCCGCTGCCGGTGGTGTGGGAAAAGGTCAGGCTGCTGGCTCCGGCATTGCCCGTCGTGGCACTCGACGCGTTGTCGAACGCCACCGTGCCACCGCCGGCGGAGATCGCCGCCGTCTGCGCCGTGCTGCCATCCGCTGATGCAACCGGATCGATGCGATCAAGGGCGCCGCTGCTGTCGCTGTCGGCGGCATCGGAGGTGAGGTAGAGCGGCTTCACCATGGACGGTGCCGCCATGACGGCCGTGTCGCTGGCGCTGTCATAGAAGAGCGGATCGGTGTACTCGACGCTGAGGGTGTTGCCGGCGAGCGCGTAGAGGGTGTCATCCTGTTCGGCAAGACCGCTGACCGTGGAGGTCGGCAGCGAGGCGGTGCTGCGGAAGACCCCGGTGTTCACCCCGGTTTCGGTGAGGGTAACGATTTCAATGTCCCCGGTGCCGGTGTTGGTGACAACCACCTGGAAGGTTTCAACGGCCAACGGATCCTGGTTGAGGTCGCTGTCATCGATCTCAATCCAGACGCCCTCGCCGACCTCGTAAAACGCCTTCGGCGCAGCAAAGCTGTCGGTGAAGCTGATGACACCGGCGGTGGCTCCAAGCGGCGGGGGCACAACGGCAGTGGCCGTGCCGGTCAATCCGTAGGCGCCGCTGGTCACGGTGTTGTCGATCTGCCCGGAGGTTGTGACGGTGGCGTCATAGGTGAAGACCGACTGACCACCGCGGGGGATGTTCGGAATCGTGTAGCCCGGGGCGTCGAGCGGGAAGGCTGTGCCACTGGCGCTGTCGGCAAGCGGGTCGCCATTGAGCGTGGTGGTGCCGACGTTGTAGCTGAGGCCGGCCGCGAGGGGGTCGAGAATGTTGAGGTTGCCGAGCGGCAGCAGGCCGCGGTTGTCGACCGTGATGAAGTAGCGAATCACGTCACCGACGCTGAGTCCGGCAACGCCGTTGTCCACCTGCAGCTCCCAGCGCTTCTTGAGCTGGGGCACCGGGAAGGGCAGCACCGAGGTCCCCAGGTCGAGGAAGGGATTGCCGGCTCCAGCCACCGACGGATCCTGCCCCCAAGCTGCGGTGAGCAGCGTGCCGTCCAGTGTGTACACACGCATGGCGGTCTGGTCGCGATCCGGATCATACAGGGTCCGCGCCTCGAGCACGCCCATGTCGTAGTGAATGTCGTACTTGCCCCCCTTCGAGTCGGTCAGGGTGCCGGCACGGTCGCCATTGTAGTCCACGTAGATGCGGGTCGCCCCCTGGGTCATGACCCAAACCGGGCTGCCGTTGCGACTCAGGTCACTGCTGCCCGGCCCCCAGCCGCAAACGGCCTCGGTGGTCAGACTGTCCGCCGGGATCAGGGTGAAGCCCCAGTCGTGAACATTGTTGGAGGAGGGACGCGCGCCAACGACGGCGATGCCAAAGAACGGGTCGGCGCTGCTGAAACGGGTGCCGGACTGCTGGGGCAGCAGGTAGCGGTAGACGTCCTTGGCCGGCACATTCAGATTCGTCGTGCCGGTGCGTGTCTGCGCCTCGATGGTGATGGCGGAAGCCTGATGGTTGTAGAGGAAAACGTAGGCCTCGTTGCCGTTGGACGCCGTGCCGACCGGAGAATAGTAGCTGTTGCTCCACTGGTCGACCGGATACAGCGTCTGCCAGCGGGTTTCGTAGCCGGCGCCGATATCGCCGGTGATGAGGTGGGCCTGCACCGGCTTGCCGGCACTGATCGTCGCGCCCTTCTTGACCCCGTTGTTGACGAGGTGGGATTCACCGCGGTTGAGGGTCACGACAAAACTGGCGGTCGGCCCGCTGCCGTCGACGTCGATCGTCACTTGGGTGGCGTTCTCGCGCGCCATGACGAAGAGGCCGGTGTATTCAAACATGCTGTCGGCGCTGACGTCGACACCGACCGGCGATACGTACTGGGTGCCGTAATCCAGGGTCGGCGTGATCTCAACCGCGCCGCCGAGCACGGAACCCGGCTGCAGCGGCCAGTTGGAACGGCTCATGACGATCGCCTTGGTGCCGCCCACGCGGTCGCGGCCGTCGAAGAGCACGGTCGACGGATTGCGCGGCAGGGAAACGGTGTTGCGCAAGCTCAGCACCGTGCCCGCAGTGAGGTTGGACGGATCATTGGCAAAGCCCGGCGCGATGCCGTTGGCGTCATTGCCGTCGCCCCAAATCAGCGTACTCGGCTGGGTCGGCGTATTCAGATTCACTTCATAGCCATCCTCCCAGTGATCGAATTTCACCACCGTGCCGGGCGCGGCAATGACGATGGAAATCACCGACTCCATCTGGCTGCCAACGCGTCCTGACGCCGGCTCAACGCCCACCAGGGCCGTGCGCAACTGTGCCTCAGGCAGCGGCACGTAGTACTCATGGACGATGGTCTGCGCCTGGACTGCCGAAAGCAAGCTGGCAAACCCCAGCAGCAGGGCGACGAGAAGTCGCGGCAGCCGGCCAAGCTCAGCGCGTGGCACCTCCGGCGTTGAGAACCCCGGGGAGGGGATTGCAGCGTTGGGAACGGGGAACCGTTCAGCAATGGCAACAGCGGTGTGGGAGCGGGCAATGTTCATACAGGCCTCCGGCAGATTCAAAATCCGGCAGCCAATTACTATCGAAAAGAATAAACCAGTCCAGTAAAACCTAGGCAATCTCGCGCATTGAAGTCGGTTATATTCTTATAATACCGAGAATAGACACCAAAATGAGTGCGAATTACCAGAATCGAATCTTTGTATTTATTCGATATTCTATAAATAGCGAGCCTCGCTAGGCTGCAGCGTTCTCCGCCGGCAAATCCTTCCGCGCAATTTTTGCACAGGCTCCGCCAGTCTGGGCAGGCGTCGCGAGGGATCTGCCGAGGCAGTCCCCGCGAGCCCGACATCATTCACTCCTCCGGCCGCTCGCCGACGCGCATCTTTTGGAAGGGCACGCTGTCGCAGACGGCCAGGATCAGCTCCTGGAACTTGTGACCGCCTGCCTGGGTGCGGCGGACGATCTCCTGGACGGCAGGCTTGTCGCTGTAGGTCAGGCCGCGGCCGAGCGCGTAGGTCAGCAGATTTTCCGCCAGGTTGCGGGTGAAATCGGCGGTCATGTCGCGGGCAAGGATGTCGCGCAGTTGCGCCAGATCCTTGAACTCCTGGCCGCGGACCAGGCGACCCGAGGCATCGACCGGGCTCTTCTTGTCCATGTCGCGCCAGCGGCCGACGGCGTCGTAGTGCTCGAAGGCGAAGCCCATGGGGTCGAGGAAGGCGTGGCAACCGGCGCAGGAGATGTGCTCGCGGTGCTTGGCGAACTGCTCGCGCAGGGTCTGGTTGGAGCGACGCACCTTGCCCTCGTCGAGCGGCGGCACACCACCGGGCGCGGGCGGCGGCGGCATGCCAAGGATGTTTTCCAGCAGGTACTTGCCGCGCTTGATCGGCGAGGTGCGGGTCTGGCCGGAGGTCAGGGTCAGGACGCTGCCATGGGTGAGGATGCCACCGCGTGGCGTGCCGGCCAGCGACACCTTTTCAAACTTGTCGCCCTTCACCTCACCGATGCCGTACCACTTGGACAGCTTGCCGTTGAGGAAGGTGTAATCGGCGTTGAGGAACTCCAGCACGCTGCGGTTCTCCTTGAGGATGAACTCGAAGAAAGTCTGGCTCTCGCGCTTCATGCTGGCGGCGAGGTCGCCACGCCACTCGGGGAAGGCGCGGGTGTCGGGCGCAACAATGTCCATGTCGCGCAACTGCAGCCACTGGCCGGCGAAGTTCTCGGTCAAGGCGGCCGCGCGCCAGTCGCCGAGCATGCGCCGCACCTGGGCGTGCAGGTTGGCGCGCAGTTCGTTTTTGGCGGCGAGTTGCAGCAGGGTGTCGTCGGGCGGGGCCGACCAGAGGAAGTAGGCGAGGCGGCTGGCAAGGCTGAACTCGTCGATCGGCGCAACGCCGTTCACGGCTTCACCGGCCGGCTCAGGCGAGGCGCGGAACAGGAAACCGGGCGAGGCGAGCAGGCCCTCAAGGGTGAAGCGCAGGGCGCCGAGCGGCTTTTCGCCCTCCTTCATCGCCAGCGCGGCGAAGTCGCGCCACTTCTGCGCTTCCTCGGCGCGCATGGGCCGGCGGAACAGCCGGGTGCCCATCTTTTCGACCAGGGCGGGCACCTCGGCGGCAGCGATGCCGGCCTCGACGTTGAGGGGGCCCTCGATGCGGAACTGGTGCACCCAAAGATTGCGATCCTCCTTGGTCTCGGCGTTGTAGAAGTCGTTCAGGAACCAGATCTGCAGTTCGTGGGCCCCGGCGGGCAGGTCGGCCTCAAAGCTGAAGAACTGCGGCGCCTGATTCTTCGCCGTGACGGCGAAGGCGCCGATGGTGCGGCCGGCGAGGCGCACCTCGAACTTGGCCGGCTCATCCCCGGCCTGCTGGGCGCCGGCCTTGACGGTGAGGCGGAACTTGCCGGCGGTGGTCAACTGCAGCGGATGCTTCACGTAGCCGCTGCTGGCGAGCAGGATGCCGCCGGTGTCGCGACTCGAGGCGCCCTCGCCCTTGTCGAAATCCTCGCCGGTGAGCTGCAGGAAGGGCAGGCCGGCGGGCTTGTCGCCCAGCAGCCAGCGCACGAAGCGGCTGCCGCGCGGTGCGAGCAGCTGGTGCGGCCCCTTCACGGCCAGGCCGGCAAGCACGACATTGCGGTCGCGCTTCGCCGGGTCGGGATGCTGCGGCTCGCTGTGATCGTTCAGGAAGGCGACCGCCACCTTGTTGTCGCCCGCCTTGAGGTGGACGGTCTGGCGGAGGGTCTGCCAGGGGCCCTCGGCGCCCTTCCAGCCGGTGCTGATGTCGTAGGTGGAAACCTCCCTGCCGCCGATGCGCAGGGCGATCTTGGCCGGTTCGTTGCCGGCCTGGGTGGCGGCAGCCTGCAGCAGCAGGGTGTACTCGCCCTCGGCCGGGGCACGGACCTGAATCGCGGCCTCGGCGTTCGTGGTGAACCAGCGCAGGTTGCCCTCCTCGCGGGTTTCACCCTTGCTGCGGTAGAAGCGGCGGCCCGGGATCTCCAGGTCCGCATGACCGGCATCGCCGGCCTGCATGGCATCCGCGGCGACCCCGCGCGAGGCGCGCAGGTATTTCTCCATCAGCATGGGCGACAGGCTGAGCACGTCACCGATGTTGTCGTAGCCGTAGCCGGTGTCGTCGGGCGGAAACTCGCGCGCCGGTCGCGAGTCGACAAAGAGCAGGTCGCGCACGGTGTTGTTGTACTCGTTGCGGTTGAGCCGGCGCCAGGTGACGTGGCCGGGATCGGGCTTGTCGGGATCGAACCAGAAGATGGCGTCGTCGATCCAGGCCACCATGGCATCGCGCTCCTGCAGGCTGGGGGCCGGCTTCTTTTCCGGCGGCATGACATGGGTCACCAACTGCTGGCGGACGTGGTCCCAGAGCCGCAGGTCGCGGCGCAGCGAGGCGTAGTCGGTGTGCTCGTCGAAGGTGAAGTCGCCCTTGTCCACACCGTCGGCATGGCAGTCGTAGCAGTACTGTTCCAGCAGCGGCCGGATCTTCTGTTCAAAGCCCTCCTGGCCGCGCTCGGCGGCGAGGGCGGTGGTGGCGGCAAGGGGCAGCAGCAGTAGGGGACGAAACATGGCAGACAGGGTGGGGGCGGACGCCTGCGCGTCAGCATAGATACGCACGCCGGTGCGCCCGGTTATCCCGACTGTCAATTGGCATTCGGCGGGACAATTCCGTCCCGGACTTCTCAGCGCCGGCTCTTGAGGAAGCGTTCCAGATCCTCCAGGAACTTGCCGACGCTGTCGCGCGGCTTCAGTTCCTGGGCGCGCTTGAGCAGCGGGATGGCTTCGGCGTACTTGCCCGAGCCCGCGTACAGCTGGGCCAGGCGCACCTTGGCATCGGCCTCAAAGGCCTCGATGTTGCCGGCCGTCTCGTAATAGAAGGCGGCCTTTTCCTGGCGCCCCTCCTTCTGATGGTAGCCGCCGAGCAGCAGCAGGGTTTCGCCGTCGAGCGGGTCCTGCTCGGCGACGCGCGCCAGCAGCTCCGCCGCCTCGGCCTCACGGCCCTCGGCCATGCCGATGCGCGCCTCCAGCTTGAGCACGCGCAGGCGGTCGGCCGGGCTGAGCTGCTTCTCACCTTCCCCGAGCTTCTGGAGCATCTGTCGTGCAGCCTGGTAGCCCTGCTTGGCGAGCAGGACCTCGGCGGCGCGCAGCGGGACGCCGATGTCGCCCCCGGTTTTTTCGTGGGCACGCAGGTAGGCACCAGCGGCAGCTTCGAGCAGGCCCTCGTTGACGTAAATGTCACCGAGCGTCGAGAGCTGGGCGGCCTCCAGCTTGCCGAGGCGGTCGAGCACCTCGAAGTTGGCGGCGGCGGCGAGCATGTCCTTGCGGCCGAGCTGGGCGCTGGCCTGCAGGCTCCACAGGCTGTCATCCTCGGGGGTCTCGCGGATCATGGCCTCGAGCAGGGCGACCGCCTCCGTGAAGCGTTCCTGCAGGTAGAGGGCGCGCACGAGGCCGGTCTTCCAGTCCTTGACGTCGGGCCCGAGCACCAGGGCGAGGCGGAAGGCCTCCTCGGCGGCCGTGAAATTCTGCAGTTCCAGGTGCGAGATGCCGAGCAGGCCATACTGGGTGGAATCGGCGGCACCGAGACGGATCGCCTCGCTGAAATGCCGCACCGCCTCCTTGTGACGGCCGGACTGCGCATACAGGATGGCCAGGTTGGCATGCGCCTGGCGGTAGTCGGGGAATTTTTCCAGCGCCTTGAGGAAGTCAGCCGCCGCCTGCGGCTTGCGGTTGTTCTGGAAGTGCAGGTTGCCGATGAGGAAATCGAAGCGGGCGCTGCTGCCGGGCAGGGCGCGCAGTTTTTCCAGGTAGACCAGGGCCTGGTCCGGGGCGTCCTTGAACAGCGGCAGGAGCTGCTCGTAGTCGCTGCGTTCGTTCTCGGACATCGGCGGCTCGACCTCGCTGCTGAAGCCGAAGCTGCCGAGCAGGCGCTTCTGGAAAACCGGGTTGTCCCAGACAGAGGCCGGCGCGGCACCGAGGGCGGTGGTACCCAGCAGGCTGGTGAGGAGGAGGCGGAGGGTCATGGCGGGAAGGGGTCAGCGGCCAAACTTGAACGGCATCTTGGTCTTGTAGGCGACGCGTTTGCCGCCGCGCTGGCCGGGTTCGAATCGCCACTGCTTGATGGCGGCGAGCACCGGCTCGTTGAGGGCGGCGTTGAAACTGCTGGTGACGCGCGGGCTCTGCACGCGGCCCTGGACGTCGACGACGAACTCGACCTCGATGCGTCCGGCCGCGCTGCGCAGGTTGGCGGGGATGCGCGGCTGCACCTGGTGCACTGGCCGCGGCTTCTGGCCCATCTCGCCGAGGCTGAAGTTGGCCATGGCATTTGCCGCAGCCCCTTGTCCAAAATTGCTTGGCATGGCGGCACCGCTACCCCCGACTGGTCCGCCGAGGTCGAGCGAGGCCGATCCCAGGTCGGGCGGCTGCTGCATTTCCGGCGGCGGTTCCTCGTTCGCATCCGGCGGCGGCGGGGGATTGTCGAGCATCGAATCGGGGGGGGGAGGCGGCGCGGTGACGGCGGCCACCGTGCGCACGATCATGTCCTTCTTGGCGCCACCGGTGACCACCTGCAGGTAGGGGATGACACCGAAAACGAACATCGTCAGACCCGCACCGTAGGCGGCCATGAAGAGCAACTGCACAAGCACCCAGGCACCGCGGCCCTTGCGGCGGTCGGTGGTGGCTTCCGGGTGGGAGGCGGTCATGCGTGCGGCAGGCGGACAGGCTACTTGCGGGTGGCGACGGAAACCTTCTGGGCGCCGCCGAGCTTGGCCTCGTCAATGACGCGCACAAACAGGCCGGAGGGCGCCTTCTCATCGACCTGGATGATGACCGGCGTGCTCTCTTCCTTTTCGACGAAGCGGCGCACGGTGGGCTGGACGCCGTTCATGCCGATCTCCTTGCCGCCGTAGACGATCTGCCCCTCGGCGGTGACGGCGATCATGACGCTCTGCTTTTCCAGGTCGCTGGCCGAGGCGGCCTGCGGCTTGTCGACCTCGATGCCGGTCTCCTCGACGAAGGTCGTGGTGACGATGAAGAAGATGAGCAGGATGAAGATGCAGTCGATGAGGGGCGAAATGTCGATCGCCGCATCCTCTTCACCGTCGCTGGAACTGCCGAATTTTCTGGCCATGATGGATATCAGACGTTGGCTTTGTTGCGTTTGAGCACCCGCTGGCCGCAGGCGTTCTGCAGGTGCTCGATGAAGGCTTCAAACTTTTCCCGCCGGCTGGTGAGCAGGTAGTGAAGGAAGTAGCCGGGCAGCGCGATCATGAGCCCGGTCTCGGTGGTGATGAGGGCCTCGGAGATGCCGCCGGCGACGACGTTCATCGTCCCCTCGCCGCCGCCGCCCTTGGCCAAGCCGTCGAAGGTGGTGAGCATGCCGGTGACGGTGCCGAGCAGGCCCCAGAGCGGCGCGGCGGCGATGGCGACGGTGATGAACTTGAGGTCGCGGTCGAGCGGCGGCAGCTCATGGGCGCGCAACTCCTCGAAGGCGGCCATGACGTCGTCATAGCCGGCGCCGTCGCGCAGGCGCACCTCGTGGAAATCGAGGTAGCGCTGGGCGCTGCGGTAGGCGGACAGCGAGGCGGCGCTGTCAGCGCCGAGCCGGGTCACCACCTCGCGGCCGCCGAAGTAACGGCGCTGGCGGTAGCGGATGAGAAAGAAGGAGTAAAACATGTCGCCGCACTTGGCGTACAGAACGAAGGCCGTGATCGCGAGCGGAAACATACCCCAGCCACCGGCATCCCAGAGATCGCGGACACTCTGCAGGTAGGCGCGCGGTCCCTCGGGCAGCGAAGCCACCCAGTCGGAGAGGAGCGAGGCAAAGGGCATCATGGCTCGGCGATCAGGCGGCGGGCACGGGCAGGGCACCGGGGGCCTCAGGTGCATCCGCAGCGGAATCAGGAGTCACAGAGCCCGTGAGTTCCCGGGCGTTGCGATGGTTCATGATGCGCACGGCCAGCTTTTCCATGTCGTCGAGTGCCGCACGCGACAACCGACCGAGGAAGGCCGCCATGAGCAGGCAGGGAATGGCGGTGATCAGGCCCCACTCGGTGGTGATGAGCGCCTCGGAAATACCCGACGAGAAGGTGGAGGCGTCCTGGGTGCCGAAAACCGTGATCAGGTTGAAGGTGTTGATCATGCCGGTGACCGTGCCGAGCAGGCCGAGCAGCGGCTCGACAGCCGCAGTGATTTTAACCAGCGGAATGTAAGCGTTGAGCCGGGTCTTGGCATCCAGAATGCGTTCAAACATGGCTTCCTCCAGCATCGAGGCCGGTTCACGATAATGCTGGAGCACGGCACTGAGCATGCGCCCGATCGGGCCACCGGTGCGCCGGGCAATGGCGCCGGCATCCTGAAAACGGCCCTCATCCAAGTGCGCGAGGAAACGTCCCACCTGCTCGTGATTCGGCCGGCGCACGAGGGCCAGTTGCAGCCACTTGACCAGACCAACCAGCACGGCAATGAGGCCGATGCCGCCAATCGGCCACATGACGGGACCACCCTTGAGAAATTCCTCCAAGATTGTCATCTTGGTTTCCTCGACCTTGAAGGCCGAACCGCGCGTCGCATCCACCGGCACCCGCCCCTTGCCTTCGGCCAGGGTGGTGGCGATCTCCTCCGGCCGGGCCTCGGCCGGCAGGGTCAGGATGGCCGGTTCGTTGCTGCCCAGGCGCAGGTCGGCCAGGCCGACCTGCTTGCCGTCGGTGCCGGCGAAGAAGGCCAGCGGGCCCATGACCAAAAACTTGCCCTCGGACACAACACCGCTCTTGGCCTCGACGGCCGAACCGGCGAAGATGGCGCCGCCCAGCGCATCGTCAATGCGGTCGAGGGCCAGGTCCAGCAGGTCGAGCCGGGCCGCCTGCCGGGCGACAGGATCGAGGTTGGCGTTGTTCGAGGCATTTTTCTTCGCCGTCAGGACCTCGCCATGGCGCTGGACTTCGGCAATGTGCAGGCGCGTTTCCAGATTGCGGACGAATTCATCGACCGCGTTGGCCACGTAGTTCGACTGATCCTCGCGCGACTTGATCTGGGCGCGCAGGTTGGTGAGGTCAAGCTGGCGGGCATCGGCCAGGCGCAGGACACGGTCGTATTCCTTGCGCGCCTCGATGACCTGGTCGTCGAGCTCGTTGAGGCGGCGCGTCAGCGGCACCTTTTCCTTCTCGATGGCGGTGCGCGTCTCGGCGAGCTGGCGCGTGGCGGTGTCGAGGCGTTTCTGGAAGTCGTCGGCCACACCGGCGAGCGGCGAAGGCGTCTGGGCGGCCGCGCCGGTGGCGAGCAAAAGGGTGAGACAAAAATGGGGTCGCATGACGAAAATGTTTCAGAACGGGATTCAGCGCACCTGCACCGGCAGCGGCACAAAACCGGCGACTTTTTCGCCCTTCTGCATGGCGATCACCTCGTCGACGAGCGGCGCGATTTTCGGGTCTTCGACGACCTCCCAGCCGCTGGCACCGGGCAGCAGCAGACCGCCGATGTTGGCGGTTTCGCCGCTGCCGGCAAAGTAGCCGGCTGCCAGGCCGAAATAGATGACACGCACCTCAATCTCGCGACCGCCGGCGACCTTGCGGCGCTCGTTGACGACGACGATGTCGCCGTGGAACTTGTTCACCTCGTTGAGGATGACCAGCACGTTGACCATGCGCTCGCCGGTCGAGAGCTTGATCTCCTCGGGCTGCATCTTCGCCGTCGGCAGGCGTTCGTACTGCCCCTGCAGCTTGTCCTTCAGGTAGTCCGGCAGCCGCGGCCAAAGCGCGTGCACGCGCGCCTCCAGCTTGCCGAGACGGGCGGTCAGGGCGTCCTGGGTGGCGCCGAGTTCGCGGTTCTGGGTCTCCAGCTTGCCGCGCTCGCTGTCGTTGGTGCTGATGTTCTTCGACTGCTCGGCGGTCTTCTCCGCCAATTCCTTGAGCTGGGCCTCGAGCAGGGCCAGGCGGCTGTCGAGGATTTCGCGGCCGGTCTTCCAGTCGGCTTCCTCCTTGGCGAGCAGCTTCTGGGTTTCGTAGTACTTGCCGAGCAGGTCGCGCGAGAGCGCCAGGTAGTCCTGGTTGACCTTGGCGGCGGGTTCAGCGGCGGCCGGCAGCAGGCCGGCACAAAGCCATGTGACGAAAAGGTAGCGAAGCGGGGGCACGCAGCGACAGGTGCCGGAAAACCCCGAAAACCAAAGCCGATTCGGGTGACGAAAAAGACACAGTGCACCGCTCAACCCTGCACCAGCCGGCCTTCATGCAGGCGCAGGGTGCGGCCCATGCGCGCGGCCTGGGCGGGGTGATGGGTGACCATGACCAGGGTGGCGCCGGACTGGCGGCAGAGATCGAGCAGCAGGCCGGTCAGGGCCTCGGCATTGCGCTCGTCGAGCGCGCCGGTCGGTTCATCGGCGAGCAGCAGCCTCGGCTCGTTGATGAGCGCCCGCACGACCGCCACGCGCTGGCGTTCGCCGCCGGAGAGCTCGGCCGGCTTGCCGTCGATGCGACCGCCGAGACCGACGACCTCCAGCAGTTCAACGGCCCGCTGCCGCACCCGGACGGGATCCGGGCGACGCGCGAGGGCGAGCGTGGGCAGGAGGACGTTTTCCAGCGCCGTGCACTGGGGCATGAGGTGGTGAAGCTGGAAGATGAAGCCGATCTTCTCACCGCGCAGGGCCGCCAGGCGCTCGGGACCGCACTGCGAGACCTCCTCGCCATCCAGCACGTAGCGACCGGAGTCCGGCGTGTCGAGGGTGCCGAGCACATTGAGCAGGGTGCTTTTGCCGCAGCCCGAGGGACCAACCACGGCGACCGACTCGCCGGCTTCGATCGCCAGACTGACGCCGCGCAGCACATCAAGGGCGGCGCCGCCGGGTTCGCGGTAGGTCTTGCAGATGTCGGTGAGGGCGATGAGGGCCATGGCGGGAGGTTACGCGGAAAAAGGGTTCAGGAAATCACTCGCCAGCGCCGGGCCTTGAATTCGTGGCGCGGCAGGCTGCCGGACTCGGCGAGGCGCACGGGAATGCGCAGGGAAAAAGTGTCACGCAGACGCGCTTCCAGGCGTTTGGCAAGGTTTTTGGCCTGCGCCTCCGGCGCCTCGATGACCAGGCTGATCTCATCCATGGCGTCGACCTTGCGCTGCTCGACCTGGTATTCGACGACCTCGGGAAAGCGCCGGACGACGGCCTCCACGGCGCTGGGATAGACGTTGACGCCACGCACGACGACCATGTCATCGATGCGGCTGAGCACGCCGCCCGCCAGGGTGAGCCGGTTGTGGTGATAGCCCTTGCGCACCCAGTCGCCGGTGCGGTAGCGCAGCAGCGGGCAGGCGCCGCGGTCGAGGGTGGTGAGCACAAGTTCGCCCTCGCCCCCTTCCTCAACCTCGCGCCCCGTGGCCGGATCGATGACCTCGGCGAAGTAGGCCTCCTCAATGACCTGCAGGCAGCCCGGCAGGTCGTCGCTTTCGTAGCTGACCGGGCCGACCTCGGTCATGCCGTGGTGGTCGTAGACGCGGGCATCCCAGAGTTTTTCCAAGCGCGCCCGCACCTCGGGAATGCAACCGCCGGGTTCGCCGGCGACGATGACCTTGCTGACGCGCAGGGCGAGTCGCTCCACGCCGCTGGCCTCGCCGATCATCTCGCCCAGGCGCAGCGCGTAGGTCGGGGTGCAGCAGAGCACGGTGGCCCCGCAGCGCGCCATCAGTTCCAGCCGCGCCTGGCTCGACAGACCGCCGCCGGGCAGGGTCAGGTAATCGCGCGCCGCCGCCTCGAAGGCGGTCCAGAAGCCGAGGAAGGGTCCAAAAGAAAAGGCGTAGAAGATGCGGTCGCGCCCCTTGACCAGACCGGCGGCCTCGTAGACGCGTCGCCAGCAGGCGAGCATGGCCTCCCAGCTCTCCGGGGTGTCGAGCCAGGCCATCGGCTGGCCGCTGCTGGTGCCGCTGGTCTGGCAGAAGCGGGTGTAGTGGGCCAGAGGCCGGGTCAGGTTGCTGCCAAAGGGCGGATGCGCCAACCGGTCAGCCAACAGTTCGTCCTTGGTCGTGAAGGGCGCCTGCGCCGCAAAGTCATCAATCCGGTTCAGCGAGGTGACGCGCAGCCCCGCCGCCTTGAACTTGCGCGCGTAAAAGCCGTCGGTCGTGGCGAGGTTGAGCACAATCGAGCGCAGCTTGCGCCACTGGTTGGAGCGCAAGCGCACACGGTCGGTCAGGACAGGTTCGTGCGGCACGCCGCAGCGTTGGCGAGCGCGCCCGCAGGGTCAACCCGGATTCAGGCGACACTGGCCTTCAGTTCCGCCATGGCACGGCCCATGTCGGCGTGGCCAAAGGCGGAGGTGCCGCAGACGAACAGGTTGGCGCCGCAGTCGCGGGCGATGGGTGCGGTGTGGGTGTAGATGCCGCCGTCGACCTCGAGATGATAGTTCAGGCCATGCGCGGCGCGGTGGTCGCGCGCAGCGGCCAGCTTGGGCATGGTTTCCTTTTCCATGAAGGCCTGGCCGCCAAAACCGGGCACCACGGTCATGATCAGCAGCAGGTCGATGTCGGTCAGGAACGGCAGGGCCGCCTCAAACGGGGTGTCCGGGTGCAGGGCCAGGCCGCAGTGCCGGCCGGCGGCACGGATGCGCTGCAGGGTCTCGGCCACGGAGGTGTCATAACGCGCCTCGGCATGAACGGTGATGTTGTCGGCCCCGGCCTTGAGGAAGCGCTCCAAGTAATGATCCGGGCGGTGGATCATCAGGTGCACGTCCAGGTACATGCCGGTGAGCTTGCGCACCGTCTGCACCATCTGCGGTCCGAACGAGATGTTGTCGACGAAGTTGCCGTCCATGACATCGAGGTGCAGCCACTGCGCACCGGCGTCCTCGGCCCGCCGCACCTCGGCGGCGATGTTGGACCAGTCGGCGGCGAGCAGGGAGGGCAGGATCAGTCGATTCTCGTGGGTCATCGCCGCCATGAAGCACGCGGCGGCGGCCCATGCAAGCGCGAGCTGCCCCCTGCCCCATCCCGCCGGCTCAGCCGGTGACGCCGCGGATGTCGATGAGATGGAGCTGCCGGCCCTGGCCGGCATGCGGGGCATCGACGCAGACCCAGGCATCGTCGCGGCTGAGGCGCGGGTGCGTGTCGACCCGCCACTCGCCCTTGTACTCCGGCGGCTGCGGGAAGTGCCCGAGATCGAAGCGGCGGTTGCTGGCGATGTGGTAGAGGTGCGGCGTCTGCAGGCGGCGCACGCCCTTGGGATAGGTGTCGCTGACCAGCCACTGGTTGCCGCGCAGGTAGCTGAAGTGACCCCCGGAATCGAGCACGCCGCGGCCGACCTCCTCGACAATGCCGGAGGCGCGGTCCTCGAAGAGGAAGTTGCCCCAGTTGTCATTGCCCAACCAACTTTTGGCCTGCGACAGGATGTGCTGCGGGTCGCGCCAGATGAAGTGCGAGGCGTAGCCGTTGGGAATGACGATGCGCAGGTCGGAACCGTCCATGGCCGCGGTGATCAGCCGGGTCAGGTGGCCGCCCTTGGGTTGGGTCCAGCGGTGCAGCAGGATGAAACGGCGACCGTCCGGACTGCACAGCAGGTGATAGGCGTGGTGCTTGGAGGTCGGATGATTTTCGATCACCTCGCCGGTCTTGGCGAGCAACTCGTGCGACAGGATCAGCTTCTCTGCGCCGGTTTCGAGATCGACATGGCTGATGCCGGTTTCCGCCGGTGCCATGACCTCGAAAAAGCGGTCGCGGATGCCGGCATACCCGTAACCCGGCCGGCAATCGGCGACCCGGGAATAATCACAGGTCACCGCCTCGCGACCGTTCGGGCTGAGCGAATACACCGAAGTCGGCAGCGTCCTTTTGTCGCCGGTCTTCACATCCAGGATGTGGCTGACAAAGCGGTCCTTCTCGCGGTCGTTCCAGATCACCTTCGCTTCCGTGCCGGGGATCCACTGCAGCATGCAACCCTGCTGCCAATTCCAGGCCCGGCTGGTACCGAGCGGGATCCAGCGGTCTTGGTCTTCCAGATCGACCATGCCCACCTCAATGACATCCTCCGGCTCCGGCGAGCGGTGTTCGAAACCGACCTTCATGCCGAGCACGAAGCGGTTCGTCGGATCGAACTGCAGCTTGTCGTAGTAGCCGAACCAGTGGTGGCCGGGGCCGCGGGTGATGACGCGGCTCGGCGGAAAGGCTTCCGGCGCTTGACCGCGCGCCGATGCGGCGGCGAGGGCGGCAAGGCTGGTCTGCAGGAACTGGCGGCGACTGGGCTGGGCAAACGGGGACATGGCAAAGGGTACGCGGCGAAAACGCCGTGCCTTCAGGCCGGATGCGATGCAGGCCACCTCACTTGCGCCGCAAGCAGGCAAGGCCGGAGGCCAGCAGCACCACCGCCGCCAGCAGGGCCAGCCGGCGAATCCTCTCCTGCGCCGTGATTTTTCTCGGTGACTGCGGCTCCATCCTTACCGGCTCCGGCTTCGGCGCCTGATCGACCGGTGCCCAGTCGGCCATCAGCAGCAGGTCCATGCCGGGATTCTGCTCCTTGATCTCGCAGGAACAGGCACCACAGAGGTAACTCGCCGCCTCGCGGATGTTGTCGGCATGGATGCCGCGACCGATCAGCGGCTCGAGGGCGCGACCGCGGCCGAACACCGCGAAGACCATCGGTTCCGCCGCATAATCCCCCAGGTCCGGCTCGACCTTCATCAGCATCGCGCGCAGCACCGCCTCGGCGGGATCCTCGCGGGACAATCGCAGCACGGAGAAGGCCAGTCGCAGCGGCAGATCGGAGTGCAGCACGTCCGCCGCGGTGCCCTTGCGCCCGGCCTCATCGAGCTGGGCCGGCGTCACCACGCCCTCGGGCAGCTTCAATTCCGCCTGCGCGACCTTCAATGCCTGCTCAAGCACGGTGGCGGCGGCCGCATCCTTGGCGGCGTCGCCGCTTTCCAGCAGCAGCCAGACTGCCGATTCACCGGCCAGCAGCCGCCGAGCCAGTTCGCGACGCGCCGGTGAGTCGAGCATCTGCTGCCAGTGCGCCGCGTCCGCCGGACCGGTCCAGGCTGGCGACCCCTCCCCTTCCCCCTCGGGCAGGCGCAGTTCCAGGGTCGCAAAACCGGCCGCGCGTTCGATCTGCAGATTGGCGCCAGCGGTCTCGACCCCGGGCAACGCCGTGTCGGGCAGGCGCACGCGCCAGGGGGCCGGCGACCAGTTTTCCAGGGCGTAGCGGAAGACCGGCACCTGGCAGGCCTGTAGAGCAGCCGCTCCGAAGAGCGCCGCGAAACCACCAACCGCGCAAAGCATCCGCCATCTCATGCCGTAGGTTAAGCCATTCATGTCCCGTTATTTCATCGGATTTCTCGCCGCCGCCAGCCTGCAGGCGGCCGACTGGCCCATGTGGCGCCACGATCCCGGCCGCACCGCCGCCACCGCGCAAGCGCTGCCGGCAAAGCTCGACCTGCTTTGGAGCCGCGAACTGCCGCCGCTGCGACCGGCCTACCGCGAACCGCGCCTGCAGTTCGACCGCGGCTACGAACCGGTGGTCGCAGGCAAGGTCCTGCTCGTCGGCAGTCCGCGGGAAGACGGCGTCATCGCCCTTGACACCGACACCGGGGCCGAACGCTGGCGCGCGCTCGCCGACGGCCCGGTGCGCTTCGCCCCGGTCATCGTCGGTGACACGGCCATCTTTGGCGCCGATGACGGCATCCTGCGCTGCGTGCGGCTGAGCGATGGCAGCAGAATCTGGTCGAAACGCGCGGTTCCCTCCGGGAGGCGCCTGCTCGGCAACCAGCGCCTCATCTCGGTCTGGCCGATCCGCGGCGGACCGGTCGCCCAAGACGGACGCGTGTACTTTGCCGCCGGTGTCTGGCCGATTGAAGGCACCTTCGTGTTTTGTTGGGACGCCGCCACCGGTGCCGAACTCTGGCGCAACGACCGCGGCTCGCACCTGTATGGCGTGCACCCGCACCAGACCGAGGCCATGGGCGGCCTGGCACCGCAGGGGTACCTGCTCATTGAGGGCGACGAGCTGGTGGTGCCCTGCAGCACCGCCTACCCGGCCCGGCTTGACCTCAAGACCGGCGTCATCAAGCAGTTTGAACTGCCCTCGGCCGGCCGTCTGACCGGAGGCTGGTTCGCCTCCACGCCGGCCGAGCAGGAGGCGCTCAAGCTCAAGCGCCGTGGCCTGCTCTTTGACGAGGCCGTCAGCGCCAAACGCCATGAGGACAAACCGCGCGCCGAGGGCCTGCCCGGCATCCAGCGCCGCCTGTTCGCCGCCGGAACAGAAGTCAGCTTTGACCGCTTCGCCAACGCCCACAGCGTCATCCTGGCCGATGACAAGGTGTTCGTCGTCAGCCAGGACGGCGTGCTCAGCGCCCACGGGGCCGGCACGGGGGAAGCAAAACACTGGCCGCGACAGAGCGTCGCCGCCCAAGCCAGCGAGGCGCACGCCACCGCACTGCTCCAGGCGGCGGGCAGCGAACGCGGTTACGCCCTCGTCGTCGGCGCGAACTCACCCAGCCTGATCGAGTCCCTGCTGCAGCAAAGCCAGTTGCATCTCGTCATTCTCACCGGCGACAAGCACCTGCGCGAACGCCTGACCCGGATCGGATTCTATGGCGAACGCGCCTGCGTGCTCGACACCCAGGCTGCCGCCCGCCCCGGCGCCCTGCCGCCCTACTTCGCCAGCGTGATCTTCGCCCTGGAGGGCAGTCATGAAGCCTTCCTGCACACTCTCCGGCCGATGGGCGGCCGGGTCATCGGGCCCGACGCGCAGGTCCTGCACAGCCGCGGTGCGCTCGATGGCAGCACGAACTACCTGGCCGACTGGAAAACCAGCGAGGACGCCCTCGTGCAGGCCCCGCTCGGTGTGCTCTGGTTTGATGACGCGCTCAGCAACTTCAAGCGTTCACCCCAGCCCAAGGTCGTCGACGGCATCATGATCACCGCCGACAAGGACTGGCTCGACGCCTCGAACCGCAAGGGCAAGGTCGACTACCGCCTGCAGGCGCCGGTGTTCAGCGACATCTACACGGGCCGCGTGCTCGACGAGTACGAACAGCCCGAGCTGCGTGCGAGGTTTGGCAAGGTCGATCAGGAAACGATCCAGCCGGCGCAGTACCGGCCGCCAACCCAGACGAATGACTGGTCGCCCGGTCAGCCCAAGGCCGGCCTGCGCGTCAACCCGCTGACGCTGGAGGAGGAGCCGCGGGTGTTCCCGAAGAGTTATGGCTGCGACGGCGGCTTTGATTACGGCGGCATCTACACCTTCCGCAGTGGCACGGCAGCGTTTTACGACAAGAAGGTCGAGAGCGGCACCATCCACATCAGCGGCCCGCGCAGCGGCTGCACCAACAGCGTGGTGCCGGCCGGCGGCATCCTCAACGTGCCCTACTTCTACGAGGGCTGCACCTGCTCGTATCCGCTGCCCATGGGCCTGGCCCTGCACAGCCAGCCCGAGGACTTCGAGCAGTGGGCGGTCTGGGGGCAGGTGCCCAAGGAAACACTGCAGGGCAAGATCCAGCGCCTCGGCCTGAACTTCGGTGCGCCCGGCGACCGCAAGACGCGCGATGGCACGCTCTGGCTCGACTTCCCGAGCGTCGGTGGCCCCTCGCCCGAGATCGAACTCACCACCGAACCCGCACAGCCCGAGACCTTCTACCGGCACTCGCTCTGGATGCAGCCCGGCGAGGGCTGGCCCTGGGTCGCCGCCAGCGGCGTCAAGGGCCTGCGCCGCGCCAGGCTCAGCGGCCTGACAAACGGTCGCTACACGGTCCGCCTCATCTTCGCCGCGCCTGATGCCGGCCGCCATGTCTTCGACATCGCCCTGCAGGGCCAAACCGTGCAGGCCAAGGCTCAACCGGCCGAACTCAGGGCGCAGACGGTCACGGCGCGCGCGGTGCAGGTCACCGACGGCAGCCTGCAACTCGAGCTGATGGCGCAGGAGGGCGACACCCTGCTGGGCGGCCTGGAGATCCTTCGCGACTCCGACTGAGCCTCTTCACTCGCCCTGCAGGGCGAACCAGGCCTTCATCTGATAGCTGCAGTGGCACTTGGAGGAACCGTCGGGCACCAGCACCAGCCCGGCGGCGGGAATGGCGTTGATCCAGCAGCTCGGCCGGATGCCTCCATAGTTCTCCGTGCCTTGCGTGCGCGTGAGATCGATGTAGCCGAGCGTAGCCGAGCGGAACAGCAGCAGGTGGCGGCTCGCGGAAATCTGGCCGCAGCCATAGGAGCGCTGCATCTCCCAGTCGAGCGGCGAACCGGTCTTCAGGTCCCAGGCACCGCCCTGGGCGTAGATGGCGGCATCGTTGATGAGGGGTCGCGTCTGATACTTGGCGTCCTGATCCCACAACCTGCGACCGGTGGCGGTGTCAAAACCGGCGAGCCGGCCGCCCACCTCGGAGGGCAGTTCGAAAAAGTTGTGCCGGACCGCCTTGTAGTTCATCAGCAGCACGCCGTGTTTGGCGCTCACCGCGAGCTGGGTGCCCCAGATGCCATCCGTGTTGCGCCAAAGCTCACGGCCGGTGGCCGCGTCGAAGGCCAGGAGGGTTCCCGCCGGCACCTGATCATGCGCGAGCTTCGGCGCCGACTTGCCGTCGCGGCGCGGATTCACCACCCGGTCCGCCTCGACCAGCGGCCGGTCGATCAGGTAGACCCTGCCGCCGGCCATGGCGATGGCGTTGTGGCGGATGGAGCCCTTCGCTTCGTAACTCCACTTCACCTGACCGGTGGTCGGATCGAGGGCGAAGAAGCGCACCGATTCCGTGCGCAACTGGCTGAGCTGGTAGCGCGGGCTGACGTTGTGCGCCGCGTTCTCGACCGAGCCAAAGAGCAGGCCGTTGTCGTAGGCAAGGTAACCCCAGTTGCGGTTCGGCGCATCGGCCGGCACCGGCGTGGTGAACTCGCCGAGCAACCGACCGCTGGCCAATTCAATGCGCAGGCAGCGGTTGCCACTTTTCACATAGACCGAATCACCGCCGAGACAGAACGGCCCGCCGGTGTCGCCGATGCCGACATCGTGGTGGATGCCATCGAAGTCGATGAGCAGATTTTTCACATCGAACTCCCAGAGCTTGCGACCGTTGTAGGCGTCGACACAGCAGAGGCCATGCACGCCGCTGGTGACCATGAACCCCTGGGCGACCAGCGGTGCCGGCCCCTGGCCATGGCGGTTGGCGACTTCGAAATCGACATCGCGAAACCAGAACATCGACAGCTTGCCCTTCACCCGTTCATCGTCGGAGCACAGGGTGTTGGCCGGGCTGCCGTTCTGATGGGTCCACTCACCGGCACCGGCCGGCGCTCCGGCCCGGGTGATGCGGCGATCGGTGCGCTGGCAGATGACACCGCCATAGGGTCGGCACAACCGCTCCATCTCCGCCTGCACCGCCGGCGTGATCTGCCTTGGCGAAATCACCAGGTTGGCGAAGTGCTTGGGGAAATCGGTGGCTTCAGGCACCCCGGTCCGCACCGCCAGGCGCGTGCCATAGACCCCGGCCTGCGCCGCCCGCAGCCGCAGCGCCTGTGCCGTCGCCTCGTCCGGCTCCTGCACGATGAGATGCAGTTCCGACTGCTGAACCAGAGCCAGGGCGAAGTCAGCCTGGCCGGCCGCGAGCAGCACGGCGTAACCAGCGCGCACATCGGCGGCCTCCAGCACGGCCTGCGCCTCCGCCAACGCCGCCGCTGCCGGCGGCTCATCTTGGGTCAAAGCCGGTGGCGGCGAGGGCAGCGGCGCCGGGTCGCCATCAAACAGGTACACGATGCCGCGGTCGGTCGTCGCCACCAGCCGGCCGTTGCCGGCCGCCAGGCCGAGCACCCGGCCCTCGACCGGCTGCTGCCACCACTGGGTGCGCTGGCCGTTGTAGTCGATGGCACCAATGCGGCCGTCGAAGCCCACCACCGCCTCCGGCCCGGTGATGATGAACTCCAGCACCTCGCCGTCGAGCGGCGTCAGTTTGTCCTGCACGAGCGTGCGCACCTTGGCGGCGGCTCCCTTGCGGTCGATCTTCTCAACCTCGCGCCAGCGATAGGTCGCCAGCGAACGGCCTTCAGCGCGGACGATGCCGCCCGGAATCGCCACCGCGACTCCGAGCCCGAGCTGGTGCGCGAGGTCGCCGGTCGCCTGGTCAAACAGGCAGCCGGCGTTGAGGAACTGGTTTTCGCTCAGCAGCGTGCGGGTGCCACCGCGCTGCTGGTTTTTCTGCAGATGGTAGTAGCGCAGTTTGCCGTCGCCACGCTCAAACACCGCCGGCACTGCGCGACCCGTCGGCACCACCAGGGCGTCGTCCGTCGCCAGCAGGTAGCCCTGCGGCGCCACACCGCTTGCCGCTTCGGCACCGCCATGCGGTTGCGGCATGTACAAGCCGCCGGTCTCGCCGTTGGTCCACACCGGCTTGCCGGTCGCGGCGTCCAACGCGTGCAGAAACACGCCGTCGCTCGGCCAGATGCCGCCGCTGTAATAAACCTTGTCTTGCCAGACCACCGGACCGCCGCGCGCCGGCCAATGCGAGATCAGCCGCTCATTGCCCAGCACCTGCCGGCCGTCCGGTCCGGCCCGATGTTTCCACAGCAGCCGACCGTCGGCGAGGGCGAGGGCATAAAGAAAGCCATCGTCGCTGGCGACGAAGACCCGGTCCTGCCAGGCCGCTGGCGCGAAGCGCACGGGACCGCCGGTGAAGAAGCGCCAACGGATGCGACCGGTGGCCGCATCGAGCGCATAGACCTGATCGTCAGCCGAGCTGCCGAACAGCACGAGGTCACCCACCACGATGGGCTGGAAGGCCAGGTCGAACTCCATGCGGTCGGAGGTTGGCCAGGCCGGCTTGGGTGCCGCAGGCAGGCGGAACTGCCAGCGCTGCCGCAGTTGATTGGGAATGACCTCGGCCGAGTAGCCACTGCGAGCGGCGTCGCTTCGGTAGGCGGGCCAGTCAGCGGCGGCAAGTGGCAGGGAGAGCAGGCAGAAAAGCAGGGAGCGCATCCATCAAAAACGCGACGGACACGGCGCATCCTGCGAGCGGGCTCAGGGCGCGGCCTGCCAGGCCTCAAAAGCCTCGGCCAGTTCCGCGACCCGCTGCGGCTCGGCCGCCGCGAGGTTGGTCTGCTCGCCACGATCGCGACTCAGATCATAGAGCTCCCAGGAACCGCCGGCCTTGGCGACCAGTTTCCAGGGTCCGCGGCGCACGGCCTTGCTGCCGGACACCTCCCAGCAAAGCGTCTCATGGCCGGCGCGCGTGCCTCCCGCCAGCACCGGCAGCAGGGAGCGACCGGCGGGAGGCAGCAGGCGACGGCCCTCGAACTCGGCCGGCCAGGACAGGTCCGCCACCTCGAGAATCGTCGCCGACAGGTCGGTGATGTGGCTGAGTTCGTCACTGACTTTGCCCGGGTTGGCCACCCGGCCAGCGCCCCAGACAAGGAGCGGCGAGGCAATGCCGCCTTCATAGGCCGTCTGCTTGTGGTCGCGGAACGGCGTGTTGGCCACGCACGACCAGGCCGGTCCGGCGGTGACAAAGGTGTCGGCCGGCCCCGGCAGGATGTCCGGCTTGTTGCCGACGCGCGTGCGCACGCCGTCGGCACGCCAGGTCAGGCCCGGCTTGTCGAGCGGCCCGACAGCCTTGTCGGAGGCGCCGTTGTCGCTCAGGAAGAAGACGAGCGTGTTTTGTTCCGCGCCACTCTCGCGCAGGGCTGCCATGAGTCGGCCAACGCTTTGATCCAGGCAGTCGATCTGTGCCGCGTACACCGCCATGCGCTCGGCCTCCCAATCGCGGTGTTTCGCTTCCGCCCAGGGTGCGGCGCGCGGGTCGCGCGGGGCGAGCCGGGTGTCCGCCGGCAGCAGGCCGCGTTCGACGAGTCGGCGCAAGCGCTGCTCGCGCACGGCATCCCAGCCGCGTTCACGGTACAGCGCGCGATACTTGGCGATGTCCTCCGGCTTGGCGTGCAGCGGCCAGTGCGGGGCGTAATGCGCCAGGTACAGCAGAAAGGGCCGCGCCGGGTCGCGCCCGCGGACGAAATCAACGGCAAAGTCGGTGATGAGATCGGTTTTGTAACTACCCGCCGGCATGACATAGGGCTGGCCATCGCGCCAGAACTCGGTGTTGCGGGTGTTGGCAAAGTAGTTGCCCGGACCCTTGTGGCCGGTGGTGCCGAAGAAGCGGTCGACGTAACGCGCCAGGTTGACCGGATCGCGCCAGTCGGCGGCGGTGAGCATGTCGAGCCGCCCCACAGCACAGGTCGCGTAACCGGCGCTCTTGAGCTGCTCGAAGACCGTCGTGGCCTGCGGCTTGAGCACGCCGGTCCACTGGGTGACACCGGCCTGGTGCGGGTGCAGGCCGGTCAGCAACGCCGCGCGCGAGGGACCGCAGAGAGCGCAGTTGTAGAACTGCGAAAAACGCAGGCCCTCGGCGGCGAGACGATCGAGGTGGGGCGTTTGGATCTCGCCACCGTAGCAGCCGAGATCGGAGAAACCCATGTCATCGGCGAGGATGACCACCACGTTGGGTCGCTGCGCTGCCTGGGCGGAGAGCAGACCGAGGACGCTGGTCAAGAGGAGCAGGCGGCGTTTCATGCAAGAGGAAACGCCGCCCACGCGCCAAACTCACGCCTCCAGGCCGGTCATCGTGCCCGTGCTGGTGGCGAAGCGCTCCTGCTCGAGACCGAGGCGCTGCAGGGCGCCCAGGTAGAGGTTCGGCAGCGGGTAGTTGTCCTTCTGATTGAAGGCGAGGTGCTGACCGTGCCTGAAACCGCCGCCGGCAAACAGCACCGGCATGTTCTTGTTGTCGTGGCTGGAGGCGTTGCCGAGGTTCGAGGTGAGCAGCACCATGGTTTCGTCGAGCATCTGCTCGGACTTGAGCTTGCGCAGAAAGTCGCCCCAGGCATTGACGACGCCCTGCTCGACAATGGCGAGCTGGGCGAGCTTTTCATCGTCCATGCCATGGTGGCTGAGACTGTGGTAACTCTCGTCAACCCCGTCGATGCCCTGAACGTTGTTGCCGGTGATGTGCAGGGTGATGAAACGGGTGCTGTCGGTGGCCAGGGCCATGTGGACGATGTCCAGGAAGATGCGATCCACCTCGACCTCGTTGTCGCGCGGGATGCGCGCCGGCGGCGCCAGCGAAACCTTGGGCTTCGGCCGGTGCGTCCAGGCCTCGTTGGCGGCGAGGCGCTGCTCGAGGTCGCGCACGCTGGTGAACCAGGCATCGAGCTTGTCGCGGTCGCCCGCGCCGACCTCGCGCATGAGGGCCTTCGCCTCGGCGCCGACCACATCCATGACACTGCGGCCCTGACGGATGAGCTGGGCCTGGCGCGCCTGTTCGGCGGGTGTGTCGTTGACAAAGAGGCGGGTGAACAGGCGCATGGCGTTGTTCTCGGCCGGAATCATCGAGCCATTCTCCGTGTAGCTCGGGCTGGTCTGGCTGGCGGTGTTCAGCACCAGCGAGGGGAAGCGCGTTTCATGGCCGAGATGCTTGGCCATGAGCTGGTCGAGCGAGATCGTGTTGCGCGTGGTCGCGCCGCGCGCGTTCGGGCAGGCCGAGAAGATGCTGCCCTCGGCCGTGTGACCGCCAGTGACACCGGGGTGCGAGGAACCGGAAACGACGGTGAAATCCTCGCGCAAATCCTGGATCGACTTCAGGTAACGCGAGGGCTTGTAGTCGCGACCGCTGCCCTCCGGCACCAGGTTGGGATTGTGCAGACCGAGCGCCATGCTGACGCCCACGAAGCGGCGGGCCGTCTTCGCCTGCGGCACGGCGGCCAAGGCCGGGGTCATGGCCTCGAGCAGGGGCAGGCCGAGCGTGACACCGGCACCGCGCAGCAGGGCGCGACGGGAAAGATGCTTCTGAAAGGTAAAGGTGCTCATGGGGGGCAAGAAGGTAACGTCACTTGGTGCGGAAAATGTCGCTCAAAACGGCCTCGCGGATCAGGCTGCGCAGGCCGTGCCCACCGTCGGCGGCGCGACGGGCGATCGCCTCGACGGCCGCTTCCTCGCTGAAGCGCGGCGGGGCGCCGGTGGCATAGGTGAGGAAGTGACGGACAAAGCCGTGGGCCAGCAGACCGGCGCGGTCCGTGTAAATCTTCTGCCAGCTGAGGATGTCCGCAAAGCCCTGGCCGTCGGGGGTGCGGCCGGTGGCATCGATCTTCACGCCCTTGCCGCCCTGGCCGTATTTCACCCGCCAGACGCCGACCGGGTCGTAGTTTTCCAGGGCAAAGCCCGGAGGATCGATGGTGAGGTGGCAACTGGCGCAGCTCTCGTTGTTGCGATGCTTGTCGAGCTGGTCGCGGATGCTCGTGGCGCCGCGGATGTCGGGTTCGATGGCCGGCACGCCGGGCGGCGGCGGCGGGATGTGGGTGCCGAGCAGGCGCTCATTGACGAAAACCCCGCGCACCACGGGCGAGGTGCTCGTGCCATCGGCGGTGACCTTGAGAATGGCACCCTGGGTGACCAGACCGCCGCGCCGGTCGCCGGGCTTGAGGGTGACCTTCTGCAGGCCGTTGCCGGGCTGCAGCGCCCACTCGCCGCGGTAGTGGCGAACGAGCCGCTCGTTGAGGAAGGCAAAGTCGGAATGGACCAGATGGGTGACCGGCAAGTCCTTCTGGATCAGCTCGGTGAAGTAGGTGCGCGTCTCCTGCAGCATCGACTCCTGCACCACGGGATCGAACTCGCGGTAGAGGCGGGTGTCCGGCGTGGTGAAATCGATCTGGTTCAGCTTCAACCACTGATCGGTGAAGCCGACGATGAAGCGGCGCGCCTTGGCATCGCCGAGCAGGCGCTCGACCTGCGCCGCCAGCACGGCCGGCTCGCGCAGGCGGCCCGCGCCGGCCAGCTTGAGCAATTCCGCATCCGGCATCGAGGCCCACAGGGCGTAACTGAGGCGCGAGGCAAGCGCGTGGTCATCGAGGGCACCGGGCGCCTCCAGGAAGGTGAGGAAGCGCGGCGAGCAGAGGATGGCGCGATAGGCCGCGCGCAGGGCGTCGGCAGGCTTGTCACCCTCCGCCAGCGCCTGGCGGGCGAGTTCGCGATAGGGGGTGGTCTGCGACTCGGTGACCGGACGACGGAAGGCGCGTTCGGCAAAGCGGTCGATCAGGCCATCGAGTTCGCCGTTTTTGAGCGCGTCAAAGCCGCCCTTGCCGTAGAGGTGGTGCTTCACCTGCTGGCGGTCGCCATTCGGATGGATGCGCTCGACGTCGATGCCGGTGAAGGCGATGCCCTGGTAACCCTCCTTTTCAAGATCACGGCCTTTGAAGGACACGTTGCCGCCGTTGGCACCGGTGGGGGCACGCTTGAGGGTGGCATCGTTGGGCCGGATCTCGAGCATGTGGCCGCGCTGGATCCAGGCTTCGTAAGTGAGGTCGCGCGGCGTGGCGGTGGCCTCGACCAGGCCAAGCATGTACAGCATGGGCGCGGCCGAGGAACAGGCCCCCGAGCGCAGGGTGCCCCAGACGGCGCCGCCCGGTCCGGGATTGATCGCCTGCACCTCACGCAGGGTGACCCGGTACCAGCCGTCGGCCGGCACGCTGGTCGCGGGCAGGCGACCAAAGAACTGCAGCCCGATCGGCCAGCTGATGGTGCGGTCGCCGCGGTGCTCCGGCATGCGGTTGTTGCCGCCGCGGTGCACGCCCATCTCCTTGGGCGTGTGGTGCTTCTGGTAGGGCTTGTCGCCGTCGAAGGCGCGCTTGAAAGCGTCGCTGAGCGCCAGATCGGCGGCGTCCAGGTAGCGGGCCAACTGGTGGTGGGAGAGCTGCTGGGCGGTGGCGACCGTTTCAAAGCCGTGCGCGGCCGCGTCTTCGGGCAACAGCAGCTTGAGCGGCAGATCAATGCCAAGCAGGTCGTGCAGGGTGTGCTCGTACTCCGTGCGCGTCAGCCGGCGGCCACGCACACGGCCGTTGGCGGCAATGTCGGCGGCATCGGTGTCGAGGAGCGGCTGCTTGAGTCCGGCAAGGAAGGCCTCGAGCTGCGGCTGGGCCGGGCGCTCCTTCTTGGCCGGCGGCATCTCGCCGTGGTGCACGCGCTCAAACACCCGCTGCCACATGGCAAAGATGTCGCGGTCGGCCAGATCGAACGGCAGCGCGGTCAGGTCAAGACCGCCCTTCTGGATGTCGCCATCGTGGCATTCCAGGCAGTGCTGGTCGAGAAAGCCGGCCAGCGGCGCGGGCACCGGCGCGGCGGCGCGGGCGGCGGAGGCAACAACAAGGAGGGCACAGGGCGTCAACAGGCGCCCGGCACGGAGACGGGCCAACAGAGGGTTCATGGGGTGGGGGTATCGGAGTAACGTCGGCCGGCTGGCGAGCTTGCCGGAAAATGCGAGCCTCCGCTGGCGGAACGGTTTTCCCCACCTTGACAAGACCACCACCGCCCGCTGCGTTGTTTCACCAGCCATGCCCGCCTTCTCCCGCCGCCGCCTGCTGCAGACCGCCCTGTCGGCGGCCGTGCTGCCCGCCCGCGGCGCACCCGCCGGCCCCGCCTGGATCGACGCCAATGTCAGCCTGTTCCACTGGCCGTTCCGCCGCCTGCCGCTCGATGAACCCGCCGCGCTGGCGAACCGGCTGGCGGCGCTTGGCGTCGGCGAAGCCTGGGCCGGCAGCTTCGAGGGCCTGCTGCACCGCGACCTCGATGGCGTCAACCGCCGTCTCGCCGCCGCCTGTCGCGACAGCCGCACACTGCGCCTGCGCCCCTTCGGTTCGGTGAACCCGCTGCTGCCCGACTGGCCGGAGGACCTGAGGCGATGCGCGGTCGAGCACCGCATGCCCGGCATCCGCCTGCACCCGAACCATCACGGTTACGGTCTGGATCACCCCGGGTTCGAGCGCCTGCTGCAACTCGCCGGCGAGGCCGGCCTGCTGGTCCAGTTGGCCGTTTCCACCGAGGACACCCGCACCCAGCCGCCGCAGACCCAGGTGGCCGATGTTGACCTCACTCCCCTGCCCGCCCTGCTGGCACGCCATCCCCGGACCCGGGTCCTGCTGCTCAATCATCGGCCCGGCAGCCTCACCGCCGAACTGGCCCGACTGCCCAACCTGTGGTTCGACCTCGCCCGCACCGAGGCCACCGACGGTGTCGCCCGTCTCGTCAAGCTGGCCGGCAACGGGCGCGTGCTGTTCGGCTCGCACGCCCCCTTCCTCATCCCCGAGGCGGCCTTGATCCGGGTCGAGGAAGGCCTGCTGGCCGGCCTGCCGCCCGCCGAGGCCGAAGCCCTGCTGATGACCAATGCCCGCCGGCTGCTGCCCGCCTGATCCGCCATGCCTCCGCCCCCCGCCTGGTCGCCCCTGCCCGCTCCCGAGGAACTGGCACGCTACGACATCTGGGATTCCTACCTGACCCAGGCGCGCGGTGCCGCCACGGTACCGGCCATCGAGGCCCTGCTGCCCCTGGTCGAGCGCGCGGCGCTGAAAAAACTCTGCTACTTTCCGGATGTCGGCCTCGGCACCGGCAGCGCCGCCATCGAGCAGTGGGCCGCCGCCCATCCGGAGGAAATCGACGAACCCCTGCGCCGCTGGCCGGAGCTGATGCTCGGCATGATCCAGGTCAACGCCCGCGAACCGCGGCGCTCGCTCGAGGCCCTCAACCGCTGGCTGCGCGACGGACCCATGGTCGGGGTGTACTTCCCCGGCGGCGCACCCGCCGGCCTGCCCTGCACGCATCCGGACGTCGCCCGCCTGGTCGAACGCGTCGCCGAACTCGGCGGCGCCCTCATGATGCACACCTGGTTCAAGACGAACGAACCCGGCCCGCCCCACGGATCAACCCCGTCCGACCTCGCCGAACTGGCGGCCCGCTTTCCCGAACAGACCTTCATCTGCGCCCACGCCGGCGGCAACTGGGAGCTCGGCCTGCGCGCCATTCGCGACCGGCCCAACATCGTCGTCGAGACTTCCGGCTTCGACGCCACCGCCGGCTTTCTGGAAATGGCGGTGCGCGAACTCGGCGCCGAACGCGTGGTCTTCGGCAGCCACCTGCCCTCGCGCTCGCTCGGCACGGAACTCGGCAAGATCCTCTTTGCCGGACTCAGCGAGGAGCAAAAGCGCCTCGTGCTCGGCGGCAATTACCGCCGCCTGCTGCGCCGGGATTGAACTCAGGCGAAGATGCCCTGCACCACCCTGGGCGAGGCAAAGCCGGTGAGCCGCTCCTCGAGACCGTTGCGCTCGTAGTGCAGTCGCTCAGCATCGAGGCCGAGCGCGTGCAGGATCGTCGCGTGAAAGTCCGGCACGCTCACCGGATTGACCACCGCCTTGTGGCCGAGTTCGTCGGTCTCGCCGAAGCTGAAGCCGCGCTTGAGACCGCCGCCCGCCATCCAGGTGGTGAAACCCTGCATGTTGTGGTCGCGACCGCTGAAGTCGTTGCCGATCTTCTGCGAGGTCGGCGTGCGGCCAAACTCGCCGCCCCAGATGACCAGGGTGTCATCGAGCAGCCCGCGCTGGCGCAGGTCGCGGATCAGCGCCGCCACCGGCTGGTCGGTGCGTTCGCAGGCGGAGAGCAGCGTCTCGCTGAGATTGCTGTGGTTGTCCCAGGGCTGGTCATCGAGGAAGAGCTGGACGAAACGCACGCCGCGCTCGACCAGCCGGCGCGCCATCAGGCAGCGGCGACCATACGAATCGGTGACCGGATTGCCGATGCCGTAATCGGCGCGGGTCGCTTCACTTTCGCTGGACAAATCGAGCACGTCGCTGGCGCTGAGCTGCATGCGCGCGGCCAGGCTGTAGGCCTCGATGCGGGCATCCAGTTCCGGGTAGCCGGGACGCAGGGCACGGTGGCGACGGTCAAGGCGGTCGAGCAGGTCGCGCGCGGCGGCGGCCACCGGCGCCGGCTGTTCGAATTCCGGCGTCAGGTTGAGGATGGGCGCGCCCGTGCTGCGGAAGCGCGTGCCCTGGTAGATCGGCGGCAGGAAGGCCGAGGTCCAGTTGCGCACATCGTTCTTCGGCAGGCCGCGCTCGTCATCGAGCACGACGTAGGCGGGCAGGTCCTGGCACTCACTGCCGAGGCCGTAGGCGATCCAGGCACCGAGCGAGGGATGGCCCATGAACAGGCGGCCGCTGTGGATCTTGTAAAGGGCGTTGTCATGGTTCGGGTGATCCGTCCAGAGCGAGTGGATGAAGCAGAGTTCATCGATCACCTTGGCCGTGTGCGGCAGGGCGTCGGACATCCACAGGCCGGAGCGACCATGACGCGCGAACTTGAAGCGGCCCGGCATGATGGCACCCACATTCGAGGCGCCGACGTTGCCCAATTCCTCGACCCGGCCGGGGAAGGATTTGCCGGCGTAACGCTCCAGCGCGGGCTTGGGATCAAACAGGTCCATCTGGCTGGGCCCACCGTTCATGAACAAATGAATGACCGCCTTGGCGCGCGCCGGCCGGTGCGGCGGCTTCGGGCTGAGATCGTGGCGCCCGGGCGACGAGGCCGCCAGCAGGCCGTCGCCGGCAAACAGGTGCGCCAGCGCGGCACCACAGAGGCCGTCGGACATGCGATGGAAGAAGGAGCGGCGGGTCAGGCCGGGCATGGCGGGCTCAGTCGACATGGAGGAACTCGGCGGTGTTGAACAGGGTGTGGCAGAGCGCGGCAAGGGCTTCGCGGCGCGCGCGCTCGGCCGACAGACCGTCGCTTTGCCAGGCGGCCTGCGCCTGAGCCAGCACCGCCCGTGCGGCGGCGGCCTCGTCGGCCGCGGGCGGGCGCTGCAGGGCGGCCTCAAAGGCCAGCTGCACGGGATCGGCGGCGCGCGGCGCGGTGAGCAGTCGGTCGGCAAAGGCACCGGCGAGTTCGCGCACGCGCTGGTTGTTCATCAGCATCAGCGGCTGCAGCGAAACCGTCGAGACATTGCGCTGGATGCAATTGGGCTGCATCTCCGGGTAATCGAAGGTGGCCAGCAGCGACGGCATTTCCGTGCGGCGCAGGCGCAGGTAGACGCTGCGGCGGTGACCGGCCTGGCCCGGGTCATCGACGATGAGGCCGTCGGCGCGCACGCTGACCGACGCCGGCGGCCCGAACAGGCGGGCATCCAGCCGGCCGGCCACCGCGTGCAGGGCATCGCGCAGGGCCTCGGCATCGAGCCGGCGCAGGGGCATGCGCGCGAGCAGCAGGTTCTCCGGATCGACCGCCTGCGCGGCCTCGGCCACCGAGGCCTGGCGATAGGCGCGCGACAGCAGCAGGGTGCGATGCAGGTGTTTCAGGCTCCAGCCACTGTCAACGAAGTCGCGCGCCAGCCAGTCGAGCAGTTCCGGATGCGTGGGCTTGGCGCCCTGCACGCCAAAGTTGTCGAGGGTGGCGACCAGGCCGCGACCGAAGTACTTCGCCCAGACACGGTTGACCAGCACGCGGGCGGTGAGCGGGTGATCGGGCGTCGTCAGCCACCGCGCGAAGGCCAGACGCCGGCCGGTCTTGTCCGCCCCCGGCCAGGGCGGCTCGGCGACAAAGGGCGTGCGGCCATCGGTCAGCACCGAAGGCACGCCCGGGCCGACGAGGCGGGTCGGGCGATGGGCCTCGCCGCGCGCCAGCAGGTAGGTCGGCGAGGGCCGGCCGCGGTCCCAGAGGGCGCGTACCGCCAGTGGCGGCGGCAGGCGCTCGCGCAGGGCGGCGATCTCGCCATCGAAGGCGCGCAGTTGCACGCCGAGCTCGGGATGCCGCTCCACCAGCACGCGTTCCACCGGCTTCAGCTCGGTTTCATAGCGGCGCACCAACTCTTCCTCGCGAAGGCTGCGGCGGCCGGCGGTGGACTTGACGGCGGCGAGGATTTCCTCCTGCTCGGCCTTGGCCAGCTGCGGCCAGCGCTCTTTGTAATAGCGGTCCTGGAACGACTTGAGCGCGGTGGCACGGCGGCCCTCGGCGGCCTTGATCTGCTTCTGCAGGTCGGCGACGGCCTTCTTGTGCCGGGCGGCGGTTTCCGCAGGCGCGGCCTCGAGGTTGCGGTTCTTCCAGGTCAGCCAGTCGTGCTCGTCGAGCGCACCCTGGAAAACCGCCTTGAGGCGGTAGTAATCGCGCTGCGGAATGGCGTCGTACTTGTGGCTGTGGCAGCGCGCGCAGTCCATTGTCAGACCGAGAATGCCGGAACCCACCACCTGCAGGGCGTCGGCGATGACCCCGAGTCGTTCAGGCACAAAGTTCATCGTGCGCGACCCGGTCTGGTCCACGCCCATGCGCAGGAAACCCGTGGCCACCAGGTTCTCCACCACCGCGTCGGTCACCCGCGCCGGATCGTTGTGATCAGCGAGCTCGTCGCCGGCGAGCTGTTCAAGCAGGAAGCGGTTCCAGGGCTTGTCGGCGTTGAGCGAGCGAATGACGTAGTCGCGATACTTCCACGCCGTCTCACGCACCGGATCCTCGGAGGTGCCGCCCTCGGAATCGGCGTAGCCGGCGACATCGAGCCAGAAGCGCCCCCAGCGTTCACCGTAATGCGGCGAGGCCAGCAGGTGGTCGATCATCTCCGTGTACCAGCCGTCGCTCGGATGCTCCAGCCAGCGCGCGAGCTCCTTGACCGGCGGCGGCAGGCCGGTGAGATCGAAGTAGGCACGCCGCACCAGGGTCGGGCGCGGGGCCTCGGGGGCAAAATCCAGCCCCTGCTCGCGCTGGCGCACCCGCAGGAAGGCATCGACCGGACGCAGCGGCGCAGCCCCGTCCGCCGCCGGCACCGGCACCTTGGCCGGCAGCTTTTGAAAGGCCCAGTGCGCGCGGTCGGCATCGGTGACGAGCGGATCCGGTTCGTGGTTGGCGACATCGGGCGGCGTCTCGCGCATCGAGGCACCGCCGGCAATCCACTCGCGCAGCTTGTCGATCTCCACCGAGGAGGGGCGCTCGACGAAGTACTTGAGCAACTGGTCCTTGGGTGGGCAGAGTTCCTGTTCGACGCGCTCCAGGGCCAGGCTGGCCGCGGGCTTGCCAGGCACGACGGCGGGACCGGAGGTGCCGCCGGTGAGCAGGTTTTCCGGCCGCCGCAGGTCGAGTCCGCCGCGCTGGAGTTCGGCACCGTGGCAGGCGCTGCAGCGCAGCAGCAGGATGGGCAGCACGTCGTGCTTGTGCAGGCTGGCCTCGGCCACCGGCGCGCTGCGAAAACGCGCGCCGCCGCGGATCCAGTCTTCAATCCAGTGCATCTCCTCGGCCGTCAACTTGTCGCCCTTGCGCGGCATCTCGCCGGTGTGGACCATTTCGTAGAGCTTGCTGTGTCCGGGATCGCCCGCCTTGACCACCGGCCCGGAGTCACTGCCGCGAAGCAGGGCCTCGGCACTGGTCAGGTCCAGGTTGGCGCGGCGGGTCTGCGGATTGTGACAGTCCCGGCAGCGCTGTTCCAGCAGCGGCGCGACGCGATCCTCGAAAAACACCTCTGCAGCAACGGTGGATGAAGCCGTTGCCACCAGCACGGCTGGCAAGCCGGACCAGCGGCCGGCGGCATGGAGAAAAAGACGCACGCACCTGCCTGTACGACAGCGGCGGGGTGGCCTTTGCATTTTGCCGGCGACTCAGCGGTACCTGGAAAGGCCGCCGAGGTAGTCGCGCGCCGCGTCGCCGGCCGGCTCACGGAAGAAATCCGCCGCCTCCCGGCTTTCCAGCACGCGCCCGCCGGCGAGGAAGACCACCCAGTCGGCAACGTGCCGGGCAAAGTGAATCTCATGGGTGGCGAGCACGATCTGCTGGCCACCCTCGGCGAGTTCGCGGACCACATCGAGCACCTCGCCGGTCATCACCGGGTCGAGCGCCGAGGTCGGCTCATCGAGCAGCAGCAGGCGCGGGCGCGGCGCCAGGGCGCGGGCGATGGCACCGCGCTGCTGCTGGCCGCCGGACAGTTCGGCAGGGCGCTTGTGCCGGTGCTCCGCGAGACCGAGTCGTTCGAGCAGTTCCAGCGCCCGCCCGGCAGCGGCGGCGGCGGTCTGGCCGTGCACCTCGCGCAGGGGCAGCGCGATGTTTTCCTCAAGGCTCAGGTGCGGAAACAGGTTGTAGCCCTGGAAGACAAAGCCGTTGCGGCGCAGGACTGTGAGCGCCGCCGCCGGCTCATGCGGCAGGGCCTCGCCATCGATGCGCACCTCGCCCGCCTCCGGCAGCAGCAGGCCGCCGAGCACGCGCAGCAGGGTGGACTTGCCGCCCCCGCTCGGCCCGAGCAGGGCCACCACGCGGGCTTCGCCGCCGGTGGCGAAGGACGCGGCGTCCAGAGCCCGAAAGTCGCCATAGCGCTTGGTCACTTCTTCGGCCTCAAGTTTCATAGGCGAACCTCCTTTCCAAACGGCGGGCATGCCAGGACAGCGGCAGGGTGACGGCCAGATAGGCGACGGCCAGCGGCAGATAACCTTCAAGCGAGGTGTAGCTGCCGGAGTTGAGGATGCGCACCTTCTGCACGAGTTCCTCGACACCGATCACCGAGAGCAGGGAGGAATCCTTGATGAGCGACACCAATTGACCGGTCGTGCCGGGCAGGGCGCGGCGCAGGGCCTGCGGCAGGATGACGAAGCGCCAGGTTTGCCAGCCGTTGAAACCGACGGCGCGCGCCGCCTCGCGCTGGGAGGCACCGATGCTCTCGACGGCTCCGCGGAAGATCTCAGCAAGGTAGGCCCCCTCAAAGCAGGCCAGCACCAGGATGCCGACCAGCAGCGGTGAATCGAGCTGAACGGCGGTGGCGAGGATGTAGTAACCGACCAGCAGTTGCACGAGCAGCGGTGAACCGCGCAGCAGTTCAACGATGCCCGTGCAGAGCAGGCGCACCGGCTCGGCTGGGGCGCGCCGCCCGAGCAGCAGGACGAGCCCCACCCCGATGCTCAGTGCCATGGCGGCGAGCGACAAGCCGAGCGTCAGCAACCAGCCGCGCAGGAACTGCCCGCGGTAGTCCCAGGCGCGCTGCCAGTTCCAGGCATAGCCCACGGAGGCGAAGACCGCATACAGCCCCCCCGACACCGCCGCCAGCAGCAGCAGGATCCAGAGCAGGCGGCGGAGGCTGAAGGTGGGACCGGGCATGTCCGGCGGCATGTGGCCACAGTGCCGGGCGGGCGTCAAGACGGGATGGCTTGGCCAAACGCAAAACGGCGGCCCCGTTCGGAGCCGCCGTCGTGGGAAGGGCACGAACTCAGTTCTTCGGCACCGCCGGATTGGCAGCCGGGTCGGCAGCCGGCTTGACCTCGGTCTTCGGCGCGCTCGGCAGCGGCACCGGCGGCGTCGTCAGGCTGGGCGGTGCGGCCGGCAGCTGCGGCTTGACGGCGGGAGCGGCGGCCTGCGGCGCCGCCGGAGCGGTCTCAGCGGGCTTTTGCTCCAGCCGGACGATCTCCGCGCGCTTCTTGAAGAGGTTGTTGACCGTGTATTCGGAGACCTCGAAAACCCAGCCGGCGAACTGCTTTTCCTTGGCCAGTTTGTCCTCGCGGGCCTTCTTGTCGGCGGCAAAGGCCTCGTCGGCCTTCTTCTTGTCCTCCTCCTTCTCGTCCTTCGACGCGGCGCGCGTCTGCGGGATGTCGGCCTTGACCTCGAAGCTCAGGTAGTACTTGTCGGCCCCGTCCTTGGACTGCTTGGCGACCTGGACGTCGTAGGTGAAGCCGTCAAAGGTGGTGATGCGCGCGCTGATGGCGTCCTTGAGCAGTTCCGCCGCCTTGTCCTTGGCGTGCACGTCGTTGAAGGTCGGCGCCGAGAGCAGGCTGCTGACCGACAGCTTGGGCCGGTCGAGCTCCTCACCCGGCTTGGCGTCGAGCAGGTCGTAGTCGGTCGCCGTCTCGTCCTTGCGGCCGACGCGCCAGCCATCGCCGGCCGCCGCCATCTTGACGGCGATCTCGCGGATCTTCTGGACATCGAGGAAGGCCTTGTCGAGCCAGGCCTCGGGCTTGGCCTCGAGGTCGTAGAAGGTGTTGCTGACGACCCAGATCGTGTCGCCATCCTCGGGGATGCGCACGAAACGCTGGTTGCCGCCACTGATGCCGGTGCTGCTGACGCCGCCGGCGATGCTGAGCTGCTCGCCCAGCACGAAGCTGGCGAGCACCTTGCCGCCGGAGCCGAGCAGTTCGACCAGGGTGCCGACACCCTCCTGGGCCTCGCCCGGGGGCTGGACCTTGATCTCGGCCCAGGCGCCCTTGCCGACCTGCTGCTTGCTGGCGATCTTCTGCTCGCGCAGCTCGGACAGCACGCGGCCGACGCGGTCGAGGCTGGCGCGGTAGCCGCCACGCTCGGCGACGCTGGCGCCCTTGCGGTCGTCGGCGATGGCGATGTTCACCTCGCCCTTGTCATCCTTGACGCGGATTTTCTGCACCTCGGTGATGTCGAGGTTCGGCAGCAACAGGTCGCGGCTCTTCGCGCCGCTGGTCGCGGCGGTGTTGAGGGTGGCGTTCTGCTGCTTCTGGTAGACAACGGCGGTGACGATCAGGGCGGCCAGCACCGCCAGGAGGATCAGGATCTTCTTCATGGGTGGTTCCGGGGGTTGCGGGTTCAGACGGCGGCGGTGGCGACGCGGCGGCGGAGGGCCAGGATCAGGCCGACGGCGACGACGAGCAGCGGCACGGCCAGCACGTTGAGCAGGGTGATGATCGACTCGGTGAAGGCGATCTGCTTGTTCTGGGTCTTCTTGATCTCGCGGATCTCGCGGTTGATGTCGGCCTGCTTCTTCATCAGTTCCTCGAGTTTCTTGATCTGGGCGGGATCGGCGAGCACGCCGTCCTTGACGCGCAGGGGCCCCATCTGCTGGGCGATCGAATCAAGGTCGGCCTGCAGGCTCTTGAGCTTGGGACGGAAGTCCTTCTCGACGTTCTCGCGCAGTTCGTCCATCTTGGTGAAGGGACGCTGGGTCGAGGCACGGCTGCGCACCTTGAGCAGGTCGCCGCCGCCGCTGAGCACTTCCACGGCGTTGAGCATGAGCGGCAGGTTCGAGTTCATGGCGACCAGGCCGCCGGTCATCGGATCCTGCTGCACGCAGAAGGCGTCGTAGAGCATGTCGGCATCGGCGAACAGGATGACCCTGCCCTCGCTGTTGGACGACTCCTTGACGGTGCCATCGTCCTTGGGCGCCTCCGCCTTCGGAGCGGCGGATTCCGCCTGGGCCGCCGCCTCCGGCTTCGCGGCCGCCGGGGCCTCGGCCTTCGGCGCGCCGGCATCGTTCTCGGCACCACCCGTCTCGGGGCTGGCAGCGGGCGCCTTCGGCTTGCCGTTCGGGAAGGCCGTCTTGAACTTGCCGGACAGCATGACAACAAGCGGCTGGCGCTGGCCGCTGGGGCTGAAATTGGTCAGACTCTCGCGGCGGAGTTTTTCGGCCTCGGCGACGTCGATCTTCTCGCTCGCCTCCGAGCTGTGGGCCAGCACGGTGGCGGTGAGGCCTTCCTTGCTCTCGGCGGACAGCGCGCCGGCCGACATGAGCATGAGCGACTGCAGGTCGGCGGTGATGCGTTCCCCGCTGTTGATCGCCTCCTTGGGCAGGCGCAGGGCGACCGGATTCTGGCGGCCCTGCATCACCGTGCGGAAGTTGACGTCGGCGACGACGAGCGACTTGTCATAGGAGACGCCCCAGGCCTTGAACAGGTTGGGCAGGTCGGAGGCGGTGTTGATGACGCCGCCGGGCTGGCCGGTCATCGGGTTGGGCTGGCCACTGTAGGCCTGGGCGATCAGGCTCTGCGGGTCGACCATGGCGATGACCTTGCCGCCCTTGAGCAGGTACTGGTCGATCGCGTACTCGGCCGCCTCGGTGATGTCGGCCGGGTGAATGACCAGCAGGGTGTTGATGTCGGCGTCGATCGTGTCGGCGGTCATCGGGATTTCGCGCACCTCATAGTCCATGCGCAGGCGCTGGATGAGGATCCAGGGTTCCTGGCCGCGCTGGCGCTGGAACGGGAACATGGGCGAGCCCATGATCGGCATGGCGCTCATGACGCCGAGGACCGTCTTGCTGGTCTTGGCGACCTTCTGGATGGCACGGGCGACGTTGTATTCGAGTGCGGTCTCCTCGTTCGGGTTGAGGAAGGGCAGCACCTCCTTTTGGGCGGCGCTCTGGATGGCCAGGCCGAGGTAGATGTTGTCGCCCTCGGCGTTGACCGGCATGCCCTGGAGATCGTCCTCGCGGGCGCGGTCCTCGTCCTCGGTGTTGGGATTGGGGGCCAGCTTCTCGAGGATGACCTTGCCCTTGGCGGCCTTCTGGAACTCCAGCAGCAGGTCCTGCACGGTGCGCGCGTGCGACTTCAGGATCGGCGGCATGACCCGGTCCTCGGTGGTGACATAGTAGCGGATTGTCACCGGCTTGTCCGGATTGATGCGCTCGAGGATGTTGCGGGTGCCGTCCGACAGGGTGTAGAGCTTGTGCTCGGTGAGGTCGACCCGGAAGTTGAAGAGGCCGAGGCCGCCGACGAGGAAGTTCACGGCCGCGACGATGGCGATGACCAGCAGGGCCGTGATGCCTGCGGTGCCTTCTTTGCTGTTGAGATTCATGGGGTGTTCGCTGTTCGGGGTTGTGCGTTCACGGAGGGTTCAGGCGCGCTTCGAGCGCAGGCCGAGATGGGTGACGAGCAGGGCGACGACGATGACCGAGAAGAAGTAGAGCACGTCGCGGAAGACGAAGATGCCCTTCGACATCTCATAGAAGTGGTCCATGAAGCTGAGGTAGCTGATCAGCCGGACGATGCTTTCCAGCGAGGCCGGAACGGTGCGCACGACGGTGTCGACGATGCCCGGGTAGCCGATCAGGGTGAGCAGGATGCACAGGGCCACCGAGACGATGAAGCAGACCACCTGGCTGCGCGTGTAGGCGCTGGCGGCGCTGGTGACGGCGAGACAGCCGAGCGCGTACAGGTAGCTGGCAATGTAGCCCGTAACGATCGGGCCGAGGTCGGGGCTGCCGAGCCAGTACACCGTCAGCACGACCGGGAAGGTCAGGGCCAGGCCGATGAGCCAGACCAGGGCGGCGGCGACAAACTTGCCGATGATCGCCTGCCAGGGCGACAGCGGCATTGTCATCAGCAGTTCAAAGGTGCCGAGGCGGTGTTCCTCGGACCACAGGCGCATGCCGACGGCGGGCGCCAGCACGATGTAGATCCAGGGGTGCCAGAAGAAGAAGGGCTGGGTCAGCGAGGCGTTGTCCGAGTCCAGGAACCTGCCGAAGAAGAAGGTGAAGCCCATTGAGGCCAGCAGGTAGATCACCACGATGACGTACAGAACCGGCGAGTTGAAGTAGGAGAGGAACTCCCGCTTGAAGATCGCCAGGGTGTTGTCCAGGTCGCGTTTGTTCATGGTTGCTTGGGGAAAATGAGGGTTGGAACGGTTCACTTCACGGTGTCGGGCCGGGTGATGGAGCGGAAGACCTCGTCGAGGCTGTTGCAGCCGGGCACCGACTTCTTCAACTGCTCGGGCGTGCCGTCGGCGACGACGCGGCCGCGGTCGATGATGATGGCGCGCGAGCAGGCGGCCTCGACCTCCTCAAGGATGTGGGTCGAGAAGATGATGGCCTTGTTCTCGCCCATGCGCTTGATCAGGCCGCGCACCTCGTGCTTCTGGTTCGGATCCAGACCATCGGTCGGCTCGTCGAGGATGAGCACGTCCGGATCGTGGATGATGCTCTGGGCGAAGCAGGTGCGGTGGCGGTAGCCCTTCGACAGGGTGTCGACGCTCTGGTTGCGGACATTGCCGAGGAAGCAGAGCTCAAGCACGCGGTCGATCGCCTTCGACTTGGCCGCGCCGGTCAGGCCGCGCATCTCCGCGCAGAAGCCCAGGAAACTGGCGACGGTCATGTCCGAGTACAGCGGCGCGTTTTCCGGCAGGTAGCCGATGCTGCGCTTGGCCGTCTCGGGATCTTCGAGCATGTTGACGCCGCCAATGGAGATGCTGCCGGCGGTCGGCCGGAAGTAGCCGGTCACCATGCGCATCGAGGTGGATTTGCCGGCGCCGTTGGGCCCTAGGAAGCCGAGGACCTGGCCTTTCTCGACGGTGAAGGAGACGTCGTCCACCGCCACCTTGCTGCCGAACACTTTTCGGAGGTTTTGCACTTGGATCATACTGTCACTATCAGGGTTGAGGGGTTGGTTGGCTTGGGAGCCCACTGTGACACAGCGGCCCAATCGCACGTTCAAAAAACGCGCGGTCCGCTCTATGGTTGCGCCGCGCCCGTTTGCAACCGGATTTTCCTGCTGCCGGCCGGGCTGCACGGCGCCGCACCCTCCCTGCCCCGGCCCGCTTTGACATCGTCAGATGCCTGCGCTAAGTGCCGCCCGCATGTCTCAAAAGCGTCAATTCTTCGGCACCGACGGCGTCCGTGCCACCGCCAACCGCCATCCCATGACCCCGGAATTCGTCCTGCGCCTCGCCCAGGCGGCTGCCCGGGTGCTGGCTCCCGCGCCGGGTGGCGCCGAGCGTCCCCGCTGTCTCATTGGCCGCGACACCCGCGCCTCCGGCGAAATGCTTGAAGCGGCCCTGGTGGCCGGCCTGAACTCCGTGGGCATCGATGCCGTGCTGGCCGGCGTCATCCCAACCCCGGCGGTGGCCCTGCTGGCCGCCCAGACCGGCGCCGCCTTCGGGGTCGTCGTCAGCGCCTCGCACAACCCCTTTGAGGACAACGGCATCAAGTTCGTCCACGGCAACGGCCGCAAGCTCAGTGACGCCACCGAGTCGGCGATCGAGAAGCTCGTGCTCGGCAGCGACGCCGAGCCGGTCCGCCCCGAGGGCCGCGGCATCGGCCGGGTCAGCCGCCTCGCCGACAGCCTCGACCGCTACGTCGCCCATGCGGTCGCCAGCATGGAGGGCACCCGGCTCGACGGCCTGCGCGTGGCCCTCGACAACGCCCATGGCGCCGCCGCCTACACCAGCGCCGCGGCCCTGGAGCAACTCGGCGCCGACGTCCAGCTCTTCCATTCGGAGCCCGACGGCTTCAACATCAACGAGGGCTGCGGCTGCACCCACAGTGAGGAACTGGAGCGTCTCGTCCGCCAGAGCCAGGCCCATGCCGGCATCGCCCACGACGGCGATGCCGACCGCATCGCCCTCTGCGACGAGGAGGCGATCGCCCTCGACGGCGACGAACTGATGGCCGTGGCCGCGGAGTCCATGCTGCGCAAGGGCACGCTCAAGCACAACACCCTGGCGGTCACCATCATGAGCAACTACGGCCTCGACGACCTCGTGTCGCGCCTCGGCGGCCGGGTCATCCGCACGAATGTCGGCGACCGCTACGTACTCGAGCAGATGCATGAGCGCGGCCTGAACTTCGGCGGCGAGCAGAGCGGCCACATCATCTTTGGCGACTGGGCCACGACGGGCGACGGCCTGATTGCCGGACTGCAGGTGCTGAAGATCATGAAGGAGACCGGCGAACCGCTCAGCCAGCTGCGCAAGTGCCTGAAAAAATTCCCGCAGAGCTCGCGCAACCTGCGCGTGCGTTCGAAGCCGCCGATCACCGAGCTGGTCGAGGCCCAGAAGATCATCAAGGAGACCGAGAAAAAGCTCGGCGACTACGGCCGCGTGCTGCTGCGCTACTCCGGCACCGAATCGCTGATCCGGCTGCTGGTCGAGGGCCGCGACGTCGAGTACCTGGAGGCGCAGGCCGACAAAATCGCCTCCGCCGTGCTCGCCCAGATCGGTTGAACCACCGGACGCCGGCGAGATGCGATCGCTTGCGACGTTACTCTTTCCACCATGAACCGCCGCCGCCTCCTTTCCACCGCCGCCCTGGCCACTGCCGGTCTCGCCCTCAGCCCGCGCGCCCGCGCCCAGTCCATCCTCAAGGCCGCCGCCGACCCCGCCTACAAGATCCGCAACCAGGGCATCAAGCACACCCTCATGGGCTGGTGCTGGAAGCCGATGGAAACCCTCGAACTGGCCCGCCACGCCAAGGAAATCGGCCTGGTCGGCATCGAGGGCATCGACCGCAAGTTCTACCCCGAGGTGAAAAAGCTCGGCCTGGGCATCTCCCTGGTCGGCAGCCACGGTTTCAGCAACGGCCCCTGCAACCCGAAGTTCCGCGACGAGGTGGTCGCCAAGCTGACCGAGGCGATCGACGTCGCCGCCGCCGTGGGCTGCAAAAAGGTCATCACCTTCACCGGCATGAAGTTCGAGGGCATGGACCGCGAGCAGGCCGTGCGCGACTGCCTCGACACCTGGAAGAAGGTGCTGCCGCATGCCGAGAAAAACGGCATCACCCTCGTGCTCGAGCACCTCAACAGCCGCGATGACAGCCATCCGATGAAGGGCCACCCGGGCTACTTTGGCGACGACGTCGATTTCTGCGTCGACCTCATCAGGCAGGTCGGCAGCGAGAACTTCAAGCTGCTCTTCGACATCTACCATGTGTCGATCATGAACGGCGACATCATCCGCCGCCTGCGCCTGCACAAGGAGTTCATCGGCCACATCCACACCGCCGGCAACCCGGGCCGCTGCGAGCTCGACGAGCACCAGGAAATCCACTACCCGGCCGTCATGCGCGCCCTCGTCGAAACCGGCTACCACGACTACGTCGCGCACGAGTTCATCCCCACCTGGGAGGACCCGATCCTGGCCCTGCGCCACGCGGCCATGGTCTGCGACGTCTGAGCCTCAGCGACCGGCGCGCGCGAGTTCCTCCGCGCGCCGGTAGCGGCAGCGAAAAATCTCGCCCAACTCGCGCGCCAGACGCGTCTCGGCGATCTTGTCGCGCGAACGCACGACCGTGGTGATGGCAGTGGTCGCCTCGTCGTAACCGACCCGGCTGAGATCGTGGAAGGCGGCCGTTGCCTCGGGCGGAAATCCGGCCGCCACCAGCGCCCGCCAGGCGGCTCGCTGCTCGCGATGTGCATCGACGCAGAGCACGCGGATCAGGAAGCGCAGGGTGCTGAAGGCCGAGCCGGTCCACTCGGCGTGATAGGTGAAGAGCTTGGCCTTCTCGTAGGGCATCTCGTCGGCGTCGCTCATGTGCGCGAGGTTCGCCGGCGCGTAGAAATCACGCCGCGCGGCCAGCCGGCGCAGGGCGCTGTTCGCCGGTCCACCCGGCGCACCGGCGCGGAAGGACCACAGACGCTGGCCGGGATCGCCGAGCACGAATTCCATGAAGGCCGTGGCCAGTTCCGGATCGGGCGCGCCGCGCAGCAGGCCGATGGGATCGACGCTGACCGAACTGCCCCCCTCCGGCATGACAAAACCCACGCGTGGCCTGGCCCCTTCCCGCCGCAGGGCCTCCTCGGTCGAGCGGCCGTAGTAGTCGATGCACAGCCCGGCCGCGGCGTCACCGCGCGCGACATCGAGGGGGATCTTGCTCGAGCTGTCGCTGTAGTAGCGGGCGTTGGCGCTGAGGCGCTGAATGAGTGACAGGCCTTCGCGCCAGCCCTCGCGCACGCCTTCCCGCTCGGCCAGCTCCGCTGCCGCCCCGGCCGCCCGGCGACGGCGCATCGCCTCCTGCATCTCCTGCTGGAGCAGCATCTCAAAGGCCTTGGTGACAGTGGCGCTGCGTCCCGGGTCCGCCAAGGCAAGCTGGCCGGACAGGCGCGGGTCGGCCAGGTCGCGCCAGCGGCACGGATCCCGCTCCACCCCAAGGCGGCGCAGCACGTCGCGGTTGAAGACCATGCCAAAACTCGACAGGCAACAGGCCACCCAGCGGTCGGCGCTGTCACGGAAGGGCTCGCCGCTGACGCTCTCCGGGATGCCGGCCTCGCTGAACCAGGCGGGATGCCGCTCGCGCAGCGCCCTCAGGCCGGTGCCGGCCCCCTGCTCCGCCACCAGCGTGCCCGCCTCGGCCTGCACCTGGAAATCGTAGGCCCCGCCGCCAAAGAACAGGTCGACACCGATCCCCACCCGCGAGACCAGGAAGGCGCGCCGCGCCGGGTCATCGGCCGGCGCCTTGCCGCTGAGGAATTGCCTGGCCACCTCCGGTGTCCAGGGGCCGCCGAGTGCGCGCGTCCAGTGATCCTGGAAGGCCGCGCTGTACTCCGATTTCAACAGCACCGCGATTTCCGAGGTGCCGCCCGGCACGCGCCAGTCGATGCGCACGCTCTCGCCGGTGCGCTCCTTCCAGTGGCGTGCAAAGGCTGAACCGAACTCGGCCCGCAGGCGCTCCGGATGCGGACTCAAAATGACGAGCCGACGGTCGTGCCGCCCCGTGGTGGCCGGGGCCGCGGGTCGCAGCAGAAAGGGCCCGAGCAGCACCGCGAGCAAGGCCAGCAGCACCAGCACCTCCCTGCGCCGGCGTGGGCCGGTCGCCGATGGCGCCTGCGGATCATCCATGCCTGCATCCAAACCGAGCCCCCGCCTTTAAGCAACCGAACTTTGCCCGCAGGCAAAGTGGGTCACGCGCACGACCTGCCGAGCACCATCCCGGGCGCAGCAAACGCAATTGCGATTCATTCGCATAAAATTGCTTGCGCAACGCGCGCGCCGGCTATGATGCACCCCTCCCGAGATGCGAATGCATCTCAATCGCTTCCTGCCCTCATGAAATCCAGCCTTCGCCTCCTCTGCCTCTGCGGTCTCGCGCCGCTGGCTCTGGCCCAGCAACCGACCCCGCCGGCAGCCGCCGCCGCCACCCCCTCCCCGGGCACCGTGCTCGACACCCTGACCGTCTATGGTGAGGCCGAAAACGACGCCGTCATCCAGCCGCCCTTCCCGCTCGCGGTGGAAGGCGACAAGATTTTCGTCGGCAAGCGCGCCACCATCATCGATCTCGACGCCCTGCCCAAGGTGCAGGCCAACAACTACCGCCAGGCCCTGGCCCTGACCCCGGGCCTGCTCTTCTCCGAGGAGACCACTCCGCTCGTCAGCATCGGCTACCGCGGCATTGGCGAACCGCACCGCATGCAGTTCATGCAGGTGCTCAAGGACGGCATTCCGATCCATGCCGACCCCTTTGGCTACCCCGAGGCCTACTACACCCCGCCGCTCGACACCGTCGACCGCATCGAGTTCATCCGCGGCGGCGGCTCGCTCATGTACGGCCCGCAGCCCGGCGGCGCCTTCAACTACGTGACCTACCTGCCGCAGCGCGAATCGCCCTTCGCCTTCCGCACCCAGAACATCTTCGGCTCCGATGAACTGTTCTCCAGCTACAGCGCCGTCGACGGCACGATCGGCCAGCTCGGCTACCTCGGTTACTTCAACCACCGCGAGTGGCAGGGCTTTCGCCAGGCCAACAGCCAGTACAAGCTCAACGGCGGCCACGGCAAGCTGGTCTGGTCGTTCGACGACGACACCCGCCTCATCTTCGGCTTTGACGGCTATGAGGAGGAGCACGGCGAGCCCGGCGGCCTGACCCGCCGCGACTTCGCCCGCAATCCGGAGAAGACGACCCGTTTCCACGACGAGTTCCGCCTGCGCCGCTACGCCGGCACCCTGGAACTGCAGCACCGCATCCAGCCGGGCACCGAGCTCAACGTCAAGACCTGGGGCGGCTACTACCAGCGCTGGAGCAAGCGCCAGCGCGGCGGCGGCTTCGGCACGCGCCCGACCGGCGCGGCCTCGCTGACCAACAACATCGAGAACCAGGAGTTCTACACCTTCGGCTTTGAGCCGCGCCTGCGCCACGACTGGGAAGCCTGGGGCGGCCAGCACACCCTCGCCGCCGGCATGCAGTTCTACTACGCCGACTCGCCCCGCGAGGACCAGCGCGGCAGCAGCCCGGATGCCGAGGACGGCGTCACCTTTCTCGACTCCGACCGCAGCACGACCTACGGCGCCTTCTTTGCCGAGAACAAGTTCAGCTTCGGCCGCTTCTCCATCACCCCCGGCTTCCGCCTGGAAATGATCGAGCAGCAGGTGCGCAACCGCAACTTCAACGCCGGCACCGGCGCCTTCACCGGCTCGGTCGACAAGCGCGCCAGCGAAATTCAGCCGCTCTTCGGCCTCGGCATGGCGCTCGACTTCGACAACCAGACCCAGCTGTACGCCAACGTCTCGCAGAGCTACCGGACGACGATCTTCACCGAGTCGATCATCGCCCAGCCCGGCCTCACCGCCACCGACAGTGATCCCTCGCTCGGCTGGAGCTATGAACTCGGCTACCGCGGCACGCCGCGCGAGTGGTTCGCCTTCGACACCAGCCTCTTCCTGATCGACCTTGACAACCGCTTCGGCACCGCCGGCGGCCAGCTGCGCAGCGTCGGTCGCAGCATCAACTACGGCTGGGATGGCGCCGTGCAGTTCGACCTCATCGGCGGTCTCGACGCCGCCCGCGGCACCAAGCTCGGCGACAGCCTCGGCGCCCTCAACCTCTACGGCAACGTCTCCCTGCTCGAGGCCGAACTCTACGGCGGTCCCAACAACGGCGCCACGCCGCAGTATGCGCCCGACTTCATCCTGCGCACCGGCCTGATCTACCAGCGCAAGGGCGTCAAGGTCTCCTTCCTCGGCACCGTCATCGACGACCACAACGCCCGCGACGACGGCAACCCGAACTTCGCCATTCCCGGCTACATGACCTGGGATCTCACCGCCGAAGTGCCGGTCACCAAGCACCTGACCCTCATGGCCGGTGTCAACAACGTCTTCGACGAGAGCTACTTCTCGCGCGTCCGCAACGACGGCATCGACCCGGGCTACGGCCGCAACTTCTACGTCGGCGGCTCGGTGCAGTTCTAAGCCCCCGCCGTTCCCCTTCCCGCCGCCGGCCGGTTCCCCGTGAACCCGCCGGCGGTTTTTTTGCGGCAGGTGCCAGCGCTTGCCACGCCTTCGCCGCAGGACACCGGGGGCCGGTGATGCTGACGGCTCAGACCACGGCGACCGAACGCCGGCCGCGGGTCAGTCCGTAGGCTAGGAAGGCGATGCCGGTGACAATCATGAAGAGCGAGAAAAACTGGCCGCGCGTCAGGCCGAGGATGGGCTCGGAACCCGAGTCCGGCTGGCGCACCCACTCGAGGCTGATGCGCGCCACCGCGTAGAGCAGGAAGAACAGACCGGTCAGCACGCCGTGCCCCAGCTTCGGGAAGCGCAGGCGCACCGCGATCAGCACGGCGCTCAGCAACAGGCCCTCGCCGAGCGCCTCATAAAGCTGCGAGGGATGGCGCGGATGCAGCATGGCCTCCAGCTCGGCCAGGCCGCCGGGACGGGAGGCAAAGAAGGCGATGATGTCCGGGCTGTGCACCGCGCCCTCCGGCAGCGCCACCGGCGTGCCGCCCTGGGCGACGAAATCCTCATGCAGCAGCTCGGTGGGGAACTTCACCGCCAGCGGGCTCGTTGTCACCCGGCCGAACAACTCGCCATTGATGAAGTTGGCGAGGCGACCGGTGAAGATGCCCAGCGGCGCGCCACAGACCAGGGTGTCGCCAATGCCGGTCCAGGAGATGCGGTGCTTGCGCGCATACCAGAGGCAGAACAGCGCCACGCCGGCGATGCCGCCATGGCTGGCCATGCCGCCCTGGTTGAGCAGGAACAGCGTCCACGGCGCGCGGATGAAGTGGTCGAAGTCGTAGAGCAGCATGTAGCCGAGACGACCGCCAAGCACGACGCCGAAGAGGGCGACCATGGTGATGAAATCCGCCACCTGTTCCGGCCGGATCTCCGAGAGACCGCGCCGGGCCAACGCCCGCATCACCAGGTAGGTGAACCAAAACCCCAGCACGTAGGCGAGCCCGTACCAGTGGATGGCAAGGCGGTCGCCCAGCTTGAGCAGGTGCGGGCTGAGGTCGTGCAGGTAGTAGGCCAGAAACTCCATGCCCAGCCTTCGAAGCAAGAGGGCGCGCCGGCAAGCAAAAGCGTGCGCTCCTCAGGCCTTCACCGCGGGTTCGGCGGCCGCCGGGTCCTGGACTGTCGGAGCCGACTCGGCCTTGGAGTCATCCGCGGGCTCCGGTGCCGGCTCGGCGGGCTGCGGTGCCGCCGGCTCGTTTGGCCGGCGCTGTTCGAGGTCGGCGCAGATGATGCCGATCAGGCAGGCCGTGGCCCCGGCCAGGAAACCGGAGGCGGGTTCGAACAGCCAGCCGCTCCAAGCCAGGGTCAGCGTGAAACCGGCCAGCAGATGGCCGAGGGCGAGCAGGAAGGCGAACTTCAGCCAGAGCGCCACGCCGCGCACCCCCACCCACGCCCCCAGGAACGCGAGCAGGGTCTGCAGCCCATACTGCAGGGCCGGTGTGGCACGCACCCCCTCCTCGGGCAGCACCAGCAGGCGCGGCAGCAGATCGGCGAGGCGGGTGGCGATTTCCGGGAAGAGACCGAAACGCTGCAACGCCAGCAGGGGCACGCAGACAAGAATGCCGGTGAAGAGGACGGTGACGCGCTGGGGTTCGTGCTGGCTCATTCGCTGGGGGGGGATGGGTCGGTGCCGCGGTAGCAATGCACGACGAGGTCGCTGAGATATTTGTCCGGCCTCTCCACCGCCTCGCGATGGATGGCAAAGCTGCGCCGGGAGGTGCTGCGGGCGACGAGCTGCAGGCCGAAGGGAAAGTCCTTGAAGAGACGCGTGCACAGGGCCTCGATGCCGACGCCCTCGCGCCCGGCGCGCTGAACGAGACAAAGCAGGGCCTCGTCGTCAAAGACCAGCTCAAGCCCGTGCTCGCGGCGGAACTTGTCGGCAAAGGCGCGCACCTCGGCGGCGCGCACATCGCTCTGCAGGCTGCGCGCGAGCTCGCGGCAGCGCTCAAGCGCGGTGGCCGGCCGCTCGACGAGGGCGCGGTCGACCACCAGTCCCGGCAGGCCGAGACTGGGCATCTCGAACTTGAAGTCGCGCAGCACCTTTTCCCAGACGGTGACCAGGCCGCGGGCGCCGGTCTTTTCCTGGGCGGCACGCTCGGCCACTTCGCGCAGCGCCTCGTCCTCGAAGACGGCGGCGACCCCGTAGGCATGGAACTCGCGTTCCAACTGGCGGATCAGGCTGCCCTCGCTGCGCTTCATGATCTGGAACAGGTCGCCGGCATCGAGCGCCTCGCAGAACACCCGCACCGGCAGGCGACCGATGAATTCGGCCTCGAAGCCGTAGTCGATGAAGTCGCGGGTCTGCGCCTCGCGCAGCAGATCCTCGGCCCTGCCCGCCGCCCGGGGCTCGGCTCCGAAACCGATGGCGGCGCGGGCCACCCGCTTCTCGACCCACTTTTCCAGGCCGGCAAAGGCGCCGCTGACGATGAACAGGATGTTGCGCGTGTTGACCACCTCGCGGCCGCTGCGGGCGCGCCGCGGCTCAAACATCATCTGCATCTGGCCGCGGATGTCGTTGGGCGCATGCAGCGGCACCTCGGTCTCCTCCATCAGCTTCAACAGCGCGGTCTGGACGCCGCGGCCGCTGACATCGCGGCCGATGCGCCCCTCGCCGCCTGTCGCCAGCTTGTCGATCTCGTCGAGGTAGATGATGCCGTGCTCGGCGAGGGCGATGTCGCCATTCGCCTTCGCGACCAGGTCGCGCACCAGGTCGTCGACATCGGCGCCGACGTAGCCGGTCTCGCTGAACTTGGTGGCATCGGCCTTGACGAAGGGCACGCCGACGAGCTCGGCAATGTGCTTCACGAGGTAGGTTTTGCCAACCCCGGTCGGACCGACGATGAGCACGTTTTGCTTGCTGAACTCCGGCATGGCCGCCGCCGGCTGCCGGCGCGCTTCGGCGAGCATGCGCGCATGGTTGTAGTGGTCGCACACCGCAGTCGCCAGAACCTTTTTGGCCTCGTCCTGACGGATGACAAAGCGATCCAGGTGGGCCTTCAGCTCAGCCGGCTTCCAATGAAATTCGAAGACCTCATCACCCGGCTCATGGACGGGTGCCGGCGGTTCACCGGCGCCGGGTTGGGGAAGGCGCCCGCCTGTCGCGTGGGAATAAACCACCTGCCCCCCGAGGCTGGTGCGGATGAAATCCTCAAGCCGGCGGGCAACCTCATCCGGCGGTGGCGGATCGGCCGGTTGGTCCTGCATAGCTTCGTCCATGACGGGCGCAGCATGCGGCATAAACCGCGCGCTGGCAAGACCGGCGGCTCAGCGGCTCTGCGGCATCATGGAGCCGTAACGAGAGGAACCCTCCCACTTCGGTGGGCGATTCCACGGCAGCGTGCTGTCGGAAACCGTCGGCGGCACCCGCTCGCGGCGCCTGGGTTCCTCGGTGGTGCAGGCGACGAGGCCGAGGTTGCAGGCCAGCAGCAGCAGCGAAAGAAAACGGCGGCAGTTCATGGCGGACGGGACGTCAGCAGCCTCACTGATACAGGTTTTCCAGGATGACGCGGTCGCCGGGGGCGATGGCCACGCCCTGGGCAAGGGTGTCGCTCAGGATGTTGGCGACCGTGCGATCGCCCTGGACCGAAACGATGCTGAGCTTGCCAATCGTCTGGGTGCCACGGGTGACCAGAAGCTTGGTCGCCTCGGTGATGCCCAGGCTCTGACCGGCGTTGACCACCACGAAGCCCCAGTCGCTGTTGACGGCAACGACCTGGGCGTTGAGGCTGTTGCGATCAAAGGAGCGCTTGCGGTCCTCAATCTTGCGGTTGATCTCGTCGAGAGCCCGGCGCAGGTCGTCGACCTTGGTTTCCTCGCCGGCGATCTCCTTCTTCTTCATTTCGGCCTCGGCCTGGAACTCGGCAATGGCCTTCTTCATGTTGTTGATGTCCTCCACCAGGGTCTCCGGCTTGACACCCTTGGGCAGCTTGCTGAGCTTTTCGGTGAGCTCGGCGAGCTGCTTGTTCTTGGCATCGAGCTCGTCCTGGGCGCGCTTGGCGTCATTGTCGGTCTGGGCAATCTTCAGCTTCTGCGCCTTGATCTTTTCGTTTTCGACATCGAGCTCCTGCTGCACCGCGGCAATGTCGCCGTTGATCTTGGTCACCTGGGCGACCACGGCGGTCACGGCCGCCAGCTCGGTTTCGACGGTCTTGTTGAGGGCAATGACCTGATTGCGCGTGTCGGTGAACTCATTTTTCAGCTGCCAGGCGAAAACGGCGGCGACCGCGGTGACGATGGCGGCGAGGATGAAGAAGACTTTGGTCATGGACGTGGGACGTAAAAAGATTGAGGGGGAATGTCGGGCAATCAGTTGGCGGCCGGGGGCGCGGCGGGCGGCGGGGCACCAAACGGATCCGAGTTCGCAGGCGGGGCGGCAGGCGTGGCCGGGGCGGCAGGGGCGCCAAACGGATCAGAATTCATCGCCGGAGCGGCAGGCGCCGCGGGGGCGCCGAAGGGATCCGAATTCATCGCCGGGGCCGCCGGGGCCGCCGGGGCGCCAAACGGATCAGAATTCATCGCCGGAGCCGCGGCGGGAGCGGCCGGAGCCGCCGCCGGGGCGGTGTCGCTGGAAGCAGCCGACGTGCTGGGCTTCTTCTCCTCGGCCGTCGTCTGCTTCGGTGCGGCGACGACGGTGTCGCCGGTGAGGATGAAGCCACCCTCGGGGATCGAGCCGGGAATGATGTCGGCAATCGAGTTGTGCTGCTCGACGCTGCGCACCTTGAGTTTGGCGACGACATCGCGGCCGCGCTTGATCTCCAGGTCGGCATTGGCGAACACCCCCTGGGAATTGCCCTTGTTGAGGATGGCGAAGCCCCACTGCGGGAAGTACTCGGCGACGCGCGCGGAGAAGTCGGCGGCCACGATGCCCCGGCGTCCCTGGGCTTCGGCGTCACGCAGTTTGGTGATCTGGCCGCTGAGGTTGGCGAGATTCTCCTTCACCGAGGCCAGGCGCTGGTTCTGGTTGGCCACCGCGCCCTCGGCGTCGGTCTGATCCTTCTTCAGTTTCTCAATCTGGGCGACCAGGCTCTCGATGTCGCCAGCGTCGTCGATCTGCTTCTGGACTTCGGAAACCTGGCGGCTGACCTGCTCGAGGTTGCCCTTGACCACGACCAGTGTGGCCTCCTTCTCCTGGGCGTCGGTGGCAAGCTTGACGACCTCTTCCTTGGCGGTATCGCGATCCTTCTGCAGGGCGGTGTGCTGCTCTTCCTTGGCCTTGACGGCGGCTTCCCCCTCGGCCTTGCGCTCCTGGGCTGCCTTCAGGTTGGCCTGAGCCGCCTCCAGACGGGTCTTTTCATGCCCGGCGCGCTGCTTGTTCGCGTTGGCAAAGTAGCAGGCTGCGCCGAGGCAGACCGCCGAGAGGACAGAGAGGAGCTTCCAGGCCATGATGAGAGTACGGGATATGTGAATTAACGAGCGCTTTCTACCGAATCCCGGCTTTTTCGACAACAGCATTTTTCAGAAGTTTGGATTTTCACGAGATTCGAAGTCCGTTTGCCCTTGTCGAACGGCTCCGGCCGCTCTATGTGTGCAGGGTCAGGGGCCGCGGATGCCCAGCTTGTGAACCCCGCCAGGTCCTGACGGAAGCAACGGCAGCATGCCTGTTCATGCCGCGGTTCCCTGACACTCCAGCCTTCAAGGCCGGCACACCGCGGTTGCCAGCGGCCGCGAATTCGCCACAGTGGGGTTTCTTCCATGTCGAAAGCCCCCTCCCCCGCCCCTGGCATCTGCTACCTCGTCGGCGCCGGCCCCGGCGACCCCGGCCTGCTCACCCTCAAGGGCAAGGAATGCATCGAGATCGCCGATGTGCTGGTCTACGACTACCTCTGCAACCCGGAGCTGCTGCGCCACGGCCGGCCGGGCGCGCAGCGCATCTACGTCGGCAAAAAGGCCGGCGCCCACACCCTCACCCAGGACCAGATCAACGAACTCATCGTCAAGCTGACACGCGAGGGCAAGGTGGTCACCCGCCTGAAGGGCGGCGACCCCGTGCTGTTCGGCCGAGGCGCCGAGGAGGCAGCCGAACTCGCCGAGGCCGGGGTGCGCTTCGAAATCGTTCCCGGCATCACCAGCGCCATCGCCGGCCCCGCCTACGCCGGCATCCCGGTCACCCACCGCGATCACGCCAGCCAGCTGACCATCTTCACCGGCCACGAGGATCCCACCAAGGCGGACACCAGCCTCGATTACGCCAAACTGGCGCAGGCCGACGGCACCAAGGTCTTCCTCATGGGAGTCGAGCGCATGGGCGAAATCACCGGCGAACTGCTCAAGCACGGTGCCAGACCGGACACGCCCATGGCCCTGGTGCGCTGGGCCACCCACGGCCGCCAGCAGACCCTCGTCGCCACCCTCGGCACCATGGCCCAGCGCGTCAAGGAAACCGGCTTCAAGGCGCCCGCGGTCGCGGTCGTCGGCGATGTGGTCAAGGAGCGCGCCGCCATCAACTGGTTTGAAAACCGCCCACTCTTCGGCAAGCGCATCGTCGTCACCCGCACCCGCCAGCAGGCCGGCGCGGTCAGCCGCAAGCTGCGCGACCTCGGCGCCGATGTCATCGAGTTGCCGACCATCCGCATCGTCGAACCGCACAACCGCATGGCCTTTGGCGAACTCGTCCAGGACTGCCACACCTACGACTGGATCGTCTTCACCAGCCCGAACGGCGTCGACGCCTTCTTCGCCATGTTCGACAAGCTGTACCAGGATGCTCGCAGCATCGGCGGCGCCCGCATCGCCTGCATCGGCCCGGGCACCGCGGAAAAGGTGCGCGCCCGCCACCTCGCGGTCGACCTCATGCCGGAGAAGGACTTCGTCGCCGAAGGCCTGGTCAAGGCCTTCAAGGACCACCAGAACATGGAGCACGTCAGCGTCCTCTGGGTCAAGGCCGAGGAGACCCGCGAGGTCATCGCCAGTGGCCTGACCGCCCTCGGCGCCATCGTCGACGAGGCCATCGCCTACCGCACGGTGCCGGAAAAGGAGGACAACCTCGAGGCCCTCGCCCGCCTCAAGGAAGACGGTGCCGACATGATCACCTTCACCAGCGCCAGCACGGTCGACGGCTTCATGGACCTGGGGGTCGACCTGCCCAAGGGCATCAAGATCGCCAGCATCGGCCCGGTCACCAGCACCGCCGTCCGCCGGCATGGCCTGAAGGTCGATGTGGAGGCCAAGACCCACAGCATCCCCGGCCTGGTTGAGGCGGTTTCCGCCTTTTGGCGCAAACACTGAGGCTGCGTGCGCCGTTCCAAGCGCAAACCCATGAAACAGCCGTCGCCCAACCCGGAGAAGCCCAGCTCCCACGGGCCGGACGCCGGGCTGACCGTGGTGCCGGCGTCCCTTCTGGATGCGCTGCCGGCGCACATTGCCCTGCTCGACAGCGAGGGCACCATCCGCATTGTCAACGAAGCCTGGAAGCGTTTCGGCGCGGACAACCGCCTGGCTGACACCCACCACGGCGTCGGTCAAAACTACCTGGACATCTGCCGTCAATCCGCCTGCCGCGGAGCACCCGAGGCGACCGCTGTCCTCGAAGGCCTGAAACGAGTGCTGCGCGGCGAGGCTTCCGAATTCCACCTGGAATACCCCTGCCATGCGGGCGCCACCCAACGCTGGTTCCTCCTCACCATCACCCCCTTGCAGGACGACCACCAGCGCGGCGCGGTGGTCGCACACACGGACATCAGCGAGCGCCGTCAGGCCGAGATGCAGGCTCGGCGCCTGCGCGACTTCCACGCCGCCTCCAGTCGCATTCACGGACTGATCGCCCGCGGCGGCGACCTCCAGGGCATCTACGAAAACGCCTGCCGGATCGCCGTCGAACAGGCCGGACTGCGCATGGCCTGGGTCGGCCTGGCCTCGGAGGACGGATGCATCCACCCCGCGGCCCTCTGGGGGCACAATGACGGTTACGTCGAACTGCTGCAGATCAGTGATGACCCGGAACAGCCCGGCGGCCGCGGCCCCGCCGGCCAGGCCTTCCGCACCGGCACCCCCGCCTGCTGCAACGACATTGAGGCCGATGCCGGCAGCCTGTACACCCGCCTGGAGGCGCTGCAACGCGGCTACCGCAGTTGCGCGGTCTTCCCCCTGACACCCGGCGGCCGCATCACCGGCGTGCTCGCGGTCTACAGTGGCGAGGCAAACTGCTTCGGCGATGAGGAATTCGAACTGCTGGGCCTGCTGGCGGAAAGCCTGTCCCATGCCATGCACAGCCATGCGCTTGAAGAGGAGCGCCGGCGCTCGGAACAGGCGCTGCGCGCCAGCGAGGCCAGTCTGGCCGCCGCCCAGCAGGTCGGCAAGGTCGGCAGTTGGGAAACCGACACCGACACATTGCATGTAGCCTGGTCGCGGGAAACGCACCGGATTTTCGAAACCGATCCCCAGTCTTTTCAGCCCACCCACGAAGCCTTCCTTGATTTTGTCCACCCGGAGGATCGGGAAGGCGTCGACCGCGCCTTTGCCGATTCACTCGGCAAACGCGGCGTTCACGCCATCGAACACCGCCTGCTCATGCCGGACGGCCGCGTCAAGCACGTCGCGGAGCGCTGGCAGACCTTCTTTGACGAACAAGGCGCGCCCGTGCGCGCCATCGGCACCTGCCAGGAGATCACCGAACGCAGGCTTGCCGAACAGCAGATCCAACACTCCGAGGCCCTGCTGCGTGCGGTCACCGACGGCGCCCCGGATGCCATTTTCCTCAAGGACCTCGAGGGGCGCTACCTGCTCTTCAACGAGGGGGCGGCACGGCTCGTCGGCAAGCCGGCGGCGGAGGTTCTGGGGCGCGATGACACCGCCGTCTTCGAACCCGAGGGGGCCGAACTGGTCCGCGAAAACGACCGGCAGGTTCTCACCAGTGGCCAGCCCCTCACGACCGAGGAAATCCTCACCGCCGGCGGCATCACGCGCACCTACCTCGTCACCAAGTCGCCCTATCGGGATGCGCAGGGCCGGATCATCGGCCTCATCGGCATCTCGCGCGACATCACCGCCCAGCGCCGGGCCGAACAGGCCGTTCTAGCCAGCGAGGCGCGTCTGCGCGCGATCGTCCAGAACGAACCGGAGTGCGTCAAGGTCGTCTCCCCGGACGGGCGCCTGCAGGACATGAATCCCGCCGGCCTGCACATGATCGAGGCACCCAGCCTCGACGCCGTGCGCGACTGCCCCGTCGAGTCGCTGGTGCATCCGGAGGATCGCGCCAGCTTCAAGGAACTGCACGAGCGCAACCTCGCCGGCTACACCGGCCAGTTGCGCTTCCGCATCCTCGGCCTGCGCGGCACGGAACGCTGGATGGAAACCCACTCCACCCCCCTGTTCGACTCCAAGGGTTCCGTCCAGTCCGTGCTCAGCGTCACGCGCGACGTCACCGAACGCCGGCGCGCGGAGGAGGCCCTGCGCCAGAGCGAGGAGAATTTTCGCAGCCTGTTTGCCGAGGCCCCCACCGGCATTGCCGTCACCACCCTCGAAGGCCGCATCATCCAGGCGAACCCCGCCTACTGCGGCATGCTCGGCTACACCGAGGATGAACTGCGCCAGATCAACTTCGTCGACCTCACCCACCCGGAGGACCGGGCGCGCAACCTCGACCTCTACCGCGAACTGATCACGGGCAAGCGTCCAAGTTTCCTCATGGAAAAGCGCTACCTGCGCAAGGACGGCAGTCCGCTGTGGGTCAGAATCAGCGTCTCCACACGCAAGGACGAGGCCGGGAAACCCGCGCAGCTCATCGCCGTCACCGAGGACATCACCGAACTGCGCCAGGCCGCGAAGGAACTGGCCCGCCATCAGGCGCTGCTGCGCATCGCTGGCGGTCTTGGCAAACTGGGCGGATGGAGCGTCAGCCTGCCCGAAATGGAACTCACCTGGTCCGACCAGATGGCGCTCATCCATGATGTCGAGCCCGGCGCCACACCCGACCTGGAAACCGCCTTCGGCTACTACGACCCCGAGGACCGCGAACGCGTGCGCCGCGTTTTCCTCAAGTGCGTCGAAACCGGGCGTCCCTTCGAGATCACCGCGCGCCTCGTCACCGCCAGGGGACGGCACGTCTGGATCCGCGCCATTGGCGAAGCCGTGCGCGACACCGAAGGCGCCATTGTGCGGGTGCAGGGCGCCTTCCAGGACATCACCGACCAGAAGACCGCGGCCCTCGAAATCCAGCGCCTCGGCCAGCGACTGACGACGACGCTGGAGAGCATGACCGACGCCTTTTACATTCTCGACAGGCAATGGCGGTTTGTCTTCCTCAACACCCAGGCCGAACGCCTGCTCCAGCGCCGCCGCGCCGACCTGCTCGGCCGCGAGGTCTGGGTGGAGTTCCCTGAAGCGGTCGGCAACCGCTTCGAACACGAGTACCGTCAGGCGATTCAGGCTGGTGAGAGCGTCGCCTTCGAGGAGTTTTACCCCTCCCTCAACATGTGGTTCGAAGTGCACGCCTATCCCTCCGACGAGGGCCTGGCCGTGTACTTCCGCGACATCACGGAGCGCCGCCACTCCGAGGAGGCGCTGCGCCAGAGCGAGGAGCGCTTCCGTGAAATGGCGGAGAACATCGACGAGGTGTTCTTCAATTACGACCCCATCGACAACCGCCTGCTCTACGCGAGTCCGGCCTTTGAGCGGCTCTGGGGCCGCCCTCTCGACGCGGTCATCGCCAACCCGACCTCCTACCTGGAGAGCGTGCACCCCGAGGACCGCTCCGCGGCCGAAAATGCCTTCCAGCGTCAACTGGCGGGCGAGACCACCCGGCTCGAGTTCCGCATCCTGCTTCCCGACGGCAGCACGCGCTGGATCCAGGAGACCGCCGTCGCCGTCAAGGACGACAGCCGGCGCGCCGAACGCATTGTCGGCACCATGCGCGACATCACTGCTGGCAAACTCGCCGAGGAACGCCTGCGCGAACAGGCCACCCTGCTCGACAAGGCCCAGGACGCCATCCTGGTCCGCGACCTCGACCATCGCATCCTGTACTGGAACAAGAGCGCGGAACGGCTCTACGGCTGGAGCACGGAGGAGGCGGTCGGCCAGGCCTCAGACACCCTGCTCTATCGCGACACCGCAGCCTTCGCCGCCGCCCATGCCACCACGATGGAACGCGGTGAATGGACCGGCGAACTCGAGCAGATCACCAAGGAGGGCAAACGACTGACCGTCGAAGTCCACTGGTCGCTCGTCCGCGATGACAAGGGGCAGCCCAAGTCGGTGCTGGCCATCAACACCGACGTCACCGAGCGCAAGCGCATCGAGCAGCAGTTCCTGCGCGCCCAGCGCATGGAGAGCATCGGCACCCTCGCGGGCGGCATCGCCCACGACCTCAACAACGTGCTGGCGCCGATCCTCATGTCGATCGAACTGCTCAAGCTCGACGAGACCCGGGCCGACAAGCTCGACATCCTCGCCACCGTCGAGTCCAGCGCCCAGCGCGGTGCCGACATGGTCCGCCAGGTGCTGTCCTTCGCCCGCGGCGTCGAGGGCCGGCAGATCCGCCTGCAACCCGCGCACCTGGTCCGCGAGGTCGCCAAGATCGCCAACGAAACCTTCCTCAAGAGCATCCGCGTCGCCAGCCGCATCGCCGAGGATCTCTGGACGATTCAGGGCGACCCGACCCAACTGCACCAGGTGCTGCTCAACCTCTGCGTCAACGCCCGCGATGCCATGCCCGAGGGCGGCACCCTCACCCTGAGCGCCGACAACCTCGAACTCGACGCGCCCTACGCCGCGAGCCTCGGGCCTGACATCCGTCCGGGACGGCACGTGCGTCTGCGTGTCGAGGACACCGGCACCGGCATGCCGCCGGAGGTGCTGGAACGCATCTTTGATCCCTTCTTCACCACCAAGGAGCCGGGCAAGGGCACCGGCCTCGGCCTGTCCACCGCCCAGGCCATCGTGCGCAGCCACGGCGGCCTGCTGCGTGCCCTGAGCGAACCGGGCGAGGGCACCCGCTTCGACCTCTACCTGCCCGCCCTCGAAGGGGTGGAAGCCGAAACCACCGCGCGGGAGCGCCAGTTGCCGCGCGGCAGCGGTCAGACCGTGCTCGTCGTCGACGACGAGGAGTCGGTCCGTCAAATCGCCCGCCAAACCCTGCAGACCTTTGGCTATCGCGTCCTGCTCGCCGCCGACGGCGCCGAAGCCACCGCCATCTTCGCCGCGCGCCACCGGGAGATCGACCTGGTGCTGACCGACATGATGATGCCGGTCATGGATGGCGCGGCCGCCATCCAGGTGCTGCGCCGCATCGCCCCCGGGGCACGCATCGTCGCCTCCAGCGGCCTGCATGTCGAGGCGATGAAGGCCCGGGCGGAACGCGCCGGTGTGCGCCATTTCATCCCCAAGCCCTACACCACCGAGACCCTGCTGCAGGCCCTGCATGAGGTTCTCAGCGAACCGCCCCCGCCTGCCGACGGTTGATTCGCGTCACAGGCGCAGAAAGAGCCGCTGCCGGTGCCGACAGGCCAGCAGCAGGCGGCGGGGAGCGGCTTCCATGACCGTGACGGCTGGCGGCTTGAAACACACGCGCCTCACGGTTTCCCGGCCGCCGAAGGCAGGCGCAGCACCGCGCCATAGGCCTCGTTGCCACCGGTGCCGTCCATGAGCCGCGCGCCGAAGCCGGCACCGGCGCTGCAGGAACCGCCGAGAAGCAGCCTCCCGGACGGATGCCAGGCGAGGGTGTAGGCGTTGTCGCCCTTGGGCCCGCCGTTGTCCACCAGCCACTCCAGACCACCCTTGGCATCGAAGGCCGCGGTGAGGATGTCGGTGGCCCCGCGGCTGGTCAGGGTTCGGCCGGCAAAGCTGGCCGTGGCGGAAAACTCACCGGTGATGAAGGCACGCCCCGTGCCGTCGGTGGCCACACCCAGGCAGTAATCGGTGGCCGGCCCGCTGAGTACGCGCGTCCACTGCAGGCGACCGTCGGCGCTGTAGTGGCAGACGAACCCGTCGTTGTCCTTCGGGCCCGTGGTCGAGAAGGTCTCGGCGCCAAAAGTGGCGCTTTCCTTGAACATGCCCGCCCCCCAAACCCGGCCATCGGCAGCCACCGCGATCTCATGCAGGCCCGCCCCCGGATGCACCGCCGACCAAACCGGTTCACCCGCCGCCGTCAACTTGAGCACCAGGCTGGCGCGCGCGCCGAGTTCAAGCGCGTGATTGCCAAAGCGACCGGAACCACTGCCGCTGCCGCCGAGGTAGATGTGGTCGGTGCCATCCACCGCCACGCCGTGACCACTGCCGGAAAGTTTACCCTCGCTGGCACGCACCCAGAGCAGCGCGCCGTCGGCATCGTACTTGGCGCAAAACACCGCGCGCGACGTCGCCCCGGCGTTGACCACCGTCCCGCCAAACCGCACCTCACCCGCCACCGCGCCGCTGACCACCACAGCCCCCCTGCCGTCGAGGGCGATGCCATGGCCGTAGTCGTACCCAGCACCGCCCGCCGTGCGCAGCCAGAGCAGATCCCCAGCGGCGGAATACTTGGCGACAAAGAGATCGTAGTCGCCGGCGTTCGGCAGGGCCTGCCCGTCGACGACCGCATCCTTGCTTTCGTAATGGCCGGTGACGTAGGCGTTGCCGGCTGCATCGGTGACCACCCCATAAGCACGATCCGTCAGGCTGCCGCCAAAACCGCGCAGCCACTGCACCCCGCCCTCCACACCCACCTTGGCCAGGACGAAGTCCATGTCACCCGCTCCCTGGCGCGACAAACCGCCCAGGACCATGTCACCCGTCGCCTCGCCCGCCAGCAGGGCGTTGCCCGCGCGATCAAAGGTCACCGCACGCATCTTGTCGCTCTTCGCCCCCCCGCCAAAGGCCAGCCACTCAAAAACCGGTTCAGAGGCGTGCAGGGGCAGGCAGCAGGCGAGGGCAAGGCAAAGGCGGCGAGTCATGGCGCAGGACTACGTCTTGTGGCGCCTGCGTGTTTCGGGTTCCCGGTTCGCGCCTTCCGGGCGACGAATCCCCCACAAGCGCCCGTTGTCTGACATGGGTCGGTCCACCTCAAGCCAAACTCGTTCCAGTGAACCGATCCCATCTCCACGGGACCCCTCAAGGCTTCATCCCATCGGCGGCGCCCCAGGGCTCAAGGTGGCGGAGGTTGCGCTGCTGGAGGGCGGCGCGCAGGTCGGGCAGGTCGAAGTGGGCGAGCACGTTCGGCGGCAGGGCGGCCAGGGGCCACTGGTAGTTCTCGGTGGTGGCAATGGCCTGGTAGGACTCGAGGGCGTTCTTCAGCGTCACCTGCTGCACACGCGGTTCAAGCACGGCGGCAACGGTGGCGGCAAGCGCACCCCAGCCGCGACCGGCAAGGTGGATTTCCTCATGGCCCTGGTCGGCCAGCCAGTCGATGACGCGCAGGGCGTCGAAGACGCGCTGGCCGAGGTAGGGGCGGTCGAGCATGAGGCCGTGGGCGCTCAGGAAGTAGTCGCTGCCATAAGGTTTGAGGAACTGGTTGGCGCCGCAGATGTCCGGCTGGCTGTCGCCGATGCCGCGCAGGTCGCAGGCGTAGAAGGCGGCGCCTTTTTCCTCCTCAAGCAGTTGCTTCACCAGGGGTTCGCCGCGCAGGTCGGCATCGGCCGAGTGATGGGAAAGGTAGAGCACCGCGCGCTTGCGGCCGAGCGTGGGGCGCGAGACATGAGATTCCGGGGTCAGGTGGGTGACGAGGGCGTGGACGCCGGGCTCGGTTTCGACGGCGTAGCAGGCGTGGCCCTTGCTGGGGTACTGGCGACCACTGAGCGGGCGCAGGATGCGGTAGTCGGGTGTGCCTTCGACCATGGGGATTTTCAAGACGTCACGGACGGCGTTCTGCAGGGCTTCGCCGGCGAGCTTGGGTCGGGCGGCGGTGAGCTGCCCGGCTTTTTCGCGGGTGAAGCTGAAAATCGTGCGCGACTGCGGACCGGCCTGGCCGCCGGGCAGACACCAGAGGGTTTCATCCTTTTCCATGACGAGTTCCGGCTCCGTCTGGGCGTCGGAGATGCCGGTGGCCTCGTTGAAGAAGCGGTACATGCCCTCGCGATTGACGCGCGAGTAGCCGTGGGGATCGCCGCCAATGTGCAGGCGGATGGCCTCGGGTTTGCCGAGCAGGGTGTAGAGGGATTTCAGGCGCTGGTGCGCCTCGGTGCTGCCGCGCACGTCGAAGAAGTCCTTTTCCTGGGCAAGCAGGATGACCGGCTTCGGGGCCTGGGCGGCGAGGAAGTCGCTGTGATCGAGATCGAGGGCGAGCACGCCCGGCGGGCACTGCTCGGTGTCGGCCGGCAGTTCGTTCTCGGCGTTGCGGCGGAAGGTGGTGATGAAGCAGGAGGGCGCGGCCATGCTCCAGCGCGGCTCGACGCCGCAGAGCCAGGCGGTCTGGGTGCCGCCGCCGGAGTTGCCGGTGACGCCGACGCGTTTCGGATCGACCTCCGGACGCGTCAGCAGGTAATCGAGCGCGCGCACGCCGTCCCAGGCGAACCAGGCGCCGAGGAACTCGCCGACGAGGGTTTGCTGGTTGCCGGCCTGGATGTGTTCGCTGACGCCCGGGCCGTAGCGCGCCTTGGCGCCGTCGAGGTACTGGAAGCGCTCGCCCTGGCCGGCCGGATCGATCAGAAAGACCACGTACCCTTGGCGGGCGAGGCCCTGGGCAAAGCTCTGGTAGGCCTCGGCGGCCTTGCCATTGGCGGAATGACCGCAGACACCGACCACGCCCGGCAGGCGGCCTTCGCGCCCCTTGGGCACGTACAGGTTGCCGGTGACGAGGAACCCCGGGCGGCTCTCGAAGACGACCATCTCAATGCGGTAGGTGTCGCGCTCGACGGTGCGGGTGACGCGGGCGTTGAGCGGCGTGCGCTCCGGTTCCGGGCCAAAGCTGGCGCGGATGCGCTCCTGGACGGATTGTACATAGGCTTCGGCGTCGGCCTTCGTCTTCAGCGCCTCGCGCCGGGCGTCGCCGCGCGCCTCGGCGGCGCGCACCTGGTCGACCAGCCATTCCTGCATCATGCGCGGGAAGCGGTTGAGCGGCTCCGGCCCGGCCTGCTGGGCGGCAACCGGGCTGAGGGCGAACAGGCAGGCAGGCAGGAGTCGGCGAAGCATCATGACAAAAAGCAGTGAACTGAAGCATACCCCCCGCCGTTGCGGCTTCTTTCCCCGAGTTCACCGCCGCGCATTTCGGTTGGCGGGCATCGCCGCGCCATGCTTGATTGGTCGAATGCCCTTCCGCCTTCTTCTCTTGCTTGCGCTCGTCGCGGTCAGCGCCTGCGGGCGTGAACCCGTCGCGTCCGGACCGGCACCGACGGGCAGTGTCTGGGTGGTGGAAGCGCCGCAGGGAGGCGGTCGCCTGTACCTGTGCGGCACGATTCACATCCTGCGCCGCGACGACTACCCGCTGGCGCCGGCCTATGAATCGGCCTATGCCGACACCACACGCCTGGTCTTTGAATTGCCACCCGGGGCCGGCACCGATGCCGCGCTGGGAACGCGCATGCGTGAGCTGGGGCGCTACGGCGCCGGCGAGACCCTGGAGGCGAACTGTGGTCCCGCCCTCTGGCAGCGCCTGAAGGAGTGGGGTGAAAAACGCGGCGTGCCGGTGGCGACTCTCAACAGCTGCCGCCCCTGGTTTGTCTCGCTGCTGGTGACCAGCACGGAGTACGGCCTTCTGGGGGCCTCGCCGGAGATGGGGGTCGACCGGCACTTCGAGGCGCGCGCCCGCCGTGATGACAAGCCGGCCGAGGGTCTGGAGACCGTCGAGTTGCAGTTGCAGCTCTTTGCCGGACTGGAGGAGAAGCTGCAACTGGCCATGCTCGAGCAGACGCTCGACGAGGTCGACACCCTACCCGAGGAATACAGCCGGATGATCGCGGCCTGGAAGCAGGGCCGGCTCGATGAGCTGCACGAGATGCTGTTTCGCGAGGCGGCCAAGCATCCCGAGCTGATGGAGATCTTCCTCGCCCGGCGCAACCGTGCCTGGATGGCCCGGCTGGAGGAACTGCTCAAGCGCGGTGAACGCGCCATGATCCTGGTCGGCACCGGCCACTTCACCGCCGACACCGGCCTGCTGAAGCTCTTTGAGCAGCGCGGTTTCCGCGTCAGCCGCCACCTGCCGGCGCCGGCAAAATGAGCTTGGCACGACCTTCCACGCCTGCCTTAATAGCCCTTCCTCCCGACCCCGCATGAGCCAGGACTCCCCCGCCCCGCCGCCGAGCAAACGCCGCGTTTTCGCCTCGCGGCTGCTCAGCACCCTCATCCTGTGGGCGGTGATCGCGGCGGCCGTCCAGTGGAACAGCCACTGGCTGCTCATCCTGCTGACCGGCTTCTTCGGGGTGGCCGGCGCCTTCGAGTACTACCGCCTGCTGCGCGCCGACCCGCAGTGGCGTTCCTTCAACCTGCTCGGCCTGCTCATCTGCCTGGCCTACTGGCTGGTGATGACCGTCTGGGCCATGCGCCACCGCGATGCGCCGCCGATGTGGCTCGATCTTGCCGCCCTGACGGCCAGCGTGCACGGCTCCTTCCTGCTCTGCTACCGCCATCAGCTCGAGGGTACCGTCACCCTGCAGCGCATCTTCCACACCGTCTTTGGCGTGGTGTACACCGTCATCTTCTTCGGGTTCCTCATGCGCCTGATGTACTTCAACGCCGACGGCAGCGGCGTGACCGGCCTCTTCCTCGTGCTGTTCCTGGTCATGGTGACCAAGTTCAGTGACATGGGCGCCTACATCTTCGGGGTGATCTTCGGTCGCCACAAGATGATCCCGCACATCAGCCCGGCCAAGTCGTGGGAGGGTTTCGGCGGTGCCTTTGTCGGTTCCTTCGCCGCCGCCGCCGTGCTGCTCTGGCTGATCCCGCACCGGCTGGCGCCGCTCGACTGGACCCACGGCCTCATCCTGGCCCCCCTGCTCTGCCTGACCGCCGTCACCGGCGACCTCGCCGAGTCCGTGCTCAAGCGCTGCGTCGCCATCAAGGACAGCGGCCACACCCTGCCCGGCATCGGCGGCATCCTCGATCTCACCGACAGCCTGCTGTTCACCGCCCCGGTCTTTTACTTCTACCTCGCCGCGCTTTCCGCCTGACGCCCGCCCCTGCATGACGCCCCCGCCCGCCCCGCCCACCCGCCGCCGCGTTCTCCTCCTCGGTTCCACCGGCAGCATCGGCACCAGCGCGCTGAAGGTTGCGCGCGCCATCCCGGAGCGCATGGAAATCGTCGGCCTGGCCGCCAGTCGCAGTGTCGAGGCCCTGGTCGAGCAGGCCCGCGAAACCGGTGCCCGCCACGTCGCCCTCACCGATCCCGCCGCCGCCGCCCAGGCGCGCGCCCAACTGCCCGCCGACGTCGAGGTCTTCAGTGGCGAGGCCGGCCTGGTCGACCTCGTGCGCGCCAGCGACGCCGACCTCGTCCTAGTCGCCATCGTCGGTGTTGCCGGCCTGGCACCCGCGCTCGCCGCCATCGAGGCAGGCAAGCACCTGGCCGTCGCCAGCAAGGAAATCCTGGTCATGGCCGGCGAGGCGGTCATGGACGCCGCGCGCCGCCAGGGCGTGCACGTGCTGCCGGTCGACAGCGAGCACAACGCCATCTTCCAATGCCTCGAAGGCCGCCGCCCGGAGGACGTCAGCCGGCTGCTGCTCACCGCCAGCGGCGGCCCCTTCCGGACGCTGCCGGCCGAACAACTCGAGCAGGTGACGGTGGCGCAGGCGCTCAAGCACCCGACCTGGAGCATGGGCCGCAAGATCACCATCGATTCCGCCACCCTGTTCAACAAGGGCCTGGAGATGATCGAGGCGCGCTGGCTGTTCGACGTGCCGATGCGCCGCATCGAGGTCGTCGTGCATCCCGAAAGCATCGTCCACAGCATGGTCGAATTCCGCGACCGCAGCGTACTGGCCCAGCTCAGCCACAGCGACATGTGTTTCCCCATCCAGTATGCCGTCACCTGGCCCGAGCGCGTGCCGAACGACCTGCGCCCGCTCGATTTCGCCCAGCTGGGCGCCCTGCACTTCGAGGCGCCGCGCACCCGGGACTTCCCGGCGCTCGACCTGGCCCGCCAGGCCGGCGAAACCGGCGGCACCCTGCCGGCGGTGCTCAATGCCGCCAACGAGGTGGCGGTGCAGGCCTTCCTCGACGGCCGGCTCAGCTTTCCCGCCATCTGGCGCACCGTCGCCGCGGTCATGGAAGCGCATGCCGTCACTGCTCATCCCGGTCTTGGCGAGCTGATCGAGGCCGACGCCTGGGCACGCCGCGCCGCGATGGAACGGCTGGGCTGAAGCCCGGCTTTTTTGCTGGCCAGGGCGACGCGTTCCGGCTAATTCGGGGGCGGCATGAATGCGCGTCTCCTTCTCGTTCTGGTCTCCTGCGCCCTCAGCGTGGTCACCGGCCTGGTGCTGTCGCGGGGCACCGGCGGCGACACCGATGCCGCGCGCACGCGACCGCTCATTGGCCTGAGCATGGACACCCTCAAGGAGGAGCGCTGGATCCTCGATCGCGACCTGTTCAGCGCGCGCGCCGCCGAGCTCGGCGCCGACGTCCTGGTGGAGTCGGCCAACAGCAACGACACCCGCCAGCTGCGCGACGTCGAGAGCCTGATCACCCGCAAGGTCGACGCCCTGGTGATCATCCCGCACAACGGCGCGGCCATGGCGCGCGCGGTGGAGATGGCGCATGCCGAGGGCATTCCGGTGCTGTCCTACGACCGCCTGATCACCGGCGCCGAGGTCGACCTGTACATCACCTTCGACAACCTCAAGATCGGCGAACTGCAGGCGCGCTACCTGGCCGAGCGGGTGCCGGCGCAGGGCAAGCTGCGCATCGTGCGCATCTACGGCGCCAAGACCGACAACAACGCGCTGCTGTACAAGCAGGGCCAGGACAACATCCTGCAGCCGCTCATCGACGCCGGCCGGGTCGAGGTGGTGCACGAGGACTGGGCGGTGGACTGGAAGCCCGAGAACGCCAAGAAGATCACCAATGCCGCCATCACCAAGGCCGGCCGCACCATCGACGCCGTGCTCGCCAGCAACGACGGCACCGCCGGCGGCGCCGTGCAGGCGCTCATTGAGGAGGGCCTGGCCGGCAAGGTGCTGGTCACCGGCCAGGACGCCGACCTTGCCGCCTGCCAGCGCATCGCCCACGGCAGCCAGACGATGACGATTTACAAACCCATCGCCAAACTCGCCGCCGGCGCCGCCGAACTCGCCGTCAAGCTCGCCGCCGGCAAGCCGATCATCGCCCGCGAGGCGGTCGCCAACGGCAAGACCGACGTGCCCGCCGTGCTGCTCGACATCGTCACCGTCACCAAGGACAACCTGCGTGAAACCGTCGTCAAGGACGGCTTCCGCAAGGAGTCCGACATCTTCGCGCCATGATTCTCGCCGCCCGCCAACTCACCAAGAAGTTCCCCGGCGTCACCGCCCTGAAGGACGTCTCCTTCGACCTGCGCGCCGGCGAGATCCACGCGCTCTGCGGCGAGAACGGCGCCGGCAAGAGCACGCTCATCAAGCTGCTCTCCGGCATCCATCCGCACGGCAGCTACGAGGGCACCTTCGAGGTCGGCGGCAGCGAGGCGCGCTTCGCCTCGATCGCCGACGCCGCCCGCGCCGGCATCGCCGTCATCTACCAGGAACTGGCACTGGTCGGCGAGATGACCGTCGCCGAAAACATCTTCCTCGGCTGCGAACCCAGGCGCTGGGGCGGTCTGATCGACTGGCCGCGCATGTTCCGCGAAGCGCAGGCCCTGCTCGACCGCTTCAAGGTCGGGCTCGACGCGCGCGCCCACGTCGCCGACCTCGGGGTTGGCCAGAAGCAGCTCGTCGAGATCGTCAAGGCTCTGGCCAAGGACTCGCGCATCCTCATCCTCGATGAGCCGACCGCGGCGCTCGCCGAGCACGAGGTGCTCATCCTGCTCGACATCCTGCGCGACCTGCGCGCGCGCGGCATCGCCTGCATCTACATCAGCCACAAGCTTGACGAAGTCTTCGCCCTGGCCGACCGCATCACCGTGCTGCGCGACGGCGCCACCGTCAGCACGCGCACCGCGGCAGAGACCTCGAAGGCGCAAGTCATCCGCGAGATGGTGGGTCGCGAGATCGGCGATCTCTTCCCGCGCCGCGCCGGCACGCCCGGCGGGGTCGTGCTGCGGGCCAGCGGCCTGACCGTGCACGATGAACTGGGACAGGCGCGCCTGCACGACATCGGCTTTGAACTGCGCGCGGGCGAAGTGCTCGGCATCGGCGGCCTGATGGGGGCGGGGCGCACGGAACTGCTCATGCACCTGTTCGGCGCCTGGGGCCGGCGCACCGCCGGCACGGTCGAACTCGACGGCCGCGCGCTCGACGGCCTGACGCCCGCGCAGATCCTGCGCGCCGGGCTCGCCCTGGTCAGCGAGGACCGCCGCCGCTACGGCCTGGTCATCGAGCAGGAGATCGGCTTCAACCTGTCGCTGTCCTCGCTCGACCAGTTCCGCCGCCTTGGCCTGCTGCAGCACGCGCGCGAGCGCCGGCGCAACCAGGAGTTCTTCGACTCGCTGAAGGTGCGCGCCACCGGCCTGGAGGCGGTGGTCGGCCGGCTCTCGGGGGGCAACCAGCAGAAGGTCGTGCTCGGCAAGGCGCTGATGACCGGCCCGCGGGTGGTCATGCTCGATGAACCGACACGCGGCATCGATGTCGGTGCCAAGCTGGAGATTTACGAACTGGTCAACCGCCTCACCGCCGAGGGCAAGGCCGTGCTGCTGGTGTCGAGCGAGCTGCCGGAACTGATCGGCATGAGCGACCGCATCCTCATGCTGCACGAGGGCCGCATCGGCGGCGAGTTCCGCCGGGAGGAAGCGACCCAGGAACGCCTCATGGAGGCGGCCATGGGCCACGTCGCGGCGGTCTGAGCCGTGAGCGTTCGCTCAGGCGCCGCGCGGCAGCACTTCGACGACGTCGGCGAGCACGCGGCCGCTGCCGTGACGCAGCTCGTTGCAGCGGCCGAAGAGGATCTGGCCGCTGGTGGCGCCGAGCAGTTCGGCGAGGCGGGCATCGACCGCGATGCGGAAGAAACCGCGCGGGTGGCTGCTGTGCGGCACGCCATGCTGTTCCAGGATGGCGCCAAAGGGCACGCGCCCCTCGACGACCTGGGCGCGCGCCTCCTCGGGCAGCAGGTCGAGGTGGATGCCGATGGCGCCAAACTCGACCGGCTTGCCGTCGCTGCGCCGGTTGAGCACGGAAGCGCGCACCAGATAATCGCCGATGCGCGCGCGGGCGTGCACGTCGAGGTCGATCTCGCAGCCGTGCCCCTCGCGCAGGCGCGGGGTCATGTCGATGTCATGATCGAGCAGCCAGCGCTCGTGCTCCGGCAGTTCGGCGGCCGGGATGAAGGTGACGCGCGGTCGGGCGCTGCCGATGCCGTAAAAGAACACCAGCGGCGCCAGGAATTCGTCCTCGGCCGCGGCGGGCCGGGCGGCGCTTTCAAGTGTAGCGGGCATACTGGCGGTGCTGGGGCAGGAAGAAATCGTGCAGCAGGCGGTCGACCTGCAGCAGGCCGTCGCGGCTGAGGGTGACAGCCTCGTCGTCGAGGCGGGCGAAACCCTCGTGGGCCAGCCATTCGAGCTGCTGGGCGAAGAACCGGCGCGGGTTGATGCCGAACTTCGTCTCGTAGTAGGCGAACTCGCTGCGGCCGAGCTTCATCTTGAGGATGAACTCGCGCACGAAGCGTTCCTCGGCGCTGGTTTCGTAGGCGCGGAAGATGGGCGGCAGGCCGGCGTCGAGCAGCTGCAGGTAGGGCCCGATCTCCGCCTGGTTCTGGTAGTGGACACCGCCGAGGTGACCGAAGGAGGCGACACCGCAGGAGAGCAGGTCGGCGCCCTCCCAGAGCGCGTCGCGGTACACGAACTTGATGCGCTGCGGATCCTTCACCACGGTGTAGGCGCTGGTGACGGTGTAGCCGGCCTTGACGAACTCGTCGAAGGCGTAGCTGACCCAGCGGCGCTTGGTCGGCCAGTCGGCCACCGGCGCGGTGACCTTGCCCTCGGCCTTCATCTGCTGGTACATGGTGGTGTTGTAGGGCACCTCCATCTGGTAGATCGTCACCGCGTCGGGCCCGAGCTGGATGGCCTTCTGCACGCAGACCTTCCAGTTCTCCTCGGTCTCGTTCATCATGCCGGCGATGAGATCGATGTTGATGTGCTCAAAGCCGAGCGTGCGGGCGAAGCGGTAGGCCTTCTCGATCTCGCCGCTGCGGTGGGCGCGGCCGTTGGTCTCCAGGATGTGATCGTCGAAGTTCTCCACCCCGAGGCTAAGGCGGGTGACGCCGACCTCGCGGATGCCCTCGAGTTTTTTCTCGTTGAGGGTGCCCGGTTCGGCCTCGAAGGCGACCTCGGCGGCACCGTCCCAGGAGACGAGATCCTTCATGCGCGAGGTCAGGTCCTTGAGCTGGGGCACGCTCAGGTAGCTGGGCGTGCCGCCACCGAAGTAAACGAAGTGCGCCTTGCGTCCCGCCAGGTAGGGCTGGGCGGCGTAGTGCGCCATCTCGCGCAGGCCGGCATCGATGTAGGCCTTGATCTCCTGGGCGTTTTTGTCGGTGTAGACCTTGAAGTAGCAGAAGTGGCAGCGCTTGCGGCAGAACGGGATGTGGAAGTACACGCCGAGCGGCACATCGGCCGGGGCCGGCCGCGCCAGCACCTGCTTGACCGCCGGGATCTGTTCCGGTTTCCAGAACGAGAAGGGCGGGTAATTGGAGACAAAGTAGTTCCCGGCCTCGGTCTTCTCGACCTTCGTTTCGGCGGGTTGCTGGGATTCCAGGGCGGCGGACATGAGGGGTATGGAAAGGAAAACGCGGGCCTGCGTTCAGTTCTACCCCCAAAAGTCCTTCAGCGCCAGCGACGGCTGACCGCCGGCCGGCATGAAAAAGCCGGCCCCGCCCGCGGCGGAACCGGCTTGGCAAAGGCGGGACTCAGCGAATCTCGGCAGCCCAGAAGGTCTGCCAGTCGTCGAGGTTGTTGAGGTCGACCGCACCCGGATTGACGCTGCCATCGTCGGGCAGGCCGCAGGCGTCGAGGATGCCCTTGCGGACGTCGTCGCCATGGATGTAGCCGAGGATGCTCTGGTTGTGCTTGTAGATGTCGGCCTGGGTCAGCTTGACGCCGGGGTAGGCTTTCACCCAGGCCTCGAGTTGCGGATAGCTGGGCTTGGTCTGGATGAAGGCGAGGAAATCGGCTTCGGCGATGCCGAGCGCGCCGAGGGTCATGCCGTCATAGCCCTTGCCGCAGCCGGGATAGTCGGGATGCAGCTTGCCGGCGGCGGCCAGCGAGGCCTTCTGCCAGAGGCGGGGGAGGTGGAGAACGCCGAGCGGGCCGGCGATGCCGGAGGAGATGAGGGGGACGATGGAGCTCATGATGGTTTGGAGGATGGAGGTCGCCGTCAGGGCGGCCCCGGGGAGATACGTCGGTGCGGGAACGCTTCGGTCAAGCAAGTTGCTCCGGCAGCCAGGGCGTGAACTCGGCCGGGAGGCGCGCCTCAAACTGCAGCGGCTGATCGTGGATCGGATGGTTGAGCGCGAGCTTCCAGGCGTGCAGCATCAGGCGCGGCACGGCCACCTTCTGGCGCGAGACATGGCCGTAGATCGGGTCGCCGAGGATCGGATGCCCGAGCCCCTCCTTCATGTGCACGCGGATCTGGTGGGTGCGACCCGTCAGCAGGCGGCAGCGGATCAGGGCGCAGCCGCGGTGCTCACCGACCTGTTCCCACTCGGTGACCGCCTCCTTGCCGGCACCGTCGTAGAGCACGGCCATGCGCTTGCGGTCGACCGGATGACGGCCGATGCGGTTTTCCAGGCGGCCGGAGCGCTCGCGCGGCAGGCCGTTGATGACCGCGAGATAAATCTTGCTGAGCCGGCGCTCACTGAAGGCCTCGGTGAGACGGCGGTGGGCGAGATCGTTCTTGGCCACGACCATGCAGCCGCTGGTGTCCTTGTCGAGCCGGTGGACGATGCCGGGACGCAGTTCGCCGCCGATGCCGCTGAGGTCGTCGCAGTGGTGCAGCAGGGCGTTGACCAGGGTGCCATCGGGATTGCCCGCCGCCGGGTGCACCACCAGACCGGGCGGCTTGTCGAGCACGAGGATGTCGGCGTCCTCGAACAGCACCTCGAAGGGGATGTCCTGAGCGACCACCTGCACCGGCGCCGCCTCGGGAATGACCACCGCAATGGCGTCGCCCGCCTTCAGCGCCGCGCTGGCCTTGGTGGGCCGGCCGTTGAGGGTGATGTGGCCGTCACGGATCAGATCCTGCAGTCGCGAGCGCGACAGCTCGGTCAGCCGCAGGGCGAGATGCTTGTCAAGACGCTGGCCGCTGTCGCCGGGTTCAATCCTCCACTCCACCTCACATAGTCGACATTCGAACAAATTAAGCAATCTGTAATTTCTGGCATTTTGAATGCGATGCGGTTAAGACCTGTCTGACTCCGCCTTGATTCCCGTTCCCGAGCAAACCTACCTCAGCACCTGTCCCGTCTGCCAGAACCAGATTGACGTGACGGCGCTGGAGCCGTTCACCAAATTGAAGTGCCCGTTCTGCGGTCAGATGGTGCGGGTGCGGCGGAAGTTCGACCACTTCCTCATCCACCGGCAGATTGGCGAGGGCGGCATGAGCCGGGTGTTTGAGGCCGAGGATGAAACCCTCGGCCGGCGGGTGGCGCTGAAGATCCTCAATCCGCAGTATGGTCGCGACGCCGTGCGCGTCGAGCAGTTCCGCCAGGAGGCGCTGATCACCGCCAACGTCACCCATCCAAACGTCATCAAGCTCTATTCGGTGGGCTACGACCAGGGTTACTTTTACATCGCCATGGAGCTGGTCACCGGCGGCAGCCTGGAGCAGCGCATCCGCCGCGAGGGTGCCATCAAGGAGACCGAGGCGCTGCGCATCGGCCGCGAGGTCGCCGAGGGCCTGCGTGCGGCGCAGCAGCAGGGCCTGATCCACCGCGACGTCAAACCGGCCAACATCCTGTTCACGGAAACCGGCACGGCCAAGGTGGTGGACTTCGGCCTGGCGCTGTTTGCCGACCGCGGACCGGACGCCAGCGGCGAGATCTGGGCGACGCCCTACTACGTGGCGCCGGAGAAGGTGCTCGACAACCGCGAGGACTACCGCAGCGACATCTTCAGCCTCGGTGCCAGCCTCTACCATGCCCTGACCGGGCGGCCGCCGCACAAGGTGGAGACCAATGACATCCAGGAACTGCGGCGGGTGAAGTGCCGGCGCGTCGGCCTGGAGGACAGTGGCTTGCGCTTTGCGCCGCGCACCGTGCACGTGGTCAACCGCATGCTCGCCTTCCGCCCGCAGGAGCGCTGCGCCAACTACGACGAAACGGTCGAGGAACTGCGCCTGGCCGAAGGCCTGATCGGCCAGCCGGTGTACCGCTTCCGCCTCGCCACCCGCCGCGCTCGCTGGCTGGCCGCCGGCGCGGCCGTGCTGGCGCTTGCCTTCCTCATCGGCTGGCTGGCGCGCAGCACGGGCGAACGCACCGCGGTGGCGATCACCGACACCGACGAAACCACCCAACGCAGCCTGACCGAGGAGGGCGTGTCGCTCAAGGCCGGGCGCAAGACCCTGGCCGAGCGTTTCCTGCAGGCGCGTGAGCTCATGCTCGGCGGTGGCCGCTTTGCCGAGGCCGGTCATCAGTTCGAGCAGATCATCGCCTCGGGCGAAGCGCGCCAGCCAACCCTGAACTGGGCGCGCTACAACGCCGCCCTCTGCCACCTCGTGCTCGGAAGGCGCAAGGAGGCCAGCCAGGCGCTGGCCGCGCTGGCAGCCGATCCGGGCGAAGGCAGCAGCCTCGTCAGCCCCGCGCTCGCCAGTTTCTTCCGCGAACTGGGCGTGGGCATGGGCAAGGACCTCGGTCTCGGCAAGCCCGTCGATCCGGCGCGCCATGCCGGCACGCCGGAAGGCGTGCTCGGTCGCCTGCTGCAGGGTTTGGCCGAATGGCACCTGGGCGATCCCCGCCTGGGTGCCGGCTGGCTGGAACAGGTGGCCGCGGCCCTGCGTGAGAACACCAGCGGCCTGCCCGAATGGGTGCCTCCGTACGCCGGACTGCTGCCGGACTACGAGGCGGACACCGCCCTGCTCGCCAGCCTCGACGATGGATCCGCACCGCTGACCGCCGAGGCCTGCAAAACCGCCCTCGACGCCCTGCGCAGCCTGCGCGGCAAGCTGCGCACCAAGGGCCGCTGGACCGCGCTGCTGGAGGAGCGTGAGAAGCAGCTGCGCCGCGACATGGCACGCCTGCGCATGGAGGAACAGCGCCGCGACATGGTCGCTGCCGCCGAGCTGCGCGGCAAGGAACTCACCCAACTCGCCGAGTTGACCTCCGCCCTGCCCTCGCTCGCCCAGGGTTACGATTACGCGCGTGTGGTCGCCCTGCTGCGCGACATCCGCTTTCAGTCGCCGGAAGTGCAGGCGGCCCTGGAGGGCAAGCTCTACCTCTACGAGCAGGCGCAGGCCTTCCTTGAACAGTGGTTCACCGACATCGCCGCCCAGGGCTGGCAGGGCCGTCTGCAACGCACCGAGGGCGGCTCACTCGAGGGCCGCATCACCGTCGCCAGCCTCGACCAGGTGACGGTCAGCCTGGAGCGCGGCGTCGTGCCGCTGCCGCTGGAGAGCCTGGCCCCGGAAACGCTGCTCGAATCCGCGCAGGCGTTTGCGGCACAGACCACCGACAGTGCCGATTTCTACAGCCGCCAGGAACGCATCGCCGTCTTTGCCCGCGTCGTCGGCCTGCACAGTCTGTCGGCAACCGTGGCCGCCCAGCTCATGGAAGAGCACCGCGGCTTTCGCCTGCGCTGGATGAAGGTGGTGCAGTGACCCCGGCCAGCACCGGCACACCGGCGGCCTGCAAAAAACTCGCCACCGGCGGGGCCAGGTCAATGGGCGCCGGCAACCCGAGCTCGGATGGCAGGTGCGCGACAGCCAACTGCCACTCCAGGCGCAGATACTCCGCCACCGCCGCCGCCAGGCCAATCTGGAAGCAGTCGGCCACGGCCGCCCAGGCCGCCAGAAAATGCCCCGGAGTCCGGCCCGCCTGCCAGGCGGTCCGGTAGCGGCCCAGCCGGCCAAGGTGACGGGCCCCCTGCAGGCGTTCCAGCAGCAGGCGACCGGCCGCAAGACTGCGCGCGGCTTCCTCGCCGGTAAAATCGAGGGCGGCATCGGCCGACGCCAGTGCCTCGGCGCCCTGGACAGCGGCCTGCCAGACGCATCCGAAACGCGGCGCCAGTCGCCCGGGCAAATCGGCCTGCGTGAAGTCGCGCCACTGCGCCACCAGAGCGGCGCGCACCGCACCAGCGCGCGGGTAGAGCCCGGCACCGGCCGGCGGGGCAAAGGCAAAGTGCAGGGCATCGAGCCGGTGCCGATGGCCGGCAAACAGTGGCTGCAACCAGTCGAGACCGCGCGCCCAGCCAGCCAGTGCCTCCAGCGCATCCTCATGGGCATCGGCCAGCACGGTCACAGGCAGGCGCGACAGCCCTGCGCCACCCGCCGCGTGGCGCGGGGTGTTGTCATCCATGCGTTGCAAGAGGCGAAACATGCCGCGACATAAGAGCACGCCGCGCGCCGCGCGCGACTCCGAAAGTTTGCATGAATGCCGCTTCCCCGCTTGACACCCCCGCCCCCGCGCCCCGCTACCAGTGCGTGCGCTGCGGCAACTGCTGCCGCTGGCCCGGCGACGTCAACATCACCGCCGCCGAGGCCACGGCGATCGCCGCCTTTCTCGGCATGCCCGAGCCGGCCTTCATCCAGGACTGCACCCGTCTCAATGCCAACCGCACCGGCCTGTCGATCATCGACAAGCCTGACGGCAGCTGCCTCTTCCTGGAAGGCGTCAACACCTGCCGCATCCAGCCGGTCAAACCCGTCCAGTGCGCCGGCTTCCCCAACACCTGGAATTTCCCCGGCTGGCGCGAGCAGTGCGAGGCCGTCGAGATCTGAGACAATTGAGACGCGTGCGCAATCCGCCGTTGCATTCGCCCTGCCCTGTGACAGTACCCGGCGCCCATGCACATCACCCTCGCCGAACTCGCCCAACTCCTGGATGGCTCCCTCGTCGCCGGCGACCCCGCGTTTGCCGTGACCGGCTTTGCCTCGCTGAAAGAGGCCCAGCCTGGCGATCTCAGTTTCTACTACGACAGCCGCTACCGCGAGCGCCTGGACAAGACCCGCGCCTCCGCGGTGCTGGTCCCGCGCGACGGCACGCTGCCGCCGGACGGCGTCGCCGCCATCGCCGTCGACGACCCCTCGCGCGCCTTTGAAAAGGTGGTCGACACCTACGGCTTCCATCCCGCCCCCTTCGAACCCGGCATTCACCCAAGCGCGGTCGTGCACGCCTCCGTCAAGTGCGACCCGGCCAAGGTCGCCATCGGCGCCAACGCGGTCGTCGAGGCCGGCGTCGAGCTGGCGGACGGCGTCGAGATCGGCGCCGGCTGCTACGTCGGCCGCGATGTCGTCATCGGCCGTGACAGCAAGCTCTTCGCGAATGTCACCGTGCACGAGGCCTGCGAACTCGGCGAGCGCGTCATCCTGCACTCGGGCGTCGTCATCGGTGCCGACGGCTTCGGCTACGAGTTCGACCAGGGCCGCCACCGCAAGGTGCGCCAGGCCGGCATCGTCCAGATCGACAACGACGTCGAGGTCGGCGCCGGCACGATGATCGACCGCGCCCGCTTCGGCCGCACCTGGATCGGCGCCGGCACGAAGATCGACAACCTGGTGCAGATCGGCCACAACGTCGTCATCGGCCGCCACTGCATCATCGTCGCCTGCACGGCCATCGCCGGCAGCGCCGTCATTGGCGATTACGTGGTCATTGCCGCCCAGTGCGGGGTCGCCGGCCACGTCAACATCGGCCCCCAGGTCACCCTGGGCGCGCGCAGCGGCGTCACCAAGGACATCCCGGCGGGCCCCGCCACCTACATGGGTTTCCCGGCGATGCCGGTCATGGACGAGCGCCGCCGTCTGGCCAGCATCAACCGCATTCCAAACCTCGCCGCGCGCGTGCGCGAGCTGGAGAAGCGTCCGGAACCGCCGGTTCCCTGAGCCGCGGCCATCAGCCGCGGATGGGCGGTCCGTACCAGACGTAGCACATCAGGTAGACCAGGATGCCGGTGACCGAAACGTAGATCCAGATCGGCACCGTCCATTTGGCCAGGCGCTTGTGGCGGTCAAAGCGCTGGCGCAGCGCGGGAATGACCGTCATGAAAATCATCGGCAGGTTGAGCACCGCCAGCGGGATGTGGGTGAAGAGCAGGAGAAAATAAACCGTGCGCACCGTGCCCTGCTCCTTGAAGCGGACGTGGCCCGCCTGGTAGTGGTAGACGAGGTAGCAGCCGAGAAAGGCGGCCGAAAACAGCAGGGCCACGGCCATGCTGGCGATGTGGACCTTGCGCTGGCCGAGTTTGATCATGACCAGCCCGAGCAGGAGGTGCACGAGGGCGCAGGCGTTGAACAGGGTGTACAGCTTGGGCAGGTCGTAAACGGTCATGGCTGGGCGGCGGCGTTCTCCTTGAGCAGGAAATCGAGGTCCTTGCGAATCTGCGCGTCCCAGTACTTCTGGAACTCGGGATCGGCGTTCATCAGGTCGTAGAGCGAGCCGCGCAGGTGCCCCTTGGCATCGACCAGCGCCACGCGCAGGTCGTGCACGTACTTGTCATCGGGCGAAAGGCGGTCGGCCTCGGGCAGGTCCTGCACCGGGCGGAACTTGAAGTACTGGGTCATGTAGCGGCGCACCTCGTCGCGGTTGCCGTTGACGAACCACCAGTTGGCGTCGTCGGCGATGCCGATGCCGCGGGCGAAGTTGCGCATCATCTCCGGAGTGTCCTCGGGATCGAGGGTGAAGGACAGAAAATGGATGCCGGGCTTGTCCTTGTACTGCTCCTGCAGCTGCTTGAGCTTGGCGATGACGCCGGCGCAGCCGCGCGGGCAGCGGGTGTAGACCCAGGAGGCGATCAGGATCTTGCCGCGCAGCTCCTCGAGGTGGACCTTGCGGCCGTCGCGCTCGGTCAGCTCCATGTCGCGCTCCAGGCGGCCCAGGAAGGCGGGCCGGTCCTTGTCCTCGCTGCGCTGCTTCTCCTGCAGGAAAACGAGGTAGTTGTAATAGATCACCACGCCCAGCGCCATCATGATGACGGGGATCCAGATGGCGAGCGGGTTGAAACGGGGCTTGGGGTCGGACATGGCGGCTGGGGGAAGCGGCACACAACGATACGCCGCGCGGAAGGCCAATGAAAAGTTTTCCTCGCCGCGCGGCCGGAACTCAGGCGCCGCGCAGCTTGGAGACGTCGTACAGGCTCATCATGGCGCCCAGCACCTCCTCGCGCCGCCCCTCCTTGAGGGCGTCAAAGGTCGTGTGGTTGCCGGGTTCGAACTTGAAGTGGCCGCTGCGCGTGCGCCTCAGTGAGGTGAGGTGGGCGCCGCAGCCGAGTTTCTGACCGATGTCATGGGCGTAGGTGCGCACGTAGAAGCCCTTGCTGCAGACGACGCGGAAATCGACATCCGGCAGCTCGATGCGCTGGATCTGGGCGTCGTAGACGCGCACAAAGCGCGGCTTGCGCTCCACCTCCTTGCCCTGGCGGGCGAGCTTGTACAACGGCACACCCTCGATCTTGACCGCGCTGACCATCGGCGGCGTCTGGTAGAAGTCGCCACGGAAGGCGTCGAAGGCGGCGCGGATGTCGGCGTCGCCCAGGGCCGGCACCGGCTTCTCCTCGACCACCTCGCCCTCGCGATCCTGGGTGCTGGTGGTGACGCCAAGGCGCAGGCTGCCGGTGTACTCCTTGTCCTCGCTCATCAGCAGGTCCTGCAGCTTGGTGCCGGTGCCGATGACCAGGATGAGCATGCCGGTGGCCATCGGGTCGAGCGTGCCGCAGTGGCCGATTTTTTTCGTGCGCAGGCAGCGGCGGGCGACCGCCACGACGTCGTGGCTGGTCATGTCGGGGCCCTTGTCGACGAGGAGAACGCCGTTAAGAGAGTCGTCGGACTTCATGTTCGAGTGCGGTCAAAAAGGTTTCAGAGGCGGCCGGCAGCGGCCCCGGCAGACGGGCGCCGGCGGCCATGCGGTGGCCGCCGCCGCCGAAGCGGGCGCAAACGGCCGAGACGTCGAGGCGGGCGTCCTTGGAGCGGGCGCTGACGCGCACCTTGCCATCGGGCAGCTCCTCAAAAATCACGGCGCTGACGACGCTGTCGATCATGCGCAGGGTGTCGATCAGCCCCTCGGTGTCGCCGGGGCGGACCTCGACGCGGTGCTGCAGTTCCTGGCTGAGCTGCCAGCTGGCAATGCGGTCGCCGGCGCGGAAGGCCATGTCGTTGAGCATGGCGCGCTGGAGTTCAAGGCGACGGCGCGGAAAGGTGTGGTAGAGCAGCTGCGACAGCCGGGCGATATCGAGCCCGGCGCGGATCATCTCGGCGGCAATCTCGTGGCTGCGCGCGGTGGTGCAGGCAAACTGGAAGGACCCGGTGTCGGTGCTGATGGCGGCAAACAGGTTCTGACGGACGCCGTCGTCGATGGGCAGGCCGTTCTGCGTCAGCAGTTCGTAGACGATCTGGCCGGTCGCCGGCTGGTCGCCATCGACGTGGTTGTGGTGACCGTAGCGCGGATTGGTCGGGTGATGGTCGATGTTGACCAGCACGGGCGCGCGGCTGAAGGCCTCGACGCAGCCGGCGCCGATGCGCTCGTGGGTGGCGGTGTCGAGGGCAACGGCCACATCCAGCTCGAGGGGACCGGCGGGCGACTGGACGCTGTCGGCACCGGGCAGGAAGGCGAGGTTCTCCGGCACGCCGTCCTCAAGCAGCGGCACCACGGTCTTGCCGAGGGCGCGCAGGCTGAGAGCGAGGCCCAGTACGGAACCGACGGCGTCGCCGTCGGGGCGGATGTGCGAGGCGAGACCAATGCGCTGGGCACCGCGCAGCAGGTCGGCGATTTCGGAAAGCGGGGTCATGATCAGGGTCGGGGAGTCGTACAACGGGCCCGTCCGGCGGGCGGGAGGACCACGGAAAAGGGGTGGCGGGCGACGAAATCAGCGGCCCTCGGGCGGCGGTTCGGCCGCGGGCGGCGGCAGGTTGTCGATGGCGTTGAGGATGCGCACGCCGCGCTCGACCGACTTGTCGAGGCGGAACAGCAGCTGCGGGGAGCTGCGCATGACGACGCGTTTGTACAACGACTTCTGGATGGCGCCGCGCGCCTTGTTGAGCTGCTCGACGATGCCCTCCTGCCGGCTTTCCGGGCCGAGGATGCCGACGTAGATGAAGCACTGCTTGAGGTCGACGGTCGGCACGGCGTCGTGGACGGTGACGATGCAGTCCTTGAAGCTGTAATCCCTTTCGAGGATCATGCTCAGCTCGCGCTTGATGAGCTCGGCGACGCGCTGGAGACGGAGGGACATGGGTGGGGCGGAGTGCGTGGAGCGCGCCGCGGCCGGGGCCGCGGCGTCGCGGGTCAGAGGGTCTGCTGGATCTTCTCCAGTTCGTAGCACTCGATGATGTCGCCTTCCTCGTAGTCGCTGAAGCCCTGCAGCTTGATGCCGCACTCGAGGCCGTTGCGGACCTCCGGCACCTCGTCCTGGAAGCGGCGCAGGGTTTCGATCGAGCCGTCGTACACGGGCTGGCCGTCGCGCAGCACGCGGGCGCGCTGCTTGCGGTCGATGCGGCCGTCGATGACGAGCGAGCCGCCGACGTAGCCGCGGTGGACCTTGAACACCTGCTTGACCTTGGCGTGACCGAGGACCTTCTCGCGGGTGAGCATGTCGAGCAGGCCGGTCATGGCCTCCTTCACCTGGTCAATCAGCTCGTAGATGATCGAGTAGAGCTTGATCTGCACACCCTCGCTCTTGGCGCGGCTGAGCGCCTTGTTCTCCACCTTGACGTTGAAGCCGATGACGATGGCATCCGAGGCGCTGGCGAGCAGGACATCGGACTCGGTGACGGGACCGACGTCGGAGTGCAGGATTTCCTGGTTGATCTTGTCGCTCTTGATCTCCTTGAGCGCGCCAAGGATGGCTTCGACCGAGCCCTGGGCGTCGGCCTTGAGGACGATCTTGAGCGACTTTTTGTTGCCCTCCTCAATGGAGGCAAAGAGGTGCTCGAGGGTGGACCGGCGGGTGCTGGCGAGCTTCTTCTGGCGGAGCTCCTCATGGCGTTCCTCGCTCAGCTTCTTGGCCGAGCGCTCGCTGTCCATGACCACAAGTTCGTCACCGACGTGCGGCATGTCGCTGAAGCCGATGACCTCGACGGGCATGCCCGGCTTGACCGCCTTGACACTTTCGCCGCGGTCGTTGATGAGGGCGCGGGTCTTGCCCCAGTGCGGGCCGCAGATGAAGGGCTGGCCCGGCTTGAGGGTGCCCTGGCGGATGATGACGGTGGCAACGGGCCCCTTGCCGGGCACCATCGACGACTCGATGACGGTGGCGCGCGGCGGCGCCTTGGGATCGGACTTGAGTTCGAGCACCTCGGCCTGCAGGGCCATGGTTTCGAGCAGGCTGTCGATGCCGAGGCCGGTCTTGGCCGAGACCTCCATGCATTCGACGTCGCCACCCCAGTCGACGGGCGCAAGGCCGATCTCCTGGAGCTGGGACTTGACGCGCAGGACGTTGGCCGCGGGCAGGTCGCACTTGTTGATGGCGACCATGAGCGTGACGCCGGCGGCCTTGGCGTGGTTGAGCGCCTCGCGCGTCTGCGGCATGATGCCGTCGTCGGCGGCGATGATGAGCACGACGATGTCGGTGACGTGGGCGCCGCGGGCGCGCATCGCCGAGAAGGCGGCGTGGCCGGGGGTGTCGATGAAGGTGATCGGCTTGCCCTCGTGGAAGACACTGTAGGCGCCAATGTGCTGGGTGATGCCGCCGGCCTCGCCGGAAACGACCTGGGTCTTGCGAATGGCGTCGAGCAGGGAGGTCTTGCCGTGGTCGACGTGGCCCATGAAGGTGATGATCGGGGCGCGCAGCTCGAGCTTGTCGACCTCGACCTCCTCAATCGCCACCGGTTCCGGCTCGACGATGACTTCCTCGACCTTGTGGATGCCCTCGCCCTTCGCGCGCTTCTCGCGTTCCAACCGGAAGCCGTGCTTCTCGCAGATCTTCTCGGCGATCTCGATGTCGATGGACTTCTCGGCGTTGGCGACAAAAACCTTGAGGGTGATCAGGTCGGAAATGATCTTGAAGGGCTTGAGGCCCATCCTCTCCGCCAGTTCCTTCACAGGCACGGTCGTCGCCTTGATGTGAATGATCTTCTCGCCGGCCTCATTGATTTCGAACCCCTGCACCGGCTCGGCAGCCGGCGGCGCCGGCGGCGGTGGCGGCTGGACCGGCACCTCGACGGGACCGGCGACGACCGGACCGGGTTCCTTCAGCTTCGAGATCGGCGGCAGGGCCGTGCTGGCGGGCGCGGCCGGACGGCGGCGCACCTTCGGCTTGTCATCCTCTTCGAAGAGGTTGAGCGCCTCCTTTTTCTGGTCGTCGACCGTCTTCCTCGGCGGCTCGACCGACTTCGCCTCGGCGGCGGGCGCGGCCACCGGTCGGGCTCCAAGGGCCGGCAGCACGGCCGGCCCGTCCTTGCGCACAACGCGCTTTTTGGGCTTTTCCTCCTCCTCGATCAGGGAGAGCACTTTTTTGTCCGCCTTCTTGCGGGACTTGCTCTCTGCAGCATCCACGACCTCCTCAGCGGGAGCTTCGGGGGTGGGCTGATGGGCTTTCGAGGATGAGGGTCGGCTGGGCATGAGAAGCGTGGGACGGGCGAACGGCGGGGGCGGCGGTCAGGCAGGGTTGACGAGAAACTGGCGAGGCAGGCAGGCTCATGGCTGCTCTCCCTTGGGGGTGTAGGACTGAATGCGCTCGAACACCTGGGCGGCAAGCTGGGCGTCGCCCTGCAGGGCGTCGGTGATGTCCTCGAGCTCGACCTGCATGAGCATGCCGAGATCGCCGAGGCCGCCCTGAATGAGCTTGCGGGCGGTGTCGAGGTTGATGCCAAGGGCGTTTTCAAGGTCGTGGGCGGCAGTATCCATCTGGCCCTCGAAGACTTCGGCGGCGTGCTCGTCGCGCTCGATGTTCAGTTCCATGCCGACCAGACGCGAGGTCAGTCGGGCATTCTGGCCGCGGCGACCGATGGCCTTGGAGAGATCCTCCTCGCTGACGGTCAGGCGGGCCGAACTGCGGTCGGGCGCCACCTGGATGCTGAGCACCTTGATCGGCTTGAGCGCCTCGCGGATGAAGTTCGCCGGATCGGCGTGCCAGCGGATGATGTCGACCTTCTCGTTGTTGAGCTCGCGGACGATGTTTTTGACGCGCGCGCCGCGCATGCCGACGCAGGCGCCGACCGGGTCCACCTTGTCGTCGGCGCTGTGCACGGCGACCTTGGTTCGGTAGCCGGCTTCGCGGGCGATGCTGGCGATCTCCACCGTGCGGTCGGCGATCTCGCTGACCTCAAACTCGAACAAACGTCGGACGAAGTTGACGTGGGCGCGCGAGAGGACGATTTCGGGGCCGCGGGCCCCCTCCTTTTCCACCGCCTTGACATAAAAACGCATGCGGTCACCCGGGGTGTAGTCCTCGGTGGTCACGCGCTCCTTCGAGGGCATGACACCCTCAAACTTGCCAAGGTCGACGATGACGTCGGACTTGTCGAAACGACGGATGACGCCGCTGACAACGTCGCCGGTGCGGTCCTTGAACTCGTCGTAGAGGTTTTCCTTTTCGGCCATGCGCAGGCGTTGCAGCATGGTCTGCTTGGCCGTCTGGGCGGCGATGCGCCCCATGTTCTTCGGCGTCACCTCAAGGTCGATCTCGTCGCCCGGCTGGGCGTCCTTCTTGACCTTGCGCGCCTTGTCGACGGGGATCTCCTCCCACGGATTGCTGACTTTCTCCACCGCGACCAGCCGGGCCCAGGCCTTGATCGTGCCCTTGTCGGGATCGATGACGATGCGCAACTCACGCGCCGGGCCAATGCTCTTCTTCGAGGCCGCGAGAAGAGCCTGCTGCAGGGCCTCGACCATCTTGTCGCGGTCGATGCCCTTCTCTTTCTCGTAGTAGTCGAATAATGCTTTGAGTTCGCTGATCATAAATGAAAGCCGTGTCCAGACAAAAAAGGAGCGGGGAAACCCCCACTCCTGCCAAAAAAGCCATTCCTCGTCCGGTTAAGGAAGCAGCAATTTAGAACGCCACGGCCTTTCGGCAAGCTGAAAAACGATTTTATGGAAAAACCCCCTAGTCGCGAGCGGCGCTGCCGCAGCGCAGCCACAAGGCGGCGCTGACCGCTCCCACCAGGTTGGCCACCAGATCCCAGCCGGTGTTTTCATAGCCGCCGACATTCGTGTCGGGCAGACTCAGGACGGCGGCAAATTCGACAACCTCATTGAGGGCGCCGAAGCCCATGCCGGCGGCGGCACAGAGGGTGAGCAGGCCGGCGGAGGGCACCGGCCGCACCCCAAAGCGTCGCCACAGCCCCGTGCTCAGGGCGTGCCAGCACAGCCAGGTGGTGACCCCGAAACCGTAGGCGTGCACCACCTGGTCGAACTTCAGTCGCTCCGGCACCAGCCAGAGGCTGTACAAGACCGCGTGCCGGCCATCGTGCGGCAGGCTCTCGGGCAGCGGCAGCAGACCGCCCGCCATGTGCAGCAGACCCCAGACGGAAAAGGCCCAGAGCAGCGGCAGGGTCAGGCCGACGGCGCGATGCACCGCCGTCATGACCCCGATCAACGCCAGCATGACAACGATGTAAAAGACGAACTCCCGGTTGTTCTGCAGCAGCGAGCCGGCGACGGCGGCCGCCATGTAGGAGCCGGTGAACAGGAACACGGGCAGCAGGCGCGGGGACTCGGCGTTCATGAACGCATCTCACCACCACCGTCAGGCTTTGTCGAGCCGCGAGTGACGGTCCGGCTCAGGACGCGCGCCTCGCGGCGGAAGGTCCGGGCATCCACCCGCACCGGCCCGTAACGGCCTTCGGCATAGCGGCGCGCCAGCGCCAGGATCTGCGGATGACCGGGAGCGGCGCGCTCGGCATAGGCCAGAGGCCCCTCGCCGGCCCGTCGGGGTGGCAGGCCCTGGCGTTCGAGTCGCCCACAAAACTCCCGCCAGGCCTGCGCCCAGGGATCCGGATCCCGGCCGGGGCGGCGCAGCCAAAAGTGCAGCCCGAGCAGCGCCAGGGCAAGTGCGCCGAGGCTGAGACCGAGCAGCAGTGCGCGCCGCGGCAGGCTGCCCAGGCCGAACCAACTCAGCCACTCCAGCTGCGCCTCCTCGTCAAAACTGACGACGGTGTTGTACCATTGGAAGTTGAGGTGGTCCCAGAACAGCCGGAACTGCTGCAGGCCGCGCCCCCAGTAACTGCTGCGGAAGCGCTCCAGCGCCTCCACGTCGCCGAGCAGGTAACTCTCCAAATCGAGATCGCCACGCGCTGGCGCCGCCGAAACGGTCGGATCCACCCGCGTCCAGCCGGAGCCCTCCAGCCAGACCTCGGTCCAGGCATGCGCGTCCGACTGCCGGACGATCATGTACCCCCCGCGTTCCGAGTACTCCCCCCCGAGGTACCCCATGACAATGCGCGAAGGCACACCAGCCAGGCGCATGAGGGTGGCAAACGCGGCGCTGAAATGCTCGCAAAAACCGGTGCGCCGGCGCAGCAGGAAGTCCTCCAGGGCGGTCGGCCCGAGGTAGGTGCCAGGTTCCAGCGTGTATTGAAAGCCCTCGGTCGCGAAGTACCGCAGCGCCGCCTGCACGATCTCCTCGGGCCCGGCCGCCTCACGCCGCCAGCCCTCGGCCAGCTCGCGCAGCGAGTCCGGCAGGCGCGACGGCAGTTGCAGGGCCGCCTGTCGGCGCGACACCGGCAGCGGCTCCGGCTCGAGCTTCGCTCGCGAAACCACCTCGAAGCGACGGGCGCTGCGCACCGGTTCGCTGGCACCGAGGGTGCGGTCGGCATAGAGCCCCGGCGTTTCGCCCCCCTCACGCGCCCAGACCGGCTGGTCGAGCGCCGGCAGCCAGAGCTGGCCGTGCGGTTCCAGCGTCACCGACTGACGGATGTCACCCGGCTGCCGGTCGCGCCGGTGTTCGGTGTAGGCGAAGACCGGTCCGCGCCGCCAGCTCAGGCCGTTGCATTCCCAGAGCACCACGCAGCGCCAGTACAACTGCTGGCGCACGGGCGGTGCGGCTTCGGGAAAACGCACGCGGAAGGCGGTCTCGCCACTCTTTGCCACCTGTGAGACGCGACCCGGCTCGAGCGACACCGGCACACCGGTCTGGCTCAGCTGGCCGGTTCCCATGCGCGCCAGTGTGTCGAGACTCATGCGCGGGAACACCAGAAAGAGCAGCAGTGCCGGCATCGCCGCCTGGGCCAGCAGACGGGCCCCCAGGCGCAGCGCCCCCCCGGCTTCGGACGCGCCGCGGCGCATCCAGATCATGCCGACCGTCACCGCCCCATAGATCGCCAGCATGCCCAGTGTGCGACCGATCCCCTGATCGGTGAGCAGTCCACACAGGCAGAGGAACCAGCCGATCATGGCAATGATCTGGAAATCGTGCGGCGTGCGCGACTCGAGCAGCTTGGCGCCGAGCAGCACCAGCAGCACGGCCACCCCGGCCTCCATGCCCCAGGATCCGCCACTCGTCAGGTGAACCAGCGCCACCCCGCCGACGAGAACCACCAGCGGCCAGAAGCGCACCACCGGCAGCCAGCGCCTGGGGGCGGCCTTGAAGGCCATGCTGTAGCGCGCCGGCGGCGCCTCGCCACGCGCGAGCAGGAGTCGCCACCCCAGGCAGACCGCCAGCAGCAGGACACTGACCGGAGCGACAAAATCCAGCAGCACCACAGCCGCGAGCAGGACCGCGGCCCCAAGCAGGACCAGCGGCGCTGTCGCCACCCGGCGCACGTGCTCGGCGCTGGGCGGCGGCTTGCCGCGCCGGCGACCCGCCAGCACCGCGGCGCCGGTCGACTGCAGTTCGGCCAGCGCCGCCAGGCAGCGTTCGGCGTGAGCGGGCCCACTGCCGGCAGGCACTTCCCGGCCGGGCAGTGACAGTCGCCAGATCAAGCCGAGGCGCGCCGCCTGCTCGATCCAGCGGGCGAGCTGACCCGGGCGTTCCGCCTCCGGCAACGGCAGCGACTGCCAGTCGAAATGACGCTGACCGCCACCACCCGCCCAGGTCTTGACAAGCAGCGGCCGGCCGCGTGCCAGGGCACGCCAGTCGACCCGGCGCAGGGAATCGCCCGGCCGCCACTCGCGCACGCCGGCAAAGTCCTCGCCCTCGGCGCCACCGGCGGTGGCACCGGCAACCGTCGCCGCCCCGGCGGCAGGCTCGGGGGCCGGCAGGGCCAGACTGCCGGCGGGTGCGGGGACCCGCGGCTGCCGCAGGAGCACCTGCAGTTCCCGGCGGGCCTGGAACAACCCCAGCGGATGGGCACTGCGCAAAAACAGCCGCAGGGGCGTGCCCTCTGGCGGCAGACGCAGCTCCAGTGGCGTGACTGCGCCACGAGCCACCCTTTCCAGCCAGTGCCCGCTGCCGGCCCCCGCCAACATGAGTTCGATGCCGTGATGGGAAAGGCCGTCGCCAGCGACCACTTCCACAGGCAACACCTCCCCTTCCGCAGTGCGGCGCACCAGGCCGCAGCGCAGCTCGAGACCGCGCAGGTTCGCACGGGCATGCAAGCCACTGACGGCGCCAAGCACGAAGGTCAGGAAGGCGAGAAGGTAGGCGGCACCGTTCGACTGCACCGCTCCGGCATACAGCATCGCCGCACACAGACTGAGCCAGGAGAAGGTGTGGGGCGTCGGCCGCAGCCGGGTGCGATCGGCCGCCGACCTCCGTTCGTTCGGCTCTGGGACGGACGCACTCATGGCCGAGTCAGGGCACCGGGGTCTCTTCGAGCAGTCGCGCCGCCTCGACGGCACCGCCGGCCAGGCGATGTCCCATCACCGCGGGTGCGACCGCCTGCACGTCCTCGGGCAGCACCATCGGCCGCCCGTGCCCCAGCGCCCAGGCCCGCGCCGCAGCGAGCAGAGCCAGACCGCCGCGAGGCGACAGGCCGTGTCCCTGTGCGCGGGTGGCCGCCAGCAGGTCCTGCACGTAATCGAGCAGGGCCGGTGCGGCAAAGACCCGGCGCGCCCGCTCCTGCATCTCGCGCAGCGCGGCCCAGGGCAGGATCTCCGGCTGGGCGCGCAGCATTTCACGGCGGTCCTGTCCCTGCAGGATGGCACGTTCCGCCTCGCGATCCGGCACACCCAGCGCCAGGCGCATCAGGAAGCGGTCGAGCTGCGACTCCGGCAGCATGAAGGTGCCGATCTGCGTGGAGGGATTCTGCGTGGCGATGACGAAGAAGGGCGTCGGCAGGGCGTGGGTGATGCCGTCGCAGGTGACCTTGCCCTCCTCCATCGCCTCCAGCAGGGCCGACTGGGTCTTCGGCGTCGCACGATTGATCTCATCGGCCAGCAGCACCTGGGCGAACACCGGCCCCTGATGGAACACAAAACCGCCGGAGGCGCGGTCAAAGATGTTCGCGCCAAGCAGGTCGGCCGGCAGCAGATCACTGGTGAACTGGGCGCGGCGAAACTGCAGGCCCATGGCTTGGGCGAGCGCCTGTGAGAGCAGGGTCTTGCCCACCCCCGGCTGGTCTTCAAAGAGCAGATGACCGCGCGCCAGCAGGCAGGTCACCGCCAGGCGGATGACCGGCTCCTTGCCAAGGATGATCTGCGCCAGCCCTCCAATGAGGGCGTCGAGCTGGCGGGCATCCGCCTCGGCCTGGGCGGCGGTGAGGATTGGGTCGGCGGGATGAACGGGGCGGGCGGACACAGGCAAAGAGGGGTTTGCCGGAGTCTGCTCCGGAAGCGGCGCCACGGGCAAGCACGAAATCCCCGCGACGCACGGGAGTCACGGCGCCAGCAACCCTTGGGCGCGCAGAAAAGCGTCCGACTTGCGCAGGGTGTCGTCGAACAGCTCCCTGTTGAACATCAGATAGCCGTGCACGCCGCCCTCGTTGACGTCGAGTTCGCAGGTGTTGCCCGCCTGACGCATCGCCTCGTGAAAAGCCTTGGCGCCGGCAAAGGGTGTGACGGTGTCGCCCGTGCCATGGAAAACCAGCGTCGGCGGCAGGCCCGGACGGACCCGGTGCCGGGGCGACAACTCGCGCCAGCGCTCGCCGATCTTGGCCTGGCCATAGCCCTCGGCGGAAGTGTCAATGACCGGGAACAGCAGGACAAGCGCGGCCGGTGTCACCGCACCGTCTTCGCCCGCCTCATTGACCTCGTCGAACAGCGCGGTCGCCGCCGCCAGATGCCCGCCGGCCGAGCCGCCGCTGACCACGATCTTCGCGGGATCGATGCCGAGTTCACCGGCATGATCGCGCAGATAGCGCATGGCGGAGCGCACGTCCTTGACGCAGTCGAAGACGCTGGTGCCGGCCTTGGGGTTGTAAAGACGGTATTGCAGGCTGATGCCCACCCAGCCCTGCCGCGCATAGTGGGCGGCAAAGGGATACATGCGCGGCGGTGCCCCGCCGGCCCAGCCGCCGCCGTGAATCGTCAGGAAGCAGGCGCGGCGATCGCCCGCGCGATGTCCCTGCGGCTCAAACACGTGCATTTCCAGGGCACGGTCACCGACCCGCTTGTACACGAGCTTGCGCGACGGCGTCAGGGTCGCCGCCAGTTGATCGACCGGATCCTTCGCCTTGGCGGCGGTCTGGGCGTGGACGACGGGCGCGGCGGCCAGGAGAGCAAGCAGAGGAAGGATACGCATGACTGCAGACAACGCGGGTCGCGCGGTTTTTTTCACCGGCCCTGAACCTTTTGCATCGAAAGCCCCACGTCTGGAATGCTAGCCTGCGGATTGCTGCCGGCTCAGCGCCCGAACGCCGCGTGGACACCACGGACCAACCACCCTTTTTGGAACGCCTCTTCACCGAGAGCGCCGCTGACCTCGCACGCTACTTCGCGCGTCGGCATGTCGGCACGGAAACGGTGCAGGACCTGGTCCAGGAAACCTTCCTGGAGATGGCGCGCGGCCTGCGCGACGGCCGCACGCCGAAATGCGCGCGTGGCTACCTGTTCGGCATCGCCCGCCACCTCAGCCAGGCGGTCTGGTCGCGCCATGCCCGCGAGCGCACCGTGCCCTTCGATACCGCCGCCGAGGTGCCCGCCCCGGCGCGCGACCTGCGCATCGACGCCGCCCGCGAAACCATCGCCGCCCTGCCGCCGCTGCAACGCGAGATCCTCGACCTGCGCTTCGCCCAATCCCTTTCCTACGCCGAGATCGCCGAGGCGCTGGGCATCCCCCTCGGCACCGTGCGCTCACGGCTGCATCACGCCATCGCCGCCGTGCGCGAACGGCTGCAAAACGAAACCGCCGACTGACCCTCATGAAACCCGAGTCCCTGCACGCCCTGCTCATCGACCGCCACTTCGGCGAGCTCTCGCCCGAAGCCGCGGAACTGCTGGAGCATCACCTCGCCACCCACGCCCCGGCGCGCGCCGAGGCCGAGCGCCTGCTCGCCACACTCACCACGGCGCAGGCCGCCGTGCTGCAACATCCGGAACTGGCGAGGGTGCCCGCCAGTCCGCCCGCCCGGCGCAGGCCCCGCCCGCGCTGGCTGCCCTGGCTGGCCCGCGCCGCCGCGGTGCTCACCCTGGCCGGCCTTGCCGGCTCGGCCGGCTACCTCGCCGGCCGCGGCAGTCCGCCGCCGCCCCTCGCCGCCGCGACGCAGCGTGCAGGCAGCCCCTGGGCCAAGTACCGCATGTCCTTCAACCCCGCCGGCTCGGGCCTTCAGGTCCTGCGCGTCGACACCCCCTCCTCAACCGCCACCTCCCTGCGATGAACCCGCCACGCTGGCTGCTGCTGCCCCTGCTGCTCCTGACCGGCTGCTTTCCCGAGGAGCGCGCCTGGTGGTCGCCCCTGGGCGACCGTGCCCTCGTCCGCCTCGCCGACGGCCTGCACCTGGCCGACAGCGCTGGCCAACTCGGCCCCGCTCTGGCTGACACAGGTGAAGTGCAAGCGGTGAGCTGGCTGGCCAAAGGCGAGGGTTTTGTGGTGCTGCGGGCCCGCGTGGTCCACCGCTGGCAGGAGGCGCGCGCGCTGCTGCCGGCGACGGAGGTGCAGTCGGTCGAAGCCCTGCTGCCCCTGGTGCTGCCGCTGCTCGAGTCGGCGGCTCGCGATGCGCGGGCGCTCGACGAGCTCATGAACGGCCTCTCCGAGCTGCAAAGCCAGCGCTTCGCCGCCGCCCTGCGCCTGCAGCACGAACGCACGCCGGCGGAGGTCGAAACGCGGCTGCAGGCCCTGCCCAAGGGCACCGAGCTTGCCAACGCTCTGGGTCGACCGCAAGCCGGCCACACTCTTCAGGAACTGCTCCTCATCCGACTCGACCCGCAGGGCCGCGTCAGCGAGGCCCGCCCCCTGACGCGCCGCCTGCTCAAACCGCTGCACCTGCCGCGCGTCTCCCCCACGCAACCGCTGCTGGCCCTGCTCAGCCTTGATGACGATGGCCGCAGCCTCGCCCTCGAAGTGCTGCCACTCGACGGCGGCCCGGGTCACGTCGTTGCCCGCCAGGTCAGCGCCGCCTTTGACTGGACGCGCGACGGTCGTTCGCTCGTCTTCATGGCACCCCTGGGCGGCGAGGGCGAAAAAATCGTCAGCCTGCTGCGCCTGGAAGTCGTCGGTGCGAAGGGCACCCTGCTGCGACCGCGGCTCGAACTCGGCCCCGATGGCCAACCCGTCGAGCGCCGCGGTCCCGACCGCCTGGGCGAACCAACCCCCTTGGCAACGGCCCTGCAATTCAACCGCCCGCTGCTGCAGGTGCTGGCCGACGGCCGCGTGCTTTTTGCCAGCCTGCCAGTGACCCTGCCTGCCGTCACCCCCGATGCGGAACTGGCACCACGCCTGTTTTTGGCCGATGGCCAAACCGTCACGGCCGTGCCCACCGCGCCCGGGGATCTGCCGGCCAACCTCGGCTGGTTCACCGCCTCACCGGACGGACGACGCGTCGCCGTCGTCGAAAGCGAAACGGACGCGGTCGCCGTCGTGGAACTGGCCACGGGCGCCACGCAGATCCTGTCGCCGGCGCATCCCGGCTGGCAGTGCCGCACCCTGCCGGTCTGGAAGTCCGCCACGGAATTGACCTTCGCCGCCCTGCATGACGGCGCACCCGCCTGGCACTTGTGGCAGAGCGAGGGCGACCCACGCGTGCTCAGTGGAAACTGGCCCGCCGGAGCCCTCGCCCACTGGCTGGAACACAAAAAAGCGGAAGCCGTCTCACCGCCATGAAAGCCTTCGTCCTGCTGCCTCTGCTTGTCGCCACAGCCGGCGCCGACACCGCCTTTTTTGAAGCGAAGATCCGGCCCGTGCTGGTGAACCACTGCTACGAGTGCCACTCCGCCGAATCCGGCAAGGCCAAGGGCGGACTTCGGCTCGACAGCCGCGACAACCTGCGCCGCGGCGGCGACACCGGTCCGGCCGTGGTGCCGGGCCAGCCCGGGCAAAGCCTGCTGCTGACCGCCATCCGCCATGCGGATCCCGATCTGGAGATGCCGCCGAACGAAGCCCGCCTGCCCGACAACGTCATCGCCGATTTCACCCGCTGGATCCGCGAGGGCGCCGCGGATCCGCGCAACACCGCGGCCAAAACCGCCGAACGACCGCCGGTGGACCCGGCCTCGGCCCGCCAGTTCTGGGCCTACCAAAAACCAGTGAACCACGCGGGCAGCATCGACGACTTCATCCGTGCCAAGCTGCGCGAAAACGATCTTTCCCCGGCCCCGCGTGCCGAACCGCGGGTGCTGCTGCGCCGGCTGCACTTCGACCTCATCGGCCTGCCTCCCTCCGAGATGGCTGACCTCGCGGATGCGACAGACTACGAGAAACTCGTCGACCAGCTCCTGCAAAGCCCCCGCTTCGGCGAGCGCTGGGGTCGCCACTGGCTCGATGTCGCGCGCTACGCCGAGTCCAACGGGCGCGAGTCGAACCTGACCTTCCCCCATGCCTGGCGCTACCGCGACTACGTCATCGACGCCTTCAACGCCGACCTGCCCTATGATCGCTTCCTCACCGAGCAGATCGCCGGCGATCTGCTGCCCGCGAAGGATGCCGCCGAGCGCGCGCGCCTGCGGGTCGCCACCGGCTTTCTGGCCCTCGGTCCCAAGGGATTGAACGAACAAAACAAGGCGCAGTTCGCCGCCGATGTGGCCGACGAGCAGATCGATGCCGTGACGCGCGCCGTTCTCGCCAGCTCGGTCGCCTGCGCGCGCTGCCATGACCACAAAACCGAGCCGTACTCGATGGAGGATTACTACGCGCTGGCGGGCATCTTCAAAAGTACCCGGACCTTTTACGGCAACTGGATCGACTCCGAAAACAACAATCATGGCCACCTGATCCGCCTGCCCGAACTGCCCGGGCAGACCGTGGTCGGCAAATCGTTGCCGGAAGCGCGGGTGCGCCAGCTCAAGGCCGACCTCGCCAAACTCAACGCCGAGGAAAAGGCGCAGGAGGCCTACATCACCAAGGCCCGAGAGGAGGGGCGCGACCTCGGCCCGGAATTCAACAAGCTGCTCGGCAATTCGCTGCGCATCCTCTGGACGCGCGGCGGCATCGAGGGCGCGCTGGAGGCGGTCGACGACCAGGGCCGCGCCCGGCCGCTGTGCATGGGCGCGCAGGACGGCGAGGTGCGCGATTCCCCTCTGTTCGAGCGCGGCGAACTGGCGCGCCCGGGAGCGCCCGTGCCACGCGGTTTTCCGCGCGTGTTTGGCATCAACGTGCCGGTGCCCCAGGCGCAAAGCGGTCGCCTGGAACTGGCGCAGTGGCTCACCCATCGCGATCACCCACTCACCGCGCGGGTGCTGGTCAACCGCGTCTGGCGTCACCTGTTCGGCGCCGGGCTCGTGCGCACGGTCGACACCTTCGGCTTCAGCGGCGAACGCCCCAGCCATCCCGAACTGCTCGATGCCCTCGCCGTGCGCTTCATGGAGGGCGGCTGGTCAATCAAGAAGCTCATCAAGGAAATCGTCCTGTCGGAAACCTACCGGCAGGCTTCAACGTCGGGTCTCCCTCCGCCATCCGCCACCCGCCATCCGCCATCACCCGATCCCGACAACCGCCTGCTCGCCCACGCCAACCGCCGCCGCCTTGACGCCGAGGTGCTGCGCGACGCCATGCTCGCCGTGTCCGGCCAGCTCGATCTGTCGCGCCGGCCCGGTTCGCTGGTGGCGGAACTCGACGGCCAGTCGGTCTCGCTGATCGGCTTCAACAGCAAGCTGCCCGCCGACCTCGACGGCTCGCAACGCCGCTCGGTTTACCTGCCGGTGATCCGCGATCACCTGCCGGATGTGCTTGAACAGTTCGATGTGGCCAATCCGAATCTGGTCAGCGGCGATCGTGAGGTGACCAATGTGCCGCTGCAGGCCCTCTACCTGCTCAACGGTCCCTTCGTGCAAGCCGCCGCCGAGGCGCTGGCGGCGAGGGTGTCAGAGGGAAACCCCGAACGCGTTGAACAGGTGCGCCGGGCCTTTGTTCTCTGCTTCAGTCGCCCGCCCAACGCGAACGAGCAGCAGCTCGCCGAGACCTTCTTCGCCAATGCCCCCGGCAAACCCACCAGCCAGTTGACCGCCTTTTGCCAGGCCCTGCTGGCAAGCGCGGAATTCCGACTGGCGGACTGACGGCGGACCGCGACGCGGCAGCCGGTGGAAGTTCCGTCGCCGGGACCGGGTCGGCCGGCGTAATTCTTCGCGCCAACCCGGCTGAAACCTGCTAAAAAGCCGGATTTCCGTCTTTCGCCAATGCATCTCCGTCCCCTTCTCCGCGCCAGCCTCGCCGCCGCCCTGCTGGCACCGAACGCCTCCCACGCCGCCAACGCCCAGGAACTCGCCAGCAAGTTCAAGGCCCTGCCGACGGTTCCGGAGGCCGAGCTGCCCGCCTTGTCGAACGCCCTTGGCCCCTTCCGCGGCGCGGTGAAACACGACGGTTTCGAGGGCGCCACCTGGGTGACCTTCCCCTTCGTCGAAAACGCCGCCAGCCTGGATGTGGATCCGAGCGGCCGGGTGTTCGTCAGCGAGGCCAACCGCTTCTGGCTCGGCGTGCCCGACCTGCGCGGCGCCAATGAAATGATCCGCGACGATTTCAAGGCGCTCACCCTCGCCGACCGCCTCGCCCTCTACGAGAAGTTCAAGGCCAACTTCCCGCCGAACTGGTTCACCTCGGTGGCCGACCGCGTCATCCGCCTCGAGGACCGCGACGGCAACGGCGCGCCCGACGCTCGCACACTGTTCTCGGACCGTTTCAAGGCGGCCGAGGACGGCATCGGCTTCTCCCTGCTCGCCGAGCGCGACACGGTCTACTTCACCTGCATTCCAAAACTGTGGAAGATGACCGACGGCAACAACGACGGCCGCGCCGACACGCATGAGGCGGTCGCCGGCGACTTCGGCGTGCGCGTCTCCTTCATCGGCCACGACCTGCACGGCATTGTCCGCGGACCGGATGGCAAGCTGTACTTCTCGGTGGGCGACCGCAGCTACGACGTGAAAACGGCGGACGGCCGGGTGCTGCGCGGCGACGGCCGTGGCGCAGTCTTCCGCTGCAATGCCGACGGCAGCGGCCTTGAGCGCTATGCCGACGGCCTGCGCAATCCGCAGGAACTCGCCTTCGACGACCACGGCAACCTCTTCACCTTCGACAACACCGGCGACATCGGCGACAAGGCGCGCATGGTCTACGTCCTGGACAACAGCGACGCCGGCTGGAACATGGCGCATCAGTCGCCGCACCAGTACGCCAAGGCGCTCGACTGGGGTGACTTCCGCCCGGCGCGCGCGGTCTGGGTGGCGGAGCGCATGTTCGATCTCTGGCATGAGGCGCAGCCGCAGTGGGTGCATCCGCCGGTGGCCCATGTCGGCAACGGCCCCTCCGGCTTCACCTTCCTCACCGGTGACGCCCTTCCGGAAGAGCTGCGCGGGCAATTCCTGTTGACCAACTACAGCGGCGCCCCTGAGGCCTCGGCTTCCCTGCTCGTCGGTTTTGAACCCAAGGGTGCCGGCTTCGCCCTGACCGGTGTCAGCGAACTGGTCCGTGGAGTCGCCGCCGCCGATGTGGCGCAGGCGCCCGACGGCCGCCTCTTCCTCGCCGACTTCGGTGGCGGCTGGAGCATCAACACGAATGCTTCGGTGCAGGTGCTGACCCCGAAGGATCCGGCGCTGCGCCAGAAGGGCGCGGCCACCGCGGCCCTGCTCGCGACCGGCCTCGGCAAGCACGCGACCGAGGCGCTGGTCGGCCTGCTCAACCATGCCGACCGCCGTGTGCGCCAGGAGGCGCAGTTTGAACTCGTCAAGCGCGGCGCCGGCGAAACCCTGGCCAAGGTGGCCGCCGGTCAGGATGCCCGGGTCGCCCGTTTGCACGCCGTCTGGGGATTGGGCCAGTTGCAGGCCGTCGAACCGCTGCTGACCCTCATCCGGGATGCCGATGCGGAGGTCCGCGCCAATGCCGCCCGCACGCTCGGCGACCTGCGCGCCAAGCCGGCCCGCGGCGCCCTGCTTCGACTGCTGGGCGATGCCTCGCCGCGCGTGCGCTCGCTCGCCGCCATCGCCCTCGGCCGCGTCGGCGACGCCGGCGATGCCGAACTCATCGAGGCGCTCTACACCGCCGGTGTGACCACCGTCGACGTGACGCTGCGTCATGCCCAGCTGTCGGCCCTCGACCGTGTCGGCACGGCCGAGGCCGCCGCCACCCGCGCGACCTCCGCCGACAGGGAACAGCGCCTGCTCGCCGTGCTCTGCCTGCGTCGCCAGGCCAGCCCGCGTCTCGCCGCGTTCCTGAAGGATGCCGACCCGCAGGTGCTCCACGAAGCCGTGCGGGCGATCTACGACACCGCCGCGCTCGATTCGCCCGCCGGCGCCGCCCTGGCCGCGCTCGATCCCAAGGACCTGCCCGAGGCCCTGCAGCGCCGCCTCATCGCCGCCAACTACCGCCTCGGCCAACCCGAACACGCCCGCCGTCTCGTCGAACTCGCCGGCCATCCGGCGCTGCCGGTGCCCGTGCGCGAGTTCGCCCTGCACGGCCTGCAGATGTGGAGCGCCGCCATCGACACCGACCCCGTGCTCGGCCACTACCGTCCGCAGGTCGTCAAGGAACGCGCCGCCGAACCGCTCGCCCGCGCCATGGCCGAGGCGCTGCCGGCCTTCCTCAACTCGGAAAAGGAGGGCAAGCTCATCGCCCTCGGCACCCGTCTCGCCAACGCCCTCGGGGTTCGCCTCGACGAGGCGCTGCTGCGCCGGCAGGCCGGCGACACCAGCCTGGCCGCCGACGTGCGCGTGGCCTCGCTCGACAGCCTGATCCAACTCGGCAAGGTCGAGGACAACGCGCTGCTGGCCAAGCTGCTCAAGCAGTCGCCCCCCGAGGTCAAGGCCGCCGCCCTGCGCCATGGCCTGGCCCGCAAGCTCGACGGCATCGAAACCGCCGCGCTCTACGCCATCACCCAGGGCCGCCTCGAACCGGCACGCGCCGCCATCGCCGGCCTGCCGGTCGACACCGTCGCCCGCCTCTGGTCGGAGCGCCAGGCGCAGGTGCGCCGCGAGCTCTGGCTCGACCTCTACCTGCGCCTGCAGGCGGAGAATCACGCCGCCTTGAAAAGCCATGCCGACCTGCCGCAGTTGCTGGCTGAAGTCGGCGGCGATGCCGGCAGGGGCGAGACGGTCTTCCGCAACCAGGGCGCCTGCCTGCAGTGCCACCTCATGAATGGCGAAGGCAGCGTGCAGGGCCCGGAACTGACCACCGTCGCGGAGCGACTGAAGACCGACAAGCTGCTCGAATCTCTCATCAACCCGAATGCCACCATCGCCGAGGGGTACGGCATGTCGTCGGCCACGCTCAAGGACGGCACCGCCCTGGTCGGCCGACTGGCGAAGGAATCGGCCGAGGAGGTCCTGCTCATCGGCGTCGATGGCAAGCAGACGCGGCTGAAGCGCGCGGACATCGCCAGCCTCGCACCGCCGATGTCCGCGATGCCGCCCATGGTCCTCGCCCTGCCCCTGCCGGATCTGCGCGATCTCATGGCCTACCTGGCCACCCGCACTCAGGCCAACGCCTCCCGCAAGGGCAAGGCCGACCACGGCGACAGCAAGGCGGAAAAAATCGCCAAGTAAGCGGCGACGCCACACCGCCGGGCAAAAAGTTTTCGTGAACTTTTCCGCCCTGCAGTGGCACATGCAGAGGATGTGTCGTCTTCTGCCCCTGCTGTTCGCCCTCGCCCCTGCGCTGCTGTCCGCCGCCCCTGCCTGCCGCATTGAGGTCATCGACAAGGACGGCGGCTGGCCGGTGCCGCTGGTGGAGTTGCGCACCACCCACCACCTGCGCTACATCACCGACAATGCCGGAGTGATTGCCCTTGATGCCCCGGAACTGATGGGACGCGAGGTCTGGTTCACGGTCATCGGCCACGGCTATGAGGTTCCGAAGGACGGCTTCGGCTATGCCGGGGTGCGCCTGAAACCCGAGCCCGGCAAGACCCTGCGCGTCGAGGTGGAAAGGCGCCTGCCCGCCCGCCGGGTCGGTCGGCTGACCGGGGCCGGCCTGTTCGCCGAAAGCCAGAAACTGGGAGAACACCTCGACTGGCGCGATCAGGGCGTCCACGGCTGCGACAGCGTGCAGAACGCCGTGCACCGCGGCCGGCTATACTGGGCCTGGGGCGACACGACGATGCCGAACTACCCGCTCGGCCTGTTCGACATGAGCAGCGCGACCACCGAGCTGCGCCCGCAGGTGACACTCGAGCCGCCGCTGAAGCTGCCCTTTGCCTACTTCACCGACGCCAACGACCGGCCGCGCAGCGTCGCCAGGATGCCCGGCAAGGGCCCCACCTGGGTGTCCGGCTACGTCAGCGTGCCCGACCGCAAGGGCCGCCCGCGCCTCGTCGGCAGCTACGTCAAGATCAAGCCGCCGATGGACACCTACGAGACCGGCCTGTGCGTGTGGAATGACGAAACATCTCACTTCGACCTGCTGCGCGTGCTCTGGACCCAGTCGGCGGCCTCGCCCAAACCGCCGCCCATGCCCGACGGTCATCCCGCCTTCTGGCAGGATGCGCAGGGCAAGACCTGGCTGCTGTTCGGCAATCCCCTGCCCGTGCTGCGCTGCCCGGCCACCTTTGAAGCCTGGCAGGATGCAAGCACCTGGCAGGTGCTGCAGCCGCAGGCGACTTTGGCCGGCGCCGGTAGCGAAAAGGTGACGCCCCACAGCGGCTCGATCACTTGGAACGCCCATCGCCAGCGCTGGGTGACGGTGTTCATGGAGAAGTTCGGCAAACCCTCCGTCTTTGGTGAGCTCTGGTATGCCGAGGCCGACCAGCCCACCGGTCCCTGGGGCACGGCGGTCAAGGTGGTCACCCATGACAACCAGACCTTTTACAACCCGCGCCTGCACCCCGAGTTCACGCCGGAGGGATCGGCCCTGCTCTACTTCGAGGGCACCTACACCAAGGAATTCGCCCAACACGCGGCCCCGACCCCGCGTTATGATTACAACCAAATCCTCTACCGGCTCGACCTCAATGACCCGGCGCTGTCGGCGGCCCACAAACAGCCCTGACCCCATCCCCAAGCTGAACCCGCGCCCGACCATGAACCCGCCCCTGCTCTCCCGCCGCCATCTGCTGGCCACCGCCTCCTCCGGCATCGGCTGGCTGGCCTTTGCCGCCCTCGCCCAGGCGCGCAGCGGCCTCGCCGCCAAGGCGCCGCATTTCCCCGCGCGCGCCAAGCGCGTCATCTTCCTGACCATGCGCGGCGGCCCCTCGCACGTGGACCTGCTCGACTACAAACCCGAGCTGACGAAGCGCTACGGACAAACCGCCACGCTCGGCCGCGACTCGGCGGGCGCCAAGCTGTTCGGCGCCGTGCATCCCTTCGCCCGGTTCGGCCAGTCCGGCCAGTGGTTGACGACGCTGCACCCGGAGCTGGCGAGGCATGCCGACGACCTCTGCGTCATCAACTCGCTGCACACCGACCTGCCCAACCACGCGCAGGCCTTCGTGCAGATGCACACCGGCAGCTTCCAGTTCGTGCGACCCTCGGTCGGCGCCTGGACCCTCTACGGCCTGGGCACCGACAATGAAAACCTGCCCGGCTTCATCACCCTCAATCCCCCGGCCGACAACGGCGGTGCCCAGAACTACGGCAGCGCCTTCCTGCCCGCCATCTGCCAGGGCACGAAGATCGGCGGCTCGCAACTGCCGGACCTGTACGCCGCCCTGCTCAAGAAGGATGTCGCGCCCGGCCCGCCCATGAAAAACATCGAGAACCCCCGCGTGCCGCGCGACCTGCAGCGCGCCCAGATCGATCTCGTCCGCGGCCTCAACGAGGAGAAACTCGCGCGCGAGGGGTTTGATCCGCAGATCGAGGGCATGATCGAGTCCTTCGAACTCGCCTTCCGCATGCAGACCGAGGTGCCCGAGGTGCTCGACCTGCGCGGCGAGCCGGAGCACGTGCTGAAACTCTACGGCATCGGCCAGGGCAAGGATCAGTTCGCCCGCCAGTGCCTGCTGGCGCGCCGCCTCGCCGAGGCCGGCGTGCGCTTCATCGAGATCGCCTCGGGCGTGCAGTGGGATCACCACAACCGACTGCGCGAACAGCTGGCGACCAATTGCGCCGCCACCGACCGTCCGATCGCGGCACTGCTGACCGACCTCAAGGCGCGCGGCCTGCTCAAGGACACCCTCGTCGTCTGGGCGGGCGAGTTCGGCCGCACGCCCTACGCGCAGAGCGGCGACGGTCGCGACCACAACCACAAGGGCTACTCGATCTGGATGGCCGGCGGCGGCGTCAAGGGCGGCCTGCGCTACGGCGCCACCGACGAAATCGGCTACAAGGCCGTGCTCGACCCGATGCACATCCACGACTGGCACGCCACCATCCTGCACCTGCTCGGCCTCGATCACACCCGGCTCACCTACAACTACGGCGGCCGCGACTTCCGCCTGACCAACGTCGGCGGCAACGTCGCCACCGGCATCCTGGCCTGAAGCACTCCTTCACGAGCGCACGCGAAATCGCGCCGTCAAGATGACGGGCTCACCCGCGTCCGGCTGGGCGTCGACCGGCCAGTTCGTGACATAATCGCGCTGGGCTTCGCGCGGCTTTTCCAGCTGACGAAAGCGCCCGGGCAGAATGCGCCAGGTCAGCGTGTACTCGCCCGCGGGCAGACGGCCGAGATTGACGGCCCCAACCTCGTGGTAGGTGAAGGTCTTGAAGTACTCACCCTGCCAGATCGCCTCCTGCAGCGTGACGGTGAAGGCGTTGCCCGAACGCTCAATGCGCTCGATCCACAGTCGGTCGTTGTCGTCGAGCTGGCGACTCCGGTACAGCAGCCATACCTCCTCGCCGGCCCTCAGCTCCGCCGCGCGTCCCGCCCGTTCCTCCAGCCAGGCATCGAGCGCCAGGCCCGCCGGCTGGCGCGCCAGCGGTGGCACCACACAGACCTCGGCGACGTCACTCCACTTGCCAGTGTCGCCGCGCACGATCTGGCGCTCGTCGCTGAGGCTGCCGCGCGCTACCCCGTCGCCAACCTGCTTGAGCAGACGCACGTCCTCGGCGGCGCCCAGACCGGGAACCACCAGCCACAGCCCCAGCCGCACCACCGCGTTCAGCCGTGCCGCGAAAGCCTTGACACTCCAGTTTTGGCAACGCTGCGTCATTCGTCATTCGTCATTCGTCATTCGTCATTCGTCATTCGTCATTCGTCATTTGTCCTTCGCCCGCTGCTGCAGCCGGAACAGCCAGGCATACGTGCGCAGGAACAGGCTGCCGTGGGCGATCGCCGGTGTTGCCCAGGCGACATCGCCGAGCGAGTTCTTGCGCACCAGCCGGTAGGTCGGCACGTCCTCGACCACCCAAGTGTCGCCGTTTTCGTTGAGCAGGAAGATCCGGCCGTTGTAGGCCCAGGGCGAGGCGTAGAAGCGGCCGCCTTGGGTGTCCAGGCGTGTCTTGGCCAGCAGCTCCGCGCCGTTTTTGGCGTCGAAGCAGCCGAGCAGGCCGGAATCGTAGCAAACGTAAAGCCGGTCACCGAGAATGAGGTAACCGGGATGGATGCTGGACCCGCGCTTCTGCGACCAGGCCCCCCAGTCGCTGCGGGTCTCACCGACCGGCAGCGTGATGTCGCCCTGCGCGCCCGGCCGGATGGCATACAGCGGTCCGTAGTGGTACCCGGCGCCCGCGTAGAGCAACCCATGCCTGGCCAGCGGCGTCTGGCTGACCAGTCCGGCCGTGCCGCGCAATTCCCAGAGCAGGCGACCGTCGGCGGGGGCGTAGGAGCGGATCCGGTTCATGCCGATGGTGACCAGCTCGCGGCGCGCGCCGCTGTCCCAGAGATAGGGCGTCGACCAGGTGCTGCGTTCCTCGCGCGGCACGCGCCAGAGCGTGCGACCGCTGGCCGTGTCGAGCGCCTCGACGAAGGATTCCTGCTCGTTGTCATTCTGGATGAAGACACGGCCGTCGCCGAGCACGGGCGAGGAGCCGGTGTTCCAGCCATCGCGCATCGGATAACTCGGCCAGCGCCGCTCCCAGATCTTGCGCCCGTCGAGATCGACGCAGAAGAGGCCGATGTTGGCGAAGTAGGCGTAGACCTGCCTGCCGTCGGTCACCGGCGTTTCATTGGCAAAGGAACTGCGCGGGTGGCGCGGCTGAGGCGGGATGCCGCGATGGGCCTCAAACTCCCAGAGCAGGCGCCCCGACTCGGTGTCGAAGCAGTACAGCATCCAGCGATGTACCTCGCCGCTGCCGATGTGGCCGCCCGGGTAGCCGCCGACCGACGGCGTCGGCAGTTCGGTCTCGCCCACCGCCGAGGTGACGAACACCCGCTTGCCCCAGACAATCGGCGAGGACCAGCCCCAGCCCGGCACGCGCACCTTCCAGACGACGTTCTCGGTGGCGCTCCAGGATTCCGGCAGCGTCGCGCCCTCGCCCAGGCCGTCGGCCTGGGCACCGCGGAACTGCGGCCAGTGCTCGGTTTCCGCGGTCCAGGCCACCCCCGGCAGCAGGGCTGCCAGGACCGGGAGCAGGAAACTGCGTCGCATGATCGCCGCGGGGGTTGACCCGCACGGATTGTGACGTTGCGGCAGGGGCCCTTCTTTCCACCGGCTTGAAGCCCGCCGTGACAAGCCCGAAAGAATGGGCTTCACTCACGGCTTATTTCTCCTCTATGTTCACCCGCTCCCAGGAACTCTTCGAACGCGCCCAGCGCAGCATTGCCGGAGGCATCAACAGTGGCATCCGCAAGATGGAGGTGCCCGTGCCACTCTACTTCGACCACGGCAAGGGCTGCCGCCTGTGGGACGTCGACGGCAACGAATTCATCGATTTCCAGACCGGCCAGGGCGCCCTGCTCTACGGTCACGCCCCCGCCGGCATGGCCGAGGCCATCGCCGCGCAGGCGCGCAAGGGCACCCACTGGGCGGCCCAGTGCGAACTGGAGATCGAGGTGGCCGAACGCCTGCAAAAGATGATCCCCGGCGCCGAACGCGTGCGCTTCAACAACTCGGCGACCGAGGTCGTGCTCGCCGCCTTCCGCCTGGCGCGCGCCCACACCGGCCGCAAGCTCATCCTCAAGTTCGAGGGCCACTACCACGGCTGGGCCGACGAGGGCCTGGTCGGCTTTGCGCCGCCGCCCGACCGCTGGGGCGACGACGAGCATCCGGCGCGCCTGCACCCCAGCCAGGGGGTCATCCCGGAGGTGCTGGAGCAGTTTGTGGTGGTGCGCTGGAACGATGTCGAGCACCTGCGCCGCAAGGTCGACGAGTTCCGCGGCCAGCTCGCCGCCATTGTCTTTGAGCCCGTGCTCTGCAACACCGGCTGCATGGAGCCCGTGCCCGGCCTGCTGCAGACCATCCGCGAACTCTGCGACCGCGATGGCATGCTCATGATTGCCGATGAGACCATCACCGGCTTTCGCTTCGGCGCCGGCGGCGCGCAGACCCACTACGGGGTCGTGCCGGACCTGACCATCCTCGGCAAGGCCATCGGCGGCGGCGTGCCCTTCGCCGCCCTGGTCGGCAAGGAGGCGGCCTTCGCCAAGATCCTCAGCGGTGAAGTGGTGCACGCCGGCACCCTCAACGCCAATCCGCTCTGCCTGAGCGCCGCCAAATGGTGCCTCGACGAGATCCTCGCGCTCGGCCGGGCCCATCCGGCCGGAGTCATCGACCTGGGCCGGCGACTCATGGAGCAGCTGCGTGTGCTCGCCGACCGCCACGGCATTCCCCTGCGCCCGCAGGGGCCGGGCCTGGTCTTCCACACGGTCATGCTCAAGCCCGGCGCTGAAGAGGGACTCGTCACCAGCTACCGCGACTACGTGCAACGCCACGACGCGCCGCGCTGGGCGCACCTGCGCCGCTGCCTGCTCGAAAGCGGCGTGCGCGCCATCGAGCGCGGCCTCTGGTTCCTCAGCCTCGCCCACAGCGCGGCCGATGTCGATGAGGCCCTGCAGCGCGCCGACGCCGCCTTTGCCCGCCACGCCGCCGAGTGGCACTGAAGCCTTCTTCCTCCACGCCATGAACCTCCAGGATCAAGTCTGCGTCATCACCGGCGCCGCGCGCGGCATCGGTCTCGCCATCGCCCGGGCACTCGTCGCCCGCGGCGCACGGCCGGTGCTGGTCGACCTCGATGCAACCGCCCTGACCGCGGCTGAGGCGTCGCTGCCCGAGGGCCGCACGCTCGCCGTCACCGCCGATGTCACCCGCGCCGACGACCTCGCGCGCGTCGTCACCGAGACGCGCGCCCGCCTCGGCGAGATCGCCGTCTGGATCAACAACGCCGGTCTCGCCCGCCACCGCTGGATTCCCGACTACAGCGAGGCCGAGATCGACCTCATGCTCGACGTCAACCTGAAGGGCACCATCCTCGGCGCGCAAGCCGCCCTGCGCGCGATGATTCCACAACGCCACGGTCACATCGTCAACATCATCTCCACCGCCAGCTTGCGCGGCATCCCCAGCGAAACCGTGTACTGCGCCGCCAAGTGGGGCGTGCGCGGCTTCACCCAGGGCCTGGCCGAGGAGGCCGCCCCCCACCGCATCCGCGTCACCGCCCTGCTGCCCGGCGGCGTCGACACCGCCTTCTGGGACGAGGCTTCGGAACGCACGGCCCCGCGCCAGCTTTTCCTGCGCCCGGAACAGGTCGCCGACGGCGTCCTGCGCTGCCTGGAAATGGACGACAGCTGCGTGCCGCGCGAGCTCGTTTTGCGCTCGCTCGACGACGCCGACTTCTCCGTCCAGCCGGCCTGAGGTCAGGCCAGGCGCACGCGCGTGCCCAGATGGTGTTCGGTGCCCGGTGCCAGCTCCACGGCACCTTCGCCGGCGTTGGCGGCCTCGATGCAGAGAAAGCCGAGGTAGGCCTCGTCGGGCAGGTCGGCGAGCCGCTTCGATTTCTCGATCCACGGATTCCACACCACCGTCGTCGCGCTGCCCTGCTTCTCGACGATGAGCGTGCGACCCAACGCCGGATCCTCGACCGCCATGGCGGCCGTGCTGGCATACTGGCGGTCGACCTCGCGGTCGAACAGGACATCGCCGACCTGCCAGCGCTTCACCCGTTCACCCACCGTGTCGAGGTAGGCGGCGCCGTCGAGCCCGCGCACCGTGACGCGGGTGATGTCGCCCACCGTCAGGTAGGTGTGCAGCGCCTCCTCCAGGCGCAGCGGCTCGTCACCGGTGTTGCGGGTGGCGAGGACGACGTCAAGCTCGCTGCCGATCCGCATCTCCAGTCGGGCCGCGAGGCGCGGCTCCCACCAGGGCTGGGCTGCCTCGCCGGCTTCCAACTCAAAGACCAGGTGCACACCGGCCTCGTCCGCCCCGGCTTGGGCGAGCCGCCAGGGCAGGAGACGTGCGTAGCCGTGCATCGGCCGCTGCGGATCGGCATGCGGACCAAACCACGGCCAGCAGACCGGAATGCCGCCGCGAATCGGCTTGCCCGGCTCCAACACGGCATCCGGACTCAGGTAAAGCACCGGCGCATGGCCAACCGGCGTCCACTCCATGAGATGGGCGCCATTGACGGCGATGCGGGCGGTCGCGCGCGCATGACGGATTTCATAAATGGGATAAGCCGGCGTGCCGGCGAGTTGGAGGCAGTCGGGCAGGTGCATGTCAGAGGAACCTTTCCAGCAGGGGTTTGAGGCTCTGCGCCGTCTTTTCCGGCCAGAGCTTGCGGTCGGTGATGAGGGCACTGTCAAGGGCGCGATGCTCGGGCCAGTCGGGCACGGTGGGCACCTGCGGCAGGACGCGGGCGAGGACCTGCTTCGCCATCGCCGCGTTGGCCTGAACATGGGCGAGCACCGACTCGGCGGTCACCGCCGCCTCGTCGGTCTTCCAGCAGTCGTAGTCGGTGACCATGGCCAGGGTGGCGAGGGCGATCTCCGCCTCGCGGGCGAGCTTGGCCTCGGGCAGGTTGGTCATGCCGATGACGTCAAAACCGAGCCGGCGGTTGACCTCGGACTCGGCGCGGGTCGAGAAGGCCGGGCCGTCCATGCAGACATAGGTGCCGCCGTCATGAACCCGCGCGCCGCACTCCGTCGCGGCCGTGCGCAGCAGGCCGCGCAGGCCGGCGCTGACGGGCTCGCCAAAGCCGACATGGGCGACGATGCCGCGGCCAAAAAACGTGTGCTGGTCGCGCCGACTGGTGCGGTCAAAGTACTGGTCGGGCAACACGATGTCGCGCGGGCGGTATGCCTCCTTGAGGCTGCCGACGGCGGTGACGGCAATGATCCAGCGGACGTTGAGCGAGCGCAGGGCCCAGAGGTTGGCGCGATGGTTGAGTTCCGTGGGCAGGATGCGGTGGCCGCGGCCGTGGCGCGGCAGGAAGAAGACGCGGCGACCGGCATAGGTGCCGGCGACCAGCCGGTCGGAGGGCACGCCAAACGGCGTGATCACCTCGATCTCCTCGGGCTGCTCCAAGCCGTCGATTTCGTACAGGCCGGAGCCGCCGATGATGCCGATCGCGGGAGGAAGGGGGTCTGCCATGCGCCTCACCATAGGGACGCACCCCGCGGCTTCAAGGTTTTCCCGAGCGCCCTGCCGGGCGCACACACAAAAAAGCTGCCGCCGGAAATCCGGCGGCAGCCTCGTGGAGGGATGGGAGGATCAGGCGTCCGCGGCGGGAGCTTCGCCTTCCGCCTGGGCGGCGGCGTCCTTCTCCTTCATGGCGGCCTTGCGGCTCATCTTGATGCGGCCCTTCTCGTCAATGCCAAGGCACTTGGCGGTGACGATGTCGCCGACCTTGACGACGTCCTCGGTGCGGTTGACGCGGAAGTCGGCCAGCTCGCTGATGTGGATCAGGCCGTCCTTCTTGCCGCCAAGGTTCATGAAGGCCCCGAAGTTCGTCGTGCTGACGATCTTGCCAGTGTAGGTCTTGCCGGGTTCGATCTCCTGGGAGACGCCATTGATCATCTCGATGGCGCGCTCCAGGCCTTCCTTGCGGGTGGCGTAAACGTACACCGTGCCGTCGTCCTCGATGCTGATCTCGGCGCCGGACTCGGCCTGGATGCCCTTGATGTTCTTGCCGCCGGGGCCAATCAGTTCGCCGATCTTGTCCGGGTTGATCTTGATGATCTCGATGCGCGGGGCGTGCGGGCTGAGCGGCTTGACTTCGCTGATGCCGGCGGCCATGGCGGCGAGCACCTCGGTGCGGCCGTTGCGGGCCTTGGCGATGGCTTCCTCAAGGATGCGGAGCGGGATGCCCGGCAGCTTGAGGTCGAGCTGGTAGCCGGTGACGCCCTGGGACGTGCCGCAAAGCTTGAAGTCCATGTCGCCGAAGTGGTCCTCGGAACCGAGGATGTCCATCATCGTCAGGTAGCGCTTCATCTGCTCGCCTTCGAACTCGGTGACGAGACCGACGGAGATGCCGGCCACCGGGCGCTTGAGCGGCACACCGGCGTCCATGAGGGCCATGACGCCCGAGCAGACCGAGGCCATCGAGGTGGAGCCGTTCGACTCCATGACTTCGCTGCTGATGCGGATGGCGTAGGGGAACTGCTCCTTCGGCGGGATGACCGGCTCGATCGAGCGCTCGGCGAGGGCGCCGTGGCCGATTTCGCGGCGGTTCTGACCGCCGAAACGGCCGCATTCACCGACCGAGAAGGGCGGGAAGTTGTAGTGCAGGATGAAGCGCTTGCTGTCCGGGCCACCGGCGTAGGTGTCCATTTCCTGGGCCTCATCGGCAGGCGCGAGGGTGGCAATGGCCAGGGCCTGGGTTTCACCACGGGCGAACAGCGCCGAACCATGGGTGCGCGGCAGCACGGAGACCTCGCCGGAAAGCGGGCGGATCTGGTCGATGCCACGGCCGTCGCAACGGCTGAGCTTGTCGAGGATCGAGATGCGGAAGGCCTTCTTCTGCAGGTAGTCGAACGCCTGGCTGATTTCGAAGGCGGTGGCCTCCGGATACTTCGCCTTGATGGCGGCCTCGACCTCGTCCTTGAGGGCGCCAACGGCCTTGCCGCGGGCGACCTTGCTGGGCTGGTACAGGGCGGCCTCGATGCGGTCACCGGCGACCTGGTAGGCGACTTCCAGCAGCTCCTCGCGGGCGAGCATGAGCGGCACCACGCGCTTCGGCTTGGCGACGGCGGCAGCGAGGGCCTCCTGGGCCTGGATGATCGGCTGGATGGCGTCCTGGGCAAAGCGCAGGGCGGCAACAAACTCGTCCTCGGGCAGCTCATTGGCGGCGCCCTCGATCATGATGACGTCGGTCTTGTTGCCGACGTACACGAGGTCGAGATCGCTGAACTCACGCTGGCTGTGGGTCGGGTTGACGACGAACTGGCCGTTGACGCGACCGACGCGCACCGCGCCGATCGGGCCGGCGAAGGGAATGTCGGAGACGCAGAGGGCGGCCGAGGCGCCGTTCATCGCGAGGATGTCGGAGTCATTCTCGCCGTCGGCGCTGAGCAGCAGGGCGACGATCTGGGTTTCGTAGAAGTAACCCTTCGGGAAGAGCGGCCGCAGCGGGCGGTCGGTCATGCGGCAGGTGAGGATTTCCTTCTCCGTCGGACGACCTTCGCGCTTGAAGTAACCGCCCGGGAAACGGCCGGCAGCGGAGGCTTTCTCCTTGTATTCGACGGAGAGCGGGAAGAAGTCGAGCCCTTCCTTGATCTTGGTCGCCGAGACGGCAGTGACGATGACGATGGTTTCACCGAGACGCACGGTGACGGCGCCGTCGGCAAGCTTGGCAAGTTTGCCGGTTTCGATTTCAAGGGTGCCAGCACCGAGCTGGACGGTTTGTTTGTGGATGGCCATGGTTTGGCTGTGTTTTGGTTTTGGGTTTGGGGAGGGACGGGCGGCACCGGGGCGCGCGACATGGCGCGGGTGGGGATGTCGCCGGAGCGAAACGGACGGCGGCGCGGGCGCGGGAACGTGGTGGACGATCATGCGTCCTGTCACGATGACTCCCGGCCGGAAATGAAACCGCCCGAAACGCGAAGGGCGATGCCTTGGCATCACCCTTCGGAAATTTGGCGGTTAGCGGCGCAGATTGAGGCTCTTGAGGAGCTTCAGGTAACGCTCGTTGGAGGTCACCTTGAGGTAATCCAGCAACTTGCGGCGGCGGGCGACCATTTTCAGCAGACCGCGGCGCGTCGAGTGGTCCTTGGAATGGGCCGTCAGATGCTGGGTCAGGTGATTGATGCGCTCCGTCAGAATCGCAACCTGCACATCGGAACTACCGGTGTCCTTGTCGTGCAGTTGAAAAGTCTGGGGGCTGGTGGTGGCTTCGCTCATGGGTGGGTTCGGTTTCCGACGCCTTGTCGGCGGATGGTTTGTTTGGAAATGTGAGGAAGGGAGAAAACCACGAACGCAACTTTCTGCAAGGGGATTTTTCGTGTCTGCGAAGGATTTTGCAGCCCCCCGCGCGAATGCTCTGCCGGCCCGCCGGGTGCCCCTTCCCGCCTCAGTTGACGACATTCTCCAGGGGCTCGCCGCGCACGGCGGCCAGGGCCAGCCGGGCGGAAGTGCGGCGCATCTCGGCCTTGGCCTCGACACTGCAAAAGGCGGCATGGCAGGTGGCGATCAGGTTGGGGGTGGCTGCCTCCTCGGGCGTGCGCAGCGGTTCATCCTCAATGACATCCAGCCCCGCCCCGGCCAGCCGACCCGAGCGCAGGGCCGCCAGCACCGCGGTTTTTTCAACGATGGCGCCACGCGCGGTATTGACCAGGAAGGCCCCCTCCGGCAGCAGGGCCAGCTCGCGTTCGCCGATGAGATGCCGGGTCTCGCCGGTCAGCGGGCAGTGCAGCGACAGCACATCGCTGCGCGCCAGCAGTTCGTCGAGCGTGCGCACCCGGGCGACGCCGACCGCCTTGTCGACGCCGTTCGGCAGATAGGGATCGTAGAAGAGGACGCAAAAGCCGAGCGCCTTGGCGCGCAGGGCGGCGGCAGTGCCAATGCGGCCCAGGCCGACAACCCCAAAGGTCAGGGTGCTCAAGCGGCGCAGGCGCTCGCCGACGCGGATCGTCCAGCCGAGCGACTTCGCCTCGGCATTGAGCGGGAACAGCTGGCGGCAGAGCGCCAGGGCCAGGGCGATGGCGTGGTCGGCCACTTCCTCCGTTCCATAATCCGGCACGTTGCAGACGGCAATGCCCCGCGCGCGCGCCGCGGCGGTGTCGACACTGTCGAAACCGACTCCGTTGCGGATGACCGCCCGGCAACGACTCAATCGCGCCAGACCGGCAGCCGTCAGCGGCAGATTGTGCCAGAGGATGACGGCATCGGCCGCGACCGCCTCGTCATCGAGATCGGCATCACTGTCGCACAAATGCCGGGTCAGACGGATGCCGTCGCCGAGGATCTCTTTTTCGACCCTGGACTGGTCCTCGTCCTGCGGCGCGGTGCGCCAATCGATGATGGCAACGTGGGGCTGGCTCATGCCGCTCCGGTAGCGGCGACGCGTTCCGTGGTCAACCGCCGGCTGGAACGGCGGAACCCAAGATGGGCTGGCAGAACCCGATCGGCACCAGCGATCCCCTTTTAACCGACGGCCGACCTCAAATCGCGCAGCGCGTAGAGCCGCTCCTCCCGCGCCAGGCCCCGCAGCAGCCGCGCC
>CBINON010000005.1:0-188549 GCA_966252325.1 uncultured bacterium | reverse complement strand
CTCCACAAGAGCGGGGTTTGTTTGTTTCAGGGATCAACCCGGAAGATGAACCAGGGACAGTCAGGTCAGCCAGGTCCATCGTCCGGCAGGTCCGGCAGGTCCGACAGGTCAATCAGGTCAACCAGGTCACCCCGGAGAACTCGGGGGCGTCACTGGCGTGGCCGGAACCGCACGCCCCCCGTACAATTCCAGGGCGCGGCGGGCCACCAGGTCAATGATGACAGGCTGCAGGGTGCGGGCCGCGACATTGCTGACGGCGACACCCGCCCAGACCAGCGGTGACTTGTACTTCACCGCCTGCCAGACCGGCAGCACGCGTTTCCACCAGCGGCCGGCGGTTTTCACCGCCTCATGACCGGCGATTTTCTGGCCGACCTCCCAGGTGCGCCAGGCAGTGCCGGCACTGACGTCGACCAGGCGACCGACCGCGTGGCCGCCCAGGAAGTTGGAGACATCGCCAGCCGCCAGTTCAACCGCGCGCGAAAACTGACTGAGCCCCGGTGCCAGCAGGGGCTGCGGCGTGTCCGGGTGGTAGATCCGGGCGATCTCTCGGACAAGACGCGGGATTTCATCAATGAGCGGCGGCAGCCACTCCGGATTGAGACGTTTCTGCCAGCGCAGCCGGCCCTTGCAGGCTTCGATGGCGGCGCGTGCCTCCAGATCTTTGGTCGAAACGGCCTCGGCCTCGAGGTAACTGGCGGCTTCCTGGCGTGCTGCACGCATCTCCGCGGCGAAGCGCAGCGCCTGCCAGAGCAGCCAGGTGGCGGCTCCGCACAGGAAACCGGCGGCGAAGGTCAGCAGGTGCGACATGCTCCGCAACTACGGCGCGGGATCGGCAAAACTCAATGGGCAGAAACACGGTGGGAACGGACGCAGGACCCAGCTTCGCGGAACCATTTCATGGCACGTGCCTTGCGCGGCGGGGTTGGCCTGTACGGTTGTCGTGTGGCCTTCATCTTTTGGCCCGGGTGCGCGGTCACGGATCCAGACGACACGCCCAAAAAAAGGCGGCCGGTTTTGCCGGCCGCCTTTGTGGAGGAGGGTGCTCGTCTCAGCCGATGACCTCGGGCCAGTCGGTGTGGAAGAACTGGCCTTCGGGCTTGTCGACGCGCTCGTAGGTGTGGGCGCCGAAGAAGTCGCGCTGGGCCTGCAGCAGGTTGGCCGGCAGGCGCTCGGCGCGGTAGCTGTCATAGTAGCCGAGCGAGGCCGAGAAGGCCGGCACCGGGATGCCGTTGAGGGTGGCGAGGGCGACGACCTCGCGCCAGTTCTGCTGGGTCTGGGCGAGCACGTCCTTGAAGAACGGGTCGAGCATCAGGTTGACCAGGCCGGGGTTGGCGCGGTAGGCGTCGGTGATGCGGTTGAGGAACTTGGCGCGGATGATGCAACCGCCGCGCCAGATGGCGGCGATGCGGCCGAGGTCGAGGCCCCAGCCCTTCTTCTCGCCCATGGTCTTGATGAGGTCGAGGCCCTGGGCGTAGCTGATGATCTTCGAGGCGTAGAGGGCGTCGTGCACCTTCTTGACGAGGTCGGACTTGTCGACGCTGAGGCCGGCGCTGACGCTGCCGGAGCTTTTGCCGAAGCTGATCGAGAAGGTCAGGCTCTTGGCGGCGAGGTCGGGGACCGGGCCGGCGAGTTCCTTGCTGGCGGCGACGCGCTGCTTCTTCTGGCTCGACAGGATGCGTGCCTCGACGGCGGCGTTGATGGTGCTGATGACGACGGCGTTTTCGACGGCGTTCTGCAGGGTCCATTGGCCCGTGCCCTTCTGGCCGGCCTTGTCCATGATGAGTTCGACGACCGGGTGGCCGGTTTCGGCGTCCTTCTGTTCGAGGGCCTTGCCGGTGATCTGGATGAGGTAGCTGAGCAGGTCGCCCTCGTTCCACTCGTTGAAGATGGCGGCCATCTCGTCCGTGCTGAAGCCGGCGTTCTTGAAGATGTTGTAGGCTTCGCAGATCAGCTGCATGTCGCCGTACTCGATGCCGTTGTGGATCATCTTCACGTAGTGACCGGCGCCGCCGGGACCGATGTGGATGACGCAGGGTTCGCCGTCGACCTTGGCGGCGATGCTTTCGAAGATCGGCTTCATCACCTCCCAGGTGCTGGCCGGGCCGCCGGGCATGATCGAGGGTCCCTTGCGCGCGCCTTCTTCACCGCCGGAGACGCCGGCGCCGATGAAGCGCAGGCCCTTCTCGGCGAGGTACACATCGCGGCGCTCGGTGGTCTTGTAGAAGCTGTTGCCGCCGTCGATGATGATGTCGTCCTTGTCGAGCAGGGGGATGAGTTGCTCGATGACGGCGTCCACGGCGTCGCGGTCGCTGTCGGCGACGGCGGTCGACTTGACCATGATGTGGATCTTGCGCGGCGTGGCGAGGCTCTGGACGAACTCCTCGAGGCTGTGGCAGCCGACCAGCTTTTTGCCGGGGTGCTTGGCGACGAATTCGTCGGTGACGCTGGTGGTGCGGTTGTAAACGGAAACCTGGAAGCCGCGGCTTTCCACGTTGAGGACGAGGTTCTGGCCCATGACGGCGAGGCCGATCAGTCCGAAGTCACTTTTTTGGCTCATGTGCAGTTGGCAGGGGGTGGTTAGGCCGCCGGAGCGGGGGAGGGAGTCATACCCGCCCAGCCGGGCTTGGCAAAGGGGATTTTGTTCATGGCCACCATGAACGGCCTGACAGCAAGGGCCGTGCTTGACCGTTGAGGGAATGTCCCCTTACTGCCCGCCCATGAACCGCCGCGCCTTTCTTTCGCAAACCGCCCTTGCCACCGCCGCCCTGGCCGCCCCGCGCCTGCCGGCCGCAGCGTCCAAGCTGAAGCTCGGGCTCGACCATTTTGCCGTGCGCGCCACCGGCTGGAAGGCGGGCCAGTTCATCGATTACGCGGCCTCGCTCAAGCTCGACACCTGCTTCCTCTCCGAGCTGCACGTCTTCGAAAGCTTCGAGGATGCCTACCTGAAGGGCCTGCGCGAACAGGCCGAACGCGCCGGCCTGCAGCTGTACGTCGGCACCGGCAGCGTCTGCCCGACCTCCAACACCTGGAAGGACACCTATGGCACGCCCGAGGAGCACCTGGCGCTGACGATCCGGCTGGCGAAGGCGCTCGGTTCGCCGGTGGCGCGCTGCTACCTGGGCAACTCCAAGGACCGCGTCGGCGATGGCGGCATCCAGCGGCACATCGAGCAGACCGTCAAGGTCATCCGCGCCAACCGCTCGCGCGCCGAGGTCGAGGGCATCAAGATCGCCATCGAGAACCACTCCGGCGACATGCAGTCGCACGAGCTGAAGGCCCTCATTGAGGCGGCCGGCAAGGAGTACGTGGGGGCCAACATCGACCCCGGCAATGCCGTCTGGGCGCTCGAGGAGCCGCTGGCCCACCTGGAGGTGCTCGGGCCGCTGACGGTCTGCTCGAGCGTGCGCGACAGCATGGTCTGGGAGGACGAAAACGGCGCCGTCGTGCAGTGGACGGCGGTCGGCGAGGGGTCGGTCGATTTCAAGGCCTACGCCCGCCGTTTCGCCGAGCTGGCCCCCGGCGTGCCGCTGCAGGTGGAGACGATTTCCGGCTTTGCCCGGCCTTTCACCTGGAAAAAGGACGAGTTCTGGGGGCCCTACCCGAACCACCGCGAGAGCGCCGCCTTTGCCGCCTGGGTCGAGATGTCGAAGCGCGGCAAGGCCCTGCCGAGCTTCAAGGCGCCCGATGGCCCCGGCAAGAAGGACGCGGAGATCGCCTACCAGAAGGCCGAGTTCGAGCGCAGCATCGCCTGGTTGCGGGCGAACGTGGTCTGAGGGGGGCGCGAGAACCCGTCGCCAGCCCGGCCTCTGAAGCGCCTGGCGAATCCCGGTCCGGCGGGGTGCGCACCGTGGCCGATGCTTTTTTGCCGCGGCGCGTTGCACCGGCCGCGGGCTGTGCTAGGTTGGACTTCCCCCTGCGCCGGCCCCGCCGGCGGGCGCCGGGCACCAACCCCCGCACACCGCATCACATCATGGGCAAGACGCTTTTCGAAAAAGTCTGGGAATCGCATTCCGTCGGCAAACTCGCCAACGGCCAGACCCAGCTCCTCATCGACACCCACCTCGTCCATGAGGTGACCAGCCCGCAGGCCTTCGGCATGCTGCGCGACCTCGGTCTCAAGGTCGCCTACCCGCACCGCACGTTTGCGACGGTCGATCACATCGTGCCGACTGACAACCAGCAGTCGCCCTTCGCCGATCCGCTTGCCGAGGGCATGATCCAGGAGCTCAACAAGAACGCTCGCGAGTTTGGCATCACCTACTTCAGCCTGTCGAGCGGCAAGCAGGGCATTGTCCACGTCGTCGGTCCCGAGCAGGGCATCACCCAGCCCGGCACGACGATCGCCTGCGGCGACAGCCACACGGCCACCCACGGCGCGTTCGGCGCGATCGCCTTCGGCATCGGCACCACCCAGGTGCGCGACATCCTGGCCACCCAGACGATGGCGCTCGGCAAGATGAAGGTGCGCCGCATCAACGTCGACGGCCACCTGCGTCCGGGCGTCTATGCCAAGGACGTCATCCTGCACATCATCCGCCTGCTCGGCGCCAACGGCGGCATCGGTTATGCCTACGAGTACGGCGGCAGCGTCTTTGACGGCTTCACGATGGAGGAGCGCATGACGGTCTGCAACATGAGCATTGAGGGCGGCGCCCGCTGTGGCTACGTCAACCCCGACGACAAGACCTTCGAATACCTCAAGGGCCGCCCCTACTCGCCGACTGGCGAGGCCTGGGACGCCGCCGTCGCCAAGTGGCGCGCGGTCGCCTCGGACAGCGATGCCGTTTACGACGACATCGTCAACATCCGCGCCGAGGACATCGCACCGACAGTGACCTGGGGCGTCAGCCCGGACCAGGCGATCGCCGTCACCGAGACCGTGCCGACGCCGGAAAGCGCCGCCACCGAACCGGCGCGCGTGTCGATCCAGGAAGCGCTCGACTACATGAAGCTGCCGGCCGGTGCCCCGATCAAGGGCACGAAGATCGACGTCGCCTTCATCGGCTCCTGTACGAACGGCCGCCTGAGCGATTTCCGCGAGGTCGCCAAGTTCATCAAGGGCCGCAAGGTCGCCGCTGGCGTCAAGGCCATCGCCGTGCCCGGCTCGCAGATCGTCGACACCCTGGCGCGCCAGGAAGGCCTCGACACGGTGTTCAGCGAGGCCGGCTTCGAATGGCGCGGTGCCGGCTGCTCGATGTGCCTGGCGATGAATCCCGACAAGCTCATCGGCGACCAGCTCTGCGCCTCGTCCTCGAACCGCAACTTCAAGGGTCGCCAGGGCAGCCCCACCGGCCGCACGGTGCTGATGTCGCCGGTCATGGTCGCTGCCGCCGCCCTCACCGGTTCGATTGCCGACGCCCGCGAGGTGTTCGCCATCGCCGGCTGAGCTGCCTCAAGGCGCGACGAGTTCCAGGGCCGCCCGTGCCGTGCGCAGGGCGGCATCGGGCACGCTGATGGGGCGCAGGCGCTCGCGCATCGCGGCGCCCAGGCGACCGCCTTCGGCCAGAATCCGGCGCACCGCCTCGGCCGTCTCCGTCGGCCGGTGGCTGCGCAGGGCGCCGTCGCGCGACAGCAGCATTTCGGCATTGCCTTCCTCCTGGCCGGGTACGACGTAGTCGATCACCGCCGGGATGCGCGCCGCGAGCACTTCGTGCAGGATGGCGCCGCCGGCCTTGCAGATGACGACATCGTGGCTGCGCAACAGCTCCGGCATGCGGTCGGTCCAGCCGAGCGCCTCGAGCGGCGCGTCCGGCCAGGCATCGGTGAAGCGGCGCAGGACGTGGTACAGCCGCGCGCGGTGCTTGCCGACCGGCAGGGTCAGGCGCACGCCGTCGCGCAGCAGTGGCGTCAGCGCGCGCAGGGTGGCGGCGACATGGCGGGCGGGCGTGGATGGCAGGTAGAGAATGCGGCCTGGTCCGGGAGGCGGCGCAGGGGGGGGAGGCTCGGCGAAGCGCAGGCTGACCGGAAAGCCGGTGACGCGGATCTTGGCCTTCGGCACGCCGTGGCGGGCGACGACGGTGCGCGTTTCCTCGTCGGCCACGCAAAAGAGATCGCTCGGTTCGCGGGTCCAGACGCGGTGGACGCTGATCGAATCGGTGATGACGGTGACCAGCGGCGGCAGCGGCCGGCCCTGGCGGTGCAGGACCTCGAGCAGGGCGGCGTGCAGGGGGTAGGTGCTGACAATGAGCCGCGGCTGGCCGGCGGCAAGGCGGTCCTGAAGACCGTGGACGAGCGGCACCAGCCACGGACTGCGATCCGGGTCGAGCTCCGAGCGCTCGAGCAGGCGGTAGACGAGTCGCCAAGCGGCCGGGGCATGGGTGATGGCCTGCTGGTAGAGGCCCTTCAGGACATCCGACAGGCGCGGCAGCACCTCGCTGACAAGGTCGCAAACCCGCACCTGCTCGCCCGGGCAGAGGCGGCGGAAGGCCTCTGCGGTGGCGGCGGCGGCGCTGTTGTGGCCGTCGCCGAATCCGGCTGTCAGAACGAGAATCACGGTCGGTCACCGCTTCGCTGGTTTCATCAAAAGACAAACAAAAAAATCCGTCACGCCGATTGGCAAAGCGCGGCAGCCGGCGCATAGTCGCGGCATGAAGCCAGCTTGGGCCGCCTTCACCCTCCCTGTCGCCCTGGCCGCCGTCGTCATCGGCGCGGCCTGCACGACCCCCGGTGGTGGGCGCAGCGCCCGCGTCGCCCAGTGGGAGGCGCGCTACCAGGATGCCCGCCTCGGCCAGGTCACGCCAGCGCAGTTGCTGAAGGAAGTCGGTCTGCAGGTGGACCTCATCCCGCCCGGTCGCTATGGCCGGGGTCGTTACCGCCCGATGCGGCCGACCTACATCACCATCCACAGCACCCAGAACTACACCGGCAACGCCTACAACCACGCGCTGGCGCTGAAGCGTGGCGCCCTGCGCGCCACCCGCCGGCCCGGCGGCAATCGCATCGGTTTCCTCACCTGGCATTTCACCACCCAGGACAACGTTGCCATCCAGCATCTGCCCTGCCGCGAGCAGGGCGAGCACGCCGACTTCGACGGCCCCGGCAACAACAAGAGCATCGGCATCGAGATGTGCGAGCATCGCGGTAACGACCTGGCGCTGACGATCGACAAGACCGCCCGGCTGACCGCCTACCTGATGCGCGCCTACGGCATCCCGCTCAACCATGTGGTGCCGCACTATCACTGGCCGCGCATCAGTCCGGCGATCAAGGATCCGCACAAGAACTGCCCGCATTTCCTGCTCGACAACGGCCGGCCCGGGCCGACCTGGCAGTGGTTCCTGCGCCGCGTCCACTTCCACCACAGCCGCCTGCTGCCCGAGGCGGCGCGCCCGCTCGGCTGATGCCATGATCCCGCGCCTGCTCACCCTCACCGGCGCGCTGTGGCTGGCGGCCGCGGCGGCGGCTGACGAGCCCGTCGCCATCCTCGCCGACCGCCGCATCAACGAGGCCAGCGGCCTCGTGCGCAGCCTGCGCCATAAGGACGTGTTCTGGACCCTCAATGATTCCGGCGGCGAGCCCTGCCTGTTCGCCATCGACCGCCAGGGCCGCACGCGCGCCAAGGTGCGTTTGCCGGGGGCCGCCAACTTTGACTGGGAGGATCTCGCCGCCTGGAAGGATGCCGAAGGTCGCGCCTGGCTGTTCGTCGGCGACATCGGCGACAACTTCCGCCTGCGTCCCTCGATCCAGGTTTACCAGATCCCCGAGCCCGAGCTGCCGGTGGACCCCCAGCACGAGGTGGAGAGCGCGCGGCCGCGCCTCTGGCGTGCCGCCTATCCGGACGGCCGTCAGGACTGCGAAAGCCTGGCCGTGGATCCGCGCGACGGCCGCCTGCACCTGGTCACCAAGCGTGAGGACGGCCGCAGTGCCGTCTATGCCTTCCCTGCCGTGCTGGAGGAAGGCCGGGCTCTGACGCTGGAAAAGATCGCCGACCTGCGGTTCCCCCTGCTTGAGCACACCGGCAAGCGGCCGCGCGATGCCGCCATGGCCACCGCGGCCTGTTTTGCGCCCGACGGCCGCCGCTTCGTGGTGGCCACCTACACGCACTTCTACGAGTGGCGAATCGGCGAGGGCGAGACTCTGGCGAGCGCCCTGCAGCGCGCTCCGGAATCGATCCGGCCGCCGCTGCTGCGCCAGCTGGAAGGGGCCTGTTACGACACCGATGGTCGCAGCCTGTGGTTCATCAGCGAGCAGTTGCCGACCCCGCTGTGGCAGTTGAAGCGTCCGTGACGCCGGCCTGAGTTGGCTACCCCTCAAGGACTCGAACCTTGAACAACAGAGTCAGAATCTGTTATGTTACCATTACACCAAGGGGTAGTGCGGTGGACAGGCAATCTGGTCGGGTTTTCGCGGAATGCAAGCGCTGACTGTGCGGCTTTGCAGGTGCGGCTCAGGCGCGCCGGCGGCGGGCCATGCCCAGGCCGAGGGCGGCAAGTCCCGCCAGCAGCAGGCTCGCGGCAAGCCAGGGCCAGCGCGCGGGCACTGCGGCAGGTTCCTGGAAAAAGGCCTCGGCGCCGAAGCCGGTGACGTGGCGATAGCGACGGGCGTTGACGCTGAAGGGCACGTGCAGCCGGACGTCGTCCTGCTCATAAACCGCCTCGACGCTGGCCAGCGGGCCGAGGCTTTCGAAAAGCTCGAAGGCAAGGGTGAAGCTGGCGATGTCCGAGGGATGCGACACGTGGAAGTGCAGGTCGACCCGCCGGCCCGGGTCGTCGGCCGGCGCCTGGCTGCCCCTGGGCCAGAGTGTGTCGAGGCGGGTGACGGTACCAGGATCGGTTGGGCGGTCGTCGATCTCCAGCCGGACCTGGCGCAGCAGGGCCCGGGCCAGGCTGGGCCGTGCCAACTCGAGTTCGGCCGGGGTGACACGGCCGTTGCCATCGCCATCGACCGCGATCAGCCGGCTCAGGCAGGGCAGGTTGAGGGTGAAGCGCAGGTCAAGGGCCCGGCGCGCGATGCCGACGCGCAGTTGCACGACATCGTCGGGGTGGGCCTGCAGCAGGCTGGCGGCCGCCAAGGCGGCGACGAGAATCCAGAGGGGCCGGGCCATGGTGCATCTGTGCCCGGCGCGCGGCCGCCCGCAAGGGCTCAGCCGAGCACCTTGCGGCGGACGATCTCGGTGACCATCTTCGGGTTGGCCTTGCCCTGGCTGGCCTTCATGGCCTGGCCGGTGAACCAGTTCATCGCCTTGTCGTTGCCGCCCTTGACCTCGGCGACCTTGTCCGGGTTGGCGGCGAGGATTTGGTCGACGATGGCTTCCAGCGCGCCGCTGTCGCTCACCTGCTCGAAGCCCTTGGCCTGGATGATCGCGGCGGGTTCGGCGCCGCTGGCCATCATTTCGGCAAACACTTCCTTGGCCTGGCTGTTGGAGATCTTGCCGGCCTCGACGGCGGCGGCGAGCGCGGTCAGCTGCGCGGGGCGCACCCGGCAGGCGGCGAGGCCGCCCTCGGTGTCCTTGAGGGCGCCGAGCAGGTCGTTGATGACCCAGTTGGCGATCTTCTTTGCCGGCACGGCCGGGTCGGCGGCGACGGCGGTCTCGTACCAGGCGGCGAGTTCCTTGTCGCTGGCGAGCACGCCGGCGTCGTAGGCGCTGCAGCCGTACGCGCCCTCGAAGCGGGCGCGTTTTTCGTGCGGCAGCTCGGGCACCTGCGGGCGCACGCGGGCGACGAGGTCCGGTGTGCGCAGCGGCAGCAGGTCGGGATCGGGGAAGTAGCGGTAGTCGTGCGCGTCTTCCTTGGTGCGCATGAGGGTGGTCTCGCCGCGGTCGTCGTCCCAGCGGCGCGTGCTCTGGATCAGCTTCTCGCCGCGCTCCAGGCAGTCGATCTGGCGCTCGGCCTCGAACTTGATGGCGCGGCGCACGGCCGACATCGAGTTGAGGTTCTTCAACTCAATCTTGGCGCCGAGCTGGGTCTGGCCCTCGGGGCGGACCGAGATGTTGACGTCGCAGCGCATCTGACCCTTCTCCATGTCGGCATCGCTGACGCCGCCGTAGACGAGGATCTGGCGCAGGCTGGTCAGGTAGGCGAAGGCCTCCTCGGCGCTGGCGATGTCGGGTTCGCTGACGATCTCCATGAGCGGCGTGCCGGCACGGTTGAAATCGATGGTGGTGAACTTGTCGTGGTGGGTGCTTTTGGCGACATCCTCCTCAAGGTGGATGCGGGTCAGCTGGACCACCTTGCCGGGGTTGGCGATGCTCTTCTGCGCGTCCTTGGGGTAGGCCAGATCATAGAGCGGCACGCCTCCGCCGAGGCAGAGTGGCAGGTCGAACTGGGTGATCTGGTAGTTCTTCGGCATGTCCGGGTAGAAGTAGTTCTTGCGGTCCCACTTCACGACTGGCGGGATCTCGCAGCCGAGCATGAGGCCGGTGAGGATCGTCTTCTCGATGGCCGCCTGGTTGAGCACCGGCAGGGCGCCCGGCAGGCCGAGGCAGGTCGGGCAGGTCTGCGTGTTCGGCTCCTCGCCGTAGGCCACCGCACAGCCGCAGAACATCTTGCTGCGGGTGGTGAGCTGGGCGTGGACCTCGAGGCCGATGGTGACGATGTACTTGGGCATGACGAAGCTCATTCGATGCGCCGTCCCGGGCCGGATGCAAGGGCGAAGGTGGCGTGGGGTGGTGGCCGTTCTGTAGACGGGGGCAGTGACCCCGCGGGTTTTTGCGCGGGTCGCAGCCCCGCGCTACAGGCGGGCGAGGTGCGCGGCGAGCAGCGCGGCCAGGCCGGTGGTGTCGGGCAGGAGATGGGTGGCGACCGCCGCGCAGGGCGGTTCGTCGCCGATGCGCACGGTGTGCGGCACGCCGGCGTGCCGGGCCATGAGGATGTCGCGATCGGCATCGCCGACGAGCCAGCTGCGCTCGAGGTCGAGGTTCAGGTCGGCGGCGGCGCGCAGCAGCATCTCGGGGCTGGGCTTGCGGCAGGTGCAGTCGGGATCTTTGGCCAGGCAGGTGCAGGCGTACAGGCCGTCGAAGGCGACGCCCTCGCGCGCCAGGCAGGCCTGCATGCGCGCGTGGATGTCGTCGAGATCGGCCTGGCTCATCAGGCCCTTGCCGACCCCCTGCTGGCTGGTGGCGAGGACCAGGGCGTAACCGGCCTCGCGGCAGGCCCGCAGAGCTTCGACGATGCCGGGGGCGAAGTGGAAGTCGCTCCAGCGCAGCACGTAGCCGGCACCAGGCGAGACGTTGACGACGCCGTCGCGATCGAAGAACACGGCGGGCCGGCTCATGGTGCGTTCTCCGCGGTGGCCGGCCAGACCGGGCGTGCGGTCAGGCAGAGGTTGTCGCCGAGCGGCTCAAAGCGCACCTCGGTCAGGGCGACCGAGGCGGCCCAGGGGGCGTCGCCGAGCGCCGGCACCGTGCCGGCGCCACACAGGCGCGGGGCGAGATACCATTGCACCTCGTCGACGAGGCGTTGTTCGAAGGCTTGGCCGAGCACGCTGCCGCCGCCCTCAATGAGCACGGCGCTGATGCCGCGCGCGCCGAGTTCGCGCAGGGCGGTGCGCAGGTCGGGGCCGGGCAGGACGAGGGTGCGGTCGCGATGGGCGTCGGTGAACAGTCGGGCCCCGGCCGGCAGCTGGCCGCTGCGGCTGAGCACGACCCGCCAGGGCTGTGGCTGGTCGTCGTCCGGGCCGTCGCGGACGGTGAGCTGCGGGTCATCCTGGCGCACGGTTTCGGCGCCGACCAGGATGGCGTCGACGCGGCGGCGCAGGCCGCGGCCGTGGGCGCGGGCGGCCTCGCTGGTGAGCCAAGGGCCTTCGCCGGCGGGGCGGGTGAGGCGGCCGTCGAGGCTGGTGGCGGCCTTGGCGATGACCCAGGGAAGGCCGGTGGTGATCCATTTGGCGAAGGGCCGGATGAGTTCCTGGCATTCGGCCTCGAGCACGCCCGTGGTGACGGCGAGGCCGGCGGCGTGCAGCAGGGTTTCCGCGCGGCCGGCGTGATTCGGGTTGGGATCACGCGCGCCCCAGACCACCCGGCCCAGGCCGGCGGCGATGAGGGCTTCCGTACACGGGCCGGTGCGACCGCGGGTCGAGCAGGGTTCGAGGGTGACGTAAATCGTCGCGCCACGCAGGCGCTGCGGGTGGCGGGCGGTGGCGTCGCGCAGGGCCTCGATCTCCGCGTGCGGTTCGCCGGCGCGTTGGTGCCAGCCCTGGCCGATGCATTCGCCGTCGGCCACCACCACCGCGCCGACCGGCGGATTCGGGCTGGTGCGGCCCACGCCCTGGCGGCCCTGCTCGAGCGCCAGGCGCATCCAGCGGGCGTCGTCGGATTCGGCGGCGGCGGACATGCGGCTCGATACGACGGCCGGCGCGCCGGTGCAAGGGCCGGCCGCGGGGGCGGCATTCCGTACTCGCCGCCGGCGCGGCTTTCTGGCAGCATGAGGGCATGCGCCGCGCTGAAAAAGCCGAGTTGTTTCGCGAACTGGCCAAGCTCATTGGGTCGGACTTCCATCTCGACCGTGCCCTGCAGTTGCTGCTGGGTCAGAAGGCCGGTCCCGGGCGCCGGGCCTGGCTGGCGGCCTTGCAGCGGGGTTTGGCGGAAGGCCTGGGCGTGGCCGAGTCGCTGCGCGTCCATGGCGGCGCGATGACTGACGGCCTGGAGATCGCCCTGCTGGCGGCTGGAGAGCGCAGCGGCCGACTGGCACCGGCCTTCGAGCACCTGGCGCGCTACCATGCCGGGGCGGCCGAGGCGGCGGCGAAGGCGCGCGGCGCTCTCCTGTATCCGCTGCTGCTGCTGCATGTGGCGATCATTCTGCCGGAGATTCCCAAGGCGCTGCAGGGCGGGACCGGGGTGGCGGGTTTTGCCACGGGTGCGCTGCTGCGACTGGGCCTGCTGTGGGGCGGTCTGGTGGCGCTCAGCCAGCTCTGGCGGGCCGCATCGCGACGGGCGGCTGAACAGGCCGGTCTGGATCGCCTGCTCGGCAAGCTGCCGCTGCTGGGCGCGCCGCGCCGGCATTGGGCGCTGGCGCGTTTTTGCCAGGTCTTCCACGCCGGTCTGCTGGCGGCGCTGCGGCCTTCCGACTGCTGCCGGTTGGCCGGGGAGGCCGCGCAATCCGGTGCCCTGCGAGCCGGCGGTGAGGCCGCGGCGCGGCGGGTGGAAACCGGCGAACCGCTGGCCGAAGCCCTGGCGGTGACGGCCGCCTTCGATCCGAGTTTCGTCAACGCCGTGGCCACGGCGGAAGCCGCCGGCGGCCTCGACGATGAGATGCGCCGCTGGGCGCAGGCCGAGAGCTTGCGCGCCGCCGAAGCGGTGGAGCGGGCGGCGGTCTGGCTGCCGCGCGTTGGCTATGCGCTGGTCGTCGCCTACGTGGTCTGGCGCATCTTCGGCCTGATGCTTGGCTACTTCGCCGAATTCAGCCGGCTGCTGGAGGCGGCGTGAGCCGGTTCAGGGCCGGGCCGCACGCAGGGCGGGCAGGTCGACGAGGATGTTCGTGCTGCGCATCAGGGTTTCGCCGACGAGCAGGGCGTCGGCCCCGGCTTCGGCGAGGCGTTCGGCGTCGGCCGGGGTCTTGATGCCGCTCTCGGCGACGAGCAGGATGTCGTCGGGCACCTCCTCGGCGAGGGCCTCGGTGGTGGTGAGATCGACGGTGAAGGTCTTCAGGTTGCGGTTGTTGACGCCGATGATGCGGGCGTCGGTGGCGAGGGCGCGCTCGAGCTCGGGCAGGTCGTGCACCTCGACGAGGGCGTCGAGCTGGTAGGTGTGGGCGACCTCGAGCAGGTGCTCGAGGGTCGGCTGGTCGAGCGCGGCGACGATGAGCAGGATGGCGTCAGCCCCGGCGACGACAGCCTCAAAGATCTGCGCCTCATGGATGATGAAATCCTTGCGCAGGCAGGGGATGTCGACCTGGGAGCGGATGAGCGACAGGTATTCGAGGCGACCCTGGAAGTACTTTTCGTCGGTGAGGATCGACAGGGCGTTGGCACCGGCTTTTTCGTAGCCGCGGGCGATGGTGAGCGGATCGAAGTCGGCGGCGATGGTGCCCGCCGAAGGGGAGGCGCGCTTGACCTCGGCGATCATGGCCAGGCGGGTGGGGTCGGCGCGCAGGGCGTCGGCAAAGGAGCGGACATCGTCGCGCAGGGCGGCGGCGGCGCGCAGCTTGTCGACGCGCGGCAGCAGTTTTTCGACCTCGGTGCGCTTGTGCGCGATGATCTCGTCCAGCTTGTTCATGGGGCGCGGAAGATGGGGCGGAGTGGCGCGGACGCAAGCGGGGGTTGCTGACGGACCCGCGGACATTTTTGTCTCAAGTCTCTCTGACTCGGGTTGGACCCGGAGATGGGGTAGAAAGATGAAGGGTAGGAAGATTGGCGGAAGGGAAGGGGCAGGACTGCGGGGGAGCAGCCAATGTGCTCCCCAGTTTGAGCCCGTGAACGGCTGGCCCTCGCGCGCGGGCTGAAGCCCGGGAGCCCATTACACCGCAGCGTCGCGGACGACCTTGCCGCCGAGCGAGAGGATGCGGGCCTTGCCCTTGGCGTCCTCGGCCTCGGCGATCTGGCCGGCGCGCACGTACATCTGCGACAGGCCGGTCCAGGCGAGCAGGTCGTTGGGGCGCAGGGTGGTGGCCATCAGGCCGGCGCCGATCGCCTCCTTGACCTCGCCGATCTTGAGCAGGGCCATGCCGAGCGCGTGCCAGCCGTCGAAAAACTGCGGGTCGAGGCCGACGCAGCGCCGGTACAGGGCGACCGCCGCGTCGAGCTCGCCGAGGGCGAGGTGGCCGTTGGCCTCGTCAAAGAGGGCCTCGAGCTCGGCGGCGGGATCGCTCATGGCGGGGTGCCTCAGGCGCCCTCCGCCGTTTCCTGGAGCAGCAGGCGCGGCTTGGCGGCGTCGCGCAGCTTGGCAAACCAGGTGTCGAAAAGGCGGCGCTGCTCCATGTCGGCGCGGGCACGGGCGAGGTTGTCGCGCAGGGCGGCGGCATCCTCGCGCTTGCGCAGTTCCTTGGCCTCGACGTAGGCGAGCAGGGCGCCGGCTTCGATGTCGATGCTGGCGCTGAGGCCGCCGGCGGGCAGGTCGCGCACGGCGCCGGCGATCTCGTAGGCGTTGGCCAGTTCGGCCGGCGGTTCGGAAACGGTGAGCTCGCTGACGGGCGACAGGGTCAGCTTCAGTTCCTTGGCGAGGTCGGCGATTTTCTTGCCTTCGCCGAGGCCCTTGCTGAGGGCTTCGCGGGCGTCGTTGACCGCCGTGGTCAGGCCTTCCTGGGCCTTCTGGGCGACGAGGACCTCGCGGACCTTGTCCTTCACCTCGGCGAGTTCCTGCTGCTTCGACTCCTCGCGCTGGCTGACGGTGAAGATGTAGTAGCCGTTGGCGCCCTTGATCGGGTCGCTGATCGGGCGCGAGTCCGGATTGAGGGCGAAGGCCATGTCGAGCAGCTCGGCCTCGTTCTTCAGCGCCTCGGGGGCGGCTTCGCGGGTGAACAGTTCCGTCTTCTGCTCGGTTTCCTTGAGCTCTTTGACGATGGCCTCAAACTTGGCGCCGGGGGCGATGCTGGCATCGTTGAACTTGTTGACGCGCTCAACGACCTCGCGCTGGCGCTTCTGGCGCTCCTCGAGCGGGACGTTCTCCTGCTCCTTCGGGTTCTCGAAGAAGACGTAGCGCAGGGCGCGCTTCTCGGCGGTCTTGTAGGTCTCCTTGTTCTCCTCGTAGTACTTGGCGATTTCCTCGTCGGTCACCTTGGCGGTCTTCTTGTAATCGTCCAACTTGAAGGCGATCGTCGCGACCTTGAGGGTCTGGTGCTCGCTGGCGTAGCTCTTTTCGATCTCCAGCGGGCCGGCGACGTAGTTGCCGCCGGCGAGGGCGCGCAGCTTGGTGAGGCCGACGCTGAGCTTGACGATTTCCAGCATGTCGGCGCCGTTGAGGCCGTAGGCGCCGAGCATCTGTTCGGCGCTGTAGGCGCGCTGCGGGCTGAACGCGCCGTTTTCCATGAGGACTGGCAGCTTCTCCAGGGCGGCCTTGGCCTCGGCATCGCTCGGGGTCACGCCGAGGCGGTCCATCTCGCGCTGCAGGATGACCTGGTTGATCGCCACGTCGGCGCCGCCGCCGCTGCGCGACAGGCCGGACATGAGGTCGAACAACTGCAGATTGTAGATGATCTGCATGCGCCGGCCCAGGCGCTCGGCCTCGGCCAAGGTGTAGGTGCGGCCGTAGACCTCGAAGGCGGGATCGGTCGCCTGGGCCTGGAGGCTGTCACGCCCCGATTTCCAGCCGCCCCAGACGGAGAAGCTGATGATGATGACCACGGTGACGGTGATCAGGAAGGCACCTCGGTGGCGGCGGAAAAATTCGAGCATGGCGTGCGGGCGGTTCGGTGGGCGCGCAAGTAAGCCGCCCTCCCCGGCGGGGCAACCGGAAAATCGGTCAGCGCCGGACGATGATTTCGTCGACCTCGATGACCCGGGCCTCGCCCGGCGGGGCCGGTTCGGCCGGAGGCGGGGGTTCCGGCGGCCGGGAGACCGGCAGGCGCGAGCGCACGGCGTAGACGACGGCGGCGACGGCCGAGACGACCAGGCCGATGGCCGCAATGAAGGCGCCGAGGAAGACCAGGAGCGAGATCAGGACGGAGGCCAGCAGCAGGCCGGCGCCGAGGCGCAGGACGGTGCGCCAGCCGGCGCGGCGCGGGGCGGCGGACCCATGCAGGACGTAAATCGGCATGTCTCAAGATGGCCCGGAATGGCCCTGGCACAAGGGGCGGGCGCTTCCAAAATCCGCCGATTTCTCCACCTGCCGGCGGGCCGGCGGGTGCCGGATTTTCCTTTGACCCCGCTCCGGCGCGCGGCTACAACGCCTGCGCCCATGTCTGCATCCGACCGCCAACACACCCTCGCCAAGGCCGCCTCGATCACCGGCACCTCGCTGCACACCGGCGAGCAGGTGACCCTGACCCTGCAGCCGGCGCCGGAGAACTTCGGTTTCAAGTTCCGGCGCATGGATCTGGAGGACAAGCCCTTCATTCCGGCCCTGGTCGAAAAGGTCCAGAAAGTCGAGCGCGCCACCACGATCGCCGAGGGTGGTGTCAATGTGCACACCGTCGAGCACGTGATCTCCGCCCTCACCGGCATGGGGGTCGACAACGCCATCATTGAGATGGACGCCAACGAGCCGCCGATCGTCGACGGCAGTTCCCAGCCTTTCGTCGAGCTGATCAAGAAGGCCGGCCTGCAGGAGCAGTTGGAGCCGCGCAAGATTTTCGAGATCCGCGAGCCAATCTACCAGGAGACCCGCGACGGCACGATCCTGACCATCGTGCCCGACAAGAAATTCCGCGTCAGCTGCACCAATGTCGGCCCGGGCGGCCGCTTCACCCAGTACCTGTCGCTGGAGATCAACCCGGAGACCTACGAGAAGGAAATCGCCCCGGCGCGCACCTTCGTCTACTACGAGGACATCGCCCCGCTCATGGAGAAGGGCCTGATCAAGGGCGGCACCCTCGAGGCTGCCGTCGTCGTTCGCGGCGAGACCCTGCTTTCGAAGCAGCCGCTGCGCTTCAACGACGAGTTCGTCCGCCACAAGATCCTCGACATCGTCGGCGACCTCATGCTCTCCGGCAAGCGCATCCGCGGCCACGTCATTGCCGTGCGCCCGGGCCACGGTCCGAACACGGAGATGGCGCGCGCGGTGGTCGCCCAGTACAACGCCATGCGCGCCATGGTGCCGCCGACCATCAACATCCCCAGCGGCGAGGCCGTGCTCGACATCAACGAGGTGATGCGCATCCTGCCGCACCGCTACCCCTTCCTGCTGGTTGACCGCATCGTCGGTTTCGAGGGCGAGAACAAGTGCACCGGCGTCAAGAACGTCACGATCAACGAGCCCTTCTTCCAGGGCCACTTCCCCGGTCACCCGATCATGCCCGGCGTGCTCCAGCTCGAGGCCATGGCCCAGGTCGCCAGCATCGTCCTGCTGCGCATGCCCGGCAACCAGGGCAAAATCGGCTACTTCATGAGCGCCAACAACGTCAAGTGGCGCAAGCCGGTCCTGCCCGGCGACACCCTCATCATTGAAACCGAGATGCTCAAGGTGAAGCGCAGCATCGCCCAGGCTGCCGGCCGCTGCATCGTCAATGGCCAGGTGGTTTCCGAGGCCGACCTCATGTTCAGCGTCGTCGACCGCTGAAGCGACCCCCGCCCCGCCCGTGAATTCGATCCATCCCACCGCCCTCATCGATCCCTCGGCCCGCCTCGGCGACGGTGTCACGGTCGGCCCCTACTGCATCGTCGGCGCCCAGGTCGAGCTCGGCGACGGCTGCCATCTGCAGCATCACGTGACGATCCTGGGCCCGTCCAAGATCGGCCGCGACAACCAGTTCTACGCCTACACCTCGATCGGCCAGCAGACCCAGGACCTCAAGTACCGGGGCGAGCCGACCTGGCTGGAGGTGGGCGACGGCAACACCTTCCGCGAGTTCTGCACCGTTCATCGCGCGACGAGCCCGGGTGACAAGACAATCATCGGCAGCCACAACCATTTCCTGTCCTACGTCCACATCGCGCACGACTGCATCGTCGGCAATCACGTCATCTTCTCCAACAACGGCACCCTCGCCGGCCATGTGACGGTGGAGGACCACGTCATCCTCGGCGGCCTCAGCGCCGTCCACCAGTTCTGCCGGATCGGCACCCGCGCCATCATCGGTGGCTGCTCGAAGGTCGTCCAGGACGTGCCGCCCTTCTGCACCGCCGACGGCAATCCGGCGCGCGCCCGCGGCCTCAACTTGGTCGGCTTGCAGCGCGCCGGCTTCAGCCGCGACCAAATCCGCGCCATCCGCCAGGCCTTCCGCAAGGTCTACCGCAGCGGTCTCAACAACGCCCAGGCGGTCGAGGAACTGCGCGCCGGTGAGCTGTCGCCCGAGGCGGCCGCCTTCACTGAATTCGTCGCCTCGACGAAACGCGGCATTATTGTTGGTGGCAAAAATGCCGCGGATGGGGAAGACTGAGCGCGGTTCTGGGGGGGATTCCGCCGGCCGGTCTGGCGGCCGACCCGGGTTTCCGAACGGGGCCGGCGTCCGTAACCCACTCACCGTCATGAAGCTCTCCTGTGCCTGCCTGCTGGTGTCGAGTCTTTTCATGCAGGTTTCCTGCACGGTCGGTCCGCAATACCGCGAGGTGCGCCGGCAGGCACCCGGCGGCGGCTGGTATGTCGAACGCATACCCATCGCTCCCGGGGAAAGGGTTGCCACTCCAAGCCGTCCGTCGTTCCATGACGACTCCTGGTGGAGGGGCGACCACCTTTCCGGCAGCCCCTCGATGACGATCAACCTCAGCGAGCAGCGCATCTACTACTACAAGGCTGGGCAGCTCGCGGGGGTGTCGACCATCTCGTCCGGGCGCGAGGGCTACTCCACGCCGACCGGAAACTTCAAAATCACGCAGAAGAACCGCGACCACAAGTCGTCGCTCTACGGCAACTACGTCGATGCCCAGGGCAACATCCTGCAGAAGGAGGTCGATGTGCGCAAGGATCCCAAGCCGGCGGGTGCGCGCTTCGACGGGGCCGACATGCGCTACTTCATGCGCGTCACCGGCGCGGTGGGCATGCACGAGGGCTACCTGCCAGGCTTCCCCGCCTCGCACGGCTGCATCCGCCTGCCGCCGCACATGGCCCACGTGTTTTTCCGCGAGACGCCGCTGGGCACGCCGGTGAAAATTGTCGGCAGTACCCCGCCGCGGCCGACCTCTTGGGCGGTGCAGGCGCCACCGCCGCCGCCTGAACGGTCGCTGCCCGGACGCGTGCTGGGCAGCCTGTTGCCGGTGTCATCCACCCGTCCGCCCTGGCCGCCGATGCAGCGGCCCTCGCGGCTGACACCGGCCCCGCGCGGTTCGACGTATTATCTGGAGTGAGCCACGGAGACCGATGTCGCCGAGGTGGCTCAGCGGGACGGGCCGATCCGGTACAGGGCCGCCTCGGTGCGCAGGTAGAGCGCGCCGTCCAGAGCCACCGGGCTGGCCATGAGGGAGCCGTCGAGGCTGTTCTGCGCCTCGATGCGGAAGCTTTTTTCCGCGGGCACGACCGAGATCACACCTTCGCGGCTGCAGAAGTAGAGTTTGCCGTTGGCGGCAATGGGGGAGGCGCTGAACTTGCCGCCGAGGCGTTCGCGGTAGTGCACCTCGCCGGTGGCCGGCTCCACGCAGCTGAGGATGCCGCCGTCGTCGACGTAGAAGAGCAGGTTGTTGGCGAGCACCGGCGAGGCCATCTTGGGCGCGTTCTTCGGGTTGCGCCAGGCGACCTCCGGCGTTTTCACGCCCGCGTACTTCACCGCCAGCACCTGCGACTTGCCGTAGCTGGTGCCGACATAGAAGCGCTCGGCGTCGGCCACCGGACGCACCGGCATGGAAAAGCCGAGGCCGTCGTAGGCGATCTTCCAGAGCTCGCGACCGCTGGCCGGCTCGTAGCCGTAGACCCAGTTCGCGGCCGGACTGACCACCACCGGGGCGCCGTTCATCTCGACGATCAGCGGCGTGCCGTAGGCCTTGCGCTGCTGCGGCCGCGGATCCATCTCGCCGCTGCGCGCGGTTTTCCAGGCGAGCTTGCCGGTGGCCGTGTCGAAGGCGGCAATGAACTGGGCGTCGCTGCCATCGAAATGGACGATGAGCTTGTCCTGCCAGAGCACCGGCGAGGAACCCGGGCCGTTCTCGTGCATGACCTGCGGCTCGCGGTTCGTCCACAGCACCTGCAGGCTCCCGGTGTCGAGGCAGGCGGTGCCAAGGCTGCCGAAGTGGGCGTACAGCCGGCCCTGGTCCAGGACCGGGCTGGGCGAGGCGTAGCTGTTGAGCTGGTGCGACCACTGCGGCTCGGCGACGTTGAGCAGCTCGAGGTCGTGCAGCAGTTTGCCCGTGCTGCGGTCGACGCAGAGGGCGCGCAGGCTGACCGAGGCCAGCACGGTGACCGGCTGGTCGCCGGTGTTGGCCTTGAGCCGGCGCTCGGCCTCGGCCGGGTCCGCGGCTTTTTCGAGGGCCGTGGTCAGCCAGAGGTGGTTGCCCTGCACGACCGGGGTCGAGTGTCCGCGCCCGGGCAGCGGGGTTTTCCAGGCGACCCCCGAGGTTTCGCTGAAGGTGAGCGGCAGGTCGCCGGCGGCCTCGGCCCGGCCCTGACCGCCGGGGCCGCGCCATTCGGGCCAGTCAGCGGCGGAGAGCAGGGAGGCGGCGGCGAGCGGGAGAACGAGAAGTCGGATCATGCGCCAGCATCAACGCCGCGAGCGGCGTGTCCCTGTCAAAGTGACGCGGTGGACGCGGCGTGAAGTCGGTTCAACGCCGGCCGGCGCTGCGGGCGCGCCATTCCTGCAGCAGGGTGACGCCCAGGGTCAGGGCGGTGAGCGGCAGGACAAAGACCCACATCATGCGCGAGTAGGTCGGCAGCGCTGCATGATGCGTGGCGTCGAAGAACAGGTAGAGGGTGTAGGCGCCGTAGTAGGCGAGGAAGACCAGCCCCTCCCAGCGGCGAATGGTGCCGCCGGCGGTGAAGAAGACCGGCAGGCAGGCGACCGCCACCGCCAGCACGACCCAGAGATCGAAGTCGCGCGCGCCTTCCGACACCGGCAGGCCGGCCGGTGCGACGACGGCGCTGAGGCCGAGCACGCAGAGGATGTTGAAGATGTTGCTGCCGACGACATTGCCGACGGCGATGTCGCGTTCGCCCTTGAGGGCGGCAATGACCGAGGTGGCGACCTCGGGCAGGGAGGTGCCGGCGGCAACAATGGTGAGGCCGATGACGAGTTCATTGACGCCCATGGCGCGCGCCATCATCACCGCGCCATCGACCAGCCAGCGCGAGCCAAGCACGAGCAGGACCAGGCCGCCGACGACCAGGCCAAGGTTGAGGGCAATGGCCTTGGCGCCGCGGGCCGGAGCGCCGTACTCCTCGGCGAATTCGCCACCCTGGCCGGCCGCGGGCTCGCGCCGCGCGAGGCGAATCTGCAGGAGGATGTAGGCAGCCAGACCGATCGCCAGCAGGGCGCCATCGAGGCGGCTGATGACGCCGTCGCGGGCGAGTGGCACGAGGGCGGCCGAGATGACGATCATGATCGGCACATCCAGGCGCACGAGCTGGCGCGACACGACCAGGGGCGTGATCACGGCCGACAGGCCGAGGATGAGCAGGACGTTAAAAATGTTGCTGCCGAGGACGTTGCCAACCGCCAGGTCGGGCTGGCCGGCCCAGGCCGATTGCACGCTCACCGCCAGTTCCGGCGAGCTGGTGCCGAAGGCCACCACGGTCAGGCCGATGACCAGCGGCGGGATGCCGAAGGCGGCGGCCAGGCGGGCGGCGCCACGCACGAGGATTTCCGCGCCGACAACGAGCAGGACCAGGCCGAGAACGAAGAGAACAAGGGTGAGGGCATCCATGGACGCTGCTGCTTACGCGTCGCCTCTGCCGGCGTCAAGCACGCCTCAGTGCGCCGCCTGCCGGCAGGCCTTGACGGTGTTGGCCATGAGCATGGCGATCGTCATCGGTCCAACCCCGCCCGGCACCGGCGTGATGGCGCGGCACTTCGGCGCAACCTCGTCGAAGGCGACGTCGCCCACCAGCTTGTAGCCCTTGTCCGTGCCCGGCGCCTCGACCCGGTTGATGCCGACATCGATGACCACCGCGCCTTCCTTGACGTGCTCGGCGCGGACGAACTCGGGCCGGCCAATGGCGGCGATGAGGATGTCGGCGCGGCGGGTGATGGCGGCGAGGTCGCGGGTGCGCGAGTGGGCGACGGTGACGGTCGCATCGCCGCCCACCCCCTTGGTCATGAGCAGCAGGGCCATCGGCTTGCCGACAATCATGCTGCGCCCGAGCACGACGACTTCGGCGCCCTTCGTTTCGATGCCGGCGTCGATCAGCAGGCGCTGGCAGCCGAGCGGGGTGCAGGGCACGAAGCCGGTCGGGTCCTCCAGCGCCAGCTTGGCGACGTTGACCGGGTGAAAGCCGTCGACGTCCTTGGCCGGGTCGATGGCGCGCACGATGGCGGCTTCGTCAATGTGCGCCGGCGGCGGGCTCTGCACGAGGATGCCGTGGATGGCCGGATCCTCGTTGAGGGCGTGCACGTGGGCGAGCAGCTCGTCCTGGCTCGTCGTTGCCGGCAGCTCGAGCTTCACCGAGTGCAGGCCGAGCTCGCGGCACTTCTTGTCCTTGGAGCGCACATAGGCGCGCGAGGCGGGATCATCGCCGACGAGCACGACCGCGAGGCCTGGGCGACGTCCGGCGGCCGCCAGCTCGGCGATGTCACGGCGGCATTCCTCGAGGACTTTTTCGGCGACGGCGGTTCCGGAGATGAGTTGCATGATCTCTCTTGAATCAGGCCGCCGCGCGAGTCAAGGCGCGGGCTGGGGCCGCGGCCGGGGTGCCTTCTTCTGCGCCCGCGCCCGTTCCTCCGCCTCGGCGCTGAGCCGCTCGTCCTGCGCCTTCAGCCAGAGGTTCCAGTTCTTCGAGGGATTGGCACCCGTGTATTCATAGGTGTTGAAGATCGCGCCGTTGCCGAGCGCGCGCGGGTCGCCCTCGGCCTTGAGCAGGTTGATCATGCGCTCGCGCAGCTCGGTCATGACGCCGGCGTAGGCCGGGTCGTTCGCCAGGTTGCGCACGCCGTGCGGGTCATCGCTCAGCCGGTACAGCTCGTCGGCGGGCCGGAAGTTGAAGCTGAGGTCGAAGAAGTGGCCGCCGAGCAGTTTGACGACTTCCTTGGTCGGGCTGTCATCGCAGTTGCCGAAGTTGGTCTCCGGGTTGCAGGCCGGCCAGCGCTCGGGGTGGTAGTTGCGCACATACAGGAACTCCGGGGTACGGATGGCCCGCACCGGGTAACCCAGGTTGTTCGGCCGGCCCAGGTCGTGGCGCTCCTTGCCCGCCAGCATGACGTCGCGGCCCTCAATCAGGCCCGATTTCTCCGAGCGCAGCAGGTTGGCCAGGCTGCGGCCGGTCATCTGCGGATGCGCCGGCAGGCCGGCCAGCTCGAGGTAGGTCGGCGCCAGGTCACGGACGTTGATGAAGTCGTCGACGACCCGGCCCGGCCTGATGACCCCGCCCCAGCGGGCGATGAGCGGCAGGCGGAAGCCGTCCTCGTGGATCTGGCCCTTCACGAAGGGGAAGGGCATGCCGTGATCCGAGGTGGCGATGATGAGGGTGTTGTCGAGTTCGCCCGCCGCCTCCAGCGCGGCCAGGGTCCGGCCAATGTGGGCGTCGGCCCATTCGACCTCGACGGCGTAATCGGCCAGGTCGCTGCGCACGGCGCGCACATCGGGAAAGTAAGGCGGCACGACCACATCCTCGAGCTTTTTGCCGAGGCGCACGCCCGAGTGCAGTTCATAGGCGCGGTGCGGCTCCTGGAAGCCCATCCAGAAACTGAACGGAGCGTCCTTCGGGCGCTGCGCCAGGAAGGCCTCAAAGTTGCGCGCGTAATCGAGCTTGCCGATGGCGCTCGCCGGCGGCTCGGACTTGTGCTCGTCGAACGACGGTCCCGCCGGGTTGCGGGTGCGGCCGTGGTTCTTGAAGTCGCCCGGCCCCCAGCCCTTGCCGGTCAGACCGACCGCATAACCCGCCGCCTCCAGCAGGTCGGGATAGACCTCGAACTTGCGCGGGAAGACGCTGTTGTGGACCGACAGTTCCTCGAGCTGCCAGCTGTTGCGTCCGGTCAGGATGCTGGCGCGACAGGGGCTGCACTTCGGGTTCGAGGTGAAGGCATGGCGGAACCGCACACCCTCGCGGGCCAGGCGGTCGAGGTTTGGCGTCTTGATCCAGGTGTTGCCATAGGCGCCGACGCTGTCCCAGCTCAGGTCATCGAAGATGAGGAAGAGGAAGTTCGGGCGTCTCTCCGCCGCGCCGGCGCCGGGCGACAGCAGGACGAAGAGTGACAGGGTCAGCAGCAGCGTTTTCATCGCCGTGACAACGTTGCACACGGGCCGGTCTGTCAGCGGGGAGCATGGAGCATGGAGAGTGGAGAGTGGAGAGTGGAGAGTGGAGAGTGGCTGGCATCGGGCGCAGCCCGCGACAGGCTTGCCATCGCATGATGGGTTGAACTCCTGGAGTCCGATCCTTCCAGCTTTCCGTCCTTGGCTCCATGCCCAGCCGCCCGCAATTCGCGCGCCTTCCTTGCCAAGGTCGGGGATGCGGGGTGACGGAAGCTGTTGCAGACTGCCGCGCGCATGGCCGACCTCTCCTCCTGCAAGCACTGTGGTGCGCCCGTCCCGCCGGGGCGGGGCGACGGCTTTTGCTGCGCGGGCTGCGCCTACGTGGCGGAACTGCTGCACGCGCAGGGGCTCGACCACTTCTACGACCTGAAGGGCGGCAAATCGCTGCCGCCGGTGTCGCCGCAGGCGCTGCGCGAGCGCGACTATGAATGGCTGGAACAGCTCGCCGCCCTTGAGGCCGGGCGCGCGGGCGAGGGCCAACCGGCTGAGCTGCGTCTGGCCCTGCAGGGCGTGTCCTGCGTCGGCTGCGTCTGGCTGATCGAAAAACTCTTTGCCCGTCAGCCGGGCGGTCTGCGCGTCCACATCGACGTCGTGCACGGCACGCTGGTGCTCATCGTCGAGGCGGGCGTCTTTGACGCTGCCGGCTTTGCCCGGGAGCTGCAGCGCTTCGGTTATTTGGTCGGTCCGCCGCGCGAGGAGGACGAGGCCGGCGGGCGCAAGCAGGCCTCGGGTCTGGAACGGCGCATGGGCGTGTGCGGGGCCTTTGCCATGAACGCCATGGCCTTCTCGCTGCCGGCCTACTTCGGCATGCCGGCCGACTTCGCCTTTGCCTCCTGGTTTGATTTGATCGCCGCGGCCTCGGCGACGCTGGCAATGCTGGTCGGCGGTTCCTACTTCATCGAGCGCGCCTGGCGCAGCCTGCAGGCCGGCACGCTGCACATCGACACACCGATCGCCCTCGGCATTCTCGCCGCCTACGCGGGATCGGTCGGCGGCTGGCTGGCCGGGGTCGAGGGGCTGAAGTATTTTGATTTTGTCGCCATCTTCATCTTCCTCATGCTGGCGGGTCGCTGGGCGCAGCAGGCGGCGGTGGAGCGCAACCGGCGCAAGCTGATGCGCGACACCTCGATCCCGGAGCGGGTGACCTTTCTCGACGACGGCAAGGCGCGGCCGCTCGCCGCTTTGCAGGCGGGGGTGCGCTATGCGGTCAAGCCGGGGCAGTCGGTGCCGGTGGCGTCAAAGTTGCTCAACGCGGCCGGCTCGGTGAGCCTGGAGTGGATCAATGGCGAAAGCGAGGCACAGCGGCGCGAGCCGGGCCAGTTGCTGCCCTCGGGTGCGCTCAACATCGGTCTCGCGCCTCTGGAAGCCGAGGCGCTGGAGGCCTGGCCGGACAGCACGCTGCGGCGCCTGCTCGAAGCCCGCAAACCGGGCGAGTTCCGCGATCGCGGTCTGGAGCGCCTGCTGCGCTGGTACCTGGGCCTTGTCATTGCCGTCGGTCTGGCCGGCGCGGTCGGCTGGTGGTGGCGCGGTGAAGGGGTGGCGCAGGCCCTGCAGGTGATGATCTCCATTTTTGTGGTTTCCTGTCCCTGCGCCCTCGGCGTGGCGGTGCCGCTGGCCGAGGAATTGGCGGCCGCGCGTGCCGAGCGCCGCGGGGTCTTTGTGCGCACGCTGGCGCTGTGGAAGCGGCTGCGGCGCGTGCGCCGGGTGGTCTTCGACAAGACCGGCACGCTGACGCTGGAAAACCCCGTGCTGGAGAACCCCGAGGCGCTGGGTGCGCTCGACCACGACGCGCGTGCCGCCCTGCGCGCCCTGGTCACCGGCAACCTGCACCCGGTCAGCCGCAGCCTGTTCGATGCGCTCGGCCCGGCTGAGTCAGCGAGTACGGCCGGCTCGGTCGAGGAAGCGGTCGGTCAGGGGCTGGTCTGCACCGATGCCGGGGGCCGGCGCTGGACGCTGGGGCGGTCGCCGGTGGCCGACGCACGCTTTGCCTGCGACGGCGAACCGCTCGCGGAGTTTCGTTTCCGCGACGAGCTGCGCGGGGAGTCGGTCGAGGAGGTGCGCGGCCTGCGCCGGCGCGGCCTGTTGGTGCACATCCTCAGCGGCGATCGCGAGGAAAAGGTGGCCGACATTGCCGGCCAGCTGGGTTTGGGCGCGAGCGACTGGCAGGCGCGGCTGACCCCGGAGGAAAAGGCCGCCTGGGTGGCGCAGCACAACCGGGATGACACGCTGTACATCGGCGACGGCGCCAACGACAGCCTGGCGTTTGATGCCGCCCTGTGTGCCGGCAGTCCGGTGGGCGGGCGGAGTTTTTTGGAGCAGAAGGCCGACTTCTTTTTCCTGGGCCACAGCCTGCGCTTTGTCAGCAGCCTGCTCGACCTCTCGGCCGTGCACCAGCGCGCGACGCGGCGGGTGTTTGCCTTCTCGGTCTGCTACAACATCGCGACGGTGATCGCCGGCCTGATGGGGCATCTGAGTCCGCTGGCGGCGGCGGTGCTGATGCCGCTGAGTTCGGTGGCGACGCTCAGTCTGGTGGCGGTGACCTTTGGTCGGGCGGCGCAGGAGAAAGTGTGAAGTGCCTGCATCCCGGAGCCGTTTCGGCGGTTGTAGAGAGGACCCTCATGAAAGTTCTCCTGTTCCTGCTGATGACCGCGCTGAAGGCGGTCGCCTACGATCCGCTGGCCCTGCCGGCCGCGTCGCTGCCCGCGCCCCTGGATCTGTCCTGTCGCGACGAAGCACGCCGTCGCGAGATCCCTTTGCGCGTGTATCTGCCGAGCGTGGCGAAGCCGGCACCGGTGGTGCTGTTCAGTCATGGTCTTGGTGGCAGCCGCGAGGGCAGTGCCTTCCTGGGACGCCACTGGTCGGCGCGCGGCTACGTCGCTGTATTTTTGCAGCATCCCGGCAGTGACGAGTCGATCTGGAAGGATCTGCCGCCGGCCCGGCGCGCCCTGGCCATGCAGGTCGCGGCCAATCCGGCCAATTTCCTGGCGCGGGTGCAGGATGTACCGGCGGTACTGGATCAGCTCGAGGTCTGGCAGCGCCTGGCGGAGCATCCGCTGGCCGGCCGACTCAACCTGCAGCACATCGGCATGAGTGGGCATTCGTTCGGCGCGGTGACCACGCAGGCGGTCTGCGGCCAGAGCCTGCCCGTGGGCGGGGCGCGCTTCACCGATCCCCGGCTGAAGGCCGCTGTCATCTTCAGCCCAAGCACACCGGCGCGCGCGGCACCTGAGCAAGCGTTTGGCCAGGTGCGCCTGCCCTGGCTGCTGATGACCGGCACGAACGATGTCGCCCGCATCGGTGGGGCGACAATTGGCGCGGCCGATGTGGCCTCGCGCCTGGGTGTTTATCCCGCCTTGCCGCCGGGCGGCAAATATGAATTGGTGCTGCATGAGGCGAGTCATTTCGCCTTCACGGACCGACCGGATTTCGGCGCTGAAGCGCCGCGGAATCCGAACCATCACCGGGTGATTTTGGCGCTCAGCACGGCGTTTTGGGATGCCTGGTTGAAGGAGGATGCGGCCGCGCGCGCTTGGCTGGACGGCGAGTCGCCGCGGGCCTTGATGCAGACCGGGGATCGCTGGCGGCACAAGTGAAGGCCGCTCAGATCATGTACTCCATCATCACCGGTGTTGGTGACGTGGCTGGAGCCTGACCGAGCAGGGTTTGGGCGACGCGCAGGGCCTGGCCGCGCAGTTCGGGCACGGCGATGGTTTCCCAGTACGTGCCGCGCAGCAGCGGGCCGAGCGCGAGCAACTGCGGTGAGCGCCGGCCCGCTGCGTCGACGGCGACATGGTCGGGCTCGATGCGCAGGCCGAGGTCGAGCTCATCCGGAGCGATGAGGCCGCGGCGCAGCAGGTTTTGCAGCAGCGGCGAGCGGGTGGCGCTGAAGCGGGTCTGCGGACCGGTGGCGTTGATGACGAGATCACCCTCCAAACTGCGGCCGCCGGCGAGATCGACACGAACCCGGTTGCCGGCGGCGGCGACCTGCTCGATCAGCGCCGCGTGCACCTGCAACTGGCCGGTGAGCTGGGCGCTGGCGATCTGGGCGTGGATTTCCGGGGCGATGCGGTGGCGCAGGATGTTCCAGCGCGCGGCGTGATCGCGGGCGAAGCGGAGTTTCTCAGCGGCAGTGAAAGCCTGCCAGATCCGCTGGGTGTGCGGGCGCAGCTTGTCGACAATGATGGCCGGGTTGGCGCCGAGTTCGCGCAGGCGTGCGCAGTGCGCCTCCATGAGCGCGGCGAGGCGGTCAAGACCGAGCCCGGCGAGGTCGGTGTCGGTCGGCGGGAAGGCGTCGTATTCAATGCCGCGGAAGTGCGCCTGCGGCAGCCAGCCATGGCGGGAGACCGCGTGGATGCGGCCGAGCCAGCCCAGCGCGCGCAGGGTGATGACCGCATCGACCGTGGTCAGGCCGGTGCCGAGCAGGATGATCGTGCCGGTGTCCGGCGGCAGTTTTTCATGCCAGGCCAGCCAGGGATTGCCGACCCAGGCCGGGTGATCCGCCAGGCCGGCGGCGCCGGGCAACTCCGCCGGCGCCTCGTTGCCGGTGGCGAGCACGATGCGCTCGGCCAGCAGGCGACGGCCGTCGGCGAGGTGCACCGTGCCATCGGCCTCGACATCGATTGCCTCTGCCTCGAGATGTTGCGAACCGGCAAGATGATGATGGCGCAGCGCGCGCAGGTAGTCGCCGTAGACCGTGCGCGGGATGAAGCGCTCGCGCAGCTCGGCCTCGGGCACGAGGTCAAAGTCGGCGCGGGTGCGCAGCCAGCCGAGCAGGTCGTCGGGTCGGTCGGGAAAGGCCGACATGTTGCGGGCGGCGACATTGAGCAGGTGCTCGGGCCGGCGGGTGCCGTAGGCGACCCCGCGGGCGGCGGGACGGCCGGCATTGACCAGGGACAAGCGGGCGGGATCGGCGCCGAGGCGGACGAGGTTGACGGCGGTTAGAACGCCGCTGAAGCCGCCGCCGAGGATGGCGACGCGCGGGGTGGGAGCGGAGGCGGGCATGAAAAAAGCGCGGCTGCGAGGGATTTTAAGCTTGCCAGGACCGGCCTGGCAATTACTTAATTTGCTTTTGAAATAAATAAAAGCATGTCTGCCCTCTGTCGTCGCCGTGTTCTGCAAGCCGCCTGCGGTCTCTTCGTTGCGCCGTTGCGCGCGGCGGAGGGTGAGTGGCAGTCGCTCTTTGATGGACGCAGCCTGGCCGGTTGGAAGCCCTCGGCCCTGAGTCCGCACAGCCGGGCCAGCGGCAACCGAACCGCCGGGCGTTGGCGGGTCGAAGACGGAGCCATTGCCGGTGATCAGGACACACCCGGCAACGGCGGTTTGCTGCTGACCGAGGCGGCGTTTGGCGATGTCGAGGTCGTATTGGAGACGCGCAATGATTTTGGGCCGGACAGCGGGCTGTTTTTGCGCTGCACGCCGGATGGCAAGGCCTACCAGTGCCTGATCGACTACCATCCGGGTGGCACGATCGGCGGCATCCTCGGCGAGGGCATCTGGAAACGCCGTGGCGTGCGCAACTACACCTTCGGCGACACTCCGGAGGTCATCGCCCTCAACGAACATGACACCCAGACCTGCCCGGTGCTGCCGGAGGCGTGGCGGCATTTCTGGCGGGCCGGCGACTGGAACGAGGTGCGTGCGCGCATCACCGGCGATCCGCCGACGATCACCACCTGGGTGAACGGCGTGCAGATCCTGCAGCATCGCGAGCCGGCGAGTGTGCATCCCGCCACCGGCCACCTCGGCCTGCAACTGCACGGCGGCGAGAAGTACGCCGGCACGGTCCGTTACCGCAACCTGCGCGTGCGCCGTCTTTGACGCCTTGATCCTTTTCCACCATGCTCCCCATCCGCACTCCCGATCGTCAATGTGAAGTCGCCTGGTTTTCGGCGCTCTGTTCCGATGACTATGAATTTCTCGGTGTGCCCGACGGCGCCCTGCGCTCGAGTTACGAGCACTGTGGCGACATCGTCCGCAGGGCCGACGCCCATGGCTTTCAGAACATCCTGCTGCCCTCCGGCTGGATCGCCGGTCAGGATGCCCTGACCTTTGCCGCCGCGCTGGCGCCGCAGACGCAGCAGATCAACCAGCTGGTGGCCCTGCGCATGGGCGAGGTCTGGCCGCCGATGCTGGCGCGCGCCATTGCCACGGTGGACCACATCGCCAAGGGCCGCCTCTGCATCAACATCATCTCCTCGGACATGCCCGGCTTGAAGGAGAGCAACGAGACGCGCTATGCCCGCGCCAGTGAAATCATCCAGATCCTGCAGGGCTTGTGGCGCACCGACGGGCCATTTGAGTGGAAGGGCGACTTTTACAACATCAGCCTGCCCAACACCGAACCGGCCAAGCCCTACCAGCAGAACGGCGGGCCATTGCTGTACTTCGGAGGCATCTCGCCGGCGGCCCAGGAATTGTGCGCCAAGCACTGCGATGTCTTCCTCATGTGGCCGGAGACCGAGGACCGCATCGCCGCGACGATGCAGGGCATGGCGGAAAAAGCCGCCGCCCACGGGCGCACGATCGATTTTGGTTTTCGCGGCCACGTCATCGTGCGCGAGACCGAGGCCGAGGCGCGGGCGGCGGCTGATCGGCTCATCTCGCGGCTGACCCCGGAGAAGGGCGCCGAGATCAAGGCGCGCTCGCAGGACAGCCAAAGTTACGGCGTGCAGCGCCAGGACGAGTTGCGTGCCCAGGCCCAGGATCTTTACATCGAGGACCACCTGTGGAGCGGCGTTGGTTTGGCGCGCAGCGGCTGCGGCAGCGCCATTGTCGGCGATCCCGATCAGGTGCTGGCCAAGCTCAACCGCTACATGGACCTTGGCATCCGCGCCTTCATCCTCAGCGGTTACCCGCACCTCGACGAATGCGATCTTTTCGCCAAGTACGTCCTGCCGAAACTGCCCACCTGCCGGCTGAATGAATTGCAGAAGCGGCGCGTTGCCGATCCGGTGACGCCGCTGACCACGGCGGAGAGGCGGTGACGGACTGCACCTCATCTTCGCCAAGATTCGACGCACCGCTTTGCACAACCTCGCCAAACAACCCTGAAGGCTGCCGTCCCACCCTTCGTCATTCCCCATTCTCCCTTCGACATTATGCATCCCGTCCGCTTCGCTCTCGCCGGTTTCGGCGCCTGGGGCAAATTCCATGCCCAGTCCATCGCCGGCCATCCCGACGCCCAACTCGTCGCCATCAGCGCGCCCACGGAGGCGACGCGCGCCGAGGCGCGCCAGCTGTATCCCGACGCGCAGATTTTTGCCGACAGCCTGGAGATGGTCGCCCAGGCCGAGTTCGACCTGATCGACATCGCCACGCCCAGCCACACCCATCGCGAGATCGCCCTGGCGGCGATGGCGAGGGGCAAACATGTGCTGCTGGAAAAACCCATGGCCATCACCCTCGACGACTGCAAGGCCATCGTCGCCGGCGCGCGCGAGCACGGTGTGCATCTGGCGGTGGGGCATGAATTGCGCCTGTCCAGCCAGTGGGGCCGCATCAAGGAGATCCTCGAGGCCGGCACGATCGGTGACCCGCAGTACGTGCTTGTCGAGCTGTCGCGCAAACCCTACCGCACCGGCGCCAGTGGCTGGCGCTACGACCTCAGCCGGGTCGGCAGCTGGGTGCTCGAGGAACCGATTCATTTCTTCGATCTCGCCCGCTGGTACCTGCAGGGCAGCGGCGATCCGGTGGAGCTCTATGCCTATGGCAACTCGCGTGATCCGCAGCGGCCGAACCTGTTCGACAACTTCAGTGCCATGTTCAAGTACGCGAACGGCAGCTATGCAGTCGTGTCGCAGACCCTGGCCGCCTTCGAGCACCACCAGACCGTCAAGGTGAGCGGCACCAAGGGCGCCCTCTGGGCCGGCTGGAGCGGCGCGCTCGACCGCACCCTCGAGCCCAGCTACTTCCTCAAGGTCTTTGATGGCGAGACCCTGGAAAACGTCCAGCTCGAAAAGCACAGCGGCGAGGTGTTCGAACTGCGCGAGGAGATCGCCCGCTGCGTCGAGATGGTGCGCAGCGGTCGTCCGCCGGCCGCGACAGGCCTCGACGGCCTGTGGTCGGCCGGCCTCTGCCTGGTCGCCGAGGAATCCATCCGCCAGGGCCGCCCGCTGCCGGTCGGCGAGCTGCTGAAGTTTTGAAGACCCAACTTTTGGATGGGAAGCTGAAGGGCGCGGTCCTCTTTCTACCCCTCCTTTTTCTACCCAACTTCCCCCACGACCCGCATGACTGACCGACGCACCTTCCTGGCCGCCACTTCCGCCGCTGCGGTGTCGGCGGCGACGCATGCCTTTGCCGCCGGCGGTGAGGGTGACATCAAGATCGCCCTGATCGGCTGCGGCGGCCGCGGTACCGGCGCCTGCAGTCAGGCGCTGAGCGCGGGATCGACGGTGAAGCTGGTGGCGGTGGTGGATCCGCTGGCCGGCAAGGCGCAGGCGGCGCTCGACATCTTGAGACAGAAGCATGAGGGCCAGGTGAGCGTGCCGCCCGACCAGGTGTTCACCGAGTTCGGCGACTGGCGCAAGGCCTTCGAGCTCGCCGATGTCGTGCTCATCACCACGCCGCCCGGGCCGCGGCCCTTCCTCTTTGAGCAGGCGGTCAAGGCCGGCAAGCATGTCTTCATGGAGAAACCGGTGGCCGTGGATGCGACCGGGGTGCGCCGCGTGCTGGCGGCGGCCGCGGAGGCCAAGCGCAAGCGTTTGAATGTCTGTGTCGGCTTCCAGCGGCGCTACGATCCGGCCTACCAGGATGGGGTGGAGCGTTTGCACGCTGGCGAGATCGGCGACCTCGTTTATGGCCGGGTGTACTGGAATGGCAGTTCGCGGCCCGGCCTGCCGCGTGAGCCGGGCGAGGGCGAACTGCACTACCAGATCCGCAACTGGTACTTCTTCACCTGGATGAGCGGCGATCACATCCTTGAGCAGCACTGCCACAACCTCGATGTGGCGAACTGGGCGCTGCAGGGGCGCATGCCGGTGCGCGCCACCGGCCAGGGCGGCCGGCAGGTGCGCCGGGCGCGCGAGAACGGCACGATCTTCGACCATCACACGGTCGAGTTTGAGTATGACGACGGCTTCCGCCTGCTCAGCCAGTGCTGCCAGATTGGCGGCAAGTGCGTGCGCGATGTCAGCGAGCATTTTCACGGCCTGAAGGGATCGGCCAACTTCGCCGCCAACGGTCGCTTCCTCTTCAATGGCAAGCCACCCGGTGGCGAGCGCCGGCGCCAGCGGGCCGACGCGTATCAACTGGAGCACGACGCCTTCTTCGAGAACGTCCGCACCGGCGGCTATCGCAACGACGCCGAGTATGCGGCCTACAGCACGCTGATGGCGGTCATGGGCCGCATGGCGACCTACACCGGTCAGGTCATCACTTGGGAGCAGGTGCTGGCCAGCCAGGAGAACCTGGTGCCCGACGATCTCTCGTGGGACACCCCGCCGCCTGTGCAGCCCGATGCCGAGGGCTGGTATCCGGTCGCCGTGCCGGGCACGACCCTGCCCTTGTGATGTCGCTAACTGATCAACAGCAGCCGCTTTTCTCCCGGCACCGGATCCGGCGCCCGATGGATGCAGGGCGGCACCGGGCAGTCCGGCCAGAGCGTGGCGATGCGCCACAGATGGCCCCTGCCGAAGGCGTAGGGCTGTGCTCCCGGCAGGGGTGCATAGTGCAGGTCGTAAAAGTGCTCCTCCAGCCACTCCTGAAACGCCTCGTCATCGGCGCCGCCGTACGCCTGCAGCAGCGCGGCGCGCGTGTCGGGCTGGTCGATCCGGCGCACGGCCTCTTCGTTGAGCAGCCCCCAGGAAGAAGCGCCGTGATAGGTGCACAGGTAGGTGTCGGCCTCCACCGTGGCGCTGTCGGCATGAAAGGAACAGACATCCGTGCGCACCGGTCCCGGCTGCGGGGCGTGCGTGTAGCCGTTGATGCAGTCGAGCGAGGGTTGCAACCCCTGCGCAGCGAGCCGGTCCAGATCCTCGAGCAGGCAGGCCACGGCCTGCCGACCCTCGTCGCTCAAACTCAGGTCGAGCAGGCTTTCCGCGCTCAGCGAGGTGATGCCTTCAGCGACGGCCAGCGCCGCCACCACCTCGGCGAAGTCGCCCGCCAGTTCGCGCCGCCAGCACAGGGCGTTGATTCCGCCGGTCATCGGTGTGCTCACCAGCGCGTCAAAGCTGTCCACGTGGAGGACGCGCGCGGGCGGGGTGACGGGAATCTGGGAGGGCATGCCGACCTGCCTATAGCCGGCGACCGCGGCTCTTCAAAAGCGAAACGCCCGTTGCCATGGAAAAGGCAGCGCTGCCGTTCGTTGACTCCTGTTTCAGCTCTCCGTCGCACGGTTGCGACGCCCCGGTCTTCACTCCTCCGCCTGTCATGACTTCCTCCTCCAAATGGTACTCCGGTGTCACCCGCTATCAATGGCTCGTCCTGCTCGTCGCCTCGCTCGGCTGGGTCTTCGACGCCTTTGAGGGCCAGCTCTTCAACCTGACCCGCGGTGCCATGCTGGCGGAGATCCTCGGGGTGGGTCCGGGCGATCCGGAGGCGAAAAAGTGGGGCGACATCTTCCTCGGCATCTTCCTCGCCGGCGGCACCTTTGGCGGGCTGCTGTTTGGGTCGCTTGGTGACAAGTGGGGGCGCAAACCCGTGATGGTGCTGACCATCCTGTTCTATTCGATCTTCTCCGGCCTGACCTACTTTGCCACCGACCTTTGGCATGTCGGCGTGCTGCGGTTTCTGGTGGCCATGGGCGTGGGCGGCGAGTGGGCGGTGGCGGCGGCTCTGGTCGCGGAGGTCTTCCCCAAACATGCGCGCACCCATGCCGGCGGCATCTTCCATGCCACCGGCGTGCTCGGCACCTGGCTGGCGGCACTGACGGCGATGCAGGTCGAGAACGAATGGCGTTTCGCCTACCTGATCGGCATCGTGCCGGCCCTGCTCACCCTCTGGGTGCGCTCGTCGGTGCAGGAGCCGGAGCAGTGGCAGGAGGCGAAGGACGAGGGCAAGCGCATGGGCAGTTACGCCGAGTTGTTCGGCGATGCCCGCTGGCGCGCGCGTGCCCTGCTCGGCATGACCCTGGCGGCGGTCGGTCTCGGCACCTTCTGGGGGGTCTGTGTAGCCACCCAGGATCTGACCCGCGAGTTGCTGCTGCGCCTGGGCGTCGAGACGGCGACCGCGGAACGCGAGGCGAAGTTTGCCTACGGCATCATCCAAGTCATCGGCGCCGGCCTCGGCCAGCTCAGTTTCGGGCCGCTGTGCGCGCGCTTCGGTCGCAAGCGCACCTTCGCGCTCATGCACATCCTGAGCTTTGTCATGGTGCTGGTCGTCTGTTACCTGCCGCAAAGCCATCTGCAGATGCTGCTGCTGCTGCCGCTGTTTGGCTTTGTCACCCTCAGCATCCACTCGGGCTATGCCATCTATTTCCCTGAACTGTTCCCGAGCCATCTGCGCTCCACCGGTGCCAGCTTTTGCTTCAATGCCGGGCGCCTGCTCGCCGCTCCGGTGCTGATCCTCTCCGGGCTGGTGAAAACGCAGTATCCGCTCACCGACGCCATCGCCCTCATGGGCGGGCTCTTCCTGATTGGCCTGGTCGTGCTGGCCTTCCTGCCCGAGACCCGCGGCCAGGAGCTGCCGGAGTGAGGCCGCTCAAAGCGCGCGGCGCAGGATGGCGGCCAGCACCTCCGGGCCAAGCGGCACGGGATTGCCCTTCATGCTGCTTGCCGCCGACGCCTGGCGGACGACCTCGTCGAGGTCGCTATCCTGCAGGCCGTGCGCGGCCAGTCCGGGAATGCGCAGGCGCGCAGTCAACTCGCGCAGAAACACCGTGCCCGCCTCCGCAACGGCGTCGGGGTCGCCGGTGAGCAGCACCGCGGCCTCGCGAAACTTCGCCAGCGTCGGGGTGTCGCCGGCGTCTCGCACGGCGGCGAGGTTCGCCTGCCAGACCGGGGCCAGCAGGGCGGCGCAGACGGCGCCGTGCGGGGCGCGGTGGCGACCCCCGAGCGGGGCGGCGAAGCCGTGCACGGCACCGAGGCCGGCATTGGCCAGGGCCAGCCCGCTGAAGAGGGCGGCCAGAGCGAGGTCGCTGCGCGCTTCGAGATCGCTGCCGTCCGCCACGGCGCGTTCGAGCGAACCGGCGGCGCGGCGGATGCCCTCGCGGCAGAGGGCATCGGTGAGCGGCTGGGCGCGGCAGGAGACGAAGGCCTCCAGGCACTGGGTGAGCGCGTCCATGCCGCTGGCGGCGGTGACGGCGGGTGGACAGGCGAGGGTGAGTTCAGGATCGACCAGGGCCAGCGCGGGCAACATGGAGGCATGGCGCAGGCTGGCCTTGAGTTGGTGGGCCGGCGAGGCAAGCACGGCGTTGCGGGTCACTTCGGCACCGGTGCCGGCCGTGGTGGGCACAGCGAGGAAGGGCAGGGGGACGGCGTCGAGCGGTCGGCCCTGGCCGATGACTTCGAGGTACTCGAAAAGTCCGGACGGCTGGCGGGCGAGGGCGGCGATGGCCTTGCCGGCGTCAATGACACTGCCACCGCCGAGGCCGATGACAAGGTCAGCACCGCAGGCGCGCGCCATCCCGGCACCTGCCGTGGCCTCGTCGGTGGTGGGTTCACCGGCGATGCGGAAGCGGGTCAGCTGCAAACCCGCTGCGGCGAGGGCGTCGAGCAGGTCCGGGTGGCGGTCCGCGCCGGCGCCGGTGACGACCAGGGCGCGGTGACCGAAGGCGGCGGCCAGCTCCGGCAGACGCCGGCGAGTGCCCGGGCCGAAGACGATGCGCGTGGCGGTGGCGAACTCGAAGAGCATGAGTGCAACGATGGCGCGCGCAGCGACCCGGTCAAAGCCGCAGATAAGCGCGCCGCCAGCGACCGTATCCTCCGCCGTCATGCCGCGTTTCCTGCTCCCTCTTGTTGCGCTGTCGCTCCCCCTGCACGCCGCCGATCTGCCGCCGCCGGTGCCGCGGCTCCAGGCCGTGCCTTTGCCACATCACATCACCTCGTTTCAGCTCGACGGCCGCGAGTTGACCGCCTGTCATTACGATCCCGCCGACCCGCGGCCGTTCTGGTACCCGCTGCGCGCCTCGGCCGAGCCGAGTCTGACGCGCATGGGCCACCCGCATGATCCGCACGGCCACAGCCATCACAACAGCGTGTGGATTTCGCACAACGATCTCAACGGGCTCGACTTCTGGGGCGACCGCCCGGCCAAGCGCGGTCGCATCGTCACCGTCGAAATCCCGCCCGAGGGCTATGCCGAGGGCGACGAGGCCGCCTCGATGCGCCAGATCAACCACTGGCTGAAGGCCGAGGATGACAGCGTGCAGCTCATCGAACTGCGCCGCACCGAGGTGCGGCCGCTCGACGGCGCGCGCAGCTGGTTTCTGATCGTCGATCTCGAACTCAGTCCGCCGAAGGGCCGCGCCGCGGTGTTCGGTGCCACCGGCTTCGGTTTGCTGGCCGTGCGCGTGGCGCGCAGCCTCGGCGTGCACGACGGCGGCGGGCGCCTGCTCAATTCCGAGGGCCAGGTCAATGAAAAGGCCATGTTCCGCCTGCCGGCGCGCTGGTGCGATTATTCCGGGCGAATCACCAACCTGGAGAACGGTCTCGCCGGGGTGACACTGATGAACCACCCGATGAATCCGCGGCATCCGACCGCCTTTCACGTTCGTGACGACGGCTGGATGGGCGCCTGCCTGAGCTTGGACGAGCCGCTGGAGCTGGCCGACGGCCAGAAGCTGCGCCTGCGCTATGGCCTCTGGGTGCATGACGGGCAGCCCGCACAGGCGGAGATCGAACAGCATTGGCAGCGTTTTCGCGACCAGCCGGTGGCCGATCTCGCACGCGGCAAGCCCTGACGGGCGATCTTCTGTGACGAAACCGTCACCTGGCGGACGTCGCCAAGGGGCGGGCTTGCCGCACCTGTGACAGGTGGATCAACTGCTGCTCATCGACGCCATCGGCCCGTTTTTTCGCGGCCTCGACCGGCGCGTCATCAACTGGTCGAAGATTCCCTGGGATCACGCCGGTCGCCAGGGTGCGGCCTGGTGGGAGCGGGTGGGGGAGGAACTCGGCGTGCTGGCGCGACAGGCCGCGGCCTGGGGGTTCAATGCCGCGTCGATCGACGACGTCGCGCACTTGGCCGACCACGAGTGGCTGGAGCCCGAGGTGCGCCGCCGGGTTGGGCGCTACCGCACCGAGCTGCGCCGCTGTTTTGCCGTGCTGGGTCAGGCGGGCCTGGCCGTGCATGTGACGATGGACGTCTTCTCCGCCACACCGGGCCTGCTGCAGCGGCTGGCGGTCGAGCGCGTCGAGGTGAACGACTATCTGGTGGGGCTGCTCGACCGCTTTTTGGCCGACTTCCCCGAGGTGGCGGGTGTCATCGTGCGGATCGGCGAGGCCGATGGCAAGGACGTGCACGACGACTTCCGCAGCCAGCTCGTATTGAAGACGCCGGAGCAGGCGCGGGCCTTCCTGCAGGCCGTGCTGCCGGTGTTTGAAAAGCACGGGCGCCGGCTCATCTTCCGCACCTGGACGGTGGGTGCGTATCCGGTGGGCGACCTCATGTGGCACCGGGGCACCTTCGCCAAGGTGTTTGGCGGCTTGACCAGTCCGGCGCTGGTGGTGTCCATGAAGTACGGCGAGTCCGATTTCTTCCGGTACCTGCCGTTGAACCGGAATTTTTTCCGCACGCCGCTGGCGAAGATCGTCGAACTGCAGACGCGGCGCGAGTATGAGGGGTGCGGCGAGTATCCGAACTTCACCGGCTGGCTGCACGAGCGTTTCGCGCGCGAATTGCGCCAGGCCGACAACGTCATCGGCTGCATGGTCTGGTGTCAAACGGGCGGCTGGGTGCCGTTTCGCCGGCTGAGTTTCCTCGATCCGGAGGCGCTGTGGAATGACCTCAACACTTTCGTCACCGTGCGCATCGTCAGGGATGGCTGGCTCGCCGAGGACGCCGTGCGCGCCTTCGCCGCCGAGCGCGGCCTGGGCGATGCCGATGCCCTGCTGGAGCTGCTGCGGCTGGCGGACGAGTGCGTGCGCGAGCTGCTGTATGTCGAAGAGTTTGCCCGCCAGAAGCTGTTTTTCCGGCGGGTGCGCATCCCGCCCATGCTGACCGTGTACTGGGGCAACCTCTTCATCAGTCACGGCCTGCGCCGGCTGCTGCGCTTTTTCGTGCGCGACGCCGATGCCGCCCTGCGCAGCGCTGCGCGCTGCCTTGACAACCTGGAGCGCATGCGGTCGCTGGCCGTGAAGGCCGGTGTGCCGGTTGAGGATGTCGAATACATGCGTGACACGTTCCAACTCCTGGCGCTGGCGCGGGAGTACTACTTTGCCGAGAATGCGCCCGACATTGAGGAGCGCATCCGTGCGGCCAAACGCGCCTACAAGGAGAAATACCCAAAGCGCGGCCTGCGCGCGCGCTACCGGGTGAAGACCGACTTCAAGCCGCTCCTGCTCAACCCGCGCCACCTCGGCTGGGCACTGCGCTTCCTGATGCGCCGTCAGCGCGGTTACCGCATGGTCGACCGGCTGGTCATCTTGAACGGGCTGTCGCTCATTTACCGCGTCATCGCCGCGCGCCGGCCGCACTGGATCCCGGGCTTCGCGTCCAAGAGTGCGATGGGCGTCGATGTGGTGTTTCGCTGATCCCTTTTCACAGGCCGCGTGTCACTTCACGCCTTGGCCATGAGGCGAAAGGCGCTTCCAATGGACCTCACTCGATGGCACCTTGCCAACTGCGCGGCTTGCGGTTCTCCAGTGTTTCCAGATCGAACGGTGCCGGACCCTTGACGGCGGCGCGGGCGCCGCGGATGTCGAGGGTGAGCGGCCCGGCGAGGTGCTTTTTCTCCAGCCAGAAGCGCAGGCTGGCATCACCGGTGGCGCGCGCGGGAATCTGCGGCACGGGCGTGGCGGGCAGGACAAACAACGGCACTTCAACGCCGTCCGCGGCCAGCAGGCGCACGTCGGGCGCGGCCAGCAGCAGCGGCCGCGGCGAGGGGTTGGCATAGCGCAGCTCGATGTCGAGTCGGGCGTTGCCGAAGTCGCGCTCGAGGGTGCAGCGCAGGAGGCGCAGGGCCGTTTCGGCCGGTGCCGCCGCGGCAGCCGGATCGGCGACGACGGTGTCGTCGCCGGTGGGTTCGGGCAGCAGCACCCAGAGGGTGGCGGCGAGGCCGACGGCGAGCAGCAGCCAGACTTCCAGGCGTTTGAAAAAGGGCATGGCGGTGGCCTGACCCGAAAGCCGCTGCTTTGCAAACTGAAAATTGCCAAGCCGGTCGGTCGGTGCCTTGTTGCCGGAACATGGCCCGCATCGTCCTCGGCATCACCGGCTCCATCGCCGCCCACAAGGCGGCCGACCTCGCCAGCCAGCTGGTCAAGGCCGGCCATGAGGTGACCTGCGTGCCGACGCGTTCGGCCCTGGAATTTGTCACGCCGCTGACCCTGGCAACGCTGTCGCGCCGGCCGGTGATCACCGACCTGTTCGCCGAGAAGGACGGCTGGCAGCCCGGCCACATCCAGCTGGCCGACGAGGCTGACCTGCTGTTGATCGCGCCGGCGACCGCCAACGTACTGGCCGCGCTGGCGCACGGCTTTGCCAACGACGCGCTGACCGCCATCGCCCTGGCGACCCGCGCGCCGCTGCTGATTGCGCCGGCAATGAACGGCCACATGTGGGAGCATCCGGCGACCGTCGCCAACGTCAAGGTGCTGAGCGAGCGCGGCGCGAGGTGGGTCGGTCCCGACAGCGGCCTGCTCGCCTGTGGCTATGAGGGCTGCGGCCGGCTGGCTCCGGTCGAGGTGATCGTCGAGGCGGTGCAGGCCCTGCTGGCTGGTCGCTGAGGCGTCAGCGCGCCACGGGCGGCAGTTGCAGCCGGCGGCCGCCACGGAAGGCGGTCAGGATCGCCGCGCCATTGCGCTCGAATTCGATGCCGACGCTGCCCGTGGTTTCCAGCTCCCAGAGCTCGATGGCGCGCGCGGCACAAAAGGCGCGCAGGCGTTCGGTTGGGCTGGTGGTTGCTGCGGCGCCGGTGCCGCCGAGCAGGACCACCCGCGGTGCGGCGGCGGCGAGCAGATCCGTCAGGCCTTCGGGGTCGCCGGCGTGACGACTGAGCAGGGCGATGTCGCAGTCCAGGGGGACGCGGCGTTCGAGCAGGCGGCGGCTGGTGAGGTAGCCGGCATCGTTGAGCCAGAGCAGGCGCAGGCCGGCGTGTTCGAGGCGCAGGACCAGACCGCGATCATCGGCCTTCTCGTGGCGGTCGCCATGGCCGGGATGCAGGACGGTGGCGCGGGCGCCGCCGAGGTTGGATTCCGCCGTCAGATCGAGCCGCTGCCAGACCGGGCCATCCGGCGGGGTGAGCCGGGTCAGCCGGCGCAGGCTGGAGTTGACCGGATCGTAGCGCCAGGGTTCGAGCCGGCTGGTCAGCAGGCGTCCGACGCCTGGGCGCTGCAGGGCCAGCGCAGCGGCCCCGGCGTGGGCGCTGTCGGCATGGCTGAGCACGAGGCCGTCGAGGTGGTTGACGCCCTGGCTGCGCAGCCAGGGTTCGACGATGCGCCGCCAGGACGTCTCGCTGCCGGTGTCGAGCAGCCAATGCTGATTGCCGGCGCGCCAGTGGGCGGCCTGGCCACCTCCGGGCAGGTGGAAGACGCGCAGGCTGGCGGGGGTTGCCGTCGGCTGCAGATCGGCGTGCAGCGTTGCGCCCGGCAGGCTGGCGAAGGCGGTCGCACAGGTGGCCATCAGGCCGGCCAGTCCGGCATTGAGCTGGTTGAGCAGCAGGCTGGCGCCGGCCCAGGGCAGGAGCGCGGCGAGCAGGCTGGCGCAGGCCAGGGTCAGGCACCAGCCGGCCATGGGCACGAGCACCAAATTGGCGACCAGGGCGACCGGGGTGAAGCTGTGGAAGTGACCCAGCAGCAGTGGCAGGCTGCCGAGCCAGGCGGCGAAGGAGACGCAGGCGAGCGAGGCGGTCTGCCGGCGCAGCCAAGCGCTCAGGCGTCGGCCGGAGCCGGCGAGGTGGGGTGGCAGGAAGGGATCGAGTTCGCACCAGGGGCGCAGGCATTCGAGCAGGGGCGTGGCGACCAGCAGCAGGCTGAGCAGCACGCCGAACGAGAGTTGGAAGCCGGTGAGGAATAGCTGCTGGGGGGCGGCCAGCAGCAGGAGCAGGGCGGCCGCGCCCAGGGAGTTGGCCAGGCGGCTGCGCCGGTTGAAGAGGGGGGCGGCGAGCAGTGCCGTCGCCATCAGCGCGGCACGCGCGGCCGAGGGGCGCCAGCCGGTAACGAAGGCGTAGGCGAAAACCAGCAGGATGACCGCCAGAACGCAGCGCTGGTAGCCGAGCCAGCGCAGGGCGCCGAGGGCGATGCCGGCGAGCAGGACGACATGCAGACCGCTGATGGCGAAGACATGCAGCGTGCCGCTGGCGCGGAAGGCGTCCTCGATCTCCTCGCCGGCGGCGTCGGCAACGCCGAGGGTCATGGCCAGCACGATGGGCGCGGCCGGGTCGGCGGGATCGACGCCGAGCGACAGGTGGCTGGCGATCCATTCGCGGCAGGCGGCGGCCGCGCGCAGGAAGGCGAAGCGCGGGGCGAAGGCGGCCGGCTTGATCAGCCGCACCTCGTCGGCAAACAGATGGGCGGCCCGGCCGAGGCGCAGGCTGTGGCGGGCGAAATCGAACTGGGCCGGATTCATCGGCCCGGCCGGCAGTTGCAAGGATCCCGCCAGTTCGTGGAGCCCGGCCTGGTCGAGACGGTAGCGCGCGGGCAGCTGCACGGAGACCCAGCCGTCCTGCGCCCGAAACACGGTTTCGCCCTCGAGGCGGACGGCGCGCAGCCGGCAGAGGACCAGGCGCGGGTCGCGGGAGTCATTGAGCGGCAGCAACTCCCCGCGCAGTTCGGCGTGCAACTTTGGGTTGGGCGCAGCGAGCAGCTGTTGCCGGAGCGGGTGGCCGAAACTCTGCTGCAGGTTCCAGGTGTGCAGAGCGGCGAAAAGCAGTGCGGCGGCAAGCAGGCGCGCACTCCCGCGGCGACGCAGCGGCAGCAGCAGCAGGCCGGCGGTCACGCATGGCCAGGCGGGCAGGGGCAGGGCATCGGCGGCGAGGATGCCGGCCACGGCGGCGAAGGCGAGCAGCAGGAGCGGGTGGCCGCGCGCCCAGAGTTGCAGTCGCCGCCTCATGCCGGTGGTGCCTCGGCTTCAGGAGGCGGCGCCGGCGCGCCGGGCCATCGCCTCCTTGAACTCCAGTTGCTCGAGTTCGTTGAGCCGGTGGTGCGCGTTGGCGCGGTGGCGGCTGTCGGGAAAGTCGAGCACGATTTTTTCGAGCAGGGCGCGGGCGGCGGCGTAATCGTGGCGTTGGAGGATCTCGATGTCGACCATGCGGAAGCGCAGGAAGGCGGCATCCTCCTCGGGCCAGTCGCGCGCCTGCAGATGGCTGCTGAGCACATGCAGGGCGCGCGCCGGATCGTGCAGCTTGTCGGCACAGATCTTGGCGATCTCGCCGATCGGAAACACCTGGGTCGGATCCTGGGCGAAGTTCTTTTCGTGCTCCGCGATGGCCCCCTCGTAATCGCCCTGCGCCAGCTTCGCTGCAGCCTTGAGCGCGGGGTCATCCCCGACCTGTTCACCGGAGGAAAACAGCGCCGTGCCGACGGCGTCGCCCAGCCACGGGATGAAGTATTTCACCGCCAGAAAGCCGCCGGCGGTGCCGAGGGCGATGAAGTAGACGAAGGTCATGCCGACGTCGTCACGCACCTGTCGCCAGCCGAGGAGGGCGAGCAGGATCACCGCCAGGAGCAGGCCGAGACGGAGCAGCAGGACACGCGTCATGCCGGCATTTTAGCCGGCACCCGCAGCGGCTGGCAAGCGCGGAAGGGCGCGGGTCAGGGCTTTTTCACCTCGACCCCGGCTTCCTTGGCAACGTCGGCCTTCTTCTTTTCGACCTCGGCGGAATCGAGCGCGAGCAGGGGCGGTGCCTTGCCGCCCTTGGGTACGTAGTGCAGGGCGACGCCGTTGATGCAGAAACGGCGCTTGGTCGGCGTGGCGGCGGAGACACTTTCCCCCTCAAAGACGTGACCGAGGTGGGCGCCACAGCGCTTGCAGAGGGTTTCGACGCGCACCATGCCATGCGAGTTGTCGGGGCGCTCGAGCACGTTCTTGGCGGTGGAGGCGTCGTAGAACGACGGCCAGCCGCAGCCGGAATGGAACTTCTCCTTGGAGGTGAAGAGTTCGACGCCGCAGCACACGCAGTAGTAGGTGCCCTCGCCCTGCTTTTCGAACTCCTCGTAGATGGCGCCAAAGGGACGCTCCGTGCCGGCCAAGCGGGTGACGCGGTACTGTTCATCGGTCAGGCGCTTTTTCCATTCGTCCTCGCTGAGGGTGACGGCGGGTTTGGGCATGGTTTTGTCGGGGGTGGTTTTGTCCTCGGCGCAGGCCGGGTGCAGGAGGACGGCGGCGAGCAGAAGGGTGAGGCGGAGGTTCATGGCGTGTCAGGAAGAGAAACGTCGCTGGCGGCGCGGTGTTTGCGTTTTCTGCACCAGCTCAACGGCCGCGCAGGTCATAGCAGAACAGGGCGGGACCGCCACTGTTGTCGAGGGCCGGCGCCTGCTGGCGAACGTAGAGCAGGCCGCGGCTGAGGGCGGGCAGGCTCCAGGTATTGAGCGCGTAAAACAGCTGCGCGCGCGCGCCCTCCTCCAGTCCGGACGGGCTGAGCTTCAGCCAGTGCAGGCTGCCGACCTCGCCCAGGCAGAGGAAGTCGCTGCCGCAGTGCAGCAGGCTGGCGCGCAGGGCGCTCAAGCGCACCGGTTTGCTGCGGCCCTGCGCCTGCCCGAAGGCGGCATCCTCCCACTCGAGGGTGCGACCCCAGACTTCGGCGCCGGTCTCGGCGTTGACGCAGACGAAGCGACTGTTGTTTTCGCGCTCGCCGTCGATGGCGTAGAGGTGTCCTTCGTGATAAATCGGCGTCATCCAGTGCACGCCGATCTTCGCCGAGCGCCAGACCTCGCGGGCTTGGAACAAGGTGTCGAACTCCACCATGACACCGCCGAGCGGCCGACCCTTTGGGTAGCAGGTGGTGAGGAAGACGCGGTTTTTGCCGGGGATGACGACCGGGTTGGAGGCGGTCGCCGAAATGTAGTCATCGGCCCGCCAGGGAAAGCGGTGGTGCACCTTGCCGCTGGCCGGGTCCAGGCAGAGCAGGCCACCGGTGGGCGGGTCGCTCTCGCCGCCGGCGAAGACCAGCAGCTTGCTTTGGCCGTGCAGTTCGGCGAGCACCGGCGAGGCGTAGCTGGCACCCCACTCGTCCTCGGCCTGCCAGAGCACGGCGCCGGTTTTCAGGTCGAAGGCGGCGACGCTGACACCGCGGGTGGCCAGTTTGCGGGCGCGCTCGCGGCGGTCTTCAAAGCCGTCGAAGGGCTCGGCCTTGCCGCCGACCTGGACGAAGACGCGGCCGTCGGCGATGAGCGGGCTGGAGCCGTGGCCGAAGAAGTCCTGCGGCACCCGGTACTCGGCGCGCAGGTCGCGGCGCCAGAGCCGCTTGCCAGTGGCCAGGTCGAGTCCGTGCAGCATCGAGGTCACGCCGAGGGTGACCACGACGCCGTCGGCCACCACCGGGCTGCCGCGCGGGCCGTTGCCAAAGCCGTAGCGGTCCTGGTACTGGATGGGGTAGTCGAAGCTCCAGAAGCGGCGGCCGGTCTCGGCATGCAGGCACTCGATCGTCTCGCGGCCGTCGAGGGCATGGAAGAGCAGCAGGCGGTCGCCGACAATGGCCGGGCTGGTGTAGCCCTCGCCTGCCGCCACCTTCCAGAGCAGGCGCGGGCCGCCTTCGGGAAAGCTTTTCAGCAGGGGTGACTCCGGCGAACTGGCGTTGTTCACCGGGCCGAGAAAACCCGGCCAGTCCGTCGTCACCGCGTTTTCGGCCAGCGGTGTCGGTGCGGCATGGAAGGTCAGGCGATCGAAGGGTTCCTGGGCCTGGAGCAGCAGGGCCGGCAGCAGCGGGAGGAACAGGGAACGGCGCATGGTGCCGCCATGCTGGCGCCGGAGGCGGCGCCTGCCAAGCGCGGATTGCGCGCGCCTTTTGGCTCGACGCGGGGTTGCATTTCGACGCATGCTTACGGCCGTGATCGTCCCCGCCAGTTTCCGTGCCCGCCTGATCCTGGCGGTGTTTCCGGTCGTCGCCGGCGTCGCCACCGGCGCTTTGCTGCTGGCGGAATGGAAGTTTGCCGCCACTTACCAGCGCCTGTTTGAGGAGCAGTTCGAGAGCCAGATTGCCGCGGCGACCGAGGCCCGCCAGCAGCGCTTCGAAGCGCTCTCGGCCGCGCTTGAGCGGCTCGCGGCCCAGCCGGAGGTGCTGGAGGCGATGGCGCAGGGCGATGCCGCCCGCGCCACCGCCCTGCTGCGGCAGCCGCTGGAAGCGCTGGCCACCAGCCGCCTGCAGCATGAGGGCGGTGCCCTGCGGGGCGGTGCCTCGTTGGCGCGACGACCGGATCCGCGTGGCCGGCCGGTGGGATGGCCAGGTGCGCCCTTCGTGGCCGTGCTCGACCGCGAGGGCAACTTCGCCAGCGGCCTGCGCGAGCGCCGACCCGGTGCGACGGGACCCGAGGCACCGGAACCGGCCGAGGCACGCCGGGCGACCCGGCGTGTGCCCTGGCTGGCCGAGCGACCCTTTGCGGAGGTCCTGGCCGGTGTGGAGGTCGGCTACCTGGTGGTGGAGGTGTCCGGCCGAGAGCAGGTGCGCGAGGTGTTTGTGGTGCCACTGCGCGACTCGCGACACGGCTTCCTCGGCGCCTTCGCCCTCGGACTGCCCCTCGTTTCCCTGCCCGAGCGCGCGCGTCTGCTGCAGGCATCGCGGCGCGAGCAGGATCCGATCGAGAGCGGCCTTTTTGTCGAGGGACGACTGGTGGCCAACAGTGTGCCCGAGGCGCATCGCCAGCTCATTGAGCAGACCCTGACCGCCGCGCTGGCGGAATCGCCGAAAGAGCCGCGCGAGATCATCCTGTCGCTGGCCGCCGCGCGCCACCGTCTCATTTACCGCGTGCTCAATCCGGACAGTCCCTTCCCGCGCGCGCTGCAGGTGAATTTTTATCCGCTTGCGGCGCTCGATGCCGAGATTGCCGACCTGCGCCGGGGCACGGTCGGCCTGGCCCTGGCCGTGCTGCTGACCGCCTGGATCCTGGTCGTGTTCATCGCGCGTGGCCTGGCCGGCCCGGTGCGGCGCCTGACTGCTGCCGCGCATGCCATTGAGCAGGGCGATTACGAGGTGCGTGTGCCGGAGACGCGCGATGAGATGGGGCGGCTGGCGCGCGCCTTCAATGACATGGCCGCCGGTCTCGCCCTGCAGGAAAAGTACCGCAGCGTGCTCAACGCCGTCGCCGATCGCCAGGTCGCCGAGCGACTCCTCGAAAACCGCGAGGCGCTCAGCGGCGAGTTGCGTCATGTCTCCATCCTGTTTTGCGACATCCGCGGTTTCACCCGGCTCAGCGAGGGCATGCCGCCGCAGGACTTGATTGTCCTGCTCAATGCCCACATGACCGCCCTTACCCGCATCGCCTACGAGCATGGCGGCGTGGTCGACAAGTTTGTCGGCGACCTCATCATGGTGCTGTTCGGCGCGCCGGTGAGCAGCGGGCGGGATGCCGAACGTGCGGTGGAATGCGCCCTGGCCATCCTCGCCGAGCGCCGGAGCATGAACGAGGGGGCCGCCCATCCGCTTGAAGTCGGCATCGGCATTGCCACCGGCGACGTCGTCGCCGGCTGCATGGGCTCGGAGCAGCGCCTGAGTTACACCGTGCTCGGCCACCGGGTCAATCTGGCCTCGCGCCTGTGCAGCGTGGCGGGGCCGGGCGAAATCATGACCGATGCCGAGACGGCGCGCGATCTGCCACCCCACATTCCCGTGACGACCGTGGAGCCGATGCGCCTCAAGGGCTTGTCGGAGCCGGTCGAAGTTTATCGCGTCGGTTGACGCCGTCCATCACTCGGCGGTGGCACCCTTGTGACCGAGCTGCTTGAGCGTCTTGTCGAGCAGTTCGTACTTCAGCGGCTTTTGCAGCACCGTGACCGGGCCGTGGGCGAGGATGCGACTGAGGATCTCGCTGTCCGGGTAGCCGGTGACGACGATGATCGGCAGATGCGGATGCAGCGCCTTGAGGCGGGTATACACTTCGTCGCCAGGAATGTCCGGCAGCTTCAGGTCGAGGAAGACAATTTCAAAGCTCTGCTTTTCCGCGAGCTTGACCGCTTCCTCGCCACAGCCGACGACGAGACGGTTGAAACCGGCCTTCTTGAGGAACTGCTTGAACAGCGTCTGCATGGCCGGGTCGTCGTCGACGACCAGAACCGTCGGCTGCCCCGTCTCCTTCTCCTTGCGCAGGACATCGCGGTCGAGCAGGCTGCGCTTGATGCGCCAGCGACCGCCGATTTGCACGGCAGGCAGCTGACCCCGTTGAACCAAATAATAGACGGTAGGCAGAGGGATTCTCAGATATTCTGAGGTTTCCTTGACGGTCATCAATTCAGGGGATGCCGAGTCGGCCATAATTTCAATAATGACTCCAAGATGAGCCGGCTGGGGGTGAATGCAAGGTGATTAAATAATTCAAAGATCAAAAAAATTCAATCACAAAAACACGATGATTCTCCCTCCATGATTGTTTGTCAATGGATTATAAAAATACCACAGGTCTGCGCCGGGGCGCTTTGGACACGCTGGCAGGCCGTGGCGCGGCGGCGCGACCGCCGCGCCATGGCCGGCTCAGGCCTTGTGGAAGGTCACACGGCCCTGATCCAGGGCGGCTTGGACATGATCGCCCTCCTTAAAGCCGCCTTCGAGCACGGCCAGGCTGAGCGGGTCGAGCAGGTGCTTCTGAATGGCGCGCTTGAGCGGGCGCGCCCCGTACACCGGATCAAAACCGGCATCGGCCAGGTGGCGGGTGACCTCGCCGCTCACCTCCAGCCGGATGTTCTGGCGGGCGAGGCGGTCGATCACGCGCTGCAGCTGGATCTTGACGATCTGGTCGAGCTGGCCGGCATCAAGACGGTCGAAGATGACGATTTCATCGATGCGGTTGAGGAACTCGGGGCGGAAGAACTGCTTCAGGCTGTCGCGCACCAGAGCGTCGCGCTGCTCGGGGTTGCTGACATCCTGAATGGCGCTGCTGCCGATGTTGCTGGTCATGATGATGACCGTGTTCTTGAAGTCGACCGTGCGGCCCTGGCCGTCGGTGATGCGACCGTCGTCGAGCACCTGCAGCAGGGTGTTGAAGACGTCGGGGTGGGCCTTCTCCACCTCGTCGAAAAGCACGACGCTGTAAGGGCGCCGGCGCACGGCCTCGGTGAGCTGGCCGCCCTCGTCGTAACCGACATAGCCGGGAGGAGCGCCAATCAGGCGGCTGACGGTGTGCTTCTCCATGTACTCGCTCATGTCGAGGCGGGTCATGGCGTTCTCGTCGTCGAACAGGAACTCGGCGAGCGCCTTGCACAGCTCGGTTTTGCCGACGCCGGTCGGGCCGAGGAAGAGGAAACTGCCGATCGGGCGGTTCTCGTCCTGGATGCCGGCGCGGGCGCGCCGCACGGCGTTGCTGACCGCGGTGATGGCGTCGCGCTGGCCGATGACGCGGGCACCGAGGCGCTCCTCCATCTTCACCAGCTTCGAGCGCTCGCCCTCTTGCAGGCGCGAGACCGGGATGCCAGTCCAGTTGGCGACCACGCGGGCGATGTCCTCCTCGGTGACCTCCTCGCGCAGCAGGGTGTTGGCCTTGCGCGGTTCGCGGTTCGCGGTTGACGAGTCGGCGAGCTTTTTCTCCAGTTCCGGAATCAACCCGTACTGAATCTCGCCGGCGCGGCCGAAGTCGCCTCGGCGCTGGGCCTGCTCCAGCTCGGTGCGCAGTCGGTCGATCTCCTCCTTGACCTTGCGCCCGGCCTGCACGGCCTCCTTCTCCTTCAGCCACTGGGCCTTGAGCGCGGACGATTTTTCCTTGAGGTCGGCGATCTCTTTTTCGAGCTTTTCGAGCCGCGCCTTGGAGCCGGCATCGGTCTCCTTCTTGAGCACCTGCCGCTCCATCTCGTGCTGCATGATCTCGCGCTCGATGACGTCAATCTCGGTCGGCATCGAGTCGAGTTCGATCTTGATGCGGCTGGCCGCCTCGTCGACCAGGTCGATGGCCTTGTCGGGCAGGAAGCGGTCGGTGATGTAGCGGTTGGAAAGCGTCGCCGCGGCGATGATGGCGTTGTCCTGAATGCGCACGCCATGGTGAACCTCATAGCGCTCCTTGAGGCCGCGCAGGATGGCGATGGTGTCCTCCACGCTCGGCTCGCCGACCATGACCGGCTGGAAGCGGCGCTCGAGCGCCGGGTCCTTCTCGATGTACTTGCGGTACTCGTCGAGCGTGGTGGCGCCGATGCAGCGCAGTTCGCCGCGCGCCAGCTGCGGCTTGAGCAGGTTGCCGGCGTCCATCGCGCCCTCGGCCTTGCCGGCGCCGACGATGGTGTGCAGTTCGTCGATGAAGAGGATGATCTCGCCCTCGCTGCTGGTCACCTCCTTGAGAAAGGCCTTCAGGCGTTCCTCGAACTCCCCGCGGAATTTCGCGCCAGCCATCATGCCACCGAGGTCCATGCTGATGAGGCGCTTGCCCTTGAGCGAGTCCGGCACGTCACCGGCGACAATGCGCCGGGCCAAGCCCTCGGCGATGGCGGTCTTGCCGACGCCGGGTTCGCCGATCAGCACGGGGTTGTTCTTGCTGCGCCGGCTGAGCACCTGCATGACCCGGCGGATCTCCTCGTCGCGGCCGATCACCGGATCGATCTTGCCCTTGCGGGCGCGGGCGGTGAGGTCGGTGCCGTATTTTTCCAGCGTCTGATACTTGCCCTCGGGATCCTGGTCGGTGACGCGCTGACTGCCGCGCACGGCGGTCAGGGCCTTGACCAGGCCGTCATGGGTCAGGCCGGCCTGGCGCAGCAGGTCGGAGACTTCGGTCTTGGCCTTGCCCAGGGCCAGCAGGACGTGCTCGACGCTCAGGTAGTCGTCCTTGAGCTTCTTCTGCTCATCCTCGGCCCGCGTCATCAACTCGCGCAGCTCGTTCGACAGGTACAGGCCGCCGGCCGCGCCCGACACCTTGGGCTGGCGGCCCAGCAGTTGGGCGAGCTGGGTTTTCAGACTCGCCACGGCACCCGGGTTGACGGCGGCTTTTTCCAGCAGGGGCAGGGCGATGCCGTCCTCCTGATCGAGCAGGGCCTGCAGCAGGTGCGCGGGTCGCAACTCCTGATGACCGTGACGGGTGGCGATGGATTGGCAGGCGTTGAAGGCTTCCTGCAGCTTGAGGGTGAATTTTTCTGGAGACATGGGTGATGTTGGGTTGGGATTGCCTCTCGCGAAGATCATGCCAGAGTCCACGGGGCGTTGCCATTCCTTGATTGACAATCGTTCAGCCAAATTTGAGGCGCCCGGCGGGTTGTGCCAAATGAGCAAAAATGGCATGAAGGACGTCGCGAGAACGCTGCAGAAATGCAATAATGACACAATAATGGCTGCGGCTTTTGCTTGGCGATTTCTCCCGGCAGGCGTATAAGAATGGATGCCATACCTTGAGTCTCAACCGCCGGAGGCACCCCCGACCTATCCCCAAGCGGCTGCCATCACCGAGGAGCAGCGTCGGGAGCAGGTGCGCTTTTGCGGCCGGCTGGTGGACCGCACCCTGCTGCAGGGGCCGAACCGCCGCCTCAAGGAGCTGTTCCTGCTGTTCGCCGTCCTGCGCGACTTCCTGCGCGGTTTTCGTGCCCTGCATTTCGTCGGTCCCTGCATCACGGTCTTTGGCTCGGCGCGTTTCCGCGAGGATCATCCCTATTACCAGATGGCGCGCGACCTGGGCGCGGCGATCATCCGCACCGGTTTCACGGTGATGACGGGTGGCGGTCCGGGCATCATGGAGGCGGCCAACCGCGGTGCGCACGAGGCGGGCGGGCGCAGCGTCGGTTGCAACATCGAACTGCCCTTTGAGCAGAAGCCGAACCCCTGGCTCGATCGCTGGGTGACGATGAAGTACTTCTTTGTGCGCAAGGTGCTGCTCACCAAGTACAGCTACGGCTTTGTCATCATGCCCGGCGGCTTCGGCACGCTCGACGAGATGTTCGAGGCGCTGACCCTGATTCAGACCGGCAAGGTGCGCAATTTCCCGATGGTCGTCATGGGCAGCCAGTACTGGGGCAAGCTGCGCGAGCTGGTCGACGACATGGCCCGCAACGGCACCATCGGGCCGGAGGACTTGAAACTGCTGCTCTGGACCGATGACGTTCATGAGGCGGCCGCCCATCTGAGCCACGTCGCCACGACCCAGTTCGGTCTCACCTGCGCGGTGCCGCCGCACAGCCACAAGTGGCTGGGGGAAAAAGGTCTGTGAAACAGCTGCCCACGCCGTGGGTTCAAGGTTCCTCCCAAGCCCGTCATGACCGACCACTGTTTCCGCCTGCGCAACGGCCGGCAGCTCGGCTACGCCGAATGCGGTGATCCGGGCGGCGCGGTGCTGTTTTATCACCACGGCTGGCCGAGCGGCCGCCGCCAGGGCGAGCTGATGGACCGGCTTGGCCGAACCTACGGCCTGCGCATGGTTTCCCCCGACCGACCCGGCATCGGGCTGTCGGACTACCAGCCTGAGCGACGTCTGCTCGACTGGCCGGAGACGCTGGCGGAACTGGCGGAGCAGGTGGGTGCCGAGCGCTTCCACCTGCTCGGCTGGTCGGGCGGCGGTCCCTATGTGCTTGCCACCTGCGCCGCCCTGCCGGAGCGGGTGCTCAGTGCCACGGTTGTCTGCGGCGCGCCGCCCCTGGCGGAACTGGGCGATGCCCGCCTGTTCTGGATCTACCGCCTGCTCATTCGCCTGCGCCGGCGACTGCCGCGGCTGCTCGGACCGGTGCTGGCGCTCGGGGCGCGGGTGGCGGAGGCGGCCGAGCCGGATCGGCCGCCGCTGTCCTGGCTGCTGCACCTGCTGCGCGAGGCCGACCGCCGTGTGTTGGCCGACCCCGAAGTGTTTCGCATCGTCCGCTCGGCCATGCTGGACAGCCTGCGGCGCGGGGCGGCCGCCGTGACCACGGATGCCGAGGCCTACCTGCAGCCCTGGGGTTTTGATCCCGCCAGCATTGATGTGCCCGTGCACTTCTGGCACGGCAAGGCCGACCGCAACATCGACTGGACCTACAGCGAGGAACTGGCGCAGCGGCTGCCGCGGGCGCGCACCCACTGGCTGGACGACGAGGGCCACTACTCCCTGCCCATCGTGCACAACGAGGCCATCCTGCGCGCGGCGCTGGGCCTGGATTGAACGTTGATCCGGACTGGCGGGAATGCGGCAGCGGGGCATGCTGTTGCCATGTGCGGTCGCTTTGCCATCTCGTCCCGTGCCGTCGCGCGCCTGGCCGGTGCCCTGCGCACCGCGGCGGTCGCGGTGGAAGCGCTGGAGAATCTGGCACCCGGCCAGCGGGCGCCCGTGGCCGTGCGGCGTGGGGATCGGATGCAGATCGAGTCGATGCCCTGGGGCGTGCCGCCCCCCTGGCGGGGGGCACCCCTCCTGCTGGCGCGCGCCGAGAGCGCGGCCAGCAAGCCGGTTTTCCGGGAACTCTTCCTTCGGCGGCGCTGCCTGGTGCCGGCTGAGGCCTTTTACGAGTGGCAGGCCGGCACGCGACCGAAGCAGCCCTGGCGCTTTGCGCTGGCCGGCGCTGAGCCGCTGGTGATGGCCGGACTCTGGCAGGTCTGGCGGGACGAGGCGGGGCAGACGCAGGAGGGGTTTCTGCTCCTCACCACCGCCGCCAACCCGACCGTCGCACCCTGTCATGACCGCATGCCCGTGCTGCTGGCCGCGGAGGCCTGGGCCACGTGGCTGAATCCGCAGGCCCCCGCAGCGGCCCTGCAGCCACTGCTGCGCCCTTGGGCGGGGACGATGACCGCCTGGCCGGTGACGACGGCGCTGAACCGGGCGGATTATGCCGGGCCGGTGACGCGGGTGGCCGCGCCCTTGTGTCAGGCGGAGTTGTTTGGCGCCCCGGCCGGGCAGGACCCGGCGGTTTCTGGCTTGGGCGCATGAAAAAGCGCGTGCTCACGCACGCGCCGCACCTTGGGAAATCTGGTGGAGCCAAGGGGATTCGAACCCCTGACCTTCTCATTGCGAACGAGACGCTCTACCAACTGAGCTATGGCCCCAGAGGCCGCGAGAGGGTCGCGGCTGAACTGGCAATATGCGGTCGCTCGGCGCGCCGGCAAGTGCTTTCTGGGGTCTGTTGTCCCGTGGCGGGCCGGGTGCGCGCGGGCCGGTTCAGCGTTTCCGGCGGCGCGTCTTGGTGGCGGCCTTGGCAGGCCCGGCGTTCGCCAGCGGGCAGCTGTGGATCTCAAACGGCGCGCCGGTGGCGCTGTCGAATTCGGCGGACGCCTGCAGGCCGATGCGGACGACTTCCTCGGCGGTCGCACAGCGGTCATAGGCGGCGGTCATGGCGCCGAGCGCGTAGTCGCGCCCCGAACCGGCGGCCCAGAACTTGTGGAACTGCTGGGCGCTGCGGTAGGAATACAGGGCGAAGATGCCCTGCGGATTGGCGATCAGGCCGTAGAACTGGGTCGTTTCGTACTCCTCGTCCTTGTCGGCGGCGGTGGCCATGAAGTACTCGCTGCGCAGCCAGTGGTGGGCATGGCGAAAGGTTTCAAAAATGGCGTCGGTCGAACTGAACTCGCGCGGCCGCTCCGGATTGGCGAAGTAGCTTTTCAGCACCACCAGGCTGGCCGAGGTGCCGGTCAGGCCAATCCAGGTGTCGCCGATGCGGGCGATCTTGGTTTTGTTGACGACGTGGTCGGCGCGCTGGCGCAGCGAGCCGAGGCAGCTGAGGGTGTCCGCGCCGATGCAGACGGCGCCGTTTTTCTGGGCAACAACGAGGGTGGACATGCGGTCGCCAGTCTCGGTCGGGCCGCCGTCGGCGCCAGCGGTTTTTGGCATCCACCGTGCCGATCTTGGCCGCGGCAGAAAAGTTGCACAAGTCATGCAACAATGCGCGTTGGCTCATCATGCGCCTGCTGCGTCCGCTTTTTCTATTTCTGCTCTGCCTGCCCGTCGCGGCCCAGGAGGGGGCGACCCTGTTCCAGAATGTTTGCGCCCAGTGCCACGGCGCCAAGGGCGAGGGCCGGGAGGACCTGAAAACCCCGTCGATCGCGGCCCTGCCGTCCTGGTATGTGACCACGCAGCTGAAGAATTTCCACGACGGCCGGCGCGGGGGCGACACGGCGGTGGATCCGCAGGGCGCCATGATGGCGGCGATTGCCAAGGCCCTGCAGGAGCCGCAGATCGCCGCACTGGCGCTGCATGTCGAGCAGTTGCCGCTGGTGCCGCCGAAGCAGCGCGGCCTCGAGGGTGCGGACATCAGCGCCGGCCAGGAGCTGTTTTACGAGCGCTGCATGGAGTGCCACCGCTACAACGCCTCGGGGGAAATGGCCTTCGGCAGCCCGCCACTGGTGGGTCGCCAGGGCTGGTACCTGCTCGCCCAGCTGAAGAAGTTCAAGAACCTGCATCGCGGTGCCGCCAAGGGCGATGAAAAGGGCGCGAAGATGGTCGAGATGGCGACCAAGTTCATCGACGACGAGCAGGCCATGCGCAACGTGGTCGGCTACATTTTGACGCTGAACCCCCCGTGACAGCCGGCGCGGGCCGTGTAGGCTGGCGGTCATGCGCATCGTCGACGGCGAGCCCCGCCACCTGGAGTCCATCCGCGCCATCTTCAACGAGGCCATCGTCCACACGACGGCCCTCTACGAGTATCAGCCGCGTTCGGCGGAGGCCGTGGCGACTTGGTATGAAGCGAAGCGCGCCGCCGGGTTGCCGCTGCTCGTGGCCGAGGACGAGGACGGTGCCCTGCTCGGTTTTGCCACCTATGGGCCCTTCCGCGCCTTCCCGGCCTACAAGTACACGGTCGAACACTCGGTCTACGTGGATTCTCGCCAGCGCGGTCGCGGCATTGGCCGGCAGCTGCTCGCGGCCCTCATCGAAGCGGCCCTGGCCCAGGGCTGTCACTGCCTGATCGGGGTCATCGACGCGCAGAACGCCGGCAGCATTGCCCTGCACGAAAAACTTGGCTTCACCCACGGCGGCGGCCTGCGCCAGGCGGGTTTCAAGTTCGGTCGCTGGCTGGACCTCGTGTTATACCAGCGCCTGCTGCCCACGCCGGTGGAACCCGTCGACGGCTGAGCCCGGCGGTGGGACCGGCTTGCCGCTGCGGCGTTTTCCTTGCGTCCGACCGGGGCTCATGGCATGGGCCGTGCTGGCTATGGCCCCCTGCAAGAACCCCTCCAGGGCCGGCGTTGCCTCCTTTTGACATGAATCGTCGCCGCTTTCTTCTCCGTTCCCTGGGCGCCACCCTGGCGTTGCCCGGCCTGTCCTCGCTCACCGCCAAGACCGTTGGCGGCAATGCCGCCCTGCAGGCGGCCAAGGGGGCCGGCATCGGCGCCCGTCGCTTTGTGGCGATCGGCAACCTGCTCGGCTTCCAGACCAAGCAGCTGTTCCCGACGACCGCCGGTCGCGCCTATGAGAAGACGGCCCTGCTGGAGCCGCTGTGGGAGAACCGCGATCGGCTGACCGTCTTCCGTGGCCTCGATCACGGCGTCAAGGGCGGCCACTTCGCGGTGCATTCCTTCCTCTCCGGCGTGCTCAATTCCGAGGCGCAGAACCGCCCGGACGGCAATGTCTCGCTCGACCAGTTCCTGGCCGAGGAGATCGGTCACCAGACTCGCTTTTCCTCGCTCACCGTCGGTTCCGAGGGTGGCATCCACGGCGGCTGCCAGCTGGCCTGGACGAAGTCCGGCGTGCGTGTGCCACCGATCACCAACCCGGCTGAGCTGTTTGAAAAACTCTTCATTGGCGACTCCGAGGAGCGGCGCGTGCGCCGCGAGCAGGAAAACCGCGTGCAGGCTTCCATCCTCGATTCGGTGCGCGAGGAGGCCAAGCGCCTGTCGCACCAGGTCAACCAGGAGGACAAGGACAAGCTCGACGAGTACTTCACCTCGGTGCGCGACGTCGAGAAGCGCCTCGAACTGCGCCAGCGCTGGACCCATCACCCGAAGCCGGCGGCGCCCTTCGACAAGCCGGCCAACCGCAACGCGGTCGACGACCTGCCGCTCATGTACGAGCTGATCGCGCTGGCCCTGCAGACCGACAGCACCCGCATCGCCACGCTGGAGGTGGGTGGCGACTTCCTGCCGCAGCATCTCGGCATCAAGAAGGATTACCACGGCCTCTCCCACCACGGCAACGACGCCGAGGCCATCGCCCACCTGGTCACCCTCGAGCGCTATCAGATCGAGCAATACAGCAAGTTCGTCGGCCGCCTCGCCGGTCTCAAGGACGGCGAGGGCTCGCTGCTCGATTCCACCACGGTGCTGTTTGGCAGTGGCATGGGCGACGCCAATTCGCACAAGAACTCCGACCTGCCGATCTTCCTCGCGGGCGGCGGCTACAAGCACGGCGCCTTCCGCGAAGTCACGCGCGAGGTGAATCACAAGGTGCCGCTGTGCAACCTCTTCGTCGACATCGCCCAGAAGATGGGCGTCGAAACGGATGCGTTCGGCAGCAGCACGGGGCGTTTCGCGTGAGCTGCATGACCACGTCTGTTTCTCATGCCAGGGGGCCAAGGCGCGAAGGACTCAGAGGGCAGTTGTCAGACCCGGGCTTCGCGCCCTGGCGCCTTGGCGCGAGTTCTGTTGCCCTGACCTGGACACTGCTCGGCGCGGTGGTCCCGGACCTGGCGGCCGACACGCCGGCGAAGGTCGTTGAGCAGTTCCTCGGTCGCTACTGCCTGGAATGCCATGATGCCGACGTCCAGAAGGGCGACCGCGCCTTCGACACCTTCAAGCTGCCGCTGAAGACCCTGCCCGAGGTGATCGACGCGCGCGACATCATCGACCAGCTGACGCTGCGCGAGATGCCGCCGAAGAAGTCCGACCAGCCCACGGACGAGGAGCGCCTCGCGGTGATCCGCGCCCTGCGCGACGGCACCGCGGCCGCGCAGGCCTCGCTGCAGAGCTCCGGCTCGCGCACGGTTCTGCGCCGGCTCTCCAACCGCGAGTATGAAAACACCCTGGCCGCGCTGTTTGGCCGACGCATCGACACCCTTGGCCTGACTGCCGATTTCCCCAAGGAAAAGACCGACCGCCACCTCGACACCATCGGCCGCTCGCTGGTCACCTCAGGTTTCCTGGTCGACCAGTACTTCCAGGCCGCCAACCGCCTCGTCGAAACCCGCCTCGGCAAGCCCGCCACCGCGCCGCAGACCTGGAAGTTCAACGGTCATTTTGTCCAGTACGAGGAGCTGCAGGGTTCGCACAAGAGCGCCTTCAACTACCGCTACCTCAACCTCTACGAGCAGCCGAACACCGACACCCGCCAGGGCGGCTACGGCCACATCGAGGACTTCAAGCAGGGGGTGCCGGTTTCCGGGCTCTATGACATCGAGGTCGAGGCGGCGGCCCTGCACCGCGACACCCACTACGATCCCGCCATCTTCGGCATCGATTTCTCCGAGCCCTTCATCCTCGGCGTCGTGCCCGGCGATGTCACCAAGGGTCACATCCACTACCCGCAGGCGATTGAACCGCTGCTCGCCAGCAGCGTCGTGCCCGACAACGAGCCGGCGCGCCTGAAATTCCGCGTCTGGCTCGAGGCTGGCCAGACGCCGCGCTTCATCTTCCCGAATGGTCCGTATGAATCGCGCGCCTCGGTGGTGACGATCAACAAGCGCTACAAGGACGAATTCAAGTTGCCGGTGGGCACCTCGGGCGTCGGCCGCGCCCACATCCTCAAGGAGGGCAAGCTGCCGCACATCCGCATCAGCGAGATCGTCATCCAGGGCCCGGTGGCCGAGCCGGCCGGTGGCGCCGAGGAGGTGGCGGTGTTCGGCAAGGATGGCTTCCAGCCGGAGCGCGCGCTCGACCAGGTCTTCGCCTTCGCCGAAAAGGCCTACCGTCGTCCGCTCACCGAGGCGGATCGCCAGCCGATCCGGGCGCTGCATGAAAAGCGTCTCGCCGATAAGGCCGGGCCGCGCCAGGCGGCGCTCGACACAGTGAAGCTCATCCTCTGCTCGCCCTCCTTCCTGTACCTGAGCGAGATCACCGGGGAAGACGAGCAGCGGCTGAAGCCCCACGACCTCGCCACCCGCCTCGCCTACGCGCTCTGGGCCGCGCCGCCTGACGCGGCCCTGTTCGCCTCTGCGGCTTCCGGCAAACTCAGTGAGGATGCCGAACTGAAGAAGCAGATCGACCGCTTGCTCGCCGACGAACGCGTCAGCGGCTTTATTCAAGGCTTCCTCGACAGCTGGCTGAATCTGCGTGAACTCGGTGGCATGCCGCCGCCGCGCGAGACTTTCCGCGCCTACTACGCCGAAGATCTGCCCACGTCGATGAAGACCGAAGTGCGCCTGTTCTTCCACGACCTGCTCAAGACGAATGGCTCGGTGGCGCAGTTTCTGCACGCCGAGCACAGCTTCATCGACAAAAAACTCGCCAAGCTGTACGACCTGCCCGAGCAGAAGACCCTGCGCCTGGCCGACGGCTTCCAGAAGGTCAGCCTCAAGGGCAACAAGCGCCGCGGCGGCCTGCTCGGCATGGCGGCCGTGCTTACCGTCAGCGCCAACGGCGTCGAGACCTCACCGGTGACCCGCGGCGTCTGGGTCAGCGAAAACATCCTCGGCGTGCCGCCGCCGCCGCCGCCGGATGTCGTGCCCGCCATCGAACCCGACGTCAGCGGCACCACCACGATCCGCGAGCGCCTCGCCAAGCACAGCACCGACCGCGCCTGCGCCGAGTGCCATCGAAGGATCGACCCGCTCGGTTTCAGCCTGGAGTCCTTTGATCCGGTCGGCCGCTGGCGCAGCACCTACCCGAAGCCGAAGAAGGGCGAGGCACCGAAGATCGACACCACCGGCGAGTTTCCCTCGGGCGAAACCTACCGGGACTTCGCCGGCTTCCGCGACATCCTGCGCGGCACCCGCGAGGACCTGTTCACCCGCCATCTCATCCGCCAGTTGCTTGCCTACAGCACCGGCCGCCACATGGAAGCGGCTGACGAGTTCGCCATCGATCGCATCCACGAGAAGGTGAAGCAGCAGGGGCGCGGCCTGCGCACCCTGGTCGTCGAGTGCCTGACCAGCGACCTCTTCCGCTCGCGCTGAGGTTTGGGGAATGTGAGGGCGGGGCGGCATCTTCCGGTTGGAAAGCGGCGGCAGCGCGACAAGGTGGCTGCATGATCCGCTCCGCCTGCACCGCCTTTGTAGCCTGTTTCGTTGCCACGGCCGCTGGGACTGCGGCCGAGGGCGGTCCATGGATTCCGCTGTTCAATGGCAGGGACCTGACCGGCTGGACGGTGAAAATCGCCAAGCGGCCGCTCGGCGAAAATCATGCCAACACCTTCCGGGTCGAGGACGGCATCCTCAAGGTCAGCTACGACGGTTACGAGACCTTTGATGAGCAGTTCGGCCACCTCTTCACGAACCTCGCCTACTCGCACTACCGCCTGCGCCTGGAGTATCGCTTCACCGGCACGCGCATGGCGGATGCGCCCAAGTACGTGAACCTCAACAGCGGTGTGATGCTGCACGCGCAGCCGCCGCAGAGCATGCGCTTCGATCAGGGCTTTCCGGCGAGCCTGGAGATGCAGTTTCTCGCCGATGAGGGCAAGGGGCCGCGTCCGACCGGCAACCTGTGCACGCCGGGCACGCACGTGCAGATGGCGGGTCAGTTGTTCACCAAGCACATTGCCCAGTCGAGTTCGCCGACCTTTCCGGCCAGCGAGTGGGTGCGTGCGGAAATGGAGGTGCGCGGCCACGACGAGATCATCCACCGCATCAACGGGGTCGAGGTGCTGCGCTACCAGCGTCCGGTGCTCGATCCCGCCTGCACGATCGCCCCGGCCGGCGACCTCACTGCCGCCGGCGCCGGGTTGAAGCTCGGTTTTGGCCACATCGCCCTGCAGGCCGAGGGGCAGCCGGTGTGGTTCCGCAAGATCGAGCTGCTGCCGCTGGAGAAGTGAGCTGTCCCGGATTCTCCATGCCTGGGTGATTGATGCCGGCCTCGCGCTTCGTTTGGGTAGGCCTGCCTATGATTCGCTCCCTCCTGCTCAGCCTGCTCGCCCTCGGTTCCGCCGCCGGCGAGGTCGCCTATGAATTCGTGCCGAACTTCATCCAGCCGCCGCCCGGCCGGGAAACGATCGGCAACGGCCACGGTGAGATCGCCTGCGACCGTGCCGGCAACTTCTATGTCAGCGTCCAGGGCCCCGACGCCAAGGATGGCGGCGTGCAGGTGTACGGACCCGACGGCAAGTTCATCAAGGCCCTGCCGCTGCCGGCGACCCTGCACGGCTTTGTCATCCGCGAGGACCAGGGTGAGGAGTTCCTCTTCGCCGCGGTTCTCGGGGAAAAGCGCGTCATCAAGGCGAAGCTTGACGGCACCATCGTGCTGGAGATCCCGACGAGCGCCTTTCCCGCCGGCAAGGCCGGTCCGAAGGGGCTGGCGCTGACGAACTGCGACGTCGCCCCGAACGGCGACATCTACGTCGTCGACGGCTACGGCCAGAGCTGGATCTTCGTGTTTGATCGCGCCGGCCAGTTCAAAAAGGTCTTCGGCGGCCCGGTCGAGCCGCTCAAGCTGGCCAACACCCACAAGATTTTCATCGACCGCCGCTTCGAGCCGGCGCGCGTGCTCGCCTGCGACCGCGGCAACAACCGCCTGCTGCACCTCGACCTCGACGGCAACCTCATCCAGGTCATCGCCAGCGAGGGCCTGCGCCGCCCGAGCAGCGCCTCCTTCCACGGCGACCTCATGTGCGTGGCCGAGATCGCCGGCCGCGTCAGCGTCTGGGACAAGGCCGGCAAGCTGGTGGCCGAGCTGGGCGCCAACGACACGCCCGGCCAGACCAACACGCCGAAGGTGGAACCCAAGGACTGGCGCCAGGGCACCGTCACCTCGCCGCACGGCATCACCTTCGACAACCAGGGCAACATCCTGGAGACCGAATGGAACTTGTTTGGCCGAGTGCTGCGCTGGAACCGCAAGGGATGATCGGTCGGCTTCTTCAGTTCACGATTCTCGCAGGGGGCACCGTTCTGGGCCCCCTGCCTGCGTTCGGGCATGGCTGCGAGTTTTTGCTGGCCCGCGTTGATGCGCTGGAAGGGCGCGTGCGGGTGGAGATCACCGCCGACCCCGCGGGCAACCCCCTGCTGGCGGACGAGGCCGCCGCGCTGGCGGCGGTGCGCAGCAGCCTGCAAGTGCGCACCGAGGCGGGCCTGCGGCCGTTGACGGAACTGGCACCGGTGCGGGTCGAAACGCGCGACCGCTGGGATCCCGAGGCGCCGGCGTTTCAGTCGCCCCCCGCGACCGATGAACCGCACCGCCTGCTGACCGCGGTCTGGGAGTGGCGCACGCCGGCGGAAGAGGTCACCTTCGCTGTGCCGCGCGGCAACCTGCACGATGTCCTGCTCTGGCGACCGGCCGGGGACGCGCCGGCGCAGTGGCGTTTGCTCATTGAGGGCGAGAGCGGTCCGGCGATTGCCGTGCCGCGCGCGGCGGGTTTTCCCCTGGCCTGGCTGCTGGTGGGTGTGGTCTGCACCGGTCTTGCCGGCGGCCTGCTCAGGTGCCGCGGCGGTTGCCGAACAGCTCCAGGTGCAGGCGCGGACTGAAGCGCCAGCCGTGCGTCTTGCAGGCCTCGATCAGCAGGTCATAGCGGCGACGCATGGTCTCGATACTCGTTCCCTCGGGCATGAGCAGGATCTTTTCCGGCGGCACCGGCACGCCGATGGAGGCGACCACCGTCTGCATCTCCACAAGGTCGGCGGCGTTGGCGATGACGAACTTGAGCTGGTAGTCCCCGGCCTGTTCGAGCCACTCGCGCAGCACGGCCGGCTGCAGGCGCGTGCGCTCATGGCGTTCGACCCAGGCCGCGCCGGCGCGTTCGGCGTCGGGCGTCGAGTTGGCCAGCTTCGGGCTGAGGGAAACGAGATCGACTTGCGCAGCCTCGGGGGCCACCGTGCCGGCGGTTTCCAGGGTCACGTGCAGGCCTCGCTCGCGCAGCAGGCTCAGCAGCCCGTGGATGTCCCTGGCCAGCATCGGTTCGCCGCCGGTGACGACGACGTGGCGTGCCGGGTGTTGGCGCACGGCGGCGAGGATCTCCTCCGGGCCCATCTCGCTGCCCTCCGGGTTCCACGAGGCATAGGGCGTGTCGCACCAGGAGCAGCGCAGGTTGCAGCCGGAGGTGCGCACAAAGACCGAGGGCATGCCGATCAGGCCGCCCTCGCCCTGCAGGGAATAAAACAGTTCGGCGATGCGCAAGCCGCAGCATAACCCGAGACCGCGCCGGCTCAATGACGGCTTGCCAAGGCAGTGGCCTTTTGTTAAGTTTAATTAATGATTATCATTCGGGCAAGCCTTGCGCTACTGACCGTGCTGCTGCTCGGCGCCTGCGCGAGTCGCCCGAAGATGTGGAACTACGTGTACCGTCCCGGCAAAACCGCCGTGCTGGTCCATGGCAAGGCGGTGCCGCCGGCGGGTTTGCCCCCGGAGGTGATGCGGGCGATCAACGCCGGCAACCGCATCGACGGGCTGCCCTACAAGTATGGCGGTGGCCACCGCAGCTTTGTCGACAACGGCTACGATTGTTCCGGAGCAGTTTCCTATGTCCTCGCGGCTGCCGGAGCGCTCGGTCGCCCCGGCACCTCGGCCAGCCTGCGCCATTTCGGCAGCAAGGGGGAGGGGCGTCACATCACGCTCTACACCCGCAAGGGTCATCACTGCTTTCTGATCGTCGCCGGCATGCGTTTCGACACCGGCTACAACGGCGAGGGCAAGGGCCCGCGCTGGTCGACGAAGAGCCGGCCGATCTCCGGCTATGTCGCCCGCCACCCGCCGGGATTGTGACCACGGTTGGGCTTCAGTGCGGTTCCCCCCCCCCGGGCTGATCGGGGGCGGCGCCTTCAAGGGACGGTCTTGGGCCAGGCGAGACGCAGGTCGTAGCGGTAGACCCGTTCAGGGGGCAGGGTCGGTGCGGTGGTGTTGTCGATCTTGTCGTAAACATTGGCCGGCGGCGTCAGCACGGCATCCTTGCCATAGATGAAATCCTGATCCTCGACGATGACCCGGTAGGCCTTGTTGAGGGCGAGCGCGCGCTCCGGTGACGGCGTGATCAGGTCATACACATCGCGTGCCCGGGCGAACTTTTCCGGGTCGAGCGTGCCATCGGGTTGGAACCAGCGGGCGGCCATCTCGTCGTTGTTGCGGAATTCGCTGCCGCCGGCCACGCGATCGAAGTAGGTCTCAATTTCGCCGCGCGTCTCCCCCATGCTGGGCGCATCGGGCATGCCCCGCAGGTTGATGTAACCCCAGCCTTTGGCGCCGTCGACCTTGCGTGGGAAGCCAAAGGTCTTGTCGATCGTCGAGCCAACGGCGTTGTGGCAGCCCATGCAGGAGAAGTTCTCCTCGTAGGTCAAGGCGCGCAGTCGGCCGCTGCGGTTTTCGATGAAGCCCTGCACGGCCCAGCCGTTGCCGTTGTCGAGTCCGTGGTCACCGATGTCGACGTAGCCCGGCAGTTTGCCCTGCTCCTTCTCATGGCCCTCGGTCTGGTACTTGCGGGCGTACATCAGCTTCGAATAGGCCTTCACCTTGCGCATGTAGCGCAGCTCCTTGAGACGGGGGGAGACACCGATGGAACCGTCGGCACCGATGCCGACATAGCGGACGCTGTGCAGGAACTCGGTGCCCTCGGGATAGAGATGGGTTTCAAAGTACAGGCCCTCGGCGGCACCGGCCCAGGCCTGCGGATCGACGATGCGACGGGCGCTGCCCAAGCGGCCGTCGCCATCGAGGTCGCGACCGAGCGCGGCTTCGTCGACCGGCAGGCAGCCGATCTCGCGCAGGCCCTTGATGCGGGCTTCGAGGATGGCCAGGTTCGCCTTGTACACTTCGCGGGAAGGGCGGCCCTCGGCATCGCTTCGGTAGGGCGCGGGCAGGCGGATCATAATGTCGTCGGTCGAGCCGTTGGTCGGCCAGAACGTGCTGGGCAGGGGTTTGTAGTTGAAGGCGACCCAGTGGCTGCCGTCACGGGCGAAGCCCTCGCCATCAAAGGCGTCGGCGCCGAGTTGCAGGTTCTTTAGATCGGGCACGTAGCCCCCGAAGCCGGCTTCGCGCAGGCGGCCGGGCAGTTCCGAGTAGTTGTCGCCGGCGATGTAGGCAAGCATTTCCGTGTCGCTGATGCGGGCGGCGCGCGCGGAGCGGTCCTCGAAGAGGTTGCGCCAGTGGTTGGTCATGCCGACGTCGCTGAAGCTGTAGGCCTGCTGCAGGTCGGCGTCGTTCATGACGTTTTCGCGACCCTCGATGGCGTCCTGATGGCAGACGTAGCAGGGGTTGGAGCGTGCCTCGGTGCGGGTGTAGCACTGCGAGGGCACGACGGCTTCGGCATTGTACAGGACCGTCGCGGGATGCTCCTTCGGGGTGGGTGGCAGCACGGCGTCGGAGGCACGCAGGGCTTCCAGCAGGGTTTCGTGGGGCGGGGGTGCCGCGGCCGCATTCAGCGTGGCCGTCAGAAGCCATGGGGCGAGCAGGGCGGCGGTGCGGAGGAAGCCGGTAACGGACGGATGCATGGTGTTCCGGAGGTGGGGCCGGGCGGCCCGGCTGGGGGCCCCCCTTCCGTGGGTGGAGATCGTCAGCCGATGTCCGTTGGAGTTACTGGTTGGAGATGAAGCGGAAGCGGCCGCGCTTGAGCGCCTTGACGAATTCCGCGTTGGGCACGCCGGAGAGGTCGAAGGACCAGACGGAGTCGCCGAGGCCGCTCGGGACATTGGCGAGATCCGTGCTGTTCGGGTGCTGGACGGAAACGATGAACTCCGTCGGAATGGCCGGGTTGAAAATCATGCCGGTCGCTTCCGAACCCGGCACGCCCAGGCTGAGGAAATGATCGCAGGACTCGGCGATGCCGTCGCTGTCCGTGTCGCGGGCAAACCAGATGTCGCCGCCAATCGCGCCGCTGTTCGGCGAATCTTCGATGACGTAGATGTTGCCGGCGGCATCGAGGGCGAGGTTGTCCGGCGAGTCAATTTCACCGGTGGTGCCATCGTAACCGAGGTTTTTCGGCGTGCTGCGCGAGACCAGGGTGCGGACGTGGGCTTTGCCGTTGACGCGGCTGTTGCCGGCGCTGAGGATCTCGATCGAGATCACCCGGTTTTCCGACGTGACGGCAACATAGAGCACCTCGTTGCCATTGGCGAGACGGCTGACGGTTGCGTCTTCGGGCCGGCCGAACGGCGTGCCACCGGCGGCATCGGCTGCGGCACGGCCGCCCAAGCTGGCGCTGCTGGTGGGACCGTCCTCGAAGGGGTTGGGAATGCCGTCCAACGGCACGCCGACGGCATTGGTCAGCGGGATCCAGGTGGCCGCACCCTCGCGGGTGGCAGCCTGGTTGGCCGTGCTGTTCCAGTTTTGCGCGGCGACACCACCACTGCCGGCGAAGGCATCGACGCTGAGCACGAAGGTCTGGCCGACCGTGTAGTCCCCGGTCTTCCTCATGACGAACTTGTAGATCGAGCCGGAGTTGTTCTCGTCGACGAAGTAGATCGTGTTGCGATGACGGTTGCTGAAGTTGATGCCCTCGTGGGAGACGTTGGCAATGCTTTCGAGCACGCGATATTCGATCTCGTTGGCCGGTGCCATCGGGTTGAGGATTTCCACGACGCGACCGTAGCCCGACCATTCCTCGGCCAGGAAGAGGGTGCCGTTCGGAGTCCAGCGGCAGGGGTCGAAGGCGCCGAAGTCGTTGCTCCAGTCGCCGACCGCGCCCTGCCGGTCGCCGGCCATGAGGATTTCCGCCTTGTTGGCCGCGATGTCGTAGCGCGTGCAACCGGCGCCGATCGGCGTTTCGTGCGGGATGAAGAGGTGGGTGCCGGCCGGGTGCCAGGCGAGCATGTCGAACATCGACGCGCTGGTGCCCTGTGCGGGCACGCGGACGATGGACTGGCCCGGGCTGAGCACGGGATCCTCGACCTCACGCAGGCTGACCCAGTTGTTCTGGCGGATGCCTTCCGGAGCCGTCCAGGGAGCGCTGAGCTCGGGCAGGGAGTTGGGGGCGACGATTGGGGCGGACTGGGTCAGCGGGGTGAACCAGACGTCGGTGCCGGCCTTGGCCACGGGGGCGGCGAGCAGGGCCGCGGCAATGGCGGTCTTGATGCAGGGATGATGTTTCATGGGAGGCGAGTTGGGGTGGTGACGGCGCCGTGTGGCGCACGCGACCTTTTAACCCACCCCACGCCCGGCTTGCGCCTAACTTATTCTGACAGGTTTGCCATGTGACGGAAGTGCCGCAATTTTATCCTGAGGGGCGTGCCAGATTTGGGCCATGCCGCACCGGCGTGGGTAACATCGTCAGGATAACATCCCTCTAACATGGCTTTGCTTCGGACTCCTGCGGGCGTGTCAGTCTGCCGACGATTTCCGCGGCCAGGGCAAAGCCGAAGGCGCCGGTGACAAAGGTGGCGGCACCGAAGCCGGCGGCGCAATCGAGGCGGAGGCTGGCATCGCCGGTTTCGCGTTCGCTGGAGCAGCTGCCGTCGCTCCGGGGATAGACCGCCTTCTCGCTGGAAAACACGCAGGGCACGCCCCAGTGCATCGGACGTCCGTCGGGGCTTTTGGGAAAGGCATGATCCGCCCGCAGGGTGCGGCGCACCTGCTGGAGCAGGGGGTCGGCGCCGGCCTCGCCGAGGTCGGCGACGCGCAGGCGGGTGGGATCGCGGCGGCCGCCGGCGGAGCCGGAGACAACGACCGGCAGGCCGAGGTCGCGGCAGCGCGCGATGATGAGCGCCTTGATGGCGGTCGCGTCAACGGCGTCGACGACGGCGTCCAGATCCGGGGTCAGCAAACGCGCGGCGTTGCCGGCCAGCAGGAACTCGGGCACGGCGGTGACGCGGCATTCCGGGTTGATGGCGAGCGCGCGCTCGGCGAGCACGGCGACCTTTGGGCGGCCGACGGTGGCGGCGAGGGCGGGCAGCTGGCGGTTGGTGTTGGTGATGCAGACATCGTCCATGTCGATCAGCGTGAGGGCGCCGACGCCGCTGCGCACCAGCGCCTCCACCGTCCAGGAGCCGACGCCGCCGGTGCCGACGATGGCGACATGGGCGGCCTGCAGGCGTGGCAGGGCCTCGCGGCCGTACAGGCGTGCGATGCCGCCGAAGCGCTGGATCCAGGATTCCGTCATCCGCCCTTCATAGCCGCAAATCCGGCCGGCGCCAGCGCCCGCGCTTGTCGGAGCGCGGCTTTGTGGTAGCAGGTGAAAGACGCTCATCATGACCGGCCTCCAGCTCACCTTCCTCGGCACCGGCACCTCGGTTGGCATCCCGATGATCGGCTGCGACTGCGAGACCTGCCGCAGTGCCGATCCGCGCGATCAGCGTTTGCGTTCCTCGGTCTGGGTGCGTACGCCGGAGCTGGCCTGGGTGGTGGACACCGGACCGGACTTCCGCACGCAGTGCCTGCGCGCCGGCATCCGCCATCTGGATGCCGCCCTCTACACGCACCCGCACATGGACCATGTCACCGGCTTTGATGAGCTGCGCCGCTTCACGATTCCGGCCGACGAGTTCATCCCGGTGCACGCCCTGCCGTCCTGTCTGGCGGTGCTGGAGCGCATGTTTGAGTATGCCTTCAACGGCGAGAACCGCTACCGCGGTTACCTGAAGCCCTTTCCCAAGCCGGTGCACGGTCCGTTCCATCTGGGCCAGACCCTGGTGACACCGCTGCCGGTGCGCCATGGCAAGGTGGAGACGATCGGCTACCTTTTCAGCCGGGGCGGGCGCAAACTCTGCGCTTATCTTCCGGATGCCAAGGAGCTGCTGCCGTCGACCTGGGCCGCGATGGAGGGAGTGGACACGCTGATTGTCGATGCCCTGCGCCACACCGAGCATCCCACCCACATGAATTTTGCCGAGGCCCTGGCCGTTCAGGCGCGCCTCCGGCCGCGCCAGACCTGGTTCACGCACTTGCAGTGCGAGGTGCTGCACGCCCGCGACGAGCCGCGCCTGCCGCTGGGGGTCCGGCTGGCCTTCGATGGCCTGGAACTGGCCTGGCCGGACGCCTGAGCCGTCTCACTCGTGGCGCAGGGCCTCGACCGGGTTCATGCGCGCCGCGCGCCGGGCCGGGTAGATGCCGAAGGCGATGCCGGTGATGACCGAGATCAGGAAGGCGAGGGCGGGCGACCAGATTTTGACCACCGTGGTGACGCCGGCGAAGTGCTCGACGGCGACCGGGATGGACACGCCGACGATGACGCCGATGACGCCCCCGGCCCCGGACAGCAGCACGGTTTCGACCAGGAACTGCAGGACGATGTCGGCCTGGCGCGCGCCCATGGCGCGGCGGATGCCGATCTCGCGCGTGCGCTCGGTGACGCTGGCGAGCATGATGTTCATGATGCCGATGCCGCCGACCACGAGCGAAATCGCGGCGATGCTGCCGAGCACGATGCTGAAGATCTGCTTGGTGCGCTCGGCCTGGCGCAGCAGTTCGACCGGCACGATGATGCGCCAATCCTCCTTCTTGTGGTTCTTGGCCAGCAGGTGGCGGATGGCGTTGGCGCGGCTCTCGACCTGACCGACGTCGTGGACGCGGATGACCGCCTCGTGGAACTCGACCTTTTCCGCCTCGAAACTGCCGCTGCGGAAGCGGAAGAAGGTCTCGCCATACTGATCCATGAGCGTCGAATACGGGATCATCAACTGGGCGCCGCCGGTGTTGGAGCGGCCGCCATCCGTGCCGACACGCTGGCCCTCGTCCTCGAGGATGCCGACGACCTTGTAGTAGTAGCCTTTGACGCGCACCGACTTGCCGGTTGGGGTGGAGAGCGGAAAGAGCCGGGCTGCCGCGGTCTCATTGAGCACGCAGACCGGCAGTTTTTCGTTGAGCTCAAGATCGGTGAAGAAGCGGCCCTGCAGCACGCGCCGGTTGCGCATCTCGGGGTAGATCGGCAGCACGCCCATGATCTGGCCGTCGACACTGCGGTCGAGGTTCCAGATGTTCTCGGAGAGGATGCGGCTGGGCACCACGACGCTAATGCCGGGCACGGTCTGGCGGATCTGCTGGATGTCGCGGGTGGTCAGGCCGTACTCGATGATCATGCTGCGGCTCTCGCCCGCGCTCGAGCCCTGGCCGTCCGGCGGTTTGACACTCTCCAGGATGATGTTTTGGCTGCCGAGCTTGCGGATCTGTTCCTGGGCCTCGTGGCTGGCGCCCTCGCCGATCGCCAGCATCGCCACCACGGAGGCGACCCCGAAAATGACGCCGAGGGCGGTCAGGAAGGAGCGCAGTTTGTTGAGCCAGATGCTCTTCAAGCCCAGCGACACTGTCCGCCAGAGGTGCTGGGGCGAGGCGAAGAGGCGGAGGATCGGATGGCTGGCAAACACGGACATGGGGGAAAGATGAACACGTTCCACACGTGGGATTTCCTTCACCGGAGGTGCTGAAAGAGGTCGGGCCCGGCCGGCGTGCCTTCCGTCATCATGCGCTCCCTGCTCGCCCTCCTGCTGCTCGCGGCCCCGGTCGTCGCCCAGCCCGTCTTCCGCGCCGGTGTCGCCGCCATCGACGTCTCGCCCCGGACCTTCCCGCGCATCATCGCCGGGGGTTTTCTCGAGGGGCGCGGGGAGCGCCTGGTCGACCCGCTGTTCGTGCGCGCCTTTGTGTTGGACGACGGCAAGATGAAGATCGCCTTCGCTATCGTCGACACGTGCATGATGGAACAGTCGCTCATTGATGAGGCCAAGGCGCTCGCGTCGAAGCAGTGCGGCATCCCGGTGGATCGCATGATGGTCAGCGCCACGCACACGCACTCCGCGCCCGCCGCGATGGGCTGCCTCGGCACGCGCAAGGACACCGAATACGCGAAGTTCCTCACGCCGAAGATCGCCGAGGCCATTGTGGCGGCGGATGCAGCGCTGCAACCGGCCCGCATCGGCTGGGGGTCGTTTGACGACTGGCAGCACACGCACAACCGCCGCTGGATCCGCCTGCCGGGCAGGGAGGTCGTCGATCCCTTCGGCCAGCCCACCGGCCGGGCGAACATGCACCCAGGCTACCTCAGCAAGGACGTCGTCGGCCCCAGCGGCCCGGTCGATCCGCAGCTGTCGGTTATCGCGCTGCAGACGGCCGATGGCCGACCGCTCGGCGTGCTGGCGAACTACTCGCAACACTACTTCGGCAGCGGCCCGGTCTCGGCCGACTACTACGGCCACTTCTGCAAGCACCTCGCCGCCAAGCTGGGCCAGGCGGGCGAGGGCAACGGCCCCTTCGTCTGTGCCATGAGTCAGGGCACCAGCGGCGACCAGATGTGGATGGACTACGGCGCGGAGAAAAAGAATCTCAGCCTCGACAGCTACGCCGAAGCCGTCGCCGACAGCGCCGTGAAGGCCCTGCAAACCGTCAAGTATGTCGATCATGCCCCGCTCGGCATGATCGAGAAGACGCTGGAGCTCAAGTATCGCGGCCCCGACGGAAATCGTCTCGCCTGGGCCCGCCCCATCGCCGCGAAGATCGACAACGACGTTCCGAAGAACAAAGAGGAAGTGTATGCGAGAGAGGCGCTGATTTTGCACGAGAGGCAGAAAACGAGCGTGAAGCTCCAAGCCATCCGCATCGGCGACCTGAGCATCGCCACCCTGCCGAACGAGGTTTATGCGATCACGGGGTTGAAGCTGCGGGCGGCCTCGCCGTTCGGCACGCACTTCAACATCGAGTTGGCGAATGGGGCAGAGGGTTACATTCCGCCGCCGGAGCAGCATGAACTCGGGGGCTACACCACCTGGCCGGCGCGCACCGCCGGACTGGAGGTGCAGGCGGAGCCGAAGATCATGGCGACGCTCAGCGCGGCCGTGGCCGACCTTGCGGGCAAACCCCTGCGCGAGCCGCGCGCGGGCGCGGGCGGCTACCTCCAGGCCGTGCGCATCGCAAAGCCGCTGGCGCATTTCCGCTGCGACGAGTGGTCCGGCACGGTGCACGACGAGCGCGGCCGGCCGGCCCGCCTGGTCGGCGGTCATGCCTTCGGCCTGCCGGGCGCCGGCTCGGGCCTGGGCTATGGCGAAGAGAGCGCGCTGCGGGCCTCGGCCTTCTCCGGGACGGCGGGGATCAATCGAGCGGTGCAACTGGCCGGAGGTCGACTGGAGATGCCCGCGGTGGAAGTCGGCCGGCAGGCGACCATCGCCTTCTGGTTCTGGCTCGGCCATGAAAGCGGGGCTGGCGAACGCACGGGCGAGTTGCTGCAAGCGTTCGGTGCCAGCATGAAGGCGCGCCAGTTTCCCGATCACACACTGAGGCTTGAATGGGGAGACCAAGTGGCTTCGGCTTCAGCCGAAGATTCCGATTCGGCCAAAGCCGAAACTACTTTTTTTGCGGATGACTGGCACTTCGCCGTGCTCATCCGCGAGGGCGAGAACGTGCGTGTGCATCTCGATGGCAGTGGAAAACCCATTTTGACCGGAAAGACCGGGAAAGCGGTGAATGAGGTGCGTTTCGGCCCAGGGCTCGAAGGACGGCTGGATGAGATCACGATCTGGGATCGCGTCATCGAGCCTTCGCTCATCGCGAAGCTTTGGAACATCTCGAAGGTGGGTGAGGAGAATGCACAGCGGGCGAAGAGGCGGACGGAAAGGACGAAACAGAAGCAGGTGCAAAACTCCGCGCTGCTCAAGGCGCATGAAAACTGGTCCGCAGCGGTGCGCTTCAAGAACACGAAGGCGAACCACGTCAGCCCCGTGACCGCCTACCTCATCTCGCGTGGCCCGAGGGGCGATCCTCAGGCGCCGGGCGACCACCTTGGCATCGGCGGCAACTCCAAGGATGTGTCACCGGGCCGCTTGTTTGTCTTCAACGGCAATGCGGCGGGGCAACTTGTGCGTGGCACGACGGTGATTGAGCCGGGCAGCTGGAACGAGGTCAGGCTCGAGCGACTTGGCTCACGCGTGAAGGTGACGCTCAATGGCAAGGTCGAGATCGACACCGAACTGCCCGTCACTGCGTCCGGTGCGAAGGAAGTGTTCTTTGGCAAACGCTGCGATGACTTCGCGCCCCTGGAAGGGACCTTTGAAAAGGTCGAGCTCGCCGGTCTGGAACAACCCGCTGCACCACCGCCCGCGACGAAGGTGGAACTGTCCTCCCTGCCCTTGTCGCCCGAGGAATCCGCGAAGAACTGGCACGTCCGCGAGGGCTACCGCATTGAGCTCGTCGCGGCGGAACCGGTGGTGCTCGATCCGGTGGCTTTTGATTGGGATGAGCAAGGCCGCCTGTGGGTCATCGAGATGGCGGATTACCCGCTCGGCATGGATGGCAATGGCAAGGCCGGCGGCCGCGTGGTGCGACTCGAGGACACGGACCACGATGGCCGCTACGACAAGCGTGAGGTGATTGTCAGCGACCTGAGTTTTCCCACCGGCATCCTGACTTGGCGCGACGGTGTGCTGGTCACCGCTGCGCCTGACCTCTTTTTCATCGCGCCGGACGGCACGAAAAAAGTTCTCTTCACCGGCTTCAGCACCGGCAACCAGCAGTTGCGCGTGAACGGCCTGCGCTGGGGCATGGACGGCTGGGTGTACTGCGCCGCCGGTGCGCATCACGGCGGCTACAACAAGGGCACGCAGATCGAGTGCAAGCTCACCGGCGAGAAGGTCGACCTCGGCAGCCGCGATTTTCGCTTCAAGCCGGACACCGGCGAGTTCGACCCGCAGAGCGGCCCCTCGCAATTCGGTCGCGCCCGCGATGACTGGGGACACTGGTTCGGCGTGCAGAACAGCTTCCCGCTCTGGCACTACGTGCTGCAGGATCACGACCTGCGCCGCAACCCCCACGTCATCCCGCCGGATCCGATTCATCAGCTCTTCCCACGCAACCCGCCGGTGTATCCCGCGAGCAGCCTGGAGAAGCGTTTTCACAGCTTTGATCAGGCGGGCCGCTTCACCAGCGCCTGCGGCATCGAGGTCTATCGCGACCGCGTGCTTTTCGAGGATGGCAAAACGCACGCCTTCACCTGTGAGCCCTTCCACAACGTCGTGCAGCATCACCTCCTCGAAGAGGACGGCGTGACCTTCAAGGCCGTGCGCGATCCCGCAGAGTCGAAGACGGACTTCCTCGCCAGCGAAGACCGCTGGTGCCGCCCGGTGATGGTCCGCACCGGTCCTGATGGCGCGCTCTGGGTGGCCGACATGTACCGCTACATGATCGAGCATCCGCAGTGGCTGCCGCAGCAGGGCAGGGACGAGCTGCTGCCGCACTACCGCGAGGGCGACGACAAGGGCCGGATTTGGAAAGTGGTTCGAGCTTCAGCCCGATCCGGGGCGAAGGCTTCGGCTGAAGCCGAAGCCACTTTGACAAGCGCCAACGGCTGGCTGCGCGACAAGGCGCAGATGCGGGCCTTGTGGGACGGCCTGGATGCTCAGGCTCAGGCGGTTCTGGTGGAGCGGGTGGTGGACGACGCACAGCCCGCGGCTCAGGCTCAGGCGGGCTGGACGCTGCATCTGGCGGGTCGCATGACGTCCGAGTTGTTGCGATCTCTTCTGTTGAGTCGGCAGCCCGAGGTGGTGGTGCAGGCCTTGCAAATCGCCGAGACCCAGCCCTGGCAGCAGAACGAGGAGGCTCTGCTGTTGCTGGTGAATGGAAACTTGGGCAGGCACCCGCGCGTGCGCCTGCAGCTCGCGCTCTCGGCCGGCCACTGGCAAGGCAAATGGCCTGCTGACTTGGTGGGCAGCATTTTGGATGAGGCGAAACCCGGCAGCCCCTTGGCCGGTGCTGCGCTCAGTTCCTGCCTGCCGCATCTCAGTCGCATCAGCGGGCAGCTCGCCGCTCATGAGGGACCATCTCCGGCGGGTCTGGCGGGCACTCTGCTCCGATGCGCCTTGGCCACGAAAAACGCGCCGGCCGTTGCCGCCCTGGTGCGACGCATGGAGGCACAGCGCGAGATTCAGGAACTGCTCGCCGTGCTCGATGAAAACCGGATGTCCCTGGCGGATTTCACCGACCAGGTCAGCGACCCCTCGGCGCGGGCGGCGCTGGAGCGCATCAGCGCGCGGCTCGCGCAGGCGGCTGCGGCGGTGGCCTCGGCCGGGACGGTGCCGGCGGCGGACGACTTGGCCCTGCTGGCCGCGGACCGCGGCCAGCGCGAGCCGGTGAAGCGCCTGCTGCCGGCGCTGTGGGCGCGGACGGGTGACCCGCAGCTGCTGCGGCTGGTGGCCCGGCTGCGACCGGCGGGGGCGGAGAGCTTTTTGCTGGAGGGCTGGCAGGGTCGTACGCCGGCCCTGCGCGCGCAGATTCTGGAAACCCTGCTGGCCGACGAGGCCTGGACCCTGGCGCTGTTGAAGCGGCCGGAGGCGAAGGCCTGCGATGCCGCCACGCGGGCGCGCTTGGCACAGCATCCGAAGAAGGCGGTGGCCCAGGCGGCGGCGCGGGCCTTTCAGGGCAGTGCCACGCGCCAGGCCGTCCTGGAAACGTTCCGGCCGGCGCTGCAGTTGGCCGGCGATGCGGCGCGCGGCAAGGTCGTCTTCGCCCAGGCCTGCATCAGCTGCCACAAGCTCGACGGCATCGGCCTTGAGCTCGGGCCAGACCTGCGCAGCGTCGCGCAGCACGACGCCGAAAAGCTATTCAACTCGATCCTGGATCCCAGTGCCATCATTGAGCCCGGCTTCATGGCCTACCACTGCACGCTCCACAATGGCGAGCAGCTCTACGGCGTCATTGCCACCGAGACCAGTGCCAGCCTGACCTTCAAGATGGCCGGCAATTTGACGAAGTCTGTTTTGCGCAGCGAGATTGCCAGTCTGAAAAGCACCGGCGCCTCGCTCATGCCCGACGGTTTGGAGGCGGTGCTGACCCCGCAGTCGCTGGCCGACCTGATTGCCTACCTGCGGCAGCCGCGCTGACCGGATTCATTTGCGGGAGCCGGCGGCGTTTGCTAGAGGCGGCAACCCATGCGCCTGCTCCTGCTGCTCTGCCTGTTGCTGACCGCCGCCTGCTCCCCGTGGGCCGGTCACGGACCGGTGTCAGCCAGGCTGCGTCGGCAACTCGAGCGTGAGGCGCTGGGACGAGCCGACTTTGAGGCGGCTTTGAGCGGTCGTTCGGTCGCGGCGGACAAGCGCATCGTGCTGCCGTTCCGGATGGAGGACGACGCTGTGCCGGTCCTCGAGGCCGAGATCAACGAGGTGGCCAGCGTGCCGCTGATCCTCGACACCGGCGCCTCCGCCACCCTGCTGCATGCTGCCACCGCCGCACGCACGGACGTGCGTCTGCTCGCCGCCGAGGAGGGCAGCGTGCCCATGCAGGGGATCATTGGTGTCGAACAGGCGCGCATCGGCCTGGTGCGAAGCCTGCGTCTCGGCGGCTGGACCGCCGAGGGCTTCCCCTGCCTGGTGCGCCTGCACGAGAATCGCATCGGCCTGACAGGCGCCAGTTTCCGCCACAACCTGCTGGGTTTCGACCTGCTGCGCCGGCACTGCAGCCAGGTCACCCTCGATTTTCCGAAGCGCAGCGTCGAATTCGCCTTCGCCGGTCGCTTCCAGCCTCAGCCCGGTCGCCACCTCGCCTGGGCGCCTTTCACGGTGCGTCAGGGGGCGCCCTTCATCACCCTCGGCTCCGGCGACCAGCGCTGGCAGGCGGTGGTCGACACCGGCTCGTTCAACGGTGTCGAAATCAGCCGCCAGGTGGCCGAACAACTGGGCGTGGCCGACCAGGGCCAGCCGGTCGAGGGGTTGATCCTGCTGTCGGTGGGCGGCACGACGACCTCCGATGATGCCGGTCTGCGCACGGTGCGCCTGGCCGACCTCAGCCTGTTCGGGGAAACCTGGCGCAACGCCCCGGTCGACATCTCGCCGGGTCCGCCGCGGGTGGGCAGCTACTTTTTGCGCGATTACCGGGTCACCTTCGACTTCCGCACCGGGCGGATTTGGCTGGAACACTAGGCGGGGTTTTCGCGGGGCAGGGCGGGCGTTCAAAAATTTTATTTCCAAGGTTGCAAAGCCCGGCCAAACTTTTATTCTGGCCCTCGCTTGTGAAATTTTTCACAAGCGCAGAAACCGACATCTTATGGGTAACTTCTTTCCGCGCTGGACCAATTGGCTGCCTCTGAAGCTCGCCATTGGCGTCGCATTCATCGCTTTCGGAGTCAGTGTGGGCGTGGCCTACTACTTCACGCCCAAGTACACGCGGGTGGGCTACGAGCCGACGCAACCCGTGCCGTTCTCCCATGAGATTCACGCCGGCCAGCTCGGCCTCGACTGCCGCTACTGCCACTCCTTCGTCGAGCAATCGGGCCATGCCAATGTGCCGACCAACCAGACCTGCTTCAACTGCCATGGCCCGGGCAAGGGCAACATCAAGGCCGACAGTCCGAAGCTGGAACTCGTGCGCAAAGCCCAGGAGACCGGTCAGCCGATCCCGTGGGTCAAGGTGCACAAGGCGCCTGACTACGTCTACTTCAACCACAGCGCCCACCTCAACCGCGGCATCTCCTGCCAGTCCTGCCACGGCCAGGTCAACCAGATGGAGGTCGTCAAGCACGCGGAACCCCATTCGATGGGCTGGTGCCTCGATTGCCACCGCAATCCCGAGCAGAACCTGCGCCCGCTCGACCAGGTCACCAACCTGAACTACAAGCCCTCCGACCTCGACCGCACCGCCTTCTACCAGGGCCTGCTTGGCAAGGGTGTGAAGGCCGATGAAATCGCCGGCACCATCCGCCCGGGCAGCAAGGCCTCCGGCCTCGAAGACCTTCTCTCGCTCGCCACCGACACCTACGGCAAGCAGGTCACCCAGCTCGAGGTGGGCAGCCAGCTCAAGAAGCACTGGCAGGTGCAGCCGCCCGAGTCCTGCACCGCCTGCCACCGCTAACCCCTGCGACCCCTTTTCGCCCTCATGAAACGCATTTGGAACCACCCCGCAGAGCCTCAGACCGGCAAGCGCTACTGGCGCAGCACCGCCGAACTTGAGCGCCGCTCGGAGTTTCTGGACAAGCTCGGCGTCGAATTTCCCGCCGGCGACACCCTCACCGAGGAGGAGCGCGAAACCTCGCGCCGCGATTTCCTCAAGCTCATGGGTGCCTCGACCGCGCTGATGGGCCTGGCTGCCTGCCGCCGACCGCTGACCAACATCCTGCCTTACACCGACCACGTCGAGTGGGTGGTGCCCGGCCGTCCGCTGCTGTACGCAACCGCCATGCCGACGGCGACCGGCGCGACTCCGGTGGTGGCCGTCACCCACGAGGGCCGGCCGACCCATCTGCAGGGCAACCCGCTGCACCCGCTGAGCGGCGGTCTCGACGCGTTCGCCCAGGCTTCGGTGCTCGACCTGTACGACCCGCAGCGCTCGCAGTCGCCGCTCGCCAGCGGCAAGCCGGCGACCTGGGAGCAGGCCAACCAGGCGCTGGTCGCTCTGGTGGAAGCCGCCAAGAAGGACGCTGGCGCCAGTCTGGCCATTGCCGTCGGCAAGACCACCTCACCGACCCTGCACCGCCTGCTCGGCGAACTGAAGGGCGCCCTGCCGCAGGCGCGCCTGTTTGGCTACGAAGCGATTGGCAGTGAAGGCCGAGACGCCGCCCACGCCGCGGTTCTCGGCGCCGGCACCAAGACCTTCGTCCGCTACAGCAAAGCCCTGCGCGTGCTCGCGCTCGACTGCGATTTCCTCGGCCTTGATCCGGTGTCCGGTGAAGCGATCAAGCACTTCACCAAGCAGCGCGCCAAGGACAAGCCGGGCGGCGACATGAACCGCCTCTACGCCCTCGAGAACCGCTACACGGTGACCGGCGGCATGGCCGATCACCGCAAGCCGCTCGCCGCCAGCCTGATTCCGGCTGCCGCCGCGGTCATCGCCGAAGCCCTCGGCGACACCTCGGCCAAGGCCCTGGCCGACAGCGCCCCCGCCTCCCTCAAGGAGTGGCTGGCCCCGGCGATCCGCGACCTCATCGACCACAAGGGCAAGGCCCTGGTGCTCGCCGGCTCGCGCTACGGCGCCGAGGTGCACGCCCTCGTCGCTTCGATCAACAACGCCCTCGGTGCCTTCGGTAGCACGATCGAACTGCGTCAATCCGACGGCGAAGCCGCCCTTGGCAGCAGCGCCGACCTCACCGCCGCGCTCGCGTCCGGATCGGTCAAAACCCTCGTCTCCCTGACGGCTTCCAACCTGCTCTTCGACGCCCCGGCCGCTCTCACGGCCGCGATCGAGGAAAAGACGGTGCAGGTCGTTCACCTCGGCCACCTGGCCAACACGACGGCCCGCAAGGCGGCCCTGCACCTGCCGGCCGCCCACTACCTCGAGTCCTGGGGCGACGTGCGTGCCGCCGACGGCACCTACTCGGTCGTCCAGCCGATGATTCAGCCGCTTTACGACGGCGCCAGCGCGATCGAAGTCGTGCTCGCCCTGCTCGGCCGCAAGACGCTTGGCCCGGTGACGCCGGCCGCCGACGCCCCGGCGCCGGAAGACCCGGCCCACCAGGCCGTCCGCGACACCTTCGCGCAGGTGGCGAAGCAGCTTGACGAGGAGAAGTGGAATCACACCCTGCGCGATGGGTTCCTCAAGGGGTCGGCCTACCCGAAGGCCGCCGTGGAAGTCAACACCTCGGCCGCCGCCGCCCTGGCCGCCAAGGCCAAGCCTGTCGAGGCGCCGAGCGCCGAGGCGCTGGAAGTCGTGCTGGTGCCGGATGCGGGCGTTCAGGACGGCCGCTACATCAGCAATGCCTGGCTGCAGGAAGCCCCGGACCCGGTCACCAAGCTGAGCTGGGACAACGCCGCCTGGATCGGCTCGGCCACCTTCCGCGCCCTCCAGCTCAAGGAAGGCCAGATGATCGAGATCACCGTGGGCGAGGCCAAGGTCAAGCTGCCCGCCATCGAGGCTCCCGGCCACGTTTCCCACTCGATCACCCTGCCGCTGGGCTACGGTGAGAAGGGCCTGGGCTTTGTCGCCTCCGACTCAAACAACAAGGGCCGCGGGTTCAACGCCTACCCGCTGCGCACAGCCGCGGACGCCTTCGTCCTGACCGGCGCCAAAGTTGAGGTCACCGGCGAGTTCCACGAACTGGCCGTCACCCAGGAGCACAACAGCATGGAGGGCCGCGCCCTCTACCGCGAGGCGACGCTCGAGACCTTCACCAAGACCCCGGACTTCGTCGAGAAGTCCGGCATGGACAGTCACATCCCGCAGAACATCTCGTTCTACAAGGGCCAGATCGGCCGCAAGACCGAGACCAATCCCGAGGGCTTCGACTACGAGACGAAGCACCAGTGGGGCATGACGATCGACCTCAGCAAGTGCATCGGCTGCACCGCCTGCGTCATCGCCTGCCAGAGCGAGAACAACATCCCGGTGGTCGGCAAGGACCAGGTCCGCAAGGGACGCCTCATGCAGTGGATCCGCATGGACCGCTACTTCGCCAGCGCCACCTGGGGCGAGCAGAACGCCAAGCGCGACGACGTCATGATCGAGCCGACCGTCGAGCAGCTCGAGAATGCCGAGATGGTGCAGCAGCCGGTGGCCTGCCAGCAGTGCGAGTCCGCCCCGTGCGAAACCGTCTGCCCGGTCAACGCCACCGTCCACACCGACGACGGCCTCAACGCCATGGCCTACAACCGCTGCATTGGCACCCGCTACTGCGCGAACAACTGCCCCTACACGGCGCGCCGCTTCAACTGGTTTGATTACAACAAGCGTCCGCTCGACGAGCTCTACCTCGGCCCGCTTTCCTCCAAGGACAAGACCGGCGTTCGCGAGTCCGTGCAGCTGCAGAAGAACCCGAACGTCACCGTGCGCATGCGCGGCGTCATCGAGAAGTGCACCTACTGCGTGCAGCGACTCGAGGCCGCCAAGATCCTGCAGAAGCAGAAGCAGCGCGACTCCAAGGACTTCCGTGTGCCGACCGACACGGTCAAGGTCGCCTGCCAAGCCGCCTGCCCGGCCGAAGCCATCGTCTTCGGCGACCTCGCCGATGCCAAGTCGGCCGTCAACAAGGCCAAGGCCTCGCCGCGCAACTACTCCCTGCTCAAGTACATCGGCACGCAGCCGCGCACCAGCTACCTGGCCCGCCTGCGCAATCCGAACCCGGCGATGCCCGGCGCCGAGAACATCGCCGCCTGGAGCGCGCACCAGATCTAACAGGCCCTTTTCCCTCCCCCCGCTGACATGTCGAAAGCAGCCGCCACCGATCACCCCGCCGCCGCCCCTCACACCGGTGCCCCGCGCATCCTGGACCGTGAGCCGCTCGTGCTCAACAACCGGTCCTACTCCTGGATCACCAACCGCATCTGCGGCATCGTGGAGAACAAGCAGCCCGCCCTCTGGTGGCTGCTGTTCGTGCCCTCGGTTCTGCTCACCGGCCTGACGGTGTTCTGCTTCGCCTACCTGATCTCCACCGGGGTCGGTGTCTGGGGCCAGAAGCAGCCGGTCGCCTGGGCTTGGGACATCACCAACTTCGTGTTCTGGATCGGCATCGGCCACGCCGGCACGCTGATCTCGGCGATTCTGTTCCTGACCCGCCAGAAGTGGCGCACGTCGGTCAACCGCGCCGCTGAGGCGATGACGCTGTTCGCCGTCATGTGCGCCGGCCTGTTCCCGGCCTTCCACGTCGGCCGCGTCTGGATGGTCTGGTTCCTCGCCCCCATTCCGAACGCCAACGCCATCTGGCAGAACTTCAAGTCGCCCCTGCTCTGGGACGTCTTCGCGGTGTCGACCTACTTCACCGTCTCGGTCATCTTCTGGTACATCGGCCTCATCCCCGACCTCGCCACCCTGCGCGACCGCTGCAAGCCGGGCCTGAAGAAGGTGCTCTACGGCATCTTCGCCCTCGGCTGGCGCGGCGCCAACCGCCACTGGAGCCACTACGAGACGGCCTACATGCTGCTGGCCGCGCTCTCGACCCCGCTGGTGCTCTCCGTGCACTCCGTCGTGTCCTTCGACTTCGCCACCTCGGTGGTGCCCGGCTGGCACACCACCATCTTCCCGCCCTATTTCGTTGCGGGCGCCATCTTCGGCGGTTTCGCCATGGTGCTGACCCTGATGATCCCGGTGTCGAAGATCTATGGCCTCGGCGATCTGATCACGCCGAAGCACATCGACAACATGGCGAAGATCATCCTGCTCACCGGCACCATTGTCGGCTACGCCTACTGCATGGAGTTCTTCATGGCCTACTACAGCGCCAACAAGCTCGAACTGCAGACCTTCCAGCTGCGCGGCCTCTACGGTCCCTCGACCTGGGCCTACTACTTCATGTTCGGTTTCAACGTCTTCGCGCCGCAGCTCTTCTGGTACCGCCCGTTCCGCCACAACATGTGGGTCGTGATGTTCGTCTGCATGTGCGTCAACGCCGGCATGTGGTTCGAGCGCTACGTCATCATCGCGACCACCCTTGAGCGCCATCTGGTGCCCGGTTCCTGGCGTGTCTATGAGGCCACCTGGGTCGACAAGTACACCTTCCTCGGCACCTTCGGCCTGTTCATGATGCTGTTCCTGCTGTTCCTGCGCTTCCTGCCGGTCATCGCCATCGGCGAGGTCAAGGGCGTGCTGCCGCAATCGAACCCGCACCATGAGGACCACGGCAAGGACGCCGTCCAGGAGGAGGACCTCATGGGTTATCCCGACCGCCACGTGCCCCGCGAGGCCGTTGCCTGAGCTTGCGGGGATCTGAAATCTGAAATCCGAAATCTGACATTCCAGTGAGCACCACCCTCAAACGAGTTCACGGCTACCTCGCCGAGTTTGACAGCGTGAAGGACCTCTATCACGCCGCCGAGCATGTCCGCGACGCCGGTTACCAGCGTTGGGACGTCCACTCTCCCTTCCCGATCCACGGCATGGACCACGCCATGGGCGTGAAGCGTTCCAAGTTGCCCTGGTTCGTTTTCTTTGGCGGCCTGACCGGCACCTGCGTGGCCTTCGTCCTGCAGACCCTCACCCAGACCACCTTCTGGTCCGACATTGGCCTCGGTTTCCTGCAGACCCTCGCGGAAACCTACCCGACCGTGGTCCAGGCCAAGCCCACCCACATCTGGACGCTGCCGGCCTTCTTCCCGGTGATGTTCGAGCTGACCATCCTGTTCTCGGCCTTCACCACCCTGTTTGGCCTGCTCGGCCTGATCGGTCTGCCGCGGTTGAACCATCCGATCTTTGTCTCCAAGCGCTTCGCCAAGTTCTCGGACGACGGTTTCTTCGTCTGCATCGAGGCTCGCGACCCCAAGTTCTCCCAAGAGGGCACCCGCTCCTTCCTGGAAAAAATTGGTGGCAAGAACCTTGAGCTTGTTGAGGACGAAATCTAACCCGTCCACTCCCTGTTTCCGGGCTAAGCACTCATGGCTTTGCTCCCGGGACTGGGAAACATCGCTGGAATCTGGCGGAGAGGCCCAAAACAGTGCCTTGTCTTTTTTCGTAAATCATTCATGCTGGATCCGATGAAAGCCATTTTTTTCCTCCCATTGCTGGCGACCACCCTCGGACTGAGCTCCTGCTATCTGGCCACCTTGCCTCCCGGCGCAGGCCTGCCCCAGCCAGGTCCGGGTTATCCTCAAGCCGGTCATGGACACTACGTGCCGGGTCGTCCCCCCGCACCCAAGGATGCGGATTGGAGGGCGGGTTATGCCAAGGGGCGCGCGGATCGGTTCGGGGATCATGATGCCCGTCCGGAGCGTCATCGCGATCACTCGCACGGAGATTGGCAGGCCTTTGTCAACGGCTACCAGGCCGGTCATAACTCAGTGCAGAGCGGGCGTCACAAACCGGCCTTTGACCGTGAAGCCCATGATCTTGGGCTGAGCTTTGGTCGAGCGGACCGGAATCGCGGTCTCACGCGCAATTACATGCGCTACAGTCGCGCTTACAAGCCGCGGACGCAGGCGAGCTTCCGCGAGGGTTACCTGGCGGGTTGGGACGGGCGTTGAGCCTGTGCGGCATTCCCGGAGGAGCCTTTGCGGAGGCTCCAAGGATTGTTCACTGACGAGGCCCTTCTTGCAATTGTCCATGCGTGCCGCTCTCTTGCCGCTCCTCGCTCTGGCGGGCCTGAGTTCCTGTTACATGGCCACGCTGCCGCCCGGCCCCGGGTTGCGCCCGCCAGCAGGTCACCTGTATCCGCCCGTTGGGCACAGTCACGCATCGCCACACTGGCATGACACTTCCACTGGCGGGGTCCGCCAGGCCGGCTATGACTTTGGTCGCTCCGACCGCTACGCCGGCCTGGATTCCCGCCCCGACCGCCACCGCAACCGGGTCAGTTCCAAGCACTGGAACACCTTTGTCGCCGGTTACCGTGAGGGCTACGCCTCCGTGCATGGCGTTCGTCCGCCGCGGCCGACCCAGCCCGTCCACAACGACGCGGTCTGGCGCAGCGGTGTCAGCCTCGGTGAACTCGACCGCCGGCGCGGTCTGTCGAGCGACTACCGCCGCTACCGCAGCCGCTACACGGCGCGCACGGAGGCGAGCTTCCGCGACGGCTACCTGCACGGCTGGCACGGCCGCTGACGTGGTTCACTGCGGCCGCACGCGCTTCATGGAGAAGACGCCGCGGTCCTTGCTGCTGCTGTAGCAGGCCTCAAACTGATCGCCTTGAATGCTGCCCTCGTAACGGTACAGGCCGCCGGCCCAGTCGGGCATGCGGTGCTGGCCCGCAAAGCTCAGGCCGCCCTTGGAGGGCGTGACCCGGTGACCGGCGCGGAAACTGCCGCTGAGGATTTTGGCCCAGGTGGCGTGGTAGTGGAAGTCATGGTCCCCCGCGTTGTTTTGCGGCGGGGAGACGACCGCGCGCAGGCGACCGTGGTGACCATTGACGTGGCTGCGCCACTCGCCCTCCCAGGCGCCTACGGCACCGGGTTGCGGGCCGGCGGCGACGGCCTGCCGCCATTCGCGACGGAAGCCGGTGCTGCAGGAGGCGAGCAGAAGGCTGAGGAGCAGGGCGGTGAGGACGTGTTTCATGCTGCTGCAAAAACGCCGCACGAAGGCGGTTTTCAGCAGGAAAAACGCGTCAGGCGTCTGCACTGCGGCTCACCACCGGCGGCTTCGGCGAGGTGTTGGCCGGCGCGGTCTTTGGCGCGGCGGGCGTCGTGCTGTCCTTGCCGTCGATGCGCGGTTGCACGCGTGCGCCGTCGGCCGGAAAGGGGATTGGGGTCAGGCACAGGACATCGCCCTCCTTCGGGGCGCCGGAGGCGCCGGCACGCACCACCAGATGCTGCTCGTTGCTCACCAGCGGTTCGACGTTCAGGCGCCGCAGGGTGTTCTGCGGCCGGTCGATGAGGATGATTTCGTTGCCGGCACGGACCGCGCCGCGCGGAATGACGAAGACATCCTGCAGCGGTTCACCGTGGATCTCCGCCTCGACAAAGGTGCCGATGGTGAGCGGCGGCGCGCCATCGTCGCGGCGACCATACGGGTCGTCGATCTGGACGACGGCGGTGATCTGGCGGGTGGTGGCGTCGAGCGCGCTTTCGACGCGCACGACCCGGCCCTGCCATTCCACCGTGCGGCCGGCGGCGGTGGTCTTCAGCACCGCCCGGCTGGCGGGCTGGCCAACGGCATCGCGAAACGGCTGCGGCAGGCTGAGGAACTGGCTTTCACGCTCGGGCAGGGGCAGGCGCACCTCGACGTAGTCGACGGCGAAGACCTGGCCCAGGGTGGTGCCGGGACTGACCACCTGGCCGACATCGACGGTCTGTTCGAGCACCTGGCCGTCGTAGGGCGCGCGGATGAAGGTGCGCTCGAGGTCGCGCTCGGCCTTGACCACCTGGGCCTGGGCGGAGGCGACATCGGCCCGGGCCTTGGCGAGCTGGGGAGTGCGCGCCACCATCGGGCCGGGATCACCGCTGCGACCGAGCGCCTTCCAGTTTTCCAGGGCCTGGTCGGCGCGTGCCTGCTCCTCCACAAGCAGGGCCTCGGCCTGGGCAAGGGAGGCGCGGGCGATGACGAGTGCCGTCTCGTAGTCGAGTGGGTCCAGGCGCAGCAGCACCTCATCCCTGCGGAAAAAGCCGCCGGGGCGGAAGGCCGGGCCGATTTCGAGCACCTTGCCGCCGACTTCGGGCAGCAGGGTGCTGCGGGTGCGTGGCTGGACAGTGCCCTGGGCGCGCACGCGCAGGTTGTAGGTCGTTTTGCGCAGGGCCGTGCCATCGACGCGCACCAGGCTGGCGGGCACGGACAGCTTGGACTGTTCCGGCGGATGGGCGAGCAGCCACCAGGCCGCATAGGCGCAGCCACCCAGGATGAGCAGGGGCAGGCAGAAGCGCAGCGCGGTGCGGAACAGGTTCATGGGCAGCAGGTGAAACGCTCGCGGCGGTCTGGAGATTCAGTTTTCCTGAGATTCGCCGCCATTCTGGTACTGGAGCTGGTAGAGCTTTTGATACAACGGACTGGTCGCCAGCAGCTGGGCGTGGCTGCCGACGGCCTCGACATGGCCCTCGCGCATGACGATGATCTGGTCTGCCTCAAGGATCGTTGACAGGCGGTGGGCGATGGCGATGACGGTGCGTCCCCGTGCCAGGCCCTCGATGGCCTCCTGGATGATCTTCTCGGTCTCGGTGTCGAGGGCGGAAGTGGCCTCGTCGAGCAGCAGGATGGGGGCGTCGCGCAGGATGGCGCGTGCGATCGACAGGCGCTGCTTCTGGCCGCCGGACAGGTTGCAGCCGGCGTCGCCGACGACGGCGTCGTAGCCGCCCTGGATCTGCTCGATGAACTCGTGGGCGTGGGCCTGGCGGGCGGCGGCAAGGATCTGTTCCTCGGTGGCGTCGAGACGGCCGTAGCGGATGTTCTCGCGGATGGTGTCGTGGAAGAGAAAGGTGTCCTGATTGACCAGGCCGATGTTGGCGCGCAGGCTCTCCTGGGTGACGCTGCGCACGTCGGTGCCGTCGACGAGCACACGCCCGGCATCCGGATCGTAAAAGCGCAGCAGCAGGGAGAAGAGCGTGCTCTTGCCGGCGCCGCTGGGGCCGACCAGAGCGTAAAATTTGCCCGGCTCAAGGTTCAGATCGACCCCGCGCACGGCGGCCTTGTCGAGCTTGCTGCCGTCGGGCGCGTGGTAGGCGAAGGAGACATCCTCAAAACGGATGGCGCCCCGCACGCGCGGCAGTTGCGGCGCGGCGGGTTGGTCGCGGATGTCCGGCTGGCGGTCGAGCACGCGGAAGATGTTGGTGATGGCGTAGACCGTCTTCTGCATGAGCAGGCTGACCTTGCTCAGCTCCTTGGCGGGCGGATAGATCTTGGTCAGGGCCATGACCAGGACGATGAAGTCGTGGGCGGGGCGCTGCTTCCACCAGAAGTAGACCAGGCCGGCGGCAATGCCGACCGAGGCGACCGATTCAACGATGGGACCGACCAGCTCCATGGCGCGTGTCCAGCGCATCGTGTTGCGGGTCATCTCCAGGTTGGCGCGGTCGAAGCGGCGGCATTCATACGCCTCGCGGGCGTAGGCCTTGACCAGGCGGATGCCGGTGAAGGACTCGTGCATCGCGGTCATCATGGCGCCGACGTTCTTTTCCTCGCGCGCGCCGACCTTGCGGACGCGCCGGCCGATGATCAGGATCGGGGCGATGCAGAGCGGGAACACCACCAGGGACATGAGGGTGAAGAACCAGTCCATGGCAAACAGCGTGCCGAGGATGACGATGATGGTGAGCGGGCGGTTGGTGACGAGTTGCACCACCTGCAGGGCGTGGCTCTGCGCCACGCGCGACTGGTTCGACACCACCTGCATCAGTTCGCCGGCCTTGGTCGTGCTGAAGAAGGCGGGCGACTGGCGCATGATGGCGCCAAAGACATCGCTGCGGATGTGGAAGAGCATCTTGTTGCCCACCCAGGCCAGGCAGTACTTGTTGAGGTATTCCAGAAAGCCGCTGAGGAACATCAGCAGCGGGATGCCTGCGCAGGCGAGGATGACCCCCCACAGCCCCACCGGCGTGCCGGGCTGCAGGCCAAGCAGTTCGGCCAGGTTGATCTCGCCGATGAAGGCCAGCTTGACCGGTTGCGACAGGTCCTTGCCGGTGCCGTCGAGCACCACCTGGAAGATGAGCTGCAGGCCGAGAATCATCACCGCGTTGAAGCCGGCGGCGAGGAAGCCGAGGCCGACTCCGAGAAAGAAACGGCCCAGCCACGGCCGCAGGTAGGGCAGCAGGCGCCGGTAGGGCATCTTGAGGTTCTTAAGCTCGGCCTCGGTGACGGAGGCCAAGCTGTTGGAAGGCGGCGCGGCGGACATGGAAAAAACAGGACGGCGGGCGCAGGGCCCGCCGCCCGACCCCTAGCATGTACCCGCCCCCGCGTCGAGTTGAAGTTGGCCGGCCGCCGGGCGGTCATGCCGCACTTGACCCACGCCTCCGCCTTCTGAAAGTCATCCCTGGTGCTGCTTTCCATCGCCATCGCCGTCTACCTGCTCCTGCTCGCCGTGCTGGCCCTCGTCTCCGCGGTCGAGACGGCCATCCACATGGCGCGCGACTTCGAGCAGCGGAGCGAGGCCGCGGGCGGTGGTGTGGCACAGAAGCTGCGCAGCATTGCCGCCAACCCCTTCCTGCACTTGCACCGCGCGCTGCTGCTCTCCGCCACCCTCAACCTGGCCCTGGCCGCGCTCGGTTTGCATCTGGTGGCGGGACCCCTGCTGCAGCTCGGCTGGAATCCCTGGGCGACGGCAGCCCTGCTGTTCCTGACCACGGTGCTGGTCGGCGATGTCCTGCCCAAATTCCTCGCCGCTCGCGCCCCCTCGGCCGTCCTGCAGGGCAGCCTGCGCCTGCTGGAACCACTGCGGCCCCTGATCGATCCCTTCGCCGCCTGGACCGACCGCGCCACCGAGGCCCTGCTGCTGCGACTGGTGCCGCGCCGGATCAAGACCCAGCCGCCGGTGACCCGCAACGAGTTTGAGACCCTCGTCGAGATGCGCGAGGAGCAGGGCCTGCTCGACGCCGCCGAGGCCGAGATGCTGCGTGAGGCACTCGACATCGAAACTCTCACCGTGCGCGATTGCATGGTGCCGCGCGTCGACCTGACCCTGGTCAGCGCCGAGGACAAGCCGGAGCGCGTTGAGGCGGCACTCGAGCAGTCCGCCGGCCGCTACGTCATCATCTATGGTGAAACCCCGGACATGGTCGAGGGGGTGGTCGACACCCTCGCCTGGCGCCTCGCCGGCCGGCCGCCGTGGCGGATGCTGCGCGCGGAGGCGCCCTTTGTGCCGGAGACGATGCCGGTGCTGGACCTGCTCGACGGCCCCCTGCGCAGCGGCGCCGGCCCGGTGCTCATCGTCGATGAGTACGGCGGCCTGGAGGGCCTGATCAGCCAGGAGGAGATCGCCGACTGGCTGCTGCACGAGGCGGCACCCTGGCTCGGCGAGGCCAGTGAAATTCGCGAGCTCGGCGGCGGTCGCTACATTCTCGACGGCGGCACGCGCATTGACGACGTCAATCGCGAGCTCGGCACCGAGATCGATCCGGGCGGGCTCGACACCATCGGTGGCCTCGTCTTCAACCAGCTCGCCCACGTGCCCAAGGCCGGCGAACGCCTGATCCTGGAGGGGGTCGAACTCAAGGTGCGACGGGTGGTGCGCGCGCGCGTGCTCGAGGTCGAGCTGCGCCTGCCGGCTCCGCTGACGACGGAAGGGGAGGTGGTGCGATGATCGCCCTGGCCACCCTGCTGTTCACCCTGGCCCTGTCCTTTGCCCTGTCCGGACTGGAGAGCGCCGTGCTCACGGTCAGCCGCGTGCGCATGCGCCATGCCGCCGGCGCCGGCGACCGCCGCGCCGCCCGCCTGCTGCCGCTGGTCGAGGACCGCGATGCCCTGCTCGGCGCCATCACGGTGTCCAATCACATCAGCAATCTCGCCGCCTTCCTGCTCATCGTCTGGCACCTGCCGCCGCAGGCCGGCCCCTGGGGCGTCTTCCTGGCCTTCCTCATCGCCCTGCCGCTCTTCCTGGTCGGTCTGGAGGTGCTGCCCAAAAAGCTGTTCCGCCGCTATCCCTTCCGCAGCCTGCGCGCGCTGGCGCCACTGGTGCAGTTCGCCGGCCTGTTCCGGCCGGTCTTCCGCGCCCTCGCCGTCACCGCGCTGCCGCCGCAGGATGTGCCGGCGCAGTCCTCCGGCCGCGACGACCTCGGCCACCATGCCGACCAGCTCAGCCGCCAGGGCCTGCTCAGCCCGGGGGCGGCGCGACTGGTCCGCCGCATCCTCGACTACCGGCAATGCCGCGCCGGCGCGCTCATGCGGCCGCTGGCGCGCGCGGTCGCCCTGCCCAGCGAGCAGCCGCTCGAGTCCGCCCTCATCATCGCGCGCCAGCACGACCTCGCCACCCTGCCGGTCATGGGCGATGACGGCCGTTTCATCGGCGTGCTCGACCTCGCCCGCCTGCCGCCCAGCCTGCCGCCCGGCCGGCGGGTCCGTCATCACATGCGCACGCTCGAGACGGTGCATGCCGATGACGCCGCGCTGGCCGCCCTGCAGCTTCTGCGCCGGCGCGGCCAGACGCTCGCCCTGGTGCGTGACGACAGCGGCGACGCCGTCGGTTTGCTGCGCGAGGAGGATCTGCTGGTACGCCTGCTCGGCACCGCGGCCTGAGGCGTCTGTCGCTTGCGTGCCCGCCGCGCCGGGGCGACACATGCCCATGGCCCTTTTCCCCAGCGAAACCGCCCGGCTCGAAGCCTTTCCCGTCGCCCGCGACAGCATCTTCCTGGCCCATGCCGGTGTCACCATCCTGCCGCGGGTCGTGGCGCGCACGATGCAGGACTACCTCGAGCAGAGCTGCCTGCGCATGCAGGAGTATCCCGAGGCCTGGCGCGCGGTGAACGAGACCCGCGTGGTCGCCGCCCGCCTGCTCGGCGCGCAGGCCCAGGAGATCGCCCTGCTCGGCCCGACCTCGCTCGGCCTCAGCCTGGTGGCCAACGGCCTCGACTGGCGGCCCGGCGACGAGGTGGTCTGCTATCCCGACGACTATCCGGCCAACGTCTACCCCTGGACCGACCTCGAGCGGCACGGCGTCATCGTTCGCCGTCTGCAACCGGCCGAACCCGGTGCCATCACACCCGAATTGGTCGAGGCGGCGCTGACGCCGAGGACGCGCCTGGTCGCCCTCGCCTCCTGCCATTTTCTCAGCGGTTACCGAATCGAGGTCGACACCATTGGCCGTTTGCTGCGGGAGCGCGGGGTGCTGTTCTGCCTCGATGCCATCCAGACGCTCGGCGCCTTCGAGACGCGGGTGGATCATGTCGATTTCCTCGCCGCCGACTCCCACAAGTGGCTGCTCGGGCCGATGAGCGCCGGCCTCTTTTATGTGCGCGAGGAACTGCAGGAGCGGCTGCGGCCGAGCCTGCTCGGTTCGTGGAACGTGCGCAGTCCGAACTTCATTGCCCAGCCCGGGATCGAGTTTGAAAAGGGTGGCCGGCGCTATGAGCCGGGCGCGCTCAACATCGCCGGCATCCTCGGCATGAAGGCCGGCATCGAGCTGCTGCTGGAAACCGGTGTGCCGGCGGTGAGTGCCCAGTTGCTGGCGCTCAAGGCGCGCCTGCTTGCCGGTCTGGAGCCGCTCGGCTTCCGCAGCCTTGGGCCGCGTGCGGGGGCGAATGCCTCCGGCATCACCAGTGTCTGGCGCGCGCCGGAGGAGGGGGCGCCGGCGGAGCGGGTGTTTGAGCATCTCGGCAGCCAGCGCATCCATCCCTCGCTGCGCCACACCCGCGACGGCCGTGCCCACCTGCGCTTCAGTCCGCACTACTACAACACCCTCGAGGAAATGGACCGCGTGGTCGCCGCGGTGGCCGGGGCCTGAGCGCCGCAAAAGTCCATTGCGCGGCGCTCAGCGTATGGCTATCGGAGCCCTGTCATGACGCGCACTCACCGCTCTCATCCCCGCGTTGTGGGGCTGGCGCGTGCGGCGCTCTTGCTGGCGGCGGGCCTGCTTGTCTCCTGCCAGGTCGGGCCGCCCTTGCAACCCGAACCGAAACCGCCGGAGGCGCTCGCCCGCCACGTCATCGAGCGCTTCAGCGTGCTGATCTGCCTGCCGCCGGAGCAGGCGCGCACCCTGCTGAAGAAGCACCGCGTCACCGCGGACAGCGGCTTCAGCCTGTCCAGCGCGACACCGGTCAGTGCCGATGGCTGGTTTCTCACCAGCGCCCACAGCGTCACGTCGATGCGCGAGGGTGACGCCTGCCTGATTTTCTATTCCCTGGGCGGCAACGCCCGGAACGGCCTGGCCCGCCTTGGCTGGATCGACGAGCGCGCCGATCTGGCACTGGTGCAGGCGCCGTTTGCCACGCCGCAGTTTTACGAGTGGACACCGCGCGACCGGCCGCTGCCGAAAGAGCTGCCGGTGGTGCATGGCGGTCTGGCCACGGGACCTCGCGGCGAGCAGGGCCGGCTGCTGGAGAACGTGCCGGGCTGGGGCCGGGGTCGCCGGCCCTTTCTGCACAGCCTGCGGCTGGAGCCGGGCGACAGCGGCGGTCCGCTCCTCACCCTCGCCGGCGATCTGGTCGGCATCAACCAGGCGGTCGGTTACGTCGGGGTCATGGACACCCGCTTTTTCACCGAGTCGCGCGCCGTGCGTCCGGATCCGGCCACGCTGGCCCGGCGCCTGCGCCCGCCTGCCACCCCCACCTCCACCTCCACCTCCACCCCCTGATTCCGTGAACCGCCTCCTCCGCCTTGGCACGCTTGTCGCCGCCTGCGCCAGCCTTGCATCCTGCCAGACGTACAAGAGTCAGGCCTACCTCGGCTGGACCCAGGCCGAGGCCGGCGGCATCCAGATCGTCCGCGAGAACCCGCCGTCGCTGGCCTGGAAACGGCTGCAGGCCCATGCCGATGTCAATGCCGCGGTGAAGCTGTTTCTGCAGGAAAAAGGCATGCCCGACTACCTGCTGGAAAGCCATGGTCTGCTCGAGGTGCGCCTCTGTTGCTTCTACGAGAAGAAGAACGAGGCCTGGCTGATCCTGGCGAAGGGCTATCAGCCCGCGGGCACGCGCCTGCTCGGGCCCGAGCCGATCGGCGAGAAGGACCGGCGCCTGTTCAAGGCGATCGACGAGCTGCAGCGGGCCGCCTCCGCCTATGCGGAAGAGGATTGAGGATGTGCATCTTCACCTTGCCGGCCGCGAGGGTGCAGGCCACCTTGGCGGCGTGACCCCCTCCGATCAGGCCGCTTGGTTCGTCGTGCACAGCAAACCGAAGTGCGAGCATCTGGCGGCGCTGGCGGCGGCCGAGCTGCCGGGGGTCGAAACCTACTGTCCGCGCATCCGTTTCCAGCGCGCGACCCGGCGCGGCCCGGTGTGGTTCGTCGAGGCGCTGTTTCCCGGTTACTTCTTCGCCCGCTTCGCGCCGGCGGTTTCGCTGCGCGCGGTGCGCCATGCCCGCCAGGTGATCCGTGTCGTTGAGTTCGGCGACTGCCCGGTGCCAGTGCCGGAGGCGGTGCTCGCGGCCCTGCGCGAGGAGATGCAGGGGCTCGACATCCGCGAAGTCAGCGCCGGGGTGCGGCCGGGCGACGAGGTGGAACTTGCCGCCGGACCGATGCGCGGCCTGCGCGGCATCGTCGACAGTGTCCGTGACGGTGCGCGCCGCGTGCGCATCCTCATGGAGTTCCTGGGGCGCGACAACCTGGTCGAGGTCGACGCCGGCAAACTGCTGGGCGGCCAGCCTCCGCGCGAGCAGTTGGCGGCGGGCGGCTGAGCCCGGCTCAGTCGAACAGCTCCGGGTAGCTGGCGTGCGCCTTGGCGCGGCAGAGCTCCATGACCGCCTGCGCGGAACCGAGCCGTCGCGCGCTCTTGGCGAGTTCGCGGCACTCGCCGGCATGCAGCTTGCGCACCGCGTGCTTGACGCGCGAGACCTGGCCGGAGGCGACGCTCAGCTCATTGAGACCGAGGCCGATGAGCAGCGGGGTCAGTTCCACGTCGGAGGCCATTTCGCCGCAGATGCAGGAGCGGATGCCGGCCTGGCGGGCGGCTTCGACGGTGACTGCGATCAAACGCAGGATGGCGGGATGGGCGGGCTGGTAGAGCCCGGCAACGCGCTCGTTGAGGCGGTCGACCGCGAGGGTGTACTGGACGAGGTCGTTGGTGCCAAGGCTGAGGAAATCGACTTCCGCGGCAATGAGGTCGGCGGAGAGGGCGGCACTGGGGATCTCGATCATGGCACCGATTTCGACCCCGGGTGGCTCGATGCCCTCGGCCTTGAGTTCCTCGGCGCATTCGGCGAGCAAGGCTTTGGCCGCGCGCACCTCCTCGACGCCGCTGACCATGGGAAACATGATGCCGACCTCGCCATGCACCGCGGCGCGCAGCAGGGCGCGCAGCTGGCGCTTGAACAGGTCGGGCCGGCCGAGCGAGACGCGGATGCCGCGCCAGCCGAGGAAGGGGTTGGGTTCGGCGTCGGCGAGCATCTCGGCGTCGAGCTTGTCGCCGCCGATGTCGAGCGTGCGGAAGACCACCTGGCCGGGCTGCATGGCCTGGACGGCGCGGGTGTAGGCATCGGCCAGCCAGTCCTCCGAGCCAGAGGGATCCTCCAGGTAGAGGAATTCGGTGCGAAACAGGCCGACATGCTTGGCCCCGCAGTCGTGGATGGTGCGCATCTCCTCCACGAACTCGGCGTTGGCGCAGACTTCGACGGTGTGGCCGTCGACCGTGGTCGCGGGCTGGTGACGCTCGAGATGCAGGGCATCCTCGATCTGCTCGGCCTCCTCCTCGCGGCTGCGGTAGCTGGCCAGTGTCTCGGCATCCGGGTTGCGGATGAGCAGGCCCTCCTCGCCGTCGAGCAGGACGATGTCGCCCGAGTGCAGTTCCTCGCAGATGTTGTGCAGGCGCACGACGGCGGGCAGGCCGAGCGAGCGGGCGATGATGGCGGCGTGCGAGTTGGCGCTGCCGGTCTCGACGGCGAAACCCAGCACCTTGCTGCGGTCGAGCTGCACCGTGTCGGAGGGGGTCAGGTCGCGGGCGACGATGATGACCGGATCGTCAAACATCGGATGGGTCATCAACTCGCCACGCAGGTGGCGCATGACGCGCTGGGTGACGTCCTTGATGTCGACAAAGCGCTCGCGCAGGTAGGAATCCGCCAGGCCGCGCAGGGCGTCCATGTGCTTGCACATGAGGCGATAGTAGACCGCATCGACGCAGATGAGCTTCTCCCGCACCGTTTTCTCCACCTGCTTGAGGATGGAATTGTCCTGCAGGATAAGCAGGTGGGTCTCGAAGATGTCGGCCTCGTCGTTGCCCTGCTCCTCGCGCACCTGGTTCTGCAGGGCCTCGATCTCCTGATGGGTCAGGTCGAGCGCCTTGTGCCAGCGATCCAGCTCGGTCTCGACGTCCTCGGCGCGGACCGGATCGGCGTCCGGTTCGTCAAAGTGATCCTTGAGGACGTGCACCGGCGCATGCGCAACTCCGGCGGACACGGGTGTGCCCTGCCAGATCCTCATGTCGGCGGCGGCCTCGGGACTCATGCGCAGTCAGTTTCAGCCGGCCGCCCCGGCGACGCAATCAAAGAAACAGCCTCTTCCTCGCGGCCGCTGAGGGCGACCGTGCCGGCCGCCAGCAGGGTGCCGTCCTCCAGTCGGAGGTCGCCGGCCACCTGCACCAGCCCGGGCAGCACCGCCTCCAGCCGCGCGTGGATGCGCAGGCTCGTGCCTGGTACGATGCTGCCGAGGATCTTGAACCGCTGCACGGCAGTGAGCCGCAGGTCCTGCAGGGGCCGGTTCGCGCGCGCGCTCTGCGCCAGCACGCCGCCGAGCTGGGCCAGGGCCTCGATCATGATCACCCCCGGCAGCAGCGGTTGCCCCGGGAAATGGCCGGGCAGGAAGGCCTCGTCGCCCTTCAGGGTCCAGCGGGCACTCGCCGAAACCCCCGGCTCGAGCTCCAGCAGTTCGTCGAGGAAGCGAAATGCCGGCCCGTGGGGCAGGGCGGAAAGGGCTTGAACAGGATGGGGCGGCTGCGGCATGGTGATGGCCCCTTTTTTACGTGTCGCGCCACTCCATGACAACGTCCAATGCTCCCGACCCGGGCCCGCCCTCCGGGCCTGCTCCGGTTGCGCTGCCATGAAGCCGCTCCTCCTTGTCCCCACCTACAACACCGGGCGCATCCTCTCGCACACGGTGGCCGAACTGCTGGCGCGCTGGCCGGACGTCTGGGTGGTGGTCGACGGCAGCCGCGACGGCAGTGCGGAACGGCTGGCGCCGCTGGTCGCCGCGCATCCCGGCCTGCGGGTGCTGAGCCTGCCGGAAAACCGCGGCAAGGGCGCCGCCCTGCTGCACGGCGTTGAGGCCGCCGCCGCCGGGGGATTCACCCACGTGCTCACCGTCGATGCCGACGGCCAGCATCCGGCCGATCTGGTGCCGCGCTTTCTCGAACTCGCGGGCCGGCACCCGCAGGCCGCGCTCATGGGAAGGCCGGTTTTTGGTCCCGAGGCGCCGCAGGTCCGCGTCCAGGGCCGCAAGCTCTCCAACTTCATGACCCATGTCGAGACCCTCGCCTGGGGCATTCCCGACTCGCTCTTCGGCATGCGACTGTATCCGGTCGACGCCTTCCTGCAGGCCTTCCGGGGGACGCGCTGGGGCCGGCGCTTCGATTACGACGCGGAACTCGCCGTCCGCCTCGCCTGGCAGGGCGTGCCCATGCTCACCGTGCCCGTGCCGGTGCGCTACCTGACCTCCGCCGAGGGCGGCGTCTCGCAGTTCCGCTACCTGCGCGACAACGCCCTGCTGACCTGGATGCATGCCCGCCTGCTCGCCGGCGCCATCCTGCGGCTGCCTCGGCTCTGCCTTCAGCGCCTGCGCGGCGGCAATCCCCTGCGCGGCCAGCATGTCTCCCCAGAGCTTGCCTCATGAATGCCAGCCTGCCAGGTCCCGCCGACTTCGATCGCATTGCCGCGCTGTGCGAGCGGCGTTGGGATCATCATTACACGCGCTGCAAACTGCGCACCGATCCGGTCTATGCCGCCGTCGCCGGCGAACTCGCCGGCTCCGACCTGCCTGTGCTCGACATCGGCTGCGGCCTCGGCCTGCTCGGTCATTACCTGCACGCCAGCGGCCTGCGGGTGCCGGTGACCGGCTTCGACTACGACGAACGCAAGATCCGCGCCGCGACGGCCATGGCGAAACGTGGCGGCCTCGATGCCCTGCAGTTCCGCACCGGCGATGCCCGCACGGGCCTGCCGGACTTTGCCGGCCAGGTCGTCATCCTCGACATCCTGCAGTTTTTTCGTCGCGAGGAACAGGACGCCCTGCTCAGCGCCGCTGCCGCCCGCGTCGCTCCGGGCGGGCGACTGGTGATCCGCAGCGGCCTGCGCGCGCCCGGCTGGCGCTACCGCGTCACGGTCCTGGCCGATTTCTTTGCCCGCGCCACCCTCTGGATGAAGGCGGCGCCGGTGTGCTATCCCGACGCTGACCAGTTCCGCCGCGTGCTTGGCGCCGCCGGTCTGGAGGTGGCGATCCGCCCGCTCTGGGGACGCACGCCCTTCCACAACCATCTGATCGTCGCTCGCCGTCCCTGATCAGGGCGCCGGCTTGCCGCGTTCCTCCTTGGGCAGCCAGCCGATCTCCTCCTTGGCGTCGCGGGCCTTGCCGCGATTCATGAAGAGGTCGCCCGCATCCTTGAGGGTGACGAAGAGGATGAAGCCGAACAGCGCCAGCGCGCAGGCGGTCTGGATGATTTCCAGGAAGCGCGACTCCAGCGGCTTGCGCCGGATGGCCTCGCCGATCGCCAGGGTGATGTGACCGCCGTCGAGCACCGGGAAGGGCAGCAGGTTGAGGATGGCCAGGTTGATGTTGAGCACGACACTGAACCAGAGCACCTGCAGCAGCGCCGCCGGATCCTGGAGCAGGTTGTAATAGACGCGGCCGATGCCAACCGGGCCGCTCATGTGGCCGGGGCTGATGTCAGAGGTCCCCGTCAGCAGCTTGGTCAGCATGCCATACATGGCGCGCGAAGCGTCGGAGACCTGTTCCAGCACGCCGGGATGCGCCAGCTTGCGTTCGCCGGTGGCGTGCCAGACGATGCCGATCATGGGGCGCGGGTCGTCCTTCGACTGCCATTTGTCGGGCACCCGGGGGGTCATTTCGACCGACAGCTTTTTGCCGTCGCGCAGCACGGTCAGGCGCACGGCGCGGTCCTTTTTGTCCTCGAGGTAGTCCGACAGCTGGACGCGGTGGAAGATCGGCTGGCCATCGACCTCGAGGATCTGGTCGAGCGGCTGCAGGCCGGCTTCGGCGGCCGGGCTGTGCGGCTGCAGGGCGCCGACCATTGGCGTTTCCTTGCCCATGATGCCGACTTCGCGCAGGGGCGGCCGCTTGAAGGGCTGCTGCCACCAGGCGACGTTCTCGGCCTCGGGATCCGGCCACTTGGAGGCGACGGCGATTTCCTGCACACCCGCCCCGGGGCGCTCGACCTCGAAACGGATCGTCTCGCCCTCGCTGGCGATGACGCCCCAGCGGATGCTGTCGACCATGCCCTCGAAACGCAGCACTGGCACACCGTCGATCTTGCGCACGACATCGCCCGGCTTCAGGCCGGCCTTGGCGGCCGGGCTGTCGTCGACGACGTAGCCGATCGTCGTGGTGACAAAGGGTTCCGACTGCGGTTTGCCCAGCCAGGAGACCAGCAGGGCGAAGAGGCAGGCCAGGCCGAAGCTGAACAGCGGGCCGGCAAAGGCGACGATGATCTTGTCGAGCGGCTTCACCGGCGGCAGCGGTTCGTCGCCGGCGGATTCACCCTCGATCGCATCCATGGGCGCCATCTGCGGCAGCTTGACAAAGCCGCCGGCCGGGATGCTGCCGAGGCCGTACTCGACGCCGTTGATGGTCTTTTTCCAGAGCGGCTTGCCAAACCAGATGTAGAAGGCCTCAACCTTCAGGCCGCGCCAGCGCGCCGCCAGGAAGTGACCCAGTTCATGGACCAGGATCATCAGGTTGAAGACCATCAGCACTTCGAAGACCAGGATGACGAAGCGGAGTGCCTCACCGATGAAGCCGAGTTGGGAAAGCCATTGCATAGGGGTTGGAACAATACGCCGCGCGGCAATGCGCGGCCGGCACGCTACCACCCCGGGGGCGGAGGGCAATCGCCGAGTTCGCACGAAAACCCCGCTACTTTTCCAGGAACACGCACAGCACCCGGGCGGCCTGGGCGTGCGGATTGAGCAGCCGGTGCGGCGTTTCGGCGTCAAAGTACAGGCTGTCGCCCGTCTCCAGCGCGAAGCTCCCGGTCCCGTACTCCAGCGTCACCCGTCCCTCCAGCACGATGAGGAATTCCTCGCCCTCGTGCGGTCGCGAGACGCTGCGGCCGCCGCCGGCTGGCACCTGCAGCAGGAAGGGGTCCATGCGCCGGTTGGCCCGCCCCTGGATCAGCGCCTCGTAAATGATGTCGGAATTCTGCGGATCGCGCCGGATGACCCGGCGGTCCTGCTGGCGCGTCAGCACGATCTGCGGCTTGGCGTCGAGCCCCTCCAGCAGCGAGGCCAGCGGCACCCGCAGGGCCTCGGCCACCCGCGCCAGGGCCGGCAGCGAGGGCGTGATGCGGAAATTCTCCACCTTCGACAGCCAGCTGCGCGTCTGGCCGGCGGCCGCGGCGACCTCCTCCAGGCTCAAACCGAGGTCGAGGCGGCGCTGTTTGATGCGCTGGGACAGTTCGACGAGGTTCATGGGGCAGCGGGATGAGCCTTGTTCAGCCAGAGGCTCGGGCAGGGGAACTGCCGTCACCACGCATGGCCTTGGGCTAGTCGTCAAGCAGCAAGGTAGGGCGGCATGACGTCTTAGGGGGGTGGAATCAATCTCCGGCGCGCTTTGCCGGAGGCAGGATCCAGACATGCGAACAGACTTCGGCTGGTAAATGGGCAGCCTTGTCAGGCACCAGGATTTTCTCCGCCGTCGCCAGGGTGGCGACTAAAAAACTGTGATTCCCTGAAGAATCGTGCTATTTTCATCAAAGATGATTCTTCTCCTGCCCAATCAATCTGAACAGGAAGCCCGTGCCGAATTGGCGGCAATTCGCGAGGCGGGCAAGCACATCACGTCCTCGCATGAACGCCGGCGAAGGTTTCTCGCCTGCCTTGGGTTTGGCTTGGAGCCAAAAGATGGCAAGGGTGGGCGAAGAAAAGCGGCGTCAAAGTCAGCCAAGGGAGATGCATGACACCAGCGGGGGTCATCCTTGGCTACCATGGGTGCAAGGCGAGTTTGGCCCAGAAGGTGGTGCTTCGTGAAACCACCCTTAATCCAAGCGCCAACGGTCATGATTGGCTTGGAGAAGGTGTTTACTTCTGGGCGCATGATCCAGTGAGGGCATTGGAGTGGGCTGAAGACCAGCGCAAAAAGAGCAAGCAGGCGGCGGTCGTCGGAGCAGTGATTGATCTTGGGCGTTGCTTGAACTTGGCGGAGCGACATGCGGTGGAGCAGGTGAACGAGGCTTGGCAGTGGCTGCGCCAAACTTTTGAGCAAGAGGGCAGACTCGCTGACATGCCCGTCAATCGTGGAGGCCGGCGGACCTTGGACAATCGGGTTCTGGAGGCGTTGCATCACCTCAGAAATGAGCGTGGTTTTGAGCCCTACGACACTGTGATCGGCTACTTTGGTGAGGGCCCCCCGATTTACGAGGGAGCTGAACTGCGATTGCAGAACCATTTGCAGATTTGCGTGCGTTCACAGAAGTCAATCCTCGGTTGTTTCTTGGCGGCCCCTGACCGCCAGGCAGCGAGATTACGCTAGCCATTGCCTAGCTGTAACGTGCTTTTGCCTCACGTTGAGTGTGGACTTAAAAGTGGCGGAATTGTTGATTTATAATCACTTTTATTGCTTGTGGAGAAACTGGTGGTTCGATAGTACTTCTTACCGGTCCACGCCTCCTAGCCCATGAACTCGATTTCGTCCCGCCTGCCACGTCGTGAATTCCTGGCCGGGGCACTGGCCTTTGGGGTGAGCCCGGTGATGGCGTCAGCTGCGGCGCCGGTCGATGGCGTGCTGGGCCCGCTGCTCGGCCATGCAGAGCCCACCTCGGCCCTGCTCTGGTTGCGCGCGGGGCAGGCGGGGGAGGTGACGCTCGAAGTGACGCCGGCGGCTGGGGGCGAGACCCGGCGCTGGGTGCAGCCGGCGCTCGCCGAGCATGATTTCTGCGTGCATTGGCGGGCCGACGGTCTGCAGCCCGGCACGACCTATCAGTACCGCCTGCGGCAGGACGGTCGCGAAATCGCGGCGGCGCAGCCCTTCACCACCGCGCCGGCTCCCGGCCAGCCGGCCCGGGTCCGGCTGGCGGTCAGTTCCTGCGCCAAGGAGGACGAGGGCAGTCGCGCGGTCTGGCAGCGCATGGCCGCCGAGAAGGTGGATGGCGTCGTGCTGCTGGGCGACACGCCCTACATCGACAGCACGGATTTGGACAAACAAACCCGGCGCCACCGTGAGTTCGCCGCCGTGCCGGAGTATCAGGAACTGCTGCGCTCGCGTCCGTGTGCATGGACCTGGGACGATCACGATTTCGCCGGCAACGACGCCAGCGGCCAGGCGGCGGGCAAGGAGAACGCCCGCCTCGTTTTCACCCGCTACCGGCCGCAGCAGGCCTATGGTGATGGCGAGGGCGGCATCTACACGAGCTTCCGGCGCGGGCCGGTCGAGGTCTTCCTGCTCGACACGCGCTGGTATTCGATGACCGAACCCTCCTTTGCCGGCAGCCACCGTCCGAGCCTGCTCGGCGCCAAGCAGTGGCAGTGGCTGCAAGAGGGCCTGCTGGCCTCGACCGCGCCCTTCAAGGTGCTGGCCTGCGGGGTCATCTGGGACGACAAGGAAAATTCCGAGTCCGACGACTGGGGCACCTACAAGCATGAGCTGACCGCGATCCAGAAGTTCATCGGCGAGCACCGGATCCCCGGCGTCCTGCTCATGGGTGGCGACATCCACGCCAGCCGCGTGCTGCGCTACAAGACGAAGGCGGTCGTCGGCTACGACCTCGTCCAGTTCATCGCCTCGCCCATCCACGGCAGCACGATTCCCTCGCTCAACGTCTATCATCCCGACCTGCTGCGCAGTGCCGTCGAACCGAACGTCTTCCTGCGCGTGGATGCCGACAGCACCGTCACGCCCGCCGTGCTCGACGCCGCCCTCATCAACAAGAACGGCGAAACCGTCTTCAGCTACCGCCTCACCGCCGAGGATGTGCAACCCGCCAAGTAAACCTTCCTTCCATCCCTCATGCTCAAGGCTCCTCTCCCTCTCCTGATTGTCGCCGCCCTGCTGGCGTTGCCGACCCTGCACGGCGCCGAGGCGTCACCGAAAAAGCCCTTCCATTTTGCCCATCGCGGCGGCGCGCACGAGTTCGAGGAGAACACGCTGTTTGCCTTCAAGAGCAGCTATGACAAGGGCATCCGCGGGTTTGAACTGGATGTGCGCATGACCCGCGACGGCGAGCTGGTGGTCCTGCATGACGACAGCCTCGACCGCACCCACGAGGGCCGCGGCCCGGTCGAACATCTCGCGGCCGCCGACGCCAAAAAGATCGTTTCCAAAAAGCAGAAGGAGCCCCTGCTGTTTCTCGACACCCTGCTCGCCTACCTGAACGACAAGCCGGGCCTGTATGTGGAGTTCGAGATGAAAACCAGCAACAAGGAGCTGTATCCCGACGCCCGCATCGAGGCCTATGCCCGCACGATTCTGGACAAGGTCACCCGGCAGGTGCCGGAGGGATCGACCTACCTGTTCACCTCCTTTGATCTGCGCCCGCTGCAGGCGATCAAAAAACTCAAGCCCGATGCCGACATCATGTTCATCCGCGGCGGCCCGCTGACCCCGGAGGTTCTTGAGAGTGCCCGCGCCATCGGCTCCAAGCGCGTCGGCGTGAAAATGGAGGGCACCACCCGCCTCGCCGTGAAGGACGCCCAGCGCCAGGGCTTCATCGTCACCGGCTGGCCCGGCCACAGCCTCAACGATTACTTCCTCGGCCTGGGCCTCGGCGTCGACGCCATCTGCACCGACATTCCCGTGCAGGTGCAGGAGTACATCGAGCGCAAACCATGATCCAGGCGCGCGCCTAGGCAGATCGCCGGCGCCGCGAGTCCCCCCAACCCTTTCAGCCATGTTCACCGTCAATCACCGCACCTACCAGCCGCCCGCCCGTCCCGTCGTTGTCATCTGCCTCGACGGCTCGGCCGATGAGTACCTCGACTGCGCCCTCGCCCGCGGGCGCATGCCAAACCTGGCGAAGATGAGCGTGCACGGCTGGCGCGGTTTCGCCCGCGCGGCCATGCCCACCTTCACCAACGTCAACAACAGCAGCATCGTCACCGGCGTGCCGCCGCGCGTGCACGGCATCGGCGGCAATTTCTTCTTCGACACCGCCAGCGGCGAGGAGGTGATGATGAACTCCTCGAAGTTCCTGCGCGCCGAGACGATCTTCCCGCACGCCCAGCGCGCCGGTCGCAGGGTGGCCGTGGTCACGGCCAAGGAAAAGCTGCGCGACATCTTCGCCAGCGGCTTGATCCAGGAGGGCGGCATCGCCTTCTCCTCGGAAAAGGCGCGGCACGCGGTCGTCGAAACCCATGGCATCGGCGATGTCGAGTCGCTCGTCGGTCCCACGCCGGAGATTTACAGCGGCGATGCCAGCCTCTATGTGCTCAAGGCCGGTGTGGCCCTGCTGGAGAGCGGGCGCGCCGATTTCCTGTACCTGAGCACGACCGACTACATGCAGCACAAGCACGCGCCGGAGGAGCCGGAGGCGCTGGACTTTTACGCGGCCATCGATGTCGAGTTGGGCCGCCTGCTGGCGCTCGGCGCAGTGCTCGGCGTCACTGCCGACCACGGCATGTGCGCCAAGCAGAAGCCGGACGGCAGCCCGAACGTGATTTATCTGGAGAGCGAACTGGTGGCGCAGTTTGGCGAGGGTTTCCGCGTCATCCTGCCGATCACCGATCCCTACGTCGCGCATCACGGCGCGCTCGGTTCCTTCGCCCAGGTGCATCTGCCCGCGGGTTTGGCGGCGGGGGAGGTGCGCGACTGGCTGCTGCAGCGCGACGGCATCACCGAGTGCCATGAGCGCGCCGTCGCCGCGCGCCTGATGGAGCTGCCCGAGGACCGCATGGGCGACCTCGTGGTGGCCAGCGGACGTGATGTCGTGCTTGGTCGCACGCCCGCCTACCACGACCTCAGCGCGCTGGCGGGTGCCCTGCGCAGCCACGGCGGTCGCTACGAGGAAATGGTGCCGCTGGTGTTCAGCGAGCCGCTCAACGCCGCCTATGCCGCCCGCGCGGCCGGCGATGTCCGCAACTTCGACATCTTCGAGTTCACCTGCAACGGGATGCGCTCTTAGCCGTCCCTCTGCGAGTGGTGGAATCCCCATGCAGCCCGCCCGAAGCCCTCACGATCCCGCCTTCCTGCGCGCCCGGCGCCGGTCGCTGGGCGCGGTGATGTTCTGCTACCTGTTTTACTACACCGGCCGGCAGACCTTTGGTTTTGCCATTCCCGGCATCCAGGCGGAGCTGGGCCTGGACAAGCAGACGCTCGGCTGGATCAGTGCGGCGATGCTCTGGGCCTACGCGGCCGGGCAGATGATCAACGGCAACCTCGGTGACACCTTTGGCGGTCGCCGCATGATGTGCCTCGGCGCACTGACTTCCTTTGCCCTCAACTGGCTGACCAGCTTCGGAATGGGCTTCAAATCCCTGGCCGCCGCTTGGGGACTGAACGGCCTGGCCCAAAGCATGGGCTGGGCGCCCGGCAGCCGGCTGGTGTCCAATTGGTTCGGCGCCCACGAGCGCGGCCGTGCCTTCGGGCTGTACGTGCTGGCGGCGGGCCTGTCCTCGGTGCTGTCGTTCGCCACCTCGCTGCTCGTTCTCGATGTGCTGCAGCTCGACTGGCGCTGGATCTTCCGGCTGCCCGTCATCCTCATGCTGCTCGGCGCACTGGTGGTCTGGTTCATCGCCCGTGATCGACCCGGTGATGCCGGCTTTTCCGACAGCCAGGAGGATGAGAAGGTGCGGGTGACCGGAGCGACCCGGGAAACCGCGTGGCAGCGCTACGGCATGGCTTTGAAAAATGGTCGCCTGCTGCTCGCCGGGCTCGCCATCGGCTTTCAAAACACGGTGCGCTACGGCCTGCTCATCTGGGTGCCGGTGTATTTCCTCGGCGAGGATTTCAAGGCGGATCCGCTTGGCAAATGGATCAGCATCGCCCTGCCCATCGGCATGGCGCTGGGCGCGGTGACCAGCGGCTGGATCTCCGACCGCTTTTGCGACTCGCGCCGCAGCGGTGTCATCGCCAGCTTCATGCTGCTGGCCGCGGTCGCCGCCGCGGCGATGTATCTGCTGCCGGCGGGACATCGCTTGGGCGTGCCGGTGTTGTTTCTCGCCGGCTTCTTCGCCTACGGTCCGCAATCCGCCTTCTGGGCGCTGGCCCCCGACCTGCTCGGTCGCGAACGCGCCGGTACCGCGGTCGGCGTGATGAACTTTTTCGCCTACGCCATGGCCGGTCTGGGCGAGCCCTTCATCGGCTGGATGATCCAGCACAATCCCTTCGCCAGCGCGCCCGGCGTGGAAAGCGTGGCGCTGGTCTTTCCCCTCGTCGCCATCTTCGCCCTGTGCAGCGCGCTGTTGGCCCTCTTGATCCGGAGATGATCCCCGCCATGACCGCCCGCGTCCAACTTTTCCAAGGCGCCCACCTGCCGTTCCAGATGGGCACCGCGCCCTTGCCTGACGAACTCCTGCCCGGCGAGGTGCTGGTGCGGATCAGCCTCGCCACGATCTGCGGTTCGGACCTGCACACGACCGAGGGCCGGCGTTCCGCGCCGACGCCCTGTGTGCTCGGCCATGAGGCCGTGGGTCGGGTGGTCGCCAGCGCGCGCGCGGGCGTCGTGACCGGCGAGCGCGTGACCTGGACGCTGGCGGATTCCTGCGGTCATTGCGAGCCTTGTACACGCTGGTATTTGCCGCAGAAGTGCGAGCAGCTTTTCAAATACGGCCACGCCGCGCTGCGCGATGGCAGCGGCCTGAACGGCTGCTACGCCAGCCACATCGTGCTGCGTCCCGGGACCGGAATTCTGCAAGTGCCGGAGGCTCTGCCGGATGCCATCGTGGCTCCGGCCAACTGTGCGCTGGCGACCATCGTCAATGCGCTGGCAACCCTGCCGGATCCCTGCGAGCGCGCGCTGGTGCAGGGCGGCGGCTTGCTCGGCATCTACGCCTGTGCCTGGCTGCGCCACCAAGGCGTGCGCGAGGTCTTCTGCACCGACCTCAGCCCGCAGCGCCTGGCGCTGGTCGCCGAGTTCGGCGGCACGCCGCTGACGCCGGGTGAGGCGATGCCGCCGGTCGATCTGGTGCTCGAAGTCACCGGCAGTGCCGCCGTCATCCCCGAGGGCGTGCGCGCCCTGCGTCCCGGCGGTCACTACGTCTGGGCCGGCATGGTGCATCCCGAGACCCGGCTCGATCTGACCGGCGAGGCCGTGCTGCGCAAGTGCCTGACGCTGCGCGGCGTCCACAACTACGCGCCTCGGCATCTCGCCGAGGGACTCGACTTCCTCGCGCAGAACCACGGGCGCCTGCCCTTCGAAAAACTCACCAGCCCGCCGCTGCCTCTTGAGCAGCTCAATGAAGGCTTCGAGCTCACCCGCCGCCGCCAGTGGCAGCGCGTCGCCATCCAGCCTTGAAAGTCCGCCTGCTTTTCTTCTCTGGTGGGGCCACTGACCAGGAACGAAGTTCGCGATCACCAAAGTCTGAAGGATCGAAGAAGTCCCCCGCACTAGATTCAAAAAAAATAAAAGGGACGCAATCTAAGCTGCGGCAGTGCAGGTGAAGGGCTTGTGGAAAAAGGGGCGCAACATGCGAAAGCCTATGCAGCCTGCGCAAATGAGCGACAGCGTCGCTCTTCAGTTGCTCCCTGGCTGCATGCGTCTTGCGGCCAAGGTCGTGATGCTTCAAGCATTTCCAGACCGGCTCACCGGGGTTAAGTTCCGTACTGTGTCCGGGAGTCAAAAACAGCCTGATACGGCAAGCCTGCCCGCGGGGACACGCTCGCAAGTCAGACGCTGAATGCATTCCTTGCCGCAGTGCACCAGGCCCTGCCCGGTTACGCTCAGCCGCTGACGATCTTCGCCTCTGCTTTCATCCAGCTCTGCATTGATGAAGACTTCGCCAGCGCAGGTGTGCGCATCATGGTGCTGAGGGCGGAGAAACGCTACGCTGCATCGCCGCAAAGGCGGGTCTGGGCCGTGGGGGCGTCGTTCGCGTCGCTTTTGGCGTGCAGATTTGTACGCCGCCTCCATTCAATCCCACGCCACACTGCCTCCATCGTGCCCACGCCGAGGTGCGGCAGGGTTTGACCCTCATCGTGCCTCATCTGCGGGGCATTCTCATGGCGAAACTCCACCGTCCCCGCATGGGCGGTCAGGGGTTCCTCATCCCCGAAGACAGGAGCGCACTCCAGCGTGTGCGTGAACTGAGCGGCGGGCATCCGACGCTGCCCGAGTTCCTTCAGGACTTGGTGAACTGCGAATCCAGCTTCCGTCCGCCACACGATGGCGGATTGAATCCATTCCGCCTCATCGCCAGGAACGCCCTGCTCGAAATCTACGGGCATCATCTCGATCTCAGGCGTGACATCCTTGATCCTGCCACCATCGCCACTCAGTCGCCGGGCCTCATGGCGGAGCTGATCGACGGTCTGCATGCGTGAGGCGGAACAAGGCGGTGTTAGCCCGGCTGTTAACGCTTTTTTTACGCCCCAAGCCCCGCTCTTAACTCGGCAAGATCGATGGAGTCGCCATCATGACCTCGGATCAACCTCATCCACCTATGATCGACCTCATCTACCTCGTCACTCTAGTGGCCTTCTTCGTCACCAGCGCTGCTTACGCGAACGCCTGCGAAGCCCTCTAACTCATGCGCACGCCATGGAAACCATCCTCGTCGGTCTCATCGCCCTCGTCCTGCTCGCCTACCTGACGTTGGCGATGCTCCGCCCTGAGAAATTCTGATCCCACCGCCATGCAAATCAACGACTGGCTTCAATTCGCCCTTTTTCTGGGCTTCCTCACGCTCATTACGAAGCCAATGGGCCTTTACCTCATGCAGGTGCTCGACACCAACGGCCGCACTTGGCTCGATCCGGTGGTTAAACCGCTAGAACGCATCACCTATAAGATCCTCGGCGTTGATGCACAGCGTGAGCAAGGATGGAGGCGATACGCCTTCGCCATGCTGGCCTTCAGCCTGGCGGGGGTCGTCTTCACCTATGTGATCCTGCGCCTGCAGCATATGCTGCCGCTGAATCCGCAGGACTTGCCCGGCCTCAGCCATCACCTGGCCTTTAACACGGCGGTGAGCTTCACGACCAACACGAATTGGCAGAGCTACGGCGGTGAGGCGACGATGTCCCACTTCTCGCAGATGGTGGGGCTGACGTTTCACAACTTCGTCTCCGCTGCAGTGGGCATCGGCATCGCCGCGGCGCTGGTGCGCGGCATCGCCCGCAGTTCGGCGAAGACGCTGGGCAATTTCTGGACCGACCTTGTTCGCGTCACTTATTACCTGCTGCTGCCGATCTGCGTCGTGTTTGCGGTTTTCCTCGTGTCGCAGGGAATGATCCAGAACTTTGATCCCTACACGAAGGCAAAAACACTCGAAGGCGCGGAGCAAGTCATCGTGCAGGGGCCGATGGCTTCGCAGGTCGCCATCAAGATGCTCGGCACAAACGGCGGCGGCTTTGTGAATGCGAACGCATCGCATCCCTTCGAGAATCCCACGCCGCTCTCGAACTTTATCCAGATGCTCTCCATTTTCAGCATCGGCAGCGGACTGACTTATTACCTCGGCCGCATGGTGAGGAATCAGGCGCACGGCTGGGCCGTGTGGGCCGCGATGGTGGTCCTGTTTGTCGGCGGCGTGCTCGTCTGCGCCCACTTTGAAGCTGCGGGCAATCCGGTTCATCAGCAGCTAGGCGTCGCGGCTGCCGATGGCAACATGGAAGGCAAGGAGGTTCGCTTTGGCATCTTCAATTCCTCCCTCTTCGCCACCATCACCAGCGCCGCTTCCTGCGGCGCGGTGAACTCGATGCACGACTCCTTCACGCCCATCGGCGGCCTCGTGCCGCTGTTCATGATGGAACTGGGCGAAGTCGTCATCGGCGGCGTTGGCGCGGGTTTGTATGGCATGCTGGTGTTTGTCATTCTCGCCGTGTTCATCGCCGGACTCATGGTGGGCCGAACGCCGGAGTATTTGGGCAAAAAGATCCAGGCCAGGGAGGTCAAATTAGCGATGCTCACGCTGCTGATCCTCACGTTGAGCATCCTGGGCTTCACCGCCTGGGCCTCGGTGAGCGACTGGGGCGTCGCCGGGCTCAACAACAGCGGTCCTCACGGCCTCAGCGAGATGCTCTACGCCTACAGCTCCGCCACCGGCAACAACGGCAGCGCCTTTGCCGGCCTCACCGCGAACACACCGTGGTACAACACCACGCTCGGCCTTGCCATGCTCATCGGCCGCTTCCTCATGATCGTGCCAATCATGGCCATCGCGGGATCTCTGGCGGCCAAGCAAGCCGCGCCGCCCAGCGCAGGCACCTTCCCGGTGAATGGCGCCACCTTCACGCTGCTGCTCATCGGCACCGTTTTGCTCATTGGTGCGCTCAATTTCCTCCCCGCCCTCGCTCTCGGCCCCATCGTCGAGCAGTTCCTCATGGGTCAGGGAAAACTCTTCTAATCAGGCTCCGCCGTCATTCTCGGTCTAAATCCACATGAAAGCCTCGTTTCTTGGCCTGCTCCTGTTCGCACCTCTGGCTGTCTCGGCGATCGCTGAGACACCGAAGGTGACCTTCAAAGGATTTCTGGACACTTACTACGGACAAAGCTTCAACGATTGCGCTTCCGACCGCCGTCGCCCCTTCCTTTACAATCACACCACGACAGGTGAGGCCGCAGTCAATCTCGCACTCATTCAGGCGGATCTCGATGGCGGCTGGTATCGCGCCAGCCTCGGCCTGATGGCGGGCACCTACTCGCAGGAAAACCTGGCCATAGAACCCGATGTCCTCCAACACATCCACGAGGCCTATGCCGGGGTCGCTTTGGATCCGGGCCGCACACTGTGGCTCGATCTCGGCGTCTTCACCTCTCACATCGGTTTTGAAGGCGCGATCTCTGCGGACAATCCCACACTGAGCCGCAGCCTCATGGCGGAAAATTCTCCCTACTATCTCGCTGGTGGTCGCCTGACCTGGAAGCCTGATGAGCAATGGGAACTGGCCGCCTTCGTCCTCCATGGCTGGCAGCGCATTCAGCCGTTGGAAGGCAACAGCCTGCCGGGATTTGGCACCAAGGTCGCATGGAAGCCGCATGATCGTCTCATGCTCAACTGGAGCACCTATGCCGGAAGCGAGTTTCCTGACGAGCAACGTCGCATGCGCTACTTCAACAACCTCTTCGCCCATGTGGCGCTCACGGGTAACTTGAGTCTGTTCCTGGGCTTTGACATCGGCTGGCAGGAACGCGCCACCGCCGGTTACGACACTTGGTGGTCTCCGAATCTGATTGTCCGCTGGAAGCTGAATGATCGCTGGGCCACGGCCTTCCGTGTCGAGCACTACAACGACGGCGCGGGTGCGATAGTCGACCTTCCCAATGGCACGACGCTCACTGGCTTCTCCTTCAATTTGGACCGCCAGATTCACAAAAACATCCTGTTCCGCATGGAGGCTCGGCATCTCCACAACGGCACGCCGGCCTTCCAGAGCGGAAGCTCCCTCGTTCGCAATGACACTTCGCTGCTGGCATCCCTTTCCTTCCGGTTTCCCTAACAACATCACCCGTTCATTTGTCACTTAACCTATCCATCCACGGCTTCGAGTCGTCCTGCCATGTCCCACAAACCCACCTCTCTCTTTGATGCTTCCATCCTCGTGCCCGCCATCGGCGGCGCGTTCCAGAAGCTCGATCCACGCCTGATGGTGAAGAACCCGGTGATGTTCGTTACACTCGTCGGCGCTGTGCTCACCACCATCAGCATCTTCACAGCCAAGGCTGACCACGGCTTCATCACGCAGCTTTCTATCTGGCTGTGGTTCACCGTGCTTTTTGCCAATTTCGCCGAAGCCGTCGCCGAAGGTCGTGGCAAGGCGCAGGCCGATTCCCTGCGCAAAGCACGCAAGGATGCGATGGCGCGCCGCCTCAAAAACGGCCAGGAAATCGCCGTGCCTGCTCCCGCGCTCGAAAAAGGCGACCTCGTCGTGTGCGAAGCCGGTGATGTCATTCCTGCCGACGGCGAGGTGATCGAAGGCATCGCCAGTGTCGATGAAGCCGCGATCACCGGCGAATCAGCGCCCGTCATCCGCGAAAGCGGAGGCGACCGCAGCGCCGTTACCGGCGGAACGAAGGTCATCAGCGACCGCATCGTCGTGCGCGTCACCTCGGAGAGGGGAAACACCTTCCTCGACCGCATGATTTCGATGGTGGAAGGCGCGAAACGCCAGAAAACACCCAATGAGATTGCCCTGACCATCCTGCTCTCGGCCATGACGCTGATCTTTCTGCTCGTGTGCGTTACGTTGAAGCCCTTCGGCATCTATTCCGGCGTCGAGTTCACCACACCTGTGCTCGTCGCCTTGCTCGTGTGCCTCATTCCGACCACGATTGGGGGTCTTCTGAGCGCGATTGGCATCAGCGGCATCGACCGCCTCATCCGCCGCAATGTCATTGCCACCTCAGGTCGTGCTGTGGAAGCCGCAGGCGACATCGACGTGCTCCTCCTGGACAAAACCGGCACGATCACCATCGGCAACCGCATGGCCTCCGACTTCCGCCCCGCGCCTGGCGTCACCGAGCAGCAACTCGCCGACGCCGCGCAACTCGCCTCGCTCGCCGATGAAACACCGGAAGGCCGCAGCATCGTGGTGCTCGCGAAGGAGAAGTTCAACATCCGCGGACGCGAGGTCGCCGAACCGCATGCCACTTTTGTGCCATTCACGGCGCAGACACGCATGAGCGGCGTTGACATCGGTGGCCGCAGCATCCGCAAAGGCGCCGCTGATTCGATGAAGGCTCACATTGAAGCCCTCGGCGGTGTTTATCCGCCGGAAGTCGCCAAGGCCGTGGAGGCCGCGTCACGCTCAGGCCGCACTCCACTCGTGGTTTCTGAAGGCGGCAAGGTTCTCGGCATCGTCGAGCTCAAGGACGTCGTCAAAGGCGGCATCAAGGAGCGTTTCGCCCAGCTTCGCAAGATGGGCATCAAGACCGTCATGATCACCGGCGACAATCCGATGACCGCCGCCGCCATCGCTGCCGAGGCTGGTGTCGACGACTTCATGGCCCAGGCCACGCCGGAGGACAAACTTCGCCGCATTCGTGCCGAGCAGGCCGCCGGTCACCTCGTCGCCATGACCGGCGACGGCACCAACGACGCCCCCGCCCTGGCCCAGGCAGATGTCGGCGTCGCCATGAACACAGGCACCCAGGCCGCCCGCGAGGCCGGCAACATGGTCGATCTCGACAGCAATCCGACGAAGCTCATCGAGATCGTCGAGATCGGCAAGCAGCTCCTCATGACCCGCGGCTCGCTCACCACCTTCAGCATCGCCAACGACATCGCCAAATACTTCGCCATCATTCCCGCGATGCTCATGGCGACTTTCCCGGCCATCTCGCCGCTGAACGTCATGGGTCTCGCCAGTCCGCAGAGCGCCATCTTGAGCGCCGTGATCTTCAATGCGCTCATCATCATCGCCTTGATCCCGCTTGCGCTCAAAGGCGTGCCGTATCGCGCCATGGGCGCTGCTGCTGTCCTTCAGCGCAATCTGCTCATCTACGGCCTTGGCGGCATCATCATCCCCTTCGTCGGCATCAAGGCCATCGACGTCATCGTCTCCACCCTTCACCTCGCGTAACATCATGAAATCTCTCTTCTCCGAACTCCGCCCTGCCATTTCGGCGACCTTGGTGCTTGCCGCCGTCACCTGTGGCGCCTACCCGCTCCTCATCACTGGCATCGCTCAAAGCGCCTTCAAAGAAAAGGCCCACGGCAGCCTCGTCATCGACAGGGACGGCACCGTGCGCGGCTCCTCCTTGCTCAGCCAGAACTTCACAGCCGAAAACTACTTCCATCCGCGCCCCAGCGCCGCCGGCAGCGGCCATGACGCCGCCAGTTCCGGCGGCAGCAACCTCGGACCCACTTCGCAAAAGCTGAATGATGCGATCAAAGAGCGCATCGCTGCTTATCGCACCACCAACGGTCTCGCCGCCGATGCGAAAGTGCCCGCCGACGCCGTCACCGCCTCCGGTTGCGGACTCGATCCGCACATCAGCGTGAAAAACGCCGAAGCGCAGGCCGCCCGCGTGGCCAAAGCCCGCAATCTCAGCGTCGAAAAAGTGCGGGCGTTGATCGCCGCGAACACCACGAAGCCCGACCTGGGCATCCTTGGCGATGCCGGCGTGAATGTCTTGAAGCTCAACCTCGCGCTCGACGCGCAGAAGTGATGGCCGTGCGCCACGGCCCCGATCTTCACCCATGCTCCCCCATGAGCCGTCCCAACGCCAAACCCGCACGGGTGCCATGGATTGCGTGGGCCCTGTTCGCCGTCGTGCTCGGAGGACTGCTGATGCTGTTCTCATTCATCGCGAACCTGGACAAACAGGCGCATCGGCGGGGCTTCAAGGCACCTGATGACGTGCAGGCGGCCCGTGAGCTGCTCGCCTCGAAATTCAGCGGCCCGCGTTACTTCCAGATCAACACGCAGGCGGCTGGCGTGCCTTATCCCTGCATTCCCGTGAACAACGCGCGGCAGCAAGTCGCGGGCATCGTGGCTGCCCGCCAGATGCCCGCCAACGCAGCCGCGGAAGTTGAAAAAATCATTGCCAAACTGACGCAGACCGCCGCCTCACGCGTGACCGGCATGGACCATGTCAATGTGCTCCAGCTCAACCTCGCGCTGGACGGGTTGCGATGACGCACGCCGGGTTTCGTCCCTGCCAGCCAACCACCTTCCATGAACCAGCCACAGACCATCTTCACCATTCCAACCTACCGGTTGCGCGATGTGCCCGAAACCATCGAGGCCTACGACGACAACTTTCACCGCAACGGCCATGCGGCAAAGATCATGGTCTTCGACGACTCCAGCCTGGCCGGTCACCAGAAATACTACGCGCTGCTGGAGCAGACGCGCACCGCGAACGAACTCATCTACGTCGGCCCGCGTGAAAAAGAGGAGTTCATCGGCTTCCTCAACCGCAAGCTGCGTGACAAAAAGCTCGAGTCCCTCGTGCGGAACCTCTTCCGCCCCAGCAACGGCGGGAACCGCAACTTCACGCTCATCTACACGCTCGGTCATTACCTCATCAGCGCCGATGACGACATGCGGCCCGATGCCTTGATCGAGGAAAGCCTGGAAAGCCTCGCTCCGAACGAGGTCTGCCGCGGCAAGCTCTTTGGCGCCAAGGAGCCCGGCTTCGTCCACAAATCCTTCGACCTCCTCGCCGCGTTCAAGGAGGCGCTGGGCAAAAAGGTCGGCCAGATGCCCGCGCATTACGAGAAGGGCGACTGCCTCAAGGACACCTCGATGGACCTGGAGACCAACACGACCTCTGATTTCTCCCGCGAGAACTCGCTCATTGTCCAGCCGGGAAAGGTGGCGCGTGAATCGGTCGTGAAGATCGCCCAGACCTACCGCGCCGGCACGAATGACATCGACGCGCTCGATTATGTCGAGATGTTCCTCTCCGACGAGAACCAGGCCGACATCAATGCGCTCAACGATGTTTATGTGCTCGTGAACTTCCGTCCCGTCGTCACCAACAAAAACTGGCGCATCGACTGCGGCGTGGCCGGTTACGACAACCGGCTCGGCCTGCCGCCCTTCTTTCCCACGCGCCTCCGTTTTGAGGACTACATTAGTCGCCTGTGGATTCAGCAGACCGGCATGGCCGCCGCGCACGTCGATGCCGTGCAGCGCCACACCAAGAACAACTACATGCGCAACCCGCTGGCGATGGAGGTCTTCATCGAGGAGTTGTGCAGCCTGCTCAAAAAGAAGATCAAGGACTCCATCACCCACCGTGATGACCTCGGCATCCGCTTCCGCTACGATGGCGAGGTCACGCTGGAGGACACCGAGCACATCCTCGGCAAGATCACCGCCACGCATGCCCGCGTTGTGGCGGCCGCGCAAAAAACCGGGGATCCTCAGTGCAAACAAACGCTGCAGGTCTTCGCGGAGAACCTCGCGAAGGTGTTTTATGGCTTCGAGCCTGACTTCTTCCAGCAAAACGTCAGCCGCATCGTCGATGACGTGATCAGCCAGATCCACGCCTCGCTCGAGCTCTGGTCCACGCTGGTTGAAATCTGCTACTATCAGAAAGACAAAAAGCAGTTTCCGCAGACCCGTGTTAAGAACAAACGCATCAAGAACGGCGAGTAGCCTCCTGCCATGAACTCAGACGACAACCGCCCCGATCCCGACGCTCTGCTCGCGCAGATGCGCCGGGAGGACGTGAAGTCAAAGTCCGGCAAACTGCACATCTTCCTCGGCATGTGCCCCGGTGTGGGCAAGACCTATGCCATGCTGCAAACGGGCCGGCAGCGCTTGAAGGAAGGCGTCGACGTGCTCGCGGGCGTCATCGAGACGCATGGACGCCATGAAACCGCCGCATTGCTCGAAGGCATGCGGGTTTTGCCTCGCAAGCCGCTCGAACATCGTGGCGTCACTCTGGAGGAGTTTGACATCGACGCTGTGCTCGCTCAGCGGCCGCAGCTCGTGCTTGTGGACGAATTGGCGCACACGAACGCGCCGGGCTCGCGACATGCGAAGCGCTACCAGGACGTGCTGGAGATCATCGATGCCGGAATCGACGTTTACACCACGCTCAACGTCCAGCACATCGAGAGCCAGGTGGACATCGTTCGGCAAGTCAGCGGCGTGACGATCACTGAGACGGTACCTGATTCGATCCTTGATGTCGCGCATGAGATCCAGCTCATTGATCTCAGCGTTGAAAAGCTGCTCGAACGCATGGCCGATGGCAAAGTTTACCTCGGTGAGCGTGCCGAGCATGCCGTATCCAACTTTTTCAAGGAAGGCAACCTCACCGCACTGCGCGAACTGGCCCTGCGCTTCACGGCGGAACACGTGGACCGGGATCTCGAGGACATCCGCCGTTCCCGCCGCGTGGCCACGCCCTGGAAAACCCATGCCCGCCTCATGGTGGGCATCGGCCCCACGCCCTACGCTGAAAGCCTGATCCGCTGGACCCGCCGCGCCGCCGCCCGGCTCGACTGCCCCTGGATCGTTGCCTGGGTGGAAACCTCCACGCCGCTCGACCCTGGGAAGCAGGACACGCTCAACCGTGCTCTTGCACTGGCCCGCCGGCTGGGAGCGGAAGTCGTCTCCCTCACCGGCGAGGACGTGGCCGGCGCCCTGCTGGACTTGGCGCGTGAACGCAATATCTCTCAAATCGTCGTCGGCAAACCAGGCGCGCGGAGTCATCGACGCACCCTGACCGACCGCATCATCGAGGGAAGCGGCGACATTGATGTCTGCATCGTGCGTCCCACCCTCGGCGGTCCAGCCAGACTGCCATCCAAGCCAACCTCGTTCCCGTCTGAAGATCGAGCCACAGCCGCCGGTTATCTCAAAGCCGCCGCTGTCACTTTCGTCGTCACTTTGTTCTTCTGGCTGCTTCTGCCTCTGACCGGGTATGTCTTCGGGGCGCTCATGCTGCTGCTCATGGTGCTTGCCGCCGGCCTGCACCTGCCACGCGGGCCCGTCCTGCTGATGGCCACACTCAGCGCCCTGGGCTGGAATTTTTTCTTTATTCCGCCGCAATACACCTTTCACATCCAAAAACCCGAGGATGCCGCCCTTTTCGGCCTCTTTTTCCTCGTCGCCTCCGCCATGGGGCACCTCACCACCCGGCTGCGCCAGCGCGAGGCTGCCGAGCGTCGCCGCCAGCGCGAGACTGCCGCCCTCCTGCGCGTCACGCAGAGTGCCGCCCTCAGCGCTGAACCAGACAAAGGCCTGGCCGAAGCCCTTCGCCTCATCGCCGAGCTGCTGCGGGCGCAAGTGGCGCTCGTCATTCGCCAAAACGATCACTGCCTGCCATCATTCGCTCATTCTGCCAGTGACTTTCAGCCCGACGAAAAAGAGCGCGGCGTGCTCACCTGGGCTTACAACCACAAACAAGCCGCCGGCCGCTTCACCGACACCCTGCCAGAATCAGACGCCACCTGGTTTCCGCTCCAAACCGCCACCTCCACCATGGGCGTACTGGGCATCCGGCTTGGCAAGGAGGCCCGTTTCAATTTCACCCTGCGCCAGACTGTGGAAGCCCTGGTGCTCCAGCTTGCGCTCGTGCTGGAAAAAGAACACTTCATCCAGGCCGCCAGCAAGGCCGAGGTGCTGGAGCAATCGGAGAAACTGCGGCGAACGCTGCTCGACAGTGTCACACACGAACTCAAAACGCCGCTGGCCATCATCCAGGCCGCCCTTGATGGCCGCAACCATTCCAATCCAGAAAGTGACGCTGATCCCTATCTGCGGGAGATTCGAATAGCCCGGGACCGTTTGCAGCGTGTCGTGGACCATCTTCTCAGCATGACACGCATCGAGTCCGATGTGATGACACCCAAGCCCGACTGGTGTGATCTGCGCGATGTGATTGAAAGCTCCCGCACTGCCGCTGCAGCCAACCAGGCGCAGCGTGAAATCCTGCTGGACCTTCCCACCAATCCGCCCTTGCTGCATTTCGATTCCTCCCTCCTCGCCCAGGCCCTCGCCAACGTGTTGCACAACGCCGCCGTCCACACCCCGCCAGGCACCCGCATCGACCTCCGCGCCCGCCTCGTTCGGCCAGGCCGCCTGCGGATCGTCGTGCGCGACCACGGTCCCGGTCTGCCACCGGGCGACGAAGCACGCGTCTTCGAGAAATTCTACCGCGCACCCGGCACCCCCGCCGGCGGCACCGGGCTTGGCCTCGCCATCGCCCGCGGCCTTGTCCGCGCCCTCGGCGGCGATCTCACCGCCCGCAACCACCCCGAAGGCGGCGCGGAGTTCCTGCTCGAACTCCCCGTCAAAAGCGACGAGCTTCACGCGCACGCGCCATGACCGCCCTCATCATCGACGACGAGATTCAGATCCGCCGCCTCCTCCGCCTCGCGCTGGAGGGCCGCGGCTATGCCGTCCATGAAGCCGCCAGCGGCGTCATCGGTTTGCAGCAGGCCGCCCACCACCGTCCCGACGTCATCCTCCTCGACCTCGGACTGCCCGATTTGGACGGGCTCGAGGTCCTCAAGCGACTCCGTGAATGGAGCGATGCGCCGGTGCTCATCCTCAGCGTGCGCGACCAGGAAACCGTCAAGGTCGCCGCTCTCGAAAGCGGAGCCGACGACTACGTCACCAAGCCCTTCGGCACGGCCGAGTTGCTCGCCCGTCTTGACGTCATTCAGCGTCGCCGCCCGTCCCGCACCGAACCCATCCTCGAGACCGGTCCTTTGCGTCTCGACCTGCCCGAGCACGCAGCTTTTCTCGACGGTGCTCCGCTGCGCCTCACCCCCACCGAGTTCGCCCTGCTGCGCGTTTTCACCGAGAACACCGGACGCATTCTCACAGTCAACCAAATCCAGCGTGCTGTCTGGCCCGATCAGCATGGCGACACGGGCCCAACCCTCCGCGTCCATCTCAACCACCTTCGCCAAAAGCTTGCCCCCGCCCTCCTCATCGCGAACGAGCCCGGCATTGGATATCGTTTGTGTCACAAGTCGTGAATCACCGGATGAGCTGTGGCGAAGCGGTGAGACGGACCGTCCGCAGCGAACTCGCTTCTGCCTCAAGTGCGAGGCATGTGAGAGGCCTGGTGTTTATTTTAAATCACAAAAGTTTCTTCATGGGAAACATATGGGCTTGTCTTGAGTGAACACTTGCGGCTATGCTTTTGAGGCGCGCATCGCTCGTCCTTTTCCATGCTCTCCCTCCCCAGTTACCTCGCCGGCCGAGCCGTCACCACCGAGACGTGGATCGACGTCCTCAATCCCTGGAACAAGGAACACGTCGGGCGCGTGGCCGCCGTCGGCCGCGCGTCGGTGGAGTCGGCGATCCGGGCCCATCTCGCGCCGGCGGAACCGCTCACGCGGTTTCAGCGCAGCCAGATCCTGAATCGCACCCGCGATCTGCTGGATCAGCGCCGCGAGGCGTTCGCCCGGCTCATCACCGCCGAGGCGGGACTGTGCCTGCGCGAGACGCGCTACGAGGTTGGTCGCGCCTGCGATGTCTTCGCCTTCGCCGCCATGGAGGCCCTGCGCGACGACGGCCGGATCTTCTCCTGCGACATCTCGCCCACCGGCAAGGCGCGCAAGATCTACACTCTGCGCGAGCCGCTGCCGCTGGTCGTCGCCATCACGCCCTTCAACCACCCGCTCAACCAGGTGGCCCACAAGCTGGCGCCCGCCATCGCCGCCGGCGCGCCGGTCATCCTCAAGCCCTCGGAAAAGACCCCTCTCACCGCCGTGCGCCTCGTCGAACTGCTCTACGAGGCCGGCCTGCCCGGCCACCTGCTGAGCTGCCTGCACGGGGATCTCGACGAGGTGACACGGCCGCTGATCCGTGACGAGCGGGTGTCCCTGGTCAGCTTCACCGGCAGCGCCAAAGTCGGCAAGGAAATCGCCAACACGGCCGGCTACAAGAAGACCTGTCTGGAACTCGGCGGGCATTCGCCGCTCATCGTGCTCGACGACGCCGATCTCGATCTCGCCGCGAAGCTCGCCTGCGAGGGTTGCTTTCGCAACAGCGGCCAGCGCTGCACCGCCGTGCGCCGCATCATGGTGCACGAGGGGGTGCTCGCGGAGTTCACCGAACGCTTTGCCGCCCTCTCCCAGACTTATGTCTGCGGCGATCCCGCCGACGAGACCACGGTTGTCGGCACGGTGATCGACGAGGCCGCCGCCGTCAGTCTGGAGAACGCCATTCAGGACGCACTCAGCCGCGGTGCTCGCCTGCTCCAGGGCGGTGCCCGCCGCGGCGCGCTGCTGGAGCCGACGATCCTCGCCGGTATGCCGCGCGATTCCGTGCTCGGCACCACCGAATGTTTTGGTCCGATCGCGCCGATCTTCCCGGTGCGCGACCTCGACGACGCCATCGCCTACTCGAACGCCACGCCCTACGGCCTGAGCAGCGGCGTCGTCACCCGCTCAATGGAATCCGCGATCACCGCCGTCAAGGGCCTCAAGGCTGGCACCGTCAACATCAATGAAATCCCCGGCTACCGCCTCGAACTCAGCCCCTTCGGTGGCGTCAAGGACAGCGGCCTTGGCATCAAGGAGGGTGTCATTGAGGCGATCCAGTTCATGACCACGGTGAAGACGTACTCGCTGCCCTGGTGAGGGGGCAAGGTTGTGGGCGCATCAGCCGATTTGCCTAAGTTTTTTCTTGTCAATCCAACGGATGTCCGGCCAAATGCCGGACATTGATGAGTGCCTCCCGTCAGCGTTGGCTGTTGGAACAGATCCCGGATTGGGAGCGCGAGGGCTTGTTGACGCCTGAAGCAGCGGGGTGTTTGCGGGAACGTTATGCGCTGGATGGCAGTCGACCCGGCCTCGGCCAGATCCTGCTGGGTGCCCTCGGCGCCCTGCTGATCGGCTCGGGTCTGATCGCCATCCTCGGCCACAACTGGGACGATTTTTCCCGGCCCGTGCGCCTGCTCTGCGCCTTCCTGCCCCTGCTGGCCGCCCAGATCTTCACCTGGCAGGTGCTGCGCCGCGGCGCCGCGGCCTGGGTGCGGGAAACCGCCGGCCTGCTGCAGGCGCTGACGGCCGGCGCTTGCCTCGCCCTGGTCTCGCAGATCTACCATCTCGGCGGCGACTGGCCGGATTTCCTGCGCGCCTGGTTCCTGCTCGCCCTGCCGCTCGCCTGGCTGCTGCGCTCCGACGCAGTGACGCTGTTTTATCTGGTCGCCACCACGGTCTGGACCGTCAGCCGCTATGAGCCGGAATTGGCCTGGCAGGACAGCGCGCTGCTCTATCCGTTGCTGCTGGTGGCCCTGCTGCCACGCTGGTGGCGGCAGCCGGCACCCGGCACGGTGATGCGCTGGCTGATCGTCGTCAGTGCTGCCCTGGGGCTTGGCGCGGCCGCCGTGCACGCGGGAACGCGGGGGGATGGCTCCGGGTCGCAGTTCGATCGGGTGCCGCTGCTCTGGTCCTTCCTCGCCGCCGGCTTTGTCCTGCTGCCACTCACAGCGCGCGGACAGGCCGAATCCCTGGCGCGCAAACCGCAGGTCGTGCTCGGCGGCCTCTGGCTCTTCGGTTTCGGCCTCGCCGCGACCTTTGCCGATCTCAGCCGGGAACTTCTCAAGGGCGCGGGTCTGGCCATGAGCACGTTCTGGGGTCCGGCCCTGTTGGGGGGGCTGGCGGTTTTTGCCGTCCTGGCGGTGCAGCGGCAGCGCTGGGCCGTGCTCGCCGTCGCCTCCGTCGTGCTGCTGCCCCTGCTCGTGCACGCCGTCTTTCCGGCCGCGCCGCGCGGCACGCTGCTGGCCGGACTCTTCACCGCCCACCTGTCGCTGGTCGGCCTGACCCTCATCCTGCTCGACTTTGCCGGGCGCCCGGCCGCGCCCCGGTTGGGCGCCGCGATGCTCAGCCTGCTGGTCATCGCGCGCATGTCCGACAGCGATCTGTCGCTGCTCGCCAAGGGCCTCGCCTTCATCCTCGTCGGCAGTGCCTTCCTCGCCTTCAACTTCTTCATGAGCCGTCGCCGGCGGGAGGTGACGGCATGAAGTCGCTGCCACTCGTGCTCTTTGCCCTCACCGTGCTCGCCCAGTGGGCGCTGCCGCTGGTCGCCGTGCGTCAGCACGAGCGCGTGCTCGCCGAGGGCGAGTTGATCCGCTTGAAATGCACCGCGCCGGATCCCTATGACCCATTGCGCGGCCGCTATCTGGCGGTCCGACCCGAGATCCGCGAGGCACCGGCGGAGAAGACCGCGAACTCCTGGCGGGGCCGTGCCTATGCCGTGCTCGATGTCGGGCCCGACGGTTTGGCGACCGTGGCCCGGATCGAACGCGAGCGGCCGGCCTCCGGTCGCTTTCTGCGCGTCCGGGTGCGTTGGGCCAGCAACGGCTCGGCTCATTTCGAGTGGCCGTTTGACCGCTACTACCTGAACGAGAAACTTGCGCCCGAGGCCGACCGCTGGCTGGCGGAATCGCTGCGCAACACCCAAGGCGTGTTTGCCGAGGTGCGTGTGCTCGACGGACGCGCCGTGCTGGCCGACCTGACGCTCGACGGCAAGTCCTTCCGCGAGCATCTGCAGGAACGGCTCAAGGCCCCGTCGCGCGTCGAACCTTGAAAAGTCGGTTGGAAGCGCGAGGTGGGGGGCAGAAGTAGCCAGCGCTCCCGCTGCTCGATGGGCTTTGAAAAGGTCCGTGTCTCTGCTACCATGAAGCAACATGTCCGCCACGAACTTCAACACCAAGAACGACACTTTCCGCAAGCTCATGGGGAACGGTCTTACCTACCGTATCCCGCGCTTCCAGCGGGACTACAGCTGGACGGAGGACGAATGGGAGGATCTCTGGCTTGACCTGCAGGGCACCCTCAAGGAAGGCGGGGAGTCGGCCCACTACATGGGGTATCTCGTGCTTCAGTCGGACAACGACAAGACATTCGACGTCATCGACGGTCAGCAGCGCCTTACCACGCTCAGCATCATCATCCTAGCGGCGCTGAAAAACTTTGCCCGGCTAGTGGACGAGGGGAAAGACCCCGATCGCAATAAGCAGCGCCTTGATGATTATCGGCGCAGCTACATCGGCTTCCTTGATCCAGTAACCTTTGTTCCACGCTCCAAGCTCACGCTGAACCGGAATAATGATCATTACTACCAGACTTACATTGTCCCGCTCGGCCATTTGCCCGTCCGTGGCTTTCGAGCCTCCGAGCATGGGCTGCGCAAAGCTTTTGAATGGTTTGAAAAGCGCATTCGCACTTATGCTGCCAGCGGGGGAGCGGATGAAGGTGTTACCCTTGCCCAGTTCATTGAGTCTTTTACTGACAAGCTCTTCTTCACAGTCATCACGGTCACGGATGAGCTGAACGCTTATAAAGTCTTTGAAACGCTGAATGCCCGTGGTGTCCGGCTTTCGTCCACGGATCTTCTAAAAAATTATCTTTTTTCTGTTCTTCATCGCGAGGGTCAGCATGAACATGAGATGAAGACGCTGGAAGAGCGCTGGGAATCTATAGTTGGCAGGCTTGGCAGTGAGAGTTTTCCTGACTTTCTCCGCATGCACTGGAACAGTCGTCGTGAGTCTGTTCGACAGACAGAGCTGTTCAAGGTCATCCGGTCCAAAGTCGCCACCCGTGAACACGCATTCAACCTGCTGCGGGAAATGGAGGAGGACATGGACAACTACCTGGCCCTCACACAGCCGGAGACCTCACATTGGATTCCTGCTTTGAAAGCATACGCTCTGGAACTGCGCATGTTTAACGTTCGTCAGCCGCTGCCATTGCTCTTGGCCGCGCGGCGGTTTCTTGGCGATGGAGACATGGAGACACTCCTGCGTGTCTGTGTGATTATTTCATTCCGCTACAACGTCATTGCCGGCCTTCAGGCCAATGAACAGGAGCGCACCTATGGCAGTGTGGCTGAGCGCATCTCCGGTGGCTCCCTCACTGGGCTGGCCTCTATTCTTGGGGCGTTGAAACCCATCTACATTCCGGATCCTCAGTTCAAATACTCCTTCGCCGAGAAAGTGATCCGCACTACCAACGCCCGGAATAAGCGCGTGGTTCGTTACCTTCTCTGCGCCCTCGAAAAACACATCAGCGGCAACGATCACGATGCAGACAGCGATGCCTTCAATATCGAACATATTCTGCCGCAGAACCCAGAGCAGGGCTGGGAGGACTTCCGTGACGAGGATGTTGAATTGATGGCCTACCGACTCGGCAACATGACCCTTATGCAATCCGGGGCCAACCGGGCTGCTGGTAATGCGCCCTTTGCCACCAAGAAAATTGCCTTTGCGGCAAGCCAATTTGAGATCACTCGAAAGGTTGCCGTCGACAATGCCGACTGGACACCAGAGCGACTGGCCGCCCGGCAGAACTGGATGGCCAATCAGGCCGCTTCCATCTGGCGCATCGCCCAGCTGTCGTGATAAAGCTTTAATTTTGTGATCCTGCTTGCATCCCCTGTGTGGCAATCTGACGCAACTCACGAATCCCTTCCTCAAGGATGAAACCCTCCTCCGTCTCCCGCCGCCGTTTCCTCCATGCCGCCCTTGCCGGTGGTGCCGTCCGTCAGACCTCCGCTGTGCAGGCGGCCGGGGCGGGAGCCTTCACCGAGCCGGCGCACGAGCTGCCGCTGGTGGACGATGCCGACGTCATTGTCTGCGGGGCCGGCCCGGCCGGTGTGGCGGCGGCGATCACGGCGGCGCGTGCCGGTGCCCGGGTGCGGCTGTTTGAATGGCGCGGCTGCCTCGGCGGCATCTGGACCGCCGGCCTGCTCGGGTATTTCCTCGACTTCGACAAGCCGGGCTTCGCCAAGGAACTGCGCGACAAGCTCGATGCGCGCGGCGCCCGCGCCGATTCGACCAGCGCCAGCCGCTTTTGCTACGATCCCGAGGCCCTGAAGCTGCTGCTCGAGGAGCTCTGCCTGGAGGCGGGGGTGAAGTTTCAGTATCACACCAAGGTCTCGGCCGCCTTCCGCGAGGGCAAGCGGCTGACGACGATCGTCACCGAATCGAAGTCGGGCCGCCAGGCCTGGCGCGCTCCGGTGTTCATCGACACCACCGGCGACGGCGATCTCGGTTTCCAGGCCGGCTGCGCCTTCGAGATCGGCATGGCCGAGGACTGCCCCTGCCAGCCGATGTCGCTCAACGCCCTGCTCATGGTCAAGGACGCCGAGAAGCTGCGCGAGTTCATCCGTTTTGGCCAGAGGCTGCCGGGCGAAAACACCGACAGCGAGAAGAAGCAGCGCATCAAGGAGGTGCTGGTCGGCACGGGGAATTTTCCGTCCTACGCCGGTCCAACGATGTGGCATGTCAGCGGCAACCTGGTCTTTGCCATGATGAACCATGAGTATGGCGTCAAGCCCTGGGACGCCGCCGAGGTGACCGCGGCCACCGTGCGCGCCCGCGCCGAGATGAATCGCATGGTCGCGGGCCTGCGCGCGCTTGGAGGGCCGTGGCAGGGGATTCAAATCGTCGCCACCGCCGAGCAGATCGGCGTGCGCGACGGCCGCCGCATCCGCGGCCGCTACACGGTGCTGCAGGACGACCTCGCCCGGGGCATCCGCCATGAGGACGCGGTGGCACGGGTGACCTTTGGCATCGACGTCCATGCGCTGAGCGCCGACGACAACAAGAAGCACGCCATCATGCCCAAGCCGATCAAGGCCAAGCCCTACGACATCCCGCTGCGCGCCCTCATTGCCAGGGATGTCGACGGCCTGATGATGGCGGGTCGCTGCATCAGCGGCGACTTCATCGCCCACTCCAGCTATCGAGTGACCGGCAACGCCGTCGCCATGGGCGAGGCGGCGGGGATCACCGCCGCGCTGGCGGCGCTGTCCAAGCGCCTGCCCCAGGACGTGGCCTGGAGTGAGGGCGAGGCAAAGTTGAAGGCGCTGGGCCAGCGGGTCTGAGTCGCGGGCTCAGCCCTTGCTGGGCAGGTCGACGAGCATCTGGGCGTTGCTGGGGTAGCGTTCCATCAGCGTCAGCACGCGCTGGATGGCATCGATCGGCTTGTGACCGGCGAGGCCGCGGCGCAGCATGTGGATCTTGTCGAGCTGGAAGGCCTGCAGCAGCAACTCCTCGCGGCGGGTGCCCGACTTGAAGATGTTGACGGCGGGGTAATAAAACTGCTCGGCGATCTTGCGGTCGAGCACGAGCTCCATGTTGCCGGTGCCCTTGAACTCCTGGAAGATCAGGTCGTCCATGCGGCTGCCGGTTTCGATGAGGGCGGTGGCGAGCACGGTCAGGCTGCCGGCCTCGCGGGTGTTGCGCGCGGCGGCGAACAGCCGGCGCGGGATTTCCATGGCGCCGACGCCCATGCCGCCGCTCATCGTCGCGCCGCCGGACTTGGCGTTGTTGAAGGCGCGCGCCAGGCGGGTGATCGAGTCCATGAGCATGAAGACGTGCTCGCCGCACTCGACGAGGCGCTTGGCGCGCTCGATCGCCAGCGTGGCGATGCGGGTGTGGCTCTTGACGTCCTGGTCGTTCGAGCTGGCGTAGATTTCGGCCTTGGGCAGGATGCGCTTGAATTCCGTCACCTCCTCCGGTCGCTCGTCGACGAGCAAAATCATGAGGTGCATGGCCGGATGGTTTTCCACCACCGCCTCGGCGATGTGCTGGAGCAGGGTGGTCTTGCCGGCGCGCGGCGGCGCGACAATCAGGCCGCGCTGGCCGCGGCCCACCGGCGTGAACATGTCCATCACGCGGGTGGTGAGGCGATCCTTGGCGGTCTCGAGCTGGATCTTCTTGCAGGGGTTGATCGCCTTGAGTTCCTCGAACAGCGGCAGGTCGCGCATGGCTTCGGGAGCCCGGGCGTTGACCTCGCTGACCTGGGTGATCTGCGGGCCGCGCGGACCCTTCTGGGCGATGCCCTTGACCTGCATGCCCTCGCGCAGGCCGTACTGACGGATGAAATCGCCGGAGATGAAGGCGTCCTGCGGATGCTGCGCGTACATCGTCTCGCGGCGGCGCAGGAAGCCGTAGCCCTTCGGCGTCAATTCCAGGATGCCGTCAGCCGGTTCCGGCGGGCCGAGCACGATTTCCGGCGTACGGTTGCGCTCGTCCTCGCCGTTCGAGGGGGCGGGTTCGGCCTGGTCGCCACCCTGGCCCAGCTGACCTTGCTGACCCTGCTGACCCTGGCGACGCGCAAGTTTTTCCTGGCGGAAGCGCTCGCGGCGTTCCTTCCAGCGCTCAAACTTCGATTTTTTTCGCTCGGGCGGTGGTCCTTCGCCTGGGGCGGCGGCTGTCTCAACGGCCGCGGTCGAACTTGGAGCGGTTGTCGCGGCCTCGGCGCTGGCGGGGGGGGGCTGCGGATGGACGGGTGCGGGCGGAGCGCTGGCGGCGACAGGCGACGGAGCCGCCGCGGGTCGTTCAGGCTTGGGTTCCGCAACGGGTTCGGCCGATGCCTGTTCCTGCAGGGCGGCGAGCATGGCGGCGGCCTTTTTCACGGCGGCGGAACGGCGCGGGGCCTTCGGCGTGGCGGTGGGTGCCGTCGGCGTTGCCGTCGCGGGTTCGCTGGCGACCGCTTCTGCCACGGGCAGTTCGGCGTCGGCGACTTTCTTGACGGCGGGTTTCCTGCCGGCGGCTTTTTTCGCGGGGGCCTTTTTGGCCGCAGCCGTCTTTTTCGCCGCCGTCTTGCGCGCGGCGGTTTTTTTGGCGGGCGCGCTTTCCGCGGGCTGCAGATCGAGCAGGAGTTCTTCGTCGCTCATGGTGGGGGAAGGGGGATCAGGCAAGGTCGTCGGCGATGTCGTCGGCGATCTCGAAATTGGCGTGGACGTTCTGGGTGTCGTCGTAGTCGTCGAGCAGGTCGTGGAGCTTGATCACCGCGCGGGCCTGCTCGAGGTCGGTGAGAAGAACGGGTGTCGTCGGCTGGTAGATCAGTTTCTGCGAGGTGCTTTGCACGCCCTTGTCGCGCAGCGCGCCGACCACCTGGAAGAGTTGGTCGGTGGCGGTGTACAGAATCCATTCGTCGTCGGCGTCCTCGACATCCTCGGCACCGGCTTCGAGCGCGAGTTCCATGGCGGCGTCCTCGTCGAGACCGCCCTTGGGGATGCGCACCTCGCCGCGGCGGGTGAACTGGTAGGCAACGCTGCCGGCGTCGGCAAAGGTGCCGCCGTTTTTCGACAGCAGCACGCGCAGGTCGTTGGCGGCGCGGTTGCGGTTGTCGGTGACAACCTCGATCATGAAGGCGACCCCGCCCGGACCGTAGCCCTCATAGGTGATCTCCTCGATGGCATCGCCGCCGAGTTCGCCGGCGCCCTTCTTGACCGCGCGCTCGATGTTGTCATTCGGCATGTTGGCGGCGCGCGCGGCGAGGATGGCGGAGCGCAGGCGGGCATTCAGGTCGGGGTTCGAGCCGCCATGCTTGGCGGCAACGGTGAGCTCCTTGGAGAGCTTGCTGAAGACCTTGCCGCGTTTGACGTCCACGACGGCCTTGATGTGCTTCACCTTGGACCATTTGTTGTGTCCGGCCATGTTGCGATGCGGAAATGAGGAGGGGTTGGCGGCCGACCGGCGCAGGGAGCGCGGCGTCCGTTGGGGCTGGGTGGCGGATGAAAAGAGGGGGAAGCGGCCTTGCCGCGGTCTCCGCTCGAGACAAGCCGGAGCTCGTCGCGGGAACGGGTTTCAAGGAGGGGTCGCCTGAGAAACCACGGCTCCCTGCATGGGAGCGGACACCAGTGTTCACCTGGTTGAGAGAACCAGGAACGCGGCAAGAGTGCGGGAGAGTCGGCGGGCTTGCAAGATGTTTTTTTCCTCGATGCCGGGCCGCGGATGCGTGTTATGCTGCGGAATGTCCTCCCCGGGTTGCCCCCCCGTCGAACGCGAAGCGCACGGCTTCGCGCGTGCCGCCGTCGTGTCGCCGGAGCTGGCGCTCGGCGATGTCGCGCGCAACGAGGCGGTGATGCTGGACGAACTGCGCCGGCTGGCCGGCGAGGGCTGCCGGCTGGTCGTCTTTCCCGAGCTCTGCCTGACCGGTTATTCCTGCGCCGACCTCTTTCATCTGCCCGCCCTGCTGCAGCAGGCGCTGGCGGCGCTGCGCCGCCTTGCCGAGGCCAGCGCCGGCCTGGGCGCGCTGGCGGTCGTCGGTCTGCCGCTGGCGGCGGATGGCCGGCTCTACAACATGGCCGCCGTGCTCGGCGCGGGTCGCATTCTCGGTTATGTTCCGAAGTCCTTCCTGCCCAACTCGGGCGAGTTTTATGAACGGCGCTGGTTCTCGCCGGCCCACACCCTGACGGCCACCGAGATCGACGGCGTGCCCGCCGGCACCGATCTGCTGTTCGAGGTTCGCGACCTGCCCGGCCTGGTGCTCGGCGTCGAGATCTGCGAGGACCTGTGGACCGTGCAGCCGCCCTCGGGGCGCGCTGCCCTCGCCGGGGCCACTGTGCTGGCGAACCCGTCGGCCAGCAATGAATGGCTTGGCAAGGCGCCCTACCGCCGCGGCCTGGTGCAGCAGCAGAGCGCCCGCTGCCTGGCCGCGTACCTCTATGCCAGTGCCGGCGCCGGCGAGTCCTCGACCGACACCGTTTACTCCGGCCACTGCCTGATCACGGAGAATGGCACGCTGCTCGCCGAATCCGAGCGCTTCGCGTTTGCAACGCGTGCGGTCAGCGCCGATCTCGACCTGCAGCGGCTTGGCCACGAACGCCAGCGCAGCGCCGCCTTTCGCGACGAGGCGCCGGACAAGCGGTTTCGCCGCATCACTTTCGATCTGGGTGCAGCCAATGGCATCGCTGCGGGGCTGCGGCGCCCGCTGCCGTCGTTGCCCTTTGTGCCGCCGCCGGGCGCGGACCGCGACGCCACCTGCCGCGAAATCTTCGCCTTGCAAGCCACCGGTTTGGCGCGCCGCCTGCGCCAAACGAAAAGTGCGACCGCCGTGGTCGGTTTGTCGGGGGGGCTCGATTCGACGCTCGCCCTGCTGGTCGTGCTCGACGCGCTGGAGCGTGCCGGCCTGCCGCGTTCGGCGGCCCTGGCGGTGACCCTGCCGGGCCTGGGCACGACCGCGCGCACCCGCGGCAATGCCGAGCAGCTCGCGGAGGCGCTGGGTGTGCCCCTGCGCGTCATTCCGATCGGGCCGGCGGTCGAACAGCACTTTCGCGACATCGGGCATCCGCCCGATCGTCACGACGTCACCTTCGAAAACGCCCAGGCGCGCGAGCGCACGCAGATCCTCATGGACGTTGCCAACCAGACCGGCGGTTTGGTCGTCGGCACCGGCGACCTCTCCGAGGCGGCGCTCGGCTGGTGCACCTTCAACGGCGATCACATGTCGATGTACCACGTCAACGCCGGCGTGCCGAAGACGCTGGTGAAGTACCTCATCGAGTGGTGCGCGGCGGAACGGCACGCGGACGAGGCGGGTGACATTCTCCGCGACATCGTCGCCACACCGATCTCGCCCGAGTTGCTGCCGGCCGGTGCCGATGGCGGCATTGAGCAGCGCACCGAGGACCTCGTGGGTCCGTACGAGCTGCACGATTTCTTCCTCTACCACTTCGTTCGTCACGGCTGCGGCCGCGCTAAGCTGCTTTATCTGGCCGGCCTGGCCTTCGCCGGCGCGCATGAATCGCCGGTGATTGAGAAGTGGCTCGACGTGTTCCTGCGTCGCTTCGCGCAGAATCAGTTCAAGCGTTCGTCGATGCCCGACGGACCCAAGGTGGGCACGGTGGCGCTGTCGCCGCGTGCCGACTGGCGCATGCCGAGCGACTGGTCGGGTCCGCTCGGCTGAGCGGGGCGTTGGGCCGTTCAGCGCGCCGCTTGGGCGCGCACCTTCTGGTGCTCGAGGATGGCCTGGCGCGCCTCGGTCTCGCGGCCGGCCTTGCGCTGGGCATGGGCGAGGTTGAGCCAGGCCTGCGGATGGCGCGGCTGCAGGCGCACGGTGCGCTGCCAGGCTTTGGCGGCCTCGGCATGTTCGCCTCGGTGCTGGTGCAGCAGGCCCTGGTAATACCAGGCATCGGCCTGGTCGGGCGCGAGCGACAGGGAGCGGCGCACGGCGGTCTGGGCGCCGTCGTGATCGCCGAGTTTGCCACGCACGCAGGCGAGCAGGTAGTGGGCGCGGGCGTTGTCGGGCGCCAGCAGCGTGGTCCGGCGCAGGGCGTCGTCGGCCGCGGTCAGATCACCCTCGCGGGCAAGGTGACCCGCCAGCAGCAGCCAGGCCTGGGCGTCGTCCGGCCGTTGGTCGACCGCCTGTTGCAGCGCCTCGCGGTCCTCATCGGCGGCCGTGGCCGCCTCGGGGCCGGCGCGCAGGCGGGCGACGGCGAGCTGATGCCAGTACAGGCCGGCCCTGGGGTCGAGGGCGACTGCCTTGCGCTGGCAGTTCAGCGCCTCGGGGCCGGCGTTCAAATGCAGGGCGTTGAGGCCGAGCAGCGCCCAGCATTCGGCACTGCGCGGGTAGCGGCGCGCCAACGGCAGCAGCTTGCGCAGGGCGGCGGCAAAGCGCTTCTGCTCGAGCAGCCGGAAGGCCTCGACGAAGGCGGGGTCGTTCGTCACCTCGCGCAGGCCGGGCCGGCGTGGCAGTTCGCTGAGCGGGCGCAGCGGCGCGCGCGCCTCGCGCAGCAGCAAGGCGGCGGCATCGACGGACAGGGCAAAGTTTTTCCAGCTCTTCAGCGGCACGGCAAGGGCAACGAGGGCGATCAGGCGGCCCTCGTCGTCGAGCACGGGCGAGCCGACCGCGCCGGGCGAGTCCTCGCCGCGCACGTTCAGCCAGCCGAGACCGGTGACGGCGGTGTCGGCCTGCACGCGTGCGCCGGCCAGCACCAGGCCACGCTTTTCGGAGACGGCCAGCACATGCGCGTCCTGTTCGGTGGAGAAGTCGTGGCCGGGCGCGAGCTCAATGGGAAGCGTTTCGGTCTCCTCCGCCTGCAGCAGGGCGATGCCTGTGACGAGATCGACATGATAGAAGCCGCGCACGCGGCTGCTTGTGCCATCGGCGTGCTGCAGGGTGACATAATCGACGCGTTCGGCGATCTCCGGATGCAGCAGGCCGGCGTCGGTGAGCAGGACGCCCTCGGGGCTGACATAGGAGCCGACGCCGGCGGCGAGCGGCGCGCCGAACTTGTCCCAGACCCGCACCGCGGCCACCGAGGCGGCGACGCGTGCGCCGAGCGTGAGCAGGCGCCGTTCTTCAGGGGTGGGTTCCGGCGCTGCTTCCGGCACTTCAACGGGGGCTGGCAGCAGGGGCGGCAGCAGGTCGGTGTTCCAGTCGGGAACGGTCGCTGGCGTACCCGCGCCCTCAAAGAGCAGCAGCGGGTTTTCGTACTGGTCGAGGTCGATCGGCGGGCCGGGTGCGGGCAGGGCGGGGGCGTCCGGGCGAGGCGCCAGCGGGTTGAGCACGGCATCGGGCAGGGGCGGCTTTTCGGCGTTGGCCACCGGCGCCAGCAGCAGGGCGGGCAGCAGCGCGAGCAGCGCGCGGAAGGGCGCGTGCGAGGTCGGCGGCGGGATGCGTGTCATGTCAGACAAGGTTAGGCAAGGGCTGCGCCGGTGCCCTGGCGGCATTGTGACAAATTCTTCACAGCGAACTCATTTCACCGCGGGCCTGGGTGCTTTAAGGGCAGCGCGAAGCGCATGATCCAGATCTCTCTGTTCCGCACCGCCGCCTGCCTGCTCGCGGCCCTCAGCCTGCCCGCCCTCTCCGCCGCCGCGGAGCTGGAGTTGAAATCCCTGGGTGCCCTGGCCGAAGGCGCCAAGCCCAAACGCAAGATGGGGCCCTATGTCAGTGTCATGGCCGGCGAGACGCTCGGCCAGACCGGCACCGCCCGTGTCGGCTCGCGCGCCTTCCCGGTCGAGGACATCGACGGCAGCGCCATGTTCAGCGTCGAGGTCGGCCGCACCTGGGACATGCGCCGCGTGCCGGTGGAATTCTCGCTCGCTGCCGAGGCGACCTTCACCTCCACCACCCTGCAGGGCTCGGTATCGCCGGCGCCGCTCGCCAACGATCAGATCGCCGAGTACCAGGCCGACATGAATTCGCTGATCTTCAGCCTGAACAGCACCTTTGCGCTCGACCTGCACCGCTACCGCGCGCGCCTCGGCAAATTCTGGGGCGGCTTCAAGCCCTATCTCGGCGGCGGCCTCGGCGGCGGCCAGGTCTGGTTCCGCAACGCCACGGCGAAGTCGGCCGACGAAGTGCAGGGTGGCACCACCCTGCCGGGGGAGGCCGTGCCCTTCAGCATCGACGAGTTCATCAACGTTTGGAACTGGCGCGCCGGCCTCGAGTGGACCTGGGAAGAGCGCTACTCGGTGTTTGCCGAATACCGCAAGACCTACTTCGGCGACCTCGACAACCTGCGCAACTTCCGCTCCGACGGCTACCTGGTCGGCTTCCGCTACCGCTACTGATCTCCCCATGCTTCGCTCCATCCTCCCCTCCCTGGCCGCCGGCCTGCTCGCCGCCGCGGCGCTCACCTCCTGCAAAACCGTGGCCAGCCGGCCGGTCGTCATCGGCGACTCGCCCGTCGCCTACCAACTCGTCAGCGAGATTGTTGACGAGGAAAGCCTCGAGCACACGGTCAAATTCCGCAACGTCGGCCAGCAGATCGTCAGCTTTGATTACACGATCGCCGACGACCCGAACGTGCCGCATGTCGACTGTCTGGGGCCGAATTCGGGCCTTGTCGAAAACCTCTATCCCGGCGCTGAGGCGATCGTCAAGAATCCCCTCGCCAGCAAGCATGTGACTGTCAACCTCGGTCGCCTCACCCTCGGCAAAAAAACCTCGGAGGAGCTGGCGCGCGTGTACAAACCCGGCACGCTCACCGCACCGGCCGCCTCTCCGGCGACCGACCTGCTGCCGACGCTTGAAGGTGTCAGCCCGCCCAGCGAGTGAAGTCTTCTTCCGCCATGGCCACTGCCTGCAGCCCCGCCCGCGCGGGGCTGCTTGGTTTCCTGCTGCTGGCGGCACCCCTCATGGCGGGCCAGGTCGAGGATCCGGCGGAGCGGCGCCTGCAGGAGGCCCGGCGGGTGATCGAACGCGACGGCCCCGAGGCCGCAATCGAACGCCTGCAGACGCTCGCCCGTCGTCACCCCGGCACCGAACCCGCCGCCGCGGCGTTGTGGGAACTGTTCCGCCTGCACGAGGCTGCCGGTCGCCATCGCGCGGCTTTTGACGCCCTCGACGGGCTGGTCACGCGCCAGCCCGGTCATTTTGGGCGGGCCCATGCCCAGCAATTGCTGCTGGTGCGGCGCCAGCTTGCTGCAGGCGAGCGGCGCACGGCAGCCGTTGAAAACCGCGGCACGTCGAAGGCCGACGCCGACGAGGCCGTGGCCATGCTGGCCAGGATTGTATTGAATGGCCCGCACGCCGAGACCGGCATTCAGGCGCGTTATTTGTTGGGCCTGGCACTGGAGCGGGCCGGTCGCACCGACGAGGCGCGAGCGCAGTATGAGGAGTTCACCGAGCTGCATGCCGGTCATGAGCTGGCCGATGATGCCGGCTTCCAGGCCGCCTCCATTGCCTACCAGAAGTGGCGCGCCATGCAGGGCGGTTCGCCGCGCGACCGCGAACGCGCGGCGGTGCTGATGAGCTGGTTCCTCAACCGATTTCCGGAAAGCGACAAGGGGGCGCAGGCGCGCGCCTGTCAGGCGGAACTGCAACTTGCCGAGCAGCGTGAACTCACCGCCCTCGCCCGCTACTACGAGGAGCGTGGTGACAACCGTGCCGCCGCGGTGTACTACCGGCAGCTGGCGGTGAAATTTCCGGGGCTTGCGATGGAGGGTAGCCCGCTGCGTGAACGCATCGCCGGTGCGCTTGCTGCTGACACAGACGTGGTGCCGGAGGCCGCGGAGGTAGGCCCCAGGCGCGCGCAAGCCGTCACGCCGTGACGCAATCGTGACACGATTCAGCTTGCTTCGCCGGAAGCTTTTCCGCTCCGCAGGGGACGGCGTTACGGAACTGTGGTGGAGGTGACAAAACTGTTGCCAGCGAGGCTTTGGCGAAGGGCGGCAGGTGGGTTCCAATCAGCGGGTAGGCGCGAACTGTGTTGCGCCACTGCAAGCCCTCCATCCCCATGATCCGCATCCGATCCACTGAACTCGCGCTGTTCGCGCTCCTTGCCCTCGCTGTTCCGCAGGTGCAGGCCCAGGCCGACAAGCTGCCCATGAGCCGCACCGCCGGCACCGTCACGCTCAACCTGCCGGCCGGTAAGACCACGCTGGTTGGCCTGGCCAATGTCCGCATCGTTGCTTCCGGCACGCTGACGGGCTTCGGCGACCTCGAAGGTGAAGTCGTCCTGAGTTCCAGCCCGGCCGTCCTGCCGGATGTGACAACCACCCCCCATGCCCTAAAGATTGTCAGCCGTGCGAACCCGGCCGGCAGCAATGCCTACGGTCACTCGACTCGGATCATCAGCCAGTCCGGCCAGGAGTTGACGGTTGAAACGCCCGAATCTCTGCCGGAACCGAACATCGGGGACGAATTTGTCATCTACCAACTCAGCACACTCGCCAGCGTGCTTGGCGCCGCCAACGAGGTCGGTCTGACTGGCGCGGCCGCGGCGAATGCAGCCGACAAGGTTTACCTGACTGAGAACGGCGTGCTTGTGGGTTACTTCTACCGCACGGACGCCAGCCAGTGGCGCCGCATCGACGATGCGGATGGTGCCAACCAGGCCGGCACGGTGATCGCACCCGGCAGCGGCCTGATGATCGTGCGCGTGCCCGGCAGCGACCGCACCCTGCGCCTCAGCGGTGACGCCCTGCCCGCCCGCCATGCGGCCAGTGTCGCCATTGGCCAGAACATCGTCAACAATCCCTTCCTGGTGCCCACCAGCCTGTCGGCGAGCGACCTTCAGTCGAACATCACTGGCGGCACCGGTCCCGGCGTTGCGGATGTCGTCTACCTTGAGCAGGACGGCGTGCTCACCGGCTATTACTACAAGAACGGCGGTCCCGGTGGCACCGGCTGGCGCGCGCTGGGCGACAGCGTCACGGACGCCGGCTCCGCCCTGCTCCTGCCGGCCAAGGCCCTCCTCTTCAAGGAACAGGCAGGCAGCGCCGGTTTCGCCCTGCCCGAGCCTTTCGCCGACTGACCCCTCCCTTCATTCCCCCAACGCTTCTCCTCATGAAACAACTCTTCCTCACCGCCGTGCTGTCGCTCGGCCTGTACGGGGCCGCTGAAGCGGCGCCGGCCAAGCTCTTTGCCAGCAACCTCGGCAATGGCATTGCCCCCAGCAACGGCCTCGTCGGCATCGGTACTGCCACGGTGCGCTTCGGCGTCTTCCCAGACGGCTTCGAGTTCGTAGGCAAGACCTTCGCCCAGCTTGACGACGCCTTCACCCAGGTCGCCCAGTCGAACGCCCCGCTGAACGTGGGCGGCCAGCGCGGGTTCTTCGATCTGGCTCTCGATTATGAAACCGGCGCCGGCATTGACGGCGAGACGATCTACGTCTGGATCCTCAATGGCGCGACAGCGGCCACGGCACCCCAGCAGGCGATCTTCTCGACCGCTCAGGCCTTCGTCACCCCCAACGCATTGTTCCCCAACCACAGTTTTGTCAGCCCGGATACCGGCGCCCTCGAACTGGTCGCCCACATCGGCGGCCTGGCTGGCGGTTCCAACATCGGCGGCACGGCCAACGCCCACGTCACCGAGGGCGATGATTATCGCGTCACCGATGTCGGCGCCACGCGCACGCCGGCGGACGAAGTCGTCTTCCAGGGGGCGGAGGTGACCTTCACGGCCTTGGCCGACACCTCCTTTGTGCCGACCTACCAGTGGCGCTACAACGGCAAGCCCATTGCCAAGGCCAACGCCTCGACCCTCAACCTCGCCTCGGTGACCCCGAAGAACAGCGGGGTTTATGACTGTGTGGTGACCGACGGCCCCGTCACGGTCACCAGCAATGAGGTCGAACTGACGGTCTTTTCGGCCAGGCCAACCTTCACTGAGCAGCCGGTTGGCGACGTCGTGGCGCTTGGATCGGCCATCACCCTCAACGCCGAGGCTGTGGCTCCCGAGGGGGTCGTCTACCAGTGGAAGAAGGGTGCCAACCTGCCTGGCGCCACCGATCCGCAGTTGGAAATCAACAGCGCCCGTCCCGAGGACGCCGGCGCCTATGTCTGCGTCGCCACCAACGCGCCGTCCCAGCCGCCAGTGCCTGGAGCGGGTGCCACAAGCAGCCTGCCTGCCGAGGTCGTGGTCATCGACACCCAGGACCGTGTTGTCGGGGGTCCGCTCGGCGGCATCGTGAAGCTCAACGCCATCTTTTTCGGCAAGCCCGCCCGTTTCCAGTGGAAGCGCAACGGTGTTGATCTCGCCAACGGCGGTCAGTTTGCCGGCGTCACCGGCAAGAGCCTCGCCATCAAGGGCCTGGGCAACGACAACGACGGCGATGTCTACACCTGCGAGATTTTTGCCGGCAATGCCATCGCCGGCTTTGACTCGCTGGAGTCGGGTGATTTCACGCTGTCGGTCTTTGACGGCGCTCCGACCTTCGCCACCGGCGACAATCCCATCGTCCTGCCGGCCGCGACCCTCGGCGCCGACTACCCGCCCTTCCAGATTCCCGCCAACGGCGCCTCGCTGTTCGCCGTGTCCGGTCTGCCCAAGGGCATGACGGTCGATGCCGCCACCGGCGTCATCAGCGGCCGTCCGGTCGCCCTCAACAAGAACCCCGCCGCACCCTTCAATCTGGTCATCACCCTGACCAATGGCAAAACCAAGGTGCAACGCCCGGCGACGCTCCTGGTCAACAACATCCTGACGGATCTGGACGGTGTCTACACGGCCTGGATCGCCCGTTCGACCTTCAGTGGCGGTTATTCGCACACCAACAACCTCGGTGGCCGCATCGACATGAGCATCACCAAGCTCGGCTCGATCTCCGGCAACCTCTTCCTTGGTGATGCCAAGCCCATCAAGTTCATCGGCTTCCTGAACAACCCGGCGGCGGCCTCGCCAACGGCCACGATCCTCATCCGTCGCCCCGGCCTGAGCTTTGTGCCGCTGGAGCTCGTCTTCACGATCCAGACACCGGACGGTGCCGACACCGCCCGCAAGGTGTTGTCCTCCGCGGTTCTTCGCGACGCCTTCCTGGTCCCTGGCCAGACCGGCATCCGTTCGACCACGGTCACCGGCTGGCGCCGCAAGTTCGACGGCAAGAACCCGACCAACCTCTACCCGGGGGTCTACAACATCGCCGTCACCGCCACGGGGGATTCCGAAACTCGTCCGAAGGGCGCCACCCTTTTGAACCTTGCCGTCAAGTCGGACGGCAGCGTCAAACTCGTCGGCACCAGCGCCGACGGTGAGAAACTGGCGGGTGCCACCTTCGTCGGTCCGACCGGTCAGGTGTTGGTGTTCAACCCGCTCTACACACCGTTCAAGGGGTCGCTGGTGGGCAATCTGCAGCTCAACAATGGCACGCCTGCCGAAGGGGTGAACCCGGCCAATGACGACACGGTTGGCGGCAGCTTGAGCTGGCTGCGCCCCGGGAACACCAGCACCAAGAGCCGCGCCTATGCCGGCGGCTTCAACCTCGTTGCCGCCAACCTGACCATCGCCGGTGGCCGCTATGCGCGGACCGACAACAGCCGCACCATCCTCGACGCCCAGCCGGGTGCCGCGGCGCTGCTGGAGTTCAGTGATGCCGGTCTGAGCGCCGAGGATCCCGCCGATCCGGCCCGGCCAGACATCTCCCTGACACTGGATGATGCCAAGAAGTTCACCATCGGTGCCAACAATCCGCGCCTGACCAAGTTGAAGCTGGACGCCGCCAAGGGTCTGTTCAGCGGTACCTTCAGCTATGACGGCGCGGTCAACAAAACCGTCAAGTTCCAGGGCCATGTCATTCGCAACGGCGGTGCCGCCGGCCAGTGGCAGGGTTTTGGCTGGTTCCTGCTCACCCAGAACCCCGGCAACCGCACCGATCCGGTCGAGTCCGGCCTCGTCACCCTCAGCCTCGACGAAGAATGAGGCTTCCTGGTGAACACCCACTCCTTCGCCCCCGCCCCCTGCCATCCATCATGAAACACACGCTCAAAGCCACCTTCCTCGCCGCGGCCGTCCTGGCCGCCGCCCTGCCCGGCGCGGCGCGGGCCGACTTCATCGTCGTCGGCTCGCAGAACGACAACCGCATCACCACCGACACCCGCTGGACCCGCGACAACGTCTACATCCTCGGCCGCGTCATCATCGTCTCCAACGGCGCCAAGCTCACCATTGAGCCCGGCACCGTCATCCGCGGCCTGCGCGCCACGGAATCGGACATTGCCGAAGAACCCGGCACGCTCGTGGTCGCCCGCGGCAGCAAGATTGTCGCCAACGGCACCGTCGACGCGCCGATCATCTTCACCTCGATCGATGATCCAAACGTGCCCGGCGGCGCGGCCACCGTGCCGGCCAGCATCACCAACCTGCTCGGCCGCGTCGTCGACGTCACCGCGCTGGCGAACAACAACTACAGCCCGGGCGGACCGACCGGCAACAACGGCTTCGCCAAGAGCGGCCTGTGGGGTGGCATCATCCTGTGCGGCCGTGCCCACATTGCCGCCAACACCGGCAATACCGACGTCGATGACGACGGCATCTGGGACGCGCACGCGGACAGCCTGACGGAAAACTTCCGCCGCATCCAGAACGCCGGCATCGGTACCGATTACCCCGAGGGCCTGTCCAGCGGTTCCGGCAGCAACGTGCTCAACAGCGAGCTCACCCTCTACGGTGGCACGGACGACGACGATGACAGCGGCGTCATGCGCTACGTGGTCAACCGTTACGGCGGCTTCGTCATCGGTGCCGCCGCGGTCGGCAACGAAATCAACGGCATCACGATCTGTGGCGTCGGCTCGGGCTTCGTGTTTGAACACTGCGAGGTGTTCCAGAACAAGGACGACGGCTTTGAGTGGTTCGGTGGCACGCACGACACCCGCTTCCTGTTCTCCAGCGCCAACCAGGACGACGCCTTTGACGGCGACGAGGGCTTCCGCGGCAACCACCAGTTCTGGACCGTGGTCCAGGGCACCATCAACACCTCCGGCAATGCCCTGCGCAGCGGTCACGACGGCTTCAACACCCCGGTCGGCCAGACCGAGTCCGGCTCCGACTACCAGTATGACAAGCTCATGGAGTGGGACGGCGGCGAACCCGACAACGGTGACCGCCTGCCGATGACCGACGTCAATGTCTTCAACTTCACCATGCTCGCCGGCGGCACCAAGTTTGAGGGCTTCAACCCGAAGCTCGAAGCCCACATCGCCATGCACAACGGCCTTGTGGAGAACGCCAACAACGTCAGCCGCGCGGCCGAAACCGGCGGTGGTGCCGTCACCACCCTGCTGGCCTGGAGCAACCTGCACGCCTACCGCGCCACCGCCACCAGCGGCCAGCCGCTGCCTGCCAGCAGCACGGTCAATGTCGGCAGCGCCACCGCCACCGTCGGTGGTGTGGCCATCAACATCCTCAACCAGGTCAACCCGCTGGTGCTGCCCGGAGCCTCGCAGCTGCGCACGCCCTGGCGCTTCTCCGCCATCGCCAACCCGGTGGTGGCCTGTCCGCTCTACACCAAGAACGGCCTTGACCTGCGCCTCAACCCCGCCGGGGCCGCCTATGATGTGCCGTTTGCCGGTGGCGTCACCCTGCCGGCCGGCTTCGTCAACGCCGCCTTCGCGGGCTCCATGCGTGACAACAATGCCATGTTCGGCTGGACGACGCTGCACACCCTGCAGGCCTTCGCCGCCGACAACCTCGACCGCCCGGTGATCGTGCTCGGCGAGGATGAAGGCCATCCGACCGTCAATTTCGAGGCCGCCGACGCCGATGTGCTGTATGTGGTGGAGAAGTCCGAGGACGGCAAGAAGTGGACCGTGCTCACCCCCGAGCCGCTGACCGGCAGCGTCGGTGGTGTCAGCTACACCGACACCACCAGCGACCTGGCCGACACGGTCCTCTACCGCGTCTACGGTCTCTGAAGCACCGCACTCAAAACAAGCCCCTGCGGGACGGCAGAAATGCCGTCCCGCTTTTTTTGATGTGTTTCCCGACACACAAGCCCGCAATCAAGGTGACGGAATTGTTGCCAGCGAGGCTTTGGCGAAAGGCGGCGGGTGGGTTCCTGTCGAGCGCACTCCGTGGGGGTGCGTCTTTGCGCTTCCACACCCCGTTTCATGCGCCCTTTCCCTTTCCCCTTCGTTCTTCCGGCTGCGGCGGCCCTCCTGCTCCTGCCGACAGCATTCGCGTGGGCGGATGCCCAGGATCAAGCCGGCATCGACAAGGCCCTTGAAGGCCTGCCCGCCGAGGTGCGCCGCGAGGTTCGGCTTGTGCCGGACCGCCCGGCGCTGCCGCCGGCCGCCGCCGGGGATCCGCTGGCACTGGCCGCGCGCCTGGCCCTGCAGATCAGCGGCGACCTCGAGACCCGCGACCGCCAGCTCCACCAATGCGGTCGCCAGGCCCTGGCCCAGGGGCGGCTGGCGACCGCCCGCGAACTCGCCGCCCGCATCAGCGACCATCGCGCGGGCCTGCTCCTGCTGGATCTTGCCGAAGCCGAGACCGACCCGAAGCGCGCCCGCGAATGGCTCGATCTCGCCACCGGACTGCCGGCGCTGGTCAAACCCAGGCAAGCGGAGCAACTGCTCGCCCGCCTCGTCTTCGTCGGACGTCGGCTCGGCTGCGACGAAGCTGTCACCTCCACCTGGTGGCAGGCGCTGCGCGATCCCGGAGTGCGTTACGTCGCCACGGGATCCCTGCTGACGCAGGAATCTGCGCAGACGGGGGTTTACAGCCTGGCGAACCTGCGCGCGGCCGGCCAGGATCCGGCGGTGCGCGGGCGACCGGCTCCGGGCTTGCACGACACCGCCCGCCGCCTGTTCCGCCAGGCGCAGGATCGGCTCGCTTCCAGCGACCGTCAGCAGCAGGCCCTGGGCGATGGCCTGATTGATGCCGCGCTCGAAGTGCTGACGCTCTCGCGGGTGGCTCACGCCGAACTCCTGGTCGAATCGGCAGCGACCTTTTACGAAGCCGGTCACGAGGCCCAGGCGCGCCGGCTGTTCAGCCGGGCCGAGGAGCGTCTTGGGGCCCCGCATGAGGCGCAGGCTCGACTGCTGTACCAGATGGCCAAACTTTGGCGTCTGCGCGGTCGCGCCGCGGATTTGACGGCCGTGCTGAAGCAGGCCGAGGCCCAGGCTCGCGGCATGGAGGCCATGCATCACCCCTTTGCCTTCGCCTGGCTCGCCGCGGCTTACCAACAGGCCGGCGACGAGGCGGCGGCGCAGCGGCTGCTGACCGAGGCGGCACGCGCCTGCACGGCGAATCCCAACCGGCGCACCGCCCTGACCGGCGCCATCGAAATCTGCCTGTGCCAGGCGCGCACGGGCCGGCCCCTGCCGGTCGGCGTGGCGGAGGCAATGGCGGCGCTGGCGGGCAGCGCGGCGGCGGCCAACTGAACGGGTGGAGGCGAGCATGAACCCCAAGCGCATCCCCCTTTCCTTTTGCCGCCTCGTCCTGGCCTGCCTGTGCCTCAACGCCGTCGCTGCGCTGGCCCAGGAGGGGCAGCGCGGCGGCCTGCGCGGCCTGGTCAGGGACGCGGATTTCTACGTCGGTGTGCCCGAGGTGGCGCTGACCCTGGAACCCGGCGGTCAGAGCGTGCGCACCGACGCCGAGGGCCGGTTCTTCGTCAACGACCTCGAACCCGGCGTCTATCGCATCGCCGCCAGCGCCGAGGGGTACATCCGCACCAGCCAGAGCGGCGTGGTCGTCAGTGCCGGCAGCGTTCGCGAGGTGGAACTGGAAATGACCGCCGAGGTCGTCGAGCTCGAGGAATTCACCGTGCAGGAGCTGATCAGCGAGGACAGCGCCGCCGCACCCCTCAGCATCGGCGCCTCCCTGCAGTCTTTTGCCAGCGCCATCGCGCCGACCCTGCTGAAAAGCGCCGGTTCCTCCGGTGACATCGGCAGCGCGCTCAAGCGCCTGTCCAGCACCGCCGTGGTCGACAGCCGCTACGTCGTTGTACGCGGCCTGAGCGACCGCTACAACGTCGTCGTGCTCAACGGCGCCCGCCTGCCGAGCTCCGACCCCGACAAACGCGCGGTCAACATCGACATCTTCCCGACCGGCCTCATCGAGACCGTCGTCAGCTCGAAGACCGCCGTGCCCTCCATGCCTGGCGAGGCCACCGGCGGTTACCTGAACATCCTCACCAAGCGCGTGCCGAAGGAACCCTTCCTCAACGTCTCGATGTCGTACGGCTACAACACCCTCGCCACCGGCAACCAGTTCCTCAGCTACCGCGGCGGCGGCACTGGCCTGCTCGGCGACGCCGGCTCGCGTGAACTGCCGTCGATCATGCAGGACCTCAACGCCCTGCCCAACAGCTCCGCGGCGCTCACCTACAACGACCCCGCGCTGTCGCCGGCGGACACCCTCGCCGCTCGCCTGTCGGCCAACTCCCTCGCCGCCGCGCGCGCCCTGCGCGACCGCGCCATGGGGACCACCTACAAGGACGCGCCCATGGACTTCAGCGTCAGCGCCATCGGCGGCACCCGCTTCGAGGATTTCATGGGCGGCACCCTTGGCCTCATCGGCGGCTTCACCTACGGCAAAAAATTCACCGCCGAGGTCGGCGAACGCGGCTTCGCCAACATCGGCAACGGTGTCGCCCAGCCGACCCAGCAGTTCGACTTCCAGCGCGGAACGGAAAACCTGCTCGCCGGCGCCCTGCTCAGCGCCTCGCTCGAGTTCGACCCGGAAAACCGCGTCAGCCTGACCTGGTTCGCCAACCTCTCCGCCCAGGACGACGCCATCTTCTCCTTTGGTCCCTCGCTCAATCTGCCGGAACTGATGATCTTCCGCGAATTCATGTTCTACACCGAGCGTCGCCTGCAGACCCTGCAGTTCACCGGCGAGCATGTCATGCCCGGCACCAGCGACATCAAGATGGACTGGCTCGTCGCCTACAGCATGTCCTCGCAGAACCAGCCCGACCTGCGGAAGGCCAACTACGCCTTCAGCACCGATCCCAGCATCAACGCCTACGTCGGTCCGGGCGACCCCGCCCCACCCGATTTCGAGCGCACCTGGCGCCGCCTCGATGACACCAACTACAACGTCGCCCTCAACTTTGAGATCCCCCTCGACGAGGGCGCCCGCGACGGCGGCACCGGCACCAAGTTCAAGTTCGGCGGCAACTTCGACCACAGCACCCGCGACTACAAGACCGACAACTTTGAGTACGTCGGCCTGCCCGACGGCCAGTTGGTCGCCGACTTCCTCGGCCTCGCCCCCGGCCAGCCGCTGCTGCGCCTGCCGCCGAGTCCGGATGACCGGCGCATGCTCACCCTTGGCGACCTGCTCGGCGGCATCGATCTGGTCGATCAGACCCGCGACCCGAACGGCCTCGGCGGCGACCTTGTGCGTGACAACTTCTTCCTGGCCCGCGCCTTCAACATTCCGGCACGCGAGGTCTATGCGGCGACCCAGACCATTCCCGCCGCGCACGGCGCCTTCAGCTTCAACCTCAGCGACCGTCTGGAAACCACCGTCGGCGCGCGCGTCGAGGCCACGCGCATGCAGGTCACCGTCGAACGCGTCGGCGACGGCGGCAGCAACTTCGCCAGCGGCAAATCGGACAATTTTGAACTGAATCGCACGGACCTGCTGCCGTCGATGTCGAACCGCTGGGAGATCGCCGACAACATGTCGCTGCGCTCCTCGATCAGCCGCACCGTCGCGCGTCCGACCTTCAAGGAACTCGCCCTGGTCTTCTCGCGCGACCCGGAAACCGGCAACTTCTTCGTCGGCAACCCCGGCCTGGAGATGTCCTCGATCATGAACTACGACCTGCGCTGGGAGTGGATGCCGGCGCCGGGCGACCAGTTCGCCGTTTCGCTGTTCGCCAAGCAGATCCGCAAGCCCATCGAGTTCGTCAACCTCGGCGTCTTCAACACCGCCGAGAACGAGGAGAGCGCCTCGGTGTACGGCTTCGAGATCGAGGCCTACAAGGAGCTGGGCCGCTTCATCGAGGCGCTTGAAGGCTTCAGCGTTGGCTTCAACTACGGCTTCGTTTTTTCCAAGGTGGCGCTCAGCCAGAACAGCCAGGAGATCCGCGAGCGCGCGGGTCTGTCGCTCGACCGCCCACTGCAGGGCCAGCCCGACTACACCTTCAACTTCAACCTCAGCCACGAGATCAAGGACTGGGGCCTGACCAGCGCCATCCTGCTCAACGTCACCGGCCCGCTGCTGTACACCGTCGGCGGCCAGTTCGAGTCGAACCTGACGCCCGACATCTACCAGCGCCCCTTCACCTCGCTCGACCTCGCCTTCGCCAAGGAGATCAACAAGACCTGGTCCTTCAACCTGCGCGTCAGCAACCTGCTGAACCAGCCGCGCGAGCGCTACTTCGAAGGCGGCCTGCCCTTCGCCGTCACCAAGACCGGCACCACCTACAGCCTCGGCATGACCGGGAAGTGGTAGGAGCGGGGCGGATTCGCGGGGAAGGGAGCCGAGGGCCTCAGTTCAAGGCAGCAACGGCCATCACGCTGCATGAGCCCGTTAGCGCCATCCGAATGAGTGTTTCCCCGGGCGAAAACGTGGCGGTGAGAGAGGGATTCGAACCCTCGGTAGCGGATAAGGCTACGCACCTTTAGCAAAGGTGTGCTTTCGACCACTCAGCCATCTCACCGGATCTGGCCACCTGACCGGGGGAGGGCAGGCGACAGAACGCAATAAGACCCGGGGTGGGGCCTTCGTCAAACACAAAACGCGGGCGCGCTCGTGTTCGGGCCGGGCTTTGGGAGTGCCTGTTCAGGGGTCCTGTCTGGCCACGGTCGGGCCTGCCGCCGGGGCGGAAGTCCCGCCGTCGGCAACCTCCGGTTGGTGGCGGGCGTTTCTGTGGTACACTGCACTCAATGAACGAGGCCCCGCACCGTCCCGGCACGCTGGAAAAGGCGCTGAAGCTGAATCTGGAGCGCTCGATCTACGGCACCTTCGCCGAAATCGGCGCCGGCCAGGAGATCGCCAACTGGTTCTTCCGCGCCGGCGGCGCCTCGGGCACGGTCGCCAAGACGATGTCGGCCTACGACATGACCTTCAGCGACGAGATCTACGGCAAGAGCGCCCGCTACGTCTCGCGCCAGCGCATGCAGGCGATGCTCGACCACGAGTTCCAGATCGTCCAGCAGCGCCTGCAGGCGAAGCGCGGTGCCGACACCGCCTTCTTCGCCCTCGCCAACACGGTGCGCGCCCGCGGCTGGCGCGACACCCATGAGGAGTGCCACGGCTGGCTTGGCCTGCGTTTTCAGACCGAACCCCAGGGGCCGCCGAACGACATCCAGCTGCATGTCCGCCTGCTCGACGACAGCAACCACCAGCAGGCCGAGGCCATGGGCATCCTCGGGGTCAACCTGCTGCACGCCGCCCATCACTACCGAGGCGAGCTGACCACCTTCCTGAAAAGCCTGCTCGACGACCTGCGGCGCAAGCGTCTGGAAATCGACCTGATCGACTTCAGCGGCCCGGCCTTCAGCAGCCCGGCTTTCGAGGACCGCATCGTCGCGCTCGAACTCGTGCGCAGCGACCTCGCCGACGCCGCCTTGTTCGGTGCCGATGGCGAGATCGGCCAGGCCTCCGATCTGCTGTACAAGAAGCCGGTGCTCATCAACCGCGGCAGTTTTGATCCGATCACCCGCGTCAACCTCGACATGATCGAGCGCGGCGGCGCCGCCTTTGCCGCCGACTTCGGCGCCAAGGCGGACGGCCATGTCGAGATCCTTGAGATCACCATGCACAACCTGCTGTGCATGGAGGATTGCACGGTCGAGTACGGCAACTTCCTCGCCCGCGCCGACATCCTGCAGGCGCTCGGCAAGAACGTGCTGATCTCGAAGTACGCGGAGTTCCACCGGCTCAGCGCCTACCTCGCCCGCCACACCCGCGAGCCGATCGGCATCATCCTCGGCCTGCCGCTCTTCGAGGAGCTGTTCAACGAGCGCTGGTACCTGGATCTCGAGGGCGGCCTGATGGAGGCCTTTGGCCGCCTGCTGCGCAACCAGGTACGCCTGTATGTGTATCCGGCCGGCGACCCCCTCACCGGCCAGATCCGCACGGCCAGCCAGGCGCGGGTGAGCCGCGAACAGTCCCACCTGCTGCGCTACCTGCTCGACACCGGCAGCGTGCACGAGATCCGCGAGGGCCTGGACGAATGCCTCTTCCAGACCAGTGCCAACGTCCGCCAGATGATCCAGAGCGGCGATCCGCGCTGGCGGGGGTACGTGCCCCAGATGGTCCTTGAAAAAGGCCCCTGGGCGGCGATCACAGGCTGATGCGCATCGAACTCGTCAACACCGGCACCGAACTCTGCCTCGGCGACGTCATCAACACCAACGCCGCCTGGATCGGCCAGCGGCTTGCGGCGCTCGGCCTGGAGGTGGCCCGCCAGACGGTCGTGCCCGACGGCGGCGCGGTGAAGGAGGCCATTGCCGAGGCCGCGGCGCGTGCCGATGTGGTGCTCGTCTCGGGCGGGCTTGGACCGACGAATGACGATGTTACCCGCGAATCGGCCGCCGAGTTGCTCAGCCTGGAACTGCATCTGGACGCTGGTGTCGCCGCCCAGTTGGAAGCCTACTTCGCCCAGCGCGGCCGGACGATGAGCGCCTCGAACCTGCGCCAGGCCCGGGTGCCCGCCGGCGCCCAGGTGCTGCCCAATCCCTTCGGCACCGCCCCCGGCCTGTACTTCCCCGCCGAACTCGGCGCGTCGCGCGGCTGGAACGCCCACCTGTTTCTGCTGCCCGGCCCGCCGCGCGAGCTGAAACCCATGGTCGAGGCCGAGGTCGAGCCGCGCCTGCGCGCCCTGCTGCCCGATGGCGACAGCCGGCGCGTGCTCTATTTGAGGCTCACCGGCATCGGCGAGTCGGACATCGTCGAGGCGGTGGAAAAGCAGCTGGAGGCCGTGCCGCGCCTGGAACTCGGCTACTGCATCGGCCGCGGCGATGTCGATGTCCGCCTCGCCGGACCCGAAGAAGCGGTTCAGGCCGGCGCGCAGATCGTGCGCGCGCGGCTGGGCGACTTCATCCTCTCCGAGGACCGCCGCATTCTCGAGGAGGTCGTGGTCCAGACCCTGGCCGCGCGCGGCGAACAACTGGCGCTCGCCGAGTCCTGCACCGGCGGTGCGGTCGCCAGCCGCATCACCGATGTCAGCGGCGCCTCGGCGGTGTTCGGCCACGGCTTTGTCACCTACGCCAATGTCGCCAAGCAGCAGCAGCTCGGCGTGCCGGCCGGCCTGATCGAGGCCCACGGCGCCGTCAGCGAAGAGGTCGCGCGCGCCATGGCCGAGGGCTGTCTCGCCGTCTCCGGCGCCGATCACGCCCTGGCCCTCACCGGCATCGCCGGGCCCACCGGCGGCAGCGACGACAAACCGGTCGGCACGGTCTGGATCGCCCTCGCCTCCAAGGGGGCGGACACGGTCGCTCGGAAGTTCTTTTATCCCGGCGCGCGCGACCGCTTCAAGCTGCTCGCCAGCCAGGCGGCGCTGGAGCTGCTGCGCCGCCGCCTGCACGGCCTGCCCCTGTGACATGCACCGCTCGCTGACCCTGCTCGTCCTGCTGCTGCTTGCCGGCATCGTCCTGCCGTTTGTGATTTGGGGCGAGGCCTTTGATGCCGCGCTCAGCCTGGAGGGATCGCGCGCCTGGATGGAGGGCTGGGGCGACTGGGCCTGGTGCGCCGGCCTGCTGCTGCTGGTGGGCGACATCGTCCTGCCGGTCCCGAGCACGGTCGTCATGTCGGCACTGGGCTGGATGTACGGCTGGTTCTGGGGCGGTTGCCTCGCCGCCGCCGGCTCCCTGCTGTCCGGTCTCACCGCCTACGGCCTCTGCCGCCGCTTCGGCCGCGGTCTGGCCAGGCGCATCGCCGGCGACGACGGTCTGCAGCGCGCCGAGCAGTTGTTTGCCCGCCGCGGTGGCTGGCTGGTCGCCCTGTCGCGCTGGACGCCGGTGCTGCCGGAAGCGGTCGCCTGTCTCGCCGGCCTCGCCCGCCTGCGCCGGCGGGTCTTCGTCACCGCCCTCGCCTGCGGCTCCCTGCCGCTGGGATTCGCCTTTGCCGCCATCGGCCACCTCGGCCACGACAGCCCCGCGCTGGCGCTCGGTCTCAGCGCCGTCGTGCCCGCCCTGCTCTGGCTCATCGCCTGGCGCTGGCAGAGGACGAAGGACGAATGAGGTAGGGCGCTCTGTCCCCGGAGCGCCGCGCGGCGGGAAATCCCCCAACCCGGCTGGCTGAGGACAGCCAGCCCCACCCGGGACCCAGCCTCACCCTGGAGGCCGCCCGCCCCGAGGCGACGGGCGAGAAAGACGCGCGTATGATTGGCAAAAGGCTAGGGGAGCACCGTCACGCTTGACCGCCTCCGGGCCCCGAAGTGGCGAGAGCCGATGACGCCAGGAATGATCGATCCACAGGCTGAATCTGAAATTCTGCTCCCGGGACAAGAGTCGGCTGCCGTCGCTCGCAGAGCGAGGTGCACGAAAAGTTGGAGAGATGCATGGTGCCTTCGAAGGCAAGACCACTCACCAATATTAAGAAAAAGAAATAATGAAAAACATTCCATTTCGGAGGCTGGGCTGATAAATGACAGCGCAAATCACGAAATACCTAGGCGAAAACCGATATGTGTACGGGTTGATCACTGCAATACTCCATCCACACCAAGATGAAAAAGACCCTCCCGATGTCTTCCTTGGCACTTGCAAGCCTCAGATCCTACCGTCGCCAACGCTGGCTGACTTGGCTGCACATCGTGCTTACCTTGCATTGGAGTTCCGCCCTGCCGCTGCTGCAAGCGCGCTATGTGCCTTCGGCACCCGAATCGGGCACGCCTTGGGCAGATTTGCCGGTTTGGCAGGATGCCGCCCTGCAGCCGGCCCCCGAACAGGGGCCCGATTTGGGACATGCCGATTTGGATCTGCTGCCGAACTGGTATGAGGAATACATCGGCACCGATCCCTACAGTCCGGACAGCGATGGCGACGGCATCACCGACCGCGATGAAGTGCTCGTCACGTTCACGAATCCCCTCAAGCCCGACAGCGATGGCAACGGTTGGACCGACGCGGAGGATTTCACGGGCGAGAGCGCTCCAGACGTCGATCCTGATGCCGACGGCTTGACGAATGCGCAGGAGGTGCAACTCGGCACGAACCCCCGCCTTCTGGATAGCGATGGCGATGGTTTGCCGGATGGCTTGGAGATCGCCTGTGGTTTTTCGCCTCTCCAATCCGACAGCGATGGCGACGGCACCTCTGACTACGACACCTACGCGCAGAAGTACAACGCCGGGCAAGTCTTCGCCCCGGTGAGCCCTGCACCGGAGGAAGCCCCGCCATCGGCAGGGGAGGAACCGTCGGAGCAGGCTGCCGACAGCGATGGCGACGGGCTCTCCGAGGCACGCGAACGCGTTCTGGGCACGGATCCCCTGAATCCCGACAGCGACGGCGACGGTTTGCCCGATGGTTTGGAAACCACCTGGGGCAGCAGCCCGCTGGTGGCGGACACCGATGGCGATGGTCTGCCGGATGCGCACGAGCACCTGCTCGGTACCAACCCCGGCGATGTCGATACCGATGCCGATGGCTTTTCCGACGCCGATGAGGTGTGGATCAGCTTCACCAGTCCCGCACAGGCTGACACGGATGGCGATGGCCTCAGCGACAGCCAGGAACTGTGGCTCAATCCCCCCAGCGATCCGAAGCACCCGGATACCGACAACGATGGCCTGACGGATTTTGAGGAAATCAATGCCCCGCGCCTGTTCCCCGGCTTTCCCCATCGGCTCGATCCGACCCTGGCTGACAGCAATGCGGATGGTCTCACCGACGATCTCGCCGTGGCTGCCCACATGGTTGACAGTGACTCGGCGGGACTGCCGGATTGTGTGGAGCGTCTCTATGGGCTTGACCCGCAGAATCCGGCCGATGACACTGGCGACATGGATGGCGACGGCACCCGCAACCTCGACGCCTGGCTGGCCGGTCTGCGCCTCAACGGAGGCTTCGCCCGTCTTTATGACGCAGACCTCGACGGCATGACGGATGTCTGGGAGCTGGCCCACGGGCTGGATCCCCAGGATCACCACGATGCGGCCGAGGACCCGGATGGCGACTGGCTCTTCAATCGCCTGGAGTTCGTCCAAGGCAAGGATCCCCAGGTGGCCGACTCCAACCTGCCGGGGCGCGACCATTACGGCCGGCGCTTGGCCCGTGCCCAGGCCGGTCCCCAGTGGAGCGCCGACTGGGATCGCGACGGCATCAGCAACCTGGAGGAAATCTTGGATCGCAAAACCGATCCCAGCGACGGCCTGCCACATGGCCCGCGTCTCAGGAGCGGCAAAAACGCCGTGCAGCAGCAGAGCACAACTTCCTCCTCCACAGCCACCTTTGTTCCCGAGGAGGAGCAGGGCAGCGGCGGTGAACCCTGCTACTGCGGAGGCAGTGTCTGCAGTTGCACCTACAGTGGTGATTGTTCCGGGACCTGCGACGCTGGCAACGCCTGCACCTGTGGCGGCAGTTCCTGTGGTTGTTCAGAGGCGGGCCAATGCTCCGGCTGGTGCGGTGCGCCGGAAAGTTGCTCTTGTGGAGGTTCCTCCTGTTCCTGCTCGGAGAGCGGTCAGTGCAGCGGCACCTGCGAGTCTCCCGGCGGTTGTTCCTGTGGCGGCTCTGCCTGTTCCTGTTCGGAGAGTGGTCAGTGTGGCGGCTCCTGCGAGTCTCCGGGCGCCTGTGGCTGCGGCGGCACTTCCTGCGGCTGCTCGCAAAGCGGTGATTGCTCGGAAACCTGCGAAACCCCGGATCCCGCCTGCTATTGCGGCGGCCCCGACTGCAGTTGCTCCGACTGGAGTCAATGCGGAGGCTGGTGCGAGAACAACGTCTCGTACTGCCAGTGCGGCGGCAGCGCCTGCGGCTGTTACGACCTGCCCTCCTGCTCGGAACCCTGCGAAAACCTGAACAACTGCTCCTGCAACGCCACCTACTGGGATGCCTGCTCCTGCTCCGCCCCCTGTGTCAGCAGCGAGTGCTACAACCCGCCCTGCGGCTGTTCCGGCACGTCCACCGGCTCCTGCACCTGCGCCACCGAAAACGACTGCACCGGCAGTTGCGGCGACCCCTGCGCCTGCCCCGAGGTCGGCAACGGCTGCGGCTGCGCCCCCGGCGATCCCTACGGTTGCGGCAGCGCCGGCGGCTGTGTCACCCAAATGTGCTTCTGCCCCGGCGAAAACTGCAATTGCTCGTACTCGGGGGAATGCAGCAATAATCCAGAGGAGTGCAATGGCAATGATTGTTACACAGAGGCATATGCAGCCGAGGCAAAAGCTACAAACTTTAACTCAAATCAAATTACAATATTCGGCGTGCCGTTCGGAAGTTCGAACATCAATCACATATTTCAAATAGAAATGATGCCGCCTGAAAATAGCACCGTTCAGCATCTCGGGCTTGAAGGGGCAGGCGATTCAAGCATGTCGTTTAATTTCAATGGTATAGCCATAGGAACTTCGATTTCTATATCGAATGTTCAATCATTAAGACATGGGGCTGTCTTGCTGGTTCAAGAGGATTTTTGTGAGTGTGATGGAGTGCGCCATGATAATGCAAAAAAGCTTTATTCCCAGAATGTTTTGTTGAGTGCACAAGTGTCAGTGACGATAACGGCGAGCGCTAGTGTTTCGGGTCCGATGACTATAGGTGGGCAAACTATAGATATTGATTTAGTGGGTGTTAATTCCTCAAGGACTGTGAACCATGTATTTACAAAGACAGTTCTTATTACAGGAGATCAAGCGGTTTGCGAATGTGGCTGCGAATAATCACACGACCATATGAAAATCGGCAGCATGTCCGTAACTTTTAGTATCGTTCTCGTGGGTCTACCCGCCTTGTCTCAGCAGCAGAATTTGGTGGTGCCAGAGATGGCAAGTGCCCGTCAACTAGCCTGGGTTGTCAAGGCTTTTGCCGAAGAGCCCGCAGAGATGGTTCACTGCTCTGAGACGCCGGGCTATTTCACGACTGTTCTCAAGCTCCAAGGAAACCGGATGGCCTTGGCTCAATGCCCCAAGCCACATGCGCCAGCGGAGCACTGGAGCCAATTGCCGCGACAGAACGTGAAGTTTTATGACGATGAAAGTGGCAGGCGGCTCGTCTTGAGGGCTGATCCCAAGCAACTTCCCGAGATCAAGACGCGGCACTACACTCGCAACAATGGCCTCAAGGCCGTGCAGACATGGCAGTGGGTCGGAGCTGTGGTATACACGATGCCGGATGAGGCGGGGGTTTTGAGGGTTGAGATGCCCGACACATCCGTGGAAGGTGGCATTCACCGGTTGTGGATTCCCTGGCGGGCATCGGATGGAGTTCGGGTGGACGGATCTGCAGGTGTCCTTCCGCTTGCCGACGTCCGGAACTCTGGGCTTCACGGCTTCCAGACTTTTAAACTGGATAAGTTGCTGGACACGGAGATTCGAGTTTACGAAATCGAAGTGCCCAGGGGCGAGGAGTTCAAGCTCTCCTACGAGTTCACGGGCCAGCAGCCCCAGCTTGGGAAAAAGGGTGTTTTTGCGGTCGCTAGCCTGGATGGGGTTATTCGACTCACCCTGACGTTGCAGGGCTTGGTGGCATCGACGGTTTATCAAAACACACCCTGCATCACAGTCCATATCAGCAATGAATCAGAAGCGGTGTTGGAAAACTTTGTATTTCCCATCGGGCAAGTTCTAGAAGAAGCCGAAAAACCGAATCTTGAGTCATTCGACTTTTCATGGAAAAGTACTGGCAAAAAAGAATCGGTCATCCCAAGGCTTCATTTAAGAAGGATAATGAATTGATGAAAAATGCCATGCGAAGCACTCAATATGGCGGCTTTGAAAAAGCTTCGTTTCAGATCCTTGGCACGGAAGCCAAGGGAATGTCGAAGGATGGCGCGCATGAGATGAGTTCATGACAATCTTGCATCAACTTACCCAGCGGAAGACGATGCACGCTGGAAAGCGCGCGGAAACAACACGAACCACATGAATTCAACATCCCTTTTCAAACTCGGAGGCGTCGCCTTGGCCGCCTGGGCAAGCCTCGCTCAAGCGGGCCTCGATTCCAGATCGTTCGGTGTGGTGGCGGTTTTGTTGGTCCTCATGGCCCTGCTCGATGCCGGCCAACCGGTGGCGCGGTCCCAGGAGTCGGGGCGGTCGCCTGCGGATGCGCAGGCTTTCTCACGGCGCTTTTTCAGTCTGGCCGGCGCGCCCTTTTACTTGGTGTTGATCATCCTGACCTTCGTCAGCACCCAGGGCCGGGAAAGTGCGGCAACGGTGGATCCTCTGTTACGCGCCCAGGCGATGGCGGCGGGTGGCCTGTGCGGAGGTGGCTGCGGCACTGGAGGCGGCTGTGGATCCGGGGGCTGCGGTGCTTCCAAGGGGGGCGGTTGCGGCTGCAGTTCCAAAGAGCAGGCGAAGCCGGCCGCCGCCGCCCAGGCACCCGCGCCGGCGCGAGCCCTGACGCGCGAAGAACTTCAGCAGCGGGCCGAGATGGTGCAGAAGCGCTCCATGAGCGCGGCACCCGCAGCACCGAGCCTGCCCGGCCTGAACGGTCGCCCGCTGCCTGCCGGCCTGACCCCGAAGCCCGGTGTCACTCTGCCTGCGGGAGTTGAGGCCTCGCCCGCACCGCCTGCCGCACCTGCCTCCGCGCCGGCGACAACTCCCGCGCCGACCAAGGTGGACCGTGCGGATCCGTCTTGAACCTGAGAGCCTGCCTCGAGAGCGCATGACCAAGCCCCGACACCTCCAGGTCGCGCTTGGGTTGGCGGTGCTGGGTGTCCTGCTGCTGGCCCCCTGGATCTTCAGGCGGGCTTCGGCGGCCTGGACGCCCTATGTCGTGGTCTGCGAGCGCAAGGTCGACCTGGAGTCGTTCAAGGGCGAAGTCAGGATCCTGAAGTTGAAGCGGCAGCTCACGCTGGGTACAGGGCAGGCGGTGCCTTGGGCGCTTAAGGACAGGCTGGGGTGTTATGCGTCCTTCCTGGAGATCGACAAGCTGGAGAAGGACCAAATTCCAGACATCTTCCACTCCGATCAGCAGTCCTTCGTGAATGAGAAAAACACGGGCTCTCGTTGCGAGCGAGAGCGGCGAGTCCAGCCTTCTACACTCGGCATGTGAGATACCTCGTGGAGGTGCGAAATGGTGATCGGCATTTCTTGTTCGTATGCTCAAGTGGCTGGCCAGATGCTCCCGAGCGTGCGTCGCTAAATGTGTCTGTCTTATGCCTGGATCAAGGAACCTATAAAATGTGGTCTGACCCAAAGCATCCGTCACTGAGTCCGATCATCCAGCGGATGGTATTCACCGAACCCTTTGATTGTGAAAGTCTGTGGATCAAGTAGAAGCAAGTGCCTGATCGAATTCATTAGACTGAGTCTGTTTGTGACTGCAAAGCATCGTCTGCAAAATCTATGTCTTTGGTTGCTAGGGACTCGGCTCGAAGCCATGTTGATTTTAGCATGAATCCCACTCCTCCTCCCTGTGCCCAGCTGCGCGTGTTGGGCTACGCGTTTCTCCTCGGGTCCGTCCTCGCGGTGCCTCTCCCAGGGGCCGAGCGGGATCCGCTTTTTGTCATCGAACGGACCGTCCATTCCCTGGAGGAGGCCAAAGATCTCTCGAGCTTTCGCCCTGAGGCCAGCCTCCTCCTGGAGAAAATCCAAGGCCGGGCGGGCTTGCTGTTCCAGGCTGAGAACGACGATCTCAGGGCACTCGCCTGGGTCGATGCCGAAGGCGTCTTGTACCTGCATGCCCAGTGGAAAACGCCCCGCCCTGCCTCGGAAAGGCTTGGCTTTTCTGCCGACTTCCTCAATGAGCGTTTGAGACGGTGGAATGTCAATGATTCGGGGGAAGACAACGCTCCGCTTCGGGCGTCACGGCCTGAAAAACAGCCCGTGGTGACCTCAACGGTCGCCCGCCCCAATCTTCCACCGCGTATTTCCCACATGAGCGACAGCGTGGGTTTTGGCTTCGAGTGTTATCAACTGCATCCCGCACCTGAGAAGGCTCGATTTGTTGTGCTGAGCGTCAGATTCAAGGACCCGCTGGCACCGAAATGGAAAACGGCATTGAGTTTCACGCTGCCGGTCTCCCAATGGAAACCTTGGGATGGTGGGGGAACGCAACCCTGAGTCGGGCCTGATGCATTCATCGTCACCAGAGATGCCCCGAGTCAAGCGCGTCATGCCACGGTGGATGAAAGTTGCGGTTGGATTGGCGGTGATCGGCGCGCTGCTGCTGGCCCCCTGGCTTTTCAGGCAGGCTTCGGCAGTCTTGACACCCTATGACGTGGTCTGCGAGCGCAAGGTCGCGCTGGAGTCGTTCGAGGGCGAGGTCAGGGTCCTGAAGTTGAAGCGGCAGCTCACGCTGGGAGAGGGTGGGAAAGTGCCCTGGGGTTTAAAAAGCCGGTTGGGGTGTTATGCGGCCTACCTGGAGATCGACAAGCTGGAGCGGGCCCAAATACCGGACATCTTCCACTCCGATCAGCAGGCGTTTGTGACGGACAAAAACATCGAGCTCTCGTTGCGGGCGCGAGCGGCGAGTCCAGCCTTCTTCACCAGTCATGTGAGATACCTTGTGGAGGTTCGAAATGGCGACCGGCATTTCCTGTTCGTTGGCTCCAGTGGCTGGCCTGACGCTCCCGAGCGGGCGCCGTTAAGCGCGTCTCTCATGTGCCGGGATGAAGGAACTTATAAAATGTGGTCTGATTCGAAGCACCCCTTGCTGACGCCGATCCTCAAGGCCTTGGACGTGTTCGAACCGTTTGACTGCGACAGCCTCTTCAGGAAGTAGCATAGCGCTCTTGTGCTCCGGATCGCAACAGCCCACCCTGAAGATCATGTCACGCGCCGCCTTTCAGCCCTTCGACCGCACCGAATTCATCCAGCACTGCCGCCAGCAGCGCTCGCTGGACGCCGGTTGGCGGCTGGCCGTCTTCATGATCGCCTACCTCGGGGGCATGCTGCTGTTTGCGCTGCCGATCCGGCATATTGAAGAGCAGCCGGCCTGGGCGTGGCTGTGGTTCCCGGCGTTTTTTGCCTACCTGATCGTGTTTCCCTTGCTTGTGCAGCGCTTGCTGGTGTCGCGTGAGCAACGGGAGCGGCACCGGCGTTTCCGCAAGTGCCCCAACTGCGGCGGCTCGACCCTGCTGGCCAATGCCCTGGTGGTGGTCGCCACCGGCCGCTGTGGCCACTGCGGCGAGGTCATCCTCACCTCAAATGGGGTCAGTGTGCAACTGCTTGACAAAAATGCATCGCTTGAGGGTGGCAGGGCTGAAGAGAGCTGAGAAGCAAGCAGCAACTGAGGGATCAACCGTTAGCGGCACTCAAACCGATGGCCGGTGATGGACGAGAGGACAAACTTGCCAGAGCAAATAAATCTTGGAGAAGGCGAGGAAGTCATTCAATTTGTCAAGCAGTTGCACTGACCCCATTTGGAGTGTTTGGGCGGGGCATGCAGAGGGTGGCGGCCAGCTCACTGGTCCTCGGTTTTGAGCTTGCCTTCGGCGGCGAGTTTTTGGCGGAACTTGGCGACTTTGGGACTGACGACGACGCGGCAGTAGCCGGCGCTGGGGTTCTTGGCGAAGTACTCCTGGTGGTAGTCCTCGGCCGGGTAAAACTTCTTCAGCGGCACGATCTCGGTGACGATGGGGTCGGCCCAATCCTTCTGGGCCTCCTTCATTGAGGCCTCGGCGAGGCGCTTCTGCTCGTCGTTCGTGTAGTAGATGCCGGAGCGGTACTGGGTGCCGATGTCGTTGCCCTGGCGGTTGAGGGTGGTCGGGTCGTGGGCCAGCCAGAAGAGGTCGAGCAGGTCCTTCAGGCTGATGACCGCGGGATCGAACTCGATCTGGACGACCTCGTTGTGGCCGGTGTCGCCGTTGCAGACCTGCTTGTAGGTCGGGTTCTCGAGGTGGCCGTTGGCGTAGCCGCTGACGGCGCTCTTGACGCCCTTGAGCATCTCGTACTGGGCTTCGACACACCAGAAGCAGCCGCCGCCGAGCACGATCGTTTCGGTTTTGGCGGGGGCGGGGTCGGCGGCGAGAGCGGCGGTGGTGCTCATGAGGGCAAGAAGGAAAGCGGAGCGTTTCATGGTCGCAGGGGGAATTCGTCCACCATGGAAGCGTTACGACGCGGGGCAAACTTTCGCGCGGGTCTTTTTTGTCTGGAGGCGGCGTCGATCCCGGCTTTGCTGGCGCCATGGATCCCCTGGCCAGCCTGTGTGAAGTTGTCGGTGAAGCGCGCCTGCGCGCCCTGGTGGCGGCGTTTTACCGGCGGGTGCGCACGGACGACCTGATCGGCCCGATGTATCCAGCCGACGACTGGGCGGGGGCGGAGAAGCGGCTGGCGGATTTCCTGATCTACCGCTTTGGCGGGCCGCCGACCTATCTGGAGGAGCGCGGTCACCCGCGCTTGCGCGGCCGGCACCTGCCGTTTGCGATCGGCGAGGCCGAGCGCGACCGCTGGCTGCAGCTCATGGAGGCGGCCATGACCGAGATCGACCTGCCCGGAGAAGCGCTGCCGCTGCTGCGCGGGTTCTTTGCACAGGTGGCGGATTTCATGCGCAATCGGGAAGGGTAGGGGGGCGGGGAGTGGAGAGTGTTTAGTTTCTGGCTCACTCTTGGCTCTTGGCTCCATGCTCCATGCTGCGACGCGGGCGGGTGAAAATCCTACTTCCGGAGCTGGCGGATTCGGCTTAACTGCCGGCATGAATCACCTGCTCCTGCTGGCGCCCCTGCCGGATTTTTTGCTGCAACCGCTGCGTGCGGCTTATGTCTGCCATGATGGCGTGACGGATCTGGAGGGGGTGCTGGCCCGTGAGGCGGGCTCGATTCGCGGCATTGTCCAGGCCGGCGGCACGGTGGTGCCGGAGGCGCTGCTCGAGCGACTGCCGGCGCTCGAAATCCTGACGGTTTTTGGGGTCGGCTACGACGGTGTGCCGATTGAGTATTGTCGCCGGCGCGGCCTGCGGGTGACCAACACCCCGGATGTTCTGACCGACGACGTTGCCGACCTGGCGGTGGCCCTGGTGCTGATGACCTCGCGGCGGCTGGCGGAGGCGGAGCGGTTTGTCCGGGCCGGCGAGTGGCCGGCCGGGCCGTTTCCGCTGGCGCATGCCCTGCGCGGCAAAATCGCCGGCATCTTCGGGTTGGGGCGGATTGGCGCGGCGATCGCGCGCCGGCTGGCGGCGCACGGCTTGCGCATCGCCTACCACGGTCGGCGGCAACAGCCGGTGGAGCATGCCTACTGTCCGACCCTGCTGGAGCTGGCGGAGGTGTCGGACTTTCTGATTGTCGCCTGTCCCGGCGGCGCCGAGACCCGGCATGCGGTGAATGCCGAAGTGCTGGCGGCGCTGGGACCGCGCGGCACGCTGATCAACATCGCGCGCGGCAGTGTGGTCGATGAGGCCGCGCTGGTGCGGGCGCTGGCGGCGGGGTCGCTCCGGGCGGCGGGGTTGGACGTGTTTGAAAACGAGCCGCAGGTGCCCGTCGAGCTGCGCGCGAGCGAGCGGGTCGTGCTGCTGCCGCATGTTGGCAGTGGCACGCACGAGACGCGGGCGGCGATGGCGGGTTTGGTGCTGGAGAATCTGGTGGCGCATTTTGCCGGCAGGCCCCTGCCGACAACGGTGCTGTGAACGCGCGGTTGCGTGCGGGGAAGCCGCGGTGCATGGATGGCGACCATGAAATTCCTGCTCGCCGCCCTGCTCGCCGCCGTGGTCTCCTTTGGCTGGAGCCTGCTGTCGCGCGAGGTGATGACCTGGCGGCAGGCGGGTGTGCACGGCTTCAGTCACGAGACCGAACTGGCCGCCCTGATCCGCAAGGGGGCGGGCAATGGTCGCGGCATCTACACCCTGCCGCACCCGAGCCAAGCCATGTCCTATGCCGGGCATGAGCAGGCCAAGCTCGACGCCGAGTACGCCAAGGCGCTGGAGGACGGGCCTTATGTGCGTGCCATCGTGCGTCCCGGTCCGGGCGCACCGTCGCCTGGACTGGCCCTTGGGCTGGAGTTCGGTCGCTCCTTGATCGGCGCTCTGCTGCTGGCCGCCCTGATGGCGCCGGCGCTGTTGAACTATGCCGGCCGGCTCGCCTTCGCCGCGGGTGCGGGCGTGCTGGTCGGTCTGCTCGGCGTGCTGCCGGAGATGATCCATCATGAGTTGCCGCCGCGCGAGGTGCTGGTGGCGACGGCCGACGCCTTCATCGAGTGGCTGCTGGCTGGTGCGGTGCTGGGCCTTTGGGTGGGGCGCGACCCGACTGCCCGCGACGCGGTTTAGCCGCCGTCTGGAACGGCCTGCCAGGGTTTGAGGGGGCGGTCTTCCAAACGCGGTGAGGGCGACATTTTAAGCTCGCCTTGCCGCGAGCCGGCTGGCAGGATGCCGGTCATCCCCCGTCATGTCGTTTTTTTCAAGCTCGCGCCTGCTTCGCTCTGCCGCCGTCTGTCTGCCCCTGCTCGTCGTTGCCACCGTCTGGTGGCTGGCGGGCGAACCTGGGCCACCGCCGAACGCCGTGCGAGTCCTGTCGGCGGACAACTCCGGCAGTCCTCTGGCGCAGTCTCCGGTGCTTGGTGGCGGTCCTGCCCCGGCCGCGCCCGGCACGGAGGACATTTTCAGCCGCTTTGAAGAATGGGCGGCGGCGCACCGCGGCGGTGAGGTGCGTGAGGGGATCGAATTGGCGCGCGGGCGTCGCCAGGCGCTGCAGGCGTTGATCCAGAGCGATCCGCAGGCGGCGCTGGCACGGGCGCTGCCCTGGACGCTGCGCCGGCGTCTGCCGGCCGAGGTGGCGGCGCTCTTGGAGGAGCGGGTATCGGCGACCGGTGAGTTTTCCGTCATGGCATCGGCTCCAGCGCCAGGTTCGGGCGAGAAGCCGCAGACCTTCCGCAGCCTCACGCTCAACGGCCGGAGCTATCGCGCGTTCGTGTATGGACGACGGGAACATGTGACGACCAAAAGCCAGCTGGCGGTGGATGGGGTGGCTGTCGATGATGTCATCGCATTGTCGGACCGTCCGGCGCGGGCGCCTGAACCGGATGAACCGGTGCCGGCCGGCCCGGCCGAGGTGGTCGAGCGCGACGGCCATGAGGTGGCTGCGGGTCCGGCGGTGCCGGTGGTTTCCGGCGGGCGTCGCTACCGGGTTTGCTGCCTGGCGCATGCGGATGCCCTTGAAAAGGAGTGGATGGAGTCGGAGGAGGCTCTGGGGCCGGACGCCGGGCCCGATGTGCAGCCCTCGGTTTGGACGGAGGGCGCCAAGAAGGCCCTCGTCATCCGTGTGGATTTTTCCGATCTGCCCGGGACCCCCAAAAACACCAGCAACGCGGATGTGACAACGTCCCTGGCGACCGGTCTGATGAATGGCGTGGTGGCGGACTACATGTCCGAAGTTTCCTACCGCAAGAGCAGCATCTCCCTCGCCACCGCGGACGTGACCCCGGTCCTGCGGCTGCCCAAAACGGCGAACTTTTACGCCACGAATGCCAATGGCGCCGATGCCATGCGCATCGATGCCCTCGCCGCCGCAACGGCGGCAGGCTATGTCATCAATGCCAGCACCTACGACCGCCAGCTGGTTGCCTTCACCAACATTGGACCCGGGCGCATCACGGGTTCGCGTTTTTCCTGGGCCGGTCTCGGGCAGGTGGGCGGCCCGTTCACCTGGTACAACGGCTACTTCCAAAGCCTGGTTCTGGTTCATGAGCTCGGCCACAATCTTGGTTTGCCGCACGCCAACTTGTGGCGTTCGAGCAGCAGCGATCCGGTGTCGCTGACCGGCACGGAAAATGAGTATGGCGACCCCTTCGATGCCATGGGGGCGAATTACTCGGCGCCGGTGCCACGAATGTATTACAACCCCTGGTTCCTGAACCGCATCGACTGGCTGCCGAACCAGGCGGTCGAGACGGTGACGGTGCCGGGCACCTATCGCATCTATCGCTACGATCACCCGGACGCGCCGCTGAACCGACGCATGGCCCTGAAGGTGCAAAAGGATGGCACGCGCAATTACTGGGTGAGCTATCGCCGCCAATATGCCGATTTGATTGGCAATCCACTGGCCGACATCTCGGCGGGGGCCCAGATTCACTGGGGCTACAACAACTTCCGGGGCAGCTCGTTGATCGACTGCGACACGCCGGCCGGCAGTGCCCAGGACGCCTCGCTCAACGTCGGCAAGAGCCTGGTCGATGCGGCGGCCGGCCTGACCTTCACCGTCAAGGCGGCCGGTGGCAGCGGGCTCGATGAGTACATCGATGTCGAATTCAGCCAGAACGGTCGCATCTTCCCTCTGCAGACGCAGTATGACGTGGATGAGGCGGCGGGCAAGGTGACGATCCAGTTTGCCCGCTCGGGTTCGCCCACGCAGGGGGCCAGCATCGAGATCAGCACCGCGGACGGCACGGCGGTGGCACCCGGGGACTACACGGCGGTCAGCACCACGCGCAGCTGGTCGGGTTCGGACACTTCCATCCTGGAGGTCGACATCCCCATCCAGTTCTCCGCCGCGCGCGAGCCTGCCGAGAGTTTCACAGTCAACTTTGCGGCCGCGGCGGGCAGTGGCCCGGGCGTCATTGTGGTGGGCAGTCCGGTGACCGTGACGATTCGTGAACCGGGCATGAACGACAACAACTTCCTGGCCGGCGATTTTGCCGTCACCGGCAGCGTCCGCTCGCTGGCGTTGCAGCCGCAGGGAGGCATCATTTACACCGGCGCGGCCACCCTGGTCGATGGCGAGGTGGTCAATGGCCTGGGACGCCTCGAGACGGATGGTGCGCCGGACGGATCCTTTGATCAAGGGGCCGGCATGACGCCCGCCGCCGGGCGTGTGGTCGTGCGCCAGCCCGACGGCAAGCTGCTTTTTGGCGGCAATTTCACCGCCGTCCGCGGCAGGGCGGCCAACCGCCTGGCCCGGCTCTACCCCGAAGGGTTCCGCGACGACGAGTTCGACATCGGCAGCGGTCCGAACGGCGAGGTGCGCGCCCTGGCGGTCCTGGCGGATGGCCGCATCCTGGTGGGTGGGTACTTCACCACCTTCGACGGTCAGCCGCGGCGTGGTCTGGCGCGCCTGCACGCGGATGGAAGCCTGGATGAAGACTTCCTGGCGGCGCCGATCAACGGCATCTCGGTGATGGAGGTTGAGGCGCTGGTGGTGCAGCCGGACGGCAAGGTCCTGGTGGGCGGCCTGATCCGCACGGCCAGCAGCGGCCAGATTTTTGCGGGCGGTCTCAGCAGCGGCGTGCTGCGCCTGCTCGACAACGGCACGCTGGACACCGCTTTCGACATTGGTGCCGGAGCCCACGAACTGGGCAACACCGCCGTGCCGATGCGGGTACAGGCGCTGGCGCTGCAGACCGATGGCAAGGTGCTGGTGGGTGGCGAGTTCACCGGTTTCCGCGGGGTCACCGCCCGTCGCCTGGCGCGGCTCGAGGTGAACGGTCAGCTCGACGCCGGTTTCCAGACGGCCATGGGGGCGAACGGGCCGGACAGCACGGTGTTCGGGTTGCTGGTGCAGGCGGACGGTCGCCTCGTTGTGTCCGGCCAGTTCAGTCAGATCGGTGGCGCCAGCCGGGCGAATCTGGCACGGCTGCTGCCGGGTGGCGCTGTTGATCTGGGCTTTGACGCTGCCCAGACCTCCCTCTGTCGCCAGACCCTGCTGCAGCCGGATGGCCGGTTGCTGATCGCCTCCGAAGCCTCGGGTGCGGCGGCGGTGCGGCGCCTGTTCAGCGGCCAGCTTGGCTTGGGCGGGGTGGTGGAATTTGCGGCGACCAGCCATCAGGCCAACGAGGGTGGCGGGGTGCAGATTCAGGTGCGGCGAGTGGGGGGCAGCCTGGGGGCGGCGACGGTCAATTATGCCCTGCTGGCCGGTACGGCGGAGGCGGAGGACTATGTCGCCGCCAGCGGCACGCTGGAATGGGCGGACGGCGACTTTACCAGCAAGGGGTTCGATGTGCAGGTTTTGGAGGATGCCGAGCTGGAACCCACGGAATACTTCACCGTCCAACTTGGCGTCGCCACCGGTGGTGTCTCGCTCGGTGCAGCGGCGGTTGCGACGGTTGCAGTCATCGACCCGGGGGCGGCGGGCCTGGGCCGCGTGCGTTTCAGCGCGGACAGCAGTGAAACCTACGAATTCGCCACCGCGCCGACGGAGGTGACCGTCGAGCTGTCGGAGCCGCAGGGCGAAACCGTGACCGTGCCCTTCACGATCAGCGGCAACGCCACGGCCGGCATTCTGGGTGACTACCTCATCACCCCGTCGGCCTCGCCGCTGGTGTTTGCGCCGGGGGAAACCACCAAGACTTTCAGCATCCAGCCACGCCAGGACGCGATCACCGAGAATGGCGGGGAAACCGTCATCATCGACCTGGGCTTCCCGCAGGGACCGGCCCTGGGTTCCGCGCCGTTCCGGCATGTGCTGACCCTGATTGACGACGACACGGCGCCAACCGTCGGCGGCACGCCCCTGCACCGCATGGTCGGCGTCGGCGAGTTGGCGGGTCCCTTCGAGGCGACGGTCTCCGGCAGTTCACCCCTGTTGCTGGAGTGGCAGCTCAATGGCAAGCGCATTGACGGCGCCAATCAGCCCTATCACCTGATCCCCGCCGCACGGGTTGCCGACGGTGGCGAGTATCGTCTGGTGGCGGGCAACAAGGTCAGTCGTGGCGTGCGCGGCCAGGCGTCCCAGTTGGTGGTGGTCGACACCGCCGCGCGCGTCATCGTGGCCGCCCGCAACGGCAAGGCCGTTTTGCAGGCCTTTGCCGGTGGCAATGACCTCAGCTTCGAGTGGCGCAAGGCTTCCGGCGGATTGCCGTTTGGCCGCAGCAGCAGTGCCTTCGAAAGCAAGCTGACCCTGACCCAGCTCGAGCTCGAGGATGCCGGCCTGTATTACTGCAAGGTGCGTCATGCCTTGGCGGCGACCGAGGGTGGCGACAAGTTCCTTGATGCGGGCCCCTTCATCCTCAAGGTCGTCGACGCTGCGCCGGTCATTGGCCTGGCGGAAAATGCCCCGCTGCCGGAAGCCATCGTGGGCGGCCCCTATGGTGGCGATTTCGGCTATCAGGTGCCGGTGGATCCCGAGTCGCGCAAGGCGCCGATGAAATGGAGTGCCAAGGGACTGCCGCCGGGTCTGGTGATCCACCCGGTGTACGGCGTCATCACTGGCCGGCCGCTGGCGCCGGACAAGAACGGCCAACCCTACCAGGTCACCCTCACGGCCGCCAACAGCGGTGGCTCGCACAGTGTGCGCGTGCTGCTGTCGGTGTTTTCCGCGCCCGACGGCCTGGCCGGCCAGTACACCGCCCGGCTCGACCGGCAGGATGCGCTCAACGGCGGCCTCGGCGGACGCCTGGATTTTACCGTCGCGCCGACGGGAGCGCTTTCCGGCCAGCTGGTGCTGGGTGCCGCCGTTCACAAGTTTGTCGGCAGCCTCGACATCGACCTCAATGAGGCGCTGCCGCCGCGTGTCGACGGCCTGCTCATCCCGCGTGGCAAGGGCAAGACCGCCCAGGAGCCGATCGCGCTCAGCCTGGTTCTCACCAACAATCCCGGCTTCTTCGGTCAGATCGCCATCGGTACGGAAACCCAGGCCTTCAGCGGCTGGCGCAACGCCTGGGGCGGCGACTCGCCTGCCGACACCCTGGCCGGCCTGCACAACGTGGCGCTGGCCATGCCCGACAGCATCCCCGGCGTGCCGCGCGGCCACGGGTTTGCCAGCATCCGCGTGCTGGCCTCCGGCCTGGCCCAGTACATCGGTGTTGCCGCGGACGGTGCCAAGTGGACCGGCTCTTCCGGGGTCGGTGCCGACGGCTCCCTGGCCGTGCACCAGACGCTCTACGACAAGGTCTTGCCGGGCTCGCTCAACGGCACCCTGCAGACGCAGGTTGGCAGCGATCTGGAGGATCCCGCTGACAATCGCACCGGTGGCTCCCTGAGCTGGTCGCGACCCGCGCTGGCCAAGCCGCGCCTCTACGCCAACGGTTTCGGACCGGTGGAGGTCGAGGTGAAGGGCGGTTTCTACGCGCCGACCGCGCGACCGCTGGGACTCGAAGGCGGGGGTGCCCTCGACCTGACGTTCCGTGACGCCGGCCTGCCTGCCGCGCGCAATCCTGACCTGCGTCTCGGCGTGACGGCTGCCGGCAAGCTCGTGCCGCCGGCGAAACCCGACAATCCTGCCGGCACGAACCTCAAGCTCACCGCCTCGACCGGCCTGTTCAGTGGCAAGTTCGCCCTGGAGGATGCCTCGCCGGTGGCACCGCCGGCGGTCATGAAACGCAGCGCGGCCTATCAGGGCCTGGTGGTGCCGGATGACGATGGCGAAATGCGCGGCTACGGCTGGTTCATCCTGCAGCAGCTGCCGACCGAAATCCCGCCGACCACGGTCAAGACCTCGCCCTACCTCGGCGGTGACGTCCGCCTCGAGTCCGTGGCACCCTGATCAGGGTTCCGCAGGCGGGGGGACCGCGGCCAGCGGCTCAATGACGTGGGTCGCCCACGGGCGGAAGCGCTCGAAGATGCCCGGGGCGAGCTGCTGGCTCGACTCGTAGCCGCGGCGCAGCATTTCCATCTTCGCGTCGAGGTTGTCGACGTAGTGCAGGGCGACCGCCTCCGGGGTCTTGGGCAGCACGGGCGAGCCGTACTCGAGCTCGCCGTGATGGGAGGCAACGAGGTGGAGCAGGTGCAGGCGGACCAGATCGGAGGCGGGTTCCAGCACGGTCCATGCGGCCGCTTCGGGCGATTCGAGCAGTTCGCGCCAGAGTTTGTTGACCAGTTCCATGCCGAGCGGGATGTGGCCGACCAGTTCACCGTGCAGCTGGTAGGGCATGGCGAAGCCGACCTCGGGGTAGCAGTTCTCCCAGAGCTTGCCGCAATCGTGGAAGAGCACGCCGGTGATCAGCAGGTCGCGGTTGAGCTGCGGGTAGACGCCGGCGATGGCGGCCGCGCTGCGTATCATCTGCGCGACGTGCTCAACCAGGCCGCCGCGGCGTGCATGATGATTTTCGCGCGCGGCGCCGCTGCGCCGGAAGCGAGGGCCATATTTTTCCAGAAAAAGTCGGCAGAGGCCGCGCAGGCGGGGGTCGGCCAGGGAGCCCGTCATCGTTTCGATGGCCGCGTAATCCTCGCGCTGGCGCGCGGCCAGTTCCGGATCGCCACCGAGCAGTTCCTGCTTCTCGGCGTCGGTCAGCAGGCGCAGGCGCGGATGGCGGGGTTCCAGCCCGTACTTGCCGGCGGCCACCCATTGTGCGGCGATTTCGATGAATTGGCCGCGCTGCAACTGGCGCGCCTCGGCAAAGACCGGATTGCCGTCGAACACCCGCCAGGTCTGAGAGGCACCGGCATCGGCCAGGCGCAGCTCGTAGTAGGGCGCTCCCTGAGCAGTCTGCTTTTCCACGCATTGGTCGACCTGCGCATGCACCCGGCAGGGCACGGGATGGGGCCCGGAGACCTGGCGCAGTTGGGTGAGGCTGAGACGTTCCAGTTCGCTTGCGGACTCCATGCGGCAAGTCAAGCGGCCGCGGGCCGGGGCTGCAAGGGGGAATGCGCGTCGCCGGGGCCTCATCCGAATTGACAATGCGTCGCATCTGCATTAACCGGGCGATCAACCTTTGACTGGTGACAGGTTTGTCACCTGCGACCGCTCCCGACCCGCCATGCACTCATTGCCCTCCTATCGCCAGGAACTGCCGCGCTGGCTCAGTCGGTATCTGCCGCTGTTCATTCTGGTCTACCCCTTCCTTTTGCTGGTGCCCTCGCTCAACTGGGAGGAAGGTTTATACCGTGAGTACGGCCTGATCGAAAATTTCACGGTCGCCTTTCTTGCGGTGGCCATGGTGTGCTTTGCCCGCAGTTCACGCTCCGCCGTCGCCGGCTTGCAGCGGCTCTGGCTGGCCGGCCTCAGCTTCGGTTGTTTCATCTTCCTGGGCGAAGAGATCAGCTGGGGGCAGCATTACTTCCGCTGGGTGACGCCCGAGGAGTTCAAGGAATTGAACAGTCAGCGAGAGACGAACCTGCACAACCTCAAGGGAGGCATCGAGTTCTTCTTCACCAAGGTGGCGCGCGAGGTGCTTTCGCTCGGCACCATCGTCGGTGGTTTTTTGCTCCCGGTCTGGTTCAAGCGCCGCGGTGTCGTGTTCCGCCGCGACAGCCTGCAGTTCTGGATCTGGCCCTCGACGGCCTGCGCCTTGGCTGCGGTGCTTTCCGCCACGATCCGCCTGCCCAACACCATCGCGCATCAGTTCGGCCTCGACGACCGTCTGCCGCCCCTGCTCGGTGAGGATATCGGCGAGATGAAGGAGTGCTACCTTGCCCTTTTCCTGTTGCTCTATGCGCTCGGCCAGTGCCGGCTGCTGCGCCAGCCTTCTGCGACGGCATGACCCTGTTCACGGCGTTGATGCTGTTTCTCGCCGGACTCTCGGCGGGCTTCATCGATGCCATTGCCGGTGGGGGAGGCCTGATTTCCGTGCCGACGCTGCTCTGGGCCGGCCTGCCGCCACAGCTGGCCCTCGGCACGAACAAGATGCAGAGCACGTGGGGCACCCTCATCGCCGTCCTGCGCTACCATCGCGCCGGACTGGTGCACTGGCGCGACCTGCGCCTGGCGGTGGCGGTCACCTTCGTTGCCGCCCTGCTCGGCACCTGGACCGTCACCCGTGTCAGCAACGAGCTGCTCGCCCGGGTCGTGCCCTGGCTGCTGCTCGCGGTCGCCGCCTACACCCTGCTCAGTCCGCGCTTCGGCCGCCACCCGGTGCGCGCCCGCCTCGGGCCCGCGCCCTTCGCCCTGATCTGCGGCAGTGGCATCGGTTTTTATGACGGTTTTTTCGGCCCCGGCACCGGTTCGTTTTGGACCATTGCCTGCCTGTCGCTGCTCGGGCTTGAACTGACGCGCGCCACGGCGTTCACGAAGGTCGTCAACCTGGCCAGCAACCTTGCCTCGCTGCTGGTCTTCACCCTCGCGCTGCGCATCCGCTACGATGTGGCCGCGGTCATGATCGCCGGCCAGTTGCTGGGGGCCCGGCTGGGCTCGGGGCTGGTCATCCGCCATGGGGCACCCCTGGTCCGCATCGTCTTTCTCACCGTGGTGCTTGCCCTGGTCGTCAAACTGCTCTGGGACAACCGTGTGGGCGGCTGAGCGGCGGCGGCGCAGAAAAATCGCAACCGCGGGTCGGATTGATCGTTACAGGCGTTGAATCCCGCCTCGCCATGAAGCTTTTGATCCCCCTGCTTGTCCTCGGCTGGACGCTGCTGCAACCGGCCGCCGCCCAGGAGACCGCCGCCCCTGACGGCAACGCCCAGTTCCGCACCTGGCGAGATCGCCAGGGCCGCACGGTGGAAGCCACCTTTCGCGGGGTGGAAAACGGCCAGATCTTCCTGCAGACGCGCAACGGCTACGTGCACCGCCTGCCGCTGGCCAACCTCGCTGAGGAGGATCAAAAACTCGCCGCCACCCTCAAGCCCGAGGGGCTCGGCATTCCCAAGGATCCGAACGTCGCCCAGGCTGCGGCGGTGATTGATCGAGGGGTCCTGCTCGGGCTGGAGAAGGCAGGCCAGAAGCCGAATGCCCTGGCCAGTGACGAGCAGTTTGTCCGTCGTGTTTATCTGGATCTGGCGGGCCGCATCCCGACCCGCGAGGAGACACTTGCCTTCCTCGGCAATGACAGTGCCGCGAAACGGGCGGAACTCATCGACGGTCTGGTCGGCAGCGAGGGCTTCACGTCGCGCCTGTACAATTACCTGGCCGACATGCTGCGCATCACGGATGACGCGCAGAAGGCGAAGTTTTTCCACTACGAGGAATGGCTGAAGGCGCAGCTTGCCGACAACCGGCCCTGGCATCTGGTGGTGCGCGACATGCTTACGGCCGACGGTCGCCTGCTTGACAACGGCGCCGCCGGGTACCTGCTGCGCGACCGCGGCATGCGCCTCGACAATCTCAGCCTGACGCTGTCGACCTTCCTCGGCGCCAACGTCGCCTGCGCCCAGTGCCACGACCATCCCTTTGCCGACTGGACCCAGCGCCAGTTTTATGAGATGGCCGGCTTTTTTGGCGCCACCGAGACCTACGACCGCAGCATGGCCCGCGGGGCCATGCGCGGGCTGCGCTCCGAGTTGAGCCAGCAGGAGTTTCAACAGGCGCGCCGGCTCTTTGACGCCAATTCGCTGGCGATCCAGGACCGCGAGAAAAGCGATCTTGTGCTGCCCGAGGACTACAAGTACAAGGACGGCAAACCCGGGGATCCGGTGGCGGCGTCGCTCATTGCCTGGAGCAAGGAGGATCGCCGGCTGAAGTGCTATCAGACCGCCGAAGCGGCGCTCAAAAAAGGCGGCGAGGTCGACCGCCGGCGCGAGATCTTTGCCGACTGGCTGACCGCGCCCGACAACCCGCGCTTTGCCATGACGATCGCCAACCGGATGTGGAAGATGGTGTTTGGCGTTGGCATTGCCGAGCCGGTGACCGACCTCGACGACCCCGAGGCCTCGGCGAATCCCGCGCTGCTGCATCACCTGGGCCGCGAGATGGTGCGGCTGAACTTTGACCTGCGCGCCTTTCTGCGCCTGCTCTGCAACACCCAGACTTATCAGCGCGAGGCCTACACGGCCGAACTGGCCATGGGCCAGCCGTATCTCTTTCCGGGTCCCGTGCTGCGGCGCATGACCGCCGAGCAGGCCTGGGACTCCTGCGTCACGCTGGCCATCGGCGACAAGATCGACGCCTTCAAGCTGCGCCGTGCCGACACCTACAAGCAGGCGGTCAACCTCGAGGGCAGCGAGATCACGGCGGAGGCGGTCAAGGCGAAGCTGGGCGAGATGCAGGCCCTGCGCCGCAAGGCCGACGGCCCGCTTGGCGGTGCCGGCAAGGGCGGCAAGGCGCGCGCGAAGAACCGTCGTGCGGCCATGACCTCCGCCGAGGACGACGGCGCCGAGGCGCCTGAAACCCTGCTCGGTCTGGTGCTCGCCCGCGCCTCGGAACTTCGGCAGCCCGAGCGGGAGGGGCATTTCCTGCGCATGTTTGGGCAGAGCGACCGTCAGCTCGCCGATTGCAGCAGCACGGAGGGCAGTGTGCCGCAGGTGCTGATGTTGATGAACGGCGAGGCCCAGGAGGTGCTGAGCAGCCGTGAGGCGCTGGCGGTCGCCACCGCCGAGGCGCAGGACAGCGCCGAGGCGCAGGTCGAATCGCTGTACCTGAGCTTTTTTGCGCGCAAACCCAGCGCCCGCGAGTTGGAGACCGTCTATGCGGAGATCCGCGATGGCCTCACGCCCGGGGAACTTGCCTGGGTGCTGTTCAACTCCCGTGAGTTTGTGTTCGTCCAGTGAACCGATTCCAACTGCCAGCCGGCCATGAAATCCGCCCTTCTCCCGCTTGACCCGCTCTCCCGACGCCGCTTTGCGGAAACCGTCGCCAAGGCCACCCTCGGCGTCAGCCTGCTGCCGCGTTTGGGCGTCGCCGCCGACACGGCGCCTGGCATTGACAACCGCAGCCTGCCGGGCTTCGGCAAGGCGAAGCATGTCATCTGGCTGCAGATGCTTGGCGGCATGTCGCACATCGACACCCTTGACCCCAAGACGGGGGACACCCAGGGGCCCGGTGAACCGATTCCGACCCGGGCGGGTTACCAGCTGGGCGGTTATCTGCCGACCCTGGCGAAGCAGCACTCGGAAAAGCTGGCCATCATCCGCAGCATGACCTCAAAGACCGGCGTTCATGCCGACGGTCAGTACGTCATGCGCGCGGGCTATGAACCGCGCGGCACGATCAAGCATCCCATGCTGGGCGCCTGGGCCCAGCAGTTGCTCGGCAAGAGCAGTCCAAGCCTGCCGTCCTCGATCTGCATCAACCGCGGTCCCGACCACGGCAACGGCTTCTTCCCGGCCTCGTTCAGCCCGCTGCCGATTCATGATCCCGAGGCCGGACTGCAGTACGCCGCGGGTGCCGGCAGCCTGGGCAAGCGGCTCGGCCTGCTCAACCGGCTCGACGCCGATTTCCGCGCCAAGTTTCAGGACACCAACCTGAAGGCCTACTCCGACTTTTATGATGACACCCTCAAGCTGCTGGCCAGCGAGGACTTGAAGGCCTTCCAGCTGGTGGGCGAGGACGAGGCGTTGCGCGAGGCCTATGGGCGCAACAAGTTCGGCCAGGGCTGCCTGCTCGCCCGCCGTCTGGTCGAGCACGGCGTGCGTTTCATCGAGGTTGCCTACGGCGGCTGGGACATGCACAACGACATCGACGACGGCATGGCCGACCAGGGAGCCAACCTTGATGCCGGTCTGTCCGCCCTGCTCGGCGACCTGCAGGCGCGCGGCCTGCTGGCCAGCACGCTGGTGGTGCTCTGCTCGGAATTTGGCCGCACGCCGAAGATCAACACCCGCAACGGCCGTGACCACCATCCCAAGGTGTTCAGCACCCTGCTCGCCGGCGGACCGGTCAGGGGCGGCACGATCTACGGCGCCAGCGACAAGGAAGGTTCCCACCCCATCGACAAGCAGGTGACCATCCAGGACTTCCACAGCACGGTCGGCCATGCCCTGGGCCTGGACGTCAACGAGGTCGTCATGTCGCCCAGCAACCGGCCCTTCACCGTCGGTGACAAGGGTCAGGTCATTGCCGAGGTCTTTGCCTGAGGCGGCCGCCGGGGGGGCGCCCGGTCGGTGCAGAATCCTGCATTTGCCGACTGGCAAAGAGGGGCTGGCCGTGCTAGGGCTGCCAGTTCCCCTGGCGCCGGGGGGATTGTTGCCATGCCCGATCTCGCCTCCCAAATCTCCCGCATTCTCGACAGCGCCGAGGCGCGCCTGCGCCAGGAGGCCGAGCGGCTCGCCGATGACGACGCCGTGCGCGGCCTTGACGTCTTCGAGGATGAGATCCTCGCCGAAGTGGTGCTCGACGACCGCCGCGTCAATGTCCGTTGGGCGCCGGTCGAAGGTCGTTGGAGCGAGGAGAGTGACTGCGACGACGAGGCACTGCACCGGCTTGCCAGCCTGGCCGTTCTGGTCGCCACCCGTCGCCGCCTGGAGCGACGCCCCGAGGCCGTGGCTGCGGCGGCGGCGGTCGAGGAAACCTTTCAGGCCCAGCTTGAGCAGCGCCTGGCGCGCCGGCTGACGCCCGATGAGGAGAATTACCTGGGCAAGCTGGAGAAGCGCCTCGAGCGTGTGCGCGCGGCCGGCGGTCGCATCTACGATCAGGACATGGTGCGTCTGCACTCGCGTTGGAGCATCCAGAGTACGGAACCCCTCAATCTCTGGCCGGAGCCGCCGGCCAACCTGCGTGATTTCTGGGATTATGTGGCGCTGGCGCTCGACGAAAAAAAACTGCCGGCACCGCCCTTTCTGCGCGGCTTTGCCGATCTCAATGCCGTGCGGGCACGTCTCGGCGGCTGGCGCCAGGAGCGCACCCTGCCGCTCTGGCGCGAGCGCATCCGCGAGGTGCTGCGCGCGCTCGACAGCAGGCCCCCGCATGGGCCTGCCCTGGCGGATTTTCGCCTGATCCTCACGCCGGCGGAGGCGCGCCTGCAGGCGCGCTGGGATGATGCCCCGGGCTTCCGACCCGTCAGCCACGCCGAATTGTCGGTCGCCGCACGCGAGCAGGAACGCGGCGCCCTGCGCCTGCCCGCCGAGGCCGAACTGCTGCTGCTCGCCTGTCTCGGGCCGGCCAAGACGGCCAGCGGGGATCTCTGTCGCTTCGATCTCGATGCCCACGGCGGCTGGTTGGGCTCGCTCTTCCAGCAACCGGCTCTCGCCAGCCGCCTGCTCACCCTCGACGAAGCGCCCTTCCAGCGCGCGGAAGCGCCCCTGCGCTGGCAGGGCTGCGAGGATGTGGGGAGTCACCAACTGCGTCTGACCCTGGTGCGTGCCGACGGTGCGCCGGCGCCGCTGCCCTTGCGCGTGCTGCCGGGTGCACGCACGCTTTACCTCGGTGGCGACACCCTCTTTGAAGGCCCGTTCTGGTTTGCCGGTGACACCCGCATTGAAGAGCCGGTCGCCATTCCGGTCGGCGCGCTCGCCAGCCAGGAGGGCATCACCTTCCTCGAACGTCTCGGTCTGCCGCTGCCCGCGGAACTCGCCGCGCGCGTGCGCCACGAGGTGCTCGAGGTTGGCATTCGCGCCGGCTGCGTCGCCCGCGGCCCGCTCGGCGGCACCGAGCACGCCGTGTTTCAGATCGAGGCGCGTGCGCCCGACGGTCGTGTGCGCGAAGTGCTGCGCCATGGCGGCTGGCAGCCGGCGCTCGACGGACGCCCGGAGGACGACACCATCCTGTGCAGCGACCGCAGCCCGCTCGCCGCCGCCGAGGCCGCCCTGCATGACCTGCGCGCCGTCTACGACCCCGAGCAGGACGGCTTTCGCGTGCGCCTGACCAAGACCTTTCCCGAGCACTTCATGGCCTGGGCGCAGGGCCTGCCCAACGGTGTGAACCTGCAGGCCGACGAGCGTCTGCAGACGATCCTCGCCGATCCGCTCATCGCCCGTGTGCGGCTGGAAGCGGCGCAGACCGCCGACATCGACTGGTTTGACCTGAGCCTGATCTTTGAGGTCGACGGCGCCGATCTCAAGCCCGCCGACATCCGCCGACTCGTCGCCGCCAAGGGCGGCTTCGTGCAGTTGGCCGACGGCACGTGGCGGCGGGTCAAGCTTGAGCTGTCCGAGGAACAGCAGACGATCCTCGATCAGGCGGGGCTTGATCTCGACGAGTTCACCGGTGAGGCGCACCGCCTGCACTGGCGCCAGCTGGCCGGCCAGGCCGTGCGCGAGGTCATTCATCCGCGCGCCTGGCAGATGCTCACCCAGCGCATGGAGCAGGCGCGCCTCGATGAAAAACCCGCCGTGCCTGAGGGTCTCGCTGTCACCCTGCGCCCCTACCAGGTGGAGGGCTACCATTTCCTGGCCTACCTGAGCCTGAACAAGTTTGGCGGCATCCTGGCCGATGACATGGGCCTCGGCAAAACCATCCAGAGCATTGCCTGGGTGCTCTGGCTGCGCGGACGCTACCGCAAGGCCTGGCCCTGTCTGGTGGTCTGCCCGAAGTCGGTGCTCGACGTCTGGGCCACCGAGTTCGCCAAGGCCGCGCCGGAACTGCGCGTGCAGGTGCTGCGGGAGAAGGACGAGCTCGACCTGGAGCGCCTGCTGAGCGACCAGCACGTGCTGGTCATCAACTACGCCCAGCTGCGCGGCTGCGCCGAACTGCTGGAAACGGTCAAGTGGCTGGCCATCATCCTCGACGAGGGCCAGCACATCAAGAATCCCGACAGCAAGGCGGCGCGCGCGGCGCGCCAGCTCAAGGCCGAGAACCGCCTCGTGCTCAGCGGCACACCGGTGGAGAACCGCCTGCTTGATCTCTGGAGCCTGATGACCTTCGCCACGCCCGGCGCGCTCGGCGACCGCAAGTACTTCCACCGTCACTTCGACCGCCGCAAGGACGCCGCCGCCTCCGAGCGTCTGCACGCGCGCCTGAAGCCCTTCCTGCTGCGCCGCACCAAGTCGCAGGTGGCCAAGGAACTGCCCTCGCGCAGCGAGGAAACCCTGCTCTGCGAGATGAGCGAGGCCCAGGCCCGCCGCTACCGCGAGGAACTGGCGCGCGCCCAGCAGATGGTGCTCTCCGCCTCCGGCTTTGAGGTGCTCACACGCCGCCGCTTTGCCATCCTGCAGGCGCTCACCCGCCTGCGCCAGATCTGCTGCCATCCGGTGCTGGCCGACGCCTCCGCCGCCGGAGAGGAAAGTGCCAAGCTCGGCGCCACCCTGGAACTGATCGAGGAACTGCATGCCGAAGGCCACAAGGTCCTGCTGTTCAGCCAGTTCGTCTCCATGCTCGAAATCCTGCGCGACCGTCTGCAGGACATGGGAGTGCCGCACTACTGGCTCACCGGTGCCACGCAGAACCGCGCGGAGGTCGTGCGCCGTTTCCAGGAGGACGAGGGCGCCAGTGTCTTCCTGCTCTCCCTCAAGGCCGGCGGCAGCGGCCTCAACCTGACCGCCGCCAGCTACATCATTTTGTACGACCCCTGGTGGAACCCGGCCGTCGAGGCCCAGGCCATCGACCGGGCCCATCGCATCGGCCAGACCCAGCCGGTCATGGCCTACCGCATGATCACCAAGGGCACGATCGAGGAGAAGATCATGCTGCTGCAGCAGAAGAAGAGCCTGCTCTCCTCCAACATCCTCGGCCAGGGCGGCTTCGCCAGCACACTCGACAAGGGCGACTTCGAATTCCTCTTCGGCCTCGAGGCCGAAGAGGCGCTGCGCCAGGAGGATTGAGGCGTTTTCAGCCCCGCGTCGTCACGCGAACAGGTGCACGAGGGGCTGACCCTTGTCGGCGACGGTGAACGGGCGCTTGCTCGGCGAGTAGATCACCTGGCTGAGCGGCAGGCCGAGGGCGTAGCCGATGGTGGCGTTGAGGTCGGGCGGGCCGACCTTGTCGGCGGCCACCTGGGCGCCGTCCTTGTCCGTGGCGCCGTATTTGATCCCGCCCTTGATGCCGCCGCCGAACAGCACGCAGGAGAAGACCGGGTAGTGGTCGCGGCCCTGGTTCTGGTTGATCTTGGGTGTGCGCCCGAATTCCGAGGCGATGACGATCATCGTCTCCTGCAGCAGGCCGCGCGATTCCAAGTCCTGGACCAGGGCACTGAGCGCGGTGTCGAGCGTTTCGCACAGGCGCGGGGTGGTGATGAAGTTGGCGGTGTGGGTGTCCCAGCTGCCGAGCGAGACCTCGACGAAGCGCACGCCGTGCTCGACCAGGCGGCGGGCGAGCAGGCAGCCCTGGCCGAAGCTTTCCTTGCCATACTTCTTGCGCAGTTCCTCGGGCTCCTTGCCCAGGTCGAAGGCCACCAGGTCCTCGCTCTTCATCATGCGCACGGCGTCGTCGTACATGTCCGCGTAGGCCTTGACGCCCGGCACGTCCCAAGTCTTCTGGAAGTCGCCGTCGAGCACCTGGGCGAGGTCGCGGCGCAGGGCAAAGCGGTCCTCGGTGACGCCCTTCGCCGGGCGCGCGTTCTGCAGGCCGGCCTCGGGGTTGTTGACCATGAGCGGTCCGTGCTTCTTCGGCATGTAGCCGGCACCCGGGTGGCGGCTGTCATTGCCGATGAAAACGTAGGGCGGCAGGGCCGGATTGCCCGGGCCCTGGTAGAAGCTCAGCCAGGCCCCCATGCCGGGATGTTTGATCGTGCTGCGCAGGCCATAGCTGGTGTGCATGAAGTAGTTCGCCTGTTCGTGGGCGGCGGTGTTGGTCGCCATCGAGTTGATGACACAGGCATGGTGCATCTGCTTCGCCGTGCGCGGCAGGTACTCGCCGATCTGCACGCCGTCGGCGCTGGTCTTGATGGCCTTGGTGGCGCCCATGACCTCGGTGTTGCCGGGCTTCGGATCCCAGGTGTCGAGGTGGCTCTGGCCGCCGTTCATGTACAGGAAGATGACGTTGCGCGCGGTCGGCGCCTGCATGGCCTTGGCCGCGCCTTCACCGGCAGCGAAGGCGCGCGCGGAAAACAGGTGTTCCATCGACGGCAGCAGGCCGACGCCGAGGCAGGACTGCGCCAGGCGGGTCATCAGGGTGCGGCGCGACAGATCGCTGCCGGAGGAACGGAGGGGGGAGGAGTTCATGATGAATGCGGATTGCGGATTGTGGATTGCGGAATGACGAACCGAGAACCGCCGGGGCTCACTCCACGAACAAAAAGCGCTGGGTGCTGAGGGCGGCGAGGGTGAGGTCTTCCCAGAGGGTTTTGCTGCCGGCGTAGCTTTCCAGGCGCTGGCGCAACTGGGCGCGTTCGGCTTCGGCCGGCTTGCGGGCGAACAGGCTGAGGAAGAGCACGTCGAGCTTTTCATCGGCGGTCTTGGCCCGGCGCAGGTTGAGCGAGAGGGCCGACCAGCCGTTGCTGACCTGGCCGCCGATGGGGCCGTTCATCACCAGCAGGGCCTGTGGCACCGAGGCTTCGTCGCTGGCGTTTTCGATGACCTCGCGATCGCTCTGGCCGAACTCGCGCAGGAAGTGACCGCGCGGGGCGGGCGAGGGCAGTTCGGCGGCGCGCACCCAGGTTTGATGCAGGGTCTTCAGGTAGGCTTCATAGGACTTGCGGCTCTTTGCGTCCTTGAGGCCGAGCAGGGCGGCATCCTTCTCCAGGCGCGCCTTCAGGGCGTCGTCGAGCGGGCGGTCACGCGCCTCGACGCGTGGCGTCTCCATGGCGTTCATCATCGCCATTTCCATCTCGCCACCGCCGCTCATCTCGACCAGCAGGGCTTTCACCTCGGCATTGCTCGACTTCGCCGCCGCGGCATGGAAGCAGCGCGACACCGTTTCGCGCAGGATGCGCTGGCTCTGGCCGAGTCGGCGCTGGATGTCGTTGATCTTCTCCTTGTCCTCCTTGGCGCGCGCGGCATCCAGTTCCTTGCGCAGCTGGTCGAACTCCTTGTTCTGCTCGCGCATGGCGCCGGCGACCTCGCGCGCCGCTTCGAACAGCAGCTCGGGCTCGGTCTTGTCGAGCATCTTCGCCAGCAGGCCGCGCTTCTCGAGCTCGATGCGCTCGCGCTCGCGGCCCGACCAGTTGGGCTGGTCCGGCACCGGACTGACCAGGGCGATCACGGAGTCCCAGGCCTGTTCGGCGCTCATGCGGCGGAAGACCGGGCCGGGGAAGTGGTAGGGCTCACCCATGCCGACCTCGCGGGTGCTGGTGCGGCCAAAGGTCTCGGTGTTGAGCAGGATGCGCAGATAGGCCTTCATGTCGTAGCGCAGCTCGACCATCTGCCGCTCGAGGAACTTCATCAGCTCGGGGTTCGAGGCCGTGCTGGAGTCGGTCAGCTCATCAAAGGGTTCGATGAGGGCCAGACCGAAGACCTTTTTCCACAGGCGGTTGGCGATGAGGTTGGTGAAGCGCGGGTTGTCGGGCGAGGTCAGCCAGTCGGCAAAGACGGCGCTCGGGTCCGACTCCCTTGTCAGTTGCACCGGCTTGCCGAACATGACGGCGGCGGGCACGACATCCTTGGGCTTGGCATCGCTGTACTTGTAGTCGTGCGGCAGGCGGATCGCGCTCTTGTTCTGCACGACCTGGGTGTCGCGCAGGGGGCGCACCACCTCGGTGATCGCCTGGCGCATGAGGTCCTGGGTCTGCTTGTCGAGCGACTTGTCCTCGCGGATCTTTTTATTGGTCTGGTCGGCGGTGGTGCTGCGGTAGGCGCCCGAGGTCATGTTGTGGGTGAAGGCCGCCATTTCGTAGAACTGCTTCTGCGTCCACTTGTCGAAGGGATGATCATGGCACTGGGCGCACTCCATGCGCGTGCCAAGGAAGACGCGGGTCGTGTTCGACAGGTTGTCGAGCGGCATGCCGCGGTCGCGCATGTAGTAGCCGATGGCGCCGGTGTCGAAGCAGGTGCCCTCGCTGGAGACGAGTTCGCGCACCAGCTGGTCGTAGGGCTTGTTGCTGCGCAGCGACTCGCGCAGGTAGTTGAGGTAGTTCTGCGCCGTGGTGCTGCCGGCGATCCCGGCGCTCTGTGCGCGGAGCACGTCGGACCAGTAGTTGAAGAAGTGGTGCACGTAGCCCTCGGAGGCGAGCAGGGCGTCGACCAGGCGGGCGCGTTTGTCGGGGGCCTCGCATTCGAGAAAGGCACGCGCCTCCTCATAGGTCGGGATGCGGCCGACCACCGTCAGGTAGGCACGCCGCAGAAAAACCTCGTCGCCCGCCGGTGGATTCGGCGGGATCCCCTGCTTTTTCCAGCCGGCGGCGAGCAGGGCGTCGATCTTTTTCGAGGCGGCCGGCACCTCGGCGGCGGGGGTGTTCAGGGCCAGGGCGAGCAGGGCACAGGCGGAGGGCAGCAGGGCTTTCATGCGGACCACCAACGCCACCGGCGCGGGCCGCGTGTCACGGGCGGCTCAGTCCGCCAATTTCCGTCGCATGGATGCCAAGGGATGCATGGCGCACATGCTCCAGCCGGGCTTGCAAGGGCGGGAAAATCGGAAAAGGCCGGGCGACCAGGCCGCCGGGGCGCCTCCGGCCGGGGGCATTTGTTCCCTTGCATTTGCCCGGAACTTGCCTAAAACGCACGGTCTTATGGCTTCCACCCCCGTCATCAACCTTCGCAAAGGCCACGCCGTCCGTTACAACAACGAGGTGTGCCTCGTCTCCGACTTCGAGTTGAAGACGCCGCCGCGCATGGCTTCCTACGTCCAGATGTCGGTCCGCGCGCTCAGCACCGGCAAGGTGTACAACCTGCGCATGACCTCCAACGAGTCGCTGGAGTCCGTCAACCTCAACCGTGAGCCGCACGAGTACAGCTACAAGGACGGCGAGGACTATCACTTCATGCACCCCGAAACCTTCGAGGACGTGGTGCTCATGGCCGATCAGGTCAAGGACGCCAAGAACTACCTCATTGAGGGCCAGAAGTACACGATCCAGTTTGCCGATGACGTCGTCATTGGCATCGAACTGCCGCCGTCCGTGGTGATGACCGTGGCCGAGGCTCCGGAAGGCGTGAAGGGCGATTCCGCCAACAACGTTTACAAGGCCGCCATCATGGAGACCGGCCTGCAGGTCCAGGTGCCGCTGTTCATCGGCCCCGGCGACAAGATCAGCGTCAAGACCGAGGACAACAGCTACCTCGGCCGCTCGAACTGAGCGGGGCAAGGCGCAGAGCGTAGAGCATGGAGGTCTGAGGTTTTCCTGGCCTCTCTGCCCTGTGCTCCACGCCCTCCGCTACTTCCCCACCGGCACCAGCACCTCGTTGCGGCGCATCGGCCCCGGGGTCCAGGGGGGATCGTAGGAGGCGCTGAAGGGTTTGCCGGTTTCCTCGAGGCCCTGCTGCGCCATCCAGGTGCGCAGTTGGGTCAGGGCGACGGCGTCCCCCGCAGCGGAGCGCTGGCCGCTGAAGCGGTGGACCGCGACATGCCCGGCGGGGCGTTTTTCGAGCCGGACGTCTTTGGCGGCGGGTGCGGGAGCTTGGCTTTTCTCAGCCGGCAGCACAAAGGCCATCCGGTTGTCGACCATGAACACCGGCGTGGTCATGGCGATTTTCTCCTGGGTGGCATTGGCGCCGCTGATGTAGCGAAACAGGCGCATGAAGCTGCCATCGGCACCATCGTTGCGGGTGGTGACCAGCGGCAGTTCCGGATAGGCGCGCAGCTCGAAACTTCCCTCGCTGCGCAGGACCTCGTAAGGGGCGGTTTCATAGCCGGCCCGGGTTGCCGCGCAGGCGCCGATGCCGAGGGTGATGGCCAGGCCGGCGACGAGCAAGCTGGATAAACGCTTCATGCCAGGATTACGCCGGGCAGGTTCTGACCGAGGCAAAAACCTTGGCGGCTGGATTCGGACAGGCGCGCTGAGTGCAGAGCGTAGAGCGTAGAGCGAAGGGCCTGGAGCCTGGAGGCCTCAATCTTCGGGGTGCCCTGCTCTTGGCTCTCTGCTCCGAGCTGTCTGGCACAGAGCGTGGGGCAAATCGCTTGGAGGCAGGAGGATTGGACTGGTTGGCCACGCACTCCCGGGCTTCAGCCCATTGCCGACTGGCCACTTCGCGAGGGGCTGAAACCCTGGAGCAGCCCCTTCGCTTCCGTCTGACGAGAACTTTTCGATTTTGAGCTTTTGTCAAAGCGCCCATCCTCTTAAACCCTTTTGCGTAATTATGAAAAATACGAAGAAATTCTTGGTTCTTGTTTTTCTGGCAGCTCTGCATGGCGCCCCCTCTTTGATGGCTCAGGGCCAGCTAACGCCGCCCAACTCTGCCTCTCCTTATGTCAGTGAACGCGCATTGGATGCTTCCGGCAATCCGGTGCCGAGCATGAAGACGCTGATGCAGATCGATCCCGGTGAACATCTGCCGAGCCGGGATGTCGCCAAGCCCAACCTCAATGGTTCTCTGGGGTATTATGAACTGGACCAGCCCGGTCGGTACTACCTGACCGAAAACCTCGATCTGCCTGTGGTGATCGCGGCCGATAACGTCACTCTTGATCTTGCGGGTTTTGAACTTCGTTACTCCGGTGCGGGTGTCGGCCCGGTGGCGATCGATGGGGCGGGGGGAGCGACCGTCTATCATCGCACCCGTGTGATGAACGGTCGCATTCAAGGCGCTTGGATTCAGGGCGCCTTGCTCGGCGACGACAGTTCGGTCACCCACGTGGATGTGGCCGGCATGAGCACCTACGGCATCAAGCTGAGTGAAGATGGCCTGGTGGATCAGTGTCATGTGCGTGGGCCATGGACTCAGGAGGCGGGTGGTGGTGCGGGCCCGCACAGTGGCATTTATGTCGGTCGTGCGTCAGTGGTCACTTCCTGCACCGCCACTGGCATCCAGGGCATCGGCATTCTCGGGGAGGACTCTGTCCGTATCGTTGACAGCAATGTCAATGCAGTGGCTGGCTGCGGCATCGTGGCGGCCCACAGCGCGAGTGTCACCGGTTGTGCCGTGCGGGACTGCGGTTCGACGGGTTTTGACCTCAATCAGGGCAGCGCGCTGGCGGACTGCACCGCCATCAACAACGGCGATCCGGGGGTGCACATTCGCAACGCTTGCAGCCTGATCAACGTCACCAGTCTGTCGAACCAGGACCATGGTTTTTGGGTGGAGAATTCCGGGCCGGCCCCGGGGTTGCTGCAGAATGCCACCCGCTTTGTGCAGTGCGTGGCGCAGTCGAATGCGGGCGACGGATTCCATGTCCGCTCGGAGAGCGCCTTCAAGGATTGCACGGCTGACCACAATGGCCCGCAGGAGGGACCGCCGGGATTGCTGGGCAACGGTTTTGCCTTTGAAGACAACTGCCGCCTCAGCGATTGCATCGCCTCCAACAACGCGCTTGCCGGGTTCAAGGGACTCTTTGGCAACACCGTGGAGGGGTGCACCGCCTCGGACAACGGCGGAAACGGCATCTGGGTCGGCAGCGATGCCAATGTGATCATCCGCAACACCCTGCGTGGCAATACAGGGTTGCCCGTGAATCCGGCCCCGGGCAGCAACGGCATTGCGCCGCTGCAGGCTCCGGCGGCCGCCACGAATCCCTTTGCCAACTTCTCGCTCTAATCCGAGTCCACTTCCGCCATGAAGTCCCTACGATTTCTGGTGGCCGTCCTGCTCGGGAGCGCCACCGTCAGCCAGGCCTCGAGTTCCATCGTGGCAGGTTCGGAGACGGCCCATGCGGCGAACTTCGGCTGGATCAACGGTTTGTGGGATCCTGCTGGCCCGGAAGGGTTGGTGGTCACGGATCATTTCATGGCCGGCCGCGCCTACTCCGCCAACGTCGGCTGGTTGGACTTTGGCTCAGGCTCACCGACGGGAGCTGGCAGCCAGTACCGACTAACCGCGGGTGACATCGGGGTGAATCACGATGGTTCCGGCGGGCTGGTCGGCTATGCCTATGGCGCCAACATCGGGTGGGTGGTCTTCGATCCAACGATCGCTGAGCCGCCACGGATTGATCTCGCCACGGGTTCCTTGACAGGGTTTGCCTATTCAGCCAACTGCGGCTGGGTCAATCTTGGGAGTCTGCAGACCGTGATCGCGGAACGGGTGGCTCCTCTGGCTCAGGTGATCACTTTCCCCAAACCAGCGGCCAGGTTTTATCTCGGCGAAGGCCCCATCACTTTGTATGTCAGTGCCAGTTCCGGCTTGCCGATTCTTTTGGAAGTGGTGTCCGGCCCCGCCCGTGTGGCGGGTGAGGCCTTGGTGCTGACCGGCTCCGGCAAGGTCGTGGTGCGTGCGAGCCAGCCGGGGAGTGTGGATTATCAGGCCGCCAAACCCGTCACGCAGAGTTTTACGGTGGCCGAAGCAACCGCACGTGTGGTGCTGACGGATTTGCTGCATGTGTATGATGGAACCCCGAAGCAAGCCGGGGTGTTGGGAAACCTGCAAGAGCCCATTTTGACCTATGTGATAAACCGGGAGGAATCCTCGGATCCGCCGGTCAACGCCGGCACTTACACCGTCAAGGCGGCCGTTGATGGTCGCTCCCTGACGGGCAAGTTGGTGATCTTGCCGGCGCCCCTGACGGTGACAGCGGAGCACCAGCGGCGTTTTGTCGGCGAGTCGAATCCGCCCCTCGGGTTGGTGTTTGAGGGGTTCGCCGATGGAGACGATGAAGCAACCGTCTTTGCCGACGAGAGCGCGCGTCGTCCTGTGGCGGTGACTCCGGCCAAAACGTCGAGTCCAGGCGGTGTTTATGCCATCACGCCGAGCGGGGGTGCCTTGGCCAATTATCGCCTGGTGCCGATTCCGGGGCGTCTGACCGTGGAGACCTTTGCGGGCCGTTATGAGGCCCTCTTGGTGGATACGAATGAAGAGCCCGCGGCCAAGGTGGAATTGGTGGTTGCCGCCAGCAGCACGGTCTTCACCGGCAAACTGACGGTTTCCGGCGAGCTGAATCCACTGCCCTTCAAGGGAACCCTGACGATCGACTCGCAGGCCGAACAGGCCAGCGGCCGAACCGATCCGATCCGCAAGGGCGAGAATGTTTATTCCGTGCAATTCACCCTTCCCTTCGAGGCGGATTTTGCAGCCGAACTCTCGGCCAATGCCGAGGACATTGCGGCCAGTGACTCGGGCAAGAAGCTCTACACGCCAACAGTTGCCGATCAGGTTCCCGTTGGCACGCACACTCTCGTGCTGGCGAGTGCTGAGCCGGCGGATGCCAGCACGCCTGCAGGGGCTGGCCACGCGGTGGCCGTGCTCGACGCCAAAGGCAACCTCAAGCTGACCGGCCGTCTCGGCGATGCCACGCCCTTCACCGCTTCCCTGGCGGCGGATCCCCAGGCCGGCTTCCGTTGCTTCACTCTGCCTTACAAGCGACTCAACAGCCACCTCGCCGGCTGGCTCGGGTTGCAGGATCATCCCGAGTTGGCCGGGCGGATGTGGATTCCTGGAAGTGCCGACACGCAACTCTGGTGGCAGAAAGCCGCCGGAGAGAAAGACGCTTCTTATCGCGATGGCTTTGGCCCGGTCACCTGCCTTGTCACCCTCGATCCCTGGGTGAAACCCGACAAGAACCGCAGCCTCGCGGACTTGCTGGAGCTGTCAGAGGGCGGGGATTTCACCGTTGTGCATGAAGGCGTTGACAGTGTGGCCGCCATCGATTTGCCGACCGATCTGCACTGGGACGCCAATAATCAGATTCGTGTCATCGCGCCCGTGACTGAACCCGCCAATGCCACCTCCTGGAAGGCCAAGGTCAACCCAGCCAATGGCGTGATCAGCGGCGGCTTCACTCTGGCGGACTCGCTGCCGGGTGTCGCACGGCCTGTGCAGCGGCGTGTGAGCTTCATCGGCGTGGCGCGACAGCCGCATGGCGCGGTTCTTGTGGAGCTCGGCGCGGGTCAGTTTCTGGTGCCTGCCTTGCCAGGCGGAGATGCCGCCGTTACCGGCGCAGTTCGCTTCGAAAGACCGCTGGAGAAGTAGGTGGGCGGAGAGCTGAGAGGTCGCTGAGCCTTTGGATCACTCCTCACCCTTGGTTCCGTGCCCCACGCTCTAGGTTGCGCAGCTTGGATCATGCAGTGCGGATCTGGCTGACAACGTAGTACCGGGCTCAGCCCGCAGCCTCCCTGCCGCCTCGAGACGGGTGAAGCCCAGGAGTGCTCGCGATCGCCTCTCTGCTCTTGGCTCCAAGCTCCGAGCTTGCCTTCACTCCTCCGGCTTGAGGAAACGCACTTCGCCGGTGGTTTGACCGGTGCCGGAGTTCGGCAGCAGGAAGTGGCCGGCGCCGATCAAGACATCGCCGGCCAGCGAGGGCTGGCGCAACAGGCCGGTCCATTTCAGGGTCTGCTTTTTGCCGTCCACAAGGCGCACCCAACTGCCGCTGAGCAGGCCACTGTCGGTTTTCAGCGAGGCCTTCCATTGGGTTGGGTTGGCGGCGGGTTCGAGCACGATCAGGTTGCGACTGCCGAGCTGGAGCAGGCTGGGGAGGTCAGCGGTCGCGGCGCTGGTGTCGTGCTCAATGCGCAGGGAATTCCCGGTCAGGCCCAGGCGTGGGGCAAGGCTTTCGCCGCGGGCCGGCTTGAGCCAGGGATCGAGCAGCAGAACGACGTCGCGGCCGCTGAAACCTTCCGGGTAGGCGGTGTCCTTGGCCAAGCCGACCTTGTCCCAGGCGAGAACGGCTTCCGGCACGTGGCGCCGTCCGGCCAGTGCCGGGTGCGGCTGCAGGGTGAAGGCACCGCCGAGGTAGGCACCGGCACGCGCGGGTTGGTAGGGCTGCAGGAAGAGCAGGTAGCCGGGATCCCCGGCTTCATCAGAGGGCACGCTGGCCGTGAAGCGGGTGCCGTCGCCGAGGCTGCCGGCCAGACTCATCAGGCCGTTGTCGTCAATGCCGGCCCGGGCCCAGCCGGCTCCGCCCGGCACGTCGTCGGCCGCCGGCAGTGCCGGTTCCAGGAGCACAGTGTAGACGCCGGCATGTTCGACATCACCGGCGGACTTGGCCCGCAGGCGCCGGCCGTCATCGGCCTGCAGGGCGAGGCCGTCGCAGGTGGCCTCGGCGCTCAGGCGGCCGTCGAGATCGAGGGTGAAGTCGAGCTGGCAGACCTGGCCGTTTTTTTCGAGGCGGGCGCTGCCGGAGGTGCGTTCGGCATCGGCATCGAGGGTGAGCGGTCCGGCCAGGGCCAGGGGCAGGGCGGAGGCGGCATGCTGCAGTTTGGCGGAGAAGCTGGTGTTGGCGGCGTTGAGCACGATCTCGACCCGGCCGGCGGGACGATCGCCGTCGCGCAGCAACGCGGCCCAGGTGCTGCCGAAGGTTTCCACAAACAGGGTGCCGGCGCCGTGACGCAGTTCGTAGTTGGCCGCGGTGCCGCCCTTGGAGGTGATCGCATAAAAGCCGCCCGGACTGGAGGCCTTGGCCCGGGTGGTCAACACCGGCAGGCTTTGCAGCACCGCCTCGTCCTCGCCCTCGACAAAACCCCGGTATTCGGCCGTGAAGGCCGGGTTGGCCTGGCCGGCGAAGCGGCGCGCATCCTCCGGGGTCACCCACAGCGGGGCCTTCAGGACAGTGAGAGTGCCGGCCTTGGTGCGTGTGCCGGCGCGTGCCTTGACGGCGTACTTGCCGGCGTTCACCGGCGCCTCGCTGCCCTCCACACCCGCGATCTTGTAGGTCAGCGTCACAGGTCCGTCGGTGCCCAGCACGCGCACCTCGCGCGGCGTGCCATCGTAGACCTGGACGAGGTCAATCAGCGTCAACTGGTTCGGATCCGGCTTGACGGTGATGGAGCGCAGCACCGGTGTTGCGGGCGCGTCATTGCCACCACCCGCCTGGCTGGCACGCAGCTTGATGACACCGGCTTCCTGCACCTGCAGCAGGTTGTCGGTCAGAACCCCGGGCCCGGCGACCACTTCCAGCAGGACGGGCCGGCCCGAACTGGCTGTCGCCAACAGGGCCAGCGGACTTTGGCTGAGATAAATGACCTTGGGGGGATCGAAGGTGAGGTTTTGGGCGAGCGCCTGTGGCAGCTGACCAAAGGCGCGGACGGTGAAGCGGAATTCCGGGGTCGTGGGGTCATCACTGGCGATGCGCACCTCGGCCCGGCGTTCACCTGGCAGACGCGCTCGGCAGGCAAGGGTGAAGGTCGTGCTGGCGCCGGGTTCGAGCGGGCTCGAAGGTTCAAGGAGGATTTCAAAGTCCTCGGCATGCGGGCCGGTCACTTCGACCCTGGACGCGCCGGACAGATGCAGGGTGGCCTCACCGGTGTTGCTCAGAGTGAAGCTGCGCGAGAAGGGCTCGCCGTCGAGACGCACCGAACCGAAGTCGGTGTGGTCGTCGGCGCTGGGGGTGGTGTCGCCGCTGGCGATGGCGACCGCGTTGCCGCTGAGGCCGATCTCGGGCGCGATGCCGCGGCCCTGGACGGTGAAGGTGAAGGGGTTTTCATCGGCATCATCGCTGGCGATGGCAACAACGGCGCTGCGGTCGCCGAGGGCGGTGGGGGTGAAGACGAGGCTGAAGGTGGTGCTGGCGCCGGGTGCGAGCGAGTCCGGCAGGGGGGCAAGCAGGGTGAAGTCGGCATCGCCCTCAAGGTCGAGTTCGCCGAGATCGAGCGTGGCCTCACCGGAGTTGCTCAGGGTGAAGCTGCGCGAGAAGGGATCGCCGTCGAGACGCACCGAACCGAAGTCGGTGTGGTCGTCGGCACTGGGGGTGGTGTCGCCGCTGGCGATGGCGACGGCATTGCCGCTGAGGCCGATCTCGGGCGCAATGCCGCGGCCCTGGACGGTGAAGGTGAAGGGGTTTTCATCGGCATCATCGCTGG